>JAJVIQ010000006.1 GCA_022071965.1 Gammaproteobacteria bacterium
CCGCCCGCGTCGCCCGCCGCCGCCTCCGGGGCGCGGCCCGCCACGGTGCGGTCGGGCGCCGCGGGGGCGTTGCGTGCGCTCCTCGCGGGCGATTGGCTTGAGCTCCACCAGCAGATCCTCGGCGACCTTCTCCGTCGGGATGCGGTGGCCGATGTAACCCTCGATGTCCATCAGGGAATAAACGTAGTCCTCGCAGGCGAGGCTGATGGCATCGCCCGTGGCGCCGGCGCGGGCAGTGCGGCCGATGCGATGCACGTAGTCCTCGCCGTTCTGCGGCAGGTCGTAATTGATCACGTGGCTGACCCCCGGGATGTGCAGACCACGGGCGGCCACATCGGTGGCGACAAGCACCGGCAGGTCCCCGCGTGCGAAGCGCGCCAGGAGCGCCTGACGCTTCTTCTGGGGGACATCGCCTGACAGCACGCGTGCCTCGCAGGCGTTGCTGCGCAAGGTGTCGGCGACCAGGTCGGCGGCCCGCTTGGTATTGACGAACACCAGCGTGCGCACGGGGTTGATCCGGCGCAGCAGCCCCATCAGCAGCCGCAGCTTCGCGCGATTCTCGACATGGTAGAGCACCTGGGCGACGGCATCGACCGTAACCTTGTCCGGGTTTACCTCGACGAGGCGCGGATTGTTCATGTGTTCATACGCGAGCTCCTGCACGCGCAGCGACAGGGTCGCCGAGAACAGCATCGACAGCCGCCGCTCCGGGGCAGGCATGCGCCGGAGCAGGAACCTGATGTCCTTGATGAAGCCCAGATCGAACATGCGATCCGCCTCGTCCAGCACCATCACCTCGATGGCGCGCAGGTCGAAGACATGCTGCTTGAAATAGTCAATGATGCGTCCGGGCGTGCCGATCAGAATTTCCACACCCGCCTGCAACTCGGCGCGCTGCTTGTCGTAGTCCACGCCGCCATAGACCAGCGCCATCTTCAGGCCCGTGAACTGCCCGAGCACCTGCGCATCCTTGTGGATCTGGATGGCGAGCTCGCGCGTGGGGGCCAGCACGATGGCGCGGGGCTGATTGGGTTTGCGCTGCTCGAGGGCGGGTTTCTGCATCAGGCGCTGCATCAGCGCCAGCAGGAATGCCGCGGTCTTGCCCGTGCCGGTCTGCGCCTGGCCGGCGACATCCTGGCCGGCCAGCGCCAAGGGCAGCGTCCCGGCCTGGATCGGTGTGCAGCGGACGAACCCCGCCGCCTTCACGCCCTGCAACAACTGGGGATGCAGCCCCAATCCGTCGAATACGGTGTCTTTGCCGGTCTCGGTCTCGGTCATGGCCGCTAGCATAGCGTAATCCGATCGCCGTCGGGGTGCGCCCTTGCATCTCGCCGGGCATTGGCCTGAGAATGAGGCGGCCCCCCATCCGGAAAGACACGCCGCATGAGTAGTGACACGATTTTCCATGTGACCGATGCCAGCTTTGACGCCGACGTGCTCAACTCTCAGATACCGGTGCTCGTGGACTACTGGGCGGAATGGTGCGGGCCCTGCCGCATGATCGCCCCGATTCTGGACGAAATATCGCAGGACTACGCCGGCCGGCTCAAAGTTGCCAAGGTGAACATCGACGAGAACCGCGACACGGCGACGAAGTTCAACATCCGCGGCATTCCCACCCTGATGCTCTTCAAGGACGGCGGCGTGGCGGCCACCAAGGTCGGCGCCCTGTCCAAGTCGCAGCTGGCCGCTTTCATCGACGGCAATATTTGAGGCCATCCCGGCGCGGGTTCGCGCGCCGGGGCGCCGTTCAGGCGGCCCTCGCCGCCGTGGCACTGGACGAATCGCGGATGCCGTGCTAGCTTTCTCCTTGAAGCAGTAATGCAGTTGCCGTGACCCGCCGCCTCCGGCACATCTTCCGGTTCAAGCAATTCCAATTAACGTCGTACCCGTGCCGGCTGCACCACGCACGTCCATGTTCTCAAGCACGCCATATCATCCATGAACCTTACGGAACTCAAACGCAAACCCGCATCCGAACTCATCTCGCTGGCCGAAGGGCTCGGCATCGAAGGCGCCGCGCGCTCCCGCAAGCAGGATGTCATCTTCGGCATACTCAAGGCCCAGGCGAAGAAGGGCGATGAAATCTGGGGCGATGGCGTCCTCGAGATACTGCAGGACGGTTTCGGCTTCCTGCGCTCGGCGGACTGCTCCTACCTGGCGGGTCCCGACGACATTTATGTATCACCCAGCCAGATCCGGCGCTTCAATCTGCGCACCGGGGACAGCATCTCCGGCACCATCCGGCCGCCGAAGGAGGGCGAGCGATACTTCGCCCTGCTCAAGGTGAGCGAGATCAACTTCGAGCCGCCGGAGAACGCCAAGAACAAGGTTCTCTTCGAGAATCTGACGCCGCTGTTCGCCAACAAGCGCCTGGCACTGGAGCGCGGCAACGGCAGTACCGAGGATCTGACGCCACGCGTGGTGGATCTGGTGGCGCCGATCGGGAAGGGACAGCGCGGCCTGATCGTCTCGCCGCCGAAGGCCGGCAAGACGATGCTGCTGCAGAGCCTCGCGCAGTCCATCGTCACCAACCATCCCGACTGCTATCTCATCGTCCTGCTGATCGACGAACGCCCCGAAGAAGTGACCGAGATGGAGCGCTCGGTGCGCGGCGAGGTCGTCTCGAGCACCTTCGACGAGCCAGCGACCCGGCACGTACAGGTCGCCGAGATGGTGATTGAAAAGGCCAAACGGCTGGTCGAGCACAAGCGCGACGTGGTCATCCTGCTCGATTCGATCACGCGCCTGGCGCGCGCCTACAACACCGTAGTGCCCTCATCGGGCAAGGTGCTCACAGGCGGTGTGGACGCCAACGCGCTGCAGCGCCCGAAGCGCTTCTTCGGCGCCGCGCGCAACATCGAGGAAGGCGGCTCGCTCACCATCCTCGCCACCGCCCTCATCGACACCGGCTCGCGCATGGACGACGTCATCTACGAGGAATTCAAGGGCACGGGCAACATGGAATTGCATCTGGAGCGCAAGATTGCCGAACGGCGCATCTTCCCTGCCATCAACATCAACCGCTCCGGCACCCGGCGCGAGGAACTGCTGGTGCCGGCGGACGAACTTCAGAAGATGTGGATCCTGCGCAAGCTCCTTGCGCCCATGGACGAGGTCGCCGCTGCGGAATTCCTGCTCGAGCGCCTGAAGGTCACCAAGAACAACGACGACTTCTTCGATTCGATGAAGCGTACGTCCTAGCCCGTCGCCGACGCACGGAAATCGCACGGCGCGGAGGCCGCCCGCCATGGCCGGCGCGTTGGATCAGCCCGGCGGCCAGCTGAAGGTGCGGCCGCCGAGCAGGTGCACATGCAGATGGAACACAGTCTGCCCCGCGCCCTCACCATTGTTCACGACGAGCCGGAAGGCGTCCCCGTAGCCCTGGTCCCTGGCGATGCCCGCCGCCGTCACCATGAGGTGTCCCAGCAGCTCGCGATCCTCCGACGACGCCTCGCTGAGCATGGCGATCGGCTTCTTGGGCACCACCAGGATGTGCATTGGCGCCCGCGGCGCCACGTCGTGAAAGGCCACACAGAGAGCGTCCTCGTAAACGATCACGGCGGGGATCTCGCGATCGATGATCTTGGCGAAGATGGTCTTGGACATGGCGCACCTCTTGCGTTTCCCAGGCCAGTATAGCGTCACCGCTGCACGCCGGGATCCTCCGGCGCATCCGCGGCCAACGCCGGCGAAGGGTGCCGTCAGAGCTCATCCGTGTGGCCTATGTCACTGTAATCGATGGTGAATCAATGAAGCTACGTTATAATGGCCGGCATTGCAGAGCGGCACCACGCCGAGTGAGCGTGCCGTCTCGCGCGCTGTAGATCCCCAGCAGTGACTGACGGCAGTGATATGACCATTCGCACCCTGGATCAAACCCATCTCGACTGGCTGGAAACCGAATCCATCCATATCCTGCGCGAGGTCGCGGCCGAATTCGAAAAGGCCGCACTGCTGTTCTCCGCCGGCAAGGATTCCTGCGTCGTTCTGCATCTCGCGCTCAAGGCCTTCCGGCCCGAGAAGCTGCCTTTCCCGCTTCTGCATGTCGATACCGGTCACAATTTTCCGGAGGTCATCGAATTCCGCAATCGACGCATCGCCGAGCTTGGCGAGCGGCTGGTGGTGGCCGAGGTGGAGGAGTCCATCCGGCGCGGGACGGTATCGCTGCCGCATCCCCTGGCCTCGCGCAACGCCGCGCAGGCCGTGACCCTGCTGGAGGCCATCGAGGAACACGGATTCGACGCGTTGTTGGGCGGCGCGCGCCGGGACGAGGAGAAGGCCCGTGCCAAGGAACGCATTTTTTCGCACCGCGACGCCTTCGGTCAGTGGGATCCCCGCAACCAGCGGCCCGAGCTCTGGAACCTGTACAACACCAAGCTGCACAAGGGCGAGAACATGCGCGTGTTCCCGATCTCGAACTGGACGGAGCTGGACGTCTGGCAGTACATCGAGCGCGAGAACATCCCTCTGCCGCCCATCTACTACGCCCACGAGCGGCACGTGATCCCGCGCCGCGGCCTGCTCGTCCCGGTGACGCCCATCACCCCACCCGAGGAGGGCGAGGCGATGGTGACGCGATCCGTGCGCTTTCGCACGGTCGGCGACATATCCTGCACCTGTCCGGTCGCCAGCACCGCCAGGACGATCGACGCGATCATCGCCGAGACGGCGCTGACGGAGATCACCGAGCGCGGCGCCACGCGCATGGACGACCAGACTTCGGAGGCTTCGATGGAGCGCCGCAAGAAGGAGGGGTATTTCTGATGTCCGCGCACGAATACGACCACGCGCACTCCTCGCATGGCGTTCTGCGGTTCCTGACCGCCGGATCGGTGGACGACGGCAAGAGCACTCTCATCGGCCGCATACTCTACGACAGCAAGGCCGTACTCGCCGACCAGGTGCAGTCGCTGGAGCGCGCCAAACACAAGCGCACCGAGGCCGGTGTACTGGATCTCTCGCTGCTGACCGACGGTCTGGAGGCCGAGCGCGAGCAGGGCATCACGATCGACGTCGCCTACCGATACTTCTCCACCGGTTCGCGCAAGTTCATCGTCGCCGACGCCCCGGGCCACGAACAGTACACGCGCAACATGGTGACCGCCGCCAGCACGGCCGACGCGATCGTGGTGCTCATCGACCCCACACGCGTGCGGATCGAAAACCGCGTCGCGGAGCTGCTGCCGCAGACTCGCCGCCACAGCGCGATAGCCGGCCTGCTCGGCATCCGCCACGTCATCGCGGCAATCAACAAGATGGACCGCATGGGTTTCGACGAAGGCGTTTTCGACAGTATACGGCGCGCCTACGTGGAGCTCGCGCGCCGCCTGTCGCTCCCCGAACCGGTCTTCGTGCCGGTCTCGGCGCTGGAAGGCGACAACGTCGTCGAACATAGCGAGCACATGCCCTGGTATCGCGGACCGGCCCTGCTCGAACTCCTCGAGCGCCTGCCGGCCGGCCGTGCCGGCATGGAGGGCCCCTGCCGCTTCGTCGTCCAACGCGTGCAGCGCGTCTATGGCGCCGAGATCGCCGCAGGCAGCACGATCGACGGATTGCGCGGCCTGCAGGGATTCGTTGCCAGCGGCACGCTGCGCGTCGGCGACAGCATGCAGGTGCTCCCGGCCGGCCTCACTGTCACGGTGCACTCGATCAACCTCTACGAGACCGAGCTGTCGCAGGCGACGGCCGGCCAGAGCGTCACGGTGATGCTGAACGAGAATGTCGATGCCTCGCGTGGCGACGTGCTGACCGCCGGCCCCGGGCCGACGCTGGCGAGGCAACTGGTTGCCGACATCTGCTGGCTCGACAACAACGCGATGAATCCGTCGAAAAAATACTGGCTAAAACTCGGCGCCCGCACCGTGCAGGCCAAGGTGCAGGGCGTGGACAACAAGCTCGATCTCGCCGAGGTGCAGCGCGTGCCCCACGATCAGCCGTTCACCTTGAACGAGATCGGGCAATTGCGGATCGCGCTGGCACAGCCCATGCCATGCGCACCGTTCAGCGACGATGCGCCGCTCGGCCGCTTCATACTGATCGACGCGTTCTCCAACCAGACCGCCGCCGCCGGCCTCATCCGCGCCGTCTCCTGATCGGCGGCTGACTCCGGCGCGGCGGCGCCGATCCCCGGCGCGCCGCTAGCGCGGCCTGCGGTGAAAAAATGCCGCGGTACCCTCGCACCGCACGATGTCGCCGACGTGCACTCCGAATCGCCCCTGGCGGCGGTCTTCGTAGTAGAACCTGAGCGTGTGCACGATTGTTGGGAACGCGAGCTCGCTCCAGGGAATGCCGGCCTCCTCGAAGAGCTGTACCTCGAGGCTTTCGTGCGTCGGGCCGAAGCTCGGTTCGAGCAGGCGCGCGCGGTACATCATGTAGACCTGATTGGCATGCGGCAGGCTGAGCAGGGTGTGCAGGTCCAGCAGCTCGACGCGCGCGGCCGCCTCCTCATGGGTCTCGCGTATTGCCGCCTCGCCCGTGGTTTCGTCGTTCTCCATGAAGCCGGCGGGCAGGGTCCACATGCCGTAACGCGGCTCAATGGCGCGGCGGCACAGGAGGATACGGTCGCCCCATTCCACGATGCATCCGGCCACGACCTTGGGATTCTGGTAGTGGACGGCCTCGCACGCGGTGCATACGTGGCGCTCCCGGTTGTCTCCCTCGGGGACCTTGCGCGCCACGGGGTGACCGCAGAGGCTGCAGTATCTCATGGGGACTTCATCTGCGCGGTGCGCGTCTCCTGCAGCAGCGGTTCGATGGCCGGCCAGACATTCTCGAGTATCCGCGGCTGCGCGATCTCGTTCGGGTGCAATCCGTCGTCCTGGATGAACTGAGGATTCCCCGATACGCCGTCCAGCATGAATTTCGACAGCGGTACATTCCAGTCCCTGCCGACCGCTTCGTACACCGTGAGGAATTTTTCCACGTATGCCGGTCCATAGTTCGGTGGCAGGCGCATGCGTAGCAGCAGCGGAATTGCACCATGGCGCCGCGAGAGATTGACGATCTCGCCGAGGTTGGCGGCCATCTCCTCCAGAGGCTGGCCGCGCAGTCCGTCATTGGCGCCCAGCTCGATGATGACAACGGACGGGTTGTGCCTCTTCAAGGCCGGCTCGAGACGATCGAGCGCGCCGCGCGTCGTCTCGCCGCTGATGCTCGCATTGCGCACGCGGTGCGGATAACCTTGTTGCCGCAGCCGCTGTTCGAAAAGGCTGACCCAGCCCCGGTCGACTGGCAATCCGTAGGCCGCGCTCAGGCTGTCGCCGAGCACCAGCACGACGGGCCCCGCGCTGTCGGGTTCATCGGCGGCCCGGTTCACCGGTTCACCCGCGGCTTGCGCGGAAAACATCCACAGACCAATGAGAAATCCACAACACCAACGCATGGTAGAGGCCATCGATAAACCGATCATACTCGCAGACGCGCTCGGCAAGACCGTGCGCAGCCCCACGGGAGATCTGACGATACTCGATGATATCAGCTTTCTCATCCGCCCCTCCGAGGCGGTGGCGGTCGTCGGTGTGTCCGGATCGGGCAAATCCACTCTGCTCAGCCTGCTTGCCGGGTTGGACACCCCGACTCGCGGCCGGGTTCTGCTGGATGGCGTCGACCTGAACCTGCTCGACGAGGACGGACGCGCGGCGCTGCGTGCCAGCCGCATCGGTTTCGTCTTCCAGAACTTTCAGCTCCTGCACAGCATGACCGCCATGGAAAACGTGATGCTGCCGCTGGAGCTCGCGGGCCGCGCGGATGCCGCGGGTCAGGCCGAGTCGATCCTCGCGCGCGTCGGACTTGGCGAGCGCACCGGTCATTACCCGAACCAGCTCTCCGGCGGCGAGCAGCAGCGCGTCGCGATCGCGCGGGCCTTCGTCACGCGGCCGCGCATCCTGTTCGCCGACGAGCCCACCGGCAATCTCGACGGCACGAGCGGCGCGCTGGTCGCCGGTCTGCTGTTCTCGCTGCGCGCCGAGGCCGGGACCACGCTGATGCTGGTCACTCACGACATGACACTGGCGACGCGTTGCGATCGCCGGATCACGCTGATCGCAGGACGCATGCAGTCCGCTCCATGATCGCCCGCATGTTCATGCTCGGTCTCGGCAATGTCCGTCGCGACCTGCGCGCCGGCGAGCTGACGCTCATCCTGGTGGCAATCGTGACCGCGGTCGCCGCCCTGAGCGCGGTCAGTCTGTTCGTGGATCGCGCCGAACGCGCGCTCGTCGCGCAGGGCAATTCGCTGCTGGCCGCGGACCTCGCCGTGGAGAGCGCCAATGCGATACCCGAGACACTGGCTGGAGAGGCACGGCAGCTGGGACTGGCCACCGCCCGCACCCTCTCCATGCGCAGCGTCACACAGAGCGGCGAGCGGCTGCAGCTGACCGAGTTGAAGGCCGTCGGCGACGGCTATCCCCTGCGCGGGAGCATGACCATCGCCGACGCCCCGTTCGGCGCCGCGCGCGAGGTGCGCGGGGTGCCGGCGCCAGGGACGCTGTGGGCGGATGCCCGCCTGCTGCAATCGCTGGAAGTCAACATCGGCGGGACCGTGACTGTCGGCGCCATCGCAGTGCGTGTCGACAAGGTGCTGGTGCTGGAACCCGATCGCGGGGGCGACTTCTTCAGCATAGCGCCGCGCGCAGTGATGAACCTCGCCGATGTCGCGGCGACACGGCTGGTGATGCCCGGCAGCCGCGTCACCCATCGCCTGCTCGTGGCCGGCGACCCGAAGGCGATCGCCACCTTTCGCAAGCATTGGCAGAAACTGGACGACGGCGGCCTGAAGATGCTCGACGTCCGCGACGCCCGTCCCGAACTTCGCACCGCCCTGGAGCGCGCGGACCTCTTCCTCGGCATGGCGGCCATGACGGCCGTCATCGTCGCCGGCGTGGCGATCGCGCTCGCCGCCCGCCGCTATGCCGAGCGCCATCTCGACACCGCCGCCATCATGCGCTGCCTCGGCGCCACGCAGGCGACCATCACCGGGATGCTGCTGACCGAAATGCTGCTGCTCGCCTCGCTCGCGAGCGTCGCGGGGGCCGCGGTGGGCTACGTCGCGCAGCACGTCCTGGCCGAGACGCTCAGCGGATTCGTCGGTGGCGATTTGCCGCCGCCATCGCTCGCGGCCGTTGCCGGGGCGATGCTCATCGGCTTCATCGTGCTCGTCGGCTTCGCACTGACGCCGATACTCTCCCTGAAGAACGTGCCGCCATTGCGTGTGCTGCGCCGCGACCTCGCGCCCGTACCGGCACGCAGCGCGGTCGTGTACACGGCGGCGCTTCTCGCCCTGCTCGTCGTCGCCCCCTGGCAGGCGCGTGACGTTGCGCTCACGATTTACCTGCTCGGCGGCTGCCTGCTGGCGATCGCGGCGCTGGCCATCGCGGCGTGGCTTTCGGTACGCACGCTCGGCCGCCTGCGGCGGCACGTGGGCGTGAGCTGGCGATACGGGCTTGCCAGCGTCGCCCGGCGCGCGCGCACGAGCAGCGTGCAGATCGTGGCGCTGGGACTTGGCATCATGGCAATGCTGTTGATCACCCTCGTGCATCGCGATCTCATCGGGGGCTGGCAGAGGAAGATTCCGCCTGGCGCACCCAACCAGTTCGTCATCAACATACCGCCGGCGGAGGTGGGGCCGTTGCGCGCCTTCCTCGCAGGACGCCGGCTGCACGCCGGCGGCGTTTTCCCCATGATTCGCGGTCGTCTGACGGCCATCAACGGGCGGCCGGTTCAGCCCTCGAATTACGATGACCCGCGCGCGCGGCGGCTCGTCGATCGCGAATTCAATCTCTCGTGGGCCGAGAGCCTGCAGCCGGACAATGCCGTGGCGGCCGGCAGATGGTGGCCGCGGACCGCCGGGGGCGCGCCACAGTTCTCGGTGGAATCCGGCATCGCCGGGACGCTGGGGATACGCCTCGGGGACGAGCTGACCTACGACATCGCCGGCGAGACGATCACGGCGCCGGTGACCAGCCTGCGCGACGTGCAGTGGGATTCCTTCAACGTGAATTTCTTCGTGATTGCCGCGCCGGGGTTGCTGGAGCAGATGCCGGCGACCTATATCACCAGTTTCCATCTCCCCGCGCAGGAGCGCACGGCGCTCAACGAGCTCGTGCGGCTCTTCCCGGGCGTGACCGTCATCGACGTCGCCGCCGTCATGGATCAGGTGCGGCTGATCATGGACCGGGTGAACCTCGCCGTGCGTTTCGTGTTTCTGTTCACGCTCCTGGCGGGCGCGCTCGTGCTCGTGGCTGCCCTGCAGGCCACGCAGGACGAGCGTGCGCGGGAGAGCGCGTTGCTTCGCAGCCTCGGCGCCGCACGCGCGATCGTCGCCCGCAGCCTGCTGGCGGAGTTCATCGTCATCGGTCTGGTCGCCGGCGTGCTCGCCTCCAGCGCCGCCGGTCTGACCGCATGGCTGCTGGCCGGGCACGTCTTCCACGTCGACTATCGCATCAACCTCTGGCTGTGGCCGATTGGCACGCTGGCCGGCGTGCTGGGCGTGGGCGCCTTCGGTCTGGCGGGGCTGCGCGGCGCCCTTGCGGAACCGCCGGCGAGCGTGCTGCGAAGGATCGCCTGATCCGCCACGCGCGCCGAGGCGCGCCGTGGATCACTCCATCCGGGTGTCGTCCTCGGCGCGCCACGGAGGACTGACGATGCAGAGGAATCGCAACGTATTGCCGCCGGGGTTCTCGATCCACTGCTCGGCCTCCGCGGGAACGTGAACGACGTCGCCCTGCATGCAGGGCCGAGCCTCGGCGTCGACATGCATCACGCCGCAACCCTCCAGGATGTAGTAGACCTCCGCGCTCGCGAGCTTGTGGCGAAAGGAGCGGGCACCGGGCTCGACCCGGGCCTCGGCGAGTGAATATGGCAGCACGGCGGGCGCGGCCCCAGGATGCAGCAACTGGCGTATGGCGCAGCCGTCGTTGGCCGATTGAACCTCGCAATCCACCGTCCGCCTGATGTGCACGTCTCGTCTCCTGCTGCCGGGCCCGATGGCTTGCTATACTCGCCGCCCGCACTTGCGGTCGCAAGCCACGCGCGCATGACTGCCTATCAGGGACAACCCGGTTTCCACCACGACGCGCGCCGCTGCCTGGGCGTACTGCTCACCAATCTCGGCACGCCGGATGAGCCCACGCCGAGGGCGCTGCGCCGGTACCTCGCGGAGTTTCTTGCCGATCGGCGCGTCATCGAAACACCCCGAATCCTGTGGCTGCCGATCCTGCACGGCATCATCCTCAACATCCGCCCGGCGAAGTCGGCACACGCCTATCGGCAGATCTGGACTGAGGCGGGCTCGCCGCTGCTCGCCATCTCTCGCCGGCAGGCCGCCGCGCTACAGCAATCACTGCAGGCGCGCCTTCCCGGGCCGGTGCGAGTCGCGCTCGGCATGCGTTACGGCAATCCGCCGATACGCACCGCGATGGAGGAACTGCGCGAGGCCGGCGCGCGACACCTGCTCGTGCTGCCGCTGTATCCGCAATACTGCGCGGCCACGACCGCCTCGACGGTGGATGCCGTGAGCGCGGTGCTGAGGACCTGGCGTTGGGTGCCGGAGTTGCGCTTCGTCACGAGCTACCATGACGACAACCTCTACATAGACGCGCTGAAGCGATCCGTGGAGTCGCACTGGGCGGTTCATGGGCGCGCCGAACGGCTGCTGCTCTCGTTTCACGGCATACCGCGAAACTACATGCTGGCCGGCGATCCCTATCATTGCCAGTGTCGGAAGACCGCGCGGCTGCTCTGCGAGGCCCTGGGGCTGGGCGAGGACGAATGCCTGGTCACGTTCCAGTCACGGGTCGGGCCCGCGCAATGGCTGCAGCCGTACACGGACGTCACCCTGGCCGCGCTGCCCGCCCGCGGTGTGAGATCCCTGGACGTGCTCTGTCCGGGGTTCTCCGCCGATTGTCTGGAGACGCTCGAGGAGATCGCCATGCGCGGCCGCGACACCTTCCTGCGGGCCGGAGGCGAACGATACAACTACATTCCAGCACTCAACGATGATCCCCGGCATATCGAAACGCTGTCGGAGCTGGCGCTGCGGCATGCTGCCGGCTGGCCCGGGGCGAGCGGGAGGTGGGATGCCGCCCTGGACGATCGGGAGCGCGCCGCGACGCTGGCGCGCGCGCTGGCGCAGGGCGCCGAGCGCTGAGGGTCGCGAGGTCGATGGAGTGCCGCCTGCGCCTGCCGGCCGCCGTCAGCGGAACAGCACGCAGCGATCCACGCGCTTTTCGATCTCGGCCACCACCTGGGCGTATGCGTCGCTGTCGCGGTTCGAGAAGCGCCGGATGAATTCCGGCTCCTGCATTCCCTCGGGCAGGGTCTCCACGGAGGGCATGAACTCGCTCTCCCCGGCGGCCTCGGCGACTCGCTGCTGGAGCGCATCGGGCGATCGAACGCCGAGCTGGCCGAAGCGCACCCCCGCCCGGTCCGCGGCGAGATCTGCGAAACTGAAGCCCGAACCGCCGCGGGAGTCCTGGACCTCCTTGAACACACCCATGACACCGGCGATCGCGTCGTTCGCCGCGGCGCTCAGTGCCGCCGAGACGAGGAAGTGCCTGGCCAGATCGGCGCGTCCGCCGAGCGTTACCTCGATCCGCTTCAATGGCGGCAGACTCCGCGCCTCCTCGTCGCCGAACAGGCGCCCGAGATCCCCGGGTGCCGCCGCGGCATATAGCGCCAACGCGACCAACGCCGCCCTGTTCTCCTTCGCCGGGTCGTTGCCGCCCGCGCTGCGATCCGCGGCGTAGGAAAACGTCGGACGCAACAGCTTCAGCAACGAATCGCCGTCCTTGAGGCGATTGCTCAGGATCCTCGCCAGTTCCTCGTAGTGCACCTGCAGACGGGCGCGCTCCTCGGCGGGCAGCACCAGCTCGCGCCCGTGCTGCTCGACGCGCCGGGCGAGGTCCCCATGCCATTGCATGATGAACGCCACTCGCCCGGGCTGGAAGTCCACCTCGGAGACGGCCCGTGCAACGTCGCTCGCCTCGCGGTAGCCCGCGACACCTCGCGCGCGATCATCCGCGAACTCGAGCGCCCTGCCCAGCAGCCACCCGGGGATCGGCAGGCGCCCGACCCGCAGCGCGTCCACGGCCACACCGCGCGCGGCCGGGCGCAGGCGCGCCGACAGGTTGCAGTACTCCCCGAGCGGATTGCCGGGCGTCGGGATGCTCGCCTCGACCGTCGCGTGACCGGCCGCGAGCTCCGTACGCGCCACCGCCCCCTTCACCAGCGGCAGCCGGGACAGTACGTATTCGATACCCAGATTGATATCGCGCTGGCTGAGCTCAATACGGCGCATCTCCCCCGTGCGCAGCGCGCGCGGGTCGTTCTGCCTGAGCAGCGTCCTGAGCCGCTCGACGTCCTCGACCTCGATCTTCGCGTCGCCCGTGACGCGCGGCGCGGTCTCGAACATCATCGGTGCGAGGACGATTGGGCCGAGGAGTATCGCGACCAGCCCCAGCCAACATGCGTGCTTGACGAATCGCCGCACCCCTCGGCACCCCGCACCTATCGCTCCGCCGCCGGCAGGGCAAAGACGAGGAACCCGTCGCCGGTCTTGAAGTTGAACAATGAATTCCCCCCTGCCGCCACCGCCACGTACTGCCGGCCGCGGACTTCATAAACGACAGGCGGGGCGTTGACCCCGGCCTGCGCCTGGTAGCTCCAGAGGCGCGCGCCGCTGTCGGCGTCGAACGCGCTGAAGCGGCCGTCGCCCTCCCCGGCGAACACCAGGCCGCCCGCGGTGACGGCCAGCCCGCCCAGCATCGGTTCCGGCGTCTGCCGCTGCCAGCGTATGTGTCCGTCGGCCGTGTCGACGGCCGTCAGCGTGCCGCCGCGCTCGGACTTGGACAGTTCCACGTACGTGTAGCTCGTCCACGGCATGCCGGCGGTGGGCGTGAGCGGTTTCGTGTAGTACGTCGCGGGATGGTGGACCCCTTCGATGAAGTAGGTGTGCGTGGTGCTGTCGTACGCGGCCGGCGACCATTGGCCGCCGCCCAGTATCGCTGGCGCGATCTCCACGCCCCCGGCCGTGGGCCGTGCGAAAAGGTTGTGTTGCGGGACGAACGGGTCGGACTTGTAGAGGAGATCGCCGGTGCGCCGGTCGAGTACATACACCCAGCCGGTCTTGCCGGCGGCGGCGACGGCGGGGACCGCGATCCCGTCACGTTGCACGGTGATGAGCACCGGCGGACTGGCGGCATCGTATCCCCAGCGATCGTGCGGCACGAGCTGATACGCCCACTTCAGCCTGCCGGTGTCGGCGTCCAGGGCCACGACGCTGCTGGTGTAGAGGTTGTCGCCCGGGCGGGTCTGGTCGTCCATCTGCGGGGCGGGGTTGCCGGTGCCGATGTACAGCGTACGCGTCCCGGCGTCGATTGCCGGCGTGGTCCATATGGAGCCGCCGCCGAGCCGCCACGCATCCCGCCACTTGTCCGCCGCCGCCTTCTCGGCGTCGATATCCCGGTTCAGCGGCACGCCGTCTGGCGTGCTCGCGCGCCACTGGCCCACCCAGTGCTCGTCCTGCACGGTGTGCCAGCGCCAGAGTTCCCGGCCGGTCGCCGCGTCGTAGGCCGCCAGGAATCCGCGCAGCCCGTTCTCGCCGCCGGAGAACCCGACGACCGAGAGTGCCGCATCGCCCTTGTCCTTGAGGTCCAGGTGCAGTCCGTAGCCGGCGCCGGTGATGCCGACGTAGACCTTGCCGTCGAACACCTGCGGCGCCATGTTGGCGCTGTAGCCGGTGCCCCCGGTGACGGTCGCGTCCTTGAACAGCGCCTCGCCCAGCAACGGGGCCACCGCCTCGCGGACGCCGGGGTCGGTGTTGGTGATCTCCACGTCCCAGGCGACCGCGCCGGTGCCCGCGTCGAGCGCGAGCAGGCGGTTGTCGACCGTCGCCATGTAGACCTTGCCGCCCGCGACACCCGCGCCACGGTTGGCAGGTCCGCAGCAGAACTCCGACGTGCGCAGGAGGTGGTTGTAGCGCCAGAGCCGCCCGCCGGTGGCGGCATTCAGCGCCAGCACGTCGTTGTAGGGGGTCGTGATGTACATGACGCCGTCGACCACGATCGGCGTGGTCTGGAACGAGGCCTTCCGGCCGGTCTCGATCTGCCACGCCAGCTGCAGACCGCCGACGTTCGCACGCGTCACCTGCCGCAGCGGACTGAAGCGGGTGTTGCCGTAGTCGTAGCCATGTAGCGGCCAGTCCCCCTCGCCCGCATGCCCCGCTGAGACCGCCAGCATCGCGAGGCAACCCGCCGCCGCACGCGCTACCCTCGATCTGGAATTCATGCTCACTCCCCCTGGACGGTGATGACGACCTGCCGCGTGTGTGCGGCGATGCGATGCTCATACAGATAAATCCCCTGCCAGGTGCCCAGCCGCAGGCGGCCCGCGCTCACCGGCAGCACGACGCCCGTGTGCGTCAGCACCGAGCGCACGTGCGCGGGCATGTCATCGCGCCCCTCGGCCGTATGCCCGAAGAGGCGATCGCCGTCCGGCACCAGCCGGGCGAGATAGGCCTCCAGGTCGTACCGCACCTGCGGGTCGGCGTTCTCGCAGACGATGAGCGAGGCGCTGGTGTGGCTCACGAAAACGTGGCAGGTGCCGAGGCGCACGCCACTCGCCCCGACGACGCGTTCGATCTCCGTGGTCACGTCGTGCGCGCCGCGTCCACCGGTACGGATGCTGATGGATTCCTGCGCGACCGTCATGCAGGCGAAGGCGGCTTCAGCGTGAAGACCGGCATGACCTCGCCCGTGATCACCCCCCGCCAGTTGCGGATGGGCGGCCGCGCATGGCATTCCAGCGGCGTGTCGGCGAGCTCGCCCACCAGCCCGAGCTGACGCAGCGTCTCGACGATGGCGACGTGCAGGGCGCGAGCCGCCCCGTCCGCGATCTTGATGGCGATCCCGATCTCGCGCCCCCGCACCAGCATCGCGTGCACCGCCTCGGCCCCGCTCTTCGGCACGAAATCGCCGTGGCCGGCATGCGCCAGGGCGAGGTCTACGCGCTTGATGCCCGAGACCATCTCCGGGTGCGCCACCATGGATTCGACGATGGTTCGCGGCGCCTCGCCGTATGGTCCGCCGGGCTGGGCGCGCCCGAGGCGCGCGTAGGCGCGGGCCAGCGCCGCCAGCGGCAGCGCGAAGTTGGGTGCGCTGCAGCCATCGATGCCGACCACGAGCTCTGCCGCGGGGACGCCGCTGAAATGCGCCACCGCGGCGCGTATCGCCTGCTGAACCGGGTGATCGATCTCCACATAGCTGTCGATCGGGGCCCCGAGCAGCCCGCTCAGCGCCAGCATGCCGGTGTGCTTGCCGGAGCAGTTGTGGTGCACGGGCGCATAGACGTCCTCGGCGCGGGGCCGGATGTCCATGGCCTCGAAGTACAGCGGCGGATGCGTGCCGCACATCAGGTCCTGCTGCCTGCATCCAATCTTGCGCAGCATCTCCGCCACCGTCTCGGCGTGCCGCGGTTCGCCGGAATGACTGGCGCAGCAGAGCGCGATCTCGCGACTGTCGAAGTCAAGCCGGGAGAACTGCGGATGCGCGATGAGCGGCATGGCCTGGAAGGGCTTGAGGCTGGAGCGCGGGAAGACGACGGCCTGGCTGTCACCGCAGGCGTGCAGGGTGCGGCCGTCGGCATTCACCACCGCGATCGAACCGAAATGCACCGCCTCGACGATGCCGCCGCGCGTGGCCACCGCGAGCGGGACATGCCCCGGAAGCTGCGGCGCGACGACCGTCACGGCAACCGAACCAGGACTTCGTCCACCGGTTTGCGTGCCGTGGCCGGCACCTCGGCCGCGTAGCCGTACCAGAACAGCCCGACCACGGTCTCACGCTCCGGGTCGATCCAGGTCAGCTCGAAGAAGCGCGGGTCACGCACCACCTGGCCGGTCGTCCACTTCGCACCGACACCGGCGCTCCAGAGATACAGCAGCATGTTCTGCGCCGCGCAGCAGCAGGCGGCATAATCCTCCTGCGCGCGCACCGGGTCCTCCGATCGCTCGCAGGTGAGCAGCAGCCAGCCAGGCACGGCGCGCCACCGCTTCCGTTTCCGCTCGGCGCCGGCGGCGTCGCCGCTCGCGGCGATCAACTCGGCATTAAGATCGGCGATGGCATCGGCGGTCTCGCGCCCGAGCAGGTAGAAATGCCAGGGCTCCGTCAGGCGGTGGTTGGGCGCCCAGCGCGCCGCGTCGATCGCGGCGTGGATCAGCTCCTGCGGCGGGAGCCCGGACGTGAAGTCGTGGATCGTGCGGCGCGTCGACAGCAGATGCGCGACGATCTCCGGCGAGAGCCTGGGTTTGGGTTCCATGTATCTGATCCGATCGGGGCCGTTGGTCTCACCGTTCCGCGGTCAGCCGCTCCAGGATGAGGCCGTGGAAGACCGCCGCGCCACCCTGGTAACGCCAGCCGACATGTCCGCCGCACTGCGCGCAGAGCGCGATCTGCCAGCAATAGCCCGCGAACCAGGTGTGTTCGGCGACCGGACCGCCGACCGCCCGGCAGCCGGCGGCGTCACGAAAACACCCGATCTCGTAGACCCAGCCCGAGGGATTGGCGAAGCGATGGGCGTGGCTGCCGGCAACCACGATGCGCTGCTCGGCCTCGGTGATGGCGTGTCCGCATCGGGCGCAGCGCAGCCGCCGCCGCGAGCCGCGTCTGGTCCCGGCGTCCCGGTCGCATTCCCGGACGCCAAGCTCGAATGCCCCCCTCTCCAGGCAATGCCTGGCCGCCGGAATCCCGTACCGCCCAACCTGTCGCACACGCTGCATGCGCGGATCATAACGCCGATGGCGCGCATGGCGACCGCTTCAGCCCATGAGCATGCGGATGCCGATGGTCGCCAGGACCGTCGCAAAGATCCAGCGCAGCGCGGTGATGGGGATCGCGTGTGCCACCCGCGCCCCGAACGGCGCGAAGATCACGCTCGCCAGTCCGGTCACGACGACCGCCGGCCAGTAGACGTATCCGGTCGCCCCCGCTGGCAGGCCGGCCGTGTGCAGGCCGGCGAACACGTGGCTGGCGGTGGCGGCCACCGCGATCGGCAGGCCGCAGGCGGCCGAGGTCGCGACCGCCTGACGGATCCCGACGTTGCACCACACGAGGAATGGCACGGTCATCGTGCCGCCGCCTATCCCCAGCACCGCGGAGAGCCCGCCGATGCCCGCGCCGACGGCCGCCATCCTTCCCGGGGATGGCAACATGCGCGTCGGCCTCGCCTGGAATCCGAAGGCAAGCTGCGCGGCGATGAGAAGCTCGAACAGCCCGAAGAAGACGCGCAGGGCGCCGCCCGGCAGGTGATCCGCCAGCACGCCCCCCGCGAGACTGCCGATCACGATGCCCGGAGCGAAACGCGCAACCGCGGGCCACTGCACGGCGCCGTGGCGGTGATGCGCCCAGGCCGAGACGGTCGCCGTCAGCACGACCGTGGCGAGCGACGTGCCTACGGCCATGTGCATGATCGCCTCGGGCAGGAACCCCAGTCCCCGAAAGATGAAGAACAGCGCCGGCACCACGACGATGCCGCCGCCCAGGCCCAGCAGGCCGCCGAGAAATCCCGCAAACACGCCGAGCAGCAGATAAATGAGTATCGTCATGCGGGGTTCGAGTCTCCGTGGGGCACGGGGCGAGTGGCACCGGGATGCAGCCGGCGAGATGATCGCAGCCCTCGCTGCCGATTCGCGCGGCCGTTGCGATGAGGCGATGACCGCTCGCGGCGCATGGAACTCTCCTAACACCGGCCGCAATGGCGCGGCGCAGTGACCATCCCACGTCGACGTCTTGTGCGCAAGCCACATGCCGGCAACAATTAGCGCATGCGTGTCCATCGCCTGCCGCCATGGCGGCGCCAACCGGGTCGCGCCATCGTGCTGCTCTGCGCCCTGAGCACGGGCGCGACGGGACCGGCGTCCGCAGCCACCGACGGGGTGCGCGAGCAGTTCCGCCGCGCCTACACCGCCTTCCAGTCCGGGGATCCTGCCAAGGGCGAGAGCCTGAGCGAGGGCCTGGAGGGCTACCTGCTCTACCCGCACCTGCGTTACGAATCCCTGCGGCGCGGGCTGGAGAAGCGCGGGGTCGAGCCAGCGCGCGCGGTGGTGCGGCAGTTCCTCACGGAATACGGCGGAACGATGGTCGGTGAGCGCCTGCGTACCCAATGGCTGACGATGCTCGCCAGGCAGGGCCGATGGCCGGATTTTCTCGCCGACTACGCTCCCCAGCCGAAGACCCCGCTGCGCTGCGCACACATCCAGGCACTGGTGGCGGTTGATCGCGCGCCGGAGTCGCTCGAGGCCGAGGCCCTCGAACTGTGGATGACCGGGGAGTCCCTGCCGCCGGAGTGCGACGCCGTCGACGACTGGCTCGGCCGCCGGGGCGCGTTGGCCGCGGACACCGTGCTGCGCCGCCTCGGCCTGGCGCTCGACGAAGGCAACACCGCCCTGGCGCAACAACTGGCGCGCGCACTTCCCGAATGGGATCCGCCATTGCTGAAGATCTGGCAGGACGTCGCCGGCGACCCCCAGAAGCATCTCGGCAACCCGCTGTTGCGTGCCGACACGCCGATCACGCGCGCCATCGTGCGCAGCGGCATGGAGCGGCTCGCGCGCCGCAATGCCGGGAAGGCCTCCACCGAGTGGCAGAAGCGGGGCGAGGGTTACCAGTACAGCGCCGCGGAGCGGGGACGCATCGCCGCGAACATTGCCATGGCCGCCGTGCGTCAGGAGCACCCCGATGCGCTGCCGATCCTTGACGAGGTCCCGGACGGGTACGCAAGCGCGGACCTGCAGCGCGCGCAGCTGATGGCGGCGCTCGAGCACCGCGACTGGAGTCGCGTCGAGCGCTGGACCACGCGGCCTGCCGCCGAGGACATGAACGCCTCGCGCTGGATGTACTGGCGCGCCCGCGCGCTGCAGAATCTCGGCAGACAGGACGAGGGCGAGACGATCTTCCGGCAGCTGGCCCGGGAGCGCGATTATTACGGACTGATGTCGGCCGGTATCCTCGGCGTCCCCTACAGCTTCAATCACCGGCCACTGCCCGTTTCCGCGGCGCAGGTGGACACCTTCCTGAGCAGGCCGGGGATCGAGCGGGCGCGCGAGCTGCACGTCCTGGAGCTCGACGCGCCGGCGCGGGCGGAATGGACATTCGAGATCGCCAGCCTGGACAAGCGGGGCCTCATGGAGGCGGCGGCCGCGGCGCACCGGCTGCAGTGGTACGACCGCGCGATCGCCTCGCTCGGCAAGGCCAAGGAATACGACGATCTCGAGGTGCGATTCCCGCTCGGCTACACCGACGTCGTCGAGCGCTACGCGCGCGAGCGCAACCTCGAGCCGGCGGTGATGCTGAGCTTCATCCGCTCCGAGAGCGCGTTCAATGAACTGGCCCGCTCGCCCGCCGGGGCGCTCGGCCTGATGCAGGTCATGCCCGCGACCGGCAAGCTGACCGCCAGGCGCATCGGACTGTCTTCGCACACGACCCCGGATCTGCTGCGCGCGCAGCCCAACGTGATGATCGGGTCGGCCTACCTGCGCGACATGCTGGACAGGCACGGCGGCAATCTCGCGATGGCGGCGGCCGCGTACAATGCCGGCCCGCTCCGGGTGAAGAAATGGCGGCCGATGCGCGATTGCATCGAGGCCGACATATGGGTGGACACGATCCCGTTCACCGAGACGCGCCGCTACGTGCGCAACATCCTCTTCTACACCGCGCTCTACGAGATGCGCCTGCAGGAGAGGGTCCGGCCGCTGCGCGAGCGCGTGGCGTTCGTCGCCGCGGAGAGCAACGCCCCGGCCAGCTGCGGGGCCGGCCCCGGGCTTGCACAGGCGGGGCATGGATGGCCGTGAGCAGCCGGCCGCGCCTCGCCGCGTAGAGGCCCTCAGTCTGGAGGCATCGATGCAGATCCATAGCGTTTGCGTACTGGGAGGCAGCGGCTTCGTCGGCAGCCACCTCGTCAACCGCCTGCACATGGAGGGTTGCCGCGTGCGCGTGCTGACCCGTCACCGCGAGCGCAGCCGCCACCTGCTGGTGATCCCCACCGTGGAGGTCGTCGAGGTCGACGTCCACGACCCGATGCGGCTGCGCGAGGCGATGGGCGGGTCCGATGCCGTCATCAACCTGGTGGGGATCCTCAACGAGCGCGGCGACCAGGGACGCGGCTTCCACAAGGCGCACGTCGAGCTCACGACGCGCGTCATCGACGCCTGCAAACGCAACGGCACCAGACGTCTGCTGCACATGAGCGCACTGCACGCCGCGCCGCAGGGCCCGAGCAACTATCTGCGCAGCAAGGGTATCGCCGAGGACCACGTCATGGCCGCCGGCAGCGCCGGGCTGCAGGTGACGGTGTTCCGGCCCTCGGTCATCTTCGGACCGGGGGACAGCTTTCTGAACCGCTTCGCGCGCCTGCTGCGCCTGTCCCCGGTGCTGCCGCTGGCCAAGCCGAATGCCCGCTTCGCGCCAGTCTTCGTCGGCGACGTCGTGGAGGCCTACGCGCGCGCGCTGCGCGACAAGGCGACCTTCGGCAGGCGCTACGACCTGTGCGGGCCACGCATCTACAGCCTGCGCGAGCTGGTCCTTTACACCCGCGAATTGATACGGTCGCGCACAATCGTCATCGGCCTGGGGGAGACGCTTTCACGCCTGCAGGCCGGCGTCATGGAATACGTACCCGGCAAGCCGCTGTCGCGCGACAACCTGCGATCGCTCAGCATCGACAGCGTATGCAGCGGCGAGAATGGCCTGATGACGCTGGGGATCACTCCTGCCCCGCTGGAGACCATCGCGCCACAGTACCTGGCGCACCGCTACTCGCGGGCGCGCTACGCCGAATATCGCAGCGAGGCCGGCCGCGCACGCGCCTATTGATGCGCCGGCGCCCCTGCAGCGGCCGCGGCGCGTCACCGGCGCGGACGACCGGCGATCGCGTGGCGATGCGCCGGCCTCACCGGGGCCCGCCCCGGATCCGATGACTGCCGCCCGGCCATGACTCCGCCCACGATGCAGGTTTACCGGGTCGGCGGCGCCGTGCGCGACCGGCTGCTCGGCGAGCCGGTGCAGGACTGCGACTGGGTGGTGGTCGGCGCCACGCCTGCACAGATGGAGGCGCTGGGCTACAAACCGGTCGGCCGTGACTTTCCGGTCTTTCTTCACCCCGTCACCGGCGAGGAGTACGCCCTCGCCCGTACGGAGCGGAAGTCCGGCCGCGGCTACAAGGGCTTCCTCGTGCACGCCTCCCCGGAGGTCACGCTCGAGGAGGATCTGCGCCGCCGCGACCTGACCATCAACGCGATGGCGGAGGCCGAGGACGGCACGCTCGTCGATCCCTACAACGGCCAGGCGGACCTGATGGCCGGCCTTCTTCGCCACGTTTCCCCGGCATTCGTCGAGGACCCTCTGCGCGTGCTGCGCGTGGCCCGATTCGCGGCCCGTTTCGGATTCCGCGTCGCCGGGGAGACCATGGAGCTCATGCGTGCGATGAGCGCGGGCGGCGAACTGGCCGATCTCACGCCCGAGCGCGTCTGGCAGGAACTCGAGCGCGCGCTCGGCGAGTCGCGGCCACGCCGGTTCCTGGAGGTGCTGCGGGACTGCGGTGCGCTGGCCGTGCTCTTTCCCGAGATCGACCGGCTGTTCGGGGTGCCGCAGCGCACGGACTATCATCCGGAGGTCGACACCGGCGTGCATCTGCTGATGGTCATGGACCAGGCAACGCAACTGTCGCGCGAGGCCTCCGTGCGCTTCGCCGCGCTCACCCATGACCTCGGCAAGGGCACGACCCCCGCGGACGTGCTGCCCAGGCATTACGGCCACGAGGAACGCAGCGTCGAGCTGCTGCGTGCGCTGTGCCGTCGATACCGGGTGCCCAACCGCTTTCGCGACCTGGCGCTCATCGTCGCCCGCTACCACGGCATCTGTCACCGTATCGACGGCGTCAAGGCGTCCACCGTGCTCAAGCTGCTGCAGGGCTGCGATGCGTTCCGCCGGCCGGATCGCTTCGAGCTGTTCCTGCTCGCGTGCGAGGCGGACTTTCGCGGTCGCCTCGGGCTCGAGGATCGGCCCTACCCGCAGGCCGCGTTTCTGCGCGCCGCGCTGCGGGCGGCACGGGACGTGGATGCCGGCACCCTGCGGGCCATGGGGCTGGATGGCGAGGACTTTGCAGAGGAATTGCGGAAGCGGCGCATCCATGCCATCGGCGACGCGCGCCGAGCCGACACCAGCCGCTGAGCCGAGGAACGCCCGTGGACGACTCCCATGACCTCAGCGTCATCCTGAAGTCGCGCTTCCCCCTCGTGCTCATCGAGACGCACGAGGAAAGCCGGGTGCTGGCACTGCTGGAGCGGGTGACCAATCTCGAGGAACTGGCCTTGTTCACGTGGTCGGTCACCGAAGGTCTGAGCCGGCGTGGGGCGCCCGCGGCCACGCCCAACACCACCGATCTCACCGACGCCCTGCGGCACATCGACCGCACCATCTTCAGCGGCGTCTACGTGTTCCTGGACGCGCACCCCTTTCTGAAGGAACCGCTGAACCTGCGCCTGGTGCGGGAGATCGCGCTCGACTACCAGAAGTCGCCGCGCACCCTGGTCTTCGTCAGCCCGCAACTGGAGCTCCCCGGGGAGCTCCTGCGCATGAGCGCGCGCTTCAGCCTGAAGATGCCGGACACCGGCCAGCTCTGGCAACTGCTCATGGAGGAGATGCAGGCGTGGGAACGCGACGCCGGCCAGCGCATACAGACCGAGCCGGACGTCATCCGCCAGTTCGCCCGCCACCTGACCGGGCTGTGTCACGAGGATGCGCGCCGCCTCGTGCGCGAGGCCATCGCCCACGATGGCGCGGTAACGCGCGAGGACCTCCAGCGCATCACCCGCTTCAAGCAGAGCACGCTGGACACCGAGAGCACGCTGTCGCTGGAGCTGGACACGTGCAGTTTCGAGGCGGTCGGCGGACTGAAGGCGCTGAAGCGCTGGCTCGACGTGCGGCGCAAGGCCTTCCTCGGCGACCCGGAGAAGACCGGGATCGACCGCCCGAAGGGCATCCTTCTGACCGGTGTGCAGGGCAGCGGCAAGAGCCTGGCGGCGAAGTCCGTGGCCGGAGCCTGGGGACTGCCACTGCTGCGGCTGGACTTCGCCACGCTGTACAACAAGTTCTTCGGCGAGACCGAGCGTAACCTGCGCGAGGCGCTGAGGGCCGCCGAGGGCATGCAGCCCTGCGTGCTCTGGATCGACGAGATCGAGAAAGGCCTGGCCACCGACCACGGCAGCGGTGTCGACGGCGGCGTGTCGCGGCGCGTGCTCGGGACCCTGCTCACCTGGCTCTCGGAACGCGATTCGCGCGTGTTCATCGTCGCCACCGCCAACGACATACAGGGGCTTCCGCCGGAGCTGCTGCGCAAGGGCCGGTTCGACGAGATCTTCTTCGTCGATCTGCCGGACGCCGAGGCGCGGCGCGACATACTGCGCATCCACCTGAAACGCCGCCGGCTCGACCCCGCGCAGTTCGATCTGACCGGGCTGGCGGCACTGAGCGAGGGCTTCGCGGGCGCGGAGATCGAACAGGCCACCGTCTCCTCGCTCTACGAGGCGCACGCCGAGGGCAAACCGCTGGACAGCGCTCTCGTCGGCGCGGAGATCGAGCGTACCCGTCCGCTGTCGGTGATGATGGCCGAGCGCGTGGCGGCATTGCGGGGGTGGGCCCGCGAGCGCGCGGTGCGCGCCGACTGAACGCCCGCGGTACTGGGACTCGACCGCCCTACGGGCTAAGGTTGCACATATGGCACCGCCACCGGAGAGGACCCGACGCTGCCCTTGGGTCGACATGAGCAAGCCGGACTACGTCGCCTACCACGACGAGGAATGGGGTGTGCCGGTGCACGACGATCGGCTGATGTTCGAATTCCTCACCCTGGAGGGGGCGCAGGCCGGGCTGAGCTGGTACACGGTGCTGCGCAAGCGCGAGAACTATCGCGCCTCCTTCGACGGGTTCGACCCCGCCCGGGTCGCCCGTTACGACCGCCGCAAGGTGGCGCGGCTGATGCGGGATCCCGGCATCATCCGCAACGAGCAGAAGATCCTCGCCGCCATCAGCAATGCGCGCCGCTACCTCGAGCTGCAGGCGCAGACGGGCGGCTTCGCCGATTTCCTCTGGCAGTTCGTCGACGGCAGACCCATCGTGCACAGGCTTCGCGCCCTCCGCGACTACCCCGCCCGCACGCCCGAGTCCGACGCCATGAGCAAGGAGCTGAAGCGGCGCGGCTTCAGGTTCGTCGGCCCGACCATCTGCTACGCGCACATGCAGGCCACCGGCATGGTCAACGATCACAGCATCGGGTGCTATCGCCGCCCGCAATTGCTCGGCAACGGCAGGCCTTCGCGACGATGACCTTCGACGGTGCTCGCCCGACGCCGGCTGCCACGAACCGCCCTGCACGCCGGGCGCGTCGCGAGTCAGCGAACCGACGCTTTTCGCGAGCACCTTGCTAGTCAGATTGCGCAGACCTAAACTCCGAAGCGAAGTTGCGGTTCATCCAGTCTTTTCAATCGTGATCGATGGGGGGATAAATGGCTGCAAAGAAGAAGTCACGTCCGGCAAGAAGGGGCAAGAAGAAGGCGGCGAAGAAAAAGGCACCCGCACGCAGGGCTCCAGCGCGCAAGAAGGCCAGGAAGAAGGCCCCGGCCCGCAGACCGGCGGCGAAAAAGAAGAAGGCCGCTGCGAAGCCGAAGAAAAAGAAGGCCGCTGCGAAGAAGGCCCCGGCTCGCAGGAGGCC
Source organism: Gammaproteobacteria bacterium (assembly GCA_022071965.1). Classification (GTDB taxonomy): domain Bacteria; phylum Pseudomonadota; class Gammaproteobacteria; order JAJPIJ01; family JAJPIJ01; genus JAJVHZ01. The sequence goes on from JAJVIQ010000006.1 coordinate 25,762, forward strand.
CGCGAAGCGGAAGGCTCCCGCCAAGGCGATGCCGGCGGCCATGCCGGCCCCGGTCACCAGCCAGCCGCCAACCGAAGGCGGAGCCGATCAGCTTCCGCCGCTGTAGCGCCCCGATGCGCGAGGGTGGTTGCCATGTGCGCGGCGCCCTCGCGCGGTTCTCGCCGCCCTGCGCCCCTCAAAGCCTGTGCAGCAGATTGCCGGCCCGCAAACCCAGCAGGCCCGTCTCGACGCCGCGCAACAGCGCCAGCACCTTGAAGCGCTCGCCCATCTCGGCGGGCAGGGTAAGCCGCCGCACCTGGTGAGCCAACGCGACCTCCCGCCTGCGATCGCCGGCGGCGCGTTCGTTCACGAGGTCCGGCAGACCCAGCGACAAGAGGAACTGCGCCTGGGTGACATAGCCGGCGACCGCGAAGCTGGCGTCCTGTGCGGCCTCGGCCGCCGCCGTGAAGTCGACCGAGGCGGTGATGTCCTGCAGGCCCACGTACTTCAGGGGATCGGCGTGCGCGCGGTGGCGGTAATGGCACAACAGCGTGCCGGTGACGCGATCCGGATGGTAGTACTCGCGCCGGCTGTAGCCGTAGTCGATAATCAGCGCAGCGCCGCAGGTCATGACGGCGGACAGGGCCTCGAACCAGGGCCGCAGATCCACGCAGACCTCAGTCGTGTAGCCCGCCGGCAGCAGGCCGTATTCGCGCTCGACGCCGCCGATGTACTTGGCGAGCGCCGCGTCCGCCGCCAGTGGCATCGCCTTCCAGCAGAAGCCGCCTGCCGCCAGACCCACGTGCAGCTCGCTCCAGGCATGCGGGGCCTCCTTGCGCAGCAGCGCCACCGGCATAGCATCGAGCACCTCGTTGGCGAGCGCCACCCCGGCGAATTCATCCGGCAACGCATCCAGCCAGCGCACGCGACCGGTAAGCTCCGGAGGCAGTCCACCCAGCAGCTGGCGTTGCCGTTCACGCAGATCGGCGCTCACCTCCAGGATGAGATATGCATCGGGCAGCGCGCCGAGGCGCTCGAGCTCGATCAGCAGGTCGTGCGCCAGCCGTCCGCTGCCGGCGCCGAACTCCAGCACGCCGCCGCCGAGGTCGCCGAGGAGTTGCGCCGCCTGGCGCGCGAGACATGCACCGAACAGCCCCGAGATCTCCGGCGCGGTGACGAAATCGCCGGCGGCGCCGAACTTGGCGGCTCCCGCGGAATAGTAGCCGAGGCCGGGTTCGTACAAGGCCATCGCCATGTACTGCCGGAAGGGGATGACGCCGCCCGCGGCGGCGATGGCGTCGGAGATGCGCCCGGCCAGGGTGCCGCTGACGGCGAGGGCCTCCGCCGAGGGCGGCGGGAGATCCAATTCCGTGCGCGCGCTCAACGGTCTTTCTGCATGTTGCCGACGAGGTCCGGAAACTCCGTCTCGAGATACCAGCGATTCCGCTCCTCGTCGAACCACCAGTGCTGCGTCTGGGTGAGGCTGTGCAGGACGTTGGATTCCTCGTGGTAGTAGGTCATCGCCACCTTGACCGCCGCCTCGGTCTCCCCGGGCGTCACGACCTGCTCGACCACGTCGTAGGACGCGAGCCGAACCTGCTTCAGCGCTTCGAGATCCACCTCCGCGAGCTGCTCGCCCTTGCCAGGACGAAACCGGACATAAGTGAGCGCGCTCTCGTAATCCCCCCAGCGCATCAGGATGCGATACTCGTTGAGCGTATCGGACAGCGAGTTGGCCCGCTTCTGCGACTGCAGGCTGCCGCAGCCGCCCAGCAGCAATCCGGCGACACCCATGAGCATGACGAGTCTCTTCATACCCTCCCCTCGCGCGCGCGTCGCCGCATGATCAGCAGTGACCGCGCTCGATGACCACGCCGACGTCGCGCACGCCGCGCACCGCGCCCTGCTTGTTGATCTTCAGCCGCACCCACGGCACCTTGAACTCGTTGAGCAGTAAGTCGGCGATGCGCTCGGCCAGCGTCTCCACCAGGTTGAAGCGGCTTTCCTCGACGTAGGCGGTGATGCGCGTGGCGACCGCGCCGTAGTCGATCGTATCGCGCAGATCGTCGGTCGCGGCGGGTCTGCGGTTGTCGATGCCGAAATCCAGGTCAATGACCAGCGTCTGGCGGATGCGCCGCTCCCACTCGAACACGCCAATCGTCGCCTCGATGCGCAGGTCGTGGATGTAGACGATGTCCATGGATCCTCTCGAATGTCCTGGTCGCCCTGCCCGCCCGCCACTAGAACCGATGCGATCTTGACCTGTCAAGCGCGAGCCAGTCCAATAGCGGCCCTGATGACCGCGGCCATCCTCATCGTCGTCGCCTATCTGCTCGGATCCCTGTCCGCGGCCATCATTGTCTGCCGCGCGATCGGCGCACCGGACCCGCGCACCGTCGGTTCCGGCAACCCGGGCGCCACCAACGTGCTGCGCGTGGCCGGCAGGAAGGCGGCTGCGGCTACGCTGCTCGGTGATTCGCTGAAGGGACTGTTGCCGGTTCTCCTCGGGCGCGCGCTGGGGCTGCCGATCGATGCGCTGGCGGCGATCGGATTCGCCGCCTTCCTGGGCCATCTTTATCCCGTCTTCTTCCAGTTCCAGGGCGGCAAGGGAGTGGCGACCCTCATCGGCGCGCTGCTCGGCATCGCGTGGCCGCTGGCCGTCTTCTTCGTGGCGATCTGGTTCGTGGTCGCCAGGCTGAGCAAGCTGTCCTCGCTCGCCGCGATCACGGCCTCAGTGCTCACGCCGCTGTACGCCTGGTTCCGCGGCTACCCCGCGCTGACCGTGCTGGCCGTCCTCGCCATGGTCGTGCTGCTCCTCTGGCGGCATCGCTCCAACATCAGGAAGCTCATCGACGGCACGGAATCGCGTATCGGCAGCAAGTCTTCCACCGACCCGCCGTCGGAGTAGCGCCACCCTGCGCAGGTCGTGGCAAGCGCGGTGGGGTCTGCCGCTTCTTAGCCGCGGCACCGTGTTGCGAGCGGACTGCCGGGGCTTGCCTGGCGCGCCTCGGCGGCGCGCGCAGCATGGATGGACGAGCACGACGCCGCGGTAGCAAGCGGTACAGGGATGTACCGCGCGGCGGTAGCCAGGCAAGCCCCGGCAGTCCGCCGGCGACGACGTGCTTTGCTCGGTACTCGGCCGGCTCGGTCAGGCCGCCGGCGGCAGCTCTGCCATCGGCCAGCGCGGATAGGCCTTGAAGGCCAGCGGCTCGCGGTGACCCGCCGCGAGGCGCAGCGCGCCGGCAAAGGCGATCATCGCGCCGTTGTCGGTACAGAACGCCGGACGCGGATAGACGACGCGCGCGCCGAGCCCGGCGGCGATCTCCGCCAGGCGCTCCCGCAGCCTCCCGTTCGCGCTCACGCCTCCGGCGGCGATCAGGCACTTCAGTCCGGTCTCCGTCAGCGCGCGGCGGCATTTGATCGCGAGAGTCTCCACCACCGCATCCGAGAAGGCCCGCGCGATGTCGGCCCTGGTCTGGGCGTCGTCGCCCTCCTGCTGCAGCGTGTTCAGCGCGCAGGTCTTCAGGCCGGAAAAGCTGAAGTCCAGACCCGGCCTGTTGGTCATGGGCCGTGGGAAGTCGAAACGACCGGGATCGCCGTCGCGCGCCAGCCGCTCGATGGCCGGGCCTCCCGGGTAGCCCAGCCCCAGCAGCTTGGCCGTCTTGTCGAAGGCCTCTCCGGCGGCATCGTCCAGCGACTCCCCGAGCAGGGTGTAGCGTCCGACACCGTCGACCCGGAACAACTGGGTATGCCCCCCCGAGACGAGCAGGGCGACGAACGGAAAGGTCGGCGGATCCGACTCCAGCAGCGGCGCCAGCAGATGCGCCTCCATGTGGTGCACGGCGACGGAAGGTATCCCGAGCGACCAGGCCAGCGACCGCCCTACGGCCGCCCCGACCAGCAGCGCGCCGATCAGGCCCGGTCCGGCCGTGTACGCCACCCCGCCCAGGCCGCGCGCGGAGATACCCGCCGCGTGAAGGACTTCCCGGATGAGCGGCAGGGTCTTGCGCACGTGGTCGCGGGAGGCCAGCTCCGGCACGATGCCGCCATATTTCGCGTGCAGGTCGACCTGGCTGTAGAGTGCGTGCGCGAGCAGGCCCGCGCCCGGCCCGCGACGCGGGTCATAGACCGCCACGCCGGTCTCGTCGCAGGAGGTTTCCACGCCCAGCACCGGCCCGGCGATCGCACCGATGGGCACCGAGGCCGGCCTTGCAATTGCCATGTCGTCCACTACAATACCTGCCCTTTCAAACACCTGTCGTTCAGCGTTAGGAGTACGAATGCCGTCAGTCAAAGTCCGTGAGAACGAGCCGTTCGACGTCGCCCTGCGTCGCTTCAAGCGCGCCTGCGAGAAGGCCGGCATCCTTGCCGAGATCCATCGCCGCGAGTTTTACGAGAAGCCGACGCAGGTGCGCAAGCGCAAGGCCGCCGCGGCGGTGAAACGCTGGCAGAAGAAGATGATTCGCTCCAACATGACCATGGCCCAGCGCGCACGCGCGGCCGCGCAGCGCAATGCCGCACGCGCCGGTGGTCGTGGCGGCCCCCGCGGCCCGCGTTCGTACTGACGCCCGGCACAGTCCCCTGTGGCGCGCCCGATGGCGCGCCACGCATCTCCGGCCGACCGTGAGCCTGAAGGATCGCATCAACGAGGAAGTGAAGACCGCCATGCGTGCCCAGGAAAGGCGGCGCCTGGGGATACTGCGCCTCATCACGGCGGCCATCAAGCAGAAAGAAGTCGACGAGCGGATTACGCTCGACGACGCGCAGGTGTTGGTGACGCTGGAGAAGATGGTCAAGCAGCGCCGCGACTCCATCCAGCAGTACCAGGCCGGCAACCGACCGGACCTGGCCGAGCAGGAGCAGTTCGAGATCGGCATCATCCAGGGTTTCCTGCCCGCGCAGCTCTCCGAGGCGGAGATCGACGCCGCCGTCGAGGGGGCCATCGCCGCCACCGGCGCGGCGAGCGCCCGGGACATGGGCAAGGTGATGGGCGCCCTGAAGTCCAAGCTCGCGGGCCAGGCCGACATGACGGTGGTCTCCGCGCGGGTCAGGCAGAAGCTCGGGGCCTAGCCTCCACGCCCGTCCGCTCGCGACGATCCGCCGGAAACGCAGCGGCCGCGGCCTCGGTTATCCTACGCCCGAGATGGCTGGGCGCATTCCGGAATCCTTCATCAACGACCTGCTCGCGCGCATCGACATCGTCGATGTGATCGACGAGCGCGTGCCGCTGAAGAAGGCCGGCAAGAGCTACCAGGCGCGCTGCCCCTTCCACGAGGAGCGCACGCCCTCCTTCACGGTCGCGCCCGACAAGCAGTTCTACTACTGCTTCGGCTGTGGCGCGAGCGGCACTGCGATCGGCTTCCTGATGGAGTACGACCGGCTCGACTTCGTGGAGGCGGTGCACGACCTGGCCGCCCGGGTCGGCATGACCGTGCCCACGGAGACCGGCGCGGGACCGGGCGCGAGGAGCGGCGACACCGCGCGCCTGTACCACCTGCTCGAGCAGACGCAGCAATATTATTCGCGCGAGCTCAGGGACCACCCGCAGTCGGAGCGCGCGAAGAATTACCTCAAGGCCCGCGGGCTGGACGGCCCGACGGCTGCCGCGTTCAGGCTCGGCTACGCCCCGCCCGGCTGGGACAACCTGCTCAAGGCCGTGGGCGCCAACCCCGAGGCCGTGCGCGATCTCGAGGTCGCCGGCATGCTCGTGCCCAAGGAGGGCTCTGGCGCGACCGTCGGCCAGAGCCGGCACTATGACCGCTTTCGCGACCGCATCATGTTCCCGATCCACGACCACCGCGGCCGCGTCATCGGCTTTGGCGGCCGCATCCTCGAGCAGGGCGAACCGAAGTATCTCAACTCCCCCGAGACACCCGTCTTTCACAAGGGACGCGAGCTCTACGGGCTCTTTCATGCCCGCAAGGCCAACCGGCAGCTCGAGCGGTTGTTCGTGGTCGAGGGGTACATGGATGTCATCGCCCTGCACCAGCACGGGGTGAGCAACGCTGTGGCCACGCTCGGCACCGCGACCACCCGCGATCACCTCGAACGCCTGTTCCGTGTCACCCCCGAGGTCGTGTTCTGCTTCGACGGCGACGAGGCCGGCCACAAGGCGGCGTGGCGGGCGCTCGAGACCTCGCTGCCGCTGCTCGGGGAGGGGCATTACGTGAGCTTCCTGTTCCTGCCCGAGGGCGAGGACCCCGATACCCTGGTGCGCAAGGTCGGCGTGGGCGCCTTCGAGGACGCCGCGCGGTTCACGCCGCTCTCGGCCTTCCTGTTCGACACCCTCGCCGCGCAGGTCAACCTCGCCACCCTGGACGGGCGCGCCCGGCTGATCGATCTGGCCAAGCCGCTGCTCTCGCTGGTGCCGGGCGGCGCTCTCAAGCAAATGCTGGCGCTGCGGCTGTCGCGGTTGTCGGACCTGGATCTGAGCACGCTGGCGCCCATGATCGGCGGCGTGCGGGTACCGGCGCGCGCCGACGCCCGGCAGGGGGCGACGGCGCCCCCGCGCGAGGGACGGTCGCTCGTTCGCCATGCAATCACGCTGCTCCTGCACGTGCCGGCGCTGGCGCTCAGGGTGGAGCGGGCCGAACAGCTCGTGCGTTCCGGCCAGGGCGGCGCCGACCTGCTCTCTGAACTCATCGCATTCGTGCAGTCCAATCCCAATGCCGGCAGCGGTGCATTGATCGAACACTGGCGTGACCGCCCCGAGGGGCGACACCTGCAGAAGCTGCTGGCGCAGGACCTGACGACCCCGGTCGACGGTGTCGAGGCAGAGTTCCTGGCCGCGATAGACCGGCTTCGAGCCCTGGCGCACAAGACGATGCGCGCCGAACTTGCACGTAAGCCATTGAAAGATATGACTGAAGAGGAAAAGTCCCTGCTACGTCAGTTGCCGTTGTCGGAAAAGTGACGAGCCCGACCTGCGGCTGACAGCGCCCGCCCTGCTCCTGTAGAATCCGCGGTCCTTTGCTGGTGCCCACGACCCTGGCGCCCGGCGGTTCCTGGACTAGACTTAGGTCTCAACAGGGGCCCCAAATCGATTTTTAGACAGACACTTAAGATTAGACCCGCCAGAGACCGTTGATGGACATCCTCGAAGATATCGAAGGCGGCGACGAGCAGTCGCAGCTGAAGCTCCTCATTGCCAAGGGCAAGGAACAGGGATTTCTCACCTACACCGAGGTGAACGACCACCTCCCCGATGACATCGTCGATCCGGAGCAGATCGAGGATATCATCAACATGATCAATGATATGGGCATCACGGTGAGCGAGACCGCTCCCGACCCCGACGCCCTGCTGATGGCCGAGGCCCCCGCCACCGCGACCGACGAGGACGAGGTGGAGGAGGCCGCCGCCGCGCTCGCCAACATCGATGCCGAGCTCGGCCGCACCACCGACCCGGTGCGCATGTACATGCGCGAGATGGGCACGGTCGACCTGCTCACGCGCGAGGGCGAGATCGCCATCGCCAAGCGGATCGAGGACGGCCTGAACCAGGTCCTCTCCGCCCTGGCGGATTTCCCGCAGATCCTCGAGATGTTCTTTGCGGAGTACGCCCGCGCCGAGGCCGGCGAGATCAAGCTGACCGACGTCATCAGCGGCTTCATCGACCCCAACCAGGACATCGCCGAGCCCACCCGTGACCTCGAGTTGTCCGAGGACGAGGGCGCCGCGAACGCCGACGACGAGGCCGAGGAGGCCGAGGCCGAGGAAGAGGCCGATCCGCTTGCCAACCAGCTCGACCCGGAGGAGGCCAGACGCCGCTTCACCGCCCTCCGCCGCCTGCACAACCGTACCATGGCGGCCATCAGGAAGAACGGCCGTGCCGACAGGAAGACCAGGAAGCTGCGCGAGGAACTGGCCCGGTCTTTCCTCGAGTTCAAGATCGTGCCCAAGCTCGTCGAGGCGATGACCGTGCACGTGCGCGCGGTGGTCGATCGCATCCGTGAGAACGAGCGCGAGATCATGGACCTGTGCTGCAGGGAGGCCGGCATGCCGCGCAAGGACTTCGTCACCCAGTTCATCGACCACGAGGCCGACGTGCGCTGGGTGAAGAAGGCCACCAAGGGCCGGCACGCCTGGAACGCGGCGCTGAAGAAGTGCGAGACGGAGATCATCGAGGTGCAGAAGCGGCTGGCGGCGCTGGAGGAGGAGAACACCCTTACCATCGCCGAGGTCAAGGACGTCAACCGCCGCCTGTCCATCGGCGAGGCCAAGGCCCGCCGCGCCAAGAAGGAGATGGTGGAGGCCAACCTGCGGCTGGTGATCTCGATTGCCAAGAAGTACACGAACCGCGGGTTGCTGTTCCTGGACCTCATCCAGGAGGGCAACATCGGCCTGATGAAGGCGGTCGACAAGTTCGAATACCGCCGCGGTTACAAGTTCTCGACCTATGCGACCTGGTGGATCCGGCAGGCCATCACCCGCTCGATCGCCGATCAGGCGCGCACCATCCGCATACCGGTGCACATGATCGAGACCATCAACAAGCTCAACCGCATCTCGCGGCAGATCCTGCAGGAGAAGGGCCGTGACCCGACCCCGGAGGAGTTGGCCGAGAAGATGGAGATGCCGGAGGAGAAGGTCCGCAAGGTGCTGAAGATCGCCAAGGAGCCGATCTCCATGGAGACGCCGATCGGCGACGACGAGGATTCGCACCTGGGCGATTTCATCGAGGATCAGAACACCCAGATCCCGGTGGACTTCGCCACCATGGAAGGACTGCGCAAGATCGTGAAGGACGTGCTCGAGAGCCTGACGCCGCGCGAGGCCAAGGTGCTGCGCATGCGCTTCGGCATCGACATGAACACCGATCACACCCTGGAGGAGGTCGGCAAGCAGTTCGACGTCACCCGCGAGCGCATCCGCCAGATCGAGGCCAAGGCGCTGCGCAAGCTGCGCCATCCCTCGCGCTCCGAACAGTTGCGCACCTTCCTCGACTGACGCCGCAAGATCGCTGTAGCCGCTCTCGCCCTGATTCATCCCCTCTCTCCCCTTGGGAGAGGGCCAGGGCGAGGGGAAAGCAATCTCGCACTGGGCCTGTAGCACAACGGTTAGTGCAGGGGACTCATAATCCCTTGGTTGCAGGTTCGAATCCTGCCGGGCCCACCATCCCCATCAAGGGGTTGCGTTTCCACCAGCCGCTTAGGCATCGCCTCTGCTACCGATTTGCTACCGAACGGTACTGCCGGGGTTGCTCCGATGAGCTGATCGAGGCGCGCGGCGATGCCGTCGTTAACCTGCGGCAGCAGGTGGCCATAGATATCGAAAGTGATCTGAATCGACGAGTGACCGAGCAGCGCCTGGATGCGCTTAGGCTGCTCGTTATTGACGATCAGCAGGCTCGCGTAGGTGTGCCGCAGGTCATGGAATCGAATCCGCCGCAGGCCCGCGCGCCGCAACGCAGGATAAAACCCGTACTTGAGCAGGTTGCTAGGGCTCTCAGGCTTGCCATGGCTGTTCGGGAACACCAAGTCGCGCTCGCCGGTCGGGCAGGCAAGTTTCCACCGCCGAAGCTCGTTTACGAGGCTTGGAGGCAGGTCCACCTGTCGGCGGGAGTTACGGCTTTTCGGCTCGGTAAACCGCCCGTCGCTGTAACTCCGGCGTACGTGGACCTTGCCGGAATTCCAGTCAAAGTCACCCCATTGAAGCCCCAGCAGCTCCCCTTGGCGGAGGCCAGTGTAAACCGCGGTCATGACGATCGGGCGCCAGCGTGGATCGCAGCTATCCAGCAGCCTTCGGATCTCGTCAGGGGCCAGAATGTTCGAATCAATCAAGTCCGCCTGCGGATGTGATTCCTTCACCTTCGTCACCAAGAGCGCAGGGTTGGAGGCTATCCAGCGATGCTTGAGGGCGTAGTTCAGCATCATCGATAAGACAGTTAGGGCCTTATTGACCGTCCGAGGGCCGACAGGCTTCTCGGTAACCGTTCGAAATGTTCTCGTTTTCGCCGATATGTAGGCTCGCAGTTTTTCTACGTCGGCAACCGTGATGCCTCGGACCGGCCGGTCTTTGAAGTAGGGAGAAAGGTGAAGCCGGATTAGCCCCTCGTAGCTTTTCCGCGTCGATGCGCGCACGGCGACCTTCACATGCCCGGCCAGATAGGCCGACACGAGAGCGTCGAAGGTTATTTGTTCTCGCTTTGCCTGAAACTCTTCATGCCCGATTTCGCGAAGGCGCTGGGCGAGCAGCTGTTCGGCATCGTGTTTGTTGCCCTTGATCGTCTCCCAACGCCGCACGCCGTGCTGATCGCGGTAATCAAGGACCCACCGGCTCCGGCGCTTCCGTATGCAAGCCATGCTGCCTATGCCTTCTTCCTGACCTGCCGCGAGTACTTCTTCAGCACCATCTCAACCCCTTCACGCACGTACTCCGACCACGGCACTCCGGTTGCGCTCGAGAGCTCAATCAGCCGCTCCCGCTGTACACGCCCCAGGAAGACGTTGGTACGAACGCGATCCCGATATGGCCTTGGTGACATAGTACGAAACATACACACATTTCGACCGTCATTCCAGGTCCACGTTCCCCGAGGGGCGGCGCTCAACAGCAGCGACCAGCTCCGCTAGCCGAAATCTTACGTACTTGCCGAACCGCAAGTGAGGGATGGCGCCGCGACGCGCCTGCTCGAGGAACCAGGACACCGGCACACCCGTGGCGGCAGCGGCTCCCTCGGCGTCTACAATTGTGTCCGTGCCTTCCGTGGGCGGGGGCGGCGGAAAAGCCAAGCGTGCGAGCCGCAGCGCCTCCTCGCGCATTTCGGGCGTCAGGGCGAGCCGCTCGCCGGCGACATCGATTACAAGAAGTGGGGGGCTAGCCATGGCGCCCGGCGTCGAATTTCTCCGACGCCCCGGCGTGGTCGACCGAACATGGGGACCGCTGACGCCCAGTCCCTGACCGCGCCGGGGAGCCGGTGAGTAGCGGCGGGGTCTGGTGCCAACGCTCCGGGCACCCCGCCGCTGCAACTACTCCGCCGCGTATAGGAAGAGGGGAGGCGGCGAAGTAGACGCCGCCCCCCTCTCTGACCCCGCCAGCGCGTGCCGGCGAGGTTCGGCGAGGTTGGCGATGTTGTCGCCGTTTACCGGCCATGCTCTTCAACCATTAGTGGGACAAAGTGCGGGTGCAGATAGGTCTTACGCCCCCCCTGCTTGCACTGCTGTGGGAAGTCGGCAGGGAACACTCGGCCAGATGCTTCGAGTTCGGCCAAGGCGGCCCGTAGCTGTTCCCGCGGCATGATTTTTCGGGTCTCCAGGGAGCTTTTGGTGTGCCGATACCCTTGCTGAAGCTCCTCCACCAGGAATGCCAGAACCCTGTCAGCGCAGCGTTGCCTGACCATGGACGGCGGCTCCTTGAACTCGATGGCATACGTATAGGTGTACCCGCTGCGCCGCAGCCAAATGATCGGCTGGTTGGGACTCGTGTAACTCGAGGTACGTGCGAGTACCAAGATCTGGTCTCCACTCTTATACTCTAGCCCCGGCGGAGGCTGTCGGTTGGCCTTATCATCGTGCGATTGGACCACTGCCACCATGCGCGCTCCATCCGGCAGCGCACTGCCGCCACGTGAGGTATAAATATCCATCGTTCTCTCGCGGGCATTGCTCTTGCCGGTATGTTGCACGACCCGCACGCAACAGCCGAGGGCCGAAACAATGCGGCGCGCGGCAAGGACAAGTGCCTGCTCGTTATCGTTTATGAAACGCTCCCCCGCACCAAAGCTGATCGCCGGGTCGAAGATCACCAGCATGGGGGGCTCCTTCTTGCACCGCTCTATAATCATGTCGGCAAGGCCAGTGAGCACGATGTTGTTTCCCTCGTCGAGTTCGGCGAGCCGGCACACCGTCCCCGATACGTCCCATATTAAGCTGCGGGCACGCACGGTCGCCTGCTGCTCTTCATCGAGTTCCAAGCCGGTCATAATCGCTCTTAACCGAGCGATCAATCGCTCGCGGGCATCTTCGGCGGTAACGATAAGCACTGCGCCGGGATTCATGACCTGCAGCCCGTAAAGCGGCCGACCGAGCGTGATATGTACGGCCTCATATAGGTACAGCGTGGTCTTTCCTGTCTTACCTGGTGCGACGAACAGCGATACATCGGCATGTAGGTACTCCTCCACGATGCAGGTTGGTGCGAGGGCTGCCGCTTGCGCCTCCTCCGCTGTCACACGGAGCTCCGTCAACTCCGGCATATCCGGGTAGGCTGGGGCTAAGCTCTTCGGGATGTAGCCAGATCGCTTGTCCCCACCGTTCGGTTTTGTCCAGCCGCGGCGTGTAGCTTCCGCGAATACAAAGCGCTGATCGATGCTGTTCGACTGGAGACTGTCCCACACCCGCGCTGCATCTGCCGGGTCGAACTTCGTCGATGTCGCCGACCATTCCAACCACAGCCCACGCCCAACCTCGCCAATGGTCTTCAGCGCCATGCCTACCTTCACCCAAAGGTCGCGGTCATCGGCAGGTATGAAGTACAGGGCTGACCTGAGATCTCCAACGGCTGAAGGCGCAATGGGTTGGCCTTGACCAGTGTTGTTGCGTGCCCGCTCGGTTACCGTGACCGGCGGCAGTGCGCGCAAGATTTCGCCGAGCGAGTACGGCTGAGCGCCACTTGTCGAGGCTATGCGGACCATCCACGGGTGCTCGCGATCCTTCATGTGGAAGAACCCTGGCAGGCGTAGGACCCGCGCCGGGTCCTTGGCGTTAGGATCGCTGCCGTAATCGCTTACCAGCCTCGCCTGTACAGGCCGGTACTCCTCGACGGACATCCCCTCGACAAACAGGTATCGGTGAAATTTGCCTGCCGATGATTCGACAACAACATGCGGCTCTAAAGGCAGCGGCTTTCCGTACCCATCATCCTCCTGAAATAAGCAACGAATCCGCGTCACGTTCTCATTGGAGCGGCCCGCGCCGTCCCCCTGCTGCACCATTACGTACACGCCTGCGCCCTGGCGATTCAGTTCGGCAAGAGTGCTTGCATGTTGTTCCAACGTGCCTTGAAGCACTCGTGCAAGACTGCGGTCTTTTCGGTTCTTGTCATCATCGAAGGTCTGAAAGGTGAAGGACTCCGTTGCCTCGTCGAGTAGTGTCAAGAATCGCGATGCCTGGACAGTGTCAGGGGCCAACGAGCTAGCCGTTGACGAGGATTGACCGGACGGTCCGTCTGGTACCGTGTTCATTCTTGCCCGGTACACTCGGGGGTGACGCGGTATTGCTCCATCCATTCGATTAGATCGCGTCGTATGTACCGGATGGTATGGTTTGAAAGGCGCAAGAACGGCGGCCCGCAGCGGCGGCTGCGCCATCCCTGTAAAGCGCGAACTGATAAGCCTAGGAGCCGTGCCGCTTGTTCTTCATTGAGCAGCTTATCGACCGATAAACCAGAGGAGGGGGTTACAACTGTCATGGACCACTCTACGTTGAACGATGTCAGCGTAGAGTCTGGCGGACAAATGCTGGTAAATGGCGGGGCTGACCAGAAAAACTGGGAGGGCGATGCCCAGCTACTACGTCTCGGGTTTCAATATAGCCTTACGGACGCTTTGTGCACTACGGGCGGACAGTCCCAGGGCCACGCACACATGAAGGGCGGCCGCGACTTTGCTGGCACGAGGGTATTTCAGCCAGTACTCCTCTGCAAGCGACTGCCATCGGTCACGTGTAGGGTGGCAGCGTCCTTCTCCGCCTTTCTGTGCAGCATCCTTGACTGTTCGGCCGCGTTCAGCGTCGGGACGATGTGTCTTGATCGTAGCCACGATTCGCTGAAGCTCCGGGCGCAAACTCTCCACTACAGCCGCCTTGATTCGAGACACCAATCTCTCAAGCTCGACGTTGATCAGCTCATCCGCTGCAGCGGTTGGATCACTCAGGAACTCCCGCAGGGTCGGTTCGCGTATTGGATCTGGTTCCTCAGACATTTGAACTTCCAGTTGAGTCAGGTTGGTCTTGAACTGGCTGGGAGAACCCTGAAAGGATGCATCCCGCTTCATGGCAACGGATTATTTTACCGCAGTTCGGCCTGCATGACGTGTGAAACCATTGCGGCATTGCGTTGAACAAAAGACTCGGCACAGCTGCCCCCAAGGCGGCTTTCCGTCGGTTTTGGCGGTAGCGGACAACGACCATGTCTTATCCGGACTTGGCAGATAGGTGACCGACGAAACCGCCAAAACCGACTGGTGATGCGGTTATGCCTCAGCCGTACGCCATTTCTAAACACTCTTAGGCGGGGCGCGCTACGGTGGCCATAGGACGTTGCGGCAAACACATCTAATCACGGCAACCGGTGGTCCTACCCCAGTCGTGCTCCGCTCAATGGGCCCCCGCCGTAAGAGAGCACCTCGACGCCAATCAGATCAGAGGCTCTGAACAGAAAGTGCAGTCGCGAGTCTCAACGTCTGCGCAAGCTCGACCAGATGCTTGTGGTGCGTGAAGAACAACACCTGCGTCTTGGCGCTTAATTCGCTCAGCACTTCAAGGGTCGCCACGGCCCGTTCATCATCGAATTGAACGAGAAGGTCGTCGACAATGACAGGGAACGGACCACGCCCCTGAATGTGCTGCTCGATGGCCGCGAGCCTCAGCGCGAGAAACAGTTGATCGCGCGTTCCCTGGCTCATCCCGGCGACAGGTACGCGTGCTGCGTTCGGACGTACACCTAGCAGTACCTGGCGATCGTCTTCGTAATCCACCGTCAGGCCGGAAAAACTACCCAGGGTTATGCGCGCAAATACCTCGGCTGCACGATTCAAGAGCGGCCCTTGGTGCTGTTCCCGGTAGAGTTGTACCACCCGGTTGAGAAGCGAAATTGCCAGCCGTGCCCGGGCATAGGTGCAGGCCTCCTTGGCGATGCGTGCTGCAATTGACCGTACAGCCTGCTGCGCTTCCGCGGCGGTTGTTCCTCCATCGATTGCATCAAGGCGTTGTTTCGTGTTGAACACAACACCTTGCGCGGCTTCGACCTGGCGCTCCAGATCTTCGATCCCAGTTTCCGCATCCGCAATCTGGCGGGCAATGTCCTCAAGCGTCAAGCCGTCGGCTTCCTGTCGCACGCCTTCGACTGGCTGGGCGTTCTGCTGCACTAGTTGCTCGTCAATCTCGTGCAGGCGTTGTTGCAGACTCCGTTGCCGGATCGCCTGCGCTTCGATCTCGGGCAGTTGTTCCGCTGATTGGCACCCGGCTTGGCGAACCAGCTCGTTCAGCGCATCCCGCGCCTGCGCAGCATCGACGCCCGCCTCGTTGATTGTCCGGGTCTCGTGTTCAATGTCGTTGGCAACTTGCTGGCGCATCGTGTCGGCACCGCGCGCCTCGGCCAGCGCAGCGTACAGTCGCTCGGCGACAGTATCCGGACTCCGCCCATCCGCGACTTCGGCAACGGCCCGGGCAACGTCGAAAAGCTTCGCCTCAAAGCCCGTTACGACAGACTCATGCTCCTTGGACTCCGAATCGCAACTGCTCAATTTCCCTAACGCGGCGGACAGCCGGGAAAACTGGTCCAGCCTCGTCCTAACTTCAGCGGGAAGCGCTTTCGCCGGCAGATGAAGGCCTTCGGTGACCTCGACCCACTTGACCTTCCACTCGGCAAGTTTCGCGGCTGTCTGACCTCGTTGCTTCTGCAGATCGCGCAGCTCGGCCATGCCCGCTTGAATCTGCTCGGAAACCGAATCGCGGTCGGCCCTTGCCTGTCGGGCGGCATTGATAGCCTTTTGCGCTCGCGTAACCGCACCTGCGGCAGATTCGTCGGTGGTCGAGGCAGCCAGTCCGCATGCCTTTAGCGCCGTATCGAGCAAGTTGCGGGCTCGGGCGATATCGCCGACGACCAAGGTCCGCTCTGTTCGCAGGCGCTCCACCTCCCCGTATCTCTCGACCAGTCGCTGGTGTCGGGCTAGCCATTCCCTCAAGGCGGCTGGTGAAATATCGGAGCGACGAAGCGGCGCGACGAGAACCTCCCACCGGTGCTGCAGGCCCTGACGCCTGTCGGCTAGCAGATCCCGTCGTTCCTCGTTGCGCTGCAGCTCGGCCTGCATGTCGGCAATTCGCTGGCGTGTTCCCTCCAGGTTCGTGGCGCGCTCGGTATCCGCCCGGAGCAGGTCGGCCAGACGGTCGGCTTCCCGGATCGCCGCTTCGAGCGCGGCTGCAAGTGCATACGGAGGCTGATTTCGCAGTTCCGTCGAGGCCGGCGGGGGAACGCCATCAATATATCTGCGGCGCAAGTCAGTCCACTTTGTGTCGCGCTCGGTGCGCGCCGTGGCAACTTCCGCTTGCGTGACCACCTCGCCGGTGGCCGCCAGTACATTGAGTTCGCTGCGGCGTTCCTCTAGATCGTGGGTGAGTGTTGCTTCCCTCTCCGCCACTAGACGCTCCTCTTGCGCGAGCGTGGCGAACTCGTTCTCGAATGTCCCTGCCATTTCAGTCAGTGGGACTGTTAGCACCACGAGTTCCGAAAGCGAACCCGACCACAATGCCGCGGCCTCACGTTGCAGCCTCCCGTCCTCGTCGGCGATGTCGCGTTCAAGCTTTCGCCTGCGATTCTCGAGCTCGGCCACGCTGATAACATCCGCAAGGGAAGTCTCCAACTCTTCGACCTGTGCGGACTCAGGCAGCGTGGTAAGGCGTTCCTTCAGCCGCTCGATCGCCGCTTCCTTCGTGCGGACCTGTGCGTCAAACTGCTCATCACGATCAGTTAAGCGCCTATGCTCGTCAATGAGGGACTGCACACGGGCGATCAGCGTTTCCGGCGGCAACAGCTTGGAAGCCTGGGCGACCTCACAAGGCGATCCGATCTCCGCAAGCAGCTTCCGGATAGTCTCCGACAATTCAGCACGCTCTCGAACCAGTCGCGGCAGGGACTCTCGGGCCGAGCGATAACGGTCTATCGCATGAAACACCCCCTCGATAACGCTCGCCTGCTCCAGCACGCCCTCACGGACGACCAGAGCCGCGGCGTCGGCTTTGAGCTGTGCCAACCGAGACTCGGCTACGCGCTTCGTTTCCTCGGCCCTGCGCATACGCTCTAGGGCAGCCACGCGCAGCTGCGCAACCTCGGCTGGCAAGGGGCGAATGTGCGCAAGACCTTCTGCTTCCTTTTGCTTGGCCGCGCGTTCAGCGAGCAAGGGCAGGTTGGCGCGGATACGCTGTAAACGCTGCTGCTCGGTTCGCTTGCCCTTGAGCGCCTCACGCAGCTGCGCGTACATCAATTCGGCCTGACGGTGTTCGCGCTTCGCCACTTCCCATTCAGAAGTACGAACCGTCGCGTCTCGGAGGACCCGCCTCTGCTCCTCGAACTCCTTCAACGCGTGGTTCAGGCGCCCGGTCGAACCCCGTGGCTTGAACGTGGCTGCTGCTTCCTCGTCAAGGTCTGCAATGACGGTACGCAGGCTTGCGAGGCCGGCAGCCGCTTGAAACAAGCTGCGTCCTACCTCTCCTTCGCCGCGCAGCAATTCCTGGCCTCCAGCGACCAGCCCGGTCAGGTCCAAGCCGAAGAGATTCGTGTAGAGGGCTAAATCGAGTCCACCAACCAAATTAGCCGCCGTGCTGTCCGACAATGGCCGTTCCGTGATTTCGGCACCGGTGGTCTCATCAATGGCAAACAGGGTCGCCCTGCGAGCCTTGCGCCGCATTGCCGATAAGCGATTTCCGTCTGCAAGCAGCAGCGTCGCGCCCACGCGCAGCGCGTTGTAGTCGTGCAGAAATGCATCCCCGGTCCGCTCGGGTATGCCGAACAGAAAGCCGGTGACCGCGCGTAGGGTCGTCGACTTGCCGGCCTCGTTGGGTCCGAAGATCACATGAAAATTTTTGCCAGAGTCCGTTGGGAGCTCGATAATCCGGTCCCGGAAGGGACCGAACGCCTTCAGGTACAGGCGCACGAACATCACGTAGCACCCCCGCCTCCGGCAAGGCGAGCCAGCAACTCGCCTTCTGCCGCGCCCAAGAGATCGCGCAGAACATCGAGAGCATCGAGCCGCAACAACTCATCCTGGTTCAGATCGGCCGGAAGCTTCTGCTTCAGTTCCTTCAGGGCATCGTTGGCAAACGAGGTGAGCTGTACCCCATCTTGCGCCAGCGCCTTGAGCTCCCTTACGAGAAGCGCGACTGGATCATCGCCAGCGGCGAGTCGATCAATCTCGATCGGTGGGCGGACACGGAGATCGACTTTCTCCAGCCAGGCGTTGCCCCCCGACGCGTCTAGTGCGATGGCGCGAAGCTGTTCAGCCATGACTTCCGGTCGTGCGGATACTTCGCGATGCACAGCGCCCGCGCCATGCACGCGAATGCGCAACCCGAGGATTCGTCCCTCTGTGTGAGCAAGCCTGGTCCTCACGTCGATTGCGACCCGGTCGAGAAGCGCGTCAAGGTCCGGCATCCCAGCCACGTCGATGACCAACTCAGACCAGCGCAAGATATCAAGTGCAACTGGCTCCGTGGTGACGCTGCCATCGTCGACAGTGACCAGTTCGCAGCCCTTTGCACCCTGCTCCCTGATGTGCCGGCCCTGGCTGTTGCCGGGATACACCACCCACGGGTCGCGCGAGACGATCTCCCGGGCGTGAACATGCCCGAGCGCCCAGTAGTCGTAACCCTTCGAGCGCAAGACATGCTCCGTCGTTGGCGCGTAGTTATCGTGTCCAGGCCTGCCAGTTAGTGAGGTATGAAGGACACCGAGATTAAAGTAGCCGTGTACCGCCTGCGGATACCCGGCTGCAAGGTCATCGAGAACCGCAGCCGTTGCAAAGCTTTGCCCGTGGACGGCTAGGCCGAGGTTTTCGTCCGTAAATGTCGTTGGCGCCTTGTCAGGGAACAGGAAGACGTTCTTTGGCAAGGGGAGCGACCGTGTCAGCTTGCTCGCGGCGTCGTGGTTTCCGCGAAGCACATAGACCGAGATACCGGATTCACCGAGCTGCGCCATCCCCTTGGCGAAGAACAGGCCCGTATTGAAGTCGGGCCAGTCGCCGTCGTAGAGATCTCCCGCGATGACGACAAAGTCCACGCGCTCGCGCAGCGCATGCTGGACCATGTTCTCGAATGCACGCCGGGTTGCCCCCCGCACCTCGTCCACGGGTGCGCCCTCATAGCGCTCCAGTCCCCGGAGCGGGCTATCAAGATGGATGTCCGCGCAATGAAGGAACCGCATATGGACTTTCCCGGAGTCGGTAACAGTTCCTTTGACGAAGTTACGCCTGCGACGAATCCAGTATAAGCGTCACCGAGCGTTCCCCGCACCTGCGACGCAGATTCCTGAACATCGCCTCAAACGTGCACCAATGGCCCTAATTGGGTTACTACACGCGACTGCACTTGGCCGATATGGGCCGATAAGCAGATGCTTGCTATGCTGCAACGCGATGAACAAGGGAACTTGCTCATCTCACGCGCCTGCTGCCCCCCCAACTACATCGCTCAACACGACCGTCTATGCTTAGCGATGCGACTTCCCTTCAAGATTTTTGCCTGGGACTATCTCGGCCGCGGTGTTGCCGACCGAATGAACGGGGTGAACAGCCGTAATAATTACGTCTATCGGCTCGTCCACGGCGTTAAGGACGCCACCATGCGGGTGAGGGACCACGGTGGGCCCATGTCGGAACTGGGGTCCGCACTGTCCCGCCTGCGGGACCGGCTTCAGGACACCCGGGACCATCCGGATGCTGTTGGCGCCCCACATAGGACGCGACAGATTAATTACCGGAGACTGTGATCGGGTCCCCATCGCCCCCCGATTGCATTACCTCCAATGTGCAATAGCACACTTTGCCAGCATTTCGGTTGGCCCCGTTGTGGCTTCTGTTGTCCAATCGCCATGAGTGCGGGAAACTAATTGCACGACCAAATGGAAAGGACCGCCATGGTGGCGCCTCTGTTTTGTATTGCGGCAGCGCATCATCGCCACTTGGCACGTCTCAATTCCTCATGCCCCGTCGTGTCCAAACTTGCGGACGGCACCCGCAGCACCGCGGCAAACAAGAGCTGTCGCCTCCGCGCCCGAGGATCGTCCACAGGGGGGGAATGCCGAATTTGGGGCAGCGCAATCACAGCCGGTCGTCGTGTAGGCGTAGATTGCCCGCACAAGCGATTCGCGGTCACAAACATCGATAGCTTCAGAAGTGAGTGTCGCATTGAAATTTCTTGTCGGCATTCTTGTGCTGTGGCTCGTGCTTGGGGGGCTGGGGACCATGTTTGGCTGGTTAAGAGCGCTCTTTGAGCGTAGCCCTACGCCGCCACAAGACCGGTCGCCACGACCCGAGGTCCGCACCAAGCCTTCGGCGCCGAACACCTATCGGCCATCACCCCGCGCAGCCACTAGGCCGATTAGGTTTACGAGCGGGGGCGCAAATCGCACTGGGGCATCTGCCCGCAATGCCGCTGATCTGTCAGGCATCAATGACGCTTTCACCGGAAGGCGCCTCGACCTAAGCCAACCCGTGTACGAGTGCGTCGGCTGCCACGTATTCTACCAGGCCGCAAGCGTGGAGGTCCTGCGCGAGGCCAACAGCTCTCGGTGCATGGTCTGCGGTAGCACGCAGATTGCTGAGCATGGGAAGGGGAAGGGGCAGGAGCGCGCGGAAGCGCGCAACTATACGCCGAATGCGGTCGCCCTCAATAATTACAGGGAGCACATCGGACAGGTCATTACTTTCACCGGCTATGTCTATGATGTGAAGCAGAGCCGTCGAGGCCTGGATTACGCGGTAATGTTTGAGCGGGCATCCTGGACAAAAGGTCTCAAAATGGTTGCATTTAGGGGTGGCGTGCGAAAGTTGGGTGGTGCCGCCACACTAAAAAGCTACGCTGGGAAGACGCTGACGATTCGTGGACTCCTGATTCAGGACCCAATTTTCGGGCCGGAAATCATTGTTGATGACCCAGCGATGGTCATCCGAGTCGACTCATGAAGTGGCGCAACATTCCAAGAAATTACCGTGACCGGCTTGCCGAACTCACGGAGCAGTTATCCCGCGACCCTTACGCCGTTCTAGGGATCACAGAGGAGGTGACTGACGAAGAGGTTAAGCAAGCGTACCGTAAACTCGTCAGCGCTTACCATCCGGATAAGCAGGGCGTTTTCCTGCGAGTACATGCGCAGGAGGTCATCAAGATCGTGAATGCGGCCTATGAGCGCATTTGCGCGATGAGAAACCTATGACAGATCGCTACCTCCGCCACAACCTCATTGACTGGTTCGATCAGGATCTGCTCAAGACGCTCAGTGCACTTGTCGTCGGTGCTGGGGCTGTCGGTAACGAGGTTATAAAGAACCTGTGTTTGCTCGGCATAGGCACAATTCGCATCGTCGATTTCGACACAATAGAAGTACACAATCTTACTCGGAGCGTACTGTTCACGGAGGCGGACGTCGGCAAGAACAAGGCACTCGCGGCGGCGGAAGCAGCAGCAAAGCTGGACCCCTATTGCAGCATTGAGGCTATTTCTGGAGATTTCTGGGACAAGATCAGCTTTGCAAAATTGCAGGAGGCATCTATTGTCTTTTGCTGCGTCGATAATTTCGAAGCCAGATTCCGCATCAATCGCATGTGCAGTCTACTTGGCGTCGATCTGATCAACACCGGAATTGATTCGCGCAATGTCTTGGCCGAGATCTTCCCGTTCGCGCGCGATCCCGACTCAGCGTGCTTCGAATGTAACCTGCCGCCCTCGACGTATCAGCGAGTGGCCGAGCGTTACTCGTGCGGTTGGCTTCAAAAGGTCTCCTTTGAGGCACGGAAAATTCCAACGACCGCCATCACCGCGAGCTTTGCGGGCGCCATGGCGACCTCGCTCTTCTTGTATTCTTTCCGAGAAGATTCGGAGCCCGGCGCACGCCGACTTTTTTACGACACTGTCACTGGCAGTGCGTCCAAGGTGAACCTGCCAATGAACCCGGCCTGCGTGTGTTGCAGTACCCAGTCGGCACCACGACTTCTGGTTCGTGCACAGCGCGTCATCGGACAAGACCTGCCGTGGCTCAAATCATTGCCCTTAGATGTCACCGTGACGGTAAGCGATCCAATCTTGGTTACTTGGGAGATGCCGAACTGCGCGGTATGCTCGTCCACCGCCCCCGAGTGCGTTCTAGACCTCGCCTCGAACTATAATGAGTCCCACACGATATGCACTAAATGCGGGCTTAAGCAGCGACTAGCGGTGATTCGTGACCAGTTCTCGCTTGGCGAACTTGTCGAGAAGTTTAGTGGGCGGCCGTTACCCGGGAAGTTCTTGTGCTTTGAGGGTGATGGCACACAGATTGTCGTTGAGTTGCAGGACGGAGGCTCTGAATGACTGAAATTAATATCGTAATCCGCACTGCGGACCAGACCCGCAAGGCAGAAGTGACGCTACCAGGCTCCCACACCGGCGCCGATGTAATCCAAGCCGCCGTGGACAACTGGTCGTTACCACGAGATACGGACTATTCCCTCGTCAACACACGCTCCGCCCAGCCTGTACAGCCCGCCAATAGCTTGGAAAAGCAAGGCGTACAGAACGGTGATGTGCTAGAGGTTCAGCCCGTACTCGTGGCTGGGCTATCGTAGGCCTCCATGACCGCGTTCTTTGCTCGCCGCGATGAGGATATCGCTAAGCTCAAGGAGCTCGAGCGGCAGACGGGCGGCCGTATCAAGGTCACCCGCGTCTCCGGTAATCCCATTTCCCAGATTGATCTGAAACTAAAGGTTCGTACTGCTGGCGACGATCGCTTTCCGTCCAAGGTTCTGAATGAGGTTGATGCAACGATCCAGCTTGGAGCACGATACCCGTTCGAGGAGCCTTCCGTATCGCTGCCCACAAAAGTGTTCAACCCTAATGTCTACACCAGCGGACGCGTCTGTCTAGGATCGAAGTGGCTTTCTACGGAA
This sequence comes from Gammaproteobacteria bacterium, assembly GCA_022071965.1. GTDB lineage: Bacteria > Pseudomonadota > Gammaproteobacteria > JAJPIJ01 > JAJPIJ01 > JAJVHZ01. Next base: position 48,593 of record JAJVIQ010000006.1, read on the forward strand.
TATCTTGACCTTCTCGCGCAACGCCTGTTCAAGATCTTGGCATTCGACGAGTCCATCGTAAACACGGCATCCGCAGCAAATGGAGAGGCTGCCCGATGGTACATCCGCGCTAAGTCAGCGCGCCCCGCGGACTTCCCAACTGACTCGTTGCCGGTCGCATCTTCGAAGTCGCCCTCCGCCGTGAGGTGGACGGACAAACCCGCGCCGCAGCCGGTGTCGTCTGTTGCCCGAGTTATCGTCACTTGCCCGAAGTGTCAGACAAAGCTGCGACTACCGGCAGGCAACAGCGGCAGTGTCCGCTGTCCAGCCTGCAAACATTCTTTTTCCGCAACCACATGATTGAGTGGAAGACCGTAGATCCTGATTCGACTCCGCGCGATCTCGCCACTATTTTGGCATCACTTTCATTTGTCGACGTACTTGCGATAACTACAGCATTGTCACGCGGGGCGCTGTTACTATTTGCCGCCGATGCTCGTGAGACAATAGTGCAGCACGTTTCGGCGCGACGCGAGGAAAGTGGAGGTTTGCTCCTGGGCGTGGCAGTAACCCCCGGCAGAATCGGCCAGACGGTTGCCAATCCGATCGTCTGCGTGACTGATGCAGTTCCCTCGCGAGAATATCAAGGAACATCCGTCTCGCTTCACATGGACGCGTCTGTATGGACATCCGCCATCCCCCAAAGGGAGACCGGTCTAATGGTCGTGGGATGGTTCCACAGTCACCCGAATCTCGGCGCCTTTTTCAGTGGGACAGATCGTTCAACGCAGCGAAAGTTTTTTGGCCATGAGTACTCACTGGGCTACGTGATAGATCCAATACGCGACGAACACGCGTACTTCCTCGGCGCAGATTCAGAGGAGATAGGAAGTGACACCGTGGTCGATTACCCGAGCAAGGCGACCCTGCCAGCATGCCTCCGATGATGGAAATCGCTAATCATGGGGACATCCATGGTTCCCACATCGGTTTGTCGCCCACAAAACTCGCGGTGTATTGCATTTCACTGACCTGCTCCCGGTTTTAGTACCATCGGCTTGTTCGTAGAATCCGTGGTTGCGATGTTACCCAATGTCGTTCTGCGTTTGTTCGTTGCCTCGTTGCCGGTGCTTGGCGGCAAACTCCGCCGGGGTCATGTATCCCAGCGCACTGTGGGGACGTTGCTCGTTGTAATCCCGTCGCCATTCCGCCACGGTGCTGCGTGCCTGCGCCAAGCTGGTGAACCAGTGTTCATTCAGGTACTCGTCGCGAAACTTGCCGTTAAACGACTCGCTGTAGGCGTTCTGGATCGGCTTGCCTGGCTCGATCATTTTCAGCTCCACCCCATGACGATACGCCCACTGGTCCAGCGCCTTGGTCGTGAACTCCGGGCCGTGATCGGTGCGGATCGCCTTCGGTCGGCCCCGGAATCGCACGGCTTGATCCAGCACACGGGAGACGTAGAGCCCTGCGATCCCGTGATCGAGCACGATGTCCACCGCCTCCTTGCTGAAGTCGTCAACAATCGTCAGGCACTTCAAGCGCCGGCCGTTGCTCAGCGCATCGGAAACTAAATCCATCGACCAGACTTCGTTGACCGCCGTAGGCAACTTCAGCGCTTCCCGCTCCATCGCCACCCCCTGCCGGCGACGTCGTCGCCGCACCGCCAGCCGCTCCGCCCGATACAACCGGTATACCCGTTTGTGATTCGCCTTCACTCCCTCGCGCCGCAGCAGCACGTGAATCCGACGGTAGCCGAATCGCCGGCGCGCCTGCGCCAACTTCACGATCCGACCCCTCAGCCGCTGCTCCTCCTCACAGTGCCGCGCCTGGTAGTGCAGCACCGTGCGCGAGATGCCCATCAGCCCACAGGCACGCCGCTCCGAGATCTTTACCTTCGCCCGCATCGCCTCCACGGCCTCCCGGCGCGCCTGCGGGCTTACCGCTTTCCCCGCGCCACCACCTTCAGCGCCTCGATATCCAGCATCGCCTCGGCCAGCAGCTTCTTAAGCCTCCCGTTCTCCGACTCCAACTCCCGCAACCGACGGGCCTCCGACACCTCCATCCCGCCGTATTTGCTGCGCCACAGGTAGAACGCGCCGTCGGAAAACCCATGCTTGCGGCACAGCTCCTTGACCGATACCCCAGCCTCCGCTTCCTTGACCGATACCCCAGCCTCCCCTTCCTTCAGAAGACCAATGATCTGCTCTTCGGTGAACCGCCTTTTCATGTCCGTTCTCTCCTCCGAAAACGGACTCTACTAAACTCACCTTGGCACTGAAATCCGGGGGCAGGTCACACGGAGCCAGACTGCGATTCGCTATAGGCTGCGTTGCGATTTACAGCTAACCTTGGTCGAGTTTCGTCCTCCGCCAGACCAGAGACGGCGAAGGCCGAATCGTCGCTGCGGCGCTGTACGACTTACGGGCTTCCGTGAGATTGCCTTTAGCCTGCTGGATGTCACCCTTGAGACTTAGGCTGTAAAATTTGAATGCTGGAATGTCGTGCATTCGATTGGCCAACTCATCGCCGAGTTCGAACGTCGCCGGTTCTGCAAGTGGCTGGGAGACATCCCACGCTGCGAGAACTTCTGGGGTAGCAACCGGTGTTGGCACGTTCGCGAACACGCGCGTCTCTCCTGCCTGTGCGGCCACCACTCCTGCGAGCAACTGCACGCCGGGCATGTGTGTGACAGATGGAGAGGCCTCCTCGGCTTTCTGCAGGGCTAGCGCAGCTAGGCTAGGCCAATTGAGCGAGTTAAGAAGATCGGCGGTAAGAACCCATTTGCCGGAGTCCGGCAGATGCGGCGATTCTCGTTCGAACTCGGTATATGCGATGCGAATCAGGGCTTCGGGTGGACCCTTATCATCTGTCGCGGCCTCCTTGAAGCGCTCGGACAGCTGCGGGTCGGCGAGCGCCGCGTTAATTTGCGCGGTCACACTCTTGGCGATTCTGTCCTGCTGGGCCTTGATTATCGAAATGTCGGGCACACGGACGATCACCCTCCTGTCCGGCGCATTGTCGGTTCTCAAAATGAAGTGGTATTCGGTAATGCTAGGACTGGCGGACCGGGAAAGTGCAACGCTCATCCTTGAAGTTTGTTGAGCGGGAATCTCTCGCGGCGTGTCATCGGGCCACAGAAGTAATGCTGGATCGGAAACTTCCGCCAATGTAAAGCGAAGGGCGCTGCCTCCCGCATTGACAAGACGCGCGGATTGCTTGCCCAGAACATTGGTGAGATTAAAGACGGCATCTGCACCTTCGGACGTGAAATCGGGTGTCTCCAGCTTTGCTTCGAGCTCACGCCTCAGCACGTAATCGTTCAGGGCGTTCGCGAGCACGACAATGGAGTCATGCTCCGGCCGGTTAGGCTTGACGATGTCGATGTGGTTGGCCTCGATGGCGGGCGGGCTGCCCTCGCAAAAGCGTGTGGCGCTCGACCATGTAACGATTTTGCCAGGTCCCATCGGAATAGTTTCGTAGGCGCACCGCACATGGGGCCGTTCGTTTTGCGACATTGAGTTCCATTCATCGCTTAATGTCTTCAAGAGATCGTTGCCATCTGCCTCCGTCATCTGTCCGAGCGCGGTATTTGGAGCGAACATCTGCCCAATCAGGGCAATCTTTGCGCCTTCCTGAGGCGTCGCGTAAAACACCACCACGGGCACTTTTCCAAGGATATCCCGATGCGTAAGGAGCTCGCGCATAACTACGAGCCCTCCCATGCTGTGGGCAACAAACACAACGGCCGGATAATTCAAGATTCCGTGGTACTGGAGCCGTTCGTGTAGGCGATTCGCGGCTTCGCGAATATCGAATGAACCGCCTTTGAGCAGAAATGATGGAAACCCGAATACAAATGCATCTGCCTTGCCCTTCGTGTTCGGGTTCTCGTCCACCAGACCGAAGAATGTCTTTCCATTCGATGCTGTCCAAGTGTCGACCATGTCACCGAAGACACCGTGGACATACACCAGCGCCAACTTGGCCGGGGGCTCTTGCTGCACGACCCAGTGCGGATCGGGGTCGCTCGGGGATGTTATTGGGGAGGCTGGATTTACATCCGGCTCATTGTCACAACCGCTGGACACGGTGAGACCCAAAAGCAAAATGATAACGGCCGCTAGGCGCACCACTGATCGAATCCTCCTGCTTCCCTTCGATCTGGCCCAGCCAAATTGCACAACGCTACAGGCACCGTTGTCTCCAAAGCCGTCCCTTTACAGCGTTCGCTACCTTCGCGCAAGCCCGCGAGTAATGCATTAGATTTGCCCTATTGTCTTGGAGTTTAGCGCGGTTTAGCGCATTTTCCACGAGGCGGCGCCCCGCCAACGTACAGCGCTATTTGGAGGGCAAGTTCAAGGATGCGCTACCGGCCGCCTACGAGGCGATGAAGGTGCTCGCTGACGCCTTTCCGCCGAAAAAGCTCGCGGTTGAGGCCTTCCACCTGTACGAGCAATTCCGACCAGCCGTGCCCGCCGGGCAGCGCGGATGGGGCGCTGCTGGCACACTCGACCTTGACAGTATTAAAGGCCTGGCGAAGTAGACCTTGCTGGTGGCGGTGACGTGGGCGGCGGCACGGCCCCGGCCAGCAGCTCCTCGCGAGCAATATTCACGTCCCGTGGAGCGTTGATGCCGACGCGCACCTGACGGCCCTTGATGCCGAGGATGGTGACTTCAATATCGTCACCGATTACCAGGGTTTCGCCGATACGGCGGGTGAGGATTAGCATGATGGTCTCCTTTCCATTGGTGGTCGGTTAACTGGCCCGCCCCTCCTTCTCAAATGGTAATATGACGGCCGCTCGCTTTCAATTGCCGCGCATCACGAGTATGGGCATCTGATTCACAGATGCGATTACATTGCATTACGCCGAACGCATATTTTTGGTTTCTCGGCACCGGCTCATGATGAGGACGCGTTGTGTTACATCTTGTCACAGCATTTCGCTTTGATGGTCGTGTCCAGTCGGGGCGGACGGTACCCTGTCGCCTAACATGCGAAGATGAGTTCGGGGAGGAGGTTGAGGTGGTCGCGAAGCTTTCTGCAGGCTGTGACCGCGGGGTCGGAGCGCTTGCAATGGAAGCGATTGCCGGGATACTCGCTGCGGACTTGGATCTTCCTGTACCTGAGCCATTCCTCGTCTCCTTAGAGCACGACTTCGTCGCCGGGATACCTGATGCTACCGTTGCGGATATTGCCAACCGAAGCAGCTCCATCGCGTTCGGTTCGAAGCATCTCCCACCGGGATATACGAGCTGGCCGGTTGGCAAGGCGATCCCCAAGGACGTGATCCAAGTGGCCGCCGAAATATTTGCGTTTGACGCACTTATCGTTAATGACGACCGCCGTCCAAATAATCCAAACTGCCTCTTCAGCGGAAATAGTCTCGCAATTTATGATCACGAAATGGCTTTTTTCATGAATGGAATCATTGGCTGGCACCCCCCATGGCAGATAGGTGCGCTCGAATCGTATCGGCATCCCGGGCGCCACTTATTTTCTGACCAACTTCGTGGGAGGCCGTTAAACTTGGACAGACTGAAAGGGGCATGGTTAGCCATCACGAACAATCGACTTGAGGTTTATCGAACAGCCCTGCCGCCGGAATGGCACGACGCAAGGATCAGCTGCGACCAAGCGTTAAATCACATTGGTCAAGTTAGGGACAATATCGATCTGGCATTAGGAGAGATCAGGAGGGTTCTGTCATGAAAAAGTTCGCGTACACATACTCAATTCTCCGGTACATTCACGACGTCACAAGTGGAGAGTTTGTAAACGTCGGCGTCGCGATCTATTCGCCCGAGGCGCGCTACATAAGCGCGATCTGTCGGACGACGTATACTCGATTGAACAAGGTGTTCCCCGGCATAAACGCAGAGCACTTCAAGTCGTTGATGCGCCACATCCAGCGTCGCCTTGAAGAACGTGGAGAACACATCTCCAACGAGTTGCCGCTTTTCACGCCCCCCTCCAGCGTGCTGGAGATTGCCCAGTCAGTATTGCCAAGGGACGATAGTTCATTGCAATGGTCCCCTGTTGGGAGCGGCCGTACAGATGATCCATCCGCAGCACTAGAAAAGTTATTTGACCGTATGGTCACGCGTTACGATGACCGGCAAGGCCCGTCCGGGCGGACCGACGACGACGTCTGGCGCCATTTCAAACGAGACCTTGAGGAACAACATGTCCTTCAATATTTTCAGCCGAAGAAAATATTCGTTCAGGACGATGAGATAGAGTTCCAGCACTCTTGGAAGAACGGTAAGTGGCATTGCCTAGAACCAATCTCATTTGATTTGGCAGCCGCCGACAGCATTAAAGACAAAGCACATAAGTGGTTGGGGCAATTGGCAAGCGTCAAAGACGCGTCTGATCGATTCAAGGTATATCTTTTGGTTGGCGCACCGAAGAATGATTCTCTGCGGACAGCATTCGAAAGTGCCGTCAGTATCTTGGGGAAAATACCTGTGGAACGCGAGATCGTCCGCGAAGAAAATGCCCAGATTTTAGCCGCACGCATTGCCAGAGAGGTTGCTGACCACCATCCGGATGTATGATCCGTATACATCGACGCGATAACAGATATCCCTAGAACGACACACTGACGCGGGCTACGAAGCGGAGCGGAATACCGTACCCGTTCTGGCGCGAGCTGGAACGGGTTTTTTGTTGCACCCCCATGTTCGGCCCGGAGCTGGCCAGCTGCATCCACAAAACTTTGCACGTCGAAACGTCAGAGCCACGGAAGGTAGCCGATGATGGACGACTGGATAGTGTTCGCTGCGTCGGCAAGCATACCGGGCCGCCATGCGGACCACCCCACTAAGACACTCGACTGCACACAGCCAGGAAATTACTGCCCGATGCCCGCGGGAGCCGAAAGGTGTATGGCAACTTATGGTGTTCGCCAAGAACTGCCTGAATTTACAGCTTGCGCAATAAATGCTCTGGCGCTGGTCATTTGTGTTGCGATGGCGATTTGGGAGTTCTCGGAATTGCGTTTGGTGTAGGAGGATCAATGTTTGTTAAACCACACGTCATTAACCTATATCCAAATCTTTCAAAGCTATTACTGTGATCAAGCGCCTCACGATGACATCTGTTATCGTTGCCGCAGTTCCTTGACAAATAGGCATAATCACTACCAGGCCCCGTGCCGAACGTCTGCTCATACGCATTGTATGCGCATGTGGTGAAGCCAATGATCGTGCACGCTGTGCCAAAAAACTTCCACGGATTCTCTCCGGTTGGATCGGCAATTCCAATAGGCCTGCTTTCCGCATATATATACGTGTTGTAGCCGCCTGCCAGTCCAATCGGGTCACTCTGGATATACCGTCCGGTGCTCGGGTTGTAGTCGCGAAAATAGTTGTAGTGCAGCCCCGTCTCCTTGTCATAGTACTGTCCCGGGAATCGTAGGTTGTAGGTAAATGTCCCGGCGCCTGACGGGGATTCATTCGGCAACGCCTTGCCGAAGGGGTCGCTGTCCCAGCGCCATACCGGCGTGCCCGCCTCGCTGACGATAAGCCGCGGGGTGTCGAGATGATCGGCGTAGACGTAGAAGCTACTGCCGCCTGCAAGTATCGCCACCGGCTGGTTCTCGAGGTAGACGGTCTCCTCCAGGGGATTGCCGCTGGAGCTGTACTCACCGATGAGGTGTCCGTCGGGGTCGTAGACGAAGTAGGTCGGGGATTGCGCGTACTTGCCCGGGTTGACGCGGAGCTCGGTTATCTTCGTCTGCACACAGGTCACGTCCGCAGTGGTCACGCTGCCGTCGCGGTTGCAGTCCGCCGCGGGTACGGGAGTTACGATGCCCCGGGCCATCAGTACAATCCGTCGCATGTCAGTGACGGTTAGTACTCCGTCGCCATCGACGTCGCCAGCGAGGTCGAGCGCCGCTCCACTTATCTTCGCGACCCGCTGCCCCAGCCCATTGACGAGATATTGGGTGAAGCCTTCACTGTTCGAGACCGAGACGAGCCTTCCCCGGCCATCATAGGTGAATTGGCTCGTGCCATCGCTCAGCGTATTGCCGCTGTCGTCGTAGCTGAGCGTCCGGCTGCCGCCCAGGGAGTCCGACCAGCCGGTGAGCCGGTTGCTCGCATTGTCGATGGTGTAGTACGTATTGATCGCCGCGGCGCTGAGCACCACGCGGTTGCCGGCGGCGTCGTAGGCATAGCTCTCGCTCGTGCCCGGCCCGCTGAAGGACACCAGCCGGTCGATGGTGTCGTAGGTAAAGCTCTGGCTCACTGGGCTGCCTGAGTCAGTACTGCCCGTGATGCGCCCGGCCGCGTCATAGTTGAGAGAGACGGTGCTGCTGCCGAGTGGGTAGCTGGTGAGTCGCCCATCCTGGTCGTAGCTGCGGCTGTAGGGAGTGCCGTTGCCGAAGGTCCACGAGCGGGCCGGCCCGAAGGGCTCGTAGGCAATCTGCGCCAGCAGCGTGGCGTTGCCGGCGGTGAGCTGGGAGACCTGCCCCGCCGCGTAACCCACGCCGATGACCTGGCCAGAGGGGTAGGTCATCGACACCCGTCGCCCGGCGGCATCGTAGGCATATTGCGTGACGAAACTCCTGCCGCCCACCTGCTGGGTCTGGCGGATGAGCCGCCCATGAACATCGTAGCCCCAGGTCGTGCTGCCCGAGGCGTCGGTCATCCCCGTGAGGTGGCCTGTGCCGTTCGCTCCCTGGTCATAGGTGAAGACAATCGGCGCGGCATTCGCGTAAAGCATCTGCGTGAGGCGGTTCAGCGCATCGTAGGAATAGTTGACCTGCCGACCGCGGGCGTCGATGGCCGTGCGTACGTTGCCGGCCTCATCAAAGGTCTGCTGCGAGAGGCCGGTGTCCGGGCTGCGGGTACTCAGGGCATTGCCGAGTCCGTCGACGCCGTACTGCGTCACCAACCCCCGGCCGTCCTGCACGCTGGTGAGGTGGTCGGCCGCGTCGAAGCTGAAGGATGCACCCGCAATGGCGTTGGCACTGTGGACCATCCGGCTCAACCCGTCGTAGGAGAACGTCGCGGTGTGCGAGAGTGGACTGGTGAGGTAGATGACGTTGCCCTCACCGTCGTACTGCAGGCGCGTGGTCTGGTTCTGTGCGCCGGTGACGGCGCTCAGCCGGTTAAGGGCGTCGTACTGGCGGCTCACGGTCTGGGCAAGCTCGCCCTGGGGGTCGCTAATATCCTCCCTGGTGACGTTGCCGATCGCGTCGAGCGTGTAGGCAACCTGATTGCCGAGATTGTCAGAGACGCCCGTCAGCCGGTGCGCCGCATCATAGCGGTAGCTGAGGTAGCTGCCGTCGGGGAAGGTGACGCGGGTGACCTGGCCGACGGCATCGCGGGAGTAGGTGGTCGTCTCGCCGCCCTCGCTCTCCGACACGAGTCGCCCGCGTGGGTCATAGCTGAAGGTCGTGACCAGCCCATTCGGGTCGGTCATCGACAGCAGCCGGCCGTGGGCATCATAAGCATCAAAGCGCGTGACATGGCCCAGACCATCGGCCACCTGCGCCAGGTTACCCTGGCTGTCGTACGCCAGCGTGGTGAGGTCAGCGACATCGGTCCGCGGACCGTCAATCTGCGTGACCTGGCCGAAGTTGTTATACCTGTACCGCCACGTCCGGCTGCGGCCCGTGTCGGTCGCCGTCACCGTGCGTTGAATCAGATTGCCGCGGGGATCGTAGCTGTACTCCGTCGTGCGGGTCGGCTCCACCAACTTCGTCGGAAGACGGAAGTCTGCATGCCACTGCGTGGTCATGGTGCGCGCCTCGGGCAGGCCCACCGCCTCGGTGCGGCTCACCTCCAGGTTGCGGTTTAGGTCGTACGTGTAGGTGGTGATGGTACCGTTGCGGTTGGTCTCCGAGGTGACGTTGCCGTTGGCGTCATAGCTGCTGCTAAACGACAACCCTGCTGGCCCCACCGCCTGCACCGGCCGCGGCACCCCCAGCGTTGTCGCATAGGTATACTCGTGGGTCTGCCCGAGCGCGTCGGTCACCGTCGTCGTGTCAGACCCGCCGTAACTCAGCGTCACCTTGGCCGTCCCGCCGGCGCGCTCTGAGGAGATAGCCAGCCCATTGCTGTCGTAGCTGTAGGTGGCAAACCGGCTGCCCGTCTCATCCACGATGCCGGTCAGCGCGTGCGGGAAGGCGGCATTCTCGTAGAGATACCTGACATTCCGGGAATCCGGATAGGTAACCTGCGTGAGGTTGTTGCCGCTGTCGTAGTCGTAAGCGTACACCCCGCCACCGGGGTCGGTGAGCGAGGCGAGGCGACCCTGGGCGTCGTAGCCGAAGCGGAGCGTGCGGCCGAAGGCGTCCGTGACAACCGCGAGCCGGCCCTGGCCATCGTAGCTCAGCGTCTGCGTCACACCGGCGCGGTTGGTAATGGAGAGCAACCGGCCGCTGCCGTCGTAGCCCTCCACGGCGTCCTCACCGGTGGTGTACTGCCAGCCGGTGAGAGTCCCGCTATTGTCAGTGACCGCGGTCAATCGGGCATTGACGTCCGCATCCGGCGTCCAAACCCCGTTGCTCAACCTGAAGCTCAGCGTCTTGCCATCGGCGCGCACGGCATCGACAGCGGTGGCGGAGCTCGTCTCAATCTTGCCGGAGTAGCTGTGGGACCAGCTGGCACCGAGTGCACCCGCTCTCTCGGAATGGCTGTTGTAGTAGCGCACAAACTCAAGCGCAAGCGGACCTGTCCCGACGTAATCCTCAGCTTTTTCCACCTTGTTGCCAGTGGCCGTCTGGATGGGGTTGCCCGACTCCACGGGACCCGCGCCGCCAGGAATACATGGAGGACACTGCCTCGGACTATTGCTGTCACGCGCTCCGGGCCCTCCTCCGTTACTTGCCGGCCCACCAGATGGCCCCGCCCCGCCCAGTTGTTTTTTGGTGTCAACGCTGCACGATTGTGAGCCGTCTGAGCCCGAGCCAGAAACAGTCGTGACGAATGCGCCACCAGGTAAAAAAATATCGAACGAGCAGTGATGAAGCGTCCAGGCTGTGTCATGCCACCAAGGCGGGAGGTCTCCGGAACCCGTGCCATAATAAGCAACAAGGTTGGTGGGGTTGAAGTGGCCTTCTGGAGTCGCTACCACATCCATACTCCCAACGCCCGGAACGAGAGCAGAACCGCTGTATGTCGTCCCGTCTCCGAGGACCCCACTATAGGTGCAGTTCGGATCTGCACTCGGCACAGCCCTGTAGACGGTTCCTGAGAGGCCTGTCCCCCGGATCCCTACCTGTTTGAAGTAAGAAGTCCCTTGATATATGTGTATCGTTCCATCGTCTGACTTCCATTCGCCTACGCTGGTGCCAAGGAGTTTTTCCTCAACATCCACGCGGAAGGCAGCACGGGGACAGAAACTCTCGCCCGCCACAGCCCCTGGAAACAGCATTATCAAAGCTGCAATCGCTGCGGAATGTCTGATAGCACGCTGAGGAAGGAGTTTCATGGCGCCCGCGGGCTGCCGCTGAAAACCGATGGCGAGGAACCACGTTCGCCGAGCAAAGCCGACGTCGCAAATCCATGGACTCTACTCCCTGCGCCGTATTGTTTCCGGATCCTCGGCAGCAACGCAGCCAACCCACCCGCGAGCATCAGAAGTGCGCTGGGCAATGGCACGGTTGTCACCTCAATCAACGCTGGCGGTTCTGTCGTGGCCGACAGTATGTTTCCACCCGCATCGGTAAGCCCGTTCACGCCTATCGTGATCGGACTCGTTCCATCGACAAACCCGGCGGTGAAAAACAGCCGAACGAGCGTGAACGCGTCTGCCTGCTGAAGCAGCAGCGTGGCTTCGTCGTCGAAGGAGACCTCAATCAAATTGATATTGCCCGGGCCAGGCGTCGCGGTTGGATTATTCAGCCCCAGTAGCGACAAATCGAGCTGATCGCCCAGCACCGGATCGCCAAACGACGCGCTGTTGAACGTCAGGACTGATGGGTCAAAACCGATGTCAACATCGAAACCGCCCAGGCTTGTCGAGAGATCCAGGCCACTGATGTCCAGATTCAGGGTTACAGGACTTCCGCCTGTGACCGTCTGGCTTGCTGGGCTTACGCTCAAGAGGGGGGCGGCGGCGGAAGGCAGTGTGAATATGGCAACGAAAATAACCAACGCAAGAGGGATGAGGCGATGCGTCGCCACACTACGTCTGTATAAATTCGCGCAACGCCGGCGCACGGATGCGTCGTCGACGTTGGATGGCTGCCGGTGCTTCGGTATCCAACTCATGCGCTCCTCCCCGTGGTCCTCGGTCTTTCGCAGAGTTGCAGTTAATGCGACAAGTGCGGTGCCTCGGAGTCGCCGTCATGTGTCTCGCACTCAGGTATCACCAAACGTCCCTCCGGCGCCAGCACCTTTCCCGACCGGTCCCTCCGCCCGTCGACGCCATCAGGACCGACTTGCTCAAGGCTGAAAGTAACCTCGCCTTCGTTACAGATTGGTCACAGATTGCAGAATCCCGCTGTCTACGGCAGTTCGTACTCCCTCTCCAATGCATCCCACGCCGTGGTCTCGGTGACTGAGTGGTAAACATAGGTGCCTTGGCCTTTAATGCCACTATATACGGCCTCCCGCGTTGTGCATTGCGACAGTAACTGCTGGCCTGTTTTGGGGTCCAACCTGTGCCTGGCCCGGTCACTGATCGGTCGCGGATTGCGTTCGGTCATTAGCAACTGAGCAATACGTCGTCGGTACCGGACATCTTTTTCGCGAAATTAGCGACACACGGGAATCGAGTAGGCTCCACTCACTCGAACAATTCGCTGAATACACTGCCAGAACGGAACCGCCACACCATTACAGTTCGCAGGCAACACTGCTCCTCCCACGTGAAAGTATGGAATTCGCACGGAAGTCTCTGCATATGTGGCATTCAATGTCAGCGTCATCCCACCTGCGTGGGAGGTATTTATCGGGTCAGGGTCCGCGCCAAAGTAAGTGGCTGTGCACCCAGTAACCGGAATGAGGCCGCCTGCTGACCAATAACCGTCTCCGCACGTACCGCCACTCACGACAATGGGAGGCGTTTGGCCTGTGGGGAAGTAAATGCCCACAGTAAGGTACTTGAGCAAAGGGTTGCTGGTATCCGTCCATGACACATTGCTCAGATTATACGGAAATACATCCTGCAAACTACGCGTGACTCCCGGACAGAGGCATCCCGGTTGCGAATTGCATTTTGATTCTATCTTGAGGTCGAGAGGCTCGTTGGGACTACAGTCACTGCCGTCAGCCCGCGTGCACTCGACTGCCACAGAATACGTTCCCGGCGATAGCGTGCCGAGCCCTAAAGGCACAAAGAACATAGCCGAGGGCTTGTCTACGGTGGTGGAGCTTCCCCATCCTCTTGGGCACACCTGTGGCGTTCCGTATACGGCGTCCGCCATGTCAGCAAGCGTTTTAGCAGTACAACCTTCAGTGTCCAGGATCAGACCGGGTTGGGGCTCGCCAGACAGAGTCGCTGCCGGTGATGTGCCAACACGACCCCCGTAGCTAAAGCTTTGCATTATTGGATTAGTGAGCGATCCGCCGGACACCTTAATCGTAACCTCGTCAAGATCAAATCCATTGATCGCAATCTTCACGCCCATTGCACGCGGATTCAACGCACTCAGTTCCGTTTGGGTAAACGTGTCTTTCGGATGCAGCGAAGCAGTATAAGGGCTACCGTGTTCGGGGTAGTTCAATACCTGAAGCGGGTTGCGCTTGGTATCGACGATATAGCCCAAATGCAAATGTGGAACGAGGCTGCCACTGCCACCGGAGTTACCGGTTGCCGCGATAATGTCCCCAACGTTGACTTGATTTGCAACACGGAATCTGATGCCCGGAAAATTATTATGAACGATAATCTGCTCAATTGGGCCCTTTGCCTTGCATGTCGAATCAATCAACGCTTTGGAACTTGCTCCGTCGGCCACAAAAATTACTGTGCATACAAACGGATGATTAACACTAATCCGGAGGCCGCCAGCGCTCACAGATCGATGAAACTCGTAGTAGTCCAGCGCAAAGTTGCCGCTCACGATGGGAAATGTTGTCGAAGATGCCGCGAATAGATGCGCAAAGAGAAAGCGTCCATGATTGGCATCTCCTTTAGGCGCAATCTGAATTCTGTTCCCCGTTGTAGTCGGTGCATGATTGAAAGGATAAATGGCGACGATATTGCCAATAACGTTGGAACGTAGCGCAGTCCCAGCCGCCGCCCGGTAGTCGATACCATCGTGGAACTTGTTGCCCTCCCCGCTGAGATAGCGGGGCCCGAAGATGCTAGTCTTCGGTCCAGTCGTTGGCTCGGCGTATTGCGTTGCATACACGTCTGTTGAAAATAGAAACAAACAGCACACAACAATGTCTCTTGTCATCCGCACGAACATAGGTCAATCCCTTATTAGCCGTCGCAGGTTGGACAATTGGAGATGACGTTGCCATCCTGAATTACCGAGTAGACGCCGATGGCAGTTTCTTCGTAAGTAGGAGGCGTGCCAACATCCGGGTCATAGCGATACTCCCATGTTTGGCCCGTGGTCATGTTTATGAACTTAATGAATCCGTCCTGCCCGGCTGCCGAGCCTGCCTCCGTGCCTTGCCACACGAGCACATGGCCGTTTCTCGACAGCCACGCGCGCCACACCGACACCGTAGGTCCAAAATCCTTCTTCTCAAATGAGCGCGTGCCCTTGTTGTCGTAGACCACAAGGTTCTCGATAGCATCGCCGTCACAGACCGGCAGAAGCACGGCCTGACCGGAGTGGGAAAGTGACAGGTCTGACTGGCAGAAGCCCTTGCCGGACGGGGCAGTTAATTGGTAGAGCTGACCGCTGGCGTCGTACATAGTAAAAATCGCGCTCTCCAGCTCCGCTTCGTCCGAATCGCCGGAAAGGACGGCGTTGTTGACGAGTGACGACGTGAAGACGCCTGCGCGTGTCTGATCGTCGGATACGACCGCCACCTCGATTATGGTGCGATCAAAGCTGTTACCCGCGGCATCTGTGAATCTGGTCGTCTGAGATCTTGTCACTGGAATGGTGTATAGCGTATTGCCAGTCGAGTCGATAAAACGCACCCCTGCGTTTGTCACAACGGCAACATTGCTATTTTGCGGCGGGGCGCTCTTGGAGAAGTCCACCCATGCGGCCAGCGACGTGACCGGCTTGTCCGAATCGGCGAACCGCGCTTCAATGACGAGATATATGCGCTGTTCTCTGTGGCTCTCCAACTCGCCGTGGAAGTACAACGTCACTGGTCCACTAGTCGGCGGAGAGCACGGAGGTCGGGCATGCCCGTATGTAGTCTTGTCGTGGTCGCTCTTTCGTGTGTTGATTCTGCGTGAAGGTGTCGTCTCATTCTCTCTTGCGCATGGATAGGCATCATAATTGTCACTCTCATCCCATGAGTCATACTTGTGCTCCCGACCATGATGTTCCCCGCGCGACGCCACTGCATTCAATGTCGCACGAGCGAGACGGCGCCCTGGCGTGCCATCCGGGGTGAGTACTCTTAGAACCGCGCTCTCGACGATCAGCCCCGGTTCGTCGACTTCGACGACTGCGTTCATAGGTTGGTCCCGGTAGACCTTAAGAATGCGTGGATAGATATAAGGTGCATCGAGACGAGCAGGCGCTGCGAACACACTGATACTTATCAATAGCAGAAAACATGTCGTGCACCAGCAGTGTCGGTAACTCATCGCCATTGCCTTTGTCGTGACTGTCTTTTAACTCACCGCGACCACGGCTGCGTGCGCATGCGAGTTTCCCTTGTCTGCTGCCCAACGAGGCAGCCAGCGATGAATAGCGGCAACACCAGCAAGTCGAATTGACGGCGATTCCGGCGTATTAAATGTTTCATACGGCCTCCCGCGTTGTGCATTGCGACAGCAACTGCTGGCCTGTTATAGGGTCCACCCTGCGCCTGGCTGGGTCACTGATCGGTCACGGATTGCGATCGCTCATCAGCAACGTGAGCAATACGTCGTCGGTACTGGCGTCCAGAAGCGCGGCGCGGCGCCTATCAGGCAACTTAAGCCTAGCCTGCACGATAACGACGGTCAGGTATGTAACAGTTACAGAAGTGGGCAGCGCGGTCGTCGCGAGCATTACTGGCCGACCCTGCGAGGCCGGTCACGGCCGCCGCCTTGAACTCCGCCATAAGGGGACTAAAGTGAAAAATAGATACGCTGCAGTTCGTGCGACGCGCCGGTCGGTGCCGCACTGCACGCTGAGCGTCGTCGAGGTGGGGCTGCAATGCGCGCGCAAGGGCGCCGCGGCGCGGACCCCGTAGGAGACCATCCTGACAGCCAAATCATCGGGGCTCGGCCGCCGCGCCGAACCCCGATTTCCTGCCATAGCCGCTGCGTGTATTCGATGCTGTGGCCCCGCAGCGTGTCCATCGGAGTTGCATCGTGACAGTCCAATGCGGCTCTCCAATGCAGAAGCCCAATAGAACGGGCGGGTAGCTACCGGATCTGATAGACACGATAAGAAACGCCTGTTGGCGTGCGTCGACCGACGCCCACCGACACAATGCGGTTCAGCCACTGGTATTCCCTGGCGGATGTTTCGAAGACAGGCGTGATACGGAAGTAATATTCACGGGGGTCGACGTCCTCGCCGGCCCGCACCCGCTGCAGAACCTGGGGTTCGACATCGAAAACGCCGTGATACCGTGTGTAGATCATGGCGAGGTCGTCCGTGCGCAGCGTGATCCGGACGTCCAGCTGGATGACGCCGTCCGGGCGGTCCAGCGCCCAGTCTCCGCCACCCGCCAGCACCTCACCCGACAGCTTCGGGCCGGCGAACCGTCCTCCCTTCGCGTAGAGGTTCCGGCGAAAGCCGGCCGGGGTTTGGCCGACGACCTGCACCTCCTCGAGAGTCACGGTAAGATCCATGAGGACCTCCGATTGCAGCTGAGTAGTCATGCCACGTTGCAGAGGCTACGTCCGCGATCTCGGGGCGGCCGCTAGGCCAGACCCGCCACCTTTTTCCCGCGCTCGTACTCGGCAGCGAGTCTTGGATCCAGAAAGAAGATCTTCGACACATCTGGCCAGTCGGCCCTGACGATCGCAGCCTCGGCACGCGCCTCCTCTACCCGCCCGCATACTCCCAGTGTGATGGCGAGGTCGTAGTGATTGGGTATGAAATGCACGTTGACCTCTATGCCGCGGCGTTGCGCCTCGATCGCCTGCTCGTATCGCCCGAGTGCGAAGAGGCATTTGCCGAGGGCATAGAGATAAAAACTCGAGGGATGAGGGTGCAACCGCATGCCGGCCTCTATATAGCGCATGGCCTCCTCGCCGTGACCGCACGCAGCGAGTGACAGTGCGAGGAAGAGGCGTGCATCCGCATTGTTCGGATCGAGAGTGCAGGCACGACGACCCGCCGCGATCGCGCTCTCGCCATCCCTGTAGAAGAGCATTACCCATCCCAGGATGGCGTGAGCGAACGCAAGCTGCTCATCCAGTTCGATGGCACGGCGAACATGCTGAAGCGCAGGCACCATCGTCTTCGAGAAGTCCGATACCCAGTTGATGCCGTACTGGAAGACGAAGGTTCGTGCCAGCCACGCGTGCGCTAGGGCGAAGTCCGGGTCGAGCTCGAGCGCGCGGCGGAAGTGCTTCTGGGCCTCTGCGAGCGATACCCGCGTGTAGATCCAGAACTGCCCGAGGCCGCGCAGCAGGGCATCGTGCGCCTCCACACTCCGTGTCCCCTCGTGACCGAGGCGGTCCGCCTCTACCGGGCTGAGCTTGATCTTCAGGGCCTGAACGATGCTGCGTGCCAGGTCGTCCTGGACGGCGAAGATGTCGTTGACGTCCCGATCGTAACGTTCGGTCCACAAGCACCTGTCGAGTTGGGTGTCGATCAGGCTCACGCAGATACGGACGTGGTCACCGACGCGACGCACGCTGCCATCGACCAGGTAACGCACGCGGAACGCCGCGGCAATCTCCGCGGTCGACTTGTTAGTGCCGCGATAGGCGAAGGATGCATGGCGGGAAATCACGAACAGGCCGGAGATCTTCGACAGGCTGCTGATCAAATCATCGGTCAATCCATCGGCAAAGTAGCTGTGCTCCGGATTGCTGCTCAGGTTGACGAGGGGCAGGACTGCGACGGTGGGTCTGCCACGCAGATCGAGGAGGGACTCGGATTGTCCCTGCACTGAATCCCCGAAAGTGTCGTCCGGCGTTTCGGCTAGGGAAGAATCGGGCTTTGCCGGGCGCCTGAGGACGAACTGTGGTGCGTAAGCGCCCCGCGGCAGATCTATGTATACGGGGTCGAACTGGCCTGCATCCCGGTAGTACCGGCGAAGATTGTTGCGCAGCCGCCCTGCCTCGACTCTGACGATGGCGTCGGCGATTGGATCAAAAGAGGGAGGCTTGCCGAATACCTCCAGGCCGATGGTGTAACCCTTGAGCTGCTCGCCGCGCCCTGCCAGGGTTTCGTTGACGATGAAATCCAGAAGTTGACGGCGGCGGTCCGAACGCGAAAACCGCTCGCTGCGCAGGATCCTGAAGAGCTGGGAGCGTATGGATCCGATATCGCTCTCGCTCCAGTTTGTCGACCGAACTTCTGTCATGGCGACCGCCTCGCCGGGGAGCTGCGCCAAAGTCGTCTGTGACGTCGAGCGCCGTTGAAAATCCGCTGTTCTGTGGCCCAGCGGCCTGCCAACGCGACTACATGCTGTCACTGTTACAACCTAGCGTCAAACAGCGGGCGGGTGCCATGCTTCTGGTGAACAAGACGCCAGGAGGTCCGCCATGAAATACCTCAAACACACCGCTTCGAGTCGATTCGCACTGGCACTGGTACTCGCATGCACCGGGGCATTATTCGCGACATCCGCGCTGGCCGGGGAAAAGGGAAAGATACGCAGTCGTGCCTCGCTGGTCACCATCAAGTTCGAACAGGCAAAGGTGGAGGACCAGGCTGAACATGTGGTGATGTACGGGGAGATGGACGGGGTGCTCTTCACCGAGCCTAGCGGCGGGTTCCTGGACAAGGCCCGCTATCAGGTCGTCTACCTGTCGGATTCCAGTGGAATGGTCTCCGGCGGCTACAAGACCTTCACGACCGCGGATGGCGCGAAGGTATTCGCCAAGTTCACCGATACCGAGATGGCCCCGCCCGTCTACAAGGGGACGTTCGAGCTGATCGGCGGCACCGGGAAATACCAGGGCATCAAAGGCAAGGGCACCTGGACCTATACCAGCGTCTCGGACAGCGCGGCATGGGACGAGATGGAGGGTGAGTACGAGCTGCCGTAGCGGCAACTCCGCGATACGTGACCAATCGGTGACCTCGTCCAGCCTACATTGCCGGTAAAGGCGAGCGTCCGGCGACGGGCCTGCGGAGAGAGCCGTTGCCAGGTATCCGGTGCGGCCGCCAAGGGACACTGCCCATCAAGCGTAGTCATCGCAAAGGAGGTCTTATGTGTCGTTGCGCAGGAATTAACCGTGAACGTCAGGACGTGGCGTCCCGGACAACCAACACGGTACATACTTCGAAGCTTGCAGTGACCCTGCTGGCCTTCCTAATGGCGTTGCCCCCAGCGGCGAGCGCCGAGGCCCCCTACAATGTGCGTGACCCAGTGGGGAACCCTGGGCAGCGGTGACGGCCAGTTTCAAGGTCCCAGAGACATCGCGGTGGACGGCCGCGGCAATATCTATGTCGGGGACACGGGGAACAACCGCATCCAGAAGTTCACGGCCAGCGGGGGCTACCCGGGCCAGTGGGGCAGCTACGGCAGCGGCAACGGACAGTTCAATTTCCCCCGCGGCGTGGCCGTGGACGGCCGCGGCAACGTCTACGTCGCGGACACACACAACAGCCGCATCCAGAAGTTCGCGGCCAGCGGGGGCTACTTGGGCCAGTGGGGCGCCGAGGGCAGAGGCAACGGACAATTAGCTGGCCCCTTCGGCGTGGCCGTGGACGGCAGCGGCAACGTCTACGTTGTGGATTTGGGTAACCACCGCATCCACAAGTTCAACAGCAACGGGACATATCTCACCCAGTGGGGAAGCTACGGCAGTGGCGACGGGCAGTTTGTATTCCCCTCCAGCGTTGCGGTGAACGGGAACGGCAGTGTGTACGTCCTGGACCACGACAACCACCGTATCCAGAAATTCGCCCCCCGACCCCGGCTGCGCAAATCGATAACATCATAACAACCATCAATGACTCCGGCCTGAGCGGGGGGATGGCATCGGCCATCAGTTCCACCTTGACAGCCGCCGCAGCCTCTATCGAGAGCGGCAACACGGGGACGGCATGCAATCAAGTGGATGCCTTCATCAATAAAGTAAAGGCGCAAAGCGGCAAGAAGCTGACTACAGCCGAGGCGGAGCAATTGCTGTCCAGTGCAATTGCGCTCAAGGCGTCCATGGAATGCACGTAGGTTCAAATCGCAGCTGTATCCAGACAAGGGGGCCGCGAGCCCCCTATCATGCTTGCAGGGTCACAGTGAGCTGGTGGAAATCAAGAGACTGAAGAAACTGCTGCCGCTCGACGGGTACGGCTACACGTGGCCGATTGGGGGCCTCCCGGGAGGCATTCCTTACGCGGGGTGTTCGACGTATGATTTACCTGCGCCGATTTGAAGTGACCAGCTTGCGGGCGCGTAACAAATGCAGCTAAAGCGGAGCGGAAAACCGCACCCGCCTTGGCTGCCAAGCTGACGCGGGGTCTTCTATTGCCCCGCATAGTTGGATAGACAACTTGCCATTGCCACGGTCTATCCGGCCCTCCGTGCCGCGGATGCGCAGCGTGATTTCCCCGATCATGCGTCGGTGTCCTCTGGCACCAGCATCCACACGCGCTTCAGCGGCAGTTCGGCTTGTATCTCCGCCGGCAGTCGCTCATAAGTCCGGTAAATCGCCTCGACGAGATCGCGGCTCTCCCATAACCGCACCGTGAAATGGCCCTGCCGAGCCTCACCCAGCACTGACCCTTTGAAACCGCCCCAACACACGAGCAGGCCTTGCTCCGCCTTGAAGGTCTGCATCGAGCCCTGCAACGTCCGGTAAATCGTGACGTCGGCCGGGCTGTTCTGCGACTTCACCTGGACACAAAGGCGCGGAACGTCAAGGCCGAGGGGACCGCGTCCACCTAGGATGTCGACCCCTCCATCTGCCCCGGGAGGCGACACTTTTGTTACCCAACCGTCGGCCTGTAGCACCGCGTCCACGAGGGTCGCCAACGCGTGACCGGCGAACCGCGTCTGGATGTGCGCAACGATTTGGTCATGGGCGAGCTGCGCGAGATCGGGAACTTCCTCGGGTTCGAGTGTGGGTGGCGCCGCGCCCGCCTTTTTCGGCTTGCCGAGCACTACTGAGGGACCGGGGTCCGGCTTGCCGGCCAGCACCGCTGCGACACGCCGCTCCGCGTCGTTGCGTGAGATGTTGCAGACTGTCATGAAGGCGCCAAACGAGTGCAGCAGGTCCTGCTCGAAGGCGGTGCGCGGCACGTCGGGCCGCAACCATTCCACCACTCGCGTGTGGCGCAAGTCGCTGCCAACCTTCTGGTACCGGTAAGGTCCTTTGACACGCCCGATGGCAATCTGTGATGTCAACTTGCGTGGTAGCACGATGAGGTCGCCCTCGTTCATTGCAATCACAAATGCCCACAACTGCCCCGTGAAGTTGCCGATTGCGCGCGGCTTGGCACCCGGCAGGCTGGCTTCGACAATCTCGAAGATGGCATCGTAGTCCGTCGCACCTTCCAGTGACGGAATATCGCGGAAGCCTATGATGGCAAGATTGCTCGCGAGCGCGGCCTCCTCGTCCTCCCCCAACCTGCCCGCTCGCGTCAGATAGACCTTTGGTCCCTCACTCATTGCATTCCTCCAGAAGTTCGAGCGATCTCAATATTCAGGGGAACAGTCTTTGAAAGAGCCTCTCGTTGAACTGGTTCAGTTGCTTTGCAAACAAGTTCATAAAATAGGTATCCGGCTCATAGCGCGACGCACGCGACCGGATATCGAACTCGATCGTTCCAGATGTTTCTGTGTAACTTACAAGTCCGATGCCAAACAGCAAACAGAGCGCCTGCAGCCGATCGAATTCATCCCGCTCCATCGCGCTCGGGATCACTATATAGACCTTGTGGGCAAATAACCGATACGAAATTGCCTGACCGAATGCTACGACGGCCTGGTCGGATGCAGCTTTGATCTCTGCACAGACTATCTCAAGTGGAAACTGGATGGGGTCGGCCTTGCTCGCACGGTAAACTCCGATCACGTCGGGGGTTCCCCATTTCGTGCGCAGTGCGGCACCGCCGAAGGGTTCAGCGGTGGTCACTTCCTCCAACTCGTTCTCAAGATATCTTGCGAAGGGTTCGTAGATCCTGTCCTCTCTTAACGCAACGACCGGCTGGGACTTGCGCGGAGGAATAACCTCGGCGATGGCATTCGTTGCTTTGATAGGAGCATAAAGGCCACGAGCGACTTTCGTAACCCGGTTGGGAAACTTCTGAACCACCGTTGCTATCTGTGCGACCAATGTTCCCTCAGAGGTCTCCGGGTGGTGCGTGCGGAACCACTTATAGATGTCGCTAAAACGGATGCCCTCAGGATGCTGCTCAATCAAGGCGAGCTCATATTCAAGAATCTGTTGAACGCTTAACTTGGCCACGGGCAACACCCTTCATTAACTCGACGCGGCAGTATCCGGAGCTGAAGTTACAACGACCGATCGCACCCGTAACCAGCCGTCCACGGAATCTTGTCGGCTCTTGTTTGCCTCTGGCGTTTAATCCGCGATCGCAAGAGTTATCGTCAAATGCTAATAGCTTAGTTTATAGCGCGAAATGCTGTCATTGGGAACGACTTGCTTGCGCGAGCGTAACAAGTACCGCAAGAGCGTATAGCGATAATCCTTGTGGACTAACTGCGTTCTGGAATGGAACCTTGCTGCACCGCGAAAGTCGTCCCCACGTGGCCAAAAAAAGTCCATCGATGTACCCAAACTGTGAGTCTCGTCCTAATGCTCCATGGTCTGTGTCGTTGAGCTACCGCCCGGGATGCATTAGGGTATGTCCCATAAGTTGTAAGTCCTCATCGCGATCGGCTGTCCCCAAGGCCTTGCGATGTCCGTAAGTACTCCCAACGATAGGCGCTCGACGCGGTCTCCGCAGGCTTTCATGCGGCGAATTGCGTATGGCTAGTCGACGACCAACTAATCAAACTGAAATAGGTGCAATGGGAGTAGCTATGAACTGCAATCCGAAGATGTTGGCGGCAGCGGCACTGCTAGTCGGTTCGACACTAGTTGCCGCTTCGTCACATGAGAAACCTGCATTAACCCTCATCATCGGCGGTAATGGTATGGTCGTCAGTGACCCCGACGGGATTGCCTGCCCGACGGACTGTAATGAAACGTTCCGACGCAAGAAGCGCGTGACACTGACTGCAGTGCCAGAAACAGGAGCAATTTTCATTGGCTGGAGCGGCGCATGTGCGGGCACAGAACCGACGTGCTCGCTAAGCCTCTCACATGCGGCTGCCTCTGTGACTGCAACGTTCTCCACCCTCGAAACCGTACCCCCGGCACCCGTGCCGCAGACCGGTCAAACAAAATGTTACAGCGAGACGGAGGTTGAGATCGATTGCGCCGGCACCGGGCAGGATGGCGCGTATCGGGCTGGGGTACCGTGGCCCACCCCTCGTTTTGCTGACAATCTTGATGGCACCGTGCGGGATAACCTGACTGGATTACTCTGGCTCAAGGACGCCAATTGTTTCGGCGCAATCAACCACTCTAATGCGTTTGCCGCAGCTACAGCGCTTGGAAACGGCGCTTGCGGGCTTCAGGACGGGTCGGTACCAGGAGATTGGCGTGTACCGAATGTGCGAGAGATGCTAAGCCTTGTTGACTATTCGAAGGTGCTGCCAGCCCTACCGGCTGGGAACCCGTTTGAAGACCCGGGTTGTTCAACTGCAACTCAGCCGCAGCACTACCACTCCTCGTCGGTCGCGATGGATACCGATACTCCAGGAAGTAGTTACATCACGGTCTCAATCGGCGACGGAGAAGTCCGGCGTTCCAGCATACAGCCAAATATTCTGTACTGCCTATGGCCAGTCCGATAGCTGCAACGTATACGAGCGGCTAATTGTCACGACTCGCTACTCAGGCAAAGGCTATTCTATTGGAAAAGCGTCTCGAGTATGATGAGCGTGCGCCGATTTGAATTCACCAGCTTGCGGGCGCGTAACAAATACAGCTAAAGCGGCCAGGAACTCATGAACCCGTTTTGGCGCGAGCTGGAACGGGTTTTTTGTTGCATTGCGTTCGAGTCATTGTATTCAGACACATCCATGCAACCGGCATCACTGACGAGCATGAACAGGTGGATTTGGCACTCTGAAACTCATTGGCACATTGATCGGTCATGTAAGCAAGACAAAGAGGCCGTGCGGCTGTTTCTCAACGCAGCGGGATACTCGGACGATTGCTTTCGGCTGGTATGCCCGAGGGCGCGTGGCAGGACGGGTGTCGCTGTTCGCGTTGAGATCGCGAGCAGGGAAATAGGTGTCGGATTGGGCGAGCTCGTCGCTAGTGCGCCAATCCGTGACGAACCGTGTGGCACCGGTAGGGCACTTGCGCGGCCAGAGCCTGTCGATGTCAGGATGGCGAGGGTACTCCAAGAACGCATTGAATGCGCCACGCGGAACCGTGGGGCGTTGGATAAGCTGGACGAAAACTGGCTGTTGCTCACCATCAAGTATGTTACGGAAGGGGACTCCGGGAGCCGAAAAGATAAGTTTCGGTGGTGGTCTGCCTCCCGTGAGCAAATCGATAATCTGGAAGCCCGATGTAGCCTGCCGGCTGACCCCGTGTACGACCGTATTATCTTGTTTCAGGTCGTGATTATTGTGGGACCCCGCCCGTGGATCGAGAGCAAACCTGAGCCAGTGAGTATCATTGAATGGTCGAGAGACGAAGGATGGTCTAGCAAACCTGCTCGTCTCACCGAATAAATCCGCATGCCAAGGCCAATCTATCATCACGACTGCCCCGTAAAGCTTAACTCGCTGTGGGTGGACGGCAGTGCTTGTCCTTTTTGTGGCGCCGCCCCGGAATGCGTTGGCTGGTCGTACTCTATGAATGAGGCCATGTGGGCGTATCAAGAACTATATGGCCTGAAGCCAATCGGCCCGCATCGTTATTTCGCTGAAGACCGACTTGGGAAACACACGACAACGTGCGTCTATTGTAATGGCAATGGCGTTGTCAACGAGCCGTCAGCTTGGACTCAACGTACCTGGCGGTTCTGCCCCAGATGCAACGGTTTAAGAATGCTCGTGACATGCTCGCGGGGCGAGTTTGAAGCTGCCAGAGCGGAAGTGCTTAAGGCATATCCAGACGCACGCATCGAGCGGACGCAGGAGTACCGCGTCCTGAGTGAGGATCTAAGGTAGCGCCCACAATGCGGGGCCCTTGCACGCAAGGAGTGACTACCAATGTCACGAGACCACGGAATCCCAGACGATACTATCGCTGGACTTGGTACCTTCCAGAACCTCGGCGAGTGACGCCCGTCGACGTCCGGTCCAGCGGACGTACGCAATGGCGGAGGCCCAAGCCTTCAGCGCAGGAAAATGCCGCCTGATCCCGGCCCAGCCAAGGGCCCAGATCCGTGGGGTGTCGGTACTGTGCGGGTGCTGGACAACGATCGTGGGCATGAACTGCCGCGCCAGCGCACGCATCTCCCGGCATCGTCGCCGCCGTGGGCTGTTCTTATCCTGGCTGGCCCACGCGCGCGGGCTCCACATGTTCAGGTCGTGGCAGCCGAGAACAAGCACCCTTTCTCCCGCGACTTCAACCAAGTGGCTGCGCAAGTCAGCGACCTGCACCAGTGTTCGCTCCTGCGCGATTGTCGGGTAAGACTTGCCCGTCCACCGCACCAGACGCCTCTTGGCCACATCGAAGACGGCGACTAGTTCGGCGTGGGCTGCAAGGTTCTTGCTCCACACATCGACGCCGACTGTGATGACACGGACCTTGCCTTGAGCAGCGTCCAGAACCTCGTTAGTGACCACACGATTCACTGCCTTCGATGCCACATCGGTAATGAGCTCCAGGTCAGCCGGGCGCGAACCCCAGCCGCCGCACCCCTCCCATGAATGTGGGAATGGACATTCAACAAAGCCACCTGGAGTGACAAGAAACTTGGCCTTCATGCCATCGTGACCAAGCTGCTTTAGCATCTTGAGCAACTTCGCCCGAGCAGCGCGCAGGTCGACGGCTGGTGGTTCGCCGTCTATCACGAGGCGAGCAATGACGTGTGCCGAAGAACGACGGAGTACGGAGGCACTGGATTTCTTAGTCATTGACATAGTGACAGCGTCGGCAGGTTGACGCCCACCGAGTTTCGTAAGAACCTGATCGTAGTTCCGGTAGATGAGGCGGTCCAGCGCCGCCGCTTCGAGCCGGAGCGGCTTACAGACGTCGCGTAGGAATCGCTCTTCCTCGGCGGCGTAAATGCCTTCACTCGATGCCACCCGTTCGTTTATCGCGAAGCCAAGGTGTCGAAGGACGGTAATGACACGCGAGTCAAACGCTATTGCATTGCGGATTACGCCCATTTCCATCAGGAGATCCCTGGCGCTCTTGCTCTTGATATAGCTGAAGTGGCCGATCAGGTACGAGATTCTATCTTGCTCGCTCTGTAGGTCGGCAACCGAACGCATTAGTTTGCGTGGTCCGCCGAGTCTCCAAATTTCGCAATAATTCTCATGGCTGGCGCGAGTTTTCCTGCACTCACTCACTGATTTGCTGGCATAGCGGATGCCCGCCTTGCGGAGCACGGAATTGATTGCGCGCAGCCGCAGGCCGACTGTCGTCAAGCTGGTCAATCGAGTGTACGAGATTCTGTGCCGGAGGTCCTTCGATGAAAGAAAATTTCGTTCGACGGGTCACGACCCTCCCACGACCATTACCTGCACAACGAACTTTTCCCAAATGGCGCTGTTGCTCTGCTTTCTCCAGTTGTGTTTGCCCGGAACTCGTGTGCTCGGACGAAAGGCTCCGATCAAGCTACGCAGTTGATTTATGACCTTCGTCTGGTCGTGGTCAATCATGAGGTGGGGCCGTAGCAGTTCGTGACATCACGGTGGAGGTCTCAGGTAAAAGAGTGAGGTAAAATACCAGCTAACAAGTGGCAAAACAGGTCCACATCATGCCGAAGTCCGATACGTGGTTCCGCCCCGGTCAGTCGGGTAATCCGCGTGGTCGCCCCAAGGTCAACAAGACCCTTCGTGACCTCGCTCGCTCGTGCACCGAGGACGCGTTAAAGGCGCTGGTCGAGGTAATGAATGACCGACGTGCGGCGCCGCTTGCCCGCGTGGTTGCCGCCACAGCCATCCTCGACCGCGGGTGGGGCAAGCCTGAGAGCAGCCTGACGCTCAACCCGGGCGAGCAGCCCGTGCAGCGGGTGCACATCGATCTCGTGGGCGGGTACGCTCCTAAGGCGCCGACCGACACCAACGGAGGCGAATTGCGGCAGTTGCCGCCCGCGTAACGCGAACGGCGGAGCGCGAGGGACTGCTACCAATCTGCTACCGGCCTACCCTCACCCACCGTTATCCAGGGTGCCCAGCGCCGGCCGATCGATGGCCCTAAGACCCTGATTCATCATCACTCGTATTATTGGGTTCGTCCGGGGAAGAACTCATAATCCCTTGGTTGCAGGTTCGAATCCTGCCGGGCCCACCATCTCCCCCAAGAACTTATGACTCACCTGCACACCAGTGAGGCCTTCCAGCGGTTGCTGGCCGATCATGGGATCCAGTGCAGCATGAGGCGTCGGGGCGACTCCTGGGACAATACGGCGATGGAGAGCTTCTTCTCGCCCGGCGTTGAAGATCGAGCGGTGTCACCGCCGCTTGTATCCCACGAGAGAGCAGGCGCGGGCGGACATCTTCGACTACATTGAAGGTTTCTATAACCCGCGGCGCCGGCACTCCACCCTCGGCGGGCTCAGTCCGATGGAGTACGAGAAACAGTCGCGGTTAGCCCAAGGCGGTGTCTACGGGATCCGGGGCAGCTCAGGTTTCATTGACACCGCCTTTGGCCAACCCCCATTGGGCGCGGAGCGAGCGAGCTCGGTGGCTGATCAAACGGATGACTGTTTGCCTGCGTACTCCCTCATTGCCCGCTAGAAGTTTTCAGTCCAGGGCC
Organism: Gammaproteobacteria bacterium; assembly: GCA_022071965.1. GTDB lineage: Bacteria > Pseudomonadota > Gammaproteobacteria > JAJPIJ01 > JAJPIJ01 > JAJVHZ01. The sequence goes on from JAJVIQ010000006.1 coordinate 76,755, forward strand.
GAAGCTCGATCTCCCACGTCCACGCGCTTCTGTGCTGGCGATGGATGTGAAGGTAAGTTTCTGCGATCGCGTCCGGACGGAGCCACCTGTCCGGCGGCCCCTCTTCGCCAGGGCGAGCCCAGCTCGGGGCGATACCGCCATCGATCACGAAATGCGCCACGTGAATATTCTTCGGTGACAGTTCGCGGGCAAGGGCTTGCGCCAACGCTCGAAGCGCGAATTTCGGCATTGCGAATGGAACCGAGTTCGGCAGCGCCTTCACGCTGGCTGTAGCACCGGTGAAGAATATTGAGCCTCGGCCCGTTCTCAACATGCACCTGGCTGCTGCTTGTGCCACGAGGAATCCGGAAAACGCGGACTGCTCGTAGGAGCGCCATACCAGGTCCGGCTCGAGTGTCTCTATGGAACCACGATAGCGATCACTGGCGTTGAATACCACGAGCCCGGGTATACCGAGTTCGGCTTCCACCATCCCGAACAGTCTCGAGACCGCAGCCGCGTCCGATGCATCGCAGGCGTATGTGCGCGCCCCCGTCTCCGTGGCAAGTTCGGTCAGTTTCTCCGTATTGCGCGCGGCGAGCCCGACCTGCATTCCTTCGCGAGCCAGACGACGCGATATCGACGCACTCAAGCCCTTGCCGACACCTACAATCAACGCCGTCTCCGGCATGCCCTCACCCCCCGATCCGCGATGCGCGGCTCATTTGCAAGGCACGAACAATGGTTGGCTGCAAAAAAATCGACTCCTCGATGTGCGGCCCTCGATGACGCACGGGACGGCGAACTGCACCGGTCCAAGGATACATGATGACTTGCGAAGGCCTGTAGTCTCCGTTGTGCGAACGCTCACCGCGCTGCCAGGTCTCCGAATTGCGCCAACCGCCATTTGGCGCGGAGCAGCCGCCGTAAGTGGCCGATAAATGATTTCTTCATCTGCTGGCCAGCCGCTAGTGTTCGCCTTGGTTGCAGGCTCGAATCCTGCCGGGGCCACGAATTCCACCAGGGATTCTTGACGCACCTGCACTTCGCTCCAGCGGACGCTGTGCGAGGATCGTGCCCTCGATCCGGCTCGCTGCGTGGCACAGGTGATCGCTCGCCCGATGCGCATGGCGAAGGACCGTCTCGTAACTGTGCCGGCCGCCCGCCGCCATCGACTCCCATGGGGGTTCTGGCCGAACACCGGGATCAACAGCGATGCGCGAACCTCGCACGATTATGATGGTGGCGCTGTACCCGTGCCGGCTGCAGTGTGGCTGTTTGCGGGGGCATGCATCGCTGCACGCTGCTGGTCGAAGACCAGCAGGGACACCAGAGGGACAGCGAATACGACGCGTTGCAGCAGGCGCGGATCCACGCACAAGTGGTCCGCCGGCGACACACGGCCGGACGCGAGCGGCGCAAGCGGCGGCCCCGGTCAGACGGCTACTGTTCCGTATTCCATACATGACTGCGCGCGAGCCACGTTCCATCCGGACTCTGTTCCAGCACGCTCGTGGTGATCCCGCCGAAGCTCGGGGTCTTGCCGTCGACGGCGGCACCCTGCGCATTCCAGCGCGCCACCTGGTAGATCAACGTGTCAGAACCGCCCGTTTCGATGATCTCCAGGGTGTGGTTGTGCACACCGGCCTCGACGAAGCCCTGGAACAGTGCTTCGATTTCAGCGCGTCCGACCAGGGTCTTGCCGTTGCCCGGCGAGAGGATGGCGTTTTCCGTATAGAGCGCGGCCAGGGCTTTGGGGTTGCCGCTGTTCAGGGCCTGGTTCCACGCCGCGTTGGCGGCCTCGAGGACGGCTCGGGCATCGTCGCCGGCATGAGCGGCGTACGTGGGTCCCAGGGCCAGGGTTGCAGTAAGGACGGTTGCACAGAGCTTGTTCATGGTGACTCCTCAAGATGGGTTGGTAGAGATCCGTATGGACTCGAGAGTTGATGTAATTAGGTAGCTAATCATATCGCCAAAAAAAATCACTGGAACGCCCTGCTGCCCTCCTTGAGCAGCAGCAGATACTGCAGCAGCTGTTCGCGCTGCGCTGCGGACAGGACACCCATCATGCGCTGCACTCGCGGATAGTAATCGGGCATCACCTTGTCCAGCTTGGCCTGCCCGGCCGCGGTCAGCCTGATGGCGTACCTCCTGCCGTCGTTGCGGTCGTCCAGCCGTTTCACGAGGCCGTCGCGCGCCAGCCCGTCGATCAGCCGGGTCATGGTGGCCCGGCTGACGCCGGATTTCTCCGCCAGCTGGGACGGCGTCGAGGTCAGGTCATCCTCGCGCATGAGCAGGATCAGCACCCACCAGCGTCCCTGGAGCAGACCGTGCCTGGCCAGAAAGCCGTCCAGGGCTTCGGAGAGGTCGGTCCCGATGCGAAGTATGCTCAGGAAATGCAGTACCGCGTCGACATCGACCTCGCCATAGCGCTTGACGAACCTGCCGAGTATCAGGGCGTCGGGAAGCTCTTTGAGCTGCAACATGACGCTCATTATAGTTAGCTCGCTAACCATGTCAACGGGGCGAACGCGACATTCGTGATGGTGCGGCAGGAAGACAGGCTCGGCCTGCAGGCGCCTGGACCTGAAACGATCTTCTGGCCGTGGCCGCTTTCGGGAATGCAGACCCCTCCAGCCAACGACCGATTAAATCGCCGGGTAATCGCCCGCCGACCTTCGGACGCGGGTCCCGCTCGCGCCGCCCCTGCGTCGTCTCAGGCCGTCGTGCGGTGGTTCTCCACGAGCCCCTGGCGCCGGCCCTGCTCCCCGTGCCCCTGGCGCCGGCAACGGGCATCCTCTCCTCTACCGGCCCGTTGCGTCGGCGCATCGGCTCGCTGCAGATCCCCTCCCGCCGCGCCCCCTGGCGCGCGAATGCCGGCGTGCCTCAGGCCGCCACGACACGCGTGTTGGACTGCGCGAACCTCCGTGACAATCCCCGCGGAACGTTTCCGTCGGTGACGAGCAGATCGACCGCCTCGGCGTCGCAGACCTTGACCGGGGCGCGGGTTCCGAATTTGGAGCGGTCCGCGACCACGATGACCTCGCTGGCCTGCTCGATGACGGCGCGCGAGAACTCGCCCTCGCACAGGTGGTAGTTCATGAACACGCCGGCCTCGTTTATCGCGCCTATGGAGAGAATCGCGTAATCGACGTGGAAACGCCGGACGAAATCCTGCGCCGCCTGCCCGAAGGCCGCGCCGTCATCGGCGCGCAGCTCACCGCCAGCCATGTAGACGCGATTCCCGTTGCGGCTCGCGAGAGTGCGGGCAATCTCCACCGAGTTCGTGATGATCACGAGGTTGGAGTGGCTGGCGAGCGCGAGCGCCGTGTAGGCGGTGGTCGACCCGGTGTCCAGCATGAGCGAGTCTCCGTCCTTGATCCTTGCCGCCGCCGCCGCGGCAATCCGTTGCTTGGATTCGCGATGTTCCTGCATCCGCCGCTGGAACGGCGGCTCGTCCAGCCGATCCGGCAGCACGATGCCGCCGTGGACCCTCCTCACCAGACCGCTGTCGACGAGCGGCTTGACGGTGCGCCGGATCGTTTCCTCCGACACGCCGAAACGGGCCGCCAGCTCACCGATGCCGCAGGAGCCCTGCAGGCGTACGGTCTGCAGTATCTCGGACTCCCTTCGTGTCGAGAACATTTCTGTGAGCGCCTGTCTGCCCCGAGTCGATGGGCTCGATCGATAGAGTTGAATGAGCTTAGTTACGAATCCCACATAAAGCAACAGAATGCAGCAATCTGATGTGGGATTATTTGACTGTATGTGGGATCAAGAGGAAGATGACCCCCGACAGCCCCCTGGGGAGATTGCGCACGAGAAGGCCGCGCCGCGGTAATCCTGCTCCTGCGCCCTTCCGGCCGGGCTATGCTGTTTTTGCGGGCAATTCCGAGGTTACACGAACCAACACTGGAGGCATGTCCGATGAAAACACAGCGGCACAGATGGATCGGCGGCATGTTGCTTGGGCTGGCGTGGGGGCTCTGTGGCAGCGCACAAGCCGCGGAGTCGCAGGACCCCATAAAGCTCACCATACACGACTGGACCGGCCAGTACGTCACCACGCACATCATGGGAGAGGTGCTGAAGTCGATGGGGTACAACGTGGAGTACGTACAGGCCGATTACCTCGCGCAGTTCACCGGCCTGGAGTCCGGCGACCTGACGGTCGCCATGGAGATCTGGCAGACCACGGGCAAGGAGGCGATGGACGCCTCGCTCGCCACAGGGAAGACGATCGACCTGGGTGAAACAGGCATGGAGGCGAAGGAGGAGTGGTGGTACCCCGCCTACATGAAGGAGAAGTGCCCGGGTCTTCCGAACTGGGAGGCGCTGAAGCAGTGCGGCGAGGCGTTCGCCACCCCCGAAACGGCGCCCAAGGGCCGCTATCTCGGCGGTCCGGTCACCTGGGGCGGTTTCGACGAGGAGCGTGTCGCGGCGCTCGAGTTGCCCTTCGAGGTCGTGCATGCCGGCACCGATGCAGCGATGTTCGCGGAACTGGAATCCGCCTACCAGCGCCAGGCCCCGATCATCCTCTGGATTTACACGCCGCACTGGGCGCCGATCAAGTATGCCGGCGAATGGGTGGCGTTCCCCGAGTACGAGGACGCCTGCTACAGCGATCCGGCCTGGGGCGGCAATCCCGGCAAGACCCATGACTGCGGCAAGCCGCACGGATGGATCAAGAAGGTCGCCTGGAAGGGCGGCGAAGAGAAATGGCCCAAGGCGTACGCCGCGGTGCGCAATTTCAGGATCGACAACAAGACGATGGGCGAATTGATAGCCAAGGTCGATCTCGAGGGCGCGAAACTCGAGGACGTCGTCGCGGAGTGGATGAAGAGCAACGAGGCCACGTGGAAGGCATGGACACAATAGACCGCAGACAGCGCCGGTGAGCAACGGATCGCGGGCTGTTCCTCCCGCGGTCCGTTGAGTCCCCGAGGAATGGTCCGCAGGAGCCATGGCAGATCCCGCTTCCAATGACGCGGACCACCCGGTGCGCGGCGCGCGTTCCATCAAGCTCGCGTGCCGCGGGCTGTGGAAGGTCTTCGGGACGAGCGCAGGGCGTTTTCAGGAGATGCTCCCGGGCACGCCGTCGGCGGCGGATCTGCACGAGGCCGGCCTGATCGCCGCGGTCCGCAACGCGGAGTTCGCCATTCACGAGGGCGAGTGTTTCGTCATCATGGGCTTGTCGGGGTCCGGCAAGTCCACCCTGGTGCGTTGTCTCTCGCGGCTGGTGGAACCCTCGGCGGGTGAGGTTCTGTTCGACGGCCGGGATCTGCTGAAGGCGAGCGAGCGGGAGCTGATCGAGATCCGGCGCCACAAGATGGGGATGGTGTTTCAGGGCTTCGCACTGCTGCCTCATCTGACCGTCCTCGGCAATGTCGCCTTTCCGCTGGAGGTGCAGGCCGTGGAACGGCATGCGCGCGAAACGCGGGCTCGCGAGATGATCGAGCTGGTGGGATTGAAGGGCCGGGAATCCTGCTATCCGCGCGAGCTCTCCGGCGGGCAGCAGCAGCGCGTCGGGATCGCGCGCTCGCTGGCGGTGAAGCCGGACATCTGGTTCCTGGACGAACCCTTCTCCGCGCTGGACCCGCTGATCCGCCGGGAGATGCAGGATGAATTCCTGCGGATTCAAAGCGTCCTGAAGAAGACGATCGCGTTCATCACGCATGATTTCGACGAGGCCATCCGGCTCGCCGATCGCATCGCCATCATGAAGGATGGCGAGATCATCCAGATCGGCACGCCCGAGCAGCTGATCACGCATCCGGCGACCGCGTACGTTTCCGAATTCACGCGCGACGTCCCGCGTGCGAAGGTGCTGAGCGTACGGGCGCTGATGCGCGCCCCCGGCGGGCAGGCGACGTTCGCCGGGCAGGTGCGGGCGGACGCGCGGATCGCGGCGGTGGCCAGGCAGATCGTCGAGAGCTCGCAGCCGCACGCGGTCATCGACGGGAGCGCCGGACTGGTCGGGACGATCGATCGCCAGCAGGTGATCGACCTGCTCGTGCGGCAGGATGGCGGCCAGGAGCGGCAGAAGTGACCGCCGGCGCCGCCGTGGCGGCACGATCGTCCACGGCGACGCCGCGCTCGATCGAGCCGTGGATCTGGGCCGCCATCGCATTGCTGGCGGTCTGCCTGCACCTCGGCCGGGCCGCGGTGCCCTGGGCGGCGACGTTCCCGGCGGAGTGGACCCTGCCCGCGCAGACCTGGGTGAGCCGTTTCGTGAAATGGCTGTACCAGGACGCGAGCCTGGGACTGTTCACCTTTCAGGAGCTGACGCGCGGGATCGCCTGGGTGCTGCAGTGGCCGCTGGAGGCTGCCAAGAGCCTCCTGTCCACCGGATTCGAGCGCGGCATGGGCCAGCAGGCCGTGCTCATCTGGCCGCCGTTATCGTGGGTGGGGGTGACGGGCGTGCTCACGGTGATGTCCTGCTACGCCCGCGACTGGCGCCTGGGGCTGCTGGTGTGCGGCTGCTTTCTTTACATCGCGGTCTTCGGGCAGTGGCACAGCGCGATGATCACGCTGTCTTCGATCGTCATCGCCGTGCCGCTCGGAGTGGCGGGCGGCCTGCTGCTCGGGATCCTGGCGTTTCGCCACCCCATGTTCGAGCGCGCCATCACGCCGGTCATGGACCTGATGCAGACGGTGCCCGTATTCGCCTACCTCGTGCCGATCCTGGTGCTGTTCGGCTTCAACCCGGTGGCGGCGATGATTGCGACCATCATCTATGCGCTGCCGCCGATGGTGCGCAATACCACGCTCGCGCTGCGTCGCGTACCCACCGAGATCGTCGAGTTTGGGCGCATGGCCGGCTGCTCGCGCCGGCAGCTGACCTGGCGGGTCATGGTCCCCGCCGCGCGCAGCGGACTGATGATCGGCGTCAACCAGGTCATCATGCTGTCGCTGAACATGGTCATCATCGCCTCGATGATCGGAGCCGGGGGACTGGGGCGCGACGTCCTGACCGCGCTGCGCAGTCTCGACTTCGGCGCCGGACTGGAGGCGAGCATCGCCATCACGCTGCTCGCGATCGCGCTGGATCGGCTGAGCCAGGCCTTCGCGGCCCGGCCGCCCTCGGCGAGTTCGCCGGACGAATTCCGCCCGGCGTGGCGTCGCCACCCCTATCTCCTCGCCGCGACCTCGGTGGTCGCGGCGAGCTGGCTGCTCGGCTGGCTGATTCCTGCCGTGCAGCAGTATCCCGAGGAGCTTCAGATCACCACCGGCGCGCTCATCAACGAGACGATGAAGTGGCTGAATGTCAACTTCTTCGACGTCATCGAGGCGCTGAAGGCCTGGGTGCTGCTCAATCTCATGGTGCCCATCAAGCGCCTGTTCGTCGCGCTGCCGTGGGTCGCGGTGGTTGCCGCGCTGGCATACGCGGGCTGGCGACTGGGACGGTGGAGGCTCGCGCTACTCGTGGCCGCGCTGGCAGGGTTCATTGCCGTGACCGGGCAGTGGGAGAAGGCGATGCAGACACTTTATCTCTGTGGACTGGCGACGCTCGTCGCCTGCGCCCTCGGCATCCCCGTCGGCATACTCGCGGCCCGGCACGAGCGGCTCAATCGTGTGGTGCAGGTGATCATCGATACGCTGCAGACCCTGCCGGCGTTCGCCTACCTGATGCCCGTGGTGATGCTGTTCCGTGTCGGCGATTTCACCGCGATGCTGGCGGTGATCGCCTACGCCATCGTCTTCCCGATCCGCTACACCATCTTCGGCATCCGGCAGATCGACCCGACGCTCGTGGAGGCGGCCGTCGCTTCCGGCTGCACGCGCAGGCAGCTGCTCTGGAAGGTCCAGCTGCCACTGGCGATTCCGGAGATCATGCTCGGGGTGAACCAGACCATACTGATGGCGCTCAGCATGCTCGTGATCACGGCGCTGGTCGGAACCCGCGAGCTCGGGCAGGAGGTCTATATCGCGCTTGCCAAGGCGGATGTGGGCCGCGGCGTCGTCGCCGGCATCTGCATCGCCTTCATGGCCATCATCGCCGACCGCCTGATCCAGCCGTGGGTCGCGGCGCACAGGCACCGGCTCGGCATCGCGTAGCCCGCCGCCATGGACGAGGCCAGACAGAGAGCGATGCGACTGGGCTGCTGGCGGCTGCCCGTCGACCCGGTGCCGCTCGCCGGCGGGATCACCAACACCAACTTCCTGGTCGAGCACGGCGGCGAGCGTTTCGTGGTCCGCGTGGGAGACGACCTGCCGGTGCACGGCGTGTCGCGCGCCAACGAGCTCGCCGCCGCGCGGGCGGCGTGCGCGGCGGGGATATCGCCGGAGATCGTGCACGCCGAGCCGGGCGCGCTCGTCATGCGCTACATCGAGGGCACGACGCTGACGCCGGAGATGGTGCGTCAGGACGCCATGCTGCGGCGGATCGTGCCGACGATACAGCGCTGCCATCGGGACATCCCGAGGTACTTGCGCGGTCCAGCGGCGATGTTCTGGGTGTTCCAGGTGCTGCGCGACTACGCCATGACGCTGCGGGAGCAGAACAGTCGCATGGAGCCGGAGCTGCCGCGCCTCGCCCGGATCGCCGGGCAGCTCGAGAGCGCCGTGGGCCCCGTCACCGTCGTGTTCGGTCACAACGATCTGCTCGCGGCGAACTTCATCGACGACGGTGCCAGGATATGGCTGGTCGACTGGGACTACGGCGGCTTCAACAGCCCGCTGTTCGATCTCGGCGGCCTGGCTTCCAACAACGGGCTCGCCCCGGAGCAGGACGAGTGGCTGCTGGAGGCCTACTTCGCGAAGGCGCCGACCGACGATCTGCGCAGGCGCTACGCGGCGATGAAGTGCGCCTCGCTGCTGCGCGAGGGCATGTGGAGCATGGTCTCGGAGATCTTCTCGACGCTCGACTTCGACTACGTCGCCTACACGACGGAGAACCTGCGGCGGTTCGAGGGCGCCTGGGCGGAGTTTCAACAGCGGTTCGGAAGACCATAGAGGCTGGCGCACGACATGACGCTTCCCGGCAGCACGCGCGTGGTCATCGTCGGCGGCGGCATCATCGGTTGCTCCGTGGCCTACCACCTCGCAAGACTCGGCTGGAAGGACGTCGTCCTCCTGGAACGGCTGAAGCTGGCGGGCGGAACCAGCTTTCACGCGGCCGGCCTGGTCGGACAGCTGCGGACATCGGCCAGCATCACGCAGCTGCTCGGGCATTCGGTGGCGCTCTACAAGACCCTGGAGGCGGAGACCGGCCAGGCGACCGGCTGGAAGATGAACGGGGGGCTGCGCCTGGCGTGCACCGACGCGCGCATGACCGAACTCAGGCGGCAGGCGACGACGGCCAGGAGCTTCGGACTGGAGATGCACCTGCTGACGCCAACGGAGGCGAAGGCCCTGTGGCCGCTCATGGAGATCGACGACGTGGTCGGCGCGGCGTTTCTCCCCACCGACGGGCAGGCGAACCCGGCGGACATCACGCAGGCGCTGGCGATCGGCGCGCGCCGGGGCGGTGTGACGATTATCGAGGGATGCAGGGTGACCGCCGTCGAGATCGCGGGCGGGCGGGTCGCGGCGGTGGCGACCTCCATGGGCCGGATCGCCTGCGAGGTGCTGGTCAATTGCTGCGGCCAGTGGGCACGCGAATTCGGCAGGCTCGCCGGCGTCAACGTCCCACTGGTATCGTTGCAGCATCAGTACGTGATCACCGACCCCATCGACGGCGTGGTCCCGACCATGCCCACGCTGCGCGACCCCGATCGCCTGACCTACTACAAGGAGGAGGTCGGCGGACTGGTGATGGGCGGCTACGAACCCGATCCCATCCGTCACGACCCGCGCAAGGGGCCGCCGCGCGCATTCCGGCTTCTGGAGCCGAACTGGGCCCACTTCCAGCAGTTGACCGACATGGCGATCGGCCGCGTGCCGGCGCTGGAGACGGCCGGCATCAGGCAGCTGGTGAACGGCGCGGAGAGTTTCACGCCCGACGGAAACTTCATACTCGGCGAGGCACCGGAGCTCCGGAACTACTATGTCGCGGCCGGCTTCAATGCATTCGGGATCGCCTCGGCGGGCGGCGCGGGCAAGGCGCTCGCCGAGTGGATCGTCGGGGGCGAGGCGCCCTACGACCTCTGGCCCGTGGACATACGCCGCTTCGGACGCCCGCATGGCGACAGCGGATGGCTGCACGCACGCACCGTCGAGATGTATGGCAAGCATTACACGGTGGCCTGGCCGCACGAGGAGCATCACGGCGGGCGGCCACTTCGACGCTCGCCGCTCTACGACAGATTGAAGGCGGCGGGCGCCTGCTTCGGAGAAAAGCTCGGCTGGGAGCGGCCGAACTGGTTCGCCCCCGCCGGGCAGACCCCGGAGGACGCCTACGGCTTCGGCAGGCAGAACTGGTTCGCGGCCGTGGGCGAGGAACACCGGGCGGTGCGCGAACGCGTGGGGCTGTTCGACCAGTCCTCGTTCGCGAAATTCCTGCTGATCGGCCGCGACGCCGAGTCGTGCCTCGCCTGGATATGCGCCAACGACACCTCCAGGCCGCCCGGCTCGCTGACCTATACGCAGATGCTCAACAGCCGCGGCGGTATCGAGTGCGACCTGACCGTGGCGCGGCTCGCCGAGGATCGGTTCTACATCGTGACCGGTACCGGCTTTGCCACGCACGACTTCGACTGGATCCGCCGCAACATGCCGGCGGGCGCGCGCGCCGAGCTCATCGACGTCACCTCGGCCAATGCCGTCCTCTCGCTGTTCGGCCCGCGGGCGCGCACGGTGCTGTCCGGGCTGTGCGAGGACGACGTCTCGAACGCGGCCTTCCCGTTCGCCACGGCCCGTCCACTGCATGTGGCGGGCGCGCCCGTCACCGCCTTGCGCGTGACCTACGTCGGCGAGCTGGGATGGGAGCTGCATGTCCCCGTGGAGTTCGCGGTGAGCCTCTACGACGCGCTGATCGCCGCGGGGCGCCCGCACGGCATCGCCAACTGCGGGTATCGCGCGATCGAGAGTCTGCGCCTGGAGAAGGGGTATCGGGCCTGGGGCGCCGACATCACGCCCGGCAGCACGCCGCTGGAGGCGGGTCTGGGGTGGGCGGTGAAGCTCGGCACGGACATCCCGTTCCTGGGGCGCGAGGCGCTGATCGATCAGCGGCAGCACCCGCTCGCGAAGGGGCTGGCGTGTTTCACGGTCGACGATCCGGAGGTGGTGCTGCTCGGACGCGAGACCATATACCGCAACGGGGAACGCGTAGGCTGGCTGACCAGCGGCGGGTTCGGCTACACCGTGAACGCCAATATCGGCTACGGCTACGTGCGCAACCCCGACGGCGTCGATCGCGGCCACCTCGGGACGGGCGATTACGAGCTCGAGGTCGCCACGGAACGGGTGCCGGCGCGGGTGCATCTGCGCCCGCTCTACGACCCGGCCATGGAGCGCATCAAGGCGTGACCCCCGGCGGCGGTCATCCGGAAGGGCATGGCGGGCCATGAGGATACTCGTCGGCGTGAAGCAGGTCCTCAACCTGGACGAGGAGTTCGAGATGCGCGGCGACGGCCTCGACGTGGACCAGGACTACTGCGATCGCGCATTGAACGAATGGGACGACTACGCGCTCGAGGAGGCGCTGCGCATCAGGGAGCGCGGCGGCGGGGACATCGAGGTGGTGGCCGCGACGGTGGGCGGTGAGGAGGCGACTGCAGAGCTGCGCAAGTGCCTGGCGAAGGGCGCGGATCGCGGCGTGCGGGTGTGGGACGACTGCCTGCGGGACTGCGACGGAATGATGGTCGCCCACGTGCTCGCCGCAATCGTGCGCCGCGAGGACCCTGCGCTGGTGCTGACCGGCGTGCAGGGCGCCGATCATGGCCAGGCGCAGACGGGCGTGGCGGTCGCGGCGCTGCTGGGCTGGCCCTGGGCGGCGGTCGTGCGGGCCCTCGAGTTCAGTGCGGATGCCGGCGAGGCTATTGCCCGGCGCGAGCTCGAGGGAGGCCTGGAGGAGTGCATCCGCATACGCTGCCCGGCCGTGTTGACGATCCAGGTCGGCATCAACACGCCACGCTATGCCTCGCTGCGCGGCGTGACACAGGCAGCCGGCAGGCCCGTGGATACGCCGGCATTCGAGCGGCTGGGGATCGATGCCGCGGCGATCGCATCCGCCAGGGCGTCGCGCGTGCGCCGCATGTACGTGCCGCAGAAGCCGAGGCCGCGGATGATCGAGGGCAGTGTCAGGGAGCAGGCCGCGGAGCTGGCGGCGTTGATCAGGGATATCCGCGGAGACCGGCGGTGAGCGCGATCCTCGTGATCGCCGAGCACCGCCGCGGCGTCCTGCGGCCAGTGACGCTGGAGCTCGTCACCGCCGCGCTCGCCGTTCGCGAGGAGCTCCGGGCGCGCGTGGAGATCGCCATCATCGGCGGTGGAGCCGACGCCCTGACCCCGGCACTGAGCCTGGAGGGGGTCGACGAGCTGCTCCTCGTCCCGACCCCCATCGACGCCTTCCAGCCGGAGTGCCATGCCGCGGCTGGCGAGGCGCTGATCGCGGCACGCAGACCGCGCCTGGTGCTGATCCCGCACAGCGTCGACGGGATCAGCTATGCGCCGGCCATCGCGGCGACCGGAGGCCATGGATACGCGAGCGACGTGTCCGCCTTGCGCTGCGAAGGCGCGGATATCGTCGCCACGAGATCCGCGTACAGGGAGAAGGCGCGCGTCGAGCTGGACTTCCCGGGCAGGCAGACGGTGGTGATCACGGTGCGGCCGGGGAGCTTCCTCCCCGCGACCCGGGCCGGCGGCGGCATGCCGGTGACGACGCTCGCCGTGCCCGGCGTACCGCTGAACAGCGAGCACTGCGGCTTCATCGAGCCGGAACCGGAGGCCGATGTCGACGTCAGTGCGGCGGAATTTCTCGTCGCGGTGGGTCGGGGTATCGGCGAGCAGGCGATGACCGGGGAGGTCGCGCAGCTCGCCGGGCGGATGGGCGCGACCCTCGCATGCTCGCGGCCGATCGTCGACGCGGGCTGGCTGCCGAAGTCCAGGCAGATCGGACAGTCCGGCCGCACCGCGACGAACTGCAGACTCTATCTCGCGCTCGGGATCTCGGGGGCGGTCCAGCATCTGGCCGGGATGAAACACGTGGAGACGGTCATCGCCGTCAACCGGGATCCCGATGCGGCGATCTTCAGCGTGGCCAGGTTCGGCCTGGTGGCCGACGTCGCCGAGCTGGTCGCGGAGCTGCGCGCGCTGTTCCCCTGAGCGGGAACCCTGTGTGAATGGGGCAATGGAGGATCGGCGGGCTGCCGCACCCGGCACCGGCCGCGCACTGCCGGAGTGAAGGCGTCACCCTGACCGCTGCGCGCAGGGCGGCCGTACGCGCCGTCTTGCGGCCTTACGCGCCGGCGAGGATCCGCGCGGGAGCGTGGCGCGCGCTCGCATCCGCGAAATCGACGAACAGGGCCTGCAAGACCTCCCGCCAGCGGCCTCTCGCGCGCAACGTCACGTCGATCCAGTGGAAACGCGCCGGCGGCGCGCCGGCCGTGTCCCGCGCGGCGACTCCGCGGTCGGTCCTGCCGTCGAAGAGCACGACCACCCGGGCGATGTTTGCCGCGCGCGAGAGTATCCCGAGCTCGTAGCGACAGCCCGCGTTGTGCGCCTGGAAACCCCGCAGATCCGTCAGGACGACGTCACACCGCTCGACCAGGGCATCGAGCGTCGGCTTCCAGGTGGTGTCGCGGCAATAGCATTCGTTGATGCGGTAGCGACCCTCGATCTCCGGCTGCAGGTCGAAAGCGGCGAGACGCCGGGGGATGTCGTCGACGGAAGCGATGAACTGGCTGTCGATGCGGCCGCCGAGGAAAGCGAAGATCTCGCCCGGGTCGATCGTGCGGGAGACCAGGTCCGTCCCGGCGATGAGCGCCACGTTGCCCGTCAGCCGCCAGCGCTCGATGACGGCGTCGAACAGCGCCTCCATCTCCCGATCGCGCTGGAACACGCGCAGCACCAGCAGCATCGGCGGCCGCGCCCTCGGCGCCATCGCCTTGCGCAGCGCGTAGAACGTGGCGGGCAGCCACAGCATCGGCAGATACAGCCACAGTGCCCGGAATCCTGCGCCGTGCATGCCACTGGCGACCTCGAGCGTCAGGTAGACGAACCAGAAGGAGGTCATCAGCCAGGTCAGCTCGGAGAAGAGCTTGCGCCGGTAGAGCGTGTCGACGAAACGCGAGAGCCAGATGACCGGGAGGATCGCGAGTATCCATGGCGCGAGGACGGCACCCAGGATCACCGCCTCGGCACTCAGGTAATGCAGCGCGCCTTCGACGACGCCCGGTGACGTCTCCAGAAGGCGGACAAGAACCTCGGCGCCCGCCGTCGATGCCGCCGCAAGCAGGATGAAGATCGGCAGCAGCCAGCTGCCGATGGCGCGGGTCACGCCGCCGAAGCCGAACAGCATCACGATCGCCATGGGCAGCGCCATCGCGAAGGCGCCATGCATCGCGACCGTGGACAGCTTCTGGGCCTCGGTCGACTGGCTCATCCCGAATGCCACGAACAGGAGGTAATAGATCGCGAGGGCGGCAAGCAGGGTCCTGCGCCGCCACCGCCAGGCCACGGCCAATGCGGGCAGTATCATCCAGAAATGGGTGGTGGATTGCACCAGCAGCCGCCGGGGGGTCAACGCGACATCGAAGAACAGCAGCCATTGCAGGGCGGCCACCGACACCGCCAGCAACGCGGTCACGGCCACGATGTACCCACTGAGCCGGCGCTGCGCCGCGCGATTGTCGGAACCGGTGAGGTAGCGTCCGGCGTGGCTCGGATCGTCGATCGCCGCCGGCGGACTTTTCCGCTCCGGCACGGAGCGTCCCCCGCCGCCCATGTGCCGTACCAGCGCGCGGCGATACAGATACCCGATCACCAATGACGCGATCAGCGACAGCACGCCGGCCGCCATGAGGATCATCCAGATCTGGCCCGGCAGCCTGGACATCGGGTATCCCCCTCCCTTCCCGGCGTGACTCCCCTCAGGGGGGACTGATGCCGTAGCAGTACATCATCCGATCCTCGAAGTACTCACAGCGGCTCTCGCAATCCTCTTCCGTGGCGGTCTCCTCAGTCTCGGGCGCCTGCACGGCCCCGTCCTCGCCGGCGGATTCCGCCGCCGCGCAGCCGGGCAACGCCTGGCGCTCCATACTGCCGGCGTAGCCCCAGGTTCGCGATTCCAGGTCCAGCACATACTCCCCGTCGCCGACGGGCTGGCCGCAATTGAGCTGGTCGATCAGCGCCAGGCCCTCATCATCGAGAAGTTCGCCATTGACGATGACGCCGCGCGCCTGGGCCTCGATGTCCGAGGTGAAGACGCACAGGGCAATCACTGACACCACGAGGACCCTCAGTCGCGCTGGCGTGCGGCGCGCGATGGGGGCTATTGACAGCATGGCCATGTACCGTCTGCCGTCAGGACCGACGACAAGCGCGCCGCCTATCGCTCGTGGCGGATCGCGCCCAGCGCCAGCAGCGCGCTGCCGAACAGCCAGAACGCCGCGGGTACGGGCACGGGGGCGCCGCCGAACAGGGCATCGGGGACGTACGATCGGATCCAGTCCTGGTAGTACGCCACGGACGTTCCGACGGTCCAGTAGCCGTCGTCCCAGTTCGGGGTGCCTGGCGGACGTGTGAGATCGCTCTCGTCGAAGACGTAAGACATGATCGCCGCCACCACAGGGTCGCCGCCGTAATCGAGCCACATCGCCCCGCCGCTGTCCCCCGGCGCGCCGCCCGAGGTGCCGTACGTGCACAGCAACATCGGCTGCGAGCAATCGATGGGAAAGCCCGGATTGAAGGGCGGTGGAGGCGCCGGTCCGACGGGATCGGTGTCGGCGACGCCGATGCGCCGCAGGATCGGCTCGCGCGGGCCCACCGTGCCGTCGACGGCCGTCAGGCCGAAGCCGGTGAGCGTCGCCGTTCCCGGCAGGCCGCCGTGCAAACCGACGTTCGACAGCGTGGCGAAGGATGCGTCGAAAACCCCCGGAATCGGGATAATGGGGTTGGCCTCGTTCAATTTGATCAACGCCAGATCGCCATGGAACTGACCATCCTCGTAGTCCGGGTGAACGATGACGTCGTCGAAAAACGGGTAAAGCCCCTCCGCATCATCAACATCGGTGTTCGGGTCGCCCATGACCAGGAGCAATGGGTCTCCTCCTTCGACCACATGAGCGGCGGTCAACAGCCAAAGGGGGTCGAGGGCGACGACGCTGCCGAGCCCGGTGAGGGTGAGGGTGTAACCGACCGAGGAGTAGGTGTTGTCGGCGTCCACCGTCCCCAGCACGATCGCGTGGGCGTTGGAGCCCAGTGCCAGACAGCATGCGGAGCAGCGAATGAGCCTCTTCATACATGCCCCCGTATGCCCGGTACGGCGAATGCTGAAAGTATAGACCGGCTCGCGTAGGTCGGCCGGCTGCGCACCGGCGCCAGGGCGCCGGGTTACGCCCGGGCCGGTGACGTGGTTGCAGCGAGCAGCGTGCGCGCCACCGACGGGCCGGTCTCGGCGAGCGCGCCAAAGACCTGAACGAGATCGGCGCCGGCCCGCAGATAGCGGTCCGCGATATCCGCCGTGCGCACGCCGCCCACGGCCACCAGGGCCGTCCCGCCGAGCCGTTCGCGCAATGCCGCGATGCAGCAGCAGGCCGATTCGACCGATGGCCAGCGCTCGAAGGCCGCCACCACGCCGTCGTATCCCAGCGCGGCGGCGAGCCCTGCCGCCGCCGGAACCGGCTCCGCGCTCTCCGGCGGCACGGCCACCTTGACCAGCAGGGGGATGCGCCGCGCGAGCGTGCGACCGGCCGCGTCGACCTGGGCACGCATGCGTTCGAGCAGCGTACGCAGCGGGCGCGCCTCCGCCGGCCCGTCGCGGGATGCACTTCCAGGGCGGCTCAGGTTCACGACGAGGAAATCGGCGAGCAGCGTCAGGGCATGCGCACCGACGGCGATCTCGGCCGCGGCAACCGTATCCAGTACATCACGCTGGCTGCCAATGCTCACCCCGACCACCGCGCCGCGCTGACCGGACAGCGGGGCCGACTGCAGGCGATGGCAGGCGATATTCCTGACGATGGGCTGCAGCGCGGCCACCGCGCCGGCCCCGGCCGTGACGTTGACCGTGCCGATCTCCACGAACGCGAAGCCCGCCGCCGAGAGTTCGGCCAGCCGGCTGCCGTCGCGATCATAGCCCGCGGCCACGCCGACGGGATGGGCGAATTCGATCCCCATCACCCGCAGCGTACCGTTCGCCATGGGCGCTGCTTCCTCACGCGGCCGCGTGCCGGCGCGCGGCGAAGTCGCGCATGAACGCGATCAGGGCCTCCACCGAGGTATCCGGTGTCGCGTTGTGCAGGCTCACCCGTATGCCGCCGATGGCGGAATGTCCCTCGAGATGGTGCAGGCCGTGCCGTGCCGCCTGTTCCAGGAATTCGCGCTCCAGCCCGCGACCGGGCAGCCGGAAGCAGAGGTTCACCTGGGACCGGTGCGCCGGCTCGACCGGACAGCGGTAAAGCGGGCTTCCGTCGATGATCTCGTACAGCCGCGCGCTGCGGCGCGCCGTGCTCTGCGCGAACGCCGGCACGCCGCCATTGCGGCGCATCCAGGCGAACATCAGCCCGGCGCAGTAGACGCTGAACGTGGACGGCGTGTTGACGCAGCCGTTGCACTCGGCCTGCCGGCGGTAGTCGAATGGCGACGGCGTGACGTCCGCGGCGTCGCGCAGCATGTCCTCGCGCACGATGACGACGGTCAGGCCGGCGCAGCCGGCGTTCTTCTGCGCGCTGGCGTAGAGCAGGCCGCAGCGGGAGACCTCGATCGGCCGCGTGAGAAAGTCCGAGGTCACGTCGGCGACCAGCGGCACCGCGCCCGTCTCGGGCAGCTCGCGGAACTGCACGCCGTGGGCGGTCTCGTTGGTGGTGAGGTGGCAGTAGGCGGCGGCGGGGTCGAGCCGCCAGCTCTCGCACGGCGGGATGCCGCGGTAGCCTTCGTGCGCGCCGCTCGCCGCGATCCGCACCGCACCGTGGCGCCGGGCCTCCGCCGCCGCGCGCTCCGACCACAGCCCGGTCACGACGTAGTCGGCGCTGCCGCCGGGCGGCAGGAGATTCATCGCCAGGATGCCGAAGTGCGCGTAGGCGCCGCCCTGCAGAAACAGGATGCGATGGCGCGCCGGCACCCCGAGCAGCTCCCGCAGGTCACGCTCGGCCGCGGCGGCGATCGCGCGGTACTCCGGGCTGGAGAACGGCATCTCCAGCACCGACATGCCGCTGCCCTGCCAGTCGAGCATCCCGTCGCGGATCTCGCGCAGGACCTCCTCCGGCAGGCACGAGGGGCCGGATGAGAAGTTGTGGATCCGGCTCATGACGGGAAGGCCAGCCGCCCGGCCCTCAGAACAGCATGGGCGCGTGCGCGCCGGCGATCATCAGGAAGACCGCGGGGAAAGACAGGATCGTGTTCGTGCGCGAGGAGAGGAAGGTGATGCGCGAGCAACGCACCCGCTCCGCGTGCGGCGCCGGCACGAAGCCCAGCACCTTCTTCTGGTGCGGCCATAGCACGAACCACAGGTTGGCCGTCATCAGCAGGCCGATCCACACGCCCAGGCCCAGCACGGCGAACTGCCCGCGCAGCGTGAGCGTCTCGGCCACGATGCCGCGAAACCACAGCATGTAGAGCCCGCTCGCCAGCACCACCAGCGAGGCGTAGCGGAAGGTGCCGTGCTCGCGCCGGGCCGCCTGCGCGAACAGCTCGTCGGCCGCCTCCCTGTCCAGGGGGTCCACCGGCTGATAGCGCGGCCGCTGCACCACGTTCGCGTAGTTGTGGCCGATCCACACCAGCAGCCCGAGCAGGTGCAGCCAGCGGGCCACCACGTCGAGTCCCGCGAACGTCATGGCGCGCCCCGCTGCATGCGCGACGGCCGCCCTAGATGATCAGGCGCAGCAGGGCGTAAAGCACCGCGGTCAGCAGCACGCCGCAGATCACGGTGCCTTCCAGGGTCTCGTGCGGCAGCCTCATCCGCCGCACCCCATGAACATGGTGTTGACGCTGTCGCGGCGGCGCATGACGATCGGGCGACGGCGGCGCCCGGGCACGGCCGCCTCCGCGACCGCGTCGACCACGAGGTGATGCTCCGGGGACTTCGCGCACACCGGATCGGTGTTGGCCGCGTTGCCGGTCAGCAGGTAGGCCTGGCACCGGCAGCCGCCGAAGTCCTGCTCCTTCTCCGGGCAGCTGCGGCAGGGCTCCTTCATCCAGGCGTCACCGCGGAACTCGTTGAACACCGGCGACTCGTGCCAGATCCAGGCGAGCGGTGCGTCGCGCACGCTGGGGAACTCCAGGCCGGGGATGACGCGCGCCTCCTGGCACGGCAGCGCGCTGCCGTCCGGCGCGATGGTGAGATGGATCGCCCCCCAGCCGTTCATGCAGGCCTTCGGCCGCTCGTCGAAGTAGTCCGGGATGACGAAGTAGATCGTCATCCTCTTGCCCAGCCGCTCCCGCGCGCGCGCCACGGCGGCCTCCGCCATGGCGATCTGGTCCCGCGTAGGCAGGAACTCCGAGCGGTTGAGCAGCGCCCAGTTGTAGTACTGGATGTTGGCGAACTCGAGGTAGTCCACGCCGATCTCCTCGGCGAGCTTCAGGATGTCCTCGGTCTGCTCGATGTTCTGCCGGCAGATCGGCACGTTCAGCACCATGGGAAAGCCGTGGCTCTTGATCTCGCGCGCCGCGGCGAGCTTGGCGTCGAAGGCCTTGGCCCCGACCAGCGAGTCGGTGATGGCGCGATCGCTGGACTGCAGGCTCAGCTGGATCTGCTTCAGCCCCGCGGCCTTCATGGCCTGCAGCCGCTCGCGGCTCAGCCCGATGCCGGAGGTGATGAGGTTGGTGTAGAAGCCCAGCCGATCGGCCTCCCCCACGAGCTCCTCGAGGTCCTCGCGCAGCAGCGGCTCGCCGCCGGAGAAGCCCAGCTGCAGCGACCCCATCGCCCGGGCCTCGCGCAGCACGCGCTTCCACTCCTCGGTGCTCAGCTCGTTGCGATAGTTGTCGAAGTCCAGCGGGTTGTTGCACCAGGCGCAGTGCAACGGGCAGCGGTAGGTGAGCTCGAGGACGAGCCACATGGGGATACGGTCGCCATCAAGACTTAATCCTGATCCAGCCTTTGGCATGCGAAGTCTCCAGGAATCTGTACACGCCGGCGGACACGTCGGCGCTGGTATACCGGCTGTTGAGATCGGCGATGATCTCGGCGGCGGTGCGTTGGCCATCGCACAGCAGCAGGATGGCCGCGGCGGTCTCGTTGAGCTTGACCACGCCCTCCGGGTAGAGCATCACGTGGGCCTGCTGCGGTTCCTCCCATCGCAGCAGGTACAGCGGACTCAGCTGCGGCACGTCACCGGCCGCGACGGTGTTGTTCTCGGTCATGCGGGGTGCGGAGCAGGGCGGGTGCAGCGATGCGCGGGCGCCGGAGGGAGAGGCCGGGCCGGAGAACTCTCCCGGCCTGTCCCTAGCTTCCAGCGGTCAGCGCACGTAGACGTATGCGGTGACTTCGAAGCCAAGACGCAGATCGCAATACGCGGGATCGACCCAATTCATTGTCTTCTCCTCTCTTCGTGTGATGAACGGATGCACTGTGCATGTCGCCTCCACCGCCTCGCTGCGCGAGTGAAGGCCACGCATGTATCAGCAAGCTTGATGCCACGAATTCCCTGCGCGGCATCGCTTGCAACTCCTTGTCTTCGTGCGAATTACCTTGAACGGAACACGACGCTTGATCCATATCAAGGTTCATCACAACCAGCAACTGGTCGAGAGAAACCAAGACCTGATCCAATTGCGCCGCCGCCCGCGCGGAAGACAGGATCCCGCGCCGATCGCGTCTTGATCAAGGTCATGTCGGGGCGATGAAGCAGGTGGAATAGTGGGGCGGCCGAGACCGTGCACGCATTCAAGAGCAGTTCGCGTCCATTGCCGCAATGAATCTTCCATCGCATCACGCCACATCGCGAGCAGTCGACCCCGGGGCATGGCGGTGAGCACCGAGGCAGCGCGCAGCGTGGCCGAACGCTTCGCACCGCCGCTCGACGGCGTGGTGCGCGGCGTGTGTCCGCACGACTGCCCGGACTGCTGCAGCGTGCTGTATCACGTGCGCGAAGGCCGGCTGCGCAAGATCGAGGGCAACCCCGATCACCCCTCGACGCGAGGCTTCATCTGCCGCAAGTTCGCGTTGTCCCCGAAGCGCATTCACTCCCAGGATCGCCTGCAGCACCCGCTGCGCCGCAGTGGGCGGAAGGGCGACGGACGATTCGAGCGCATCTCCTGGACGGCGGCGATCGAGGAGATCCGCGGGCGATGGCAGTCGATCATCGCCGAGGCGGGGCCGCGATCGATCCTTCCGTTCTTCGGATCCGGCACCGAAGGGCTGGTCAACGGCCGCATCGCCGGGCGGCGCTTCTTCAATCGCCTGGGCGCGCTGCAACTCGAGCGCACCATCTGCACGAAGGCCGGCCGCACGGGCTTCGACTACACCATGGGATCCTCCATCGGGGCCGACCCGCGATCGGTCGCCGACTGCGAGCTCATTATGCTGTGGGGCTGCAACATCGCCTGCACCAACATTCATCAGCAGGCCCTGGTGCACGAGGCCCAGGCCCGGGGCGCGATACTCGTGGTCATCAATCCCGTGCAGGTGAAGGGATCCAGTCGCGCCGACCTCATCATTCAGCCGCGTCCCGGTACCGACGCGGCGGTCGCTCTCGGCGTCATGCATGTGATCATCCGCGATCGCCTCCACGACCGGTCGTTCCTGGAGCGGCATACGCTCGGCTTCGAGCAGCTGCGTGAGCGCGTGGCCGGTTACTCCCCCGAGACGGTGGAGAGCATCTCCGGAGTGGCGGCCAGGGACATCGAGAAGCTCGCCTGGTGGTATGCATCGACTGAAAGCTCATTCATATACATAGGACCGGGCTGCCAGCGCCACAGCAACGGCGGCATGACCGTGCGCGCCATTTCCTGCCTGCCGGCGCTGACCGGCGCATGGGCGCAACGCGGCGGCGGCGTCTACTTTCCCACCAGCACGGTCTTCCCGGTGGAGACCGAGTCGCTGGAGGGCGCCTCGATGCGGCCCAACCCGCCTGCCGGCTACAACATGATCGAGCTCGGCGCCATGCTGACCGGGCCGGCGGCCGGCGTGCGCAGCCTCTACGTGTTCAACGGCAATCCCGCGGCGACACTCTACAACCAGGCGCGGCTGCGCCGCGGGCTGGAGCGCGAGGACCTGTTCACCGTCGTCCACGAGCAGTACCTGACCGACACGGCGCGGTACGCGGACATCGTCCTGCCCGCGACATCGCACGTGGAGAATCTCGACCTGCTGTTCTCCTACTATCACTTCGGCGTCATGCTGAACCGCCCCGCCATACAGCCCCTGGGCGAGTCGCTCTCCAATCTCGATACGTTTCGGCTGCTCGCCGGCGCGATGGGTTTCCGTGAGCCCTGTTTCCGCCAGGACGCCTGGGAGGTGATCGAGGACATACTCCGGCTCGGGCATCCGGCGCTCGCGGGCGTCAGCGCCGAGCGGCTGCTCGAGGACGGCTGGTGCGCGGCCACGGTCGAGACGGCGCACGTGATGGTGCGGGACGGCCGCTTCCCGACGCCATCCGGCCGTATCGAGCTCCATTCGCGGCGCATGGCGGATGACGGCTTCGATCCGCTGCCGGCGTACGTGCCGCTGCGTGAAGGCAGCGAGCACACGCCGTCGCACCATCAACGCTACCCGCTGTATCTCATCACCCCCGCGTCGTGCTCGTTCCACAAGTCCAGCCACGCGCGCAACCGGGGCTGGGAGCGCTGGGAGGATCGCCCCACCCTCATCATCCATCCGCGCGACGCGCAGGCCCGCGGGATCGCCCAGGACGACGAGGTGCGGGTGTTCAACGATCGGGGCGATTTCATGCTGTGGGCGGCCATCGACAGCGGCGTGCGCCCGGGCGTCGTCGCGGCCATGGGACTGTGGTGGGACGAGCGCTATCCGGAGCGCCGCAACGCCAACCACACCACGCCGGACCTGCCGGGCGACATGGGCGGAGGGTCGGCCTTCAACACCAATCTCGTGGAAGTCGCGCGGTGGCGGAGCGCGCCGGACCATGCTAACGACTGAGTCGATGGCCGAGCGCCTCCTGCACCGCGGCCTGGGTGGCGTCGAGCTGTTCGATTTTCCGCGGCAGTCCTGGGGCGCGTTGCGGCGCACGCTGGCCGGCCTGACCCGGCAAGGCTACACGCGGCTGAGCTTCCACGCCCCCATGCCGAGGCCGTCGTATTTCCACCATAGCGGCGTCAGCTGCTTCTTCCTGCACGAGGACGCCTCGCTGCGAGAGCTCTCGTTCCGAGTGATCGGGGAGACGCTCCGCCACGCGCGCGCGTGGAACGCGGCCTACGTGGTGACGCACCTGACCTACGGCAAGACCGACACCACCGACCGCGAACGCGCGGCCCGGCTCGCGCGCGAGACCTGCAGCCGGCTGGCGGCGCTGAGCGATCGACACGGGATGCCGATTGACATCGAGTTCGCCGCCTACTCGAGCGCGTTCGCCAGCCCGGAGGATTTCCTCGCGGCCATGAGCGGCCATCCACAGCTCGGGATCTGCATCGACACCGGCCATGCCTCGCTGGGGGCCCGAATCCGGCAGCGCTCGTACATGGAGGACATACGGACGCTCGCGCCGAGGGCCCGTTCCATGCACCTGTGGAACACGCGCGGCCCCGAGGATCCACGGCATCGCGGGCACGTTCCGCTGCACCCGACGCAGAGGCCCGAGCAGGGCTGGGTGGACATGGAGGAGACCCTGCGCATCGTGCTCGAGCACAATCCGCGGATCAACATCGTCTTCGAGTATCCCGTCGAGGAGCTGACGACGGAGATCCGCGAGGGTTACGACTGGATCGCCGGACTGGTCCGGCGCCACGCAAGAGACTGTCAATCGCTTCCAGGGGCATCGGCATGAAGGATTTCAGGGTACTGCTCATCAACTGTAACACCATGCTGGACACGCTCGTGACCGCCGGCATCGGGATCCTCGCTGCGTGCCTGAAGAACAGCGGGGTCGAGGTGAGGCTGTTCGACACGACCTTCTACCGGACGGCCGAGAAGACCGGCGACGAGGCCAGGGCACACGCCCTGCAGGTCAGGAAGACGGACTTCGCCGAGCTGGGCATCGTTCCCGAGGCGGGCGACGTCGTCGAGGATTTCCGCGATCTCGTCGAGTCCTACCGGCCGGATCTCATCGGGCTGTCGTGCATCGAAGTCACCTTCCCGCTCGGGCTGAGACTGCTCAACGCGGTGCGGCACACCGGCATCCCGACGATCGCCGGCGGCGTGTATCCGACCTTCGCACCGGAGATCGTCATGCGGCACGCGGCGATCGACATGGTATGCGTGGGCGAGGGCGAGCTGCCGCTCATGGAACTGTGCGAGAAGATGCGTCAGGGCGCGGACATCACCGCCATCCGCAACATCTGGATCAGGCGCGACGGCAAGCTCTACAAGAACCCGGTGCGCCACGGCATCGACATGCGCCAGCTGCCGTACCAGGACTGGGACGTGTACGACCGGCGGCGGTTCTGGAAGCCGATGGGCGGCAGGATCTCGGTGACCGGCACCTTCGAGATGAACCGCGGCTGCCCCTACACCTGCACCTACTGCATCAACTCCGGCTTCGACCAGCTCTACGGCCCGCTGGGCGGCTACTACCGCGAGCAGGACATCGGGCGGCTCATCGAGGAGATGCTGGAGAAAAAGGAGAGATACAACCTCGCCTACGTCTATCTCGTGGCGGAGAGCTTTCTCACCACCAGCCGCAAGCGCGTGGAGGAGTTCGCGCGCCGCTACCCGGAGGTCGGACTGCCATTCTGGGTCGAGGCACGCCCGGAATCGATCTCGACGGCCAAGGTCCGGATCCTGAAGGACGTCGGCTGCGAGGGGATCAGCGTCGGCGTGGAGAGCGGCAACGACGACCTGCGGCGCAACGTGCTCGGGCGCAACGTCTCCAACGACACCATCATCAAGGCCTTCGACCTGCTCGCCGACACCGGCATCCGGGTCAGCGCCAACAACATCATCGGCTTCCCCACCGAGACGCGCGAGATGATCTTCGAGACCATCGAGCTCGACCGGCGCATCCAGCCGCACGGGGTCATGGTCAGCTTCTTCAGTCCCTACCGGGGCTGCACGCTGCGCGAGGTCTGCGAGACCGAGGGCTACATCGGCGCCGAGGACATCGCCATGGACTACCGGCTGGGACCGACCATGGACATGCCGCAGTTGCGGCGGCGCGAGCTCATCGGCCTGCATCGCGCCTTCCCGCTCTACGTGAAGTTCCCGAAGAGCGAGTGGGACAACATCCGGATCTGCGAAGGCGATGGCCCGGAGGCGGAGGCGGCCTTCAACGAGTACGCGCGCCGCTACACGGACATGTACATGCGCTAGCCCGCCACTCCCTGCGCATATGCCCAGAATCGCCTTTCTCGGTACCGGCATCATGGGATCGGCCATGGTGCGGCGCCTGCTCGCGCGCGGCCACGAGGTCACCGTGTACAACCGCACCGCGCACAAGACGGCGCCGCTCGCGGAGGCGGGGGCGGCCGTCGCCGCCAGCGCGGCGGAGGCGGTCGCCGGCGCGAGCTTCGTCCTCTCCATGGTGGGCGATGACGCGGCCTCGCGCGAGGTCTGGCTGGGCGCGCGCGGGGCGCTGGCGGGCAGCCCGGCCGCGGACCTGATCGCCATCGAGCACTCCACCCTCTCGCACGGCTGGACCCTGGAGCTGAGCGGCGCGCTCTCGGCGGCCGGAGTGCCGTTCATCGACGGCCCGGTCACCGGCGGCCCGCTTGGCGCCGCCGCCGGCGAACTGACCGTGCTCGCCGGGGCCGAAGGCGCCACGCTCGAGCGGGCGCGGACGCTGCTGCAGGGCTACGCCCGCGAGCTCGTGCATTTCGGCCCGCCGGGCGCGGGCACCGCCTACAAGCTCATCGTCAATCTCATCGCCACGGCGCAGATCACGGCGCTGGCCGAGGGCTACGCCGTGGCGGAGCGGGCGGGCCTGGACCCCGCGCTCGTCGCCGCGACGCTGTGCAAGGGCACGGTCGCGAGCCCGGTGGTCAGGTACCTCACCGAACGGATCGCGCAGGGCGATCACGATCATGTCTATTTCGCCACGCGCTGGCGATGCAAGGATGCCGACTATGGTCTGCGGCTCGCCGCCGGGCTCGGCCAGCCCGTGCCCACCTGCGCGGCGGCCGGGGAGCTGTTCGAGACGGCGATGCGGGCCGGCGTCGGCGAGAAGAACTCCAGCGTGATCATCGAGGTGCTGCGCCGCCTCGCTGACGGCCAGGGCGACGACGCGCCAGGGTCGGCCGTGCGCGGGATCGAGCTCACCCCGATCACTCCGGAACGATGACCATGCGCGATTCGCCACAACGTGAGGGCGCCGTCTTTTGCCCGGTGCCGATGCATGCGCCAGCACGTTGAGCTGGTGTGCCCTGCCGGAGGCCTGCCGGCGTTGAAGGCGGCCGTCGACCATGGCGCCGATGCCGTGTACATCGGTTTTCGCGACGGCACCAACGCGCGCAACTTCCCCGGGCTGGGGTTCAGCGCGGAGGAGGCCGCCCAGGGCGTGGACTATGCGCACGCGCGCGGCGCGAAGGTGCTGGTGGCGCTCAACACCTACCCGGATGCCGAGCGCTGGCAGGGGGCTGCCGCAGCGCTCGCGACCGCGGCCGCCGTCGGGGCGGACGCCGTCATCCTCGCCGACCCGGGCCTGATGGCGCACGCGGCACGCGCGCACCCCGGCCTGCGGCTGCATCTCTCGGTGCAGGGTTCGGCCACCAACCGCCATGCGATCGCCTTCTACCACCGTCACTTCGGCGTGCGCCGCGTGGTGCTCCCGCGCGTGCTGTCGCTCGCGCAGGTGCTGAACCTGGTCGGCAGGGTGCCGGTGGAGATCGAGGTGTTCGCCTTCGGCAGCCTGTGCGTGATGGTCGAGGGCCGCTGTGCCCTCTCGGCCTATGTCACCGGCAAATCACCCAACGTGCACGGCGTCTGCTCGCCGGCCTCGGCCGTGCGCTGGGAGGAGACGACCGCGGGCCGGCAGTCGCGCGTCGGCGGCATGCTGATCGACCGCTACCAGGACGGGCAGCCGGCGGCCTACCCGACCGTCTGCAAGGGCCGCTACCGCGTCGGCGGCCACGTCTATTACGCGATCGAGGAGCCCACCAGCCTCAACGTGATCGAGATCCTCCCCGAGCTGGTCCGGGGCGGCGTGGCCGCGCTCAAGGTCGAGGGCCGGCAGCGCAGTCCGGCGTACGTGGCGCGTGTCACGAAGGTGCTGCGCGCCGCGCTCGATGCCTGCTGCGCCGACCCCACGGGGTTCGCGCCGCGGCAGGAATGGCTGGATGAGCTCAACTCCATGGCCGAGGGTCGCTGCCATACCCTCGGCGCCTATCACCGGCCCTGGCAATGAATCTGTCTCTCGCCCCCATACCCTGGTTCTGGGATCGCGCGCGCGTCTTCGCCTTCTACGGATCGATGGCCGCGACCCCCATCGATGTCGTCTATCTCGGCGAGACCGTCTGTTCGAAGCGGCGCGAGCTGCGGCTGGAGGACTGGCTCGAGATTGCCGCGGCGCTGGCCGAGGCCGGCAAGGAGGTGGTGCTCTCGACGCTGACCCTCATCGAGGCGGAGTCCGAGCTCTCGATGCTGAAGCGCATCGTGGACAACGGCCGCTTCCTGGTCGAGGCCAACGACATGGCGGCCGTCGACCTGCTCAGCGCGCGCGAGCTGCCGTTCGTCATCGGCCCGCACGTGAACGTCTACAACGGCGAGACGCTGGCGCTGCTCGCGCGCCTCGGCGCGCGCCGCTGGGTGGTGCCGACGGAGATCTCCAGGGCACAGCTCGCCGCATTGCCCGATCGCCGCTTCCTGCAGATGCAGACCGAGGTGCAGATATGCGGCGACCTCGCGCTCGCCTTCTCGGCCCGCTGCTACACCGCCCGCGCGCACAACCTGCAGAAGGATGCCTGCGCCTTCGTCTGCCGCGAGTATCCCGACGGCCTGCCGCTGGCCACGATGGAGGATCAGCCTTTCCTGGTGCTGAACGGCATCCAGACCCGCTCCGCGGCCGTCTGCAACCTGCTGGCGGACTGGGACGACCTCGGGGCGCTGCAGGTCGACGTCGGCCGCATCGTGCCGCAGTCCGCCGGCACCGGCGAGGTCATCGCGCTGGTGCACGAGGTGGCGACCGGCCGGCGTGCGCCGGCAGCGGCGGCGCGCGAGGTCGAGGCGCTGTCGGGGACGCGGCGCTGCAACGGCCACTGGCACGGCGCGGCGGGCATGGCGCAGGTCGAATGAGCGTGGCTAGCGTACGGCGATCGCGGCGCGCGCCCGGTGCAGGCCGCGCACGGCTCGCTCCGCGAGCGGCGCCGGCAGCACGGCCCGCAGGTGCGCCTCCCAGTCGAACTCCTGGGCGTCGAGCAGGTTCTTGACGTGCACGCCGACCTCGGTGTCACCCTCGATGCACAGGCGGCGCTGGAAGAACAGGGCGTCGGGGTCCTCGCGCCGCGTGGCCAGCCTCAGGAACCCCTCCACGTCGCCGCGGATCACCACGTCGGGCGCGCGGGCCTCCACGGCGCGCAGGCGCCCGCCATCGATGCGGAAACACAGCGTGCGCCGCAGATCGGTCACGTCGATGGCGACGCTGCGGCCGTCGATCTCGCGCAGGCGCGCGGCCAGCGGCTGGCCGCGCGCGAGGTGGTTGAACAGCAGCGCGCCGGCCGGGGCCTGCAGCGCGCCGGGCACGATGCGCAACGACCAGCGCAGCAGTCGCGAGGCGCATGAGAGACGGGAGGAGGCGGACATGGAGCGCGCTTTATCGTCCACCGGCACGGCGGCCCGGTTGATCCGGATCAGGCGGCGATGATCTTCCGGGACCTGCGCGAGTTCATGGTCTATCTGGAGGCCATGGGCGACCTCCGGCGCATACGCCATCCGCTCGACCCCTGCCTGGAGATCACCGAGGTCTGTCATCGCACGCTGCGCGCCGGAGGGCCGGCGCTGCTGTTCGAGCGCCCGACGGCCGGGGTGATGCCCCTGCTCGGCAACCTGTTCGGGACGGTGCAGCGCGTCGCGCTGGCGCTGGGCTGCAGGGACACGCAGGAGCTGCGGGAGCTCGGCGAGCTGCTCGCCTTTCTGAAGGAACCGCGCTGGCCGAACGGCCTGAGCGAGGCGCTGGAGCGGCTACCGAGGTTCCGCAGGCTGATGCACGTGACGCCGCGCATGGTCGATCGCGCCCCCTGTCAGGAGCACGTGATCGAGGGCGGCGAGGTGGATCTCGCGCACCTCCCGGTGCAGACCTGCTGGCCGGGGGACGCGGGCCGGCTCATCACCTGGGGCATGGTGATCACCAGGGGGCCCGCCAGGGAGCGTCTGAACATCGGCATCTACCGCCAGCAGGTCTTCGCGCGCAACAAGGTGATCATGCGCTGGCTCCCGCACCGTGGCGGCGCGATCGACTACCAGGAGTGGCGCGCTGCCCGCCCGGGCGAGCCATTTCCGGTGGCCGTGGCGATCGGCGCCGATCCGGCCACCATGCTGGCGGCGGTCACGCCGATCCCGGACACCATCTCGGAGTTCCAGTTCGCCGGCCTGCTGCGCGGCGCGCGCAGCGAGGTCGTCCGCTGCCTGGGCATACCGCTGCTGGTGCCCGCCTCCGCGGAGATCGTGCTGGAGGGTCACGTCGTCCCCGGCGAGGAGGCACCGGAGGGTCCGTTCGGCGATCACACCGGTTACTACAACGCCCAGGCCCCCTTCCCCGTCTTCACCATCGATCGCATCACGCATCGCGGCGGACCGATCTACCTCGGCACCTACATGGGCCGCTCGCCGCACGACGAGCCATCGGTCATGGCCTCGGCACTGAACGAGGTCTTCGTGCCGATCCTGCGCAAGGCGTTTCCGGAGATCGTGGATTTCCATCTGCCGCCGGAGGCCTGTTCCTATCGGGTGGCGGTGGTGAGCATCCGCAAGCGCTATGCCGGCCACGCCCGGCGCATCATGTTCGGCGTGTGGTCCTGCCTGCGGCAGTTCACCTACACGAAGTTCGTGATCGTCACCGACGAGGACATCAACGTGCGCGACTGGAAAGAGGTGATGTGGGCGATCGCCACGCGCATGGACCCGGCGCGCGACACGGTGCTGGTGGAGAACACGCCCATCGATTACCTCGATTTCGCCAGCCCCGTGGCCGGCCTCGGCTCCAAGGCCGGCTTCGACGCCACCAACAAGTGGCCGGGGGAGACCCAGCGCGAGTGGGGCCGGCCGATCGCCATGAGCGAGGAGGTCGCGCGGCGCATCGACGCGATCTGGGGGGAGCTCGGCCTCTGAGCCGCCCCTGGCCCCCTTCCTCTTGCTGGCCGGGCACCCGAGCTTGCGCGTTGATCTGAATCAACGTTCAGCGGGGTCTGACGCCGAATCATACTGGATCCTTCTTGGAGGATGGTCGGATGCGCCGCGGCTATCGTCCCGCGCTGGTCGAGTCTGCCTCGGACGCGGCAATCGCCGTCGGCGAAGACCTGCGCGTCCTCGCCGGCAACGCGCCGGCGCAGGAGCTCCTGGGTTACTCCGAGCACGACATGCTGGGCCGGCGCTGTTATGAAGTGCTGCGGGCGGTGCTGCCCACCGGCGCGCCGTTGTGCGGTCCGTCCTGTGACGGGATCTCATGCGTCAGCAAATGCAGACCCTTCGCCGTGCCCGCCTGTCTGGTGATGCGAAGAGACGGTCAGTGGTTTCCCGTGGCGCTGAGCACCCTCATCCTGCCGGGGGCGGCACGAACGAGAACCCGGATGTTGATACTCATCCGGCCGCGCAGCGACGTCGCCGAGGCTGCGCTGTCCGGTTCCTGTCTTCGGATCTTCGCGCTGGGCCGCTTCAGGCTGGTCTTCCGGGGCCGGGACCTGGCCGTGGAAAAATGGGTGCGCAAGCGCTCGGTCCAGTTGCTCAAGCTGCTTGCGAGCTGCCCGGGCAATGCCTTGAATCGGGGGCGCCTGATCGAGCGCCTGTGGGGAGAGGCGACCGAGAAGCGCGGGCGCGAACGCCTGAAGGTCACCGTGTACTACCTGCGCCGGCAGTTGATGTCGGCCGGACTGGACCGCGACGTGGTCGCCACGGAGGGGGAATCGTATCTGCTCAGGGGCGAGGCGATGTGGATCGACGCGCAGACGTTCGAGCGTCTGGCGGTGCAAGGCATGCATCTCGCCCGGCAGCAGGATTTCGAGCGTGCCCTGCGTTGCTACGAAGACGCCCTGGCGCTCTACAAGGGCGATTACCTCGAAGAGGACCTCTACGCCGACTGGTGCGCGGAGGAACGCGAGCGGCTGCGCGAGCTCTGCCTCGAGGTGATCGCGCGAACCGCGGCCATCCACGCCCGGGTGGGACGATACGAGCAGGCCGTGGGGCTCTGCCGGCGCGGGCTCACCATGGAGCCGTGCCGCGAGAGTATCCACAGAACTCTGATGATGTACCTGTGCCAGCTCGGGCAGCGCAGCTCGGCGCTGGCGCAGTATCAGCGCTGCCGCGATCTGCTGCGGCGGGAGTTCGGGGTCGAGCCGCTGCCGATCACCCAGGCCCTTTATCGCCGCATCCTCGAGCCCCGCGGCCCCTCCATCGACACGTGAGCACCCGTACGGTGCCCCGTCCACGCCCCCGCTGCACACGCACTGACTGACGCGGCCACCGGGCAGCCGGCGGCGACCCGCGACCCGCCGCCGGGGCAGGAGGCCCCGCGATGCGGGCGAGGTCCCGGCCCACCCCCGCGGTCAAATCTTCGCGCGCCTCACGCCGGGGCCCGCAGGCGCCGTCCGCCCGCCGCCACGCCCTTCAACACTTCCATGCGCACGCCTGCCGCCGCGTCTCCGGAACCGCGAATGGCGCCGTTCCCGCGAATGTTACCGGATTGTTACCACCGTGCCATAAAGAGTCATTTCAACCCGAAGTCGCGTGCAAGAGCGATGAAGCCGGACGACGACGCTGCGGCATCCTTCGTGGTGCGGATCTGGATGGAACGGACGACCAACGGGGAACCGGCGTGGCGCGGGCACATACGTCACGTCCAGGGTGAGAGCGAATGCTACTTTCGCGATCTCGGCCAGATGCGCGGGTTCGTCGAGCGGCTGAGCGGCGTCCGCATGGCCTGCCGCCCCACGAGAAGAAAGGCGGGTTAGCGACATGACGACGCCATCGGCGCGAAAGAGGGTCCGGATGCATGGACAGTCACCGGCTGCGTCAGCAGCGCGAGCCGCCATGGCGCTGATCATCGCATCGGCGCTGCCGGGGCTCGCCGTCGCCCAGGGCTCGCCGCTGCCGATGCCCGATTACGCGGCGCCCGCGCTCATGGACAGCCGGCTGGCGGTGTGGATGGCCGCGCAGCTGCATCTCATGTTCGCCGCCTTCGTCCTGGCCGTCCCGATGTTCGCGCTGTTCATCGAGTACCTCGGCTGGCGTGCGCGGAAGACCGACCCCGCCTCCGCGCGGCGGCACGACTGGCTCGCCCACGAGATGGCGAGCCTGCTGCCGATCGCCTACTCGCTGACGGCGATCACCGGAGCGGCCCTCGGCTTCCTGCTGTTCACCGCCTACCCGCGATTCATGAACTATCTCAGCGGGGTGTTCGGGCCGACCTTCATCGTCTATCCGCTGTTCTTCATCGCCGAGACCCTCTGCCTTTACTTCTGGTACTACGGCTGGGCACGCATGCAGGGCGAGCGCAAGTGGCTGCATCTCGTGCTCGGCCTCGCGCTCAACGTATTCGGCACCATCGTCATGTTCATTGCCGACGCCTGGGCCACTTTCATGATGACGCCGGGCGGCGTCGACGCGCAGGGGCAGCTCGTCAGCCTGTACGACGCCGTGTGGAACCCCGGCTGGATGCCCCTGAACGTGCACCGGCTCATCGCCAACATCACCTTCGGCGCGCTGCTGTGCTCCGGTTACGCGGCATACCGCTTCCTGCTCGCCCGCACGCACGCCGAGCGCGCGCTGTATGACTGGATGGGATACACGGGAAACCTCATCGCGCTGTTCACGATGCTGTTTCTCCCGTTCGCGGGCTACTACTTCGGCTTCGAGCTGTTCGCCTTCTCGGCGACCTACGGCGTGACGCTGATGGGCGGCGTGCTGTCGTGGCTGTTCATCATCCAGGCGATCGTGATCGCGACGCTGTTCATCGGCGCCGCGTACTATTCATGGCTGGGGCTGCTGCGCATCCCCGGGTCGGAGCGGCAGCAGGCCTGGTCCTCCGTGTTCAACGTCCTGCTCATCGGCGGCTTCATGGTCTGGGCCACGCCCCACACTATGGCCGCCTCGCTCGAGGAGTCCACCGGCGGGTTCCATCCCGTGCTCGGCGCGCTCGGGGTCATGGCGCCGAAGATGATCGCGGTCACGCTGATCCTCGTGGTCCTCTACGGCAGCTACCTGCTGTACCGGCGCGCCGGCAAGGTGATCACGGTGCCCTGGGGCGGGACCGGGGAGCGGATCCAGTGGAGCCTGGTCGGCCTGACCGCCCTCGCGATCACCGCGCTGGGCGTCTACGGCTATTTCGCCCCGGCCGAGGTCCGCATCCGGACCTCGATCTGGCAGATCATCGTCCTCATGGGCGGGATCGTGGCGACCTTCATACTCGATCAGTTCCTGATGCGCGGTGCGCGCACCGTCGCGGAGGTGCAATGGGGCAGGATGCCCGGCCGCGGCCAGTACGTGCTGGTCGCGCTCGCCGTCGTCATCGTATGGCTGATGGGGCTGATGGGTTATGCGCGCAGCGGTGCGCGGCTCAACTGGCACGTCTTCGGCATCATGGAGGACACCTCCGCCGGCGCCGGGCTGCCCTCCCTCGGTGAGGCCGCCCTCGTCATCACCCTGATCACCGCGATCTTCTTCGCCCTGCTCGCCGTCGGCTTCTACATCTCCGCGCTCGCCCGCGGAGAGGCCGCGGGCGCCGACCCCGAATCCGCCGGCCTGCTTGCCGAGGGGGAACGGGCATGAACCGGGTGCTGCGCCTGTTCACGCCGGCGATCCCGGCGGTCTTCGCCGTGGGCTTCTTCGTCTCCTTCGCCAACTGGATCCCGCAGACGCGCTGGGCGCCGCCGAAGAAGCTGACGCTCACCGCCGACCTCGCGCCGGCCGAGCTCGCCAGGGCGGGCGCGACCATCGTCCGCGAGCGCGGCTGCATGGCCTGCCACACGATGGAGCCCGGCGTGGGCGTCAAGGGCGGCGGCCGCGGACCGAACCTCGACGGCATCGGCGCGCGCCGCGCACAGGGCGCCGCCGGGGCGGCGGCCAACGCGGCGGATTACCTCGTGCAGAGCCTCTATGAGCCGGGCGCCCACCTCGTGGAGGGGTACCCGAACATCATGCCGCCTGCGATCGGGGCCCCGGCCAAGCTCGGCTACGAGGAGGTGACCGCGGTGGTGAACTACCTGCAGTCGCTCGGGGGCACGGCGTCGGTGAAGATCGGCGAGCTGCCGAAGCCTCCCGGCTCCGGCGCCGCCGCTACCGCCGTGCCGGCGCCGGCGCCGGCCGCACCTGCCGCCGCCGGCGGCGCGCAGTTGCTGACCGACATGGGGTGTGCGGCCTGTCATGCGCCGGCGCCCGGGCAGCAGGCCATCGGGCCGGCGCTGGACGCCGGCAGCCTCAGGACGGCGGCCGGCGAGCGCCGGATGTCGCCCGAGGCCTACCTCATCGAATCCATCGTCGACCCGGCGGCATTCCAGCGCGAGGGCTTCCCGGCCGGCCTGATGCCGGCCGACTACGGCACCAAGCTGACGGCGGCGCAGCTCAAGTCGCTCGTCGATTACCTGCTCGGGGAGGCTGGAACGTGAAGCCCGGCACCCTCGCCCGCCTGCGCGCGGCAATTCCCCTGCCGACCGGCGTGTTCCTGGTCGCCGCGGGCATCTACGTCATCCTGAAGCTGGTGCGCCCGGTGATCCCGCACAGCGTCATCCTGCTGTACATGGGCTTCGTCATCCTGGGGCTCGTCATACACGTGACGCTGCGCGACGAGCGCATGCGGCGGTTCGCGGAGTTCTTCCTGCAGAAAGGGACCGGCCAATCACGATCCGTCCGCGCGCAACGGCTGGCCCTGCTCGCCGTGCCGCCGTTGCTGCTCGGCGGGTGGGTCTTTGAGGCCAACCGGCCGCGCTATGCACCGCCGGTGGAGATCTTCCAGCGCCACCCGACGGTCGGCGAGGAGGTGCTCGGCCGCATCGCCGTTCCGGACTGGATCGCGGCCGCGCCGGCGCAGTGGGACGCCCGGTTCGTGAGCGACGGCAAGAAGCTCTACGAGGCCAACTGCGCCGTCTGCCACGGCGAGAAGCTCGACGGACAGGGCGTGGCGGCGGAGGGGTTCCGCTATCCCATCCGGCCCGCGAACTTCCAGGACCCCGGCACGATCGCCCAGCTCACGTTGCCGTACATGTACTGGCGGCTGACCGTCGGCGGCATCCAGAACCAGTTCAACAGCGCGATGCCGCGCTGGGTCGCCCCGTCGGACAACCCGGACGTATCGACCCTGCACAGCTACGACATGAACGAGGACGAGGCGTGGAAGGTGATCGCCTATCTCTACAAGGCCACCGGCCACGAGCCGAGGCGCTGATTCGGCAGCGAGGATACGAACGATGAGCGAGCGGGAATTCACGCGGCGGCAGTTCCTGAAGCGTACCGGTGCGCTCGCGGGGGGCGCGCTCGCGGGATTGACGGGCGATCTCGCATTCGCGGGGCAGGCGCTCGCGCCCGTGCCGGACATCGTCAATCCGCTCGAGTACTACCCGGACCGAGGCTGGGAGGAGGTCTATCGCGATCAGTACCGCTACGATCGCAGCTTCACCTACATCTGCGCGCCGAACGACACGCACATGTGCCGGGTGCGGGCCTTCGTCCGCAACGGCGTCATCGTCCGCATCGAACAGAACTACGATCATCAGAAATACAAGGACCTGTACGGCAACCAGGCGACCCAGGCCTGGAATCCGCGCATGTGCCTGAAGGGCTTCACCATGCACCGGCGCGTCTATGGTCCCTACCGGGCCAAGGGCCCCATGCTCCGCAAGGGTTGGAAGGAATGGGCCGACGACGGCTTTCCACCGCTATCGGACGATCCGGCGCTGCGCACGAAGTACCGGTTCGATACGCGCGGCACCGATCAATTCGTGCGCGCGAGCTGGGAGGAGGCGACCGGTTACCTCGCCCGGGCGCTCGTCGCCATCGCCGGGACCTACAGCGGCGAGGAAGGCCGGCGGCGGCTGATCGAGAAGGACGGCTACCCCGAGGAGATGCTCGAGCACTGGGAAGGCGCCGGCGCCCGGGTGATGAAACTCGGCAGTTCGCTGCCTGCGCACGGCGTGGTGGGCAAGTTCGGCATCTTCCGCATGGCCAACCTGCTCGGGCTGCTCGACGCCCATGTGCGCGGGGTGGGGCCGGATGAGGCCAGGGGCGCGCGCGAGTGGTCCGAGTACACGTGGCGCGGCGACCAGGCGCCCGGGCAGCCCTTCGTCCACGGTCTGCAGACCTCCGACATCGACCTGAACGACCTGCGCTTCACCAAGTTCACGGTGCAGGTCGGCAAGAACCTCATCGAGAACAAGATGCCGGAGGCGCACTGGCTGACCGAGATCATGGAGCGCGGCGGCCGCATCGCGGTGATCGCGCCCGAGTACAGCCCCTCGGCGAGCAAGGCCGACTACTGGATCTCCGTGCGCCCGGGACTTTCCGACACGGCGATATTCCTGACCGTGACGCGGCTGCTGATGGAGCGCGGATGGTACGACGAGGACTTCGTGAAGAGGTTCACCGACTTCCCCCTGCTCGTGCGCACGGACACGCTGCAGCGCCTGCGGCCGCAGGACA
Organism: Gammaproteobacteria bacterium; assembly: GCA_022071965.1. Classification (GTDB taxonomy): domain Bacteria; phylum Pseudomonadota; class Gammaproteobacteria; order JAJPIJ01; family JAJPIJ01; genus JAJVHZ01. The sequence goes on from JAJVIQ010000006.1 coordinate 113,653, forward strand.
TCATCGCCGGCTACCGCAACAAGGACATCAGCGCCCGACCGAGCTTCACGGTGCAGGGCATGACCGCCGAGCAGCGCGAGCGCATCGGCGACTTCGTGATCCGCGACGCGGCGGCCGGCGTCTTCCACCCCGTCAGCCGCGAGGACGTCGGCGAGGCGCTCGCGGTCGACCCGGCGCTCGAATGGCGCGGCAGGGCGCAGCTCGCCGACGGCAGCGAGGTGGAGGTGATGACGGTCTGGGAGATGTACAAGGACCACCTGCGCGACTACGACGCCGACACGGCCCACGAGATCTCCGGCGCATCCAAGGAACTCATCGAGCGGCTGGCGAAGGACTTCGGCCGCCGCTTCTGGGACGAGGACTTCAAGGGCAAACCGCGCGAGGCCTACCCCGTCGCCATCCATTACGGCGAAGGGATCAACCACTACTTCCACGCCACCCTGCACAACCGCGCCGTCTACATGCCGCTCATGCTGATCGGCAGCATCGGCATCCCGGGCTCCGGCGCGCACACCTGGGCCGGCAACTACAAGGGCGCCCTGTTCCAGGGCTCGCTCTGGTCCGGCCCGGGCGTAGGCGGCGCCTACGTGAAGGAGGATCCGTTCAACCAGGTGCTCGACCCCGAAGGCCGCATCGGCGAGGAGAACGTGCGCGAGCTCCTGCACGGGGAGGAGATGAGCTACTGGGGCTTTGGTGACAGGCCCCTCATCGTCGACACACCGGAGGGGCGCAGGAACTTCACTGGCCGCACGCACCTGCCCACGCCGACGAAGTTCATGTGGTACAACAACGCCAACCTCATGAACCAGGCGAAGTGGATCTACCACCTGCTGGTGAACGTCAACCCGAAGATCGACTGCATCGTCGATCAGCAGGTGGAGTGGACGGGCTCGGCCGAGTACGCCGACGTGGTGTTGCCGGCGAACTCCTGGCCGGAATTCCAGACCCTCGAGATCGGCGGCTCCTGCTCGAATCCCTTCCTGCAGATCTGGGGCGGCGAGGGCATCAAGCCGCTGTACGACTCCAAGGACGACGCCATGATCTTCGCGCTCGTCGCCGAACAGCTGAGCGCGATCACCGGCGATCAGCGCTTCCGCGATCACTGGAAATTCATGCTCGCGGGCACCCCGGAGGTGTACATCCAGAGGGTGCTGGACAACTGCTGCACCACGCAGGGATACACGGTTGCCGACATCATGGCCGGCAAGTACGGCGAACCCGGCGCGGCGCTGATGCTGTTCCGCACCTACCCGCGCGTGCCGTTCTACGAGCAGGTGCACGACAGCATCCCGTTCTACACCGACACCGGCCGCATGAACGCGTACGCGGATCTCCCGGAGGCAATCGATTACGGCGAGAACCTGGTGTCGCATCGCGAGGCGCCCGAGGCCACCCCCTACCTGCCGAACGTCATCGTCTCGACCAGTCCCCATATCCGCCCGCGCAACTACGGCATCACGCCGGAGATGCTGCAGAAGGAAGTCCTCGACGCGGACCTGCGCGCGGTGGCCAACAACAAGCTGCCCTGGTCGCAGGTCAGGCAGACCCGCAACCCCCTGTGGCAGGAAGGCTACACGTTTTACTGCATGACGCCTAAGAGCCGGCACACGACCCACTCCTCCTGGGCGACCGTCGACTGGAACTGGATCTGGAGCACGAACTTCGGCGACCCCTACCGCATGGACAAGCGACAGCCCGGCGTCAGCGACTGGCAGGTGCACATGAACCCGCAGGCGGCCAGGGATCTCGGCATCGAGGACGGCGACTACATCTACATGGATGCCAACCCGACGGATCGCCCGTACGCCGGCTGGAGCGAGGGCGATCCCCGCTACAAGGCCTTTCGCCTGATGACGCGCGTGAAGTACAACCCGGCCTATCCGTATCACGTCGTCATGACCAAGCACAGCGCCTGGATCGCCAGCGAGCGCACCGTGCAGGCGCACGAGACGCGGCCCGACGGCCGGGCCCTGGCCGCCGACACCGGCTACCAGTCGAACTTCCGCTACGGCTCGCACCAGAGCGTGACCCGCGGGTGGGCGCCGCCCATACACCAGACCGACGGCCTGTTCCACAAGAAGGTGGGCAGCATGGCCTTCGTGTTCGGATTCGACGTCGACAACCACGCGGTGAACACCGTGCCGAAGGAGACGCTCGTGCGCGTGCAGAAGGCCGAGCCGGGCGGCCTCGGCGGCACCGGTGCGTGGCCGCCGGCCGAGAGCGGCTACACGCCCGGGCACGAGAGCGACTTCATGGCGAGGTACCTGCGGGGCGAGGCGACGCGGATGAAAGGGTCGACATGAAGCAGGCCGAACCGCAGGACCCGATGGAGCTGGTCGGCGTGGCGCTGCCCGGCGGCAGCATGCACGCCATGGCGACCTGCCTCGTCGAGGAATACCTTATGCTCGGCTTCAACGACCAGCAGCTGCTCTCACTGTTCAGGCGGCCGTGCTTCGCCGCCACGCACGGCATATACCGCGCCCGGGGGGAGGACTACGTACGGGCGCTCATCCGCGACGTTCGCCACCGCTACACCGAAACCTATCGAGCGGGGAGCAACACCGATGAGTGAGGTCTACAACTGGCAGCTCGGCCGGCCGATGAGCTATCCGCATCCGCAGGCCACGCCGCAATGGCAGTTCGCCTTCGTCTTCAACACCAACCGGTGCATCGCCTGCCAGACCTGCACCATGGCCTGCAAGTCCACCTGGACCTTCTCCAAGGGCCAGGAGTACATGTGGTGGAACAACGTCGAGACCAAGCCCTACGGCGGCTATCCGCAGTCCTGGGACGTGCGCATCCTCGAGCTGCTCGACGCGGCGCACCGCGACGCCGGCCGCGAGGCGATCTGGGACCCGGCGGCGGGCGAGGCCGCGAAGGCCCCGTACGGCGTCTTCGACGGCATGACCATCTTCGAGGCGGCGCGCGAGCAGGCCCGGCGCGAGGAGGTCGCGCTGGGCTACGAGCCGACCGATCTCGAGTGGCGATCGCCGAACTTCTACGAGGATACGGCGACCGGCTCCAACGCGGTTCGCGACCGCCTGAACCTCGATCCGGCCACGCTGCCGGAGCACCAGACCTGGTTCTTCTACCTGCAGCGCCTGTGCAACCACTGCAGCTACCCGGCGTGCCTCGCCGCCTGCCCGCGGCGGGCGATCTACAAGCGTCCCGAGGACGGGATCGTCCTCATCGACCAGCAGCGCTGCCGCGGCTACCGCAAGTGCGTGGCGCAGTGCCCCTACAAGAAACCGATGTTCCGGGCGACCACGCGCGTGAGCGAGAAATGCATCGCCTGCTACCCGCGCATCGAGGGCAAGGACCCGCTCACCGAGGGCGAGCCGATGGAGACGCGCTGCATGGCGGCCTGCGTCGGCAAGATCCGCATGCAGGGGCTGGTGCAGGTGGGCGAGGACGGCACCTGGGCGGAGGACCGGCAGCATCCGCTGTACTTCCTGGTGCAGGTCGAAAAGGTGGCGCTGCCGTTGTATCCGCAGTTCGGCACGCAGCCGAACGGCTATTACATTCCGCCGCGCTGGGTGCCGCGGCCCTACCTGCGGCAGATGTTCGGGCCGGGCGTGGACGCGGCGATCGAGAAATACACGCGCCCCTCGCGCGAGCTGCTCGCGGTGCTGCAGCTGTTCCGCACCAGCCAGACGATGGTCTTCCGCTACGAGATCATCGAGGGACCCAAGGTGCTGGAGATGACGATCGACGGGCAGCCGTGGTCGATGTACAACGACACCGTCGTCGGCTACAGCAGGAACGGCAGGGAGGTCGCGCGCGTCACGGTCGAAGAGCCGAAGATCGAACGGGACGCCAAGCATTACAACTCCATCTGAGCGCGAAAACATGCCGTCGCCCGCGATCCGCGACCCGCTGCTCCGCAGCCACATCTACGGCTTCCTCGCCTGCGCCTTCGGCCCTCCGGACGCGGAGCTGGCCGGCGACCTCGCCGCCGCCTGGCACGGGATCGGACCGGAACTCCCCTCCCCCGGCGATGCATCGGCCCACGCGGCATGGTCCCGGCTCGGCGCCGTGCTCGATGGCCTCGATCCCGCCGGCCTCGAAGGCCCCTACCTCGGCTGCTTCGGGTATGCCATCTCGAAGGATTGCCCGCCGTACGAGACGGAATACGGCCAGAGCCACGTCTTCCAGAAGGCCCACCAGTTGGCCGACATCGCCGGGTTCTATCGGGCGTTCGGCCTGGAGCCGGCCGCGCACGCGCACGACCGGCTCGACGCGATCGGCGCCGAGCTGGAGTTCATGCAGTTCCTGTGCATGAAGGAGGCCTATGGCACGGCCCGGGGGCATGCAGCCGATCGCCTTGCCCTCGGGCGCGAGGCGCAGGCGAAGTTCCTGCGCGAGCATCTGGGCCGCTGGGCGTTCGGATTCACTCAGCGTCTGACGGCCCGGGCCGCGGGAACCGTCTACGGGGATCTCGCCCGCTTTCTGGAGGCGTATCTCGGGGCCGAGCTGGCCACGCTCGGGCTGGCGCCCGCCGACGTGGCCGGCCCGAATGTACTGTCCGACGCGGTCGACGTCGGAGATTGCGGCGGCTGCCGGCCGGATGCCCCCGGCGTTGCCGCGAGATGCGGAGGATAGGCCATGGGAAACGATATCGTCAGCCGGCGCCGGCGCGCATTGCTCGGCGCGTCCATTGCGCTGTTCACCATCCCCGTGCCGCGGCTGGCACGGGCGGCGGGGAGCCAGAAGGCGAGCCTGCTCGCCCGGCGGGTGGAGCACGTCCCCGGGGACCCCTCGGATGCCGCCTGGGCAGAGGCCGACGTGCTGGACGTTCCGCTCGCGCCGCAGGCGGTCGTGAAGCCGCGCGCCTATGAGACGGGAGTGAAGCTGCTCAGCGTGCGCGCCCTGTATTCGCAGGAGCGCGTGGCCTTGCGCATCGAATGGCGGGACGGCGCCCGTGACGACATGGCCGGCCAGGCGGAGGCCTTTCGAGACGCGGTGGCAGTGGCCTTCCCCGCCGACCCGCGGGCCGCCGGCATCCCGTATTTCGGCATGGGCGAGCCGGAGCGGCCGGTCACCATCTACCAGTGGAAGGCGGACTGGCAGTCCGGGCCGGTCACCGACGTCGACGAGCGCTATCCGGACATGGCCGTGGACTGGTACCCGTTGGCGGGCCGTGAACCGGGCGCGATCGCCGAGGCGGCAGATTACGGCAGGCAGGAGGGCGCGAAGGCGTTCGTGACCTCATGGGGCGCGGGCAACCCGCTCGCCGACCCGCAGGTGCAGGCAGGCACGCCGGTGGAGAAGCTCTTGGCCAGGGGATTCGGCACCCTCACCTCGGTCGATCGCCAACAGCAGGACGGCGCCGGCAAGGCAGTGTGGCAGGACGGCGTGTGGCGCGCATACATCTCGTTTCCGCGCGCCCAGGAGCTATTCACCTTCGAGCAGGGCATGACCGTGCCGGTCGCCTTCGCCGCCTGGGACGGCGGGCAGCGCGAGCGCGGCGGCGAGAAGGGCGTTTCCACCTGGTATTTCCTCAGCCTCGAACAACCCGTCGGAACGCTTGCCTACGCGGCGCCGCTGGCGGTGGTGGCCGGGGTGGCCGGCCTGCAGGCGTGGGGCCTGCGCGCGCTTCGTCGCAAGGCCAGGGATGAGGGGTCCGGGGAGTCCGGCTCATGAGTGCGACGGCCATCACCGGCGTCGGGGCGCTGGCAGCCGGCACGGCGGCATCCGTGCCGCGCGCGACCGCGGCGTGGCGCCGGGTCCTCGTTGCCCTCGATGGTTCCGACCACGCCGAGCATGCGCTGGGGGAGGCCGTGCGGCTGGCGGCCGGCGCGGGCGGCGAGGTCTGCGGAATTCATGTTTACGCCGCCAGCCTGCACGACCGCCGCTTCCGCGAGATGGAGAGCGGGTTGCCGGAGCGCTACCGCGCGGAGTCGGCGCTCGAGCACCAGCGGGCGGTCCACGATGAGCTGATCACCCGGGGCCTTCGGCTCATCAGCGACAGCTACCATGACCTTGGTGAGGCATCCTGCCAGGCGGCGGGCGTGCGCTATCGCCGGATCAACAGCGAAGGCAAGAACTACCGCGGCATCCTCGAGGCCGCCCGCGGCGGCGCGCACGACCTGGTGGTGCTGGGCGCGCAAGGCCTCGGGGCGGGGGCGGAGGCCCCCCTCGGGACCGTGTGCATCCGCGTGGCGCGGCGCTGTCCGGTCGACGTGCTGGTGGTCCGCGTGGAGGCGCCGCGGATCGGCGCCGGTCCGCTGGTGGTCGCGCTCGACGGCTCTCCGCGCTCCTTCAGCGCCCTGAGATCGGCGTTGGCCCTGGGTCAGCGCATCGGCGCCCCGGTCCACGCCGTCGCCGCTTTCGACCCGTATTTCCATTACACCGCCTTCGGCCGGATCGCCAGGGTCCTCAACGACCAGGCGCGCGCGACGTTCCGCTTCGAGGATCAGGAGCGCCTGCACGCGGAGCTGATCGACGGCGGACTGGCGAAGATCTACCGCTCGTATCTGGATGTGGGCCGGGCGATCGCCGCGTCCGGGGGTGTCGAGCTCGTCTGCGAGCTGCGCGACGGCAAGCCGTACCAGGCCATCCTGCGTTATCTCGGGGAGGTCGGAGCCAGCCTGTTGCTGGCGGGCAGGACGGGGATGCACGCCGATCCGGAGCTCGACGTCGGCGGCAATGCCGAGAATCTGCTCCGCCTGGCGCCATGCAGCATGATGCTCGCCGCGACGGAGTACGAGCCGCCGCTGGAGATGATGGCCCGGGAGACCGTCGCCTGGACGGAGGAGGCGGAGTGCCGGCTCGAGCGGGTCCCGCAGATGGTGCGCCCCATGGTGCGTACGGCCATCCTGCAGTTTGCCTCGGAGCGCGGCCATACCGTCGTCACCGCCGGCGTCGTCGACGAGGCCACGGCGCGCCTGTGTCCACATGCCCGCCCCGCGGGGCCGGCTTGAGCCCATGGGCACGGCGATCGCCCCGCCGATCCTCATCGCGCTGAATCTCACGCGCCGCTGCAATCTCGCCTGCGCCCACTGCTACCTCGACGCCGGAACGCGCGGCCAGGGGACCGCGAATGAGCTCGGCACGGACGAGGTCAGGGCGCTGCTCGATCGCATCGCGGCGCTGAGCAGGGAGACCCTCGTGGTGCTGACCGGCGGCGAGCCCCTGCTGCGCGCGGATCTCTGCGAGCTGGCGGCGCACGCCACGCAGCGAGGCCTGGCGGTCGTGGTCGGCACCAACGGCACGCTGCTGGACGATCGCCGCGTGGAGGCGCTGCAGCGGGCCGGGGTGCGGGCCCTGGGCATCAGCCTCGACTCGCTGGAGGCGGGCGATCACGACCGCTTTCGCGGAGTACGCGGCGCATGGTCCAGGACCGTGCAGGGCATCGAGGCGTGCCGCCGGAGCGGCCTGATGTTCCAGATCCATTTCTCGGTCACCGACGCCAACGCCCACGAGCTGGACGCCATGATCGGTTTCGCCCGCTCCGCGGGCGCGGCCGTCCTGAACGTATTCTTCCTGGTGTGCACCGGCCGGGGCGCCTCCCTGTCCAATGTGTCGGCCGCGGTCTACGAGCGTGTCCTGGGCCGCATCGCGGTCGCGGCGCGTGAGGAGGGGGAGCTGCTGGTACGCGCCCGCTGCGCACCGCATTTCCGGCGCCTGGCCATGACGGCGGCCGGCACGGACCCGGCCGTTGCGACGCCCGGCCTCGAGGCGGCCGGCTGCCTGGCGGGGAGGCGGTACTGTCGAGTCACGCCCGAGGGCGAACTCACACCCTGCCCCTATATCGAGGCCTCGGCCGGATCCGTGCGCAGCGCGGACCTCGCCGCGCTGTGGACCGCGGCGCCACTGTTCGCGCGGCTGCGCGCGCCGGAGCTGGAGGGTCGCTGCGGCGCCTGCGAATACGCCAGGGTGTGCGGCGGCTGTCGGGCACGTCCATATGCGCGGGACGACAACCTCATGGGTGAGGATTTTCTCTGCACTTACGAGCCGCGGGGCGGCGAGGTCATTGTGCCCGCGGTGGACACCCCTTCCCATCCGGGGCTCACGTGGACGGCGCAGGCCGAGGCGCGGCTGAGTCATGTGCCGTCTTTCGTGCGAGGCTTCGTCCGTCAGCGGGTCGAGACCCACGTCCGCGCGCGGGGCGCGGAGGTCGTCACCGCGGGCGATCTGGAGGCGCTGGCGAAACGGCGCTTCGGCGCGCGGCAAGGCCACGGGGCTGGCGGCCGCAGCGAGGGTATCACCAGGGCGGAGCCGGAAGCGCGGCAGGATGGCCCATGACGATCGACGTGGCGGTGATCGGGGGCGGGGTCTCGGGGTTGGCCACCGCGTGCGAACTGCAGCGTCGCGGCCATCGGGTGGCAGTCCTGGAACGCGAGGTGCGGGTCGGGGGGAAGGCCCAGTCTCAGCGCATCGGGGGGTATCTGATGGAGCGCGGGCCGACCGCGGTCAGCGCCGCGTCCGCCACCGCGAACGGATGGTCGGAGGCGCTCGGGCTCGACGGACAGCGGCTGGACCTCGGCCCCGGCGTGCGGCAGCGCTACCTGCTGGCCAACGGCGCACTCGTGGGCATTCCTCCGCACGCCTTCGGTTTCCTCGTACGCCGTTATCTCTCCGTGCCCGGGCGCCTGCGCATGCTGGCCGAGGTGCTCCCCGCATGGGGGAGGTCGCGCGCCGACGAGAGCGTGACGGGGTTTTTCCAGCGGCGTTTCGGGAGGGAGTTCCTCGAACGCGTGATCGAGCCCCTGGTCGGCGGCATGTTCGCCGGCGACCCCGACAGGATGGCCATGCACGCAGCGTATCCTGCCCTGGTCGGCATGGAGCGCCGGCATGGCTCGGTGATCCGGGGGCTGATGCGCAGCCGCCTCGGCGGCGGCCGGATGCCCGGACGACGCCTGTGCTCGTGGCATGACGGGGTGGGCGCCCTGCCACGCGCTCTCGCGATCCGGCTCGGTCCATGCGTGCGGACCGGCGTGACGGTCCGCACGATCAGGGGCCGCGGGCCGGAGGGTTTCCGCGTCGACACCGCGGGCGGCGGCGTCGTGGACGCCTCTGCCGTGGTCGTTGCCACGCCACCTCACGCGGCGGCAGCATTGCTGGAGCGCATGGCGCCGCTGGCGGCGGAGGCGGCCGCGCTCATCGAGGCGCCGCCCCTGGCGGTGGTCTTCCTGGGCTATCGCCGCAGCCAGGTCGCGCATCCCCTCGACGGCATAGGCTGCCTGCATGCCCGCACCGAGGGGCGGGTCCTCTCCGGCGTGCTCTTCTCCTCGACCATGTTCCAGGGCCGCGCCCCCGGCGCAGAGGTCGCCCTGACCGGATACGTGGGCGGGGCGCGGGCGCCCGAGCTTGCCCGCCTGCCGGCGGAGGACCTGCTCGCGATGGTGCGGTCCGAGGTGGCGGACCTGCTCGGGATCACCGGCCCGCCGCTGCTGACGAGGGTCTGCCACTGGCGCCATGGCCTGCCCCAATACAACATCGGCCACGACAACCGCATCGCCGCCCTGCGGGCCGCCGAGGGGGCGCTTCCCGGCCTCTTCGTCACCGGCAATTATTTCCACGGCATCTCGGTGGCATCCTGCCTCGATGAGGCGACGCGCACCGCCGGGCGCGTGGAGGCATTTCTGACGGGCCGATCGCGAGCGGCGGCTTCGCTTCCGCCAGCGCGGGGACAGGCCGCAGCCCGCTGCTAGTCCCGGGGGCCAGGGGAGGGCCCATGACCCGCCGCCCCCGTACAGCGGCCCGGTGGCGGAGGCCTCGGCAACGGCACCGGCCATCTCCCGGCGCCCCTCGCCTCCTTGCACCGGGTTGGCGCCCTCCTCCCCGACGCCCCTGCCCGCCCCTCCCTGGGCTCCTTGTCGCGACAACACGCCGGCACGGCCGACGCCCTCCAAGCCGCCTGGGCATCAGGGCCTGCGGGGTAGCGTGAGCTGCCTCCCGACGTCCTGACGACAGCCCATGAGACGAGTTTCCGTTTCGATTGTTGTGAATGCAAGTGCGATTGATTATCATTTGTTACGCGGATACCCAATGCCACACTGTCGAAAGGCCTGCCGTGCAACACGGCGGCCGGGCAGCGGCGGCGGGCCCGCCAGAGGCCCTCGATGCCGCGGCACTCCCGTTGCCCGGCGTCGCGCCGCCACGACCGACAGCCCCCCCACGCCGCCGGCCGGCGACGGGATCGATCCGCACACATCCAACTGCTCCAGGGGGAGGCCAAAATGAAGTGCAACTCACTCAGTCTCACGGCCGGCGCACTTCTGACCTGCGCCACCGCATCCGTCCAGGCCATCGAGTACCCGATCGGGACGCCGCAGCACCGCTACGGCATGGAGATCGCGGCGGTCTATCTGCAGCCGATCCTGATGGAGCCGGACGGCATGATGCGCAAACCGGAGGAGTCCGACGTACACATCGAGGCGGACATCCGCGCGCTCGGGGACAATCCGAACGGCTTTGCGGAGGGCGAGTGGATCCCGTACCTGGTGGTCCGCTACGAGGTGACCAGGACCGATACCGGCGAACGGATACAGGGCGACTTCATGCCGATGGTCGCCAACGACGGGCCGCATTACGGCGACAACATCAAGCTCATGGGGCCCGGCCAGTACCGCGTCAAGTACACCATCATCCCCCCCTCCGAGAACCCGCAGGCGCATTTCGGACGCCACACCGATCGGCTGACCGGCGTCCGTCCCTGGTTCAGGGCCTTCGACGTCGAGTACGAGTTCACCTACGCCGGCATCGGCAAGCGCGGAGGGTACTGAGATGCCGCGGGCAACCACGCAGGGTCTGGCGCTCGCCGCCGCGCTGTCGATGACAGCGCCCGCGGGGGCCGCCGAGCCGACCTTGACCGACCTGCTCGCCGAGATCCAGAAGCTGCAGGCGCGGCTCGACAAGGTGGAGGCGCGCAATGCAGTGCTGGAGCGCAGGCTCGCCGAGGCGCCGGCGGTGCAGGAGAAGGCCCAGGCCGAGGCTCAGGCCCCCGAGGCCGCGCTCGAGAAGCGCGTGGCGGCGCTCGAAGACGTCAACCGGCGCACCGAGGAGTCGATCGCCGACGACCACATCAGCGAGAAGGACCCCGAGGTGGTCGCGCGCCTCAAGGACGTGGAGATACGCACGCTCGCCATCCAGAGGCAGGCGCGCACCATCGAGGCCCTCGAGGGCATCACCGCCGGCGCCCAGCTCACGCTGGTCGGCCAGTACGCGGACGAGGACAGCACCTTCACCGGCGAGGACGACTCCGAGCTCAACTACCGCGGCGACGTGGCCGTGTCGCTGCCAGGCGGCGAGTTCGGCAACGCCGAGGGACGCATCTTCGCGCAGTTCCGCATCGGACAGGGCGACGGCCTCGGTGAACTGAACCCCACGTTCACCAGCACCCCCAACACCACCGCCTTCGCGCTCACCCATGGCGACGATGCGGCGGCTGTCCTGGCGCAGGCGTGGTACCAGCTCAACGTACCGCTGCCTTTCAAGGGCTACAAGCCGCGCTCGAAGGAGCACGTCGAGCTCAACTTCGGCAAGATCGATCCGTTCGTGTTCTTCGATCAGAACGCCGCGGCGGACGACGAGGCGATCACGTTCCTCAACAACGCCTTCGTGCACAACCCGCTGCTCGACTCCGGCGGCGACATGGGCATGGACGAGTACGGCTTCACGCCGGGCGTGCGTCTCGCCTACCGCAGCGACCGGCAGGACCCGGAGTGGTGGCAGGCCTCCGTCGCCGCCTTCGGCGCCGGCAGCGGCGCGAGCTTCGACGACAGCTTCGACTCGCCGATGTTCATCGGCCAGCTCGAGTTCGGCCGCAAGTTCTTCGGCGGTCTGGACGGCAACTACCGCATCTACGCCTGGCACAATCCCCAGGCCCCCGGGTTCGACGGACTGAACCACTCGCACGAAGGCGTGGGACTGAGCTTCGATCAGCGCCTGCACGATGCCATCACGCTGTTCGGGCGCTACGGCCACGCACTGCAGGAAGATCGGCGCGCCTTCGACCAGGCGCTCACCCTGGGGGCCGAGTTCGGCGGCAGTTACTGGCAGCGTTCGAGCGACGCCATCGGGGTGGCATGGGGCTGGCTCGACTCCACCGACGACTTCCAGGATGCCTCCGCGACCGTCGACGCGGATGGCGACGGCACGCCGGACTTGGGCTACGCCGCGGACGGCGCCGAGCAGATCGCGGAGATCTACTACCGCTGGCAGCTGCACAGCCAGCTCGAGATCACGCCCGATTTCCAGCTCGTGCACAACCCGGGCGCCAACGAGGATGCCGATCTCATGAAGATCGTCGGCGTTCGCGTGCGGGCGGCGTTCTGATGGCGGCCTCCCGCATCTTCCGCCCCGGCCTCCCCCGTCTCGGGGCCGGCGGGTGTCGGCGGCAGGCGCCCGATGCCGCCCACTGGACACTTCGGGCCGCGGCGATCGCCCTGATCGCCGCCCTTGTCCCGATACCGGCGGGCGCCGGGGAGTTGCCGACCTTTCATATCGAGGCGAAGGCGGGACGATTTCATCCCGAGCGCGTCACGGTGCCGGCGGGCGTGCGCTTCAAGATCGTGGTGACCAACCGCGGGCCGGGACCGGAGGAGTTCGAGAGCATCGAGCTCAAGAAGGAGACGGTGCTCGCCCCCGGCGTCAGCCGCGCGGTCGTCTTCGCGCCGTTGAAGCCCGGCGTCTACCGCTTCTTCGGGGAATTTCATCCGGAGACGGCGCAGGGAGAGATCGTGGTCGTCGACGACGGTGCCGCATCCAGCCCATGAAGACCCGGGACCGTACCCGTCCCGATCCCGGGCGCGGGGCCGATTCCCGCGGGGGCGCGGCGACTCGCGGCTTCCGGCCGCGAGCTCCGTCATCCCCGGGCGATCTCGCCGGCTCGCGTGCGGCGCCCGGAACGACGCATGGGCCGGTGGCACACAAGAGGAGGATGTGACACATGGGCAGCGCCTTCTTCATCGCCTGGCGTGAGTCGCTCGAGGCGGTCCTGGTCGTGGGGATACTCTACGCGTGGGTCCGCAGAAACGCCGTGGCCCGCGCGACCACGTACCTGTGGGGCGGCGTCGCCGGAGGCATCGCGCTCGCGGCGGCGCTGGCGCTCGCGATCTTCTCCGTGCAGAGCCAGCTCGGCGGCGAGGCGCTCGAGTACTTTCAGACCGCCATCATCGTGATCGCGGCGGCGCTCATCGTCCAGATGGTGCTCTGGATGCGCCGGCACGGCCGCGAACTCGCGCGCACACTGCAGGCGAGCGCCAGCGAGGCCGCGGACAGCGGCAGGCTCCTCGGCCTGGCGGCGCTCGCGGCCATCGCGGTCGGCCGCGAAGGCGCGGAGACCGTGATTTTTCTCTACGGGCTCGGCCTGGAGCGCGGCGGCACGGATCTCGCGGCCTATCTCGGTGCGGCCGCGGGCGGTCTGGCGGCCGCCCTGCTGACGGCCTGGGCCATGTGGCAAGGTGCGCTGCTCATGTCGTGGAGCGCGTTCTTCCGCGTCACCGGATTCATCCTGCTGCTGCTCGCATCGGCCCTGGTCGTGAACGCCGTGGAGCGCCTCATAGGCATGGAGGTGCTGCCGGGGCTCGTCGATCCGCTGTGGGACCTCTCCGGCGTCCTCGACGACAGCGCCGGGGTGGGCAACGTCGTGGCCGCCTTCACCGGCTGGCGGGCCCGGCCTGCGCTGCTGACGGTGCTGGTATGGTCGTGCTACTGGCTCGCGCTCGCGGCCGTGCTGCACCCCTTCCGTCTCCCTGCGCGCCGGGCATGAGCGTGGTCAGGCGGGTGCTCCGGAGTCCCCGTTCATGCTCGTCCCCCGTGCGCGGTCGGATAGATCCATGGATATGAGCGTCCGCCCGGCGCTGCCCCCCGCGGGAGCGGCCCCGGCGGCGCCCGGGCTGCCGCGCGAGTGCGATCCGCGGGCAGGCTCGCTGCGGGCGGGCCGTCAGCCTCTCGCCGGCGGCGTCGGCGGCGCCGTGGCGCGCCTTGGCGAGTTTCTGCGCCGGCATCGCGGCGCCGTGATGGCCGTGCAGGTGATCGTCGTGGTGTTCTATGTAGGCATGGTCACGGTGCCGGCCTTCCTCCCGCTGCCGGCCATGGACGCGCGCATGCGCAGCAGCCTGACGCTCATCGCGCAGTTCCTGTTCTGGGGGCTGTGGTGGCCGTTCGTGATCCTCTCGATCATGCTGGCAGGGCGGCTGTGGTGCGGTGTGCTCTGCCCGGAGGGGGCGCTCAGCGAGTTCGCCAGCCGCTACGGCCTCGGGCGCGGCATCCCCCGATGGCTGCGCTGGCCGGGCTGGCCGTTCGTCGCCTTCCTCGGAACCACGGTCTACGGCCAGCTCGTCAGCGTGTACGACTATCCGAAGCCCGCGCTCCTGGTGCTCGGCGGCTCGACGCTGGCGGCCATGGCGGTCGGCTTCCTCTACGGGCGCGGCAAGCGGGTGTGGTGCCGCCATCTGTGTCCGGTCAACGGCGTGTTCGGCCTCCTCGCACGCGTGGCACCGGTGCATTTCCGCGTCGATCGCCAGCTCTGGGAGTCGAGCACCGACGCCCGCGGCGCCGTCAACTGCGCGCCGCTCGTCGACATCCGCCGCATGACCGGCGGCGCGCAGTGCCACATGTGCGGCCGCTGCAGCGGACAGCGCGGCGCCGTGACCCTGGCGCTGCGCACGCCGGGCCGTGAGGTCCTGGAGCTGTCGCGCGAGAGCGTCAATCCCTGGGAGGTGCGCCTGCTGATCTTCGGCGTCATCGGCAGCGCCATCGGTGCCTTCCAGTGGTCCGCCTCGCCGTGGTTCGTGACCGTCAAGCAGCAGGTGGCCGAATGGGCCGTGAGCCGCGAGCTGTGGTGGCTGCTCGATACCGACGCGCCGTGGTGGGTGCTGACGCACTACCCGCAGACCGCCGACACGTTCACGTGGCTGGACGGTCTACTCATCCTGGCCTACATCGGCGCGGCCGCACTGATCATCGGCGGCTGGGTATGGTCGTGGCTGCAGGTCGCCGCGGCCTGCCTCCCGGGACGCAGATCGGCCTATGCCGCGCGCCTCGCCTACACCCTGATCCCGATCGCAGGCATCGGCGTGTTCCTCGGCCTGTCGGTCCTCACCGTCACGATGCTGGCCGCCGAGGGTGTCCACCTGCCGGGTCTGGCGTGGGCGCGCGGCCTGCTGCTGGCCGCGGGCGCGGCGTGGAGCGCCATCCTCGGCTGGCGTCTGCTGCGCGCGCATCCGGCGCCGCGGGCAGGATTCTGGCTCGCCTTTGGCGCGCTGCTCGCCGCCCTCGCCGGGGTGCTCGTCTCCTGGGGTCTGCTGTTCTTCGTCTGGTAGCGTCCGCCCGCCGCTCCGGGCCAGCTCCGGGCCCGGTTGCCTCGTCTATGCCATATATGGGCATTCCATGACATAGATCAACGATATGTTGTGGTCACATCGGCGATACTCCTTCCTCGATCGGCCGCGGCGGAGACGGCGCTTCGGGGGCGCGGCCCGCCAAGAACAATTACGCCGAACAGGGGGAGTCATGTCAGCAACGGGCCTCGCTGTCGATCCGTCCGCTCCGCGCACTGCCGGTGCGCTGGGCCCGCTTCCGGCGCGCGTCGTCAAACGCACCGGCGAGGAGGCGGCCTTCGACGCCGAACGCATCGTCTCGGCGATCCGCCGCGCCGGCCAGGCCACCGGCGAGTTCGACGAGGACGAGGCGCGTCTTCTCACCGGCCGGGTGCTCAAGGTGCTGCGCCATCGCTTCGACGGCCTGCCGCCCACGGTCGAGCAGGTCCAGGACATCGTCGAGCAGACCCTCATCGTCGACAATCATCTGCGCACGGCGCGCGCCTACATCGCCTACCGGGATGCCCGCGCGCGCCTGCGCCAGGACCGCCGCACCCTGCTCGACGTCGCCGCCTCCATCAACGAGTATCTCGATCGCGACGACTGGCGCGTGCGGGCGAACGCCAACCAGGGCTATTCGCTGGGCGGCCTCATCCTCAACGTCTCCGGCAAGGTGGTGGCGAACTACTGGCTTTCGCACGTCTATCCCCCCGAGATCGGTCAGGCACACCGCGAGGCCGACATCCATATCCATGATCTCGACATGCTGGCCGGCTACTGCGCCGGCTGGTCGCTGCGCCAGCTCCTGCACGAGGGCTTCAACGGCGTGCCCGGGAAGATCGAGGCCGGCCCGCCCCGGCACCTGTCCAGCGCGCTCGGCCAGGCGGTGAACTTTCTCGGCACGCTGCAGAACGAGTGGGCGGGCGCACAGGCCTTCAGCTCCTTCGATACCTATCTGGCGCCGTTCCTGCGCAAGGACGCGCTCGACTACGAGACGGTGCGGCAGACCATCCAGGAGTTCGTGTACAACCTCAACGTGCCATCGCGCTGGGGCACACAGACACCGTTCACCAACCTGACCTTCGACTGGGTCTGCCCGGAGGACCTGCGCGAACAGGTTCCCGTCATCGGCGGCGAGGAGATGCCGTTCACCTATGGCGAGCTGCAGATCGAGATGGACATGATCAACCGCGCCTACATCGAGGTCATGACCGCCGGCGATGCCAGGGGGCGGGTGTTCACCTTTCCGATCCCGACCTACAACATCACGGCCGATTTCCCGTGGGAGTCGGAGAATGCGCAACGCCTCTTCGCCATGACGGCCAAGTACGGACTTCCGTATTTCCAGAACTTCCTGAACTCCGATCTCTCCCCGGGGATGGTGCGGTCCATGTGCTGCCGCCTGCAGCTCGATCTGCGCGAGCTGCTCAAGCGCGGCAACGGTCTGTTCGGCTCCGCCGAGCAGACCGGCTCGGTCGGCGTGGTGACCATCAACTGCGCACGGCTCGGCTACCTCCACAAGGGCGACGAATCGGCGCTGATCGAGCGTGTCGGGCGGCTGGCGGAGCTGGCGAAGCAGAGCCTGGAGATCAAGCGCAAGACCATACAGCGGCTCATGGACGGCGGTCTGTTCCCGTACACGAAGCGCTATCTCGGCACCCTGCGCAATCACTTCTCCACGATCGGCGTCAACGGCATCAACGAGATGATCCGCAACTTCACCGGCGGGGACGACGACATCTCCACCGAGCGCGGCCACGCCATGGCCCTGCGCCTGCTCGATCACCTGCGCGAGCGGCTGCGCGCCTTCCAGGAGGAGACCGGGCATCTCTACAACCTGGAGGCGACGCCCGCGGAGGGCACGACCTACCGGTTCGCCAGGGAGGATCGCAAGCGCCACCCCGGCATCCTGCAGGCCGGCACGCCGGAGAAACCTTACTACACCAACTCCAGCCAGCTGCCCGTCGGTTTCACCGACGATCCCTTCGAGGCCCTGGGCCGCCAGGACGCCCTGCAGACGCGCTACACGGGCGGCACGGTGCTGCACCTGTACATGAGCGAGCGCCTCTCCTCGGCGGAGTCCTGCATGAGGCTGGTGCGTACGGCGCTGTCCCGTTTCCGCCTGCCCTACCTGACCATCACGCCGACGTTCTCGATCTGCCCGCGGCACGGATATCTCGCCGGCGAACATGAATTCTGTCCGAAGTGCGACCAGGAGATCCTTGCCCGCAAGCAGGCGGGCAGGGCATGTGCAATGTCAACCTGCGAGGAGGAACCGACGTCATGAGTCATGAGATCGAAGCTGTGTTGCCGGTGGAGGAACGTACCCGCTGCGAGGTGTGGACACGGGTCATGGGCTATCACCGGCCGGTATCGGAGTTCAACCCGGGCAAGCAGGGCGAGCACCGCGAGCGCCTGCACTTCACCGAGCAACGCGCGGGGCGCGCGCTCGTGCGCTGAGGTGCCGCACGAGGCGCCGGTGATAGGGGGCATCGCCCCCTTCACCACCATCGACTTCCCGGGCAGGCTCGCGGCGGTGCTCTTCTGCCAGGGGTGCGCGTGGCGCTGCGGTTACTGTCACAACCCCGGGTTGCTGCCCTTCCTGCCGGGGCGGCTCGACTGGGAGCGGATCCGTGCCTTCCTGCTCGCCCGCCGCGGCCTGCTGGAGGCCGTCGTCTTCAGCGGCGGAGAGCCGCTCTCCCAGCCCGCGCTGCCGGCCGCGATGCGCGAGGTGCGCGAGCTGGGTTTCGCCGTCGGGCTGCACACCACCGGCGCGAGTCCGGCACGATTCGGACAGGCGCTGGCACAGGTCGACTGGGTCGGCTTCGACGTCAAGGCGCCCGTCGATCGCTATGGCGAGATCACCGGGCGCGGCGACGGCGCGATCGTCTATCGCAGCCTCGCGACGCTCGTCTCCTCGCGTGTCGCGCACGAGGTGCGTACCACCGTGGACCCGCGGCAACTCGGCGAGACCGATCTGCTGGAAATGGCGAGGCAGCTGGCGGATGCCGGCGTCACCCACTGGGTCCTGCAGCGATGCCGGGGGGCCGGGGCGCGGCGGATCGATCCCCTCGACGATGCCTCGCTGCTCGCGCGGCTGCGCGCGCAGCTGCCGTCACTGGCGGTGCGCTGACGCGCCAGATGACAGCACGCCGCGCCGGCGGCCGGGACAGGGGATTGCCGGGTACCGGGCGGTCGCCGACCGCGACGGGGAGCATCGTGCCGGTCCCGGCCCCTCAGCGATAGCCTCGTATGGAAGGTGCCATCTGGGGAAGCCTCGCCGCACTGTTTCTCGGCAGCGCGGACTTCGCCGGCCGCTTCAGCGGCCGCGCCCTCGGCGCGCCGAGCGCCATGCTCGGGGTGGTTGCGGTCGGCAGCGTCCTCATGACCCTAATCGTACTGGGCGGCGGGGAGCTCCCTCCGTTCGCGCCGGCGGGGCTGCCGCTGGTTGCCGGGTACGGCGTCAGCACGGCCTTCATGGGCGTGCTGCTCTATGCGGCGCTGGCTCGGGGTCCCGTCAGCGTCGTCGCACCGATCGTCGCCAGCCACCCGGTCCTGATCGCTGCCTACTGGTATGCGCGGGGGGTTCGGCCCGACGCGATCCACTGGACGGCCATCGCCGGTACGATAACCGGCGTCATCCTGGTTGCACTCAGTCGGGAGCGGCGCGAAGGCGACAGCGCCCAGCGCGCGCGTGGGGCGCTGGGCGTCACGCTGATCATCGCCGCGGCGGCGTGCTTGGCGCACGCGGCGCTGGTCGTTGCCGCGCAGGCGGCCACGCCGTACTACGAACCCGTGCAGATCGCCTGGATGGGACGCATCGTGAGTTTCCTGACCCTGCTGGGCTACTTCGCGCTGCGCCGGCAAAGACCGAACGTTCACGGGCGCTGGTGGCCGTTCCTGATCGCGCAGGGCGTCATCGACACTGCGGGCTACTACTGTCTGTTCGTCGGCAGCCGCAGTGACGGCGTGGCCGCGGCGGTGTCAACCTCGGCGTTCGGCGCAGTGACCACGCTGCTCGCGTGGGTGGTACTGCGCGAGGCCATGGGGCGCATCCAATGGCTGGGCTTGATCCTCGTCTTCACGGGCATCGGCGTGCTGGCTGCCCGGGGCTGAAGGTCGGTTCGCTCGTTTGCGACGCTGACGCGTGGCGGATGCATCCACGCACGGTGGGCGCCCGGCGGTTGCGTGCCCGGGCACGGCCGGTCGGATTTCCACCGGCCTCGTCGCGACGGCTCGGGCGCGGTCTCGCCGCGGCACGGCAGCGCTTCGCCGTCAGCGGCGATCCCCCGTGACGCGGCACGGACCCGCCCTGCGCTGTCCGTGCTGCCGCGGCGATGTATAATCGCCGGCGGTGTGGCGAGCGGCCGTGGCGCCCACCGCCCCGGCTGACCAGCCCCGCGAATCCGCCTGGCCAGCCTCGCTTCGGAAGCTGGCTCCTGCCGGCGCCACCATGATCGTGGCGAGCGGCACGTTTCGGGTCCCGTCCCCACCCGGTTACGAATTCATGCTGCAGCGTGGCTGCAAGGGAGACTGCTGTGCTCATCCTCACCCGCCGTATCAACGAGAGCCTCAATATCGGTGACGACGTCACGATCACCGTGCTTGGGATCAAGGGCAATCACGTGCGCATCGGCATAGGCGCACCGAAGCATGTCAGCGTGCACCGCGAGGAGATCTACGAGCGCATCCGCCGCGAGCAACGGGCCGCAGATACCCCCTCCGCGGCGTTGGCCACCGAGACGGGCGGGACCGCCACGCCGGACGACCAGGCCTGAGCGCGCGCGTCTCCGCGCGCGCCGTCAACCCACGCCCATCGGCGAGAGACCGCGGCCGGGGTGTGATCGCCCTGCGCCGGCGGCATGTTGCAATGCGTCATCCGCCCGCTGCACACCATTCAAGCGTACGCGCGAATAGCGCATGATCCCGCCATCGTCGAAATGTTCGCCGACCCGGGGCCGCGCAGCGGCAATCGCGTGCCCGTGGCGTGGAGGGAAGCGCAATCGTGTTCGAGACGTCCCGCGAGAAGTTCGCCCAGCTCCTGTGCGTCGCCTACGTCGTCCTTGGAGTGATATGGCTGTTCGTCACTGAACATCTCGCCGCGCCTGCGGCGCACGATCCCCGGCATTTCCAGCAAGCGCACATACTCGGCTGGCTGGCGTTCATCATCGTGTCCGCGTTCCTGGCATACGGACTGCTCAGGAAGGCCCGCGCCAGCCAGCTCCGATTGCAGGATCGGCTTGCCACGATCGCCGCCGCCTCGCCGAGCATCATCTGCTCGTTTCGCATGCGGCCGGAGGGAACCCTCGGCTTCGCCTACGCCAGCCCCGCGATCGAGGGGATCCTCGGCGTCGCGCCGGAATCGCTGCGCAGTGACGCGATCAACATCGTCACGATGTTTCCGCCCGAGGACGCCGCGCAACTGAGGATCACCCTGCGCGCCTCGGCCGACAGGATGTCGCTGTGGCGCACGACATTGCGCGTGCGCCACCCCTGGAAGGGCGATCTGTGGATCGAAGGCAGCGCCATGCCGGTGCGCGAAGACGATGGCAGCGTGCTCTGGCACGGCGTCATCACCGACGTCACGGCACGGGTGGCCGCGGAGCAGTCGTTACGGGAGAGCGAGACGCGTTACCGAACCCTCTTCAACGCCGGCCGCGACGCCTTCATGGTGTTTCCGGTCGAGGACACGGGGCTGGCCTCCCGCTTCACGGACGTCAACGAGGAGTGCTGCAGGATGTTCGGCCACACGCGCACGGAGCTGATGAGCATGTCGCCCGTGGATCTCTTCGCCCCGGCGACTCGCGCCAGGGTGCCGGAACTCGCGGCGGCACTGCTCCGCGACGGCCACCTCCGCCTCGACGTCGACCACATCACCGGAGCGGGTCATCGCGCCGCCGCTGACGTGGCGGTCACCCTGTTCGAGGTCCACGGTCAGCGCATGGCCATGGCCATCGCGCGCGACATCTCCGCGCGCAGGAGCGCCGAGGAAAGTCTGCGCGAGTCCACGGAGCGGCTGCGGCTCATTGGCCGGAGCGTGCGCGAGGTGTTCTACATCGCGGCGCCGGACTTCTCGAAGATCTATTACGTCAACGAGGCGTTCGAACGCCTCTTCGGCATCCCGAGCGAAAGACTGACGACCGAACCCATGGCATGGATGCATGCGGCCCATCCCGGCGATCACGACGCGATCCGGGCGGTGATCGCCGGGCTCGGGCGCGGCGTGAGCGCGGAGATCGAGTACCGGATCATCCGCCCGGACGGCACCGAACGCTGGCTGTGGGCGCGGCCGCAGCTCATCGACGCCGGCGACGGGGAGGCGCTGGCCATCGGCATCGTGGAGGACATCACCGAACGCCGCATGAGCGAGGAATCGCGCCTGCGCGAGGCATACCGGCAGCGCGACGCACTGGTGCGCGAGGTGCACCACCGCATCAAGAACAACCTGCAGGGCGTGGCCGGCCTGCTGCAGCAGCAGGCGATGCAGAACCCCGGGATCGCAGGCCCCATAGACAAGGCGATAGGCCGGATGCAGACCGTCGCCGTCGTCTACGGCCTGCAGGGCGCCGCCGGCTACGCCCAGATCACCCTGCGCGACATGCTGGCGGCCATCGCGCGCGGCGTGGAGGAGCTCACCGGCGCGCGAATCGCCGTTCGCCCGGACCAACGCACGGCATCGCCGCCGCGGGTCCGCGAGGGCGAGGCCGTGCCGCTCGCCCTCGCCGTCAACGAGCTCATCGTCAATGCCGTCAAGCATGCGGACGAGCCCCGGCCGGGCGGTGTCGCCGGCGTGGAGATCACGCTGACCGAAACGCCCGGCGCGGCCACGATCACCATCCGCAACCCGGGCGCCCTGCCGGCGGGATTCGAGTTCGATTACCGGAGCGGCACGGGTGTCGGGCTTGGCCTCGTGCGCACGCTGCTGCCGCGCAACAGCGGCGTGGACGTCGCGTTGACGAGCGATCCCGCCTCGGTGACGGCCACGGTCAGGATCGGCGTCCCCGCCCTGCTGCCGGCCGTCGACGGCTGAGGAGCCGGGAGGCGCGCACGGCGTCCCGCGCCGGTCATGCCGGTTCGTCCCTCTCCCTGCCGCCGCCGGGGAGGTCGACCTTCTCGAGGGCATCCAGCAGCTCGGCGGCGACCACGTGTATCCTGCGGCGCTGCGAGCGGGAGCTGCGTCGCAATGCGTGAAAGGCCTCGTCGCGGTTCAGCCGCCTGCGCTCCATCAGCACGCCCACGGCCATGCTCGTCTCGCGTGCGCCCTCCAGCGCGGCCGTGAGCTGATCGCGGGCAGTCCTCAACCCGACGATCTCCGAGGCGCGGGTGCGGGCCGCCTCGATGGCCGGGATGATCTGCGAGACCTGCAGCGGCTTCACGAGAAAGCCCAGGGCGCCGTGCTCCGCCGCCTGCCTGACGATCTCCTCGTCGCCGAAGGCGGACAGGAACAGGAACGGGACGGCGAAGCGCCGGAACAGTATGCTTCCGAGCTCGATACCGGACATGCCCTCCATGCGGATGTCCAGCAACGCGATGTCGGGCGTCTGCTGGGCGACGAGCATCAGGGCCTCCTCGCCCGAGCCCGCACCGAGCACCTCGTAGCCGGCGCTCTGCAATCCCTCCGACAGCGTGCCCAATATCAGCCGATCGTCATCGACGACAAGAATGCAGCCTTTGCTCATGCCAGCCTCTCGTATGCGTGCGCACGAACCCGGCGTCAGCTGCCGGGGCAGCGGCCCGCACCCGGTTCCTGGCGGGTGACCCCCCGGTCCGCTGGTGCAGCGTGCCCTGCGTGAACGAGCATACCGCGATTCAGCATCCGCATGGCCGCGTCCACGCGCCCGCAACGCCGCGCCACATCGCGTGCACACCGGTCCGGATCGCGCGAGCACGGGGCAGACCGACCGCGAGCATCGCGTCTCCCTGGAGGTTGCGGTGGCCCGGTCTGTGCTACAGGAACCGCAATCGAATCTTTGCCGTCGACATCCGGGTGTTCGACACCGAGCGCGATGACATGGGACCGCAATCGAACAACCGTTCGAAGCTTTGCCGGGGTGCCGCCCCGGGGGAATGGCGGCACACTGAAATCAAGCCCTATGCATGCTGACCGGGGCGATACAGGCGGGGAAACCACGCCGGCCGCGGGCAGCCGCGGCCCCGCCGTGGCCGCGCGCGGGCGCCTGCTCCTGGCCGCAGCCGGTCTGCTCGGGCTCTATGCGCTGCTCATCTACGGGGAGTGGGCCACGGGGCGCGCGGCGAACCTGGTTTCCGATGTCGCCTGGACCCTGGCCGCGCTGCTCGCGGCCTGGCGCTGCCTGCTCACCGCCCGCGGTGAGACAGATCCGTACGCAAGGCGCGCCTGGTACCTGTTCGCGGCCGGTGCGTACTCCTGGTTCCTCGGCATGCTGTACTGGGACTACCTGGAACTGGCGCTGGGCACCGATGCCACGTTCCCGACGCTGGCCGATTATTTCTACGACGCCCTGAGCGTGCTCTTCCTGGCCGGCGCCGCCAGTCTCGTGGCGAAGGCGCCGGTGTATGCGCTCGCCAGGCGCCAGGCGGCAAACCTGACCATGGTGGTCCTGGGTCTGCTGGCGCTGTCGATCATCGTCTTCTACACGTCCTTCAGCGGCATGTCGCTGGGTTGGGAATTCCTGGTGATGGCCATCGCAATGCCGGCGGTATATGCGGCGGCATGCCTGATGCTGCTGGGATGCCTGTGGATCTTCACCGCGCGGGCCGCATGGCTGCCGATCGCACTGATGGCGGTGGCCGTGGGCATCCACGGCGTCGCCGACGTCCTCTACGCCCAGGCGCAGGTCGGCCACGAATACGGCGCCTCGCACCATCTCAACATCAGCTGGCTCATCGCCTTTGCGCTGCAATACTGGGCAGCGTTCGAACAGCAGGCCGCGGGCGTCCGATCGCTGGTGCCGAACGAGCAGCGGCTGCGCAGCCTCGAAACCGCCTTCCCGGAGACCCTCATCTGCGCGTGCGTGGTCGCCATCTTCGTCGTGCGCGAGACGATCAATTCCGATGCGATCGGGATGACGATGCTCATCGCCATCACCTTCGTGCTCGTGCGGGCCTGGCGCGAACGGCAGG
The DNA here is from genome assembly GCA_022071965.1 of Gammaproteobacteria bacterium. Classification (GTDB taxonomy): domain Bacteria; phylum Pseudomonadota; class Gammaproteobacteria; order JAJPIJ01; family JAJPIJ01; genus JAJVHZ01. Next base: position 138,024 of record JAJVIQ010000006.1, read on the forward strand.
TCAGCCTGGAGGAGCGGCGCCTGAGTTCCGAGCTCAAGGAGACCGAGGAACGATTCCGGACCATGTGCGATGCCACGCCCTTCATGGTGTGGCTGACGGATGCCGATCTGCGCTGCACGTACCTGAATCGCACCTGGTGCAGATTCACCGGACGCGACCTCAGCCGGGAGCTGGCGCACAACTGGGTGCAGGACGTGCACCCGGAGGATCGCGAGGCCTGCATGACGGGCTACCGCAGGGGACTCGCGATGCGCACCGCGTTCTCGGTGGAATACCGGATACGCGGCGGCGATGGCCGCTACCGCTGGCTGCTCGACAACGGCGTGCCGCGCTACACGCCGGACGGCGCATTCGCCGGTTACATGGGTCACGCCGTCGACATCACCGAGCGCAGGGAGGCCGAGGCGCGCATCCACCAGCTTGCGCTGTTCGACACGCTCACCGGCCTGCCGAATCGCACGCTGTTCCGCGGCCGCCTGGAACGGGCGCTGGCGCGTGCCGAGCAGCACGAACTGCAGCTCGGCGTGCTGTTCGTCGATCTCGACCGCATCAAGTCGATCAACGACACGCTCGGTCACGCCGCTGGCGATCAGATGCTGCGCGAGGTCGGCAAGCGTCTCGGCGCCGCCATCGGCGAGCACGACACCGTCGCCCGCCTGGGCGGAGATGAGTTCCTGATCATGGTCCCCGACCTGGGCGCGACCGCGGACGTCACGCGTCTGGCCGAGAGGATACTGGCCGGGCTGGCCGCCCCCTGCGAGATACAGGGCCACACCCTGCACGTCACCGCCAGCATCGGCGTGAGCATCTATCCCCGCGACGGCCGCGACGCCGAGACGCTGCAGAAGCACGCCGACGTCGCGCTCTACAAGGCCAAGGAGCAGGGTCGCAACACCTACAAGCTGTTCGACGCCGCGATGAGCGCGCAGGCTCATGATCGCCTGCTGCTCGAGAACGGCCTGCGCACCGCGCTGAAGCGCAACGAGCTGTTGCTGCACTACCAGCCGCAGATCGACCTGCAAAGCCGCGCGGTCGTCGGCGTCGAGGCGCTGCTGCGCTGGCAGCATCCGGGCACCGGGCTGATGCCGCCGGCGGAGTTCATCGCCATCGCCGAGGATACCGGCCTCATCGTTCCCATCGGGGAATGGGTGCTGCGCGCGGCCTGCAGGCAGGCCAGGGCATGGCAGGCCGCGGGACTGCCGCCGCTGCGCATCGCCGTCAACGTCTCCGTGCGCCAGCTCAAGGAACAGTCTCTCCCGAGAACACTGGCCGCGATACTGGCCGAGACGGGCCTGGCGCCGGATCTGCTCGAGGTGGAGGTCACGGAGTCCGGCATCATGGCGAATCCGGATCACAGCGCCGGCATCCTGCGCGAGATCCAGGAAATGGGCGTGAGCATCGCGATCGACGACTTCGGCACCGGCTATTCGAGTCTCGCCTATCTCAAGCGCCTGCCGATCAATCGCCTGAAGATCGATCGTTCCTTCATCCGCGACATCCCCGGCGACGCTGACGACGTGGCCATCGCGCAGACCATCCTCGCCATGGCGCGCCAGCTGCAGCTCTCGGTGGTCGCCGAAGGCGTGGAGTCCGGGGAGATCCTGCGGTTTCTCCAGGCGAGCGGGTGCGAGAAGGCGCAGGGGTATTTCATCAGCCGCCCGCTTTCGCCCGATGCCTGCGCCGAGTTCATCCGCGCGAGCATGCAGCAGCGCCCGGCGTTCGCCGCCTCGGGCCCCGTCGGACTCATTTCGGCAGCGGCTGCAGAACTATGATCGCCATGCCGGTGAGCGCCACGGCCACCCCGGCCAGATCCCAGCCCGTGGGCGTCACTCCGTCCACCAGCCAGAGCCATAGCAGCGCGGCGGCCACGTAGACTCCGCCATACGCCGCATAGGTTCGGCCCGCCGCCGTCGGGTGCAGGCTGAGCAGCCAGGCGAACAGCGCGAGCGAAATCGCCGCGGGGGCGAGCAGCAGCGGCGAGCGCCCCTCGCGCAGTACCAGCCACGGCAGGTAACAGCCGAGGATCTCGGCCAGCGCGGTCACCGCGAACAGCACGGACACCCGCAACAGCTCCGCCACCGTCGTGACACTCCCTTCGTCGGACTGTCCGACATTGTTTCACGACTCCCGCCGACGGTGGAGGGGCGGCATGCCGGGAGACGCCCCACGGCAGCGGCTCCCGCGGCCGCCGGATCGCGCCACCGCACATCGACGGGCGTTCCGGTGGCCGCCGAACCGGCGCGCGCCCCACCCGCCTGGGGCAGGCTTCTAAAGTATTCCTGTTGCAGCCCGCTACAGGGAGACACCGCGCATGCCAGGACGGAGACGCATCGCACAGAGGGCGGACAGGGCGTCGGCCCGGGGAAAAAGCGTCCCGCAGATGATGCAACCAGTACGTAACGAATCTCCCGGCGCCGCGGCCCCGACGCCGGGTGTTCCGGCCCGGCAGATCTTCATCGGCCGACAGCCGATCTTCGATCGCGATCTGCGGGTCTACGGCTACGAGCTGCTGTTTCGCGACAGCCAGCACAACGCCGCCGGAGTCACCGACGGCGATCAGGCCACTGCGCAGACGCTGGTCAGCGGCATCATGGATTTCGGTCTCGAGCAGCTGGTCGGCAACAGGCTCGCCTTCGTCAATCTGACCCGCAACTTCCTGCTGGAGCAGGATCGGCTGCCGGCGATGCAGCAGCGCCTCGTGCTCGAGGTTCTCGAGGACATCCGGCCGGACCCGGAAATCCTCACCGCGCTGCAGCAGCTCGCCGGGCGCGGCTACATCATCGCGCTGGACGATTTCACCTGGCGCGAGGAGCTGCTCCCGCTCGTCCGATGGGCGCGGATCCTCAAGCTCGAACTGCCGCAGATCGGCATCGATGCCCTGCCCCGGCACGTGGAGCGCCTGCGACCCTACGGGCTGCGGCTGCTGGCGGAAAAGGTCGAGACCCACGAGGAGTTCGAGCTCTGCAAGTCCCTGGGCATCGATTTCTTCCAGGGCTTCTTCCTGAGCAGACCCGTGACGCTCGCGCGCAAGCGCCTGCCGGCAAACAGGCTCGCGGTGCTGCAGATCCTCGCCCGCGTGCAGGACCCGAACGCCAACATGGGCGATCTCGAGAAGCTGATCAGTGCCGACGTGTCACTGTCCTACCGTATCCTGCGCTTCGTCAACTCGGTGCAATTCGCCACCAGCAGGCCGATCGACAACGTCCGGCGCGCGATCGTGATGACCGGCTTGTCGCAGATCCGCACCTGGGTGAGCCTCATCGTGCTGTCGAAACTCGATGACAAGCCCGCGGAGCTGATACGCGTCGCCCTGGTGCGCTCGCGGTTCTGCGAGTTGCTCGGCACGCGGCTCGCGCTCGCCTCGCCGGAGGCCTGTGCGACCGCGGGCCTGTTCTCCACGCTGGAGGCGCTGCTCGATCAGCCGCTGGAGGAGATACTGAGTTCGCTCCCCCTCAACGCCGAGATCGCCGCGGCCCTGATCGAGGGCGGCGGACGGATCGGCGAGGTGCTGCGGTGCGTGCTCGCCTGCGAGCGCGGCGACTGGGATGCGGCCGCGCGGCTGGGCCTCGAGGAGCGGGTCCTGAGCAGCACCAATCTCGAGGCGATCGCGTGGGCGGAGGCCAACTCGCGCGCGCTCGGCGAGTGACCGCGCGCCGCCCGGGTGCGACACGCGTCGTGACTCCCCGTCGATGTGCGGTGCGTCACGGGAGTCTGTGAAACTCGACACGGACTGCTGCCCCGCTGGCGACTAGGCTGCCTCTACCGCCTGCCGGGACTCTGGATCGGGTCATGACGACCACACGCAGGTCCCGGTAGGCGGACCAATCCCGCCGTCTCCGCACCGACCGCGACCTGCACGCGCCCGGCATGTCCCGGGGCGCTCCGTGCACTCGCAACCGGCTGCGCCCCACCGCTGTCGATCACCTCCCTGCCACGGCATACAATATCCATGCAGCGTGGCGTCGGTCGCGCCAGGGCGATACATCCCCGGGAGAGATCTCATGACGATTTCGATGTACACGGCCAGCATCCCCGTCTTCGTCCGGATGTTCGGGAACCTGATCCATATCCTGGAGAAGGCCATCGCCTACGCCCATGACCGGAAGATCGACCCGGCCGTGCTCGTGAATTATCGCCTGCACCCCGACATGCTGCCCCTGTCGCGGCAGGTGCAGATCGCCACCGACATCGCCAAGGGCTGCGCGGCGCGGCTCGCGGGTGTGGAGCCGACCCGGTACGAGGACAACGAGGCCACGCTGGAGGAGCTCCGGCAGCGGGTGCGCAAGACGATCGATCTGCTCGAGGGATTCTCCGCCGCGCAGATCGACGGTACGGAGGACAGGGAGATCCACCTGACCGTCGGCGGTCAGGCGCTGTCGTTCAGGGGCTTGCCGTATCTGTTGAATTTCGCGCTGCCGAACGTCTACTTTCACATCACCACGACCTACGCGATCCTCCGCCATTGCGGCGTGGACCTCGGCAAGGCCGATTATCTCGGCAGGCCCTGACGTCGGAGCGCCGGCGGCGCGGCGCCCAAGTTCGCCCGGCGCGGATCCGGCGGCGCGGGCCCGATGGAGCAACCGCATGGACATATACGACTTCGACGTGCGAACGATCGACGGGCGGGTCATGTCGATGACCGAGTTCCGCGACCACGTGCTGCTCATCGTGAACGTCGCCAGCAGGTGCGGCTTCACCCCGCAGTATGCCGGCCTGGAGGCGCTGTACCGCCGCCACAAGGATCGCGGCCTGCGCGTGCTCGGATTCCCCTGCGATCAGTTCGGACACCAGGAACCCGGAGACGAGGCCGAGATCCGGAGCTTCTGCAGCACGACCTACGACGTCACCTTCCCGATGTTCGCGAAGATCGAGGTCAACGGCGGTAACGCACATCCGCTGTACCAGTTCCTGAGATCCGCGCGGAAGGGAATGCTCGGCACCGGGGTCATCAAGTGGAACTTCACCAAATTCCTGGTCGGGCGCGACGGCACGGTGTTGCAGCGCTACGCGCCCACGGATATGCCGGAGCGCATAGGGAAGGACGTTCTGCCGCTGATCGGCACCGCATGAGGATCGCTGCGCAGCCCGTCGCCGCGAGCACGCCGCTCGCGGATACCGCACTGCTGGCAGCGGCGCTGCGGAGGCGCACGGAAGCGCTCATGGCGGAGGCCGCGCGGCTTTATGCCGTGGACCTCTCGGGCTGGTGCGTGACCCTGGATCTGAAGGGAATGGCCGCGGGTCGGGTGCAGTTGCTCATGCGGCGGGTGCGCTACAACCTGGCGATCGCCGCGCAGGCGCCGGAGCTGTTCCTGTCGATCACCGTCCCTCACGAGGTGGCGCACATCGTCTGCCACCTGCGGCACGGGCGCCGAGCCCGGCCGCACGGCCCGGAGTGGCGCGCGATCTGCCTGGCGCTCGGCGGCACCGGCGAGCGTTGCCACGGCTTCGGCGCGGAGCCCGCGCGGCGGCTGCGGCGCTACGTCTATGCCTGCGGCTGCCGACGCTGGTCGCTGACCAGCATCCGGGTGCATCGAATCCGCCGCGGACTGATCTACCACTGCCGCGCCTGCGGCCGCGCACTGCGACCCGCCGCCGCGGAGGCAGCCGCTAACGAAGCGTGTCGGTGATCCAGTAGGCCAGCGCGGCCATCAGCGCGGAGGCGGGAATGGTGAGTACCCAGGCGATGACGATGTTCCCGGCCACGCCCCAGTGCACGGCCGAGGCGCGCTGCACGGAGCCCACGCCGACGATTGAACCGGTAATCGTGTGCGTCGTCGACACGGGAATGCCGAAGGTCGAGGCAAAAAAGAGCGAGATCGCGCCCCCGGTCTCGGCGGCGAAGCCACCGACCGGGCGCAGCTTGGTGATGCGCTGGCCCATCGTCCTGACGATGCGCCAGCCACCGAACAGGGTGCCCATGGCGATGGCCATGTAGCAGCTGATGATCACCCAGCCTGGCAGATGATCCCTGGTCGTGACGTTCGCCGAGATCAGCAGCAGCCAGATGATGCCCATCGTCTTCTGTGCATCGTTGCTGCCATGGCCGAGGCTGTAGAGCGCCGAGGAGGCGAGCTGCAGGCGCCGGAACCAGCGATCCACGCGGCTGGGGGAACTGCGAAAGCAGATCCATGACACCGCGATCGTGATCAGCGCGCCGAGCAGCATTCCCAGCACCGGGGAGACGACGACGAAAACCGCGGTCTTCAGGATGCCGGGCAGCAGCAACGGCTCGAACCCCGCCTTGGCCAGCGCCGCGCCGATCATGCCCCCGATGAGCGCATGCGACGAGCTCGACGGTATGCCATAGTACCAGGTGATGAGGTTCCAGGCCATGGCGCCGATCAGCGCGCCGAAGATGACGTACTGGTCCACGAACTCCGGCTGGATGATGCCCTTGCCCACGGTCGCCGCCACCTTGAGATGGAAGATGGCCACCGCGAGAAAGTTGAAGAAGGCCGCCCAGGCCACCGCCTGATGCGGCTTCAGCACGCCCGTGGACACCACGGTGGCGATGGAGTTGGCGGCATCGTGAAAGCCGTTCATGAAATCGAAGGCCAGCGCCAGCGCCACCAGCAGCACCAGCGTGGGAAACGCGAGATTGGCTTCCATGATCAGGCGTTTTCGAGCACGACGCCTTCGATGATGTCCGCGACATCCCGGCACTTGTCGGTTGCCGACTCCAGCAGTTCGTAAATGGCCTTGATCTTGATGACCTGCCGCACGTCGCTCTCGTCGCGGAAGAGCTTCGAGACACCGGCGCGCAGCACCTTGTCGGCGTCCGCCTCGAGCTTGCCCAGCTCATGGCACAGGCCGAGTATGGTCTGGGCGTTGTCCATCGAGTGCAGCAGGCTGACCGCGGACCGCACGCGCTCGCAACAGATGCGGATGAGATTGCCGAGATGCAGCGCCTCGGGCGTCAGGGATTGCACGTCGTACAGGGTCATGGTCTCCGTGGAATCCCGGACGAGGTCGAGGATGTCGTCCAGGCGCGATACCAGCCGGCGGATGTCGTTGCGATCGAATGGCGTCACGAAGGTCCTGTGCAGCAGCGCCATGGTCTGGTGCGTGACCTTGTCGGCGCCGCGTTCGATCTCGACGATGCGGTTGATGCGCGCGGCGCGTGCCGCCTCGTCCGCGTAATTGTCGAGCAGATCGGTCAGCGCCTGACCGCCTTCGTTGACGAATTTCGCGTGCTGATTGAACAGCTCGAAGAACTGCCCCTCGCGAGGCATCAGTGCGGAGAATAGTTGCATGGCCGTCCACCTTGTTTGTTGTTCGTGACGCGCGGGCCGCGCGTCTCCCCGCCTCCATGCCGGTGCCTGCTGGGCGGAACCTCCCACCCGCACGTGCGCAATATTACAGGTCTGTGACAGACGGCGAGAAGCCGTGCCGGTGCCGGCCTTGATCGGCGGCAATAGCCTGCTGATCCGGGAAGACATTTGCCCCAGGCGCCGTGGCAACTGGACCCGGTCTCACGCGACGGGGGCGGGCTGCCGCGCCCGCTGGCCGGGCGGAGGATGGCCGATCACGGGGGGATTGCGCGGTGACGGCGCGGACGGTGACGGGCTGCCCGCCCCAGGGACATATAAATGACAGGCGCGAAGCGACCAGTTGCATGCCCCGCGGATCGGCATTGCCCGCTCCGTAGCGCGGGTCGCCCATCACCGGGTGGCCGACGGCCGCCAGATGACGGCGGATCTGGTGATAGCGGCCGGTGTGGATCCGCACCTGCAGGCGGCTGACGTCGCGATCGCGGTCCACCGCGAGCACGGTGTATTCGGTGTGCGAGGTCCTGCCGTCGAGCGGATCGTCGATGCGGCCCGTCGCGCCGGCCGGCGCGAGCTGGCCGCGCACCTCGACCTCGTAGTACTTCTCCACCTCGCGATCATGGAACAGGGCGCCGAGTCTCGCCGCCGCCTGCGAGGAGTGCGCGACCAGGATGACGCCGGCCGCCTCGCGATCCAGTCGATGGACGAGGAACACCTGGCGCCGGCCGCCGAAGTGCTGCTCGACCTGGCGCTCGAGCGTGCAGTGATCGCCGAAACGCGAGCCGTCGACCAGCAGTCCGGCGGGCTTGAACCAGGCGCTGTAGCGCTTGAAGTCCGCAATGAGCGTCGGCTCGAGCGGTTGCATGGCGAGGACGGTGGCGTCGTAATACAGCGCGATCCGATCCCCGGGGGTGAGTTCGGCGGTCACGCGGCGCAGGCGCTGCGGCCTCCGCCCGCGGCGCGTGAGCCACACCGCGCCCTTGTTCATGGCGTCCTTCAGGCGCTGACGGGAGAGTGTCGTCAGGCCGGCAAGGCACTGCAGCGCCCGCGGCGGATCATCGGCGCGCACCTTGTGCTCGACGATCACCGTCGTGCGTTCGGCGTCGCCGGATGCGCGCGGTCGCTGGGCCATTTCGATGGAATTGAAGGGCTCGGAGTGAATTCATCTGTCGCGTGCACCAGATGAATTCACTCCGAGCCCTTCAATGACGGGTGCTGGGGGTGCGCGTGGATTCCGGCGGCTGCTCGATGGCGAGCCCGCGCCGAACGCGCCTCCCGAGCAGCGCGGCGGCCTGCATGAAGGCGCTCTCGGCCTCGCGTGCGCACCAGTCCCAGTCCGAGGGGCTGTCGTTGACGCGCGTGCGCCAGTGCGCGAGCAGGAAGATCTCCCCGACCCGCATCTCAACCGTCCAGTCATGCCAGGTCTCCTCGGCGACCTCCTCGTCCGCGTACTCCATCTCCAGGAACCGGCAATGATTGCCGCCGAACTCCGAGACGACGGTGGTCTCGGCCATCACCAGACTGTCGTCGACGCACGTGCGCCAGGCCGTGTGCACGCTCTGCGCCGTGGCGAACACGGTGTTCAGCAGCCCGGCCGGCGTCACCGTGATCGTGAGCGGAGCATCCCAGCTCGGGTCATCGCTTCGGGCTGATTCGTCGTCTTCGATGGGCTTCATGGCAGGCGCCGGGATCGCGAAGAAAGGGTCGGCCAGTTTAATGCCTCACGCCGCAATCGCCTACCCGAGCGCGGCAGCGCCTTCCGGCAGGAACGAGGCGGCGCTGGATTGGAGTATGCTACCGCGGCCAACATGGACGCCGCCGCCACCCACGAATCCCCTGCCGAAGAGGCCGCGCTCATCGCCGCCCTGAGGCGCGGCGAGGATGCCGCCTACGTCACGCTCGTACGGCGCTATGGCGATTACCTCTACCGCGTCGCCCTGCGCGTGACCCGCAACGAGACGGAGGCCGGCGAGGCGGTGCAGGAGGCCTTTATCAGCACCTTCCGCGGCATCGCCGGGTTCGAGTCCCGCTCGTCGCTGCGAACCTGGCTGCACCGGCTGGCCGTGAACGCCGCGCTCATGCGCCGCCGATCCACCGAGCGCAAGGCCGAGGTGTCCATCGAGGACCTCGCCCCCGAGGTGGACCTCGAGCGCGAGTCGCAGCCGGAGTGGAATTTCACCGAGTCGGTCGAGACCCAGGCCACGCGCGACGGCGTGCGGCGGGCGGTCAACGAGGCCATCGACCGGCTGCCCGAGCAATACCGTATCCTCATCGTGCTGCGGGACATCGAAGGCTATGACACGCGTGAAGTGGCACAGATGTTGGACGATACCGAGGGCAACGTGAAGGTCCGGCTCCATCGCGCCCGCACCGCCCTGAAACGCCAGCTCGAGCCCCTGTATCGTACCAAGGCCATATGAACATCCTCGCTCGCGTCAAGGATTTCCTCACCTACTGGGCGGTGAAGATCACCCACGGCATGCTCACCTGCCGTGAGGCCGATCAGTTCATGGTCGATTACCTGGAATACCGGCTGGACCCGCAGGTGCGCGAGCGCTTCGAGAATCATCTCGAGAACTGCATCTGCTGCAGGAACTTCCTCACTGCCTACAGGCGCACCATCGAGCTCGCCCGCGCCTGCGCCGAGCCCCCCGTCCCGGCCGCCGGTCCGCGCATGCCGCCGGCGCTCATGGAGGCGATCATCGCGGCGCGCAAAGGCGTCTCGCCCCCCTCCTGAGGTCCCGCACCGCCAGATCCCTGTACGGCCCGCGACCGGGCGAGGCAGGCGCGCGCCCGAACCAGTTTCCGGCGCCGAACCATTACAATGCCCGCCATGTCCGATGCAGGGCAAGACCTCGCTTCCGCCCCACAGCCGCTCACGCCCCGATGAACGACCTCGCCAAGCTCACCATCGACCGCACCGGGCAGTCCGTGCACCGGCCGCGGCGGCGCGGGCCATGGCGTTACGTGGCACTGGTCCTCATGATCGCCGCGGCCGCCTGGTGGGTGCAGCAGCGCGGCGGGCTGCGTCCGCCGCCGACCGTCGAGGTCGGCGTGGTCGCCACCGCGTGGCCTTCCCAGGCCGTGACGCTGTTCAATGCCACGGGCTACGTGGTGCCGCAGACCAAGGCCGACGTGGCCTCGAAGGCCACGGGCCGGCTGCAATCCCTGGAGGTGGAGGAAGGCAGTGTGGTCACCAAGGGCCAGGTGCTGGCACGCCTGGAGAGTGAGGACGTGACGGCCGCCATGCGCCGGGCCGAGGCCAATGTCGTGGCGGCCGACGCCGCGGTCGCCGAGGCGCGGGCACGCCAGGCCGAGGCGCGGGCACGCACGGCGGAGTCGCAGGCCGAGTATCGCGATGCCCAGCGCTCGCTGGAGCGCGCCAAGGCGATGGTGGGCAGGAACTACGTCACGCAGGAGGTCTACGACGCCGCACTGGCCCGGCACGACCGCGCGGCCGCCGGCATCGCCAGCGCCGAGGCCGGCGTGGCCGCCGCCGAGGC
>JAJVIQ010000012.1 GCA_022071965.1 Gammaproteobacteria bacterium
CGGTGATCGCGCCGGCCGCCCCGCCGATGGCCGCGCCTATCGCCGCCCCGGTGCCCGGGGCGCCGACCATGGCGCCGCCAATCGCGCCGGCCGCCGCGCCGATGCCCGCGCCACTGACGCCGCGGTCGAGCGGCGTCGTTCCGCACCCCGACAGCACCGCTGTCACGCACAGGGCGGCGGCTGCCGCCATTCCGGATTTGCCATACATATCAGTTCACCTTTCGTCGTTGCCCTTCACCACGGGTTGACAATCACCGGCCAGGACGACGCACCTGACGCCGCGCCGGCCCGCCATTCGCCGCAATCGCCGCCGCCCCCTCGCTCGCGCGCGAGGCCGCGGCGAGCGAAGGGCGTCGATCGATGGCGGGCATTCTGAGCGGCCAGGCGATGAACATCGCCTTAACCCACGATTGCCCATGTCCTTGTCCGTGAAGCCGGCGGCAGAACCGCATGCCGCTGGCGGACCATCGCGGAAGGCCCGACCCCGGGTACGGGCGCGGATGATCTCCGGGCGCGTGTCGCAACGCAGCATGTCCCAATGTGCAACAAGGGCTGCACGGACCCTTCAGCCACGCGATGGGCGGGACTATAGTTCACTCATGCATATGCGCGCCGGTGCAGAAGTGCCTGAGCGCAACTGCGCCAGGATCGAGAGCGGCAAGGCGGCGGGAGTGGCCGCCGCCACGCACGTGGAGGAGAGAGAAGACCATGCTACGAGCCCTGAAGCTTGAGCCGGAGAGGTGCACCGGATGCCTGCAGTGCGAGATGGCCTGTTCGTTCGAGAACGAGCAGCTCTTCAACCCATCGAAGTCGCGCATCAAGGTATTCAATTTTCACGACGACGGCCGGTTTGCGCCCTACACCTGCACGCAATGTGCCGAGGCCTGGTGCCTGCACTCCTGCCCCGTGGAGGCCATCGTCATCAACGCCCGGACCGGCGCGAAAGAGGTGCTCGAGGACATCTGCGTGGGCTGCAAGGTGTGCACCATCGCCTGCCCGTTTGGCACCGTGAACTACAACCACGACACCGGCAAGGTGCAGAAGTGCGATCTCTGCGGCGGTCAGCCGGCCTGCGCCGAGGCCTGTCCCACCGGCGCGATCACCTATGTCGATATCGATCAGACCGGGCTCGATCGCATGCGCGCGCACGCGCAGAGGTCGCTCGGAGCCTCCGCCTAACCGTCACGGACAGGAGAGAAAGCCATGGGTTGGACTCGTAACGTCATGCGTGTGAACCTGACTGCGGGCACGATCAAGCGCGAACCGCTGAACATGGACTGGGCCAGCCAGTATCTCGGTCAGCGTGGCCTAGCCAGCAAGTACCTGGTCGAGGAGATCGATCCCAAGGTCGACCCGCTCTCACCGGAAAACAAGCTCATTTTCACCACCGGCCCGCTGACCGGCACGATGGCCTCCACCGGCGGTCGCTACTCCGTGGTGACCAAGGGCCCGCTCACCGGAGCCATCGCCTGCTCGAATTCCGGCGGCTTCATGGGGGCCGAGCTCAAGAACGCGGGCTGGGACATGATCATCTGCGAGGGCAAGTCGCCCAAGCCCGTTTATCTCTACGTCGAGAACGATCACGCCGAGCTGATGGATGCCTCCGGGATCTGGGGCAAATCCATCTGGGACGCCGACCACATCCTGCATGCCAGGCACCAGGACCCGCTCATCCGCATCGCCGCGGTCGGCCGTGCCGCCGAACAGGGCTGCCTGTTCTCGGCGATCGTCAACGATCTGCACCGCGCCGCCGGCCGGTCCGGCGTCGGCACGGTGATGGCGTCCAAGAACGTCAAGGCGCTGGTCGTCCGCGGCACCAAGGGCGTCGGCAACATCAAGGATCCGAAGGCCTTCATGCAGGCGGTCAATGCCGGCAAGAAGGTGCTCGCCGACAATGCCGTGACCGGCCAGGGCCTGCCCAAGTACGGCACGCAGGTGCTGATGAACGTGATCAACGAGATCGGCGCCATGCCGACGCGCAACATGCGCGAGGTGCAGTTCGAGGGCGCGAGCAAGATCTCCGGAGAGGCCATGCACGAGGTGCGCGCGAGCGACGGGCGCGCCAACCTGGTCACCAATGCCGCGTGCTTCGGCTGCACGATCGCCTGCGGACGCATCTCGGTGATCGACAAGAACCACTACACGATCGTCAACAAGCCGCAGTACTGGGGCGCCTCCGGCGGCCTGGAGTACGAGGCGGCCTGGGCGCTCGGCTCCGATACCGGCGTCTCGGACCTGGAGGCGCTGACCTATGCCAACTTCCTCTGCAACGAGGATGGCCTCGATCCGATCACGCTGGGCTCGACGATCGCCGCGGCCATGGAATTGTACGAGACAGGCCTCATCACCAGGGAGCACACCGGCGGACTCGAGCTGAAGTTCGGTTCCGCCGAGGCGCTCACCAAGCTGACCGAGCTGACCTGCCGTGGCGAGGGCTTCGGCCGGGACATAGGCCTCGGGTCCAAGCGGCTGTGCGAAAAGTATGGGCGTCCGGAGCTGTCCATGAGCGTGAAGGGCCTGGAGTTCCCGGCCTACGACCCGCGCGGCATCCAGGGCATGGGACTGGCCTATGCCACCTCCAATCGCGGCGCCTGCCATCTGCGTGGCTACACCGTCGCCTCCGAGGTGCTGGGGATCCCGGTGAAGACCGATCCGCTGGTGACCGACGGCAAGGCGGAGCTCGTGAAGGCCTTCCAGGATGCGACCTCGGTCGTCGACTCCACGGGTCTGTGCGTGTTCACCACCTTTGCATGGACGTTGAACGACATTCAGCCGCAGATCGCGGCCGCCTGCGAAGGCGACTGGTCGCTGGAGAAACTGCTGGAGATGGGTGAGCGCATCTGGAACATGGAGCGCATGTTCAACAACGCCGCCGGCTTCACCGCCAAGGACGACACCCTGCCCGGGCGCCTGCTCTCCGAGGCCGCCCAGACCGGCCCGGCGAAGGGCAAGGCCAACGACCTGCACAAGATGCTGCCGGAATACTACAGGGTCCGCGGCTGGACGCCGGAAGGCGAACCGCTGCAGGCCACCAGGACGCGGCTGGGACTTTGAGATGAAACACCTCATCATCGGTGCGGGACCGTCGGGGGTCATCGCGGCCGAGACGCTGCGCAAGCTGCAACCCGAGGCGAGCGTGACCATCGTCGGCGACGAACCCGAACCGCCCTACTCGCGCATGGCCCTGCCCTACCTGCTGATCGGCAAGATTGGCGAGGAGGGCACATATCTGCGCAAGGATGCGGGGCATTTCGATGGTCTGCGCATCGATGTCAGGCGCGATCGCGTGACGGGTGTCGATACCGCGGCCAGGAAGGTGCAGCTCGCCGGCGGCGGCGCGCTGCCCTACGACCGGCTGCTCATCGCCACCGGCTCGCGCCCGGTCTCGCCACCCATCCCGGGCATGGACCTGTCGGGCATCTACCCGTGCTGGACGCTGGCGGACGCCCGGCATATCGCCAGGGGCGCCGTGCCGGGCGCGAAGGTCGTGCTGATGGGCGCGGGCTTCATCGGCTGCATCATCCTCGAGGCCCTGGCGAAACGCGGCGTCGATCTCACGGTCGTGGAGATGGCCGACCGCATGGTGCCGCGCATGATGGACAACATCGCCGGCAACCTCATCAAGAAGTGGTGCGAGGCGAAGGGCGTGCACGTGCATACCTCCGCCAAGGTGGTGGCCATCGAACCGGGGACCGGCGGACGCCAGTTCGCCGTCCGCCTGGACAGCGGCACGGTGCTGGCCGCCGACCTCATCATCTCCGCCACCGGCGTGCGGTCGAACGTGGAGTTCCTCCAGGGCAGCGACATCAGGATCGATCACGGCATACTGATTGATCGCCAGATGCGGACCAGCAATCCGGATGTATATGCGGCGGGTGACGTGGCGCAGGGGCTGGACTTCTCCACCGGCGAGTACTCGGTGCAGGCGATACAGCCCACGGCGGCAGACCATGGCCAGCTCGCCGCCCGCAACATGGCCGGACGGCGGGAAGCCATCCACCGCGGCAGCGTCAACATGAACGTGCTCGACACGCTCGGCCTCATCTCGAGCTCCTTCGGGCTGTGGATGGGCGCGAAGGACGGTGATAGCGCGGAGCTCTGCGACCCCGGCCGCTACCGTTACCTCAACCTGCAGTTCGAGGACGACGTGCTGGTGGGCGCCACCAGCCTCGGGCTCACCGAGCACGTCGGCGTGCTGCGCGGTCTGATCCAGACCAGGACCCGCCTGCGCGGGTGGAAGGAAAGACTGCAAGAGGACCCGACCCGCGTCATGGAGGCATACCTGGGCAGCACCCAGGCGGTGGGATTCAACGCCGGTCTCATCTGACGGCCTCCGCGAGCGGATCCCGCCCGTGCTGGCCGGATCCGCTGCCCCCACTGAAGCGATGCCGCGCATGAAAGTGACGTTCAAACTCTACGCGACGCTGAGCGGTTACCTGCCGGGCGGCGCGCGCGATCACCAGATCGAGGCCGAGGTCGCAGCGGGCACGACGCCGAACGAGGTCATCGACAGCCACGGCGTGCCGCGCAGACTCGCGCATCTCGTGGTGCTCAACGGCGTCTACGTGCCTCCGTCCGAACGGGATCGCGCGATACTGCGGGACGGCGACACGCTGGCGGTATGGCCGCCGGTGGCAGGCGGTTGAAGGATCGGAGGCCGGCCGCCGATGACGGTCGCGGGCATTCCACATCGAATGCCGGGGCGATAACCCGCGTCGAATTTCTGATGAGCCTGGACGAGCCGGAGTTTCTCCGGCTCCTGCCGTTCGCCCTGGCAGGCCGCGCCTACCGGCTGGCGCCGGGGTCGGTGGCGACGGGCACGGGCCGCGAACATATCACGATCCGCTACGCGTATGCCCCGCCGCTGCGGATCGCCTCGCTGCGGCTACCCAGAATGCGGGTGACCTTCGAGTTCCACGATCGCGGTCGCGCGCACGCCGCGCAATTTCTCCAGGAGTTCCTCAAGCACTACCGGCGCGGCGGCGGCTGAGTTCCGGCTCAGTAGCGGTCCGCGCTCAGGCGCTCGCCCTGGCGTGGCAACCTCTCCAGCCGCACCAGTTCCGCCGCCTGGCGCGCCCAGTTCTCCCGATAGACGCGCCTGCCGAAATTCGGCAGATGTCGAGCGACCCAGGCCAGCTCTTGCGGCGTCCATTGCGCGATCTGGGTATAGGAGTAGATGCCGTTGCGATGCAGCCAGCGTTCGTTCACCGGCCCGATCCCGCCAATGGCCTTGAGATCGTCCGGCTGCTGACCGTCCGCCAGTTCGCGACCCGCAGGCTTGCGGCCCTCGCCTGCGGCAAGCACCAGGCGTTCGAGCTCCTCGCCAACGAGTCCCGCAGCCGGGGACAAGGCGTCGGCACCCTCCGTTTCCGCGGCTTCGTACCTGCGCGCCTCGTCGGGCGCGGCGACCGGCAGTCGATGCACGTGCGCAGCCGGCGGGGGCGGCTGATCCGTGCTCACGGGGGTCGCCGCGCGCGCCTCCGCCGGCCGCTGCCGGACCCGGTCCAGCTCCAGCCCGATCGCCGCCTCGCGTTTCGCCGCCGCATCGCCCAGCCGGCGTGATTCCGCGAGCTCCTCACGCAGCCTCCGCTCGTCCTCGGCCATCGCCGCGAGCCGCCCACGGGCCTCCGTGAGCTGCGCCCGCAGTTCCGCCGTCACGGCCTGCTGCTCCTCGTCGCGCCCGTGCCCGACCTGATCGCTGCCGTTGGCCTCCGGTACCGCCCGTGCCGCCTGCTCGTTCTGCATGGACGAGATCAGTCTCGCCTCCATCTCCCTGCATGCGATGCTCAGGCGGGCGTTGTCCTCCAGCAGTTCCTGTGCCTGCTTCCGCGCCGAGTTTTCCGCGGCGAGGGACTGCTCCAGCTCTCCGCGCAGGGACTGCTCCACGGCGTGGGTCGCGGCGAGCCTGTCCGCCGCGTCCTGCAGCTCCCGCCGGGCCTCCTCCAGCTCCTCGCTCAGCCGGCCCTCGCGCGCGCGTATCGCCGCACTGGCCGCCTGCAGCTCGGCATAGGCCTCGGCCAGCTCCGCGGCGACCGCCTCCTCGCGCTGGCGCGCCTCCTGCTCAGCGGCCTTCATGGCCGCGCGCGCCTCGATGATCTCGGCGAACAGCGTGTCGACCTCCTCCCGGCTGATCGCCGGCTCGCTGCTGAACGCCACGCGCGCGGGCCGGGTCCCGTGCTCCGTATCGGTCATCCGTGCGATCCGTTCGTCGCGATCGCGCAATTGCGCCTCGAGCTCGCCGATGCGGCGGCTGAAGTCCGCCTGCAGCCGATCGTGCTCCTGACGTAGCTCGACCAGCGCGATCCCGGTGTGCTCGGCGCGCTGCATTTCCTGCTCATGCCCGGCCCCGTTGCCCGCAGGCGTCTGGTGCGGCGCATCCGCTTCTTCGGCCGCCACCGAGTCAGACCCGGTCTCGGCGCGAGCGCCCGTGCGGCGCATCCAGTATCCTGACACGGCACCCACCACGACGGCCGCAAGCAGATACGGCCACCACTGTGAAATCACGTCCATGAATTCTTCCTCATACGGTTTGATCTCCCGAAAGCGACCTTTCGCATTGGCCCGGTCTCCCTCGCAGAACCCGTGCCACTTGCGGGGCGGAATCCGGGCCGTCCCGAGGCGGACACCCCTTGCACGCACGACAATAGCCGGGCGGCGCGGGCAATATCTGCGGAGATGGTCAGGAAACTCCGCATCGTCGATGCCGACGCCGCGCGCTAGGCGGGCGCAAGGGGTGGCGGGGCCGGATGCCGACGGGACGCGACACCACCGGTCCTGGGCGAGACACAGGGGCGACGCCTGGCGTTATCCATGACGCAGTTCCCGCGGCGGGTCCGGTCGTCGCTGCAATCTCCCGGATACGAGCATTGAATCACGCGCATGCGTGACGCGGGAAGTCCCCTGTCCCCGGCGGACCCCGGCCCGCGGAGGCCCGCCGGCAGGATGCGATCGCGCCGCCGGGGCGGCGCCTTGGCGAACACCTTCAGACCACGCGCGAATAGCGCGGCCGGTCGTCGCCATGGTCGGTCAGGTAACGATCGAAGACCATGCAGATGTTGCGGATGAGCAGGCGCCCTCGCGGCAGGACTTCGATGCGCGTCGCGTCGAGCCTCAACAGCCCGTCGACCTGCATGCGTTCCAGCACCCGCAGCTCCTCGGCAAAATACCGGTTGAAGCGGATCCCGAAGCGCTCTTCCACGGCGGCGAGATCGAGCGTGAAGTTGCAGATGAGCTGCATGATCACGGCGCGACGAAGCTCATCGTCCTTGCTGAGCTCCACTCCCCGAAACACCGCCAGGCCGCCTTCATCGATGCGCGCCTGGTAACGCGCGAGATCGCGCTCGTTCTGGCAGTACACGTTGCCGATGCGGCCGATGGAGGAGACGCCCAGGCCGACGATGTCGCAGTTGTCGTGCGTCGAGTACCCCTGGAAGTTCCGCGACAGCCGCCCCTCGCGCTGCTCGACGGCGAGCTCATCGTGCGGCAGCGCGAAATGGTCCATGCCGATGTAAACGTAGCCCGCGGCCGTCAGCCTCTCGACCGTGTGCGCGAGCATTTGCAGCTTCTGCGCCGGCTCGGGCAATTGCGACTCGTCGATCTGGCGTTGCACCTTGAACATATGAGGCAGGTGCGCGTAGTTGAACACCGATATGCGGTCGGGGGCGGCCTCGATCACTATTTCCAGCGTCCGATCGAAGCTCTCCACGGTCTGCAGCGGCAGTCCGTAGATGAGATCGATGCTGATCGATCGGAACGCCGCGGTGCGGGCGGCGGCGATCACCGCCATGGTCTGCTCCACCGGCTGCCTGCGGTTGACGGCGGCCTGCACCCGGCTGTCGAAATCCTGCACTCCGAGGCTGACGCGGTTGAAGCCGAGCGCGCGCAGGAATGCGACGTCCTCGCCGCTCACGGTTCGCGGATCGATCTCGATCGAGAACTCCGGGTTGCCGCCCTCCGCGATGCTGAAATTCTCGCGCGTGGCCTGCGTGAGCCGCTGCATCTGCTCGCGGGAGAGGTAGGTCGGCGTGCCGCCGCCCCAGTGCAGCTGCTCGACCTTGCGCGACCGATCGAACAGCGCGCCCTGGCGAGCGACCTCCTTGAGCAGGCGCAGCAGATACTGCTCCGCGCGGGCTCGGTTGGCCGTCACCACCTTGTTGCACGCGCAGTAGTAGCAGACGGTCGCGCAGAACGGGATGTGGAAGTACAGCGATAGCGGCGCCGGGATGAGATCGCCGTTGGTCACGGCCACGGCATCCCGGTATCCGTCCTCGCCGAAGCTCTCGCGGAACTGCACCGCGGTGGGATAGGAGGTGTAGCGCGGGCCCTGGCGATCGTAGCGCTGGATGAGCTCGCTATCGAATACGGCCGTCGTCTGCATGGGATCTTCGCCTCCTCCGGTGCGCCCGCTCCCGGGCGCCTGGAGCGGGTATTTACGCATTAACCGATGGCGGCGCTTTGACACAGATCAACCCGTCCCGGCCGTATAACCCGTTGATGCAACTCCCGTTACACGAAGTCTGGATGCAAGCGCCCGGTCGCGCTATGAGCTCCGGAAGAAATCGCGCACGTCCTCGATCCGTTGCGTGCGCCGCATGGGCGGCAGTGCCGTCAGGAACACCTTGCCGTAGGACCTGCTGCGCAGTCGCGGATCGCACAGGCAGAGCACGCCGCGATCGTGCACGTCGCGGATGAGCCGGCCCACGCCCTGCTTCAGGGCGATGACCGCCTCGGGGAGCTGATAGTCGCGGAAGGCGTTCACGCCGCGGCGCGTGAGCGCGCGGATGCGTGCCTGGGTCATCGGGTCGTCGGGCGCGGCGAACGGCAGCTTGTCGATGACGACGCAGGAAAGCGCCTCGCCGCGTACGTCCACGCCCTCCCAGAAGCTCGCCGTGCCGAGCAGCACCGAGTTCGCCGTGGCGCGGAAGCGCGCCAGCAGCTCCCCGCGCGGCATCTCGCCCTGCGCGAACAGCGGAAAGTCCACCTGCGCGTGCAGCAGCTCGTGGGCCTCGCGCAGCGCACGATGGCTGGTGAAGAGCAGAAACGCACGGCCGCGGCTCGCCTCCAGCACCGGCAGCGCCGCCTCGATCACCGCGGCGGTGTAGCCATGCTGGCGTGGATCGAGCGCGAGCGCGGGCAGGTACAACAGTGCCTGGCGCGCGTAATCGAACGGGCTCTCGACACATCGTGTATCCGCGTCCTGCAGCCCGAGCTGGCGGGAGAAATAGCCGAAATCCCCGCGCACGGCGAGCGTGGCGGAGGTGTAGACCTGCGCGCACGGCTGCGCCCCCACCCGCTGCTGAAACAGGGGGGCGATGTCCAGGGGCGTGGCATAGAGCGTGAACCCGCGCGCGCTGGTCTCGAACCAGCGCACGGTGTCTTCGCCGCCCTCCCCGTCGAACTGCCGGAGCTGCGTCCCGAGTTGCGCGCAGCGCTTCAGCGCATTGGCCAGCAGCGGGCCGCGCTCGGCCATGGCCTCGACGTGATCCTGGAGACCGCGCAGAGCGGCGGCGAGCGCGAACATGGCCTCCCCCACGGCCTGCCGCTCGCGCACCGCCGACCATTCCGCGCGCGCCTCGCCGTGGCCAAGGGCGAGCCGCAGGTCGCGCGCGCCCTTCTCGACCCGGTAGGCCGCCTCGCGGATCGCCGTCATGTCGCCCGCCTCGGCGAGCTGCGCCTGCACCGCATCGCGTGCCAGATCGATGAGCTGCCGGCTGCTGAAGGCGCTGCCGAAGAACCGTGCCGCGGTCTCCGGCAGCTGATGCGCCTCGTCGAAGATGACCGCGTCCGCGCCCGGCAGCACGTCGCCGAAGCCGGCCTCCTTCAACGCGGCATCGGCGAGAAACAGGTGATGATTCACCACCACGACCTCGGCGGCCTGCGCCTCGCGCCGTGCCCTGACCACCCAGCAGTCCTGGAAGTGGCGGCACTCCCCACCGAGGCAGTTCTCGGCCGTGGAGGTCACCAGCGGCCACACCGGCGCGTCCTCCGCCACCTCGTCGACCTCGGCCACGTCGCCGCTGCGGGTGCGCGCGGCCCACGCCTGCACCCTCAGGAGCGCCGCCTGCGTGGTCCGGCCGAAGCTGCCCCCGGTCAGTGCCTGCTGCAGCCGGTGCATGCACAGATAGTTGGTGCGCCCCTTCAGCAGTGCGACGGTGACCGGCACCTGCAACGCCTTGCGCACGACGGGGATATCGCGGTGGAAGAGCTGGTCCTGCAGCGTCCTGGTGCCGGTCGAGACGATGACCCGTTGCCCGGCGAGCAGGGCCGGCACCAGGTAGGCGAAGGTCTTGCCGACCCCGGTGCCGGCCTCGCAGACCAGGATCGAGCGCCGGGCGATCGCCTCGGCGACGCTCTCGGCCATCGCCTGCTGGCCGGTGCGCACGGAAAAGCCGGGGATCGCCGCCGCCAGCGGACCACGCTCGCCGAGCAGTTCGGCACAGGTCGCGGTCATCCGGGCGGTTGCCTCAGGCGTCGGGTTGCGCCGTCGAGGGCCGTTCGAACGCCGCCGCGCATCTCGCGCCGGGCCGCGGTCCGGGGGTCATCGCGCGCGGGTGTTGTCCCAAATTCCATCGGCCTCCAGGCCATGCTCGCGCGTCCACAGCAGGCGGCCGATGATCTTGAAGCGGGCGACGGAGATCATGCCGCGGGCCGTGCGCTTGCTGGCCGACGGGTCGTTGAGGGTCTCCACGAGGACCTCGCGATCGGCCTCGTGGATCTCCACCGGCTCGTAGTTCTCGTCCATGAGCACCAGGATGACGTAATCCCACGGCTGTTCGAGCTTCAATTGCCCGAGACGATGGCCGGTCTTGCTGTCATCGAAGATGGCCCGGCCCTTGACCTGTATGCGCTCGATCCTCCCCTCGCGCTCGCGGGTGGCGTCGCAGCCGGCGGCGCTGTGCTCCGCCGGCTTCAGGCCCAGAATCCGGATGGCGTCCTGCATCGCGATCTCGGCGGTCACGGGCAGCGTCTTGCCGGTCGCGCGGCGATAATCCGCGGCCAGCCGCCGTGCCTCACCCACCAGCCGATCGATGGAATAGACCGTCGTCACCCTGCGCCCCCGATACGCCGACCCTCTCGCGCGGGGCCCGCAGCGCGGCGCCACGCATTGCATTCAATCATACCGGATTTGCGCGTAGGCTATTGAGTTTCTTCGTATGCGCCGCATGGACCTCAAGTACTTCCCCAGCCTCGCCGACGGCCTCACGGGTAATAGATGCGCACCCCGGCGGTGACCACGAGGTAATCCGGGGAGAGCGTCGCCGGCACGCCCGCCACCGCCACATCGGTCTCGAACAGCGTCGTGTACCTGGCCTCGACACCGATCGAGAGATTGTCCTCGATGAAGTAGTCGAACCCGGCGCCGAACGCCGCGACGGGCGAGGAGTCCTGCCCGCCGCTGAAGCGCGTGGCCGTGAATGGCTGGTCGCGATCGCCGATCTCGCCGAGACCGACGCCCCCGCCGGCGACCACGTAGGGGACCAGCGTATCGCCCGGCATCGGGTAGCGGTACCGCCCGAGCAGCAGGAAAGTGAACACCGGGTAGCCCGTGATGTCGCCGAGTGCCGGAGAGGTCAATTGTGCGCGGGTGTAGTTGACGTCGAACTCCGCTCCCCAGTGCCGGTTGAAATTCACGCCGAGTCCCCCCTCCCCGTAGGGCCCTGACAGGGTCTCGATCTCCACGCCCGGCACCGTCCCGGTGTCCGTGAATATCGCCCGTCCGCCCTTCAGCGTGAGGTAGCCACGCCGCCGGTCGCCGTCGCGCGCCGGCGGCAAGGCCGCGCCCGCGGGGCGGCTCCAGTGATCGGCGTACACCCTCAGGCCGGCGCTGAGTTCAACCGCATCGCCGGTCAGTTCCCGATCGACGCCGGTGTCGTTCACCTCCGGGTCGAATCCGAAGACGTACTTGGCCTGCGCCGTCAGCGCGATGTTGTCGACCACGAAGTAGTCGAGACCGGCGCCGGCCACCGCGATGAGATCGAGATCGTTGCCGCCGCCCTCGAAGGTGAAATCCTCGCGGCCGCTGAACTCCCCGAAGCCGGCGCCGATGCCGGCCAGGGCGTAGGGGACGAGTCGGTCGCCGTACATCGGATACTTCAACCGCATCTCGGCCGTGGCGCGGGCGAGCGTGTAATCGCCCAGTTTCGCGCCGCCGGGCCGCTCCAGCGCGGTCTTGTGGTAGTCGAGCGCCGCCTCGACACCGAGGTAGCGCCCGAGCTCCGCGCCGAGACTGAGGCCTGCCGCCGGATTGCCGGAGTCGGACTCCAGCTCGAGATTCGGCGCGGCATCGGGCGCGGTCAGCAGATCCACGCCGATGCGGACGTTCAGGTACGGTCGGACCTCGCTCAGTAGCTGCTCGCGCACGTCCGCGGATACGCCGGCCGAGCGGACAGCCAGCAGAATCACCAATGTATACAGCCACCTGACTCGGCGCACGGCGCGCGAGGCAGCCCCGTAACATCCCCGGATCCGCGTCGAACATGGGCAAAATATCCCCATAGTAAACATGAGGTTAATTCATATGCCTCCAAATAACAAGACATATGAAATCTTGGAAAAATGGCTAACTGCGCGAAATCCTGGTGCGGCATCGATCCCGACTCAGAGATCGGTCGGAAACGCCGGCTCAGGCCAGATCGGCCGGGAAGGCCATGGCATCGCGCAGGCTGGGCAGGCCCAGGGTAATCATGACCAGGCGGTCGAAGCCCAGAGCGACCCCGGAGCACTCGGGCAGCCCGGCCTCCAGGGCGGCGAGCAGGCGCTCGTCGATCGGCATCTCCGGGAGGCCGGCCATGGTGCGACGTCGGTTGTCCTCCTCGAAGCGCTGCCGCTGCTCCCCGGCATCGGTCAGTTCCTGGAAGCCGTTGGCGACCTCGATGCCTTCGATGAACAACTCGAATCGCGCCGCGACTGCCGGGTCGGCCGGCAGGATGCGGGCCAGTGCCGCCTGCGACGCCGGGAACCCGGTGAGAAAGGTCGGCCGGTCAGCACTGAGTTGCGGCGCAACCACGTGGCTCAGCAGCAGGTCCAGCCAGTCGTCGCGCTGCAGTCGCCCCGGGTCGCTGACGCCGATGCCCGCCGCGGCCGCGCGCTCGACGATCGCCGGCAGCGGGGCACGCAGGGGATCGATGCCGGCATGGCGACGGAAGGCCTCTGCATAGCTCAGCCGCACCTCCGGCGCCCTTCGCCCGGTGACCTCCGCCACCAGTGCCGCCGTCTCCGCCATGATCCCGGCATAATCCAGCCCCGGCCGGTACCACTCGACCAGCGTGAACTCCGGGTTGTGGTAACGGCCTGTCTCGCCGCCACGGAAGGCCTTGCCGACCTGGTAGATGGCCCCAGACCCGGCGGCGAGCAGGCGCTTCATGGCGTATTCCGGCGAGGTCTGCAGGTAGAGCCGGCGCGGGTCGCGGTCGCCCGGCAGCAGGCAGGTCGTGACGGGATTGATGAGATGCGGGTCGGTTACCCCGGCGTTGCAGAGCACCGGGGTCTCGACCTCCAGGACCTCACGCCCGGCGAAGAAGGCGCGGAGCCGCGCCAGCATCCGCGCCCGCGCCCGCAGCACCGCCAGCTCGGCGGACGGACGCCAGTCGGGCATCGGATCCTCGCGCATCGGTCCGCGACGGTGGCGCGCTACTCCTTCACGCGCGACATGTACTCCCCGGTGCGCGTGTCGATCTTGATGATCTCGCCCTGGTTGACGAACAGCGGCACCTTCACGGTCGCGCCGGTCTCGACCTTCGCGGGCTTGGTGGCGCCGGTGACGGTGTCGCCGCGCACCCCGGGCTCGCAGTCCGTGATCTGCAGGGTGACGAAGATGGGCGGCTGTACCGTCATCGGCACGCCGTTCCAGAGGGTCACGATGCAGGTCTCCTCGCCCTTCAGCCACTGCGCGGCATCGGCCATCGCGGTGCCGCCGGCGGCGATCTGCTCGAAGGACTCCGGGTTCATGAAATGCCAGAACTCCCCGTCGTTGTAGAGGTATTGCAGTTCGGTGTCGACGACATCGGCGCCCTCGCAGGTATCGCCGGACTTGAAGGTGCGTTCCAGAACGCGGCCGGTCTTCAGGTTGCGCAGCCGCACGCGATTGAACGCCTGGCCCTTGCCGGGCTTGACATACTCGTTCTCGAGGATGTTGTAGGGGTCGCCGTCGATCAGGAGTTTGAGTCCGGCCTTGAATTCGTTTGTACTGTACGTCGCCATGATTGTATCCCGGGAGGTCCGCCCAAAGGGCGCCATGATAACGCAGGCGCAGGTCCGAGTTCAGCCCGCCGGCTGGCAGCAGGAGCTGGCCCAGGGGATCGCCGATCCGCTCGAACTGCTGCGCCTGCTCGACCTCGCGCCGCGGATGCTCGCCGAGCATGTGCTGATCGATACACCGTTCGCCACGAAGGTGCCGCGCGCCTTTGCGGCACGGATGCGACGTGGCGACCCGGGGGATCCCCTGCTGCGACAGGTGTTGCCAATCGCCGCGGAGACGCGTGCGGCGCCCGGCTACGTCGCCGATCCGGTCGGCGATCTCGCCGCGGAGGCGGTCCCGGGGGTGCTGCACAAGTACGAGGCCCGCGCGCTGCTGATAGCGACCGGGGCGTGCGCCGTGCATTGTCGCTATTGCTTCCGTCGGCAATTCCCCTACGCCGGGTCGCATGCGGCGCGCGACCGCTGGGCCGCCGCGCTCGACTACCTGCGCGGCGATGGCTCGATCCGCGAGGTGATCCTGAGCGGCGGGGACCCGCTCACGCTCGGCGACGCCAGGCTCGCGGAGCTCGTCCAGGCGCTCGAGGACATACGGCATCTGCAGAGGCTGCGCCTGCACACGCGCCTGCCGATCGTGCTGCCGACCCGCGTGGACGACCGCCTGCTCGGCTGGCTGGCGCGATCGCGGCTGCAGAAGGTCGTGGTCGTCCATGCCAACCATCCCAACGAGATCGACGATCGGGTGGTGGAGGCCGTCCGCCGACTGGCGGGCGTCGGCGTCACCCTGCTCAATCAGGCGGTGCTGCTCGCCGGGGTCAACGACGAGGTCGGCGCATTGTGCGGCCTGAGCGAGGCACTGTTCGCCGCCGGCGTCCTGCCCTACTACCTGCACCTGCTCGACCCGGTCATCGGCGCGTCGCATTTCGACGTCCCTCGATCGCGGGCGCTGCAGATCATGGGCGAGCTGCGCGCTTCCCTGCCCGGCTACCTGGTACCGCGGATGGTGCGCGAACTGGCGGGTTCCCGCGCCAAGGTGCCGGCCGAACTCTTGTCCGGCCCGGACGTCCATGGTGGTTTCGGGTCCTGACCACCGGACGGGGGTGATGCCGCCCTCGATTCGCCATGGGGAGTCGGTCCATGTGGCTGCTGCAAGACGGGGAAGTGACGGCACCGCCGATGGCCGGGAACGACACCTGTGCCCGCGCCCGCGGAGCCCGGCGGCAGGGGTTGCGGAGGCCACGCGGGTCGTGACCCGCGCCGGGGACGGGCCACGATGAATCCGCCGCGCGGGGCCGTGACCGGCATCGCACTGCTAGCTCTCGCGATCGCGGGTATGGGTTGGCTGCAGCGTCCACCGCCGGCCGCGCAGACCGCGAGCGCGCCGGCGCCGATCACGGTCACCGTCACCCGGGTCGAGCAGCGCGACGTTCCGCACCTGGCGCGCGGCATCGGCAACGTGCGATCACTGCACAGCGTCACGCTGCGATCGCGGGTCGACGGCATACTGACGGAGACGCCGTTCGAGGAGGGGCAACGCGTGGAGCAGGGCGCGCTGCTGGCGAAGATCGACGACCGCGCCATCCTCGCCACGCTCGCGCAGGCGCGCGCCGACAAGGCGCGCAACGTCGCGCAGCGCAATGCGGCGCAACTCGACCTCACGCGCTACAGGGAACTCTACAGCAAGGACAAGGCGATACCCAGGCAGACGGTGGACCAGGCCGTTGCGTTGGTCCAGGAGCTGGAAGCCGCGATCGCCGCGAACGAGGCGACCATCGCCGCCGCCGAGGTGCAGCTCTCGTACACGCGTATCGTCTCGCCGGTGAGCGGTCGGGTCGGCCTGCGCCGCGTGGACCCGGGCAACCTCGTTCGGGCGACGGATACGGAAGGCCTGGTGACCGTCACCCAGCTCGATCCAATCGCCGTCGTGTTCTCGCTGCCCCAGGACATGCTCCCGCGGATCCAGACGCTGCTGCACGGGGCCGCGCCCGTCGCCGTGACCGCCATGGATCGCGATGGCGGCCAGGTGCTCGCCACGGGCCGGCTCGCATTCATCGACAACCAGATCGACGCCACCACCGGAACCATCCGCCTGAAGGCCGAGTTCCCGAACGCCGAGGAGCGGCTGTGGCCGGGACAGTTCGTCACGGTCGAGCTGCCCGTCGGCAGCAGTCCGGCGGCGATGGTGTTGACGTTGAAGGCCGTGCAGCTCGGCATCGACGGCCCGTTCGTCTACCGCGTCGTCGGCGACAAGGTCGAGGCGGTGCCGGTGTCGATCGGGTACCAGGACGACGACATCGCCGTGATTGAAAGCGGACTGGCGATCGGCGACACGGTGGTGCTCGACGGTCAGTCGCGGCTGAAGCCGGGCGCCACCGTGCGGATCGCCAGTGAAACCCCGGGCGATCGCCTGGTCGACCGCAAGACGCCATGACGATCGGGCCCGGCATCTCGAAGTGGTTCATCCAGCGTCCCGTGGCGACGGCCCTGCTTACCGCGGCGGTGGCGTTGCTGGGCGTGTCCGCCTTCCCCCTGCTGCCGATCGCGCCGTTGCCCGAGGCCGACTTTCCCACCATACAGATCAGCGCCCGTCTGCCTGGCGCCAGTCCCGAGACCATGGCCTCCTCCGTGGCGACACCGCTGGAGGTGGAGTTGAGCTCGATCCCCGGCGTCACGCAGATGAGCTCGACCAACGCGCTGGGCAGCACCTCCATCACCCTGCAGTTCGTGCTCACCAAGGACATCGACGCGGCGGCGCAGGAGGTGCAGGCCGCCATCAACACGGCGACCGCGCGCCTGCCGGCGGATCTCCCGAACCTGCCGACCTGGCGCAAGGTGAATCCGGCCGACAGTCCGATCCTGGTGCTCAGCGTGCAGTCCAGGCAGATGTCGATCACGGCGCTGAGCGACGTCACCGAGACGCTGCTGGCGCGACAGATCAGCCAGCTCGATGGCGTCGCGGAGATCGGCATCACCGGCCAGCGCAAGCCGGCGCTGCGCGTGCAGGCCTCTCCGGAGCGGCTCGCCGCCTATGGCCTGACCCTGGGCGACATACGCAGTGCCGTGCAGAAGGCGAGCGTGAACCTGGCCAAGGGAGCGCTGTTCGGCGCGCAGCGCACCTCCACCATCGCCGCCAACGACCAGATCTTCTCTCCCGAGGAATACGACCGGCTGGTGATCGCCTGGAGGGCCGGCGCGCCGGTGCTGCTCAAGGACGTCGCCAAGGTGTCCTTCGGGTCCGAGAACGACTACCAGCAGGCCTGGCCCAACGGCGAGCCGGGCCTGAACCTCATCATTCGCCGCCAGCCCGGCGCCAACATCGTGGCGACCACCGATCGCATTCTCGAGGAGTTGCCGAGATTGCGCGAGATGCTGCCGGCTACGGTGAAGGTCGAGGTGCTCAACGACCGCACGCGCACCATCCGCGCCTCGCTGCACGAGGTGGAGGTCACGCTCGCCATCACCGTGATGCTGGTGGTGCTGGTGATGAGCCTGTTCCTGCGGCAGCTCTCGGCCACCCTCATCGTCACCGCGGTGCTCGCCGTGTCCGTGGTCGCGACCTTCGCGGCGATGTACGCCCTCGGATTCAGCCTGAACAACCTGACGCTGGTGGCGCTGGTCATCGCCGTCGGCTTCGTCGTCGACGACGCCATCGTCGTCATCGAGAACATCCACCGGCACCTCGAGGCCGGCGAGTCCATGTACGACGCGGCGCTGAAGGGGGCCTCGGAGATCGGGTTCACCGTGATCGCCATCAGCCTGTCGCTGGTCGCAGCCTTCATCCCGCTGCTGTTCATGGGTGGCGTGGTCGGGCGGCTCTTTCACGAGTTCGCGATCACCGTCACGGCGGCGATCCTCATCTCGGTGCTGGCCTGCCTGACCCTGGCGCCCGCGCTCGCCTCGCGCTTCATGAAGGCGTTGCCGCATCGCGACGGCCGGCGGCGCGGCCTGGCCGGTGCGATGCTGAACGCCTACGACCGCACGTTGCGCTGGGGACTGCGCCACCGGACATTCACGCTGCTGGCGTTCGCGCTCACGGTCGTCATCGCGGTGGCCGGCTACGTCAGGATACCGAAGGGCTTCTTCCCCCTGCAGGACACCGCCTTCATACTGTGCACCACGCAGGCGGCGCAGGACGTGTCCTACGAGGACATGGTCTCCAAGCACGAGGCGCTGGCGGAGATCATCGCGAAGGAACCGGGACTGGAGTCGTTCTCGCACTCGGTCGGCACCACCGGCGGCAGTCAGACGATCTCGAACGGCCGTTTCTGGCTGATCCTCAAGGACCGATCGGATCGCGACGTCTCGGTGTTCGAGTTCATCGAGCGGCTGCGTCCGAAGCTCGAACGGGTTCCAGGCATCGCGCTGTACTTCCGCGCCGGGCAGGACATCAACGTCGGCATCGGCTCCGGGCCGACCCGCACGCAGTACCAGTACAACCTGCGCGGCAGCGACAGCGCCCTGCTCGCCGAGTGGGCCGAACCGATCACGGACCGGCTGGCGCAGCTGCCGCAGCTGCGCGACGTCTCCAACGATCAGCAGCTCGGCGCCAGCGTGATGCGCCTGACCATCGATCGCACGGCGGCGGCCCGCTTCGGGCTGTCGGCGGCGGACATCGATCAGACGCTCTACGATGCATTCGGCCAGCGTCAGGTGAGCGAATACCAGACCGAGACCAACCAGTACAAGGTGATTCTCGAGATCGACGCGCGCCAGCGCGGCCGCGCCGAGAGCCTGCAGTATTTCCACCTGCGCTCGCCGCTCACCGGCGAGATGGTCCCGCTCACGGCCGTTGCGCGCATCGAGCCGCCCGGCAACGGCCCCCTGTCGATCAGCCACAACGGCATGTTCCCCTCGGTGACCATCTCCTTCAACCTCGCCCCGGGCGTGGCCCTGGGTGATGCCGTCACGCTCATCGAGACGGAGCAGGCCGCGCTCGGCGTGCCGGCCGGCATCATCGGCGCCTTCCAGGGCACGGCGCAGGCCTTCCGGGAGTCGCTCGCCACGCAGCCGCTGCTCATACTCGCCGCGCTGCTCGCCGTCTACATCATCCTCGGCGTGCTCTACGAGAGCTTCGTGCACCCGCTGACCATCCTCTCGACGCTGCCGTCGGCCGGGATCGGCGCGCTGCTGTTCATCTGGCTGTGGGGGCTGGACTTCTCCATCATGGCGCTGATCGGCGTGGTGCTGCTGATCGGCATCGTCAAGAAGAACGGCATCCTGATGGTGGATTTCGCCATCGACGCGGAGCGGCGGCTGGGCCTGGCCCCCGAGGAGGCGATCCACCGCGCCTGCCTCACCCGCTTCCGGCCCATCATGATGACGACCATCGCGGCCATGCTCGGCGCGGTTCCCTTGATGATCGGCTTCGGCACCGGCTCGGAGTTGCGCCAGCCGCTGGGCATCGCGGTGTTCGGTGGCCTGCTGGTGAGCCAGGTGCTGACGCTTTATTCCACGCCGGTCATCTATCTCGCGCTCGCGAGATTATTCGGCCGCACGCGGGTGTCCGCGGGCGCTCCCGCCGCCGGCGCCGCGCACGCCCCCTGACCCGCGCGCCGCGGCGCCGGCTAGCCCTGCGCCACGGTCACGGTCCTGCGGAAGCGCAACAAGGCTCCGGCGAAGAACACCGCGCCGAGACCGGCCGTGACCGCGAACTGCGGCCACACGATGGACAGATCCGCGCCGCGGTAAAGGATGGCCTGAGACAGGCTCACGAAATGTGTGGACGGCGATAACTGCATGACCGCCCGCACCGCCGGAGGCATGCTCTCGAACGGCGTGGTGCTGCCGGAAAGCAGGTTCATGATGATGAATACCGGGAAGGCGAGCAGCGCGAACTGGGGCATCGATCGCACGAGCGTCGCCAGGAAGATGCCGAGCGAGGTGACGGCGAAGAGGTAGATCACGACGCCGGCCGCGAACAGCGCGACGGAGCCGGCGATCGGCACATCGAGCACGCCCTCGATGACCAGGCGCAGACACAGCAGCGCCGCGACGACAATGACGAGGCCGTTGGCCCAGATCTTCGCCAGCATGATCTCGATGGGCCGCAGCGGCATCACGAGCAGATGCTCGATGGTGCCGTGCTCGCGCTCGCGGATGAGCGCGGCTCCGGTCAGGAAAATGGCGAGCAGCGTGATATTGTTGTTGAGCTGCATCACCGCCATGAACCAGCTGGACTCGAGATTGGGGTTGAACTTGGCGCGCACGACCAGATTCACCGGCGTCGTGGCAGCCGGCCCGGAGCGCTGGGCGAACGCGGCCAGTTCGCGCGCTATCACGCTGCTGATATAGGTCGCGCCGCTGCCGGCCTGGCTCATCGCGGTCGCATCGACGTTCACCTGCACGGACGGCCGCCGCTCCCGCATTATGTCGGCCTCGAAGCGTGGAGGAATATCGATCACGAACGTATAGCGCGCGGCATCCATGGCGGCGTCCACGTCCTGGACGCGAAGCGAGGCGGGCGGGAAGAAGAACGGTTCCAGCAGGGCGTCGTGGATGCGGCGCGACAGCGGCGATTCATCCTCGTCGACGACGGCGACCGAGGCGTTGGCCAGCTCCATCCGCGCGCCGCGCGACGGCGCGTACACGGCATAGGTGAACGAATAGAAGATCAGGAACACGAGCACGAAGTCGTAGCGCAGGCTCACGAGCTCCTTCAGGCCGAGCCGGAAGACGTTGTGCACGGTTCAGCTCTCCTGTGTGCGCAACAGCATGCGTCCGAGCAGCAGATAGACGACCGCGAACAGCGCCAGCGCGAGGAAGTTGTGCATCAGATCGTGTATTCCGAGCGCCTTCGTGAAGGCGCCAAGACTGATCTTCTGAAAGTAGGTGCTGGGGAACAGGTAGCCCATCACCCTCGCACCGCCGGACAGCGAAGATACCGGGTTGAAGAAACCCGAGAACTGCACGACGGGCAGCATCGTCAGGATGCCAGCGGCGAAGATGCCTGCGACCTGCGTCTGCACGAAAGACGAGACGAGCAGTCCGAAACCCGTGCTGGCGAATACGTAGAGCGCCGCACCGATGGAAAGCGCCGCGAGGCTGCCCTTGACCGGAACCTCGAACACGAGCACCGCCAGCAGGACCAGGGTGACGTAGTTCAGGAACGCGATCCCTGCGTAGGGCAGCTGCTTGCCCAGCAGGAACTCCGTGCCGGTCACCGGCGTCGCGTAGAGATTGGTGATGGACCCCATCTCCTTTTCCCGCGCCACACCCACTGCGGTCATCATCGCCGGTATGAAGATGAGCAGCAGCATGGTCACGCCCGGCACCATGGCGTACACGCTCTTGAACGCCTGGTTGTAGCGGTAGCGGACCTCGATGTCCGCGACCGGCGGGGAGTGGCCCCGCGGACTCAGGCGGCGCAGCCCGTCGAGATACCGCAGATGGACGCCCTCGACATAGCCACGGCTCGTCTCGGCGCGCAGCGGCGACGCGCCGTCGATCCACACGCCGACCTCCGTCGGGCGGCCCCGTTTGAGGTCGCGTCCGAATCGAGGCGGGATCTCGATCGCGAGCTTCAGCTTTCCGCTGCGGAGTCGCCTCTCCAGCTCCGCGTGATCGGACAGCGGCGGGCGCTCGCTGAAATAGCGCGACCCGGAGAAATTTTCGAGATAGGCGCGGCTCTGCGGGCTGCGATCCCGATCCAGCACCGCATACGTCAGATTCTCGACGTCGAAGGATATCCCGTAGCCGAACGTGAGCATCAGGATGATCGGGCCAAGCAGCGCGAACGCGAGTCGAACCGGGTCCCGCCGGATCTCCACGGCCTCGCGGCGCGCGTAGGCCCACAACCGGCCCGGGCTGAATGCCGGCCGTCGAGTCGCGGGCGCGGCGGCTGCTCGCGCATCGTCGATCCCCGGCGCCGGCCGGGATGCCTGCGCGTCCACACCCTCGGTGACGCCTTCGAGGTAGCCGATGAACGCTTCCTCCAGCGAACCTGCGTCGCGTGCGCGGACGAGCTCCGCCGGGGTACCTTGCGCCAGGACCCGGCCGGCATGCATCAGCGAGATGCGGTCGCAGCGCTCTGCCTCGTTCATGAAATGCGTGGAGATGAAGATGGTGACGCCGTCGTTGCGCGCCAGGTCGATCAGCAACTGCCAGAAAGCGTCGCGCGCGACCGGATCGACCCCGGAGGTGGGCTCGTCCAGGATCAGCATCTCCGGACCGTGTATGACCGCCACGGCCAGGGAAAGGCGCTGCCGGATGCCGAGTGGCAGGCTCTCGGCGCGCTGGTCGACGAATTCGGGCAGACCGAAGCGCTCCACCATCTCGGCGACGCGTCCTGCAATCCGCGACGGCGGCAGGTGAAACAGGCGCGCGTGCAGATCGAGATTCTGGCGCACGGTCAGCTCGGTATAGAGCGAGAAGGACTGCGACATGTAGCCCACCCGCCGCCGGGTGCCCATATCGCGTGTGTCGACGGCATGCCCGAACAGCAGCGCCTCCCCGTCCGTGGCGGGCAACAGGCCGGTGAGCATCTTCATCGTGGTGGTCTTTCCGCAACCGTTGGAGCCGAGGAAACCGAAGATCTCCCCGCGCTCGATGCGGAAACTGACGTTGCTGACGGCGGTAAAATCGCCGAAGCGCCGCGTCAGCCCGCGAGCCTCTATCGCCACCTCGTGGTCCTGCCCGGCACGCGGCGAGATCCGCAGCCCGCGATGTCCACGCCGCCTGTTCTCCGGGAGCAGCGCCACGAACGCCGCCTCGAGATTGCCCGTACCGGTCCGGGACTTCAGCGCCTCGGGGCTGCCGGTGGCGAGCACGCGGCCGTCATCCATCGCCACCAGCCAGTCAAAATCCGCAGCCTCTTCCATGTATGCCGTCGCGACGAGCACGCTCATCTGCGGACGGTCCGCGCGGATCCGGCGCAGCAATTCCCAGAACTGGCGCCTCGACAGGGGATCCACACCCGTGGTCGGCTCGTCCAGTATCAGCAGATCCGGGTCGTGCACCAGCGCGCAGCACAGGCCGAGCTTCTGTTTCATTCCCCCGGACAGCTTCATGGCGGCGCGGTCCGCGAACGGCGCCAGTCCGGTCGCGGCGAGCAGCCCGGCCATGCGCCGCGCGCGCTCGGCGGCGGCGTGGCCGAACAGCCGGCCGAAAAAATCGACATTCTCGAAGACGGACAGGGTCGGATAGAGATTCCTGCCCAGGCCCTGCGGCATGTAGGCGACGCGCGGACAGACCGACTCCCGCTGGCGGACCTGGGAGATGTCGGCGCCCAGCACCACGATTCGACCCTGCTGGATGCGGCGCGCACCGGCGATCAGCGCGAGCACGCTGGACTTGCCGACTCCATCCGGACCGATGAATCCGACCATTGCCCCGGCCGGGATATCCAGGTCCATGTCCTCCACCGCCACCACGCGCTGGTAGCGGTGCGTGATGCCGCGCAACTGCGCCACGGGCGTTGCGGTCATTGCGGCGGCGGCGCCTGCGGTGGGAGCCGCACTTGCAGGTTCGCCGGCCATGCGCGTTCCGCGGCGAGTCTCACGTACGCGACACCGGGAAGACCCGTCTTCACGATCGGCTCGTACTGTCGAAGCAATTCCGGGGCTATCCGCACGCGCACCTGGAACGCGAGCTTCTGCCGCTCCGTGGCGGTCTCCACCGCCTTCGGCGTGAATTGCGCCTCCGCATCCACGAAATAGACCACCGCCGGGATCACGAGATTCGGGGCGGCATCGAATACGATACGCGCCTCGCCCCCGATCGCCACCCTTCCCGCCTCGGCCTCCGGGAGGAAGAGCGTCATGTAGACGTCGGTGAGATCCAGCATGGTCAGCACGCGCCCTCCCGCCTCGAGCACCTCGCCCGGCTCCGCGAGCCGATACTGCACGCGGCCACGTCGCGGCGCCTTCAGGATGCTGTCATCGATCTCCACCTGCAGGCGCTCGGTCTCGGCGATGGCCGCGTCGATGGCCGCCTGCGCCTCGACCGCCGCCGACCGCGCCGCGACGAGGACGGCCTCGCTCGTCTGCACCCGGGTGCGGGCGATGTCGAGCTGCTGATCGCTGATGACCTTCCTGGCGGCGAGGTCCTGCGCGCGTTTGTACTCGATCTTCGCGAATGCCAGCTCGCTCTGCCTCTGCACCACCACGGCGGCGGCGCTGCCCTTCGCGTCGCGGGCCTGCTGGACCTTCGCCTGCGCCTGCCGCGACTGCGCCTCGAGCGTCCGTGTATCCATGCGCGCGACGACCTGCCCCGCCTCCACCGTGTCGCCCTCCCTGACCAGCACGTCCTGGAGTCGGCCGGCCAGCTTGGTCGCGATGTCGATGTCGGTCGCCTCCAGGCGTCCGTTGCCGGCGGTGAAGCCGTCCGGCAGCGGCGGCGGCTGCGTGCGCTGCCACGCCCGGAAGCCGAAGTAGCTCGCAGCGCCCAGCACGCCGAGAATCACGGTCCATCGAATTACTCGCAGCATGCCCGCTCCCGAGCTGTCGGATCAGGAATCATCTGGCCAATATCGCCTGGTAGGCAGGCAGACTATTACGAAGATCCGCACCCCGCCATGACACCCGTCAACCGTCGCGGGCGGCGGGCGGCCGTGCAACCATGCGTGCGAACGCCGGCGTGGCGTCAGAGGTTCGCCAGGAGGGCCTCGCCGGCGACGGCGCGACGCCACCCCGCGAGGGCCGGCACGCCGGCCGCATCGCCCTCGCGCGCGATCGCCTCGAGATCCGCGCGCGGCGCGATCAGTGTCATGGGCAGACCGACGGCGGCGGCGCAGTCGCGCAGCACCGCCTGCAGGCGCTGCAGCCGCGCCTTGACCTCCGGCAGCTCGCGCAAGTCCCTCACCAGGGCCGGGGCGTCCGCCGCCAGATCCTCCTGCACGCAGGCGAGCAGCGCAGCGGCATCGCGGGCCAGCTGTTCCGGCGAAAGCACCTCGAGCGCAGCGAGATCCGCCTTCGTCCGCGGGCCGCGAGTCGCCAGAGCGTACACGGCCTCGTCCGAGAGCACCCACTTGCGCGGACGGTCGCGCCTCGCGGCCTCGGTCTCGCGCCACGCCGCCAGGCGCGCGGCAATGTGCTGTGCCCGCGCCTCCAGCCGCGCCAGCGACTTCAGGCGCCGCCACTCCCCTTCCGGATGCGGACGATAGCGCGCGGGTTCGACCATCCGCGCGCAGTCCTCCTGCAGCCAGGCGAGGCGGCCGCTCTCGCGCAGGCGACCCTCCAGCACCGGGTACATCCGCGCCAGGTGCTCCACGTCCGCCTGCGCGTACGCGAGCTCCGCCGCGCGCAGGGGACGGCGCAGCCAGGGCGTGCGGGTCAGGCTCTTGTCGACCGTCACGCCCAGCAACGCCGCCGCCAGCGCGGCGTAGGAGGGCTGATCGGCGATGCCGAGCAGCGTCGCCGCCAGCTGCGTATCGAACAGCGGCTTCGGACAGATGCCCCACCGATGCGCGATGATCTCGAGATCCTGGTCGGGCGAATGCAGCACCTTGAGTACGTGAGGCGCGTCGAATACCTCGCGCAGCGGCTCCAGGCCGGTCACGGCGAGCGGATCGATGCAGTCCGCGGTTCTCCCATCGCAGATCTGCATCAGCGCGAGCTTCGCGTAATAGGTGTCCTCGCGGACGAACTCGGTGTCCAGTGCCAGCCACGGGCATCCCCGCCAGCCCGCGGCCCGACGCCGCAGCGCGTCATCGGTGGTGATCAGCATGAGTCGGGTTCAGAGGTCGATGATCCCGGAGCCCGGGACCGGCCGGAGGCCCCTCGGCGACGCCGCCGAAGGTCGCGTCTCACGGTAATTCTATCAGGTCGGATCGGCATGCCCGAACCCGACCTCTGCCGCCGCGGCCGCAGACGCGTTCAGGCCGAGGCCGCCAACAGCCAGCCGCCCCAGGCGATGAATCCCGCGCCGCTCAGCCTGCCAAGGACGTGACCCGCCGGCATGAGCTTCTCGAGCAGCACCAGCAGGGAGAGTCCGACGATCCAGTACACGTTCATCACGCCGCCATAGAAAAGCACGCACATCGCCATCCAGCAGCAACCGACGCAATACGCGCCATGCGTGAGGCCCATGCGCAATGCGCCGCCGTATCCCGGGCGCCAGTGGCGCGCGACGAAATCGAGGGGACCGCGGCAGTGCCGCAGGCAGGCGTGCTTCCACGGCGTCATCTGATAGAGACCGGCGGCCAGGAGCAAGGCCCCGCCCAGCCACGGATACGCGGCGGCCATCCCCATGGTGAGCCACCCCGTCTTCTGCAGCCACCAATGCAGCAGTGCTGCCGCGAGGCTGTACCCGCCCCAGGTCAGCAGGTAGCCCACGGCGAATACGGCGGTCGGCACGTACGAGGCGCCCCGCTCGCGACTGCGGCGGTTCACGAGCGCGAACAGCAGGATGATCGGCGCCGCCCCCGGCAACATCATGGCCGTCATCATGATCCACCACATCACGAAGACGACGAGGGCGTAGCCGGGCGTCCACGCCGTCGGCATGACCATGTCGATGTCCATGCCCTGCATGTCCATCTCCATGCCGGGGCCGCCGAGCAGGGAGGCCCAGGCGAGCCCGGTGACCAGGGCGATGGCCGCGACGACCGCGGCCCGGTCGCGCCGCGCCGTCGCCTCGACGAATGCGCTGACCGGGCCCGGCGCCGGACTCGCGCTGCCGCCGCCGTCCGCCGCGCCGTTAGTCCACCGGCCCATCGGGCGTCATGTGTATCGTGCAGATGTGACCGTGCCCCTCCACCCAGTCCAGCGGTATCGCCCCCCAACCCTTGGTACGGCTGCTGACGAACTCCGCCTCGCGGTATTCGAAACCCGCCGGCAGCACCACCCGCGCGCGGTGCGATTCTCCGGTCACGGGGTTGGTGATCGGCGCGGCGTGGGCGTCGATGTAGCCGGGAACGGAGAAGTGCCCGGTCCAGTTGTCATAGTCCACCTCGAAGCCGATCGGGGCGGAGACCGGGTCGTAGAGCTTCGTGAGCGTCGCGGCGAGAACGCCGAATACGGTAGCCCCCGGTCTCGAGGTCTCTCCGGAGAGTATCCGGAGGATCGCCCGCCGTTGCGCCTCGTCGGCACGCTCGTCGATGACGAGCAGCGCCTCGCCGTTGCCCTCGTGTATGGCCCTGGGCCAGGCGAACATGCCGGCCCAGCGTACGCCGTCGAGACGTATGCCCTCGAAATGACCCTCGTCGATGCGCATGGCCACGCCCGCGCGGCAATCTCCGTGCGAGGGCGGGGCGTTGAACTGACAGGGGCAGCCCCAGTTGCAGTTGCACGTGGAGATCTCGGGTCCACGGATGCGCCATTCGTTGTCAGTCATGGAGCCTCCTCCTGGGTTTGTCCTGGTCTCAGTCTAGACCAGGGTCGGCGACGGCGCCGCGGAGACCCTCGCGCCCGTCCCTGGCGGTCGCGCGGCCTTCCCGGCCGGTCGGCACGACGGCCGGAGCCGTAAAGAGCGTCGCCGGCGGTGTGCGGGAACCCGGATGGCCTGTCGATGGTCCTCATCCACATGGCTGATGCCAAACCGGCAATCGCGCCCATGACCCCCGTCGAAAACGAGAAGGAACTGCAGAGGCGCGTGCTCGGGCGCACCGCCGAGATCCTGCGTATCAACGAGTCGCTGACCCGGGAGCTGGCCGCCCACAAGGGCGTCGAGGTGGAGCTCGAGCAGACCCGCGCACGTCTGCAGCACGTGCTCGCGGTCAGCCCGGCGATCACCTACTCCACCGAGGCTGCGGGCGGTTTCGCCTGCACCTTCGTCAGCGAAAGCTGCAAGGAGATCATGGGGTATACGCCCCGGGAGGTGCTCGACGACCCGGACTTCTGGACCACGCGCCTGCATCCACAGGACGGTCCGCGCGTGCTGGCGGAGTTCGCCCAGCTCATCGAACACGGGGGCGGCTCCCTCGAGTATCGCTTCCGCCACCGCGATGGCCATTATCGCTGGTTCCAGGACACCTTCAGGGTCATCAGGAACAACGACGGTCGCCCGTACGAGATCGTCGGCTCCTGGGTCGACATCACCGCGCGCAGGATGGCGGAGTCCTTCCGCGTGCTGTACCAGGCGAGCCTGCAGCAGCCACAGGGGATCAAGAAATGGTTCGAGGGCATCCTGCAGACCGGACGCGCGGTGCTGCACCTGGAAACGATGAACCTTCTGCATCCGGATGCCGAGGGGCTGTGGCTGCGGGCGGTCGCCAGCACCGAGACCGAGGAACCACTCGAGGCCATACGCGTCCCCATCGGTCCCGATGGCGGCGCGCTGGCGAGGGCCTATCTCACCTCCGAGCCCGTCATCTGGGACGGCCAGTCGCCGCTCGCGGGGGAGCTGCGGCTCAAGGCGCCCTACGATCAGCTCGCGGCGTTCCGCTCGCGCGCCCTGGCGGTCATTCCGCTGCTCGCCGAGGGACACACGATCGGCGTGCTCGCGGCCGGCTGGAATCACGCCCGCCGCAGCTTCGAGCCCGCCATGCTGGAATCCCTGCAGCTGCTGGCGTCGCAGGCGGCCCGCGCGCTGGATTACGCGCGCCTGTACGCGGTCGTCCAGCCGGTGCTGAGACGCTCGCTGCAGCTCAAGGAGGCCTACCCGGCGTTCGCCGAGGCAGTGAAGGCCCTGGTCAACTACGACCGCATCGGCGTCGTGGTACCCGAGGGCGGCAAGCTGCTGATGGCGCTGTCGGTCGCGGAGCCGCCGCTCGCCTCCTACGAGGGCGAGTCCTGGGAGCAGACGGAGGGCACGGCGGTGGACTGGGTGCTGAACCACAAGCAGCCGCGGCTGGTGTACGACCTCGCCAACGGGCACACCCTGGCCGATGAGGCGTTCATCGCCAAGGCTGGCGTGCGCGCGAGCCTGCTGCTGCCGCTGGTGTCCGGGGGCGAGGCGGTCGGCGCCTTCTTCCTCGACAGCCTGACGCCAGGCGCCTACACGGAGCGGGACATCGAGCTGCTGGAACCCCTGGCGCAGCCGCTGGCGCTGGCCATCGAGAACACACGCCTGTTCGAGGAACAGCAGGAGCGGGCGCAGGAGCTGGCGCGGACCATGGAGGAGATGAAGGTCCTGCAGCAGATCAGCCAGGCCGTGAACTCCACGCTCGACCTGCAGACCGTGCTGACCACGATTGTCTCGCACGCCGTGCAGCTCTCGGGTACCGATGCGGGCACGATCGACGAGTACGACGGGCAGAACGCCCAGTTCGTCCTGCGCGCGACGCACGGCATGGATGAGCCGCTCATGGCCGCACTGCGGGCAAGCCCCGTCAGGCTCGGGGAAGGGGCCGTGGGCAGGGCTGCAGTCGCCCGTGAGCCGGTGCAGTTCGCGGACATCGACGTCGAGGCCTACGGGCCGCGTCTGCGCAGCCTGTTGGCGCGGTCCGGCTTCCGGGCGATCCTCGTCGTCCCGCTGCTGCGCGAGGACCGCATCGTCGGCGGTCTCGCCGTATGCCGGAGGCGACCGGGCGAGTTCCCGCAGAAGACCGTCGATCTGCTGAAGACCTTCGCGGACCAGTCGGTGCTGGCCATCGAGAACGCCAGGCTGTTCCGCGAGATCGAGGACAAGGGCCGGCAACTCGAGATCGCCAGCCGGCACAAGTCGCAGTTCCTCGCCAACATGAGCCATGAGCTGCGCACGCCCCTGAACGCCATCCTCGGCTACACCGAGCTCATCCTCGACGACATATACGGCGCCGTGCCCGC
Organism: Gammaproteobacteria bacterium; assembly: GCA_022071965.1. Taxonomy (GTDB): domain Bacteria; phylum Pseudomonadota; class Gammaproteobacteria; order JAJPIJ01; family JAJPIJ01; genus JAJVHZ01. The sequence continues at coordinate 29,835 of JAJVIQ010000012.1, forward strand.
GAGGATCCGCGAGGTCCTGGCGCGCGTGGACAAGAACGGACGTCATCTCCTGGCGTTGATCAACGACGTCCTCCATCTGTCCAAGATCGAGGCCGGCTCGTACACGCTCGACCTCGGCGACTACAGCATGAAGGAGGTCGTGCAGGCGGCCGTGACCGGGGTCGAGGCGTTGGCAACGGAAAAAGGCTTGGCACTCAAGGTCGACGTGCCCGCCGACCTGCCGGCCGGCAGGGGTGACGCACGGCGGATCACCGAGGTGCTGCTCAATCTCATCGGCAATGCGATCAAGTTCACCGAGAACGGCGAGGTGCGCATCGGTGCCGCCCTCCCCGACGGCGCGTTCCAGGTATCTGTGGCCGACACCGGTCCGGGGATCGCGCTGGCCGATCAGCAGAGGATCTTCGAGGCGTTCCAGCAGGCCGACGATCCCGGCAGCCACGGCAAGGGCGGGACCGGTCTCGGCCTCTCGATCGCGAAGAAGATCATCGCGCAGCACGGCGGTCGCATGTGGGTCGAGTCGACGCCCGGCCACGGCGCCACCTTCCGTTTCACCCTGCCGGTACGCGTCGAGCGCAAGACGAACACACCATGAGCGGCCGCATCCTGGTAGTGGAGGACCAGGAGGACAACCGGCGGATCCTGCGCGATCTCTTCGCCAGCGCGAGCTACGAAACGATCGAGGCACTCACCGGAGACGACGGGGTGCGGATGGCCGAGACGCATCGTCCGGATCTGATCCTGATGGACATACAGCTGCCCGGCATCGACGGCTACGAGGCCACACGGCGGATCAAGGCCCACCCCGGCCTCTGCCACATCCCGATCATCGCCGTGACCTCGTATGCCCTGGGCGGCGACGCGGGCAAGGCGCGCGATGCCGGCTGCACGGAATACATCACGAAGCCATACAGCCCGCGGCAGCTGCTCGCCACGGTGCGCAGGTACCTGGAGGGTTAGTCGCCACGGCCATGGCCTCTCCCGCGCGCATCCTGGTTGTCGACGACGTGGCGGACAATGTCGAGATTGTCCGCGCGCGTCTGGAAAGCGAGGGTTACGAGGTGTTGACGGCGGCCGACGGAGAGGCGGCGCTGGAGACGGCACGCTCGGCGCTGCCGGATCTCCTCCTGCTCGACATCATGATGCCCGGGCTCGACGGTATCGAGGTGACGAGGCGGCTGAAGGCCGACCCGTCACTGCCCTTCATGCCGATCATCCTGGTGACTGCGAAGGCCGCGGCGAGCGACGTCGTGGCGGGCCTGGACAGCGGCGGTGACGATTACCTGACCAAACCGATCGATCACGCCGCGCTCATGGCCAGGGTGCGATCGATGCTCCGCATCAAGGCGCTGCACGACGCCGTACAGGCGCAGGCCAGGCAACTGGACGCGCAGGCCACGGAACTCGCGGCCTGGAACCGCGAGCTCGAACGACGCGTCGCGGCGCAGGTCGCGGAGATCGGGCGCGTCGGGCGCCTGCGGCGCTTCCTGCCGCCGCAGGTTGCCGACCTGATCGTCGCGGCAGGCGACGAACGCCTGCTCGAGAGCCACCGCCGCGACATCGCCGCCATGTTCTGCGACCTGCGCGGATTCACCGCCTTTGCCGAGACCTCGGAACCCGAGGAGGTCATGGCGGTGCTGCACGAGTACCATGAGACCCTCGGGCCGCTCATCCACCACCACGAAGGCACGCTCGAGCGTTACGTGGGCGACGGTCTGCTGGTGTTCTTCAATGACCCGCTTCCCTGCCCCGACCCGGGCACGCGCGCCGTGCGCCTGGCGGTAGCCATGCGCGAGGCGGTGGCGGAACGCGCGCAGGCCTGGGTCAGGCAGGGTTATCGTCTCGGCTTCGGTGTGGGCATCGCGCAGGGCTACGCCACGCTCGGACCGATCGGCTTCGGGGATCGCTACGACTACGGGGCCATCGGCACGGTCACGAATCTCGCCGCCCGCCTCTCCGCCGAGGCCGGGGACGGGCAGATCCTGGTGAGCCAGCGCGTGGCCACCGCCGTCGCCGGCGTCGCCCGGCTCGAGCCCCTGGGCGAGCTCGCGCTCAAGGGACTCAGCAGGCCGCTGCCGGTGCACAACATCACCGGCCTGCTGAGCCACGCCACGGCCGGAAATTGACGGAGCGGCGGATGGATCCGCGTGTAAGCATGGCCCTCGACCGTGACGCGGCAGCACCCGAAACCTGAGCGCAGGACGATCAACCTCGCCCTGCAGGGGGGCGGGTCGCACGGCGCCTTCGCCTGGGGCGCACTGGACCGGCTCTTCGAGGACGCGCGAATTGCCGTGGAGGGCATAGTCGGAACCAGCGCCGGCGCCATGAATGCCGCCGTTGCCGCCTACGGATTGACGGTCGGCGGCAACCAGGGCGCCCGGGCGGCCCTGCGCCGATTCTGGCATGCCGTCATGGACCGAGGCGCCTGGTCCTTCATGCAACCCTCGTGGGTCGATCGGCTGCGGAGCCGCGGCAACATGGACTACTCGCCGGGCTGGATCATGCTGGACAACCTGACCCGCATGTTCTCCCCCTACCAGCTCAACCCCGTCAATCATCACCCGCTGCGCGACATCCTGCTGGCGCAGGTCGACTTCGCGCGCATCCGCCGATCAGAGGAGGTGAAACTCTTCGTCTGCGCCTGCAACGTCATGACCAACCGGATGCGCGTGTTCGAGCGGGGCGACATGTGCGTGGATGCCGTCCTCGCCTCCGCCTGCCTGCCCTCCCTGTTTCAGGCCGTGGAGATCGACGGCCAGTACTATTGGGATGGCGGCTACATGGGCAATCCGCCCATCTTCCCGATCATCTACAACTGCGCGTCCGCGGACGTGGTGCTCATCATGAACAATCCGATAGTGATCGAACAGCCGCCCCGCAGCGCGCAGGCGATCCTCGATCGCATCCACACGCTGAGCTTCAATTCCAGTCTCATGCGCGAGATGCGTGCCATCGCCTTCGTCAACCGGCTGGTCGCCGCCGGTTTCGACGACGGCGGCAGGCTCAAGGGGATGCGCATACACTGCATCGATGCCGAGGCGGAGATGCGCGGCCTGGGGGCCTCGAGCAAGTGCAACACCGGGCCTGGGTTCCTCGAGTGGCTGTTCGAACTGGGCCGCCAGCGGAGTGACGCATTTCTCGGGCAGCACTTCGAGAAGATCGGGCTCGAGTCCTCGACGTCCATCGAACAGCGCTTTCTCTAGCAGTCACCTCATCGCAGGAGGGATCACCCATGAGCATCGCAACACACAGACTCTACGACGAGATGCGGGCCATCCGAGGCAAGGACAGATATCCCGACGAACGGCTCGAGGCCTGCCTCGTGGAGAAGACGTACCCCAGGACCACGGAGGAGCTGACCTTGCGGCTGTCCAACGTGGTGGCGGCGTTCTACGGCTTCACCCTCGAGCACGTGGGCGAGCGGTTCGGCTGGCAGGCAATGGACGACATCTCCCGCACCCTGTTCCGCGAACTGGGAAGGCTGAAGACCCGGGAGGCCCTGGAACGGGAGGTCGAAGTCCCCAGGGATTCCAGGGCGCCCGGCCTGGTGTTCGTCACCGCCGTGTTCACTGCCTCGCCCGAGTACAACTTCGAGTTCGTCAAATATGCGCCCGCGGAGACGGTGTTGCGGGTGTGCGGTGTCTCCAGGTATGACCGCATCGCCAAGCGACTGGACATAGAGCAATACCTGACCTGGCCCGTCCTGACCCCCTTCTTCGAAGGGGTTGCCGATGAACTGGGCATCGAGTGCCGGATCGGCGTCGATCGCCGCAGCCTCGGCCCGGAAGGCCAGATCGACTGCCACTACACCTTCAGCACTGCCTGAGGCGCGGCCTGACGCGCGCGGGAGGCGGACCCGGGCAAGCGGCCGGTACCGGGCCGTCGTCCGAGGCACGCGTTCGGCTGGCGCCAGGCAGGGGGGCACCGCGACGAGCCGCCGTCCGGGGCGTCCCGGGCCCGGCCTCCGTCGTGAACCATAAGCCGTTCGCGGCCGATCCGGCCGCGCGACGGCCGCCACGTATAATGGGATCAGCCGCCCGCGGTCCCGGGCCGGCCGCGGTCGCGATCCCGCGCACGAGCGCGCCCCGGCCCTCCGAATCCACATCCGACGGCAAGGAGACTCCACGTGCTACGCCGGTTCGAGCGCCTGGTCGACCCCTACCCCAACGCGCCATCCGAGACCCCGCCACGCGGCTTCCTCGCCTTCCTGTGGAGTGGCACCCGCGGCATGCGCAAGTACATCGCCGCCATGACGGCGCTGACGGTGCTGATCGGAGTGTTCGAGGCCATGCTCTTCGGCATGCTCGGCAACATCGTCGACTGGCTGGCCGAAGTCGAGCCCGCGCGCCTGTGGCAGGACGAGGGCCACACTCTGCTGCTGCTGGCCGCCATCATCGTCGCCAGCACGGCGCTGGTGGCGCTGCAGAGCATGTTCAAGCTGCAGACGCTGGCCGGGAATTTCCCCATGCGATTGCGCTGGAACTTCCATCGCCATCTGCTCGACCAGGGTATGGGCTTCTACCAGGACGAGTTCGCCGGCCGGATTGCGACCAAGGTGATGCAGACCGCCCTGGCGGTGCGCGACACGGTGATGATCGTCTCGGACATGCTGGTCTTTGTCGCGATCTACTTCGTCACCATCGCCTGGCTCGTGGGCGGATTCAACTACTGGTTGCTGCTGCCGCTGCTCGGCTGGGTGACGCTGTTCCTGCTCTGCCTGTGGTTCTTCGTGCCCCGACTGAGCCGTGTCGCCAGGACGCAGGCCGACGCGCGCGCCCTGATGACCGGCCGCATCACGGATGCATACGCCAACATCACGATCGTGAAGCTGTTTTCGCACGCGCGGCGCGAGGCGGCCTACGTGCGCGCGGCGATGGCGGAGTTCATGACCAGCGTGCACCGTCAGATGCGCCTGGTCACCGGCTTCGAGATCGCGAATCACAGCCTCAGCATGGGCCTCATCCTGGCGACCGCCGGCACTGCGCTCTGGCTTTGGAGCCGCGGCGAGGTGGGCGTCGGCGCGGTGGCGGCGGCCACCGCGATGGCGTTGCGGCTGAACGGCATGTCGCACTGGATCATGTGGGAGGCCGCGCAATTGTTCGAGAACATCGGCACCGTGCAGGACGGCATCAACACCCTGGCGCGGGCGCACACCGTGGTCGACAGCCCCGGGGCCGCGCCGCTGAAGGTCACGCGCGGCGACATCCGCTTCGAGGCGGTGACCTTCGGGTACGACGAGGGCCGGCCGGTCGTCGAGAACTTCTCGCTGCACATCCGTCCGGGCGAGAAGATCGGGCTGGTGGGACGCTCCGGCGCCGGCAAGTCGACCGCGGTCAACCTGCTGCTGCGCTTCCATGACGTCGCACACGGACGCATCCTGATCGACGGCCAGGACATCGCCGCCGTCACGCAGGACAGCCTGCGCGCGCAGATCGGCATGGTCACGCAGGACACCTCGCTGCTCCACCGCTCCGTGCGCGAGAACATACTCTACGGCCGTCCCGGGGCCACGGACGCGGAGATGATCGCCGCGGCGCGCCGCGCGGAGGCGCACGATTTCATCACCGGCCTGAGCGACCCGCGGGGCCGCACCGGCTACGACGCGCACGTCGGCGAGCGCGGCGTAAAGCTCTCCGGCGGCCAGCGCCAGCGTATCGCCATCGCGCGGGTAATGCTCAAGGACGCACCCGTCCTGTTACTCGATGAGGCCACCAGCGCGCTCGACTCCGAGGTCGAGACGGCGATCCAGACCAATCTATATCGCCTGATGCAGGGCAAGACGGTGGTCGCGATCGCTCACCGCCTGTCGACCATCGCGGCGCTGGACCGGCTCGTCGTGCTCGACAGGGGACGCATCGTGGAGGAAGGCGATCATCACACCCTGCTCGCCCGCGGCGGACTCTATGCGCGGCTTTGGGCCCACCAGAGCGGCGGGTTCCTGGCCGAGGACATCGAAGACGAGCTGCCCGAGACGGTCGCGGCGCCGGCCTGAGGTGCTCCCCCTCCGTCACCCGGCCGGGCTGCCGTCGCGGCCCGGCGGTCGATGGGTCACGTTCATCATCCCCGCGCCGCGGGCCTGTATAATCTCCGCGCGCCGGGCCCCGCGGCCATCCCCCTGTTCGCGATGCCGGCGACATCCCCGTCCTCCCGAGGCCTGTCTCGATGCAACTCCACGGCTCCCTCACCTCACCGTATACGCGCAAGGTGCGTGTCGTGCTCGCCGAGAAGTCCATCCCGTGCGATTTCGTCATCGCCGATGCCATGGCCGCCGACAGCCCCGTGCCGGCGTTGAATCCCCTCGGCAAGGTGCCGGTTCTCACGCGCGATGACGGCTCGACGCTGTTCGATTCGCCGGTGATCGCCGAATACATCGACGGCATGGCGATGCCGTCGCTGATCCCGCCGGCCGGCGATCTGCGCTGGTCGGTGCGGAGATGGGAGGCGCTGGCCGACGGCATCATGGACGCGGTCGTGGCGCGACTGCTCGAGTCGCGGCGGCCCGCGGCACAGCAGGCTCCGGAGTACGTCGCGAGACAGGAGGCCAAGGTCGCCCGTTCGCTCGCCTTTGCCGGCGCGGCGCTGGGCGACGGCAATTTCCTCGTCGCCGATCAATTCAGCCTTGCCGACATCGCGCTCGCAGTCGCGCTGGAATACATCGACTTCCGCTACCCGCACGACTGGCGGGGCCGCCATCCGCGCCTTTCAGAGTGGCTGGCCCTGACGGTGACCCGTCCCTCGCTGGTAGCGACTCAGCCGCCGCGCTGATTGACGGCGTCGGACACGGCACCGACGAGGATTTCCGCGCCGCCCGGAACGCCGGCCAGCAGATCCGCGGCGACCTCCGGCGTGTCGGGCGCCAGCCACCAGGTGCGAAAGCGCGCCCCGGCGATCTGCCCCGGGAATGCCGCGTCGACGATGCCCCGCTCGGCCAGCGCCTGTGCGCCGTGGGGGCCGGGCGTCGGGACCGCGGATTTCACCAGCGCGAGCCCGGCCGCGCCAAGCCTGCCGGCGAGGCGGGCCGCGAGACTGTCCGAGGTCACGTTCCAGCCCGGTACGATGGATCCATCGCCGGCGAACGTGCCAACCGCCGGGCAGAGGACGGCGCGCCCCCGCTCGAGCAACGTACGCATCTGCGCCACATCCGGCGCGGGCGCCAGGCGCGGCTCGATCGCCACCAGCATGCGCCCGTACTGGTCCATCGCCTGCAGCGCCATGAAGTGGGCGTCGGCGTCGGGGAACCCCCATCTCGCCTGCACCGCGCGCACGGCATCGGCGAACGGTCCACCGCCGGGCACGATCACCACCCGGCCCGCGCCGTGTACGGCCAGCGTGCCGAGCCAGCCGCGCAGGTGCGGATTCGCTTGCAGGCTGCCGCCTATCTTGAAGACCCAGGTGCCGGAATCCATGTCCTGGCCGACGGCGAACGGCCGCCTTCAGCGATGCACGACGAACTGGTCTTCGGTACGCATGAACAGGCGCAGCATGGCCGCCGCCTTGTCGAGGCTCTCCTGGTATTCCGCCTCCATCACCGAATCCATGACGATGCCGCCGCCGGCCCAGGCGTGCATCCAGCCGTCGCAACAGAGCAGCGTGCGGATGGCGATGTTGGTGTCCATGTTGCCGTCGTGTCCGACGTAGCCGATGGCGCCGCAATAGACGCTGCGGCGGTGCGGCTCCAGCTCCTCGATGATCTGCATCGCGCGCACCTTCGGCGCGCCGGTGATCGAGCCGCCTGGGAAACAGCCGCGCAGCAGATCCACCGCGTGCCTGCCGGCGTCGAGCTCGCCGATCACCGTGCTGACCAGGTGATGCACGGTGGCAAAGCTCTCGATTGCGAACAGGCTCGGCACGGAGACCGAGCCGATGCGGCACACCTTGCCGATGTCGTTGCGCAGCAGATCCACGATCATCACGTTCTCGGCGCGGTCCTTCGGACTGGCGCGCAGTTCCTCCGCCAGCGCCGCGTCGCGCGCCGGGTCCTCAGATCTCGGCCGCGTGCCCTTGATGGGTTTCGTCTCCACGCGGCCGCCGTCGACCTTCAGAAATCGCTCCGGGGAGGAGCACAGCACCGTGCCGTAGGGGGTGAGCATGAAGGCCGCGTGCGGCGCCGGGTTGAGCTGCCGCAGATATTTGTAGGCATCCCAGGCCACGCCCTCGGCGCGGGCCGAAAACCGTTGCGCGAGATTGACCTGGTAGCAGTCGCCGTCGCGCAGGTATTTCTTCAGGCGCGCGAAGGCCCGGTCGTATTGCTCCATGGTCATGTTGGCGGTGACCGCGGAACGCACGCTGAATGAAGGGCAAAAGGCCACCGGCATCTCCGCGTGCGCCACCTCGGTGAGCGAACGCCATTCGTCCAGCGTGCGCTCGTCCCGACCCTGCGTGACGATACAGGCGCGGCGCTCGATATGGTCGACGACGACGGCCCAGTCGTAGATGCCGACGGCCATGTCGGGCATGGGCGCATCGGCCCTGGCGATCACGGGCAGGCGCTCCAGGCGGCGGCCCAGATCGTAGGCGAAGTAGCCCAGGGCCCCGCCGCTGAACGGCAGTCCGCCGACCGCCGGCATGCGCTCGCCCAGCGTGCGCGCGAGCACCGCGAACGGATCCTCCTGGGTGACGACCGTTCCCTCGCGGGAGGTGATCTCGGTGTTCTCGCCCCACGTCGTCAGCGTGGTATGGGGCTCGGCGCTCAGGATGTCGTAACGACCCTGCGTGGAGCGCGGCCGGCCGCTATCGAGAAAGATGCTCCACGGCCGTTCGGCGAGCCGCTCGAATCGCCGCGCGCTGTCGGTCAGATATGGGATCTCGGCAACCCGGGGGTGCGCTTTCATCGGTCGGCAGCCAGTCTCGCCACGGCGAGCGCCGGTGCGCACACGCTCGCCATCTCACGCCACCGCACCGGGACGCGCACCAGAGTCGCCAGTTCCGCGTAGGGGCATTGTAGCCGGCGCGCAAGTTCGCGGGCGATGAAACGGCCGCAGCCGGCGCCCACGACGGTCACCGCGTCGCCGGAACGACGGCGCGACAGCACGCGTTCGAGCGCTGCGCGTATCTGTTGAAGCTGCTCGGTGGCGACGTGGCGCGCGATCTGCCGCCACTCGGCGGCACTCGCCTCGGCGGCATCGCGGCCGAGCATGCGGGCGAGCCGCCGCGCGCAGTCCGCGGGGCTCAGGCCCCTGCCGTCCGCCGTCGCCGCCTGATGGTGCCGCAGCGGCAGCTGACCGGTGAGCCTGTAGACATCACCCGCGTTCGCGAACCACTCCGCCGCCACGCCCTGCCACTCGCCGCCGAACGGCACCTGCCGCACGACCGCCATCACGGGCGTGCGCACGACGCCCGTGTACACGAGCTCCTGGTGCCGCAGGCGATCGCCGTCGCCGCAGCCGCGCGCGTCGACGCGACCGCGCCGTATGGGAACGATGTCGGTGGTGGTGCTGCCGATGTCCACCAGCACCGCCTCGGGGCAGCGCCGGGCGACCATCGCCGCGGTCGCGTGCCAGTTCGCGGAGGCGACGGCCTCGAGGCGGCGGCGCGCGACATCCACCGTGCACAGCCCGGCGCTCGTCGTGTAGACGAGCACATGGGCGCGCCCCGCGTGCCTCAGGAATGTCCGCAGCAGGGCGCGCACGCCGCGACGACGGTCCGGAAACAGGTCCACGAGTTCGCCCGTCATCGTCAACGCGTGACGGTACGCGGTCAGGTCGTAGCGGCGGTTCAGATCCACCAGTACCGCCTCGAGCCGATCCAGGCCTTGCCAGAGGGGGCTGGGCATTTGCGCCACCTCTCGCAGTCGTCCGTCCGCGGCGAGGCATGCGAACTTCACGTGCGCACCGCCGATGTCCCAGCCGATGACCCCCCGCGGCCTGCTAGCCATGCGCGCGCACCTCCACGCTTCGTCTCCCCAGGGGGACGTCGTGCACCGAGGCATCGTTCGCGCAGGCCCGGCGCACGAGTTCAAAGGCATTCGACCCTATCGAGGCGCTCAGGCCCGCGTAAGCGGTGGTCAGTCGCGGATTGACCTCCACCACCACTGGCCCGTATCCGCTGATGACGAGGTCGACGCCGACGTAACCGCGCAGGCCCGGCAGCGCGGCGCAGAGCCGCTCGGCGAGCGGTTGCACGGCGGCGAGATGCTCGATCGCGCCGTTGACCACGACTCCGCACTGCCGCAGGACGTCGCCCGCGCGCGCCTGCAGCTGGCGGTTGCAGCCCAGCAGGCGCACCCGCCCCGCCGCGCACAGCAGCGAGAGGCTGATCGGTTCGCCCGGCACGAACGGCTGCACCACGGGCGCGGCGATCTCGGCGGAATTCATTCGCGCTCGCACCGCGCCTGCGTCGCGAAGGTGAAAGGTGTGCTCGCTGCCGGCGCCCTCGTCCGGTTTGACCACCCACCCGTGCTCGGTGGCAGGCAGCCGCCTGGCGTCCGATGAGGTCGGGATCACCTCGATGCCGGCCCGCTGCAGGGCAACCGCGGTCCTGGTCTTGCTGGCGGCGACGTGCACGGCGGCAGGAGCGCAGCCCAGCAACTCCCTGCCACGCGCGACGACGAGGCCGTTGAGCCGTTCGAGCAGGCCATCGGTCTCCGGCGCGATCGGCAGCACCGCGTCGACGGCGTCGACGGCCGCCGCCCACCGCGGCCACGGTGTATCCTCGATGTCGACCACCTCGCACCACGCGGCCGGGCGGTGCAAGCGGACGTCGCGCGCCACCAGCACGCCGACGCCAGGCGCGCCATGGAGATCACGGAGCACTGCCTGTAACATCGTCTCGCCCTCGGCGGCCAGCGACTCCGGCAGCGTGCCCCCCGCGAAACCGCCGCCCGTGACAAATTCGATAATCAGCAGCCGCAACACCCGCCTCCGTGGAAATCATACCCGTCATCGATCTGAAAGGCGGCCGCGTGGTGCACGCCCGGCGCGGCGATCGCCGGCGCTATGCGCCTCTCGCCTCGCGCCTGTGCCCTTCGAATGAGCCGCTGGCGGTGGCGCGCGCGCTGGTGACGCTGTGCGCGGTCCGGACCTTGTACGTCGCCGATGTCGACGCCATCACGGGCGCCGGCGAACACCGTGCCGTCGTGCACGCCCTGCTCGCGGACATGCCGCAGATCGACATCTGGCTGGATGGCGGATTCACCACCCCGGAACGGATCGAACGCATGGCGTCGGCGCGCATCACGCCGGTGCTCGGCAGCGAATCGATCAGGGACGTGACGCATTATCGCCGGCTGCGCGCGAGCGCGCCGAACGCGGTTCTCTCGCTGGATCGTCGCGGCGAGGAGGTGCTCGGACCTGCGGAGCTGGCCGCGCAACCGGCGCTGTGGCCGCGGCGGGTCATCCACCTCGATCTCGCCCGTGTCGGGTCGGCCGAGGGGCCGGATCACGCCGCGATTGGCCGCATGCATGCGCTCTCGCCCGCCACCGCGCTGTACGCCGGCGGCGGCGTGCGCGGCGTGGATGACCTGCGCGCTCTCAGCCAGGCGGGGGCGCGTGGCGCCCTGGTCGCGACGGCCCTGCATGATGGCAGCCTCGACGCGCAGGATCTGCGACTCCGCGGCGACTGCACCGGCCCATAAAAAACTGCCCCGGCGCAAGGCCGGGGCATCGTTGCTTCGGGCCCGTCGCCGAGCCCCGGACTTGTTGTTGTCGAAGCGGAACTCAGACCTTCGCCGCGAAGGGATGCGCGGTGGACTTCTTGGCGATGACCTCGGAGGCCTTCGGCTCGCGCTTGACGGCACGCTTGATGGACTCCTTTACCGCACGGTAGTTGAAGTCCTGGATCTTGGCGTCGTCGTCGGCCAGCCAATGAATGAACACGCCGACGCAGACGAACACGTCATCGGCCTCGTTGGCGGGAATCGTGCCGTCCTCGACGCACTCGGTGACGGCCATCGCCACGCCGCGCTGCGCAGGCCCGAACATCTGCACGGCCTGCTTGGCGCCCTTGATGGTCACCTTGTTGAACATCACGGTGCTCGGCTTGCACGCGAGGTTCGGCGCAACCACGGCCAGCAGGGAGGTGAAGCCATCCTTGTTGTTGACCAGCGCATTGGCGAAGGCAACTTCGGCAGCGCTGCCGCGGGGTCCGATGATGAGGTCGATGTGGGCAACCTCGTTGCCGTCGCCGACCAGAGATTCGCCGACCAAAGTTCTGTCAATCACTGCCATGGTTTTTCCTCCTTTGGAAATACTAGCGTTTGTTGATGGTTCTCCGACAAGAGCCTTGAAGATGGACATAGCTCGTCACCCCGTTGCTAATCAGGACGGACCGGCTGGCCCGGCCACATCGGCTGGCCACTTATGGGATTGGCACGCTGAAGTCGCGGACTTTAATTCGTCTTCTTGAGAAGGGCATCGAAGCGACAGGCGGCTAACGAAGTGACAGTCAAATCCGCGCTGGTCCCCGGGTTGACCCCCTCCTCTTTTAGATTATTGTCCAGCCTCAGCAGTATGGGCACCGCTGTAGCGGGATTGTCGCACGCTTTGATATGGGTTTCCACTGCCCGGAAGCGAGCGCGAACCGCCTCGGCCCTCTCCGGGCCGTGTTTGCGCACGACGTGCGTATCGGGGAATTCCGATGCGAATCGCAGGTAGCACGCCACCGCGGTCCATTCCGCTCCCCATCCGCATGCGGCCGCCGAGGCGATGGCAGGCACACCCACCGAGAATATGTCTACGTAGTCGCTGGCGTATTGTGAGGCGATACGGTCGCGTTGCGCCGCAGCGCGCATGGCGTCGAGCAGCGTGACCGTCGGGGCATCGGCGACGTCCTGTGTCGCGCTGCTGCCCAGCCCCGCCGGATTGGCCAGGCGTATGGCCCGGTACGCCGACACCGCGTCGGCGACCGTCAGTTCACGCAGCACGAGGCCCAGACGATCGCGCAACCCGAGGCCCCGATCGCCTTCCAGCACCGCGTGCGCCAGCGGCGCCAGCAGCAGCACGATGCCGAGATTGGTGTTGCAGCCGACCTCCGCGATCGTCGCCTCGACGCTGCGGAGGATCCGCTCGCCCACCGTCAGCCCTGGAAGGGCGATCACCGGTGCGATCGCCTCGGCGCTGCGAAAGAAATCATGGGCGTGCATCCGATGTCCCGCCGCGTGGACGCTGACGTTTCCCGGCTTGAGCGCCTGCACCTCCAGGCGACAGGCCTCGCGGACGGTGGCCGCGACCGTCTCGGGCGACAGAACGGCCATGATCAGGGCAATGCCTGCAGCGGCGCGTCCGCTGCGATGCGCGCGAAGAAATGGTCCGCCAGCCGCGCGGCGAGATCCACGGGCGTGACCGCCTGCAGTCCCTGCCAGGCCGGGATGCTGTTGACCTCGGTCACGGTGTAGCCGCCGCCGGGCACCGCGATGAGGTCCACGCCGGCGTAGTCGATGTCGACAGCGCGCGTCGCGGCCTCCGCCAGGCCGCTCAGCTCGCCGTCCAGCGGGAGCGCCGCGCAATCTCCGCCCTGCGCGCGGTTGGTCAGCCAATGCCTGGCGTTGCGGCGATACATGCCCGCCACGGCCTGGCCGCCGATGACGAACACGCGCACGTCACACCATTCGCCGCCGATCTTCTCGACGAACGCCTGCAGGTAGTACACCCCGTTGAGGCCCTCCTCGTTGGCCAGATCGGCCGGCGATTCGATCAACCGCACGCCGATGCCCTGCGAGCCGAACAGCGGCTTGGCGAGCAGCTTGCGGCCGCGGCCGATCTGCGCGATGGCGATGGCGCGCGCCTGTGTCGGCGACTCGCATATCCAGGTCTCGGGCGTCGGCAGCCCCGCGCGCTTGAGCAGGAAGCTGGTCATCGCCTTGTCGACCGTGCGCTCGATCGCGCGTGCATCGTTGTAGACCCGCACACCCATCCCGCGCAGCGCATGAAGTATGTCCAGGCGCAGGATCACCTGCTCGAGCGTGCCCCCGGGCACGCCGCGCACGAATACACCGCCCGGCAGCTGATCGAAGGCCGGGATGACGATGCGCGGCGACGCCCCGGAGAGATCGAGGTGACAGGCGAGCGAGGAGACGTACTCGCCGGGATGGCCGCGCGCGGCGAAGACGCGCCTCAGCTCGCGACCGTGCCACCCCGGTTCGTCGGTGATGATGACGACGCGCGGATCCCGCGCCGCGATGTCCGGCGGCACGCCCATGCCCTTGTCGCCGTCGCGAACCACCCCGCCGTGCCCCCGTGGTGCCCGATCAGGCAACGCCGAAGGAACGGTCGAGCAGTTCCTCGTGCAGTGCGCCGGCCTGGAACGTCCGGCCCGTCTTCACCGAGGTCACCGTGGCGCGCGCCGGACTGAACAGCATCGGGTCGATCTTGTAGAAGTCGTAATCGTAGTCCTTGAAGATCTGCGCGAAGGGCTTGCCGAAGTCGCGCGAACCGTCGCTCGGGAGCCTGTCCGCCAGGTCGCGCGCGGCGTCATCGCCGCTCGCGACGAACAGGTGCACGTGTCCGCCGAAGATGATCGCATCGTTGGTGCGGCCCATGGCATTGAGAAAGTCGGGGGCCGGCGGGCACAGTGGCGCACTGGCCGCGCCGTCGACGATCTCCTCGAGCGGGAAGCCGATCGCGTGCACCTTGTGCATCGCGACCTCCAGCACCCGGCCGATCACCTGGACCGAACCGGCGAGGCTCGAGGTCGGCGTGAGGATCAGCGTCAGCCGGCGCGGATTCACCTTGCACATCTCGGCGATCTTCTGCGTCAGCTCGAGTGGTGGCAGCTTGTCGACCTCGATCACCATGATGGCGTCGCCGGCGACGTCGCGATAGGCGAGTTCATGGAAGAGCTCCTCGCGGCTGCCGAGCGCGCGCGCCGGCCCCGAACCCAACGCATTGAAGCCCTCCCTGCCGGAGCCATGGCTGAGGCTCCAGCCGGCATACTGGCTCGCCAGGCACGCGAGCACGGGGTTGGTCGAATGCACGTCGATGTGCCACTTCCAGCTGCCGAACACGTTGGCGGAGCGGATGAGCGCGCGACCCATGCCGCCCATGCAGATCTCGGTGACCATGCGCCCGACCTCCAGGCCGCCGGCCACTTCGATGCCCGCGTCGACGATGCGCACCCCGTTGTGCAGCCGGTGCACCTTCACGCGCAACGCCTGCCGATTTCTGATCAGATCCTCCGCAATCGGTGCCGCCAGGGTATTCACGCTGGGCGGGGCGGTGACGGCGCCAGGCCGACCAGGGGCCCGTCTGGCCGTCCGCCCGCGGGCGATCGTCTTCTTCTTTGCCGGGGTCCTGACGGCGGACTTCTTGGCACGCACCTTCTTCTTCCTGGCTGCCATGGTTCGTCCTCTTCGATCTCCTGGCCGATGCCCCGGCCTCCGCAGTGGTGAAGGGCCCGCGCCGTGCGGCCCCGCTCGAAATTCAGCGGCCGCTATCCTAATCGCTTTCCGCGGCCGTTGTCTCTCGCAGCAATGCCGCAAGGTCCTGGCATCGGCGACGCACGACCTCGATGGCCTGCTCGGGATCGGCGCCTGCGCCGCGGACGGTGCACAGAGGGCTCCCGGCAGCGATGCGTGCGCCCGGCAGGGGGATGTCCGCGACCCATTCGGGCCATGCGAGGGAGGCCGCGATCGCCAGGGCCTGCGGTGCGAAGTAGACGGCCTGCGCGCGCGAACCGGCCACCGGCGCGGGCCGCCGCAGTCTGCCCTGGCAGGCCTCCACGTGGAGCGAGAACAGCGACGCCGGGTGAGGCTCCAGCAGCTCGAAGGAGGCCGGCGGGCGCGGATTGACATCGACGAGGAGCGGAACGCCGGACGGGGTGAGAAGGAAGTCGAATCCGCACAGGCCGCGCAGGCCGAATTCGCCGGTCAAACGCGCGCACCATTGCGAGAGCAGGCGCCTGAGGCCTCTGTCGACGGGCGCGAGCACCATGCCGCTGCGCTGGTACGGCGTCACCAAGGAGGGCTGCGCACACCAGTGGCGGCACGTCCCGAGCAGCTCCGCATCCTGACGGCCGTCGGCGAGCAACAGCGCCGACATGGACACACCGTCCACCCGGCGCTGGGCGTAGTGATGGTCCGTGAGCGAACGGCCGCCGCGCGCAGGTCGCACGTGCGCGCCGCCACAGCCGCCGATCCGCTTCTCCAGCCAGTCGTCGCCGGGGATCGGCCCGTCGGTCACGGTGGGGGGAAAGTCTATCCGCTGCCGGAGCAGCGCCGGAAACAACATCGCCGGCTGCGTGACCGTGCGCACCGTCCGCGCGCCGTTGCCGCGGAGGGGCACGAGCCGATCCAGGTCCTCGAGCAACTCCGGCGCGGATTCGAAGCCGCTTCCGCAGACGAGGAAGTCCGGCCGATGGGCCGTGAGGACTTCCCCGGCGGCCGCCAGTATCGCACCCCCGCCGAACCCCTCGCCGGCCGCTGGCACCACCCGCGCGCTGAGGCTCGCGGCGCGTGTGTCCGAGTCGCCGTACAGATCGATCGCATGAACGGCGTAGCCGCACCGGCCCGCCGCCTGCGCGAGCGCGCGCGCGGAGAGGGCGATGACGAGAACGCAGGATATGGACAACTACAGCTGCGCCGCGATCTCGCGCGCCACCGCGAAGGCCTCGGGGAAGCTCAGGTACAAGGGCCTCTCGGCATCGATCATGAGCTGGAACAGGCGGGTGTGGACCTTGTACTTTACGTCGCCCACGGCGAGCGCGCCGATGCCCACGGCCTGCCTGGGGGTATCGGCGAGCACCTTGCCCATGTCCTGCACGCCGATCCCCTCGATGCCGAGCGGCGGCACCGCATTGACGTCCGCTGCCACGATCATGCGCGGCGCATTGCGCAGCATGCCGGCGCTCAGCACCTGCACGCCGGCGCGGGCGGCAGCAAGCACGATGTCGGCGTCCTGCATCAGCGCGACGATCCCCTCTGGCGAGCTGCCCTCCCCGCCCTGCATGCGCGTTCCGAACCGCTTGTTGTACTTCGCCGCCAGGTCATCGGCGATGGCCTGGCGCTGGTGACTGACAAGGACGGCCTCGGCGCCTTCGCGTGAGGCCAGCATGCCGGCGCAGATCGCCACCGGGCCGGTGCCACCGAAGATGTAGACGCGCTTGCCCTTCAGGCCGCCGCCGCCGTGCTTCACGCTCCAGCGTTCCACGCAGGCCATGAGCGCAGCGGCGGTGGTGATCGCGCCGCTCGGATCGAGGAACACCGAGACCTCAAACGGCGGGACCATCGCCCCCTTGGCCGCATCGAGCATGTCCAGCGAAAGGCCCAGATCGCGCCCGCCGATGAAGATGCCGGTCCGCTTCACGCCTTTCGGTCCGCGCGAGAAGATCGTGTCCTGGGTCAGGGCGGGGATGTCCTCGAGGGCGACGTTGCTGTAAGGAACGACCGCATCGTAGTTCGCCTCGTAGGCCATGTTGATATCGAACGGGCTGACGTTCTTGGTGGGGTTGAACATGTGCAGGACGTACTGGCTGTTCCTGGCCCGGCGGTCCTTGCAATTCCGGCGATCGGCTGTCGTTTCGTTCATGATGCCCGCTCTTGACTGCATGAATGGTTGATCTCGAAAACGGCGCCGGATGCGGTGCGCGGCGTGGACCTCACCGCGCGCGAACCCGGCCACCCGTCTGTCAGCTGCTGAGCGCCTGGGCGCGGGCACCCTTTCGCGTGTGCATCTCCTGGACGGCCAGGCCGCGATTGAGGCCACGCACCACCACGAACTCCAGCGGCGTGTTCCGCCAGCGCGCGCGGGCGTCGGCCTGCGCCGCCAGCGCGGCCGAGTCATCCGGGAACAGTGCGAAACCGGTCGGTCCCCAGGAGGTCTGCCCTACACCCCTCACCCCCTGCCCCAGCAACCACTGCAGCACCATCGCCACCCGTTGGCTGCTGTAACGGCCGCCCTGCGCCGCCGCGAACATGTCGCTCATCGCATCCTGCACGACTCTTACCGATTCGGCGAACACCTCGAACTGCCTCTCCGCCAGTGCAGGCAGCACCTGCACCAGCACGCGGCGGCTGAGCTCCGCTGCCGTCGCCGCACTCATCGTCGGCAGCTGCGCGAATGCCTCTGCCTCGCCGGCGCCGTGCACGCCCTGCCGATTGTGATCGAATATCAGCAGCACCCGCCACTGCTCCGGGAACGGCAGCCGGGCGATGACCGGGGGCACGACCGTGTCCTGCCCGCGGCCGCCGTCGAGGATGAATCCGCCCTGCTCGGAGGCGGCGATGCCGATGCCGGAACGCAGTCCGCGCCCCAGGAGGCTCGCCAGTTCCGCCGAGCTGAGCGCCAGGCCGGCAAGGCGGCTGGCTGCCGTGCCAACGGTGAGCGCCAACTGGGTGCCGGAACCGAGGCCAACGTGCTCCGGGATGGCCTGCAGCAGCCGCAGACTGATGCCTGTCGTGAGGCCGAGCCGCTCGCGGATGGTCTGCAGATAACGTCTGGCGCGATCGGCGCCCGGCCCCTCCACCGTCACGGCATCGGACCTGGCGGCGGTCAGGCGCGTGGCGACACCGGTGATCGGGAACCCGAGGCTGACGAAGCGGCGGCCGTAGCCGCCCTCCATGTCGAGGAAACCGAGGTGCAGGCGCGCGGGCGCATCAACCAACACGATGTGCGGGGAGTCGTGCGCACGCTCGGATGCCATGGATGTGAGGGTCCCCGGAGTTCGGATGCAGCGAATGTCTGGTCCAGCAGGCGGCAGTATACCGAACGCGTACCGGCATCGCAGCCGGGTGTATCGGGGCCGCGCAGGCGCGGATGCGCGCCGCACCGGCGGCCAGCTGCCCTGATCCGCGCGCGACGGTGGCCGGGATCGGCATAGTGTGTTAATTTCATCTGCTGTCTGCGCAGGGGCCGCGGTGCCCGCGCCCGTGGTCGAAGAATCAACGAGAACCCGCTGCCGGATCAGCGGGGGAACAACCATCAGAGCGCCATGAATCCAGCCACCGCAGCGCCGCCGACGGCGAGGTCGGATACCCGCACGCAAACCTCTGTCACCTGTCCCTTCTGCAGCCTGCTCTGTGATGACCTCGAGGTCACCAATCGCGGCGGCAGCCTTGGTGTCAGCGCGGGCGACTGCGCTCGCGCCCGGGCGGGATTCGAGCGAGAGTACACCGTCCAGCCGCCGCAGATAGGCGGCCGGAGCGTCAGTCTCGAGGAGGCCGTGGCCGCGGCGGTCAGACTTTTGCGCGGCGCGCGGCATCCGCTCTATGGCGGCCTCGGCACCGACGTGGCCGGCATGCGCGGGCTGCTGGCGCTGGCCGACAAGACCGGCGGCATCGTCGATCACATGCTCGGTGACAGCATGTACCGCAACATCCTCGCCATGCAGGATCGCGGCTGGATCCTGACGACCATGACCGAGGTGAGAAACCGTGCCGATGTCGTCGTGTTCGCCAACCTCGACGCGGTCAGCGATCATCCCCGCTTCTTCGAGCGCAACATCTGGAATGCGGACTCCATGTTCGGGCTGCCGACGAAATCGCGGCAGGTCGTCTACCTGGGCGAAGGCCTGAACACCAGGCCCGGGATCAGCCCCGACGGCCGCAAGCCGCTGCACCTGAAAAACGAGCCGGAACGGCTGGGCGAGCTGATCGGCGCACTGCGCGCTCTGCTTGCCGGGCAGAGCCTGCAGGCAGAGGCGGTGGCCGGTGTACGGGTCTCCGCGCTGATGAAGTTGCTCGGGATCATGAAGGGCGCGAAGTACGGCGTCATCATCTGGTCGCCGCCGCGCCTGCCGTTCGCCTCCGCGGATCTCATCGTCGAGGCCATCTGCGACCTCGTGAAGGAGCTCAATGCGCAGACCCGCTTTTCCGGCTTCGCCCTCGGCGGCAACGAAGGCATCCTCACGGCCGGCGCGGTCTGCGCCTGGCAGAGCGGCTACCAGCTGCGCACCGATTTCGGCGCCGGGTTCCCGGAGTTCGATCCGACACGCAACGCCACCGCGAGGCTGCTGGAGAACGACGACGTCGACCTGCTGATGTGGACCGCCACGTTCCTGGCCGGCCACACGCCACCCGCGACGCGGGCGCCGACCATCCTGCTGGCGCCGCCGCTGCCCAGCGTGGACAGTCGCTGTGCCGTCTACATTCCCGTCGGCACGCCTGGAGTCGATCATCGCGGCCAGATGTGCCGCGTCGACAACGTCGTGTCGCTGCCCCTGCACCAGGTGCGCGAATCGGCGCTGCCGAGCGTGGCCGGCGTCTGCGACCTGCTCCTGCAGTCCCTGTAACGGGCTCCCCATGCTGACCAGGCTCAAAGGCGGTACGGTCTACGACCCCATGCACGGGGTGAACGGTGAGGTGCGCGACATCCACGTCCGCGACGGCCGAGTCGTGTCCAGCCCACCGGCCGGCCAGCGCATCGACGAGGAATACGACCTGCATGGGAAGGTGGTGATGGCCGGCGCCATCGACCCGCACTCCCACATCGGCGGCGGCAAGGTGAACATCGCCCGCACGCTGCTCCCGGAGGATCACCGCCCATACCCGGTACCGCGCACGGCCTTGACGCGATCCGGCACCGGCCGTGCGGCGCCCTCGACCATGACCACCGGCTATCGTTATGCCGAGATGGGCTACACGGCGGTGTTCGAACCGGCGATGCTGCCCGCCAACTCGCGTCAGGCGCACATGGAGATGGCCGACATCCCGATCATCGACAAGGGCGCCTACGTGATGCTGGGCTCCGATGACTACCTGCTGCGCATGATGGCGGCAGGCAAGACGCAGGAGGAGATCAACGACTACATCGCCTACACGATCGTCGCCGCGCAGGCGCTGGCGGTGAAGGTGGTGAATCCCGGCGGCATCAGCGCCTTCAAGTTCAACCAGCGGAACCTGGACCTGGACGAGAAGAACAGCTACTACGGCGTCACCCCGCGCCAGATCCTGCAGACCCTGGCGCGCGGCGTAAAGGAACTGGGCATTCCCCACCCGCTGCATGTCCACGGCTGCAACCTGGGCGTGCCGGGCAACATGCAGACCACCCTCGACACCATGAGCGGCGTGGAGGGCCTGCCGGTCCATCTGACCCACATCCAGTTCCACAGTTACGGCACCGAGGGCGACAGGAGATTCTCCTCCGGGGCCGCGCAGATCGCCGAGGCGATCAACCGGCACGGGCACGTGTCCGCCGATGTCGGCCAGATCATGTTCGGCCAGACGGTCACCGCCTCCGGCGACAACATGGCGCAGTTCCGCAATCGCGGCATTGCCACGCCCAACAAGTGGGTGTGCATGGACATCGAATGCGACGCCGGCTGCGGTGTGGTGCCGTTCCGCTACCGCGACCAGAATTTCGTCAATGCGCTGCAATGGGCAATCGGCCTGGAGATCTTCCTGCTGGTACAGGACCCCTGGCGCGTGTTTCTCACCACTGATCACCCCAACGGCGCGCCGTTCACGGCCTACCCGCATCTCATCAGGCTGCTCATGGACAAGGGCTTCCGCGATGCGAGCCTCGAGCGCCTGCACCCGGAGGCGCAGGCGATGAGTACGCTGAAATCCATCCAGCGCGAGTACTCCCTGTACGAGATCGCCATCATGACCCGCGCGGCGCCGAGCCGCAGCCTGGGTCTGAGCGACCTCGGTCACCTGGGCGAAGGCGCGGCCGCCGACATCACCGTCTATACGCCCCAGGATGACAAGGAACGCATGTTCGAAAGGCCCGATTACGTCTTCAAGGGCGGCACCCTGGTGGCGAGGAACGGCCGGATCGTCAAGGTGACCGACGGCGCCACGCATACGCTGCGCCCGGGCTTCGACAAGGCGGCAGTGAAGCCGCTGCGCGAGTATTTCGATCGGTACCACACCATGCGACTGGAGAACTTCCGCGTCAGCGACGAGGAGATCGTCAACGAGGGCCGCGGGCATGTCGTTGTCAATCAGCTCCGTGACGGCTCCCGGGGATAGGCAATGAAGATCAACGGCGTCGAAATCGAAGACACCTACGCGGAGGCGTTCCCGATGCGGGCGACCCGCATCATCGTCACCGCCGTCAACCGCCGCTGGGCGCTCAATGCCGCCCGTGCCGCCACCGGCTTCGCCACCTCGGTGATCGCCTGCGGCTGCGAGGCGGGAATCGAGCGCGAGCTCAAGCCGATCGGGACGCCGGACGGGCGGCCGGGCGTGTCGATGCTGCTGTTCACGATGTCGAGCAAGGAGATGGCCAGGCAGGTCCAGAACCGGATTGGCCAGTGTGTCCTGACTTCCCCCACGAGCGCCTGCTTCGCGGGCATGGACCCCGGGGAGGGCGAAAGGCTCGCGCTGGGCAAGAACCTGCGTTTTTTCGGCGACGGCTATCAGATCTCCAAGAAGATCGACGGCGCGCGCTACTGGCGCGTACCGGTGATGGACGGAGAATTCCTCTGCCAGGAGAACACCCGCATGGTCAGGGCCATCGGCGGCGGGAACTTCCTGGTCCTCGCGGAGACTCAAAAACAGGCACTGGCCGCCTGCGAGAAGGCGATCGCCGCGATGAAGAAGATACCCAACGTCATCATGCCCTTCCCCGGCGGGGTGGTGCGCTCCGGTTCCAAGGTGGGCTCGAAATACAAGGCCCTGCCGGCATCCACCAACGACGCCTACTGCCCAACCCTGAAGGGGCAGGTGAAATCCGCCCTGCCGCCCGAGGTCGGCTCCGTGATGGAGATCGTCATCGACGGGCTCGACGAGGCAGCCATACGGGCGGCCACCCGTGCGGGGATCCGCGCCGCCTGCTCGCTGGGGCGCAGGCGCGGCATCGTTCGGATCTCGGCCGGCAACTACGGTGGCAAGCTCGGCCCCCACCTCTTCCATCTGCGAAAGATCCTGAAATGAAGGCCCTGACGCTCACCGTGAAGGCCGCGCCCGCGCAGCGCGTCGACCTCGCGCCGATCACGCCGGGGAACCTGCGCGGCAGGAAGGCGGCGGAGATCGGCAGGATCAGGCTGCAAAGCGGCAACCGTACCGTCGCTGTCGCCGAGCTGTTCACGGTGGCCGCCGGGGACAGCGAGGAGATCGTCATCCGCAAATGCACCAACAAGTTCGACAACGTCGGGGCCGGCATGGCCTCCGGCTCGATCACCGTGCACGGCGACACCGGCCACCGCACCGGGGCACAGATGGCGGGCGGTACGCTGACCGTACGCGGCGGCACGCTCGACTGGGCCGGCACCGGAATGGCCGGCGGCACGCTGGTCATACGCGGCGACACTGGCCGCTGCCTCGGCGCCGCATGGCCCGGCGACGTTCATGGCATGCGCAACGGCACGATTATTGTTTGTGGCAATGCCGGAGAGCGCGTCGGCGACAAGATGCGCCGCGGTGCCATCGTCATCGAGGGCAACGCCGGCGATTACTGCGGCGCTCGAATGATCTCGGGGTCGATACTCGTATGCGGCAAGGCAGGGGATTTCATCGGCTACTCCATGAAGCGCGGCAGCATCTTGCTGACCCGTGCTCCGAGGCTGCCCGCCACCTTCAACGACTGTGGTACCTTCGAATTCGGATTCCTGCCGCTGCTGCTGCGCAGCCTGGGCAGGCTGAGCCGCCGCGCCGCCGCCCTGAGTAAGCGCGCCGGCACGCACGCCCGGCGCTATGCGGGCGACCTGGCGAACGTCGGCAAGGGCGAACTGCTCGTCCTGCGCTGACCCCACCATCTCAATATCCATTCCAACACAGGAAGGATCTAATCGTGAGCACGGCATCCGTCACCAAGAGCAAGAAACCGCGCGGCACCCCACGCGGCCGCCAGGTCGA
The DNA here is from genome assembly GCA_022071965.1 of Gammaproteobacteria bacterium. Classification (GTDB taxonomy): domain Bacteria; phylum Pseudomonadota; class Gammaproteobacteria; order JAJPIJ01; family JAJPIJ01; genus JAJVHZ01. Next base: position 53,497 of record JAJVIQ010000012.1, read on the forward strand.
CCCGAAGGCCCTCTCGGAGGTACGCGCCCTGCTGGGTGATGCGCCCCGGCGACGCGACCTGCTCATCGAGCACCTGCACCGGATCCAGGACCACTACAAGCAGATCTCCGCGGCGCACGTGGTCGCCCTGGCCGAGGAGATGAACCTGCCGACCACGGAGGTCTACGAGGTCGCCACCTTCTACCACCATTTCGACGTGGTGATGGAGAACGACGCCGCGGTGCCGGCTCTCACCGTGCGGGTTTGCGACTCGATCACCTGCGAGATGTTCGGCGCCAGGGCGCTGCTCGCGGACCTGCAGGCGCGGCTCGGCCCGGATGTGCGGGTGCAGGCCGCCCCATGCGTTGGTCGCTGCCACGCTGCCCCGGTCGCGGTCGTCGGCACCAATCCCGTCGACAATGCCAGCGCCTCCAGCGTGGAGGCGGCCGTCAAGGGTGCGCGGCACACAGCGGCGGTCCCGGAGGTCACCGGCTATGAAGAGTACCGGGCCGGCGGCGGATACGCCACGCTGCTGAAGTGCGTGGGCGGTGAGCTGAGCGCTGAAGCCGTGGTCAAGGCGCTGGAGGACTCCAACCTTCGCGGCCTCGGAGGCGCGGGATTTCCGGCCGGACGGAAGTGGCGCATCCTGCGTGATCAGCCCAGGCCGCGCATGATCGCCGTCAACATCGACGAAGGCGAGCCGGGCACCTTCAAGGATCGCTATTATCTGGAGCGCGACCCACATCGCTTCCTGGAGGGCATGCTGATCGCCGCCTGGGCGATCGAGTGCGACGACATCTACATCTACCTCCGCGACGAGTACGCGGGCGTGCGGGCGGCGCTCACCGCGGAGCTGGAGGCCCTGCTGCGCAACCCACCCTGCCCGCTGCCGAAGAACATCCAGCTGCGGCGTGGGGCCGGCGCCTACATCTGCGGCGAGGAGTCCGCCATGATCGAGTCGATCGAGGGCAAGCGTGGCATGCCGCGTCTGCGTCCGCCCTATGTCGCGCAGGTGGGCCTGTTCAACCGTCCGACGCTCGAACACAACATGGAGACGCTGTACTGGGTTCGCGACATCCTCGAGAAGGGCGCGGCCTGGTTCACCTCCCACGGGCGCCACGGGCGCAAGGGACTGCGTTCGTTCTCGGTGAGCGGACGCGTGCAGAAGCCGGGCGTGCACCTCGCCCCGGCCGGCATCACCATGCAGGAGCTGATCGAGGAGTACTGCGGCGGCATGCTGCCCGGGCACAGCTTCTATGGATACTTCCCCGGCGGCGCCTCCGGCGGCATCCTGCCGGCGTCCATGGGCAATATCCCCCTGGACTTCGACACCCTGAATCAACACGGCTGCTTCATCGGCTCGGCGGCGATCATCGTGCTCTCCGACAGGGACAGCGCCCGCGGCGCAGCCCTGAACGCGATGCGGTTTTTCGAGGACGAGTCCTGCGGGCAGTGCACGCCCTGCCGCGTGGGCACCGCCAAGGCCGTGATACTCATGGAAAAGAAGGAATGGGACGGCGAGCTGCTCGAGGAACTGGCCAGCGCCATGGCTGATGCCTCGATCTGCGGCCTCGGACAGGCAGCGCCCAATCCGCTACGTTGCGCGATGAAGTACTTCCCGCAAGAATTCAACCAGTGATCCAGCCCCGAGCAGAATGCCATGGCCGCCAATCCCGCTGACATCCCGTTGCCCGAGACCACCACCTTCACGCTCGACGGCCGCAGCATCCAGGCGCTGCCGGACGAGACGATCCTGCAGGCCGCCAAGCGCAACGGCATCGACATCCCGCACCTGTGCTACATGGACGGCTATCGGTCCGACGGCAACTGCCGGGCCTGCATGGTCGAGATCAAGGGCGAGCGCGTGCTCGCACCCTCGTGCTGCCGCGCCCCGACCGCCGGCATGGAGGTCGCCGCCAGGAGCGAGCGCGCGGTGAGGTCGCAGAAGATGGTGGTCGAGCTGCTGCTCGCGGACATCCCCGGGCAGGGCAAGTCTCCGTACTCGCCGCGCTCGGAGCTGGACCGGTGGGCAGCCCACCTCGGGCTGGGTGTGCCACGCTTCGAGGGCCGCCACCAGCCCGCCTGCGACCTCAGCAATCCGGCAATCGCGGTGAATCTGGATGCCTGCATCCAGTGCACGCGCTGCGTGCGCGCCTGCCGGGAGGAGCAGGTCAACGACGTCATCGGCTACGCCTTCCGCGGGCATCATTCGAAGATCGTTTTCGACCTCGACGACCCGATGGGCGAAAGCACCTGCGTGAGCTGCGGAGAGTGCGTGCAGGCCTGCCCCACGGGTGCCCTGATGCCGGCGAACAACGTCGGCCAGGCCAGGATCGACCGGCAGGTGCACTCCGCCTGCCCGTATTGCGGCGTGGGGTGCCTGCTCACCTTCAACGTGAGCAACGAGCGGATCATGTATGTCGACGGCCGCGACGGACCTGCGAACCAGAGCCGCCTGTGCGTGAAGGGCCGCTACGGTTTCGACTACGTCCACAATCCGCTGCGACTGACCAAACCGCTCATCCGGCGCGCCGACGCGCCGAAATCGACCGCGCTCATCCCGTCCAGCGAGATGGGCAGGTATTTCCGCGAGGCGAGCTGGGAGGAGGCGCTTGATTTCGCCGCCGCGGGACTGCGCAAGATCCGCGACGGACGCGGTCCCAACGCGCTTGCCGGATTCGGCAGCGCCAAGGGCAGCAACGAGGAGGCCTACCTCTTCCAGAAACTGGTGCGCACCGGATTCAGGACCAACAACGTCGATCACTGCACGCGCCTGTGCCATGCCTCCTCGGTGGCGGCGCTGCTCGAGGGCATCGGTTCCGGCGCGGTCTCCAATCAGGTCGCGGACGGCACGGCGGAGTCCGAGGTGATCGTCGTCATCGGCGCGCGACCGACAGTGAACCACCCGGTCGCCGCCACGTTCATGAAGAACGCGGCAAAAAGGGGCACGAAGCTGATCGTCATCAGCCCACAGGTGATAGAGCTGGAGCGCTACGCGACGCACTACCTGAAGATCCGCCCGGCCTCCGATGTCGCGCTGCTCAACGCCATGATGCACGTCATCGTCAGCGAGGGGCTGCAGAACGACGCCTACATCGCCGAGCACACCGAGGGATTCGAGGCGCTGCGCAAGAAAGTTCTGCAGTACACGCCCGAGAAGATGTCCGCGATCTGCGGGATCGATCCGGAGACGATCCGCGAGGTGGCGCGCCTGTATGCCACCTCCAAGGGCTCGATCATCTTCTGGGGGATGGGCATGTCCCAGCACATCCACGGCACGGACAACTCCCGCTGCCTCATCGCGCTCGCGCTGATGACCGGCCAGATCGGGCGCCCGGGCACGGGCCTGCACCCGCTGCGGGGCCAGAACAACGTCCAGGGGGCCTCCGACGTCGGGCTCATTCCGATGGTCTTCCCGGACTACCAGCGGGTCGACAATCCCGAGGCCAACGCCTACTTCGAGAAGTTGTGGGGCACGAAACTCGACCCCAAGCCGGGACTGACGGTCGTGGAGATCATGCACGCCGTGCATGACGGCAAGGTGCACGGCATGTACATCATGGGCGAGAACCCGGCCATGTCGGACCCGAATCTCAACCACGCCCGCCAGGCACTCTCCGAGCTCGAGCATCTCGTGGTGCAGGACATCTTCTTCACCGAGACGGCGAGCTATGCCGACGTCGTGCTGCCGGCCTCCGCGTTCCCGGAAAAGACGGGAACCTTCACCAATACCGACCGGCGCGTACAGCTCGGCAGGCAGGCCATAAAGCCGCCTGGCGAGGCCAGGCAGGACCTCTGGCTCATCCAGGAGGTCGCCCGACGGATCGGACTGGACTGGAATTACGACGGTCCCGGGGACGTCTGGAACGAGATCCGGAAGGCCGCGCCGAGCATGGCCGGCATCACCTGGGAGCGGCTCGAATCGGAAGGCTCGGTCACCTACCCCTGCGAGCGGGAAGGCGACCCCGGGGAGCCCGTGATCTTCACCGACCGGTTCCCGACCAAGTCCGGGCGGGCGCGGTTCGTCCCGGCGGATTACTCCTCGGCGGCGGAGCTGCCGGACCAGGACTACCCGTACGTCTTCATCACCGGACGCCTGCTCGAGCACTGGCACACGGGCAGCATCACCCGCATGGCGACCGTCCTGGACGCCATCGAACCCGGCCCGACAATCGTCGTGCATCCCGCGGATGCCGCGCGGGTCGGCGTCGATCCCGGGGCGCTCGCGACCGTGGAGTCGCGCCGCGGACGGGTGACCGCGCACGTACGGGTCAGCCGTGAGGTCCAGATCGGCAGCGTCTTCATGGCCTTCGCCTTCAACGAGGCGGCCGCCAACCTCATCACCAACGACGCCCTGGATCCGTACGGGAAGATCCCGGAGTTCAAGTTCTGCGCGGTCCGACTGACCCGCGCCGCGGCCTGATCAGCCGGCAGACTCCCGACCTCCATGTGCCCGGGTGGCGGGATGGAGGACCCCGTCCCGTCGCCGCGCTCGCGCGCGGGGTCGTCAGGGTCGTCCCATATCCGGGAATTGCGCACTGCAGCAGCGCCCGGACATCCCTCACACCAGACCCGTCGTCGCTCTGGCTCACGCCGCGAATTTATGGAAAATGACAGGCATGGGTGCGGGGCGGTCGGCCGACCGCCGGCCGCGACGAAGATGCTGAGGAGGAGCCTGCAGACATGACGCGATACAAAGACGTCTTTGAATTGAGCGTGCAAGACATCGAGCTCATCGAGAGAGCGCTGAGAAATGAGATTGGCGAGCTCAGTGGCCGGCTCCACGTCAGCCCGATGGAAGCCGCCCACGAGCACCGCGAGGACGAGGCACATATACGGCGGCTGCACGAGGTGCTGGGCAAGCTGCACAACCAGAAGATCTTCTACGGGCAGGCCAACCAGACCGGGATACCGATCTCCGGCTGAGGGTGATGCGCGCCGCCGCGGTGCGTCGGACTCCGCGGCACCGCCGGATGCGAGACCGGCGCCTACCGCGTGGCCGCGGAGGTCAGTTCCAAAGGTCCCACCGACGTAAGGCGCAGGTATTCCTCGAGCACGGGGACGGATCCGGGCGCGCTGTCTGCCGGTGCCGGCACCAGCGTGTGGATTTCGTAGAGGTACCCCGGTATCTGCTCCGAGACCGTGAAGGTGTACGCCTTGTCCTTCAGCCTGCGAAACTTCTCATTGATCTCCGCCTTCGGATCATCCACATAGGGCGTGATCGTGACCTGCTTCGCGGGCAGCTTCCTGCCCTCGAACTCGATCTCCGTGTCGGCAATCGTGGCCTTGGTCGCCAGGGCGAACTTGATGCGCTGCTGGAAGTAGCGCGTGCCGCCCTCCGTCAGGCGTTTCATCTCGAGGATGTCTCCCTGCAGGAAAATGGCGAGCAGAACGTTGCCGTTGATGGCCTCGTACGGCGGGATAGATAGGTGGCGCTGGCCGGTGAAGAAATCCACGGTTGCCTTCTTCATGCCCTCGGGCAGAAGCTCGGTGACATGCAGATGCACCCTGTCCGTAAACCCTTCTTCCAGCGACCCCGCTTTCCTGAATTCGTACTTGAGCGTCGCCGGCCGGGCGACGCCCTTCAACTGGTCGCCGAGCCACAGCAGCGTCTCCGCCGCCGATATGGGCGGCAGCGACTGTCCTTCCCCGGCCGCCGCAGGCTCGCCGGCCGCGGGCACGCCGTCACCTTCCGCTGTGCCCGCCTCCGTCGCCGGTGCCGCCCCCGGGGCGGTAGCGTCATCCTGCTGCGCCCGCGCAGCCGGGGCCATCGACATGGCGGTCAGTAAAATCCCCAGGATGATGCCAGGACTCATCGCTATCGCCCTCGATCGGCAAACGCCTACTGCGCGGCCGCGCCGGCCTCCCCGGCTCCCGCCTGACCGTTGTCATCAGCCGGTGCCGGGCCATCGTCGTCATCTGCGCCGTCGTCGTCACCCGACGCCGCCTGTTTGCCGATGTCCACTTCCAGCAACGGCACGCCGTACTCCGCAAATATCCGGCTGATGTCCTCGCGGTGCTTCTCGATGAGCTCGTTGACCTGCTGCTTCCACTCCTTCTCCCCGTAACGCACCGCCATGGAGAAGGTGAAATCGAACTTTATACCGGGCTCGGACTTCATCGGGATCACCACGAGCTCCACGTCCTTGATCTTCTTCGACATATAGCCCGCGATGGGGCCCCATTCGAACGTGAGGTCGATCTTGCCCTGTACCAGGTCCTGATCGATGATTCGCCCCGGGTAATCCGACAGGTCCGCCGTCTGGTGCTGATAGGGTACCATGTTGTCGAACAATCCGTGTTTGAAGGCCCAGTCGGTCGCAGGTCCCCGATCGTAGAGTCCGATGCGCAGCTTCTTCTTGCGCTCCTCCGGCAGATTGACGAGGTCCTCGGGGGTATGGATGTCATCGAGTCCGCGGCCTTTCACGTAGACCATCGCCCACGTCGAGCGGTAATAGGGCTCGGTGGTGGCGGCCATGTCGAATCGCTCCGGCACGCTCATCACGAGATCGCATTTGTACGAGCCGTCCGGGTTCTCTTTCTTCAGCGAATTTCGAAGGAACTTGAATCGCTGCGGGAACCAGTAGAACTCCAGCGGCAGACCGAGACTGTCGGCGAACACCTTGGCAATCTTGTTCTCGAAGCCTTCCTGCTTCTCGTTGGACGCCGGCAGAGCATTGGGATCCGCGCAGACCTTCAGCGCGGTGCGGGGAGGTGCGCCCTCCGGCTGTGCGATGGCGGCGAAGCTTGCGGCAGCGAAAACGACGGCAATGACGACACTACGACCGACAGCGTACATGCGTTTCATGGACATCCTCCAGCGCGGCCTTCTGCGCTTTTCAGGGCTAGCTGCAACACACTCGCCTGACCGACCGTCGGCGTCCGGACGCCGGCTGCCGGCACAGCCGAAAAGACTGGGGCGGTCCGCCTGTCGTTTTCTTTCCAGGCAGACCGCCTCGCCTGACAAGTGTGAATTCAGGACTCGCTACGCTGCCCTTTCACGAGTATCCCCGTTTACGGGAACAACTTCGCGAGCTTCTTGCCCATGCGCTTGACCAGCGGATTGGAGCTCGCATTGATCGCATCCAGATTGGCAGGCTTGCCATCGCCCACGAGGATCACGCCAACCATGCCCATGGAGGCGTGGGGCACGCATTCGTATACGTAGGCGCCCGGCACGTCCAGCTTGACGTGGAAATCTTCGTTCAACTTGCCTTCCCACTGCTGAGCGCCCTGCGGCACCTCGATGGACTTGGTGTTGTGGGTGCTCATGTTCTTCCAGGCAATCGTGTCGCCGGGCTGCGCCTTGACGAGGCTGATGTTCAAATCGGGATCGATGGGATCGAAATTGCGGGGGCCCGCGATGATTGTCACCTCGCCAGCAGACGCAGCCATCGAGGCCGCCAGCGCGAGGGAAAAGATCCCAAACTTAATCATTTTCATGCTTCATCTCTCCAGAGTGATTGTTGGTGAACTGCCTGTTGATGTTCGCCCACTGTCATCCGTGGCGCGCCTTCGGTGTTTTTCTTCCATGCGGACGCGAAATCCGCTGAATTAGAAGCCCCCGCGTGATGAAAGTTCATCGAACCGGCAGTCGTCTCGTTGGCGGCCCGTCACGCGCGAGACACCATTCAGCGGCGATTCAGGACGCTCGATTCCAACCCAAACGAGGAGATCGCGTAGCTCGAAAAATGCGGCGGAAAACCGTGCAAATTCGCGGATGCTTTATACGATAGCCGGGCGAAAACTACAATGTCCATTCTTCCCGTCCTGGACTCGGACCTCGCCCCTGCGGGGTCGATCCCGATGGCAGACGACGCCGTGTCATTGGTTGCCGGGCATATCTCCATAGGCCGACGGGCGAGTGCGCGGGTGGATGTTCGGGCCGAACCGGCTCCGCCAGCCCTCGCGGTCGGGAACAATCCGGAAAGGAAAAGCCCGGTACCTCGCGAGAAGTACCGGGCTCAGGTCAACTACGGCATTTGATGTTGTTATGAAACGAATCGCTGCACTTCTGAACTAGGTAATGACCGATGTCGGCACCTTACGGCAGCGCATAGACCATCAGCACGCCGCCGTTCTTCGAGACGCTCTTCAGAGCGCGATAGCCGCCGGCCGCACCGAGCGCCCACTCATCCGGAGCGGTCTGCTCTTTTCGGAACGCGACCACCGCACCGGCCCAGCCACCGATACCGGACAGCACGCCGATGTACTGCTTGCCGCCGTGCACCCAGGTGTGGGTGTTGCCGATGATGCCCGAGGGCGCCTTGTGCTTCCACAGCAGCTTGCCGCTCTTCTGGTCCACCGCCTTCTCCCAGCCTTCCAGCGTGCCGTAGAACGCGATGCCGCCGGCGGTCGTCAGAACGCCCGACCACACCGACCACCGCTCCGGGATCGACCAGACGATCTTGCCTGCGTCGGCATCCCACGCGATGAAGTTGCCCATGTTGTCGTTGGTCTCGCTGTTGCCGAACTCCGGACCCGGAGACACCTTGCCGGCCGGGAACATCGTCAGGTTCGCAAACACGTACGGCTTGCCGGCCTCGTACAGCGGGCTGGAGACAGGCTCATACGTCATGCAAACGTGATTGGTCGGCACATAGAACAGACCCGTCAGCGGGCTGTAGGCAGCCGGCTGCTGATCCTTGGTGCCCAACGCCGCCGGGCAGATGTCCTTGGAGACGGTATCCTCGCCGCCGGAGTGCGTCGACTTCGACTCCACCACCAGCGGACGGCCGGTCTTCATGTCCACGTGCGTGGCCCAGTTCACCGCCGGGTCGAACTTCTCCGCCACCAGCAGCTCGCCGGTGACACGGTCCAGCGTGTAGCCGAAGCCGTTGCGGTCGAAGTGCACCAGGACCTTGCGGTCCTTGCCCTTGACCTTCATGTCCACGAGGATCATCTCGTTGATGCCGTCGTAGTCCCACTCATCGTGCGGGGTCATCTGGTAGGCCCAGCGGGCCATGCCGGTGTCGACGTCACGCGCGATGATGGACATGGACCACTTGTTGTCGCCCGGACGAACCGTCGGGTTCCAGGTCGAGGGGTTGCCCGTGCCGTAGTACAGCAGGTTCTCCTCCTTGTCGTACGGCCACCAGCCCCAGGTCGAGCCGCCGCCGATCTTCCACTGATCGCCCTTCCAGGTCTTCAGCGAAGAGTCCTTGCCCACCGGCTTGAGCATCGAGGTGGTCTTCTCCGGATCCATCAGGATGTCGCCGTCCGGGCCCATCGAGTAGGCGCGCCAGACCAGCGAGCCGTCCTTGATGTTGTAGGCGTTCAGCCAGCAACGCACCCCGAACTCCGCGCCCGACATGCCGGTGATCACCTTGTCCTTCATCACGTGCGGGGCGTTGGTGTTGGTCTGACCCAGCTTCGGATCCCCGTTCTTGATCTCCCACACCTTCTCGCCCGTGCCCGCCTTCAGCGCCACCAGCGTGGTGTCGTTCTGCTGCAGGAAGATCATCCCGTCGCCGTAGCCCAGACCACGGTTGACGTTGTCGCAGCACAGCACGCCCTGCACGCTCTCCTCCTGGATCGGATCGTATTCCCACACGATCTCCAGGGTATCCAGATCGATGGCGAACACGTCGTTCGGGAACGCGGAGTGGATGTACAGCGTGTCGTTGCTACGGCCCGTGGCCTCTGCCGGCAGCACCAGCGGGCCGCCCTCGTGACCCTGCAGACGGCCCGTGGAGAACGTCCACGCCACCTGCAGCTTGTCCACGTTCGAGGTGTTGATCTGGTCCAGCGAGGAGTAGCGCCAGTTCCAGTAGTTCAACCCCGGGAAGGCCCAGTAGTTCGGGTTCTTCATGAGCTTCTCGACGCTTTCGTTCGCGAATACCACACTCGGTACCGCCAACGAGAGGGCCGCGAATACCCACTTTTTGTTTAGTTTTCGCATGACCTCCTCCTTACGCACTAGTTAACTGTTAACAGGTTTCCAGGCTTGATCTCAAAACTCCGGTACTGACCCCCAGCTCCCCGAGACCAAGGTAGAGAGCTAGCGGAAACTGGATTCTCGCCGTGTGCTCCGGCAAACCACACCGCCGAAATCAACGCGCTCGGACGGCGCCGACAGATTCAAGGAAATTGATGCGCCGCAGAAAACCGCCATTGAGTGCGGGCATGGACGGGGAACAATGGTCGTTACAGCAGGGCGATTCGTTTTAATTATCATCAGTAGACGAACGTTGTGACCTGCAACGCCTGACGGGCTGGCCTGGTGCTCGCCAACCACCCTTCCTTTATAGACACCCCCCTGCCGTTTGTCCAGAAAAAAGCCCGGTTTGAAGGGGAACTTTTCTCGTTGCAGGAGGGGGATTTCCCTAGAGTGGGCGGATTATACGCACACCGTCCGGGACACAGCAATACTGAACACTACATGTCGGCCGGAGATTGTTCACGGCGGGCCACAGCCAGCCCCTGCGGACCTCGAATTTCCGCTGCAAACGTTGCGCGGCTGGGGGTGCGGCCCGGTACCCCGGTGGCCACCGCATCCCATCCAGTACCAAGATCCGGCAACTAGAAAGGGCGCTGGCGTGCGCCCAATTTCACCGGCACCGGCCCCCCGTATCGTCGGCAACCTACTGTGCGGCGCCCCCCGCACCCGTCTTCTCGGCCTCGGGCGCCGCCGCCGCACTTTCCTCGCTCGCGGCGCCGTCATCGCCCTTGCGTTTCACTTCACGGACAACCACGAAGCATCTCTTCTCCGCTTCCTCGCGCGCCTTCATCAACGCCGTGTATCCATCCTTGCCGATGGGCATATCGCGGAAAACACCGCCCTTGTCGCCCGGGGTGTCCTTGTTCAATATGTAGACATTGGCGTCGACGAACTGCTCGTATGGCATCCGCTCCGCGATTACGTCGATCTCGCACGAACACGCCGTCAGGTTCTCGATCTTGGGACCGCCGTGCCGATCCATGCAGTCCAACGCGTAGTTGACGCGGTCGAGCGTCGGATAATTGTTTTCGGCATGTGCCAGCACCGGAACGGCGGCCAGCATCAATACCATTGCCTTTCCAAAATTCATTGCGTCCTCCTCATCGGGAATTTTTCATGTTCATTGATGCAACGCCCTCGAGAGCCGCGCATTTTACACCATGCCGGCCGGCGATGAGGCCGCGCGGTTCACGCCCGGGCAGCCAAGTCTCACCGTCGAGGGAACGTGTCCCCACCGGTTCCCCCTTTCGACACCCCAATGCCGACTAGTTCACTCCGTTGATCAATCGCCGGGAAACGCGCATCCGGCCCAGACGACTGCCCGCGCGCAGCCGTTATACTGCCGCGACGCGATACGCATCGGCCGCCGGGTGCTATTGCACGGTCGCGCGGCGGCACGGCCGCGATGACGCATGGCATCGGGTCCGGATATCGAACTGGCTGAAAGAGAAGATCCGATGAACCGGGTACTGGTCACAGGCGGCGCGGGCTACATAGGCAGCCACGTGGCGCGGCAGCTCGGAGAAGCCGGACACGATCTGGTGATCCTCGACAACCTGTCGAAGGGGTTCCGCGATGCCGTACTGTACGGCGAGCTCGTCGTGGGAGACACCGGGGATCGGGATCTGGTGTCCGAACTGTTGCGACGTCACCGTATCGACTCCGTCATGCACTTCGCCGCACACACGGTGGTTCCGGAATCGGTGGCCAATCCGCTGAAATACTATGCCAACAACACATGCTGCACACGCAGTCTGATCGAGTGCTGTGTCGCGGCGGGCGTCAGGAATTTCATCTTCTCCTCGACCGCCGCCGTCTACGGCATACCCGCGACGGGGAGCTGCGACGAAGACACATCGACGATGCCCATCAATCCTTATGGCATGTCGAAGCTCATGAGCGAGCACATGCTGCGCGACGTCTGCACGGCCTCGGCCATGCGGCACGTGATACTCCGGTATTTCAACGTCGCCGGCTGCGACCCGCACGGCCGTATCGGCCAGTCGACGCGTGAGGCGACGCTGCTCATCAAGGTCGCTTGCGAGGCGGCCGTAGGCAGGCGCGAGGGCATCGCCATTTTCGGCACCGACTACCCCACCCCCGACGGGACCGGCCTGCGCGACTACATTCACGTGGAGGATCTCGCCGACGCCCACCTCCGGGCGCTCGGCTACCTCGAGACCGGCGGTTCCTCGGCTACGCTCAACTGCGGCTATGGACACGGATACAGCGTCAGGGAGGTACTCGACATGGTCGAGAAGGTGGCGGGACTCAAGCTCAACATCCGGGAAGAACCCCGCCGGCCGGGAGACCCGCCCGGCCTCATCGCCGTGGCAGACCGTATTAGACACATCCTCGACTGGGCGCCGCGGTACGATGACCTGCAGGCCATCGTGCGTTCTGCACTGGCCTGGGAGCGCACGCCGCGCTATTGACCGGTCGCGCGGTGGCCGCCCTCAGTCTGCCGCAACGCTGGCCGCAGGCCGGGACTTGGGCGCCAGGCCGGGTACATGAGCCCAGTCGGGACGCCTGAACAGGAAGCCCGCCGCTGTATTGCGTGTCGCCCAGAACAGCACCATCGCGCACAGCACGCTGCATATGGAGATCAGCGCCGCCACCGTGCCCGGATCGGGGGTGACCGGGGCCCACTGCGCGAGTTTCAGGAATGCCTGCATGGGTATGAAAAATCCCAGGTAGGTGACGATGGAATGCTGGCCGAGGTAGCGCAGCCAGTCCATCCAGTCGATACGGGACAGGAGCGTGCCGGCGGTTATCACGGCCGCCGTGCCGACCAGTCCGAGCGCCAGCGAAATGCCCGGCGATTTCGACAGTCCCGATTGGACCAGATAGCCGTTGACGACGACCCAGGCCAAGACGGCAATCAGGGCCACGCGCGGCCGCTCGATGGCGCCGGCGGCAAGCCGGAAGACGTACGTGGCGAACGCGTAGCCGACATAGAAATAGACGTAGCGCACGCAGAAGTGGTCGACCATCACCCACTCCTTCCACCCCAGGGGGAACATCTGCAGCAACGCCGCCACCGGCAGCATTACCCACCACGGGACGTTGCGCGTCAGACGCGTGACCAGGAACATGATGGGCAGCGCCTGGATGAACCACAGCATCGCGAAGGGCTTCCAGAGTATCCATGCGATGAGGCTCTCATCGGGTTGGCCGGGTTCGCTCGCGGCCGTGCCCTCCGTGGCGACGCGGGCTGCGAAGAAGATGACGGTCCACAAGACGTAGAAGTACAGGTAGTGCACGATCTTCTTGTCGAGATAGTCCCGCCACGGGCGATCTATCACGCGCGCGAGGAACAGGCCGGAGAGCAGAAAGAAGTCCGGCATCCGGAACGGCCTGGCGAAATCAGTCCAGTAGTGCATCCACCCCGCCGTGCCCATCTGCATCGTCATGTAATCGGCGACGTAAAGGGTGACGACGCCGATGATGCAGATCCCCTTGGCGTAATCAACCCAGGCGTACCGGTTGGCCTTCATGGCTACGGCGGATGAACTCACTCCAACGACTCCTCAGCTATCTAGCTTCGATGACATCGGGCTCGGCGCTGGTGCACCGACTTTCCGCCGCCCGACGACAACTGGGTGCATTCCCGAGCCTGCGGTGCCGGGGAACACCGGCGCGTCCTTGCTGGGCCGCGACGGAACTTTGACGCTGCCCCGGCGCCGTCAGGCTTGACGTAGCGACTCAGGCTACGCTTGGCCATGCTCCGTCAAGCCGCGGACGCACGGCGCAATTCTGGCGTCGGGACAACACGGCACACAAGCTCGGCAAGGTCGTTATTGGACCGAAGTCGCGTTCTCGGAACGGCGGTGAGCAGCTCCCTTGCAGCGCATGCATGGGCGCCGGCTGGGAGTACGCCTATCGTGTCCACGACCAGCTCGTATGCTCGATCCAGCCCGGTACCGGCGCCCGCCCGAGGGGCCGCGCGACGACCGCTCCCGGCGCGGAGGCCGGGCGACGACGCACCGCGGATGCGCCGGATGCCCCTGAAGGTCGTCCGTATGATGCCGCACGCGTCAGGGGGTGAGCGCAGTCCTCCGGGCCGCCTGGAGCCTAGCTCGCCAGCATCTGTCTGGCCCGTCGATACAGCGGGTCGATGGACATCAACCTCGCCGCGACGACGCCGGCCGGTCCGGGAGGGAAGATGAGGAAGTCCACGCCCTCCGCGCTCTCGACGCCGCCCCATCTGGATTTGTAGTGCGCGTCACCGCTGCCCATGTCGATTGCCCGGATCCCACGTTCCGCGCAATTTTCGAGGTCGCGCAGATACAGGATCCACCCGGCTCGATACTGAGCGAACTCCTCGTCGTATTGATTGGCGATCAGGTATCGCGTGGTTGCCGAGGTCAGGGTGAACCGGAATGCAATAGGCTGCCCGTTGAAAAAGACCAACCAGACATCGAGCTGCCCCTTCGGACCGAGCTGCCGCGCGCAGACCTGTTCCCAGAACTGAAGGCTCTCCTGTGACATGTAGCGGGGTTGCCCTGATTTGCTGGCCGCCAACCAGGATTTCCTCTCGATGGTCCCGCATGCCTCGAGCATTGCTCGCAGCTCTTCACCCTGTGGATTGCAGTAGTGCCGAATCTCGGATTTTCCTTCCCGCTGCATCCGGCGCTCGTAGGAGCGGATACGCTTCATGGAGGAATGTGTGCGCACCATCTCCTCGTACTGCTGGGTCGAGGCGGGAATGTCATGGGCAACGATGGTCGGCTTGTTGACAAACCTGACCAACCGACGGCAGCCATCCGACAACTCCTCCAGAAGCTTGGCCCTCTCCGCGTAGGCCGTGTCGGTAGGGCCAAATCGATACAATTCGAACCACCCCTGTCTTTTCAGCAATGCGCGAGCCAGTGCGGCGCAAACCTGCTCACGCACCGCATCGTGGCACACGAAACCGCGCACTGGCTGGAAGTACCCCGACAGACACCAGAACGGGACGTGAAAGGTGCGGCGCTTCGCCAAGGGCAATATGCCGCGCACCTCGCCCTGGCGGTCATGGGCCACCAACACGCGGCTGTCGCCGGTCCATGGTCCGGAACTGCCGAGGTGTCGAACCCATGCGGAATACCACTCGTATCCGAACAGCTTCTGATGCCCGGGGGCATCCGCGAGACAGCGCTCCCACGCGTCCCTGATATCCGGGAGCTGGCCTTCGCGCCCCTCCAGGATCTCTACGGAGATAGAGGCACTATCAGACGTCGTCATCGTTTGGTCCTGAAATTCAAAATCGTTGGTCGCATTCTTCACCGGCCGCCGGAACCCGCTCCGCCGCGTGCGGCACACCGATGCCCGTGCCAGCGGCGAAGCCCGACGATCTCCCCGCCCATCCGGCCACCTTGTGATTGCAGCGTCGTGGAGGCGCTCCCCGCGCCGTGCTTCGGTTGCGAGCGATCCGCCGGCGCCGTGGCACCGGCTCCGCCGCCGTGATGGCTGACGCGTCCGGATGCGATGCCGGCGCACCGGTTGTCGACAAGCCCATCACGTCTCCGGCGCTTCGCTGCGTTTCATCTTTTTTTTCATCCACTCGCGGAATCGAATGAACATGCCATGAGAACCAATCAGCATTCGATTGCGGACGGTATCACGCATGACCAGCATCAATGCGTCATCGTAGACCTCGTTGCTGTACAGACCCTTGTATGCCGCGTCACCAGTGCCGAAGTTGAACCATCTGGCCGGTCGCTCCAAAACGATGTCCTCTATCACGCGCAGGAACAACACCGTACCGGGTGAGGCCTCGGACAGTCCGTGGTCGAACCCAACCTCCGTGGCATTGAACACGTCGGCGTACTGATAGCCGATGAGAAACGCGCACGGCATCTCGCCGTAGAACAGCAGATACGATCGCAGCAGGCCGGAGTCCGCGAGGTGTGCCTGCCTGACATGCTCTTCGGCGCTGGTTATCACGCGTACGCCGATATTCCCGAACTGCCATGATTTCTTCGAGATGGCGGCGGCCGTCTCGAGGAACATCGCCACCTGATCCGCCCGCTCGATACGCACGAGCCGGGATCCCGGCCGTACGGAGGGATTGAATCCTTTCAGCCGACGTTTGAAATTCCTCCGGGTGCGGCTGTTCTTCGATTCGAGGTATTTCTCAAAAGTCTCAGGAAGGCGAATCAGATGATGTCTGTGCAGACCATTCATGGCATGACACAGCCATCCTCTCTTTCCATAGTCGTGGAGGTATCTCCACGTCGGCGATTCGGCGGGCAATGTCTTGAAAAACAGCCCGCGGCAGTCCGGGAACTCCCGCGCTATCGCGTCATAGAGTCTTGCATGCGCGGACGAATCGGCGGTCAGCAGGGGCTGACTACCGAGTATGTTGGCGACCCGAATCCTGGTTCCGATGATCGAACGCTCACCGACATCGAAGTTCAGCGGCAGATCGTGCATCCTCAGGGCCACCACGCCGGCACTCCTGTTATCTCCATTGCTCACCAGCGCCACCACATGATCCGCGCTCCTGTCGTGGAGCGCCAAGTTCTCCAGCCACGGTGGTGATTGATAGAGCGCATCGGGATTGGCGCTTTCCGCGATGAGCTTCTCCCAGGCTTCGCGAACCTCGGGCGTTCGTACCGCCGCGGCGGCATCGAGAAAGCGAACTGACCACTTGTCCTCTGCCATCTTCGAGGCGTCCGTACGATCACACATCGATTCCGCTCCTGAATGTGCTGTTCTTGCGCCGCCCGCGCGTTGCGTTTGCAGGGTCGGTCCAATCGGCGCGGCCCGGGCCGCAGACACTGTGACAGGCACCGCCCGGGTGGATTCGCCATCTTCGTCAAATGCCGCGGTCGCCGGCACGCCGCCCCTGCCCATCGCGCATGTTGATCCGTCCGGCAGCGCGGAATCGCCCGGCAATGACGTTGTCACGATGTTGCGCATCCGGTTTGCTGACCGAACTCAGGTATCCGATATATGCGTCCCATCCGATCGCGGCCGGTGCCCCGGGAGTGAAGGCGCTGCGCGCATCGACAACCAGCAAGCCGTGTGTGTGCGCTGTGCGCTCGGAGGTTGCAACAAGTGCTTTCGCCTGATCCAAGACCGGCCGCGCCAGGACATAACGGCCAGGCGGGAGAGGCGCAGCGCGAAGCCGGGGCAACCCGGGCAACCACCTGAATAGCCGGTACAACACAGCGCGCGGATGCTAGCAAGACCCGATCTGTCGAACCAGCGTTCCGCCTGTGCTTGCGTCACAGACCTGTAAGCCCGCAGTTCCTGCCGCGGACGGCCGGCCCTGACCGTGACCTGCGGAGAATCCGGCGCGGCGGCGACCGCGCGAACCTCGGGAATCCCCGCATTCATGATCCCGGCGCTGGCGCGAACCACCGCAGAGAACCGCTGTGTCATCGCGATTCGGCGCGTATACGCCTCCAGAGCTTCGCGGGCCAGCGGGCCATCCCATCCAGGAAACCGACACCCAGACCGGCGTGCACGCAGGCGATGATGGCGGGCAACCGCCAGCTAAAAGAGATGCCGGCTCGACGCGCCAGGCGCCAGCCTTCCAGCCCCAGTACCGACGCGTAAAGCAGTATCAGGGCCAGCCAGCCGGCAAGAAATCCGGCATGAACGAGTCCGGCCAACGGCAACGCCACGAGCAGAACCACGAATCCGGCCGGCACGATCGTCTCGATCCGGAAACGCTCCGGATGCTTGAATACGAACGCAGCCCGTCCGTAACCATAGCGACGCGTCTGGCGGAACAGTCCCGAGAAGGAGTCGCGAGGGTAGTAATGCACGGCGAGGCGCGGAGAGGTATAGCAACGCACGCCGGCGCGTTCGATCCTGTAGTTGAATTCAAGATCCTCGGCAGCATCGAATGTCTCATCGAATTCGCCAACCTGCTCGACGATGTCCCGGCGGTACATCACCCCGATGCTGAGGGGACTCGCCCATCCGTCGAATCGTGAATAAACGAAGGACTCCTGGGAATGCGCCAGCGGCGACTGACGCGCCAGTGCCACCATCCTCTGGAACTCGCTGATATCCGGTGGAGTCAACGGCTGCGGCCGGCCCAGAACCCGGGCGCCATGCTCCGACACCAGCTCCGCTGCGATCGAAAGTAGGTCGCGGCGCGGGATGTACACATGTCCGTCGATCAGGAGAAAGTACTCTCCCCTGCCGTGGCGCAATGCCAGGTTGCGGCCGGAGCTCGACAATCGCTTGTGATTCGCCAGCAGCTGTATGCGCAGATCCGGATGACTCTCCGCGAACTCGCGCACAATCTCCGCGGTCCGGTCCGCCGACATGCCGTCCGCGACGACCACCTCGAGCAGCGCCCGCGGGAATTCTTGGTCGTAGATCTGCTGCAGAGTCTGCGCGATGAATCGCTGCTCATTGCGCACTGGCAGCATGACGGTGATGCTTGGCAAACGCCGCCCGGCCTGGTTCATGCCGCCATGGCCTCCCGATAGACTTCCAGCAGGCGTTCTGTCTGGCTCTCGGGCGCGAAGCGCCGATAGACATCCTCTCGCGCCTTAGCGGAGAGGGCATGTGCGAACGGGCCGTCCGTCAATATCCTGATCAGGCCGGCCGCGAGTTCCTCGGGGGCGCGCGGGGACACGAGCAATCCCGTTCTGCCGTCATCGATGACTTCGGGCAGCCCACCAACACGTGTCGCCACCACGGGCAGCCCCAGCGCCATGGCCTCCAGAACGACATTCGGCAGGCCTTCGGAGAATGACGACAGGGCGAAGACATCCGACTGTCCGTACAGGCTGAGAATGTCCCTTCTGAAGCCCAGAAAGTGGATACAGGACTCCAATCCCTGCTCGCGCGCCTGCGCCTTCAGCGCGTCTTCCTGCGGCCCTGTCCCTGCCAGCAGCAGATGCGCGTACGGCGCCGTCGCCCTCACGATCGCCATTGCCCTCAGCAAATCGTCATAGCCCTTTTCGGGACTCAGCCGACCGGCCGCCAGAATCGCCCGCGCCCCCGCTGGCAACCGCAGTTCCATGCGAATGTCCGTCTGCCCCGGGTCGCTCCTCATGACTCTCTGGTCGGGTACAGTGACCGCGTTTTCGACGACATGGATCTTGCGTTCCGGGACCCACGCCTCCAGCAACCGCAATCGCTGCGATTCCGAGACCGCCACGATTGCGTCCGCGAACCGAATGATCGATTTGTCCAGGAGACTGTACAGGTGGATCTTCAGATTCTCGCTGGTCCACCCCCGCGAGAAGCCGACGTAACGACAGCGCCGCAGCAACTTGAGCAGGAGGGTATAGAACCCTGCCTTGTAACCATGCGCACACACGACGTCCGGACGCCACTCGTCATAAGCCCGGAACAACTCCCTGAGCACCGCGATGAGCCGCCATTTCTCCGCCGGCAGCAGCAGGCATTCGATGCCGCGTTTCTCCGCCTCGAGTTTCAGCTCGCCACCACCAGACTCGGCAAAACTGATGAGGATGACGGCGTAGGAGCCGCGGGGAAGCCTTCCAATGTGATTGAGGATCTGCTTCTCCGGGCCACCGACAAAGTTTGTGCCAATGAAATGAGCGATGCGCATTTTCCGAACCTCAGTCTTGCAGAGACCTCGGCGTAGTCCCGTCCGGTCAGACCCAATTCCGAACGCGGTACACCAGCATGCCGACGATTTCGTGCAAGTTTCTCTCCAAAGCCAGCGTGCTGTGGTTGGCCGGCACCCAAGCCCACCACGTGGATGTCTGGTCGCCGCGAAAGTCACAAGGGTAGGCTATTGTCTGCAGGCCCTGCTTGGCCGCCACGGCTACCGCCCGTGGCATCCTGATCGCGCTGGTGACCAGCCAGACGGACCCGTACGCCCCCCCCAGCAACGCCTTCGTGAAGACGATATTCTCGTAGGTATTTGTCGAACGATCCTCTGTCAGTATATCTCTGTCGGGGATACCGAATCGTCGCGCCATCTCCGCCATCGCTCCCGCGATCGATGACGCTCCGTCCGGGCTCGGCGCCCCGGCAAATATCAACCGTCCTCCGATCTGTGCGTGTAAAGCCAGGCCTGCCTGCAACCGCTCCCAGCCCTCCTCCCCGATCCGTGGCTCGTATCCGGTCGTCGTGCGCCGGAACGAGCCTGCGGTCAGGACGAGGATCAGGTTGTCGTCGTCTCTGGCGACAGTCTTGATATCCACAGGCGGATACTGCTCCTCGAGATGGCGGGTCAAGGCGTTGCTGACCACGGGTGCACTGCCGAGATACACCGTCACTGCGGCCAGCGCGAACAGGTGACGGCATCGCCTCAGCATCGTGCCCGGCGCGGCACGATACGCCGCGATGGCAAGCACGAGCAGCAGGATCGTGACATACAGCGGGAACCGAAGAAACAGGTGCAGCAGTCCCGTCATCACAAGCCGCCCCCCATTTGCCGGCCGCGGCGAACACCACCGTGGACAGCTACCCGAGTCCTCTGATACGCCATTACGCTTGCGCGTCCACGCCTGTTACCTCGGCGATGAGGCTGACGCGGACCTTACCAGAGAGTCGACGATAATCCTCTCAAGATCGAGGGCGATCTCCAACGGCACGTCGATATTGTAGTCGTCCTTGTACACAAAGCTCGGCTTTTCCTTGTATGCGTAGTGATGCCAGACGGGTGAAAACTCGGTGATCAGGTACCGGCCCCCGCTCTGGATGATATCGATGTTCAGCCACGTCGCATTCAGCTCGCGAGCGAGCCGCTCGGAAAGGTCGATAACCTCCGCGGGGACGTAACTCCACTCCCCTATCCCGCCGCCGTCGATATTCACTTTCCACATCCGTTCATCGGCCTTGCCCCGCCAGTGCGCCTCGACGACCCTGCCATCACCTACGACGGTTTTGATGTCCCTGTCATGCGGTACGAACTTCTGCGCCAGCAGCGGCGGAGAGAAAAAGGGGTAGGCCATGCGTCTTTCGCGGATGAGGTGGTAGTAGAACACCCGGCTGGTCAACATGCGGAGAAAATGCGAAATGGCCCCGAAGCGAAACAGGTCGAGCTGCGACATCCTGTACAGGTGCAGAAGATCGGCCATCGCGTTCGCCCGGAACACATAGTCGCCGCCGGCCCCGTACCGATTCTTGATCACCAGCGGGAATCCGAGCCGTTGCACGATGAAGTCGATCGACGCTTCCGACGACAACGCGTATGTCTCCGGATACGGCAGGCCTCTTCCCTGCAGGAAAAGATACTGCCGATACTTGTCGGAGTAGTAAGGAATGGTATTCGGGTCCGGGAACATGCGCAGGTGCGGGTGCAGTCGATGGATGTGCATCAAGTTGTCATGCACCCGATAAAGCGACTGCGGATGATTGGAGGTATAAGTGAACTCCGGGAAGTAGATGACAATGTCTGTGCCGCCAAAGTCGTATCGGAGCCAGTCCGGCGTGTCGAAATCCAGCACGGTGATGTCTACGCCGGATGCACGCAGCCGCTTTTCAAAGGCGTCGAAACGACGCTCCGATCGGAACAATACCGCCTTCAGCATTTTCGCCTCCGCCTGCCCCGTCTGGTTCATTCACGCACCCATGTCAAACGGCTTCAGCCTCTCCGGCTCGACGCTCGCCACGAGCGCCCGCGCGAGGACCATGCCGGCGTCGACCACCGGTCTCCCGTGCAAGAATCTTTCGGATACCGCCAGGGGCAACTCGGTGCAGCCTAGCACCAGGGCTTCTGCGCCCTTGTCGTTCAACAAATGCGTCGCAGCCGCCAGCACGGCAGCACGCGCCCGCTCCGATACCGGCGAGGAAACGGCCTTGATCCCGTAGGTACGGTCGTAGATCGCGCCGTGCACCAGTTCACGCTGAACCTGCACATCCGGGTAGACACTCGTCAAGTCCTCCCGGGAAAAGACTTCCCCATAGGTATTTGTGGTCACGGTGCCGTCGGTGGCGAGCACGCCCACGCGCCGGACGTCTGGAAAGTGGCATTGGATGAATCGGGCCACCTCCTGAATCATGTTGATAACCACGATCCCGCTTCCGCTGCTCCGGAGCGTTGCGATAAGTCGACTGAACAGCCGAGGCGCGTGCGCGGTGTTACATGCGATGCCCGCGACGGTGGCGCCGACCGACTCCAGGGCCTGCACGCAACAAACCATACCAGGTACCGGATCGTCGTTCGACTGGCCGAGCAGGAACGCGGTTCTGTCGGGCACGCAGCGAGGCCAGGACAGCAGAACCATGTTCAGATGCTCTTGATCGACCGTGGCGCGAGTTTGCTCGAGCACCTTCCTGCCCAAATCAAGCCCGGCGTGTGGTCCGACTCCGCCGACGATACCGATGATTTGCGTCTGTGGCATTGCCGATGGCGATCCTGTCATCGGGAGTCAGACGCCTGCCGACACCGACGCTGCGTCGCGTTCATTTCGCGGTGACCGCTGCATCCGCCTCCCGCCACCCCTGCTTCCAGCCCCCGCCACGGATGACCTTGAGTTCCTCCAGAGTGAAAAACTTCCCCCACCACAAGAGCAGAGGAAACGAGACCATTGCGAGCACCGAGCCGATCTGACCGAGTACGGAATGATTGCTCCAGATGAATATCACGTCACACAGGACATACGTTCCGATCGCGCCCACGAACACCAGCGCCAGGCGCCGCCATTCGATGGGCAGGCGATAGAACCTGTTCGAGTAGTGAAGATTCACCATCACCAGCGTAATCATTGACGCCACCGCCGCCACCGCCGCACCCCACATTCCGAAGATCGGGACCAGTGCGACATTCGCAGCAACAGAAACGGCGGCCGCTATCCCGAATATGATTGGCTTGTACTGGGTCTTTTTTGCGATCAGAATGCCGGCATCGACGAGGCCGGAGATGCTGTAGAACACCGCGGCCAGGCTTGCGAGTGGCACCAATGCGAAGGCGCCTGCAAACTGCTTGCCCGTCACGTACGGAAGCACGATCGGCGCGAACACTGAGACGCCGAGGGCTACCAACACGCACGCGAGCGTGAACAGCGTGAGAACCCGGCTGAGCAGGACGGGCCCGTCGGGTTTGTCGTAATTGTCGAACAGAAACGGCGACCACACCTTCAGAAATGGATCCATCAGGAACATCGTGCCCACCGTTCCGAGTTTGGCTGCGAGCGCGTAGACGCCGACCTCCTGCAGGCCGGAGTATATCCCAAGGAAATATCGATCCGCATTGTTGATTAGATACATGAAGAACGACGCGGGCAGCAACGGCAGGCCGAAGATGATCATCTTCTTGATGATCTCCAGCGACACGCGCAGCCGGGTCGTCGCGGCAATGTATATAATGACCCCGATGGCAATGGACCCTGTCACCCCTATCTGGGCAAGGAAGACACCCTTGACTCCGAGGCGCATCCAATACACCAACACAGCGTTCGCGGCCAGATACAGAACGACGAACAATACGTTGATCAGCACGTAGACCAGCGACCGCATCTGTATCTGAAAGTACGTCAGCCCCACGTTCAGAAACATCTCGCAGGGGATCCAGAACAGCGCCAGCAGCAGGATCGTATCTGTCACATGTCCGCTCAGGAGCTTCTCGAGGATCAGCCCCTCGAACGGGAAAAACAGTGCAAGTATCGCCGCGCAGGATATTGCCACGAACACCATCGTCGAGCCCGTGACGGTCTCCTGCCACACCGCGTCGCCACGCTTGTCGAAGAAAAACCGGATATATGCCTGGCGCACGCCCAGGAACATCACGATCATAAGGACGCTGCACAGGCGGTAGAGAAGCTCGACCGCGCCGTAGTCTTCCGTGGTAAGGGCGTGCGTATACAGGGGGATCAGCAGGAAGCTGCCCGCCGCGCCCAGACTGCTTCCGATTCCATAGATAATGGAATGGCGGGCTAGTTTTTTGATCTCTTTGGACATTGATACTGGCAAGCGGGGGTGACGCCAGCACGGCGGAGCAGCATACCGAGCCTTATTCGAATCTCCCGGCGGGCGGTTCGGCCTCCGTGCGGTCCCGCTAATGGCGTCTGCCGGCCTTACTCTTGTCGTCGAATATCAAATCCATCAGAACAACATGCACTGCGAACAGAACCAGCCAATAAAACCTGTAGAGACTGTGCGCCGTCAATCCATATATCAGCAGCAGTAATATCGTCATCGACACCAGATCGGCTATGCCATTTACCGTATTCGTGCTGACGGGCGCCGCCAATCGCACGCGTGCCGCCTTTCTTAGTTGAATCAGCGTCGCAGCGATCAGCGCCGCATATATGATCGCCCCGACGAACCCGGTCTCTGCCATGACCTGCCCATAGAGGTTATGCAACTGCAGCGCCTCCGGGTCGTCACCCGCGACTGCAATATTTGTGTCAGCGACCTCGCCACGCGCCAATGCGGAGGCGCCGGGGCCATAGCCGAATAGCGGGCGGCGCTGGGCCAGCGAGAACCCGTCCAGTAGACCCTGCTTGCGGCTTTCCGCGGATTCCTCGGCGACGCGATCGGCGCCCTGCCTGGATACCGCATCCTGATTGACGAGTATGAGATCGAAGTACCGGTGTCTCAGATGCTGGGGCATGACCGACAGCGCCACTGCCCCGCCGACGGTGAGCGCCAGCAACAGCTTCACGTTCAACAGCCGCCTTCCGTACGCGATAAGAACGAACAGAACCGCGCATACCATGGCGGCCCGGCTGCCGCTGAAGATGACCGAGGCGAAGCTGATGGCCATGAAACCCAGCGCCAGCCACCACACGTCGCTTCGACGAGCGGACATCAGCCAATAATGTGCGAACGGAAGCGAGTAGAGCGCCAGCAACCCGTAGGCATTCGCGGCGCCTATTCCGCCGCCTGACCACACGCCGATCATCCGCTTGCCGCCCTGCTGATAAACATAACTCCCGCCAGCGAGGAAATCCCGCCACGAGAGCAACTGATAGCCCAAGGAGATTACCGCGGCGCCAATGACAAAGACTTCCAGATCGCGAATGCTGCGTATTCCGAGTACGAGGAAGAAATAAAAAAGCATCAACTTCCAGTAGTTCTCGATCCACCACACCGCAGTCACTGCATCCTGATAGGGAGACTGCAGGTATCCGACGAGACTCCAGAGGAAAAAACATATGAGGAGGACGGTCGCGAGGTTGAGACTTCGTATGATCCTCTGCCCCGTGAGCAATGACAACACGATCAGCACGACCAGGATGCGCTCGAAATGCGTATCCGCGATGATCCCGAAGCGCACCTGCGGCGTGGTCGTCAACAACCACACGTAAATGAGCACCAGCCAGGTCGACACGCTAACCCGCTGCGCTGCGTCGCTTGGCGCCGCAGGAGCGGCATTCGCCTTGATCGCACGCATCAATTCTTTATCCACTTTTCAGAGAAATGGCGTAGCGGTGAAATCTCCTGCGCCGATTGCACATATGTCCGCCCCATCTCTCATGACCGCACGTTGCGCGGCCTGCGGAAATTCACGGCGGCGCGCCCTTTCGGCCGCCCTCCCGGGGGTGATTTCACCACTCGCGCAACCCCCTGGCGACCGATCCGAAGCGCTAGCAGTCTATGCGGCACCCCTCACCTCCCCAATGAGTATCCAGTGGTTTTGTGTGTCAGTTACCAATCGGTGCCGGCTTGACCCTAGGGCCAGATAGCATAAGCGTTTATTATACGTCACATATCCATGCGGACCGTCCCATACGTCAACCATTCCTATCCATGAATGAGGCGTCATCCGTCGCATCGACTTTCGCCGGAGTCCCCCACGGCTCCGCCAGCGTGGCCGAACACGCGGTCCCGATTATTTCGCGGCTCAAGCCGCCGGAAGCCGAAAGCACCGTGGGGCGAAGCCGAGATGCCTCAGTCCCCGCATCGTCCGCCGCCGGGGAGCCATTGATCCCCATGAACGTCAGCCCGACCATCTCTCTGGTCATCGTCACCTACCTGCGCGAAGCTATCGTCTGTGACACCCTCCGGGCCCTTGAACCACATGCCGGCCTTTTTCACGAGATCCTGGTCGTGGACAACGGCAATTCCCCGCGCCTGATCGAGTTTGCGCGCAGCTATCCATCGCGGAACCTCCGCATCCTGCCTCGGACAAGCAATGATGGTGCCGTCGGCCGCACGCATGGGATCCTGGCCGCCTCGGGCGACATCGTGCTGACCCTGGACGATGATGTTCGGCTCCACGACCCTTCAGAACTGCTCAATCTCCGGCGTTTTTTCCAGGCCGGCGCTAAGGTCGGATGCGTCAACTTCAGGATCCTCTACGAAAGCGACCTCTCCCTCGATCTCAGCGACTGGTGCCATCCTCGCGATCCCATCCTGTTTGCCGGCCGGCTGTTCGAAACCAGCTATATCTCCGAGGGCGCCTGCGCGCTGAACGGTGCGACGATCCGCCAAATCGGCGCTTATCCGCTGGACCTGTTCATCGGACAGGAGGGCGTCGAACTCGCCGCGCGGATACTCGATGCCGGCTACGACATTTACTATCTGCCGTCCGTCAGCGTCACCCATTCCGTGGCCGCCGAGGGTCGAACCAGCGGCAGACAATTCTACTTCAATGCCCGCAACATCTACTGGATCGCGCTACGCACCTACCCGCTAGGGCTTGCCATTCGCACGATCTGCCGTGAATGGAGCACGCTGGCGCTGTTCTCCCTCGTCCGCGGTCGATTGCTCCATTTTGTGCGAGGCTGCTTCGAAGGCCTGCGGCGGACGGCCACGCTGTGGGCAGAGCGCCGGCCCATCGGTTCGGACACCGCCCGCCACATTAAACGACTGAACAGCTTCAAACCTACCGTTTTGAGGCGCGTCAAACGGCTCTTGCGCAGCAAGACACTGGGATGACCATGAACGCCCTGTGCTCCAGCATCCTTTCGACGATGATGCCAATACAATTCCGTGGCAACCCTGGTCGCAGGCAGCTCTATCTTACCTTCGACGACGGCCCCAGCCCGAACACGCCCAAGCTCCTGGACATGCTTGAACGCCATGGAGTCAAGGCCACGTTTTTCATACTCGGGAAGCGCATCGTCGACCGCGAATCCATCCTCACGGCCATCTTCATGGCGGGCCACCGCATTGGCAATCATTCCTTCAGCCACGCATCGGCCAGGACTCTCTCGTATTCCGCGCTCCTCGATGACATGGATCGCTGCGCACAGGAAATTCGTCGGGTCCTGCCGCAATGGGATTCAGTGATCTGTCGCCCTCCATACGGCGACCTTTCCGTTGGTTTCATCCGCTATGCCGTTGCCCGTGAGCAACGGATTGTGATGTGGAGCAAGGACGCCGTGGACTATCGCGCCCCGACCACGGATGCTATCGACGCACGACTGCGCGACGTGCACGACGGCGATATCATCCTCTTCCACGACGAATTCCTGGTCACACAACAGGCACTCGAACAACTCATTCCCTACTGGAAGGGGAAGGGTCACGAGTTCGCTGCGCTGTAGCGTAGGCGCGATGCATTCATTTCCAAGTCCGTCCGGTTTGCCGAAAATCGATTGAGCGGCATCCGATCCACGGATCCTCGTGCTTCTCCGTACGCGTGCGGCTTCCTGCATCGAATCCGGCGGTTCCCCGCGAGCCGTACTACCACCAGCCGTTTGCCGCCGTCGCGGTAGACACCTCCTTGGAGCGCGGCCCTTCCCGCCCTTCGAGAGTTATGGCACTAACCGCGTAGACGTGCTCATCCGCCGCATCGACGTCGACATAAAACGTGCCGCCCCGCGGCGATATCGGCAGCCGCTGCCCGTCCCGGTAGATTACATACTCGTACACACCTCTTGTTTCGACATCGGTCCATTCAATGAGATATGATTCGAGAAAACGCGTCACCTTCACTCCCTCGGGAGCGGGTGGCGTTCCGGAAACGGTCGGGAGCATGCTATTGCCGCTCAACGTCAACTTGCCGACGGATTCGTCGCCCGTCGAAAATCCATCCGCGAGGTACTTGTTGTCGGTAGCCGTCACCGAGTCAGCCGGCGAGAACTGGAAGGCGTACGGCTCGTTCGCCTGAACCTTTCCCCGGCGCGCGATTATCGTGTTATTACGAGCCACGATGTTGCGCATCAGCGGGTCAGCGTCGTCGCTGCCGATGAAGATGCCGAAGACGTCGCCGCGCACATCGCTCGCCGCGATGATCGTGTTGTTCTCGAAGGTATTGTCACCGCTGGAGTACCTGTCCCGGATCCCATAGACGTTGTTCTCGACGTACTCGCCCTCCGTGGCGCTCGAGGAGTACTGCACATCGATGCGGTTCCCGTAGACGAAATTGCCGCTAGCACCAACCTCGACACCCTGTCCCCAGCCATCGACGTTTATGCCGCGGCCATCGTCGCTGATGATCTGATTCTCGTAGATGTGCACGTTGTGGCTGCGGCCGGCCAGAAGGATGCCGTAAGGCGCCTTGCTGCCGGGTCGCCGCTTCTGCTGTATACGATTCCTGTGGACATCGGATCTGTTGGCGTTGTCCGCTCCAATGTATACGAGCTGCATCCCGCGGTGCCCCCCGACCAGGATATTGTCATGGATCTCTATTCCTCCCCGGTTACGGGCGGTAAGCGAAATCGGGTCGGCGCCGTATCCGTCAATAGCCGAAGTGTCGCCCAGGACCTCGATGTATGTCCTGAATATCTTCGACTGGTTGAAGCTGTATCCTTTGTCGGCCTGTATCCCGCCGGACTCCACGCCAATCGTGCGAATAACGAGGTCGTGAATCATGTGCGGTCCGGCCTGCCACGACGCCCCATAAAGAAGGATGGCCGGAGAATCCTGCGACTTCCCGGCCCCTTGCAGTATGATGCCGTTGACAATGGTAACCCGATCCACGCCGACGGCCACGTAGACGCCAAACACCGGGGTGGAACTCCGTTCGGCGTTGTATGTAATGGTGTGACCGTTCAGATCCAGCGTCACGTCATCAGCGGTGATGACGACCGCCGTTCCCGGCACCGTAAGATCCGATTCCAGTTTGTGGATCCGATTGGGGCGATCCAGGATCAATGCTGCGGGCGGGATCTCGTCGCGCGGGTTCTCCCCGGAGCCGCCCCCGCCTCCATGCTCGCTCTCGCCGATGCCGGCGATGGCTGCATCGGTACGGACCATGAACGGCAGCCAACAGGCGCCGGAAATCGGGGCGCAAAGAACCACTGTCAATACAATCCGCCGAGCAATCCGGCGACTTTGACCCATTCTTGTGAACATTCCTGTCCCTCAGCGCTGCATCGGGCGCCCCTCACGGGCCCTGTAATGGCAAGGCGTGAACAGTTACGGAGACCGCAAACGCTCAGCCGCCCAATGCCCGATCCGCCGGAACGCGATAGTTGTACGGAAGCGACACCATGATCGCTGCACCGGCGGGATTGCCTCGATCATTCAGCCGAATCCTGCACTCGCCCTCGCCCTCAATCCGCAAATCGTGAATGTACCCCTGGCTGCAAGCGAGGTCGACGTGCGTAACCCTGCCACCCTCCAAAAATTCCAGGGGATGCTCCGAGAACAGCATCCTTGTATCGTCCCTGGGCTGCCTCACCTCGACCGTAATCCGCTCCGGCGCGTAGCAGGTAACAAGAGCACGCGCGTTGCTGTAGAAGCCACGATTTACCGGCCGCGCAATTTCGTAGTTGCGATATCTTCCGGCATCCCCTTCACGGCCCGCCTCCGCCGCCTTGGCGATGTTGTACGCCTCTCGCGCCGTCGCATAATGAAGTCGGCACCCAGATGTCGCGCACACCTCCTCCAGCTCGCTATGCAGTTTGTCCATCGACTCGCCGAGAAACATCTCCCGGCTCTGCATGCCGTGCGTATGCAGCTTCACGAAAAGCCATTCCGGACGCCCGACAACGCAGATGCCGGCCTTTATCCATAGGTCGATTCGTCGCCGGAAGTAAGGTGTGAAGGATTCCAATGCCGCATACTCGATGTATCCCCGCGTCCAGTCGATACTCAGCGGCCCCTCGAAAATGACCAGATCTCCGCTCGCGGAGCCGCCGACCCGCATCGCGACGCCGGTATCATAGGACTTCGGTTCGGGGGTGTCCGTCGCATAGTAGATCGAATTGACAGTGCTTGGCTGCGAATTGACGCTGAACGCGGGGAAGGTGAAATCGGCATAGCAGCCCGCATCGCCCAGTATCGACAACTCCGTATTGACGCCGCTCATCGCGGCATTGCGTCTTCCATTGTCCAAAGCCCAGTTCCCGGCGATGTACGCAAACCGCTTCTGTGGACTCTTTTCGGCCGTGCGCATCGCCCCGAATTCGTTAAACCACCTGACACCCTCGTCAATTGTCCTTCCGAAACTCTCGGGGCTGTCGTTCCCATGGTGTAAATGGAAGTCTATCTCCCCGAAACCCTTGTGGACGAATTCGCTGAGAATGCGTACGCATTCGTCATTCGGATAGTCGTACCGGTAAAACCATGAATGCTGAGGCGCAACGCCGTCGGAATCCCGATGCCGCGTCGCCATGCCCGCAAAAGCCTCGCACCATTCGCGAACGCGCTTAACACCACGCTCGCCTTCCCTTCTCGAAGGTTCGAAATGATCAACAACCACGAATATAAGGTCAGTGATCTCCGTTCCGAGCTTCCTCCCCTCGCCTTGCGCGGCCATCTTGCGAAAGTAGTCGGGAAGCCAGACGTGACAATTCCAGCGAAGGATTCTGCCGATAAGCCGTGTGATGTTGAGGATCGTCTTCATGGTGCACCACAGTGTCCGATTCGTCGTCCTCGCTACCGACCTGGCCTCGGTTCACCATATTGCGTGCCGTTGACCATGAGCCTTTCATAAAGCGATTGCGTCCGAGCGACACACATTGATGCGTCGAACAGTTCGTCCGCGATCGTCCGTCCTCGCAAACCAAGCCCCCGCGCGCGCACAGGATCCGCCAAGAGCTTCTTTATCGCGGCAGCCATCGCCTCGCTGTCACCAACAGGAACCGCATAACCGTTGACATCGTCTGTAACCAACTCGGGGTTGCCGCCGACAGCCGTACACACCACCGGCAGGCCCGCGGCCATGTATTCGATGATTGCGTTTGAGAGACCCTCTGAGCTCGAACTCAGGACGCCGACATCGCTGGCCTTGAGCAGACGCGGAACGTCTGTGCGGGATCCGAGGAAATGCACACTCTTCGAGAGTCCCAGTGAGCGTGCCATTCCCTGGAGCTTCTGGCGCTCAGGGCCCTCTCCCACAATTACCACGTGCGCCTCGGGATGGTCCGTCGCGACTACTCTGATGCTATCCAGAAAGACATCGATCGCCTTCACCGGTCGCAGGTTGGCCACGAGGATGACGACGGGACTGCTCGCCGGGATACCCAGCTCCGTCCGAACTTCCCCCCTCATCGACGCATCATCGGTCCGGAAGGCATCGAGCACCACACCGTTGTATATGAGTTCGATCTTCTCTTCCGGAATGCCTTCCACGTCGTGAACGTGCCGTTTCACCGCTTGCGAATTTACGACAAACAGAGATGCACCGGGATTCAGCAACTTCAGCAGACCGAGCTCCAGCGCATTGTGCCAGTAGCCCGCATTGCGTCTGGTCGCAAGCACTATCGGAACCCGCGCGACTTTCGCCGCGATCGTCCCGACGATGTTGCTGTCTCGGAAATGGATTTGCAGTATGTCGATGCGCTCACGCCGCAGGAAACTGGCAAGACGCAGTATCCTGGCGAAGCTCACGGGGCGGTAGAAGGATACAATGTCCACGTTGTACTGTGGGCAAAGACACCGCTTTGACCTGAACCATGCCGAATCGCGAAGAAAACAGAGATAGGGTTCAAATCGGTCTCTGTCGAGTCTCTCCAACAACATGGCGAGCTGCGTCTCCGTCCCCCCCATCTTCTCATCGATGGTATCGATCAGGAACGCAATCCGTATCTTGCGATTCGGTGTTCGTTCTTTGCACTGCCCGCCGTACATATATGCTTCGGCCGTATACATGATCTCAGATGCTCGTCATCCTCAATTGCCCACGCGCGCCGAGGGGACGCTTTCACTCGCCGGCGATCCTCCGGCTGGGAGCTGACTGGTCACGTAGCGATACTTCCCTGATGGATCGCGTGAAATTGTATCCACATGCTCGAAGCGCACTCGCACCCTGGACCCCATGATCCTCTGGAATCGCGCGTGGAGCTCCGTCAGATCGAGGCTACCGCCGGAGCGATTGACCACCTTGACGAGCAACTCCGTCCAATCGGTCTGGATGATCTGGAACTGCGCCTCCAGATCGACGCTGTTAATGGCCTCGACGAACAGATATCCAGGTTTCGGATTTCCATCGCCATCGTAGAGGACGTCGCGATCCCTCCCCACGATGCGTTCGATCAATGGCAGAGGCGAACCACAGGCACAGACCCCGTGCTCGGCAACCACCGCAAGGTCGCCTATCTCATATCGGATCAGCGGCATCCCTCGATTGAACAGATCGGTCACGACCACTCGGCCCATCTCTCCCGGCCCGGCCGCATTGCCGTTCTCGCCGAGAATTTCAACGAAAGCTCCGTCCAGGAAAAGATGCATGCCGCGGTGTTCGCGGCATTCGCATGCGATCACACCGCATTCACGTGTGCCGAATTTCTCGAAGACTTCGCCGCCAAAGGTGTCGACAAACAGCCGGCGCTGCTGGGAATAGAGATTTTCGCCTGTACAACTTACCGCACTTACCCTCGGAAGCTCGATGCCGCGACGATTGACGAACTCCGCGAAGACCGCCAGGGAATTTGGGAAGCACTTTATCATGCGTGGCGCGAAATCCCTGTACTCGCGAGCGAATGCCTCCATGTATTCGTCCGTGATATGGTGCGGATCGAATCTCAGCATCCGCTCGCACGTTGCGTTGCGAAACGCCGCCTTCCAGCGGTCTCCGAAACTGTCGTGATGCGAGGCCGCGACGAAGAGCGCGGCCTTGTCACCGATCCGATAGCCCATCCAGTTGTCGAAATACAACTCCTGCGCCCTTCGCAGATAGATGCATTCCTTGTCGCGTACGAACGTCATAGGCAGACCGGTTGATCCGCCGGTGCGCGCGTGTATGAGTCGCTCTGCCGGCAGATTACGCGCAACGAGGCGGGATAGGTTTGCGCGAATTATCTCCTTCGTAAGCAATGGTACGACGCGAAAGCGTGCGGGATCCGGAGTACTCGGAGAGAACCCGTGCTCCTTGAATGTCGTCCGATAATACTCGACATTTTCATATGCGTGCTCAAGCATTTCCTGCAGTCTATGTTGCTGACGCACCCGCAGTTGCTCAACTGTCGTGGTGTCGATGTCGTCGAACTTGTCGAGGAGACCCAGTTGCGCCGCGTCACCATCCTTAATCGTCCACAAGGGATAAAACACATTACGCACGACCGCAGACATCAGGCTCATCGGCGCTTTCCTGTCTCCATGGCTCAAAGGTCAGAATATTGCCTTACCCGCTACCCACCACGCAGGGCTCGCGGCAAATCGTCTCGATAAATTCGGATTCTGCACTCAAAGGCCCACGTAGGTCGGTGCAGTACATCACTATTCCATGCCTTCGGACACTCGCTTTCCCCCGTCAGACGTCAGACAGACATGCCGTCTTCGATCACCGCATGCAGGATACACTGACTGTCCATGACGTCCGGAATGCGCTTTCACGCCCCGGCTTCGGTGCCAGCCACAGAACCATGAGGCTCTGGCCAATGGCCTACATTGTCTCGCGGAGCACGCCGCCGGCGTGACGCTCCGAACAGGCTAGGCGGTGCCGGCCGAGCAATCGGCCCGAGACGTGCGATGCTCGGTTCCCCGCCCAATAGTCACGCCGCCGCCCCGCGGTGCTTCACGTCCGGCGAGCCCTCCGCCTGGGTTGATGGCTGGAGCAGACCAAGCCTCTGCAAGACTGAACGCGCCGTGTCGAACTCGAAATCCGAAGTCAATGCCTCCAGCCGTGGCCGACACCGCGTGAGGTTAGTGTAGTGGCGAAAGCGCGAAACCGGCCCGGCCTTGATACGCGGCTGATCCGGGTCGATTTCCCAAGGATGCAGGTAGAAAATGAATGGCACCCCGTCGCGTTCGTTGATCTTTTTCAATGCGAACCGGGAGAACGCGTATGGGAATAGACGAAAATAACCCCCACCTGCGACCGGCACGTCGTATTTGACCACGCGGTAGGTGGAGAGAGGAAATTCGACTATCGCCTTGCCGCGCTGCAGAGACATGCGATGGGGGACTCGCGGTGAGCCCGGGATGCCGTAACGGTCATGCCGGACGGGGAAGATGCTCGAGTCGTACTGGAAACCCAGATCGGTCAGGATGTCCAATGCCCAGATTGACTCTTTGACGATCGAATAGCTCGCAGCGCGGTACCCGATTACCGGCGTCTGCACGGTGTCCTCGAGCACCTGCTTCGCCCTGCGGGTCTCCGCCAGAAACACCTCGGGGGTCTGGCGATAAACGAGCTCGTGGGTCAGCCCGTGGCAGGCGACCTCGTGGCCGGACTCCGCTATCTCACGAACCAGGCCGGGGTATCTCTCCGCAACCCACCCGAGCACGAAAAACGTGCATGCGACCCTCCGCTCGTGGAACAGATCGAGCAACGCACGGGTGTTGCGCTCGACCCGGCATTCGAGTGTGGCCCAGTCGCTACGGTCGATTACGGACGAAAATGCCGAGACGTGAAAGTAGTCCTCGACATCCACCGTCATGACATTTTTCATTCTCATCGTCGTCTCCGCCGGAGTCCGGGATACTGGCTCGAGGGTGCTCGCCGGCACGCATGCAATCCCCGTGCGAACTGCGCTGAGTCTGTCCGTTTCCAGTCTGCAGGTAGGATATTGGGCCTGGAGACGGATTGGAGCAGGGCCGGATCGGCAACACATCCACGCACATTGGCCGGCAACGCCCGTCTCCCGCTGGAGCTTCAAAGTCCGGAAGGACGCCCATGCCCGAACCGATGACACTGCACCCCCCGCTGCGACCCGGATTGTCGGCAAGGGTAGCGCCGATGCTGCCGGAGGCGGGCGCGAACGCTCCGCCCGAGGAGGAGTCGTAACCGAGAAGGCATCAAACTGTAGCCGCGGAGCGACAACAATCCGGGGCCGGGTTGCCCGGGCCATCCCCCGCCCGCGATGGGTCGCATGTTCCCGCGAAAAGGCTATTCCACGTCGGTCCGGCCTTTGATCTGCTTGACCTCGTCCTTGAACTTCTTGAGCTCCTGCCGAAGCTCATGGATAACGGATCGCAGATTCGTCTCCGTTCTGCCTCCGATCCCGGCCTCGCCAACGGGCTCGGGCGCGACATCTCCGCCGGGCTCGTCAGAGTCGGCGCTGATTCTGCGGTGCGGCGCCGAAGGCTTGAGCATCGAGGGCTCATAGTCCGATTCGGCGCCCGGGCCGGCGCCCGGCTCGGGAGACCATAGTTCCTGCTTTACGTCCTCAAGCACGTTGTCGATCACGGCGCGATTGATATGGTGGAGTTCCTCCAAACACCCGTAGAGCAACACTCGATCGCAGAGCAGGTTTGTCTTTCGCGGAACGCCGCCCGTGAACTCATAAAGGCGCGAATAGACATCGTCATCGATGTACGGATCGCCGTTCCAACCGACCAGTTTCAGGCGGTGTTCAATGTATTGCCTGGTCTCCTCTTCGGTGAGCGGCTGGAGGTGATAGGCCGCCAACACGCGTTGCCGCAATTGTTCGAACCCCTCGGATCGCATCATGGTACGGAACTCCCGCTGGCCGAGCAGGAGGCTCTGGACCAATGGTTTACCCTTCCACTGGAAATTCGAGAGCATGCGCAACTCTTCTATCGTGCGCTTGGCCAGGTTCTGGGCCTCGTCGACCACCAGCAGGACTCTCTTTCCCTCCTGCACGCAAACGCGGAAGTACTGTTCTAGCTTGTGCAGGAGAGCGGCCTTGCTCAGGCGGTCGAAGGGGAGGCCGTATTCAGCGGCGACGAGACGGAGCATGTCATCGGCCTGGATCTGGGTGCTCACGAGCCGCGCCGCAACCATGCTCTTGGCGTCGAGCGCCTGAAACAGCCGGCCTACGAGCGTCGTCTTGCCGGTACCGACGTCGCCGGTGACGACGATGAATCCCTCGCCCTGCTCAATGCCATAGCGCAGGTACGCGAGCGCGCGCTTGTGCGTACCGCTGTTGAAGAAGAACCGGGAATCCGGACTTAACTGAAACGGACGGCTCGTGAACCCGTAGAATTGCTCGTACATGAACCCTCTGTGGAGCTAGAACGTCTTCACCAAGAGCAAGAAGGCCCGATTCTCCTGGTATTCCGGAACGGCGCCGCTGCTGTCGCGATTGAAATAACGCGCCCCAATGGATGCCTCCAGCCCCCGACCGAACTGCCTGGTCAACGCCAGGTCAACAATCGTGTATTGCGATTCATCGCCGGTACGGAACTCCTCGTCGATATATTGGATACCCAGACGTGACCTCGCCGTCGGAGTGAACCGCCAGGTCCAGGCCGCGTTCGGTCCCATGGACTCCTCGGAATCGCCGGTAAGCTGATAGTCCAGCTCGTAGCGGGTAAAGCCCAGCGCGAAATCGTGATAGCGGCCGGTGTAGGTCCCGAACGCGTTGAACGACTTGTTTATCACGACCTCGCCGGTCTCCACTGGCGTGAGCACGTTCAACTGCTGTGGCTGGCCGGTAACGGGATTGATGATTGGCTGGCCGAACGGATCCAACACCGGAAATGCCGTATTCCGCAGCACCGTTGTTCGAACGGAAGTGGGTTCCTCGGTGTAATTTGCAACGAACCGGATACGCCGGCTGGTATGCTCGGCTTGCGCCGAGAAGGTCTTGCCAAAGAACCGTTCGCCACCAATTACCTCAATGAATGTCTGCCGGCGAGGCGCCCACCTGAATCCCACGCCCCAGAGCACGTCGCTTGTATCGCCCTCGGAATCGAAGTCATCGTCATCGTACCCCAGCTGTCCTATGGCCGCCCAATGCGGCGTGAAATAATAGTCGGTGCGGCCGGTGACGTTGCGGAAGCGGATAGTGTCCCCAAACGCTTCGTCGTCGACGTATTGTTCCAGAAAGTCGAGACTCCACAGCCATGTCTCGAAATGACTGCCATTATGAATATTGGCGGTAACGGTGTGGGCGCTGCTGTCCGTCAAATCATCAGAGCTCGACACCACTTCATCGTAGGTGTAGCCGACGTTCGCGACTGCGTAGTTTCCGAACTCGTGGACCCAGTTCGGGGTCACGCTGTATGAGAGCACATTTGCGCGCCCCACGGCGCTGATGTTGTCGAGCGCGACCGTTCCCACGTTGCCGACGTTCTGGGGGCCGTAATTGACGCCAAAATCGATGAATCCGTGGTCTCTGAACACCTCCAGCTGACCGTCCCCAGTCAGCAGATTGTTGATGCGGTTGCGGCTGCTGTCGTCTGCATATATGAGGCCTTGCAGGCCATAATCGACGTTGACCCTGTAACGCATTCCCCTGCCTTCCAGGGAAACCGCCGGCGTAAGTTCGGTGACGAAATCGCCCTCCTCCTGACCGTCGGGGGCGAGTTCGATGTTATCGGAGTAAACCTCCTGCACCGTCACTTGAGGATTGATATCCCACGCCGCGGCATACGTTCCCGGCGAGGACAACAGACATATCAATGAGCAAAGTAGAGGCGCCGATCGCGTCAGATCAGAGGGCTTGCCATATTCATTGCGAGTAATATCCATAGCCGTAATCCGCGCTTTCTCGTTGGTTGCTTTTATTTAGTATCAGTCCGACGCGAACGTTATCACCCAGTACGCGCAGGGACTCAGTCACCAGATGTTGATCCGTCTTTTCGGCTTCGACCACCAACAACACCTGCCCCACCATGCCGGTAAGCACCAACGTAGAGGCATGGGCGAGAACCGGCGGCGTGTCGAATATGACCAGGCGATCCGGATATCGCCGCGCCAATTCGTCCATGAACTGCTGCATCTTGCCGCTGCCCCACAGTTCGGCGATTTGGTAGTCTAGCCTGCCGGCGGGAATAAAGGCGAGATTCGGCACGTTGGTGCGCAACAAATAATCCGCCAGATCGGCCCCTTCGGTGCGCAGAAATTCCGTTAGGCCGGGGTGTTCAGTGAGCTTGAGCGATTTCGTCAGGCTTTGCTTGAAGACGTCCGTATCCACCAGCAGCACCGTCCGATCCAGCTCCGTGGCGATACTCATGGCCAGGTTTAGGCTGGTATAGGACTTGCCTTCGTTTGCGACAGAGCTGGTCACGGCAATCAGGTTCGCATTCTTGACCTTTTTGGCGGCGTCGGAAAATGCGTTCAGAAGTAGGGGACGCTTGATGCGACGGTACTCGTCCGCGCGGGGGAGATGCATCGTCTCCGGCGTGAGATAACCCTGCTTCTCCAGGGCCTTGAGATCGAGCGTCACCGCCTGCGAGGTGCGCAGCGGGGCGGGGGCCGTCGGCGCGAGGCTTTCCCCCGCCTCCCATGCCGCCCCGATGAGCCCTTCGCCCGTGGCCTCTCGCGGGAATGTCGAGGGCGCGACGATCGGCCCGCGATTTCCGGGGATGGTCCGGATATCAGACTGCTCAAGTCGTTCCAGTGCTTTCTCAATTATGCTCATGCCTGAATCATCCGAAAGGGTTCAACGACGGTCTTGAGCAGGGGTTTTATGTCATAGCCGTTGTGTATCAACACCCCCAAATACACCGCCAGCAGTGCGAGGACCACCAAACCGAAAAGCAGCATCCCGAATTGGCGTCTTGCCACCTCCATGACGCTCCAATTCATGGTTATCGCCCCCAATACCGGAACTCCGCTTATTGTCGCCAGCTGGTTTCGCGTGTAGAAGGTCGGGCGGCTCTGTGCCCGCATCCAGCCCAACCCCGTACCGAGCGCGAGCGCCGCCAGGAAAATTGCCGTCGTAAACAGTGTACGCTGTGGGCCCACCGGCACCAATGGCAGACGCGGGGCCTCGATCACCTTGAACATAGAGTCGCCGCCGGCCGATTGGGCTCCTGCCGACAGGCTGATAGTTTCGCGACGGTGTACGAGCTCCGCGTAGGTCGCCTTGATCACCTCGTAATCGCGGTTGAGTCTCGCGAGTTCCGCCTCGACCTTGGGCACGGTCTCGGCCAACGGCCTCAGGTCGAGCAATTGCTGTTCCTTCAAGGCAATCTGCTCCTTCATCGCGGCAGCGCGCGCCTCTGCCTCCGTCAGCAGCAGCCGTGCGCCGGAGGTATCGGTCGCCGGCGCATAGACCACTGGCGCACCGCCGGCCGGGACGTCCAGCCCCTTCTTCTTCTGTTCCTTCATCTCGGCGAGCTGACGGCGCAGGCCGATGACGTCTGGGTGCTGCTCGGTGTAGTTGAGCAGCAACTCGCTCAGTCGCGCTTCGGCGGTCGCAATCTGTTGATCGAGTACCGTTTGCCCTGGCGCTGCACCGCCGACGCTCACAGGGACGCGTGAAGCGGCCATATTCTGTATTTGCACGCGCAATGCGGCCGCCCTGAACTCCGCCTCGCGCAGAGACACCTTCGCTGCCTCGAGTTCACTTTGCAGTGCCTCCACCCGCTGGCTGTAGGTCTGCCCGTTGGCACCCAGCAATACACCAGGATTATCCAGCTTGAATTGCTTCAATCGCTCCTCTGCCTCGCCCAGATTGCGCGCGTACGCCGCGATCTCTCTGTCAAGGAATTCAGCGGCTTCCCTTGTGCTGGTCTTGGTAAGATAGGAGAAGCGCTCGACGAACAGATCGAGCACGGACTTGACAATATTCAGCGCGAGCTCCCGGTTGGTGGACTCGAAACTAATCGCATATATATCGGCCGGGGCGTCATTGCGTGAATTGGCCTCTTCATCGACTGCCGGCATGAGGCGCTTCACACTGATACGCTCGGCAAGGTTCATCACCATCTTGTCGAGGTCCTCCGGCGTCTTCACCTTTTTCTTGAGGTCCGTGTCGTTGATCACGCGCTCGATGTTCTCGCGAGTCAACAGAGTGCGCTTGATGAGCAGGGCCGACTGCTGCGGACTCCATGTCTGCGCCCCGTTGGGACCCTGGAAAAGCGGCTGTAGAGCGGCCTTCGTATCGAGATAGACCTTTGCATCCACCTGATACCGATCGTCGACCGCCTCCAGCCCTGCCCAACCCATCGCGCAAACCAGGACTGCCGCACCGAGTGCCGTCCACCGGTGGTGCAGCACCATCCACAAATGCATCTTCAACTGCTCAAACTGTTCGCGCATGGATTGAATTGGGCTCCTGGTTGCCAGGCCATTCCTTGGCCACTGTTCAATGTTGGGGAACAACGCCTAAAGCATTGTCTCCGGAACGATAAGGATGTCGCCGGGCTGCATGGGCATGTTGGCGGATATATCGCCGTCCTCGACCAGGTCGGCCAGACGAACACGGTAGGCCTGCTGCTTGCCGCCTACCGTTCTCACCAGCGTCGAGCGGTTCCCGGCGGCAAACTCTGTCATACCGCCGGCGGCTATGACGAGGTCAAGCACGGTCATGTCACGCCGAAAGGCAATCGTTTGCGGCGTGGTCACCTGGCCCGCAACGCGAACGAAATCGCCGACGGCTCCTTGGAACTGCATCACTGTGACCGTGACGAGCGGTTCCTTGATGTAGCTCGACAGCCCGGCTTCGATCTCGGTAGCCAGCTCTTTCGGCGTCTTGCCGGCGGCGACGATCTCCTGCACCAACGGCGTGGAAACCTTGCCGTCCGGACGAACGGGAACTCCACTGACCGACAGATCAGGATTGCGCCACACAAAGATGTTGAGCTGGTCACCCTGCCCAATCCGATATTCGAATGAACTGCTCGCCGCGTCAGCGGCCGCTGGGGGTGGTGCTTGCACCGCCGTGCTCTGACATGCAGCAACGCCCACGGCTGCAATCATCAATGCAACGAGTCGACCCACTACGTTCTTGCCTGGATACATTTTGTTGTTCCCCCTTGAATGAACGCCGAGACAACCGCCTGTATTGTTCAGCACAGCTACTCCCTGAAAATCCTGCGCGATCTTGAGCATCTTTTCGCCCGGTGATCTTCAGGGCTGTAACCTAATCGCTACATTTATCATTTTAAAAGAAATTCTCAGAGGAATCACAGGCTTCGTGGCATTTTTCGTAGTTCGTTCACATGTAGTGGGGATTGCAGTACGGGCGCCGTGGAATTCTGGCAATTTCAAAGTGCGAACCACCTAGCGTCCATTCCCACGGCAATGCACCGACCAAGATTTGATAAGTATGCTCATATATCCGCCGTATTCATCTGATTACAATCAGGAAGGGTCAACTCGCCGGCACGGAATCCATGATCAGGCGCCCTCACGATAGCCAATACGCCGCGTGGCAAGACACATCATGCATCTATCGACGCGTATATACGAAACCGTCCTACGCTGTGCCTGGAAGGTGGCCATCCACAATCATCGCATGACCCGGACGTGGCGCACGCATCTTGAAGCAAGCGTCGCGCCACGGGGCCTGATGCGTATTGACGCGCTCCCGGCAAGTTCCATTTCCATCACATTCCCAGCGGTTAGCGGCCGGCCGCATACGTACTTGATTCCCGCATTCCGCAAAGCGAACCGCGCGTAGGCGCGAGCGCCCACGCATAATTCGGCCCCAGATGTCGCCACGGACAGACGGTCCTGTCGATGCGGTCGGCTCCCCTGACCCCGCATCCTGGGTCGCCGAAAAACGCTCATCGGGCCCAGCCGCAAGATTGCGGAAATATCCGCGTGCAGCGACGGTGTCGGGAGCCTGACGGATCGCGAGATGGCGACGCGCCACCACTCCCGGCAGCGCCGAACAACCGGGGGAGGCCTTGCGAGCATACGAGCATCGCCCACGCCGCTGCGGATTTGTCCGCAAGCGCGGCCACGGGAGCTTCGTCAGCGTGACCCCTTGCCCCAGATCACCACTTGCAGGGTCTGGACGATGATCATCAGGTCCAGGAACAGACTGTAGTTCTTCAGGTAATACAGGTCGTATTGCAGCTTTTCACGTGCATCCTCGACCGAGGCCCCATATGGATAGCACACCTGCGCCCAGCCGGTGATCCCGGGTTTCACGTGGTGCCTGAGTTCGAAATACGGAATCTGGCGTGCCAACTCTTGGACGAACTGGGGCCGCTCTGGCCGCGGTCCGACGAAGCTCATGTCGCCCTTGAGGACATTGACGAGCTGCGGCAGTTCATCAATGCGCGTCTTGCGGATGAATCGGCCCACCTTCGTGATGCGGTCATCGTCCTTTCGCGCCCACTGCGCGACGCCGTTTTTCTCGGCGTCCACTCGCATGCTGCGGAACTTCAGCACGCTGAATATCCGCCCGCGGCCCACCCGCTCCTGACTATAGAGCACCGGCCCCTGCCCGCGGGATTCGATGAGTATCGCCAGCGCAGTCAGCAGCATCAGCGGCGCCGCGAGGATCAGGAGCGCCAGACTGACAGCTATATCGAAAAGCCGCTTGCTGGTCGGTTTGAGCACCGCCTGCGTAAAGCCATCGGCGAAGACGACGCTGCTTGGCTGAAGCGTGTCGAGACGTATCTTGCCGAGTTGCCGCTCCAGGTAGGAGGACTCGTCCAGCACCCGCATACCCTTCATCTTGCACTCGAGCACCTGTTCGAGCGGCAAGCGGTTGCGACGCTCGTCCAGCGCCACCACGATCTCATCCACATCATGCCGCGCGGCGAGGTCGTAAAGTGTCGTCGGGCCAAGAGGAAATACCGCCCGGCCCTGCACGACCCGCTCATCGACACCGATGTCCACGAAACCCACAATAGTCACTCCGTGGCGATCCGAACGCCGCCGGAGGCTGGCAATCTGCAGCGCGCGATTACCGACGCCCAGAACGAGCACTCGACGACTCCAGCGGAAGTCTGTTCGTGGCACGCAGAGGAAGCGACAGGAGGCGATACCGAGAAACGAGGCCAGCAAAGCGATCACGAACGCCCGTGCGCCCACCATCAGACTGGGATCGACGACCCACACAATCGACATGACGAGCAGGCCGCCGAGAAAACTCAGTGCTAGACGGAGCAGCAGCGCGCGCGGCCCTTCGCGCAGGTCGCGTTGATACAACCCCATCGCCGTCATCGTCATCAACATCACGGCAGCGAACGTGAGGGCTTTGAGAAGCAATTCCTCGCGCGAGGTATCCATGGCCCCCTGCGCAACGACAATGAGGGCGACCCCGACGTACACCGAGGCGAGAAGGATGACGGCCTCGGCCAGACCCAGCATGAGCAGGGTCTTGGGGACGTAATGCCGGAAGATTCGATACACGGCTGAGCCCTGGGTCGCTGATCTCGTTTTTCCCTGCCCGCTGAATTCCCTGCGGGACGCTTGTTTCTTGGACCCTTATCAGCAACTGGCATGCCACGTGAGGCGCTCGCCCGATGGGGATCATTCCGTGTCGATGGCAGGCTATATGTATCTGGAAAACATGGAGTTATATGATGTTCGACAACAGGGCCGGGCCCACTGCCCGGACCGTGCCGCTGCGTGGTTCGGGATTGAAGCGCGCTTTCGTCGCAAGGCGGCGACAGGCCACCGGATCGCCCAGGACGATCCACACGGCCCGGGTGCGTGTTGGTGAGCGAAAGCTACCGGCTGGTCGCCTCGCGGACAGCGTCGAGAAGCGCGACCTTGCGGATGGGTTTGGGCAGATGGGAGCTGCATCCCGCAGCCAGACAACGTGCCACGTCCTCGCGGATGGCGTGCGCGGTGAGCGCAATGATCGGCGTCGCCCCCACTCCCCTCTCAGCCTCGAAATCCCGGATCGCTCGCGTGGCCGCGTAGCCGTCCATGACCGGCATCTGCATGTCCATCAGCACCAGATCGTAGCGGGTGGCCTTGAAACGGCTCACTGCGACCGCACCATTCTCGGCATCGTCGATATCCACAGGCTCATTCTTCAGAAATGCCCGTACCAACAAGACGTTATCCGCGGTATCATCGACCAGCAGAATGCGCCGGCGAGCGTCATCAGCGGTCCGGCTGGTGTCGCCGACCGCCGCCTCCCGAGGCCCGCCCGGCACAGCCACCGCCGCATCGCGAGCCAAGAGCTTCCCAAGCTCCGCCAGCTTCACCGGTCTGATCACGTGCATGGCGCCGTCGATCGCGCGCACACGGGCAAGATCCCCGGTCAGAGCCGACGGTGAGAGCAACATCACGATGCCCAATCGTGGGCAGCACCGACGCAGGCCGGCGCCCACCTCGAACCCATCCTCACCGGCCAACCCTCGATCACAGACCACTGCCAGATAGGCGTTATTGCTCCGCGTCGCGGCATTGACCCGATCGACGGCCTCGGCGTGCGCGGAGGCGACATCGACGTGGTACCCCGTCTCCTCGAGGTACTCGCGCAACACCGCCCGTTCCGGTCCCTCGCCGGTGACGAGCAGTACGCGACCGTGCCGGACCCCATGCAGGGCCATATCCGCGATCGCGGCGACGGCCGGGACTGGCGGGAAAGATACCTCGAAGATGAATGTGCTTCCCCGGCCCTCCTCGCTAAGCACCCAGATTCGGCCGTCCATCATCTCCACGAGATGTCTTGAAATCGTCAATCCCAGTCCGGTGCCTCCGTATTTCCTGGTCGTGGACGAATCCACCTGCGTGAAGCTTGCGAATATCGCATCCTTCTTGGCAGCCGGAATGCCTATCCCCGTATCCTGTACCGCAAACCGCAAATGCGGGCGCCCGCCATCCTCGGACTCATTGCTCACCCGCAGGACGATGCCGCCGGTGTCGGTGAACTTGGTCGCGTTGCCGATGAGATTGAGAATGATCTGGCGAAGGCGCGTGGGGTCTCCGACGAGCCTGCGTGGCACATTGCGACCTATATGTGC
This sequence comes from Gammaproteobacteria bacterium, assembly GCA_022071965.1. Taxonomy (GTDB): domain Bacteria; phylum Pseudomonadota; class Gammaproteobacteria; order JAJPIJ01; family JAJPIJ01; genus JAJVHZ01. The sequence goes on from JAJVIQ010000012.1 coordinate 98,141, forward strand.
GATGAGCGACAGTCCCTTCTCCTCCGTCTTCAACACGTACAAGTCAATCGCGTTTTCGACCAGTTCATGCAAATCGAACTCGATACTCTCCAGTACGAGTTGCCCGGCCTCAATCTTCGAGAGATCGAGAATGTCGTTCACAAGACTCAGTAGCGCCTCGCCCGCCTTCCGGAAGACACTCACGTATCGGCCCTGCTCCTCGTTCAGCGGTGTCTCACCGAGCAGTTCCGACATGCCAATGATCGCGTTCAGCGGAGTGCGAATTTCATGACTCATGCTGGCCAGGAACTCCGACTTGACCCGCGAGGCGCTGAGCGCCTGGTCGCGGGCAACTCCAAGTTCGCGTGTCTGATACAGGACCTGACGTTCGATCTCGGCGTTGCGCGCACGCAGCTCGCGAGCCTTTGCTTCACGCGCTCTCACCAGCGCAACTAGCAATAGCGTTATGCCTGCGCCCAGCAGCAGCGCCGTGTAGATGAGTCCGTGCTCTATCTCATGCCAATGCACCGGCCGGCTCACGAAGAGCTTGATTGAATAGGCGGGAAACTGCAGCGACGCGTCCTCCGTCAGCCGAGTTATCTCCCAGCCACGACGACTCGATGATTCGTTGCCGGATTGAGTGAAAAGAACCTGACGGCCGACGATACCCTCCGCTTCGCTGGCAAGCGTGATACCCAGTCCGCTGTAGGCGTAGCTCGAACCGAGCAGACGCGACGGGTCAATCACCAGGTACACGATCCCCGTCCCCTGCCCGTCGGCCGGATCCCGGGCGGTTGATCTCGATGCGTTCACCTTGCGCACCAACAGGTAGCTGCCGGCGAACGGACCGTTCTTGATGACGGTCGTAGGCACTGCGCCGGTCGCGTTGAGTACAGTCTGAAAGACACCCGGCTGCGATACCAGACTGCGAAGATGCGTGGCCTCGTCCATATCCTCCATCGATCTGCGCGATGCCGAATAGGCCACGGCACCCAGCTGCGGGGACCCCGATTCCCCTTTGGGAGAGGAAATGAGTGACTGGAACCCCGCAAAACGGAGAAACGGATGTCTTCGCAAAGACGCCTGGCCCACTTCGTCGAATGCCGCCTTGCTCTCGATACGCCCGTTCTCCAGCAAAGACGTCAGATAGGCGCTGACATCGTCCGCCGCGGAAACACTACGACTCAGCGCGCTCTCCAGCGACACGGATTCGAACGCGAACTCACGACGTTCCGTATCGAGCGCGTTCTGCCATGCATACAGGAGCAGAAAAACTGAAAAAGCAACACCGAAGCCGCCGGCAACGGCGTAGACTCCAGCGCCTGTGCGCCGTTCGCGGGCGGTCATCGTATGGCCGCCTTGCGAAAAACCGATCTCGGTTCAGCGATAGACAATCTCGACCTGCGCGAGGTATTCCCGCAACTCTGAAAGAGCGCTTCGAATGAGGTCGGCATTACGGCCATTTGCGGCCCGTTCCAGGCCCGCGCCAACCTCCGTAATGAACTGGAATCCATATCCGCCGCCCGAACCCTTCATGCTGTGACCTATGACGCGGATGCCGTCGAAATCACCTTTGGCGAGCAACGCCTCGACCTTTTCGATGTCGCGCTGGCGGTTGGCGACAAACCCCGGGACCAGATCCTCGAGATCCTTGTCTACCGTCACCTGGACCATGGCCGCAATCCGATCGCCTGAATGCCTAAACGTCCCGCTGCTCGTCCGCGGAATTCTCCGCGGCATCGATATCAGTGGGCTCCGGCCCATCCGTGTCGAGCGTTCCGCCCTTGCGGAAGTCCGCCGCATTCAAATGGTGCTGTGCCAGCAGCTTGTAGAACTCGGTGCGATTGCGCCCGGCAATCCGCGCCGCGTTGGCGACGTGACCATTCGTGATGCGCAGCACCCCGATGAGATAATTTCGCTCGAAGGCGTCCTTGGCCACCTTCAGCGTATGAATGCCCGTCGGCTCCTCCCTCAGCGCGCTCTTGGCCATGCTAAGGGGGATGATGTCGGTCTTGATGAGCGTTGTGCACAATTCCACCACGTTCATCAGTTGACGCACGTTCCCAGGCCACGGCGCAGCGAGCAGGTATTCGAGGGCATCGGGCGCGAACCGCTTTTTCTTCGCGTTGCGCTTTTGCGCAATGCGATCAAGAAAAAAATCCAGCAGCGCCGGTATGTCCTCGCGCCGTTCGGCCAGACTGGGCATGTGAAGCGGAACGACGTTGAGTCTGTAGTACAAATCTTCCCGGAAATCACCGCGTTTGACCGCCTCGGCGAGATCCTGATGCGTAGCGGAGATCACCCGCACGTTGACCGGCACGCTGCGCGTGGAACCGACGGGTCTCACCTCGAAGTCCTGCAAGACGCGTAGCAGCTTGACCTGCAGGCCCAGCGGCATATCGCCGATCTCGTCGAGGAACAGCGTGCCACCATTCGCTGCCTGCAACAGCCCCTCGTGCCGGTTCATGGCGCCCGTGAACGCCCCGCGTTCATGGCCGAAGAGCTCCGATTCCAGGAGTTGCTCCGGTATGGCTCCGCAATTGACGCCGATAAAGGGTTTGTCACGGCGCGGGCTGGCTTCATGGATCGCCTTCGCCAACACCTCCTTGCCCGTGCCCGTCTGCCCGCTGATGAAAACCGTGATATCGCTGTCGGCGAGGAGTTCGGCCTTTTCCAGCAACTCGGCCATCGCCGTGCTGCGGTAAATGATTCCGCCGCCGAACTTCGGTCTGGCCTCGGCAATGTCGGAAGAGAGTCGCAGTGCTCGGCTCACGTTGGAGAGTAGCGTCTCCTTCTCGACGGGTTTGGTAAGGAAGGCGGCAATGCCCAGATGCATCGCCTTCATCGCCTCCGGGATCCCGGCCTGTCCGCTCAGCATGATGACCGGCATCAGAGGATTGTTCGCATGAATCCGGCTGAGCAGCGTCATTCCGTCCATGCCTTCCATGTACAGATCGGTCAGGACGCAGTGCGGTCGCGACATGCCAAGGCGAGTCAGTGCCTCATCACCCGAGCTGGCCGTTATGACCGAGAATCCGCTCCCCTTGAGCCAAGTCGATAGCAACGCAACCATGTCGCTGTCATCGTCGACGATCAGCACGCGATACGGTGTCGAGGTGTCGTTGGTTCCCACGCCCAGTTCCCTGCCTCGTTGTGATGTCCCGCCACCCTGGTTTGTTTTTAATATTGCCAGGCTCTCATCTGTTATTGCGCCAGATCATATCATTATGCGATTCCCCAACACTTCTTTTCAGGTCGCGGTTCGTTGCGCACGCCGCAAGCGTTCTGCACGCGCCCTCATTCCACCGTGACGGACTTGGCCAGGTTGCGCGGCTGGTCTACGTCCGTGCCCTTGAGCACGGCGACGTGATAGGCGAGCAGTTGCAGGGGCACCGTGTATATCATGGGGTCGGTCAGTTCATCGCCATGCGGCATCGGAATGACATTCACTCCGGGTTCGCTCGCGAAGCCGGCCTGGCGGTCGGCAAATACGTAGAGTTCGCCACCACGTGCCTTCACTTCCTGCAGGTTCGACTTGACCTTTTCCAACAGATGCCCATTCGGCGCAACGGCAATGACAGGCATGTTCTCATCGACCAGCGCCAACGGGCCATGTTTCAATTCACCCGCCGCGTAGGCTTCGGCGTGTATGTAGGAAATCTCCTTGAGCTTCAAGGCGCCCTCCATCGCCACCGGATACATCGGCCCACGCCCCAGGAACAGGGCGTGATCCCGGTGCATGAAGCGCTCCGCCAGTTCTTGCAGAGCCCCATCCTCCTTCAGTACATCATCGATCGCACGCGCCGCTCCCTCAAGGCCACGCACGTAGCGACGTTCCTCGGCCTCCGGCAGACCGTTGCGGCGTGCCAGCAGCAGCATGACCAGCGCCAATGCCATGAGCTGGGTCGTGAATGCCTTGGTGCTGGCTACGCTGCGTTCCGGACCAGCGTGCGTCATCAACGTGATATCGGATTCACGCACCAGGGTGGATTCCGGCGCATTGCAGATCACCAGCGATCCCGCCAGCGACTGGGTCTTGGCATGACGCAGCGCTTCGAGCGTATCGGCTGTCTCGCCGGATTGGGAAACCGTGATGAATAGGGTGTCCGCTTCGATCACCGGATCGCGATAGCGGAACTCGCTGGCCAGCTCGACCACGCACGGCACTTTCGCGAACTGCTCGAACCAGTAGCGAGCGACCATGCCGGCATGTGCCGACGTACCGCAGGCGACAATGCGAACGCGCTCGACGCGCGCCAGCAACTCGGCTGCGCGCGGACCGAGGCATGCCTCCAGCACCCGGCCATCGGCCGTCCTGCCCTGCAAGGTGTTGGCGAGCGCAAGCGGCTGCTCGAAGATCTCCTTTTGCATGAAGTGACGGTACTCGCCCTTGTCGACGGCGCCCGCGTTGAGGGTAGAGAGATGTTCCTTGCGAATCACCGGCTGCCCGTCGCGGTCGAAGACGACATATCCGTCAGTCGTCATCTCGGCAAGATCGCCCTCGTCAAGATAGACGATGCGACTGGTGACGCTTACAAGGGCCGTGGCGTCGGACGCCGCGAACATCTCGCCGATGCCGACTCCGATTGCAAGTGGCGAACCGCGGCGCGCGAGCAGAATCCGATTCGGTTCGGTCGCGCTGATGACTGCCAGCGCATAGGCACCGCTTATCCGCTTCACTGCCGCAAGCATCGCGGCGCGCAGGTTCAACCCCTCCTGCATCAACGCCTGCACCAGGTGGGCGACGACTTCCGTGTCGGTATCCGACGTGAACTCGAATCCCTTCGCCTTCAGCTCCGTGCGAAGTTCCTCGTGATTCTCGATGATGCCGTTGTGTACGACAGCGACGTCGTTCGAAACATGCGGATGGGCATTACGTTCTGCCGGCGCGCCGTGAGTCGCCCAGCGTGTATGAGCGATCCCGCTGGCTCCGTGCAGGGGATTCTCCTCGACGGATTTGCGAAGGCCGACTACCTTGCCAAGCACGCGCCGCCGCTCGATGTGGCGCGTGCCATTGAGTACGGCGAGGCCGGCGGAGTCGTATCCGCGGTACTCCAGCCGCTGCAGACCTTCTATCAGTATCGGAGCGACATCCCGTTGCGCCACTGCGCCGACGATTCCACACATCTATGCGATCCTCACCTATTCGTCCAGTTCACCGTTCGACATCACGCGCTTGAGTATCCCCTTGGAAACCAGGTACGCCTTGATGCGCTGTTCGGAGAGCTTGCAGTGGCTGGGCGTCATCTCGCCCATCATCGACTGGCGGGCCTCCTCCGCCTTGGGATTGCCGTTCCTCGACGCCACGTAATACCAGCCGTAGGCAAGCCCATTGTCCTGCGGCACGCCGTGGCCCAGGTAATACATGGTCCCGAGATTGCGCTGAGCGTCCGGATTGCCGTTCTCGGCCGCCTGCTTGTACCACTTCGCCGCCTCCGCGTAGTCCTGCTGTACCCCCAGTCCGAGCTGGTAGTGGACCCCCAGATAGTTCTGGGCAACGGCGTCGCCTTCTTCGGCCCGTTTGCGCCAGATTTCAAGTGCCGTGGCGTAATCTCCCCGCTGAAACGCCGCCTCCGCGCCGGCGCTCGATTGTCCGCACCCCCCGATGCTGATGAGGCAAAAAAAGCAAAGTCCAAGCCAGAACGGTCGTATACGGCCCAATGTAGCCTGCATATGCATATCAGCCTTCTTCGTCGAGTGGTATTGATGATGTGCCAGGTGCCGCCCGAGCGGGCCCCCTGCCTGGGTTGATTGGCGCCCCTCCTCCCCGCAATACTGGGGCGAGCAGGTGTCGTGATCAAGCGACGGCCAAGGAATATGGGGAAAATTCTGATTCAGCTCTTGATCCGGACTGCCGCCGCCGGGCACGGAGCGATTGAATACAACTTGACCATTGGCCGCAACAAGGCAGTACGATCGAGTTGAAGGTGTTTGTCTGGAGAGAGGCCGCTCGCACAGAGGCGAGCCGGCATTTGAACCCCATCACGCGCTCAGCGTACGTCGAAAGAGTTTGGTCGGGGCGAGAGGATTTGAACCTCCGACCACCACCACCCCAAGGTGGTGCGCTACCAGGCTGCGCTACGCCCCGAAAAGGAAAGCCGGAACAGCTTGGGACGATACACGAATAACCGTCGCGACGCCAACCTCCACACCACGCGGCTGGCGGGCTCCGGGGACGGGCCGACGAAGGCCTAGCGCTTCAGAAGATTGAGTACTTCCTCGAGCTCCGTGCGAAGCTGCCGGATGATCTGTTGGCTGATATTGGAATCGGCTCTGATTTCATCGCCGGAGAGCCGCTGACGTGCGCCGCCGATCGTAAATCCCTGCTCGTACAACAGGCTGCGGATCTGCCTGATCAGAATGACGTCCTGACGCTGGTAGTAGCGCCGGTTGCCGCGTCGTTTGATGGGTTTGAGCTGGGGAAATTCCTGCTCCCAGTAACGCAGCACGTGCGGCTTGACCGCACACAGATCACTTACTTCACCGATAGTGAAGTAGCGCTTTCCAGGTATTGCCGGTAATTCGTTATTGTTCGACGCTTCCAGCATACGCCTCGACTCTCGCTTTCAGTTTTTGCCCCGGCCTGAAGGTTACCACCCGTCGCGCAGAGATCGGGATCTCCTCGCCGGTCTTGGGATTTCGGCCAGGGCGCTGGTTCTTGTCCCGCAGATCGAAGTTTCCGAAGCCCGAGAGCTTCACGTGCTGACCGTTTTCCAGAGCCGCCCGGATCTCCTCGAAAAAGAGCTCCACAAGCTCCTTGGCCTCGCGCTTGTTGAGGCCAAGCTCCTCGAAGAGCTTCTCGGCCATATCCGCTTTTGTCAGCGCCATCAGGAATCCCTCAACACCGCCCCCAGCCGCGTTCCGAGTTCCTCTACGATTACAGCGACCTGTGCGTCGATATCTTTATCTATTAGAGTGCTCGAAACACCTTGAAAAATCAAGCCCAACGCGACGCTTTTTTTCCCCGAATCAATGCCTTCGCCCTCATATACGTCAAATAACTGAAGGTCACGAAGGTAGGGCGGGGCGCTGGAACGTGCGGTCTGCAGTATCTCGGCGGCGGATATTTCGAGGGCGACGGTAATGCTGAGGTCACGGCGCACCAATGGGAATCGGGGTACAGGCTGGTAGCGCGGCACGCCCGGCGACGGTAACGCATCGAGTTCGATATCGAACAGGTAGGTGGGCGCTCTTATATCAAATTCATCATATAAATCAGGATGTAGCGCTCCAAGGATGGCGACCCTCCGGCCTGCGAGGGCAATCTCCACCGCCTGTCCCGGGTGCAACGCCGTGTGACTGGCCGTCCGGTGCTCCCAAGTAGCCCGCGGGGCCAGCACTTCCAGTACCGTGGCGACATCGCCCTTCAGATCGAAAAGGTCCACCCCCAGGGATCGGGCCCCCCATTGCTCCGGCCACGAAGCTCCGCTGACTATCCCAGACAACTTGTTGATTTGTCGCAGGCCATCACTCCGCTTCTCGAAGCCTCCTCCGGTTTCGAAGAGCCTCACTCGGGTCTGCTGACGGCTGAGGTTGTAGTTCAATGCCTGCAGCAGCCCGGTCCAGAGGCTGGTTCGCATCACCGCCATGTCGGCCGAAATCGGATTGGCAAGTTCAATGCCTGCCACCGCCCCAAGACCGACGGCCGTGTCCCGCCTTGCGGCCACGAAACTGTAAGTTATGACCTCCTGATAGCCACGCTGGACCAAGGCTTCACGTGCCCGAAGGATCCGCGCGACCCCTCCCTCCGCAACCCGGTTCAGGCCAATGGGGCCGCCCGGCATGCGCGCGGGAACGAACTCGTAACCGTCGATACGTGCCACCTCCTCGATGAGATCGGCCTCAATCGTGATGTCCGCCCGGCTCGCGGGAGGCATAACCAGCCATTCGTCTCCAGCTCCAGCCGCCCGAACCTGCATGCGGAGGCGACCGAGGATTCCTTTGACGGTTGCTTGGTCCGGGGCGTACCCCAGCACGCGCTGAAGGCGGGAATAGCGAAGCCTGAGTGGCGCGCGCGCCGGCAACTGCTCGCTGTGGGCCACCTCGCTGAGCGGGCCAGCCTCTCCGCCACAGATCTCCAGGACTAGCCGCGTGGCCCGCTCCGCCGCCGCCGCCTGCACCTCAAAATCCACACCCCGCTCGAAGCGCTGCGAGGAGTCGGTCTGCAACCTGTATCGACGCCCACGACCCGCGATAGCAGCGGGGGAGAAGTATGCGCTCTCCAGGAAGATATCTCGCGTCCGGGCGGTGACGGCCGAATCCGCCCCACCCATGATGCCGGCCAGCGCCACGGCTCGCCCGTGATCGGCGATCACGAGCGTGTCATCCGAAAGCTCCAGCACCTGCCCATCGAGCAGGGTGATCCGCTCCCCCTGGCGAGCACGCCGCACATCGATGCCCCCCTCGAGCAGGCCCAGATCGAAGGCATGCATCGGCTGCCCGAGTTCGAGCATGACGTAGTTGGTGATGTCCACGACCGGATGGACAGGTCGCAGGCCGGAACGGCGCAGCCTCTCGGTCATCCACAACGGCGTGACGGCCGTGGGATCGATCCCTCGCACGATACGTCCGACGTAACGCGGGCAGGCCGCGGCATCGGACACGACCACGGGTAACGCCTCCTCGACGGTCGCAGGCACTCGTGCGATCCTCGGGCCCTTTGCCGCCAGGCCGTACTCGGCACCCACCTCGCGGGCGATGCCGAGGACACTCATGCAATCGCCGCGATTCGGCGTCACGTTCAACTCGATGCTGCAGTCATCGAGCTTCAGGAATTCGCGAATATCGGCGCCGGGCACTGCATCCGACGGTAGCTCCAGTACCCCCGCGGCTCTGTCCGCCAAACCCAATTCCGCCGCGGAGCAGAGCATGCCCTCGGACTCGACACCGCGCACCTTCGAGCGCGAGATCCGTTTGTCGCCGGGCAACACTGCGCCCAGGCGCGCCAGCGGGACCCGCATGCCGTCGGTCACGTTCGTCGCGCCTGTGACGATCCGCAGGCGCTCGCCGTGACCGATGTCGGCGGTGCAAATGCGCAGGCGTTCCGCCTCGGGATGTCTGCGCAAATTGCCAATGACGGCCACGCACACTCCGGCGAATGCCGGCGCGACCGCGGTAACGGACTCAACCTCGAGTCCGGACATCGTCAGACGCTCGGCCAGGTCCGTGGTTGAAACCGGAGGGTTGACCATCTCGCGCAACCATTGCTCACTGAATTTCATCGTTCAAGTCACGGAATCCCCAGGCCGTCGATTACGCCGCTTCCGTTCAGCGGAATTGGGTCAGGAAACGCAGATCGTTCTCGAAAAAGAGGCGCAGATCATTGACGCCATAGCGCAGCATCGCGAGGCGCTCGACGCCGAGTCCGAATGCAAGTCCGGTGTATCGCTCGCTGTCGATACCCACCGCGGCAAACACGTTTGGATGCACCATGCCGCATCCCAGCACCTCCAGCCATCCGCCATGTCCATGCTCGGTCGGCAGCCTGATGTCGACCTCTGCGGACGGTTCGGTGAACGGGAAATAGGATGGCCGAAACCGCATCTGAATTTCCTCGACCTCGAAAAACACGCGCAGGAACTCGGCCAGCAACCCTTTCAGATCAGCAAAACTCACCCGGTCGTCGACCAGCAATCCCTCCACCTGGTGGAACATAGGCGAATGCGTCTGATCGTAATCGCACCGATAGACCCGCCCCGGCGCGATGATGCGCAATGGCGGCTTCCTCTTCTCCATGGCGCGGATCTGCACCGGCGAGGTGTGCGTTCGCAGGAGCGTGTGCGCGTCGAAATAAAACGTATCGTGCATGGCGCGCGCGGGATGGTGCGGCGGAATGTTCAGCGCCGTGAAATTGTGGTAGTCGTCCTCGATCTCCGGACCCTCGGCCACCTCGAACCCGAGTTGGCCGAACAAGGCAATGACGCGATTCAGCGTCAGCGTCACCGGATGCAGACCACCGGGCCTTTCTCCCCTTCCAGGCAATGTCACATCCACGCGCTCGCTGGCGAGCCTGAGGGCGATCGCGGTCTGTTCAAGCTCCGCGCGACGCGCCTCGATCAGCGACGACAGCGTCTCCTTGGCGTCGTTGACAGCCTTTCCGAAAAGCGGCCGTTCCTCCGCCGGCAGACCGCCGAGTCGCTTCATCTGCTCGGTCAGCACGCTCTTTCTGCCGAGATAGCGGACCCGAAGGGTCTCGACGGCGGCGAGATCACCGGCATTCGTGATCTCCTGCCGAGCCTGGGCGACTATCTGGGTCAGATCGGTTGTCTGGTTCATGGAAAAAAACAGGGGAAAGGCCTGGCAACCTTTCCCCTGCGGCTTTCGTCAGACCGGCGCAGCCAAGACAGCGCCGGGGCGTTCGAACGATTACGGGGCCAGTGCTGCCTTCGCCTTTTCCGCCAACTGCCCAAAGGCCTGCCGGTCGAACACGGCCAGGTCGGCTAGAACCTTGCGATCGATCTCGATCGAGGCCTTGTTCAGGCCGTCAATCATACGGCTGTAGGACAGGCCGAACATGCGCGCCGCCGCGTTGATGCGTTGTATCCACAGCGCACGGAATTCGCGCTTGCGCACCTTGCGGTCGCGATAGGCATACTGGCCGGCACGCGTGACCGCCTGCTTGGCCATGCGCACCACGTTGCGGCGGAACCCGCGATAACCCTTGGATTGCTCCAGTATCTTCTTGTGGCGTGCCCGCGCGGTGACGCCTCTCTTGACTCGTGCCATCTCGAAATTCCTTCAGAAAATATGCTACAACGAATGCGGAAGCAGCGGTCGCACGCGCCCGTGATCGGCGTCATGTATGACCACGGTGCCGCTCAGCCGGCGTTTGCGCTTGGAACTCTTGCCGGTGAGCAAGTGCCGCTTGTTGGTCTTGCGGTGCTTCACGGTGCCAGACGGCGCGACCTTCAGGCGCTTCTTCGCACCGCTGTTACTCTTGAGTTTCGGCATTGCTCGTTACTCCAGGCTCTACTTCCCAAAAAATCGCACAATCTATTGCGCCCGCTTTGGCGCAATCATCATGACCATCTGTTTGCCTTCCAGGCGCGGAAACTGCTCGACCACGCCCAGCGCCGAGAGGTCCTCCTCGATGCGCTTGAGCACTTTCGCTCCGAGATCCTGATGCATCAACTCGCGCCCGCGAAATCGCAGCGTCACCTTGACCTTGTCGCCCTCCTCCAGAAAGCGCGTCATGTTGCGCAGCTTGATCTGGTAGTCACCCTCCTCCGTGCCGGGCCGGATCTTCATCTCCTTGATCTGGATCTGCTTCTGCTTGCGCTTTGCAGCGTGCTTCTTCTTGTTCTGCTCGAACAGAAACTTGCCGAAGTCCATCACCCGGCATACGGGCGGATCGGCCGTCGGTACAATCTCCACCAAATCGAGCTGGCTTTCCTCGGCGATGCGCTGCGCCTGCTCCGTCGGTACCACCCCGACATTCTCACCGTCGGGGCCAATCAGGCGCACCTCGCGTGCGGTGATCTGTTCGTTGACGCGGTTCTTCTTGTCGTTGCTGATGACTGGACTCCTCTCAATGCGTGCGGCTGCGGTTGGCGATATCGGTACGCAGACGCTCGCTGAATTGATCCAATGTCATCGCGCCCAAGTCTTCTCCGCGTCGCGTCCGCACGGCTACGGTCTGGTTTTCCATTTCCCGTCCGCCGGTAACCAGCAGATACGGGACACGCTGCAGCGTGTGCTCGCGGATTTTAAGGCCGATCTTCTCGTTTCTCAAGTCAGCTTCGACCCTGAATCCTTGTTTTTTCAGCTTTTCCGCCACGGCGGCGGCGTATTCGGCATGGGCGTCCGTGATGCTCAGCGTCACCGCCTGCACCGGCGCCAGCCACGGTGGGAAGACCCCGGCGTAATCCTCGATGAGAATGCCGATAAAACGCTCCATCGACCCCAGCACCGCGCGGTGGAGCATGACCGGACGATGGCGTTGGCCGTCCTCGCCGACGAATTCCGCGCCCAGTCGCTCGGGCAACGCGAAATCGAGCTGGATCGTGCCGCACTGCCAGATCCGACCAAGGCAGTCCTTGAGCGAAAACTCGATCTTGGGCCCGTAGAAGGCGCCCTCGCCAGGATTTAGGCCCCATTTCAATGACTTGTCATCAAGAGCCTTGGCGAGGGCGGCCTCCGCCTTGTCCCATTGAGTGTCGGTGCCAATCCGCTTGGGGGGTCGCGTGGAAAGCGTCACCTGTATCTCCATGAATCCGAAGTCGGCGTAGACCTGCCGTAGCAGGTCGATAAAGGCGCTCGATTCGGACAGAATCTGGTCCTCGGTGCAGAAGATGTGGGCATCATCCTGGACGAACCCGCGGACCCGCATCAGCCCGTGCAACGCACCCGAGGGCTCGTTGCGGTGGCAGGAACCGAACTCCGCCAGCCGCAATGGCAGGTCGCGGTAACTTTTGACGCCCTGGTTGTAGATCTGCACGTGACCCGGGCAGTTCATCGGCTTGACCGCGTAGTCGCGATTCTCGGAGCTCGTCGTGAACATGTGCTCATGGTAGTTCTCCCAGTGGCCGGAGCGCTCCCATAGCACGCGGTCCATGACCGTCGGGGTCCGGACTTCTTCGTAGCCATGCTGCCAAAGCAGATGCCGCAGGTATTGCTCAATCTGCTGCCAGATCACCCACCCCTTGGGATGCCAGAAGACCATGCCCGGGGCCTCTTCCTGCAGGTGAAAGAGGCCCAGCGATTTTCCCAGCTTGCGATGGTCCCGCTTCTCGGCCTCCTCGAGCCGATGCAGGTATTGTTTCAGCGACTTCTCGTCCGGCCATGCCGTGCCGTAGATCCGCTGCAGCATCTCGTTGCGCGAATCACCTCGCCAGTAGGCGCCGGCGATCTTCATCAGCTTGAAGGCCGGGATCCTGCCGGTGCTGGGAACGTGCGGCCCACGGCACAGGTCGATGAAATCCCCCTGGCTGTAAAGCGAAATGGCCTCATTGGCGGGGATCGAGGCGATAATCTCGGCCTTGTATGCCTCACCCATGCCGCGGAAGAACTCGACCGCCTTGTCGCGCTCCATCACCCGACGCTCGACACGATGGTCCGCGGCGGCCAGCTCCTTCATCTTCGCCTCGATCTTCTCCAGATCCTCCGGTGTGAAGGGGCGCTTGTAGGAAAAGTCGTAGTAGAATCCGTCCTCGATCACCGGGCCGATCGTGACCTGCGCGTCCGGATAGAGGCTCTTCACCGCCTGGGCCAACAGGTGGGCGCAACTGTGACGGATGACCTCGAGGCCATCCGGATCTTTCGCCGTTACGAGTGCAAGCCTGGCATCACGATCGATGAGATACGAGGTATCGACAAGCCTCCCGTCGACCCGCGCGGCAACGGCCGCCCTGGCCAGACTTGGGCCTATGGACGCGGCCACATCGGCGGCGGTCACGGGGTGATCGAAGTGGCGCTGACTGCCGTCAGGCAGGGTGATCGCTACTGACATCGCGCTGCTCTCCTCGGTGGCCTCCACGAACGGCCATCCTCATCGGATACTCGAAAAAAAACACCGCCATCGCGGTGCCGGTAATGGAATTGGTAGGCGCGATTGGACTCGAACCAACGACCCCCACCATGTCAAGGTGGTGCTCTAACCAACTGAGCTACGCGCCTGTCGTTACAGGGCCACGCAGGATACCGGAAAAACCCCTGGTGTTGAAGCGCGGAACGATCCACGTCGCCGGGGCGGCCGTCTAAGGACCGGCGTGGCGGCATGAAAACCCCCTGCTTGGATGTGCATCACCGTGAACGCAGCGACGTGGGCATCGCCTGTTCGACGCTCACCGGCTCGAGCAAAGCGCCGACTGCGGGCGGGCCGGCGGCACCGACCCGCCATGGGCAGCCACCATCTGCGGCCAGAATCATGGCCTCAGGAGATCGGTACTAGCGTGTGGCGACGCAACTCATCGAGGGTCACGAACTCCAGCGCCTTTTCATGTGTCGCGGCAAGGCGCACCGGCGGGGCCACTCCGGCGATCATCGCCTCCCGCCACCGCCGGGCGCACAGACACCAGCAGTCCCCGGCCCTCAGTCCGGGGAAGCCGGCTGCCGGAATCGGACTGATGAGATCATTGCCCCGCGACCGGGTGAACTCGAGAAACTCCGCCGTCATCCGCGCGCAAATGACGTGTGTACCGATATCATCCTCGCTTGTTCGGCAGAAGCCGTCACGGAAGTAGCCCGTCCTGGGTCCGTGGCAGCAGGCCTGGAGAGGCTCGCCCAGGACGTTTCGGCCGCGCATCATTGCTACTGACATTTCCGTCCCCCCGAAGTGTCGAGGCTCGCATGATGACTGTATACGACTTCCGGCGTGCAGGGGAGGCCTCGGGGAGAACATCGGAGCGACCGCGGGTCACTGCGGGTCGCAGGACGCCCGATCCGCAGCGGCCGGCCTACCAGGCGCCGCGCAGGGAGTTCGGATCGAAACGCGGGTCGGCGGTAACCGCCGAGGTGTCGACGAACTCGAACTGGTTCATCGGCAGCGTCTGCAACTGGGTGATGGTCGCCTCGTCCCAGCGCGCGCTGGGCTCACCCTGGACGTACAGATCGCTGCCGATGTCGGCGACATAAAGACCGTAACGCTGCATCGCGCGCGCGAGCGCACGCGCCTGCGTCGTCCATGTGGAGGGCACGATATAGCTCGGCATCAGACGCAGCAACGCGCCGAAGGGGATACCCCCAGCCGTGTCGCCCCCGGCGCGGTGCCTGGCCGGCCAGACATTTGCCTTCGCAAGAACCCCATCGCGGAAGGTGACGCGCAGGGCATGACGAACCTCCCCGGCGCTCGCCTCGTCGACACGCGCGAGCAACGGCAGGATGGGAAGCCCGGCCGCATCGGCGGAGGTCCACGTGCCCGGACGCAGGGCGTACGCGCGAAGATCCCACGCGGCAGTGCTGCCGGCGCTCCATGCGCCGCCTGCCTTGTAGGTGAACCAACTCTCCCAGAGTCTGCATGCCCCCTGCTCGACGACCAGGACGTGGCGGTCACCGCAATTGTCCGGATCGTTGCAGGCACCGCCCTCGAGTTTGATGCGGTCATCGAGCGGAAACGGGAAGCGTCGTTGCGAGGTCGCCAGCGTGTGGCAGCCGCGGTGGATCGCATATCCGCCCCCGGGTTGCGCGGCTGCGCAGTCGCTCTCGTCCGGGTAGCCGTCCTCCAGCGACACCAAGGGCCAGGTGGTCGTGGCTGTCGTGCCGTCGACGATGTTGTAGGGGATTCCGTAATAGTCAGCATTCTGCTGGGGGTTGTCGTTCACGCCCCAGTCTGCGTGCAGCCTGCGGGTACTGCCGATGCTGTTGATCCATGCATTGCTCTGTGCATGGGCCGGGAACCGTGCGCGGTCATCGATACGAACGTTGAAGATCGCCTGATCCGGGAACATGGGACAGCCGCCTATGGTCGGCGCACCGGACGATGGAGGCGGGGCCGAAGTGAAGTTCGCGACCACCGCACGCGACTCGTCGACCGCGACGGTGCAGATGGGCGTCGTACCGGCACAGTCGCCGCTCCAACCGCCAAACGAGGATCCCGTCGTGGGCACCGCGTTCAACGTCACCGCGGTGCCGCTTGCGTATGCCGCGTTGCAGTCCGCGCCGCAGTCGATCCCTGCCGGCGTCGAGGTCACCGTTCCGGTACCCGACAGTTGCACGCTCAGCGTGAAGCGGGCTGGCGGCGGCGGTGGCGGTCGAACGACCGGCCGCCGTGTCACGACCGCCGCGCCATTGATCATAACGACGATCGGCGCAGGGGCGATCTGGCCTTGTGCCGCATGAGAGGTGGGCGGCGCGACCAAGGCGACGAAACAGCAGAAAGATCCCGCGGCGACACGGAGTGTCAGACTGCCTGAACTGGACTTGCCCCGGCAACGGGAGTTCGGGGCGGATTTGCGCTGATGCCCCTCGGGACCGCGTCGCGGGCCAGCGCCGTGGCGGCACATCGACCATCGCTCAACAACGATGCGGGAAGACCAGGGCATGGGCCTCGGTACTCAGAAAGGGGCTCCCGGTAAAGCTAGGCCAGGAACTGCGGCGATGACCGGATCACCTGTCACAGTTCCGGTCGCCGGAATCACGGCGTAGCAGCCCCGGGGTCCGGCCACGCCGCCCGAGGGCCCGGCCGATTACGGATGCCGCCGTGCAGGCACAGTTACGGAAGTCACTCCTTCCATTGGACCGCCGCGAAAACCGGATCGAATGTGGCGATGGCGGGCATGGCGTCGCCATTGCCGACGATCGAAAAATAGGCGCCGCCTCTGACGCCGACCAGAAAGTACTCGATCAGATATTGCCGGGCCTCGTTCTCGCTGCGCTGGGAGATCATCGAGTAGAGGGTGTGGCGTTCGTCGAAATCGGTCTTCTTGAGGTCACGCACGACCGTGGCGCCTTGCTCGCTCGCCGATTTCGGCATCTCGGTCTCCGCAAAATGCCTCAGGGTATCGGTCTTGGTTGCGGCCTCCTCCGGGGTCACGGTGTCATCGAGGTTGAATTGCAGCACGGTGACCTGCTCGCCATTCGGCCCGGCCATGTGGATCCTGTCTTCGTCCACGCGAGCCTGGTATCCGTCCGGCCAATCCAGTGTGATTATCTCGAAACCGATCTGCTCTGCCCTGGCCGCCGCAGCACAACACAGGATGAAGGCGGCTAATACTCGCTTGCACATAGACTCTCCAGTAGGAGCGATCGCTCGATATGATTGTTCAGCCACCTCTATAGCACCTTCGGAGGGCTGCCATCAATTGATTTGGCGATGACAACAGAGAATCCTGGACGGTGTTCAGTGGATCATCACCGTCAGACTGTACCAGGCGGCTGGCCCGCGGGGCAGTGATAGGGATTCCCAACGGGGTCCCCGAGCGATTTGAATCGGCGGGACGGCGTTATGGCTTGAGCGTTTCGAGAAAGTTGAGGAATTCGCGGTCGAGCACGGCATAAGCATTCGGATTCAGGTGGCTGCCGTCGCCAGAATCGAATTCAACACGCATATGTCGATCGGATTCGCTCTTGCGCGTCACCTTTTCCACGTCAAACAACGGCACCCCCTCCGCTTCCGAAAGTTCCCGCAGCCATTGATTGAACTGAATTATCTGCTCGTACCCGTCCGCCCGGCCAAGTATCTTCAGCTTGACGAACTGTTTCACGTGCCCGAACAGCGTCCGATTTGCCGCTGGCGGCACAGTCGTTGCGATTACCGGAATTGCGTTGGCGTCCTTTACGCGGCGAATCCAGTCACGAAAGAGGTCCTTATATTTCACCAGGTCGCCGGGAAAATAGGCCGAGCACTCCTGGATGATGACTGTATCGGGGATGCGTGCTCTCGACCCCATGACCCCTGCAAGCGCCGCGGTCTTGTCGAAATCATAGACGTATCGCGACTCAACCCGGTAGGCGGCGTTGCCTGTTCGTTGGGCAAATTCATCGAGATTCCACCGCCTCAGCGTGGAAGCCTCGATGTATACAATGTCCATTTCCGAAGCCTCTACATCGCTGATCGCTAGCGCGATCAGGCAAGACGCAACCAGGAGATCGCGTGCGAATTCCCGCCACAACATCAATCTGGCGCTGAGCTATCCCCACGAATAGTGGATCAGAAACAAGGGGATAGGGGTAGGGGAAGGGAACCTGCATGGGTTTTACGGATCAACGGGGGTGTCAAAGCCAACCGGAGATCCCACCATGCAGGCGAAGATAGTATTGCACAGAGTGCTGGAAGGGGCGTGCGAGCAGATGCACGCGGCGCGGCGTGAGGCGCTGGAAGCGGTGGTCGGCTCGGCGCTGCGGGGCCGTTGCCTGACGGTCAC
>JAJVIQ010000014.1 GCA_022071965.1 Gammaproteobacteria bacterium
CGAGGCGGCCGCGGCGGCCGCCCGGGCACAGCTGGCTGCCGCGAAGGCGGCGCTCGAGGAGGCGAAGGTCGCGGTGGAATACACGCTCATCCGCGCGCCGTTCGACGGCGTCATCCTCTCCAAGCAGGCCGACATCGGCGACGTCGTGGCGCCGTTCGCCGCCACGACCTCCTCCAAGGGCGCGGTCGTGACCATGGCCGATCTCGGCACCCTGCAGGTGGAGACCGACATCGCTGAATCCAATCTCGTCGGCGTGACGGTCGGCCAGCCGTGCGAGATCGAGCTCGACGCCCTGCCCGATGTACGGCTGCGCGGCGAGGTGCACATGATCGTGCCGACGGTCGACCGCACCAAGGCCACGGTGCTCGCGAAGGTGCGATTCATCGATACCGACAGGCGCATCCTGCCGGACATGAGCGCGCGCGTGGCCTTCCTGTCGCGCGCCATCGACCCGACCGAGCAGAAGCCGCTGGTCGTGGTGCCGTCGGCGGCGCTGCGCAGCGACGGCGCACGCTCCGTGGTCTTTCGCCTGGATGGCGAGCACGCGCGGGAGATCGCCGTCGGGGCGGGGGAGAAGGTGGTCGATACCGTCGTCGTCGACGGCGGACTGAAGGCCGGCGAGAAGGTCGTGCTCAATCCGCCGGCGGACCTGCGCGACGGCGCCCGCGTGCGGCTTGCGCGACCGTGAGCGGCACGCCGCGCTGATCCGGGAGCGGTGAGAGGATGACGGCGGTCGTCGAGATCGAGCATCTGAGCAAGGCCTACCAGCGCGGAGGTCAGGTGGTTCCGGTGCTTCAGGACATCACGCTCACCCTGCAAATCGGCGACTTCGTCGCGCTCATGGGGCCGTCGGGATCCGGCAAGTCCACGCTGCTCAATCTCATCGCGGGCATCGACGCGCCGGACAGTGGACTGCTGCGGGTAGCCGGCGTGGACATCACCGAGTTCGGCGAGTCGGAACTCGCGCAATGGCGTGCCGAGCACGTCGGCTTCATCTTCCAGTTCTACAACCTGATGCCGGTGCTGACGGCCTACGAGAACGTCGAGCTGCCGCTGACGCTGACGCACCTGTCGCGCCGCCAGCGCCGCGAGCATGCACGGCTGGCGCTCGACCTCGTGAGCCTCTCCGACCGCGCCGATCACTACCCCTCGCAGCTCTCCGGCGGCCAGCAGCAGCGCGTGGCGATCGCGCGGGCGCTGGTGACCGACCCGACGCTCATCGTCGCCGACGAGCCCACCGGCGATCTCGATCGGGTCTCGGCGCGCGAGATCCTCGATCTGCTGGAGTCGCTGAACGAATCGTTGCGCAAGACCATCATCATGGTCACCCACGATCACCTCGCCGCCGAGCGCGCGCACATCGTCCGCCATCTCGACAAGGGCGTGCTCACCGAGCAGGTCGACCGCCCGCGGCCGCGCGGCGCCGGGGCGACGGCGTGAGGCGGCGCGGATGAACTATGTTCTCAAGCTCATCGCGCGCAACACGCTGCGGCATCCGCTGCGCACGCTGCTGACCGTGCTCGGCATCGTCGTGGCGATCACCGCCTTCGGGCTGCTGCGCACCACCGTCGATGCCTGGTACGCGGGCGCCGAGGCGTCCTCGGCCTCGAGGCTCGTCGTCCGCAACAAGAACTCGCTCACCTTCCCCCTGCCGCTATACTACGGTCCCAAGATCCGCCTGATCGAGGGCGTGGAATCCGTGAGCGCGGCGCAATGGTTCGCCGGCATCTACATCGACAAGAAGAACTTCTTCCCGCAGTTCGCCGTCGATCCGCACACCTACTTCGCGCTGTTTCCGGAGTTCGTGATCCCGCCGGAGCAGATGAAGGCGTTCCAGCTCGATCGGCGGGGCGCCATCGCCGGGCGCAAGATCGTCGAGAAATTCGGCTGGAAGCTGGGCGACCAGATCCCGCTCATCGGCACGATCTACCCCGGCACCTGGAGCTTCGTGCTGCGCGGCGTCTACACCGGCGCGAACTCCAGGACCGACGAGACCCAGTTCTTCCTGCACTGGGACAACCTCAACGAGACGCTGAAGAAGGTCGCGCCCGACTCCGCCAACCAGGTCGGCATCTTTCTCGTGGGCCTGAAGAACGCCCGCGAGGCGCCGCTGGTCGCGCAACGCATCGACGCGCAGTTCCGCAACTCGCGCGCCGAGACGCTGACGGAGACCGAGAAGGCGTTTCAGCTCAGCTTCGTCGCCATGACCGAGGCGATCCTGCTCGTCATCCAGGCGGTCTCGTTCCTGGTCATCGCCATCATCATGGCGGTGATGGCCAACACCATGGCGATGACCGCCCGCGAGCGCCGCCGCGAGTACGCCACGCTCAAGGCCCTGGGCTTCCCGGTGCGGTTCATCGCCGCGCTCATCATCGGCGAGTCTCTGTTCATAGCCTGTGCGGCCGGCGCGCTCGGCACCTGGCTCATCTATCCGGCCGCCGCCTACGTCGGCCGCCGGTTCGGCACCATCTTTCCGGTCTTCAACGTCTCCGACAACACGGTGATCATGGCGCTCGCCGCGACCCTGCTGGTGGGGCTGGTCGCCGCCGCCGGCCCGGCCCTGCAGGCCAGCACCGTCAAGGTGAGCGAAGGCTTCCGCGCGGTGGGCTGAGCAAGGATGGGCATCCCCTTCTCATACATCGTCCGCAATCTCTGGGTGCGCAAGGTCACCACGCTGCTGACCGCGGGCGGCATGGCGCTGGTGGTGTTCGTCTTCGCCGCCGTGCTCATGCTCTCGGAGGGACTGAAGAAGACCCTGGTCGCCACCGGCAGCCCCGAGAACGTGGTCATCATCCGCCGATCGGCGGAGACCGAGGTGCAGAGCAGCGTGTATCGCGACCAGGCGAGCCTGGTGGCGAGCATCCCCGAGATCGCCTACGGGCCGGGCGGCGCACGCATGGTCTCCAAGGAGGTGCTGGTGCTGATGGTGCTGCCCAAGCGCGGCACGGGCAGCCCGTCGAACGTCACCATACGCGGCCTCTCGGAGGCGGGCCCGGCACTGCGGCCGCAGGTGCGGCTCATCGAGGGCCGCATGTTCCGGCCCGGGACGTCCGAGATCATCGCCGGCGCGAAGATCGCCGAGGGCTTCCGGGGCGCGGGGCTCGGCGAGACCATCAAGCTCGGCATCCAGGAATGGAAGGTCGTCGGGGTCTTCGACGCCGGCAGGACCGGCTTCGCCTCGGAGATCTGGGGTGATGCCGATCAGTTGATGCAGGCCTTCCGCAGGGACAGCTACTCCTCGGTCATCTTCCGGCTCTCCGACCCGGGGAGCTTCGCGCGGGTGAAGCAGGAACTGGAGGACGACCGGCGCCTGACCGTGGAGGCCGAGCGCGAGCCGCAGTTCTACGCGCGGCAGTCCGAGCTCATGGCGAACTTCCTCAACGTGCTCGGGACCATACTGAGCACCATCTTCTCCATCGGCGCCATCATCGGCGCGATGATCACCATGTACGCGGCGGTCGCCAACCGTACCGCGGAGATCGGCACGCTCCGCGCGCTCGGATTCCGCCGCCACGACATCCTGACCGCCTTCCTCGTCGAGTCGCTGCTGCTGGGCCTCATCGGCGGCGTGATCGGCCTGGCGCTCGCCTCCTTCATGCAGGCCTTCACGGTCTCGACCATGAACTGGCAGACCTTCGCCGAACTCGCTTTCAGCTTCACCATGAATACGGGGGTCATCGTGCAGGGTCTGCTGTTCGCGCTCCTCATGGGCCTGGCCGGCGGCTTCCTGCCTGCCGTGCGCGCCGCGCGGCTCAACATCGTCGACGCGCTGCGCTCGAACTGAGCCGCCACCGGGAAGGCGGCCTCGAGGCAGGAACTTCGCGCGCCGGCTTCGGCCCAAGACCGCATCGACGGCGGATGTCGTGGTCTATACTCGTACTGCTTCGCCGCAACATGGGCGCCAGCCGACGGCGCACGGGCGATCGGCGGGTCACCGTCCCGTCGGCGCGGTGAACACGGAGGCAATCTCATGAACGCAAGAGGCATCACGCTCGTATCCATCGGCCTGGCGCTGCTGTGCAGTCGTGGCGCGGAGGCCGCCCAATACAAGATCGATCCCAGCCACGCGTCGATCCAGTTCCGCATCTCCCATCTTGGCTTCAGCACGATGACCGGCCGCTTCAACAAGTTCGACGGCCACCTCGAATGGGACGAGGCGCATCCGGAGACCGCCTCGGTGGAGATCACGATCGATACCTCGAGCGTCGACACCAACTGGGCGGAACGTGACAAGCATCTGCGGGAGCCGCGCTACCTCGGGGTCGATGCCTATCCGCAGGCCACGTTCAGGAGCACCTCGTACACCGGCGACGCCAGCGGCGGACAGCTGCTCGGCGAGCTGACGCTGCACGGGGTAACTCGCACGCTGGGCATCGACATCAGGCGCGTCGGCGAGGGTCACGATCCGTGGGGCGACTATCGCGCCGGTTTCGACGGCACGGCCACGCTGCGCCGCGCCGATTTCGGCGTCGGCTACGACCTCGGTCCCACGGCGGAGTCCATGGAGTTCGACCTGCACATCGAGGGCGTCCGCGAGAAGTAGCGTCCATCCCGTAAATCCCCTCCCCGGACGATCGAGCACGAACGCCGGACGAGTGGTCATTCGGGTCGCAGCAGTCCGTCGCTACACTTTCCCGCAATCCCGGACTTCCACGCGATTGCATCAGGAGCGACGTTCATGGCACATACGAGCAGCTGTTTCTGCGGTGAAGTGCGATTCGAGGTGACCGGCGAGCCGGTGGCCATGGGCTATTGCCACTGCGCCTCGTGCCGGCACTGGTCGGCGGGTCCGGTCAATGCGTTCACGCTGTGGAAACCGGAGACCCTCAAGGTGACGCAAGGCGCCGCGAGCATCGGTACATACAACAGGACACCCGGAAGCTCCCGCAAGTGGTGCCACAAGTGCGGCGGACATCTGTTCACGGATCACCCGGGCTTTGGTCTGGTGGACGTTTACGCCGCCCTGCTCCCGGAGCTGCGCTTCGAGCCCGGCGTTCACGTGAACTACGAGGAGACGGTGCTCCGCATACACGACGGCAGTCCGAAGCTCAAGGACTTCCCGAAAGAGCTGGGCGGGTCGGGGGTCAGCGTGCCGGAGTAGCGCGTCCGGCGCCACCGGGCGCGCTGGCGGCCGCGGATGGACAGCCTCAAGGGGGAAGCACGGCGAATCCTGCCCCTTCGCCACGTTGCTGGCAACGAAGCCGCGGGGCCAGTCGAAGGGGCTCGCGGTCGCATCCCGCTGAACGGCTCTTCGGGGGCGCTCGGCCGGTTCGGCGGCAGACCGTTTCGGAACGACCGGAGCGCCTCGATCCGACTCGCCGTGTCGCTACACGTGTACGCGCAGGCACGTCAAGTTCATCCCGCGCTCCCGGTACGACTCCGGGTGGCGCATCGGGACGCGTCTCCGGATGAAGCCTGCCTAGCTCTCCCGCGGGCCGCGCATCTGGAGCAGCGCGTTCTCCACGCGCCGCCAGAACTTCGCCTGCGGCTCGTCGCCGGCTTTCTCGAACGACGCGGCCTTCTGCGCCGCCTCGGCGATCGCCTTGGATCCCTGCGCGTCATACATGTGACGCGCGACCGTGTATATGTCCGAAATGTTCATGGGCACCTCCGTGGCGGGATCGAAAGTCTCTTCGACCCTGAATATGCCGATTTGATTCGCGTCAATCCGCAGGCTGCCGCGCCGCGAAGCCACATGCTCGGCTTCGACCGGAACGCCGGCCAGCGGCGTCATCCGGCGCCCGCGCGGCTCCACTCCCTGGTGCCCGATCAATGCCCGCCCCGAATGTCTGTCTCTTAGAATGTGGGCCACGGTCCCGGTTGACCGCCCGGGATCGAGGGCGACCCGCCGCCAGCCGGCCAGCAACGCGGGCGGGCGTTCACCGCCGGCAATCGGCGTTTGGCGGACGATCGAGCATCAGGAAAGGGCGATCGCCGGACGCTGACGAAGTGAACGGTCGCGGCTTGTCCGGTATGTCGTTTCATTGAATACTGCCGGCAGATCGTGTTACCGGTGGGTTTGTCATGGCGCCGCGGCCAACGGGTTCAGAACGCAGGTTCGATGTTGTCGGACAGCTTCCCGTCTCACCCTCCGGAAACGAGTCTTCCAGATCGGTCGGGGCGCCGCTGAAGGGAGTCGCCAAGTGAACAGCAGAAGCCGGCCGGCATGGGACTGGAACGTCGTCGTGCCCGTCATCGCCTGCGCCCTTCTTGCCGCGGTCTGGGGACGCCCGCTGGGCTGGGCACTGGTTCTGCTGGCCGCTGCGGTGCTCGTGGCGGCAGTGGTGCTCGGGGTTCACCACGCCGAGGTCGTCGCCCATCGCGTCGGCGAGCCATTCGGCACGCTCGTCCTCGCACTGGCGGTTACCGTGATCGAATTGGGCCTCATAGGGTCCATCATGCTCTCCGGTGGCACCGGCGCCGGCACCCTGGCCCGCGACACCTTGTTTGCCACGGTAATGATCGTGTGCAACGGTGTGGTCGGGAGCTGTCTCGTCGGGGGCGCCGTTCGGCATCACGTACTCGAGTTCCGGGTGCAGGGCGCGGGCCATGCACTCGCCGCCCTCGCGCCGCTCGTCACGCTTACCCTGGTACTGCCGAATTTCACGGCGACTACCCCCGGACCGTGGTACTCGCCCGCGCAACTCGCGTTTGCCGGTGCCTCGTCGCTGGTCCTCTATGGCGTGTTCGTGTTTGCGCAGACCGTTCGCCATCGGGATTACTTTCTTCCAGTTCTGGCCCGGGATGCGGAACAGCATGTTGCGCCGCCCTCCAACCGGGTCGCCCTGGCAAGCATGGCATTGCTGATGCTCTGTCTCGTTGCGGTCGTCGGGCTGGCAAAGCAGCTCGCGCCGGTCATCGAGGAGGGGGTGCGGGCCATCGGCGCACCGCCGACCACGGTCGGTCTGATTATCGCGCTCATCGTGCTCGCGCCGGAATCGGCGGCCGCCCTGCGCGCCGCCGCGCGCAATCGCATGCAGACCAGCCTCAATCTGGCGCTCGGATCCGCGCTGGCCAGCATCGGGCTCACCATCCCGTCCGTCGTGGTGCTCTCCGTCGTGCTCGGGCAGCCATTGGCACTCGGTCTCGCGCCGGCGCAGATCGTGCTGCTGGCACTGACCATGTTGCTGTCGGTAATTACCCTGGCCAGTGGCCGTGCCACGATCCTGCATGGGGCAGTGCATCTGGTCGTGTTCGCCGCGTTTCTCGTCCTGGCGTTCGTACCCTGAGGATCGGCCCCGGTCGGCGGCCGCTGGCAGCAGAACGGCTGACAGGGCCGTTCACGCGACGATGAAATGCGCCTCGACCGGGTTGAAGCCGTTGATCGGGATCATGTCCTGCGGACACGCGGACATCGCGACGATGCAGTCCATCTCCGCGCGCAGCACGACGTAGTCACCGGGTCTGGACACCGCCGGCAGCCACTGGATGCCGTCGTTGTCGACGACCGGAATGTTCATCCAGAGGTTCAGCGGCGAGGGGCACTCCGGCGGCACCAGGCCCAGCTCCGCCATCGCCTCGCGCAGGTTGTCGGTGCAGTTGCGGTGATACTCCTTGCACCCCAGTCCCTCGTAACGCCAGACGTCGCAGGCCGCGATCAGCGTATCGTGCATGCCCGGCGAGGTGTCCTCGGTCAGCGTCAGGATCGGCCGCCGGTGATTGCTGGCGATTGGATCGCCGACCCTGGGCCGGATCCTGTCGAGGCATGCGCGTGCATGCTCCATCGACATGAACTCGCGCAGGTCGGCGGCATTGAAGGCCCAGGTATCGACGACCTGCGTGCCGTGGGTATTGACGATGCGAATGCTCTGGCCCCTGGCCAGGCGCGCGGCCTTCCCTTGCCGCGCCGGGATGGTGACGAGTTCACTCATGGTCGAGGTCTCCGCGGGTGATCACTAGTACATCGCCGCCCCGCCGTTCGGACTGATGCACTGTCCTGTCATGAACGTCGCGCCGGGTCCGGCGAGGAACACCGCGACGGCGGCTATCTCCTCGACCTTCGCGATGCGACCCAGCGGGTTGCTCTCCTCCTTCTTCCTCCATTCGGAGCTCATGTGCCCGATGTCGAGCATCGGTGTGTCGGTCGGCCCCGGTGCGATGGCGTTCACCAGGATCCACGGCGCGAACTCGCGCGCCCAGGACCGGGTCATCGACAGCACCGCGCCCTTGGAGGCGCAATACGGCGAGAACTGCTCGCGGCCGAGCAGTGCGAGCTCCGAGGAGATGTTGATCACCCGTCCGTGGCGCTGAGCCGCCATGATGCGCAGCGCCTCCCGCCCCACGACGAACGTGCCGCGCACATTCACGGCCATGATCCGGTCGAACACCGCGAGGGGTGTGTCGAGCAGCGGACCGTCGGCGATCACGCCGGCGCAGTTGACGAGCAGATCGAGCCCACCCATGCCCCGGGCGGCGCCGGTCACCGCCGCAACCGCCGATGCCTCGTCGGACACGTCGGCCTGCACCGCAAACGCGCTTCCGCCGGCGGCCAGGATACCCGCGACCACCGCGTCCGATGCCTCCGCCGCAGCGCGATCGACGATCGCGACATGCATGCCCTCGCGCGCCAGCGCGCAGGCGATGCCGCGCCCGATGCCGCTGGCGGCGCCGGTGACGATGGCCTTCTGTCCGGCCAGCGGCCCGCTCACGCCATCAACTCGCCGCGGTCGACGCTGTAGGCCTGGCCGGTGATGCTGCGCGCGTGGTCCGAGGCCAGGAACAGGTACAGGGCGCTCACGTCCTCGGGCGTCATCAACCCCGGCATCGCCTGCGCCCCGGTGATCTCCTCCAGCAGGGCCTGCTCGCCGATGCCCGATCTCCGCGACATCTCCGCGAGCGAGCGCATCGAGGCCCGTGTCCGGACCCAGCCCGGGCATACCGCGTTGACGTTGATGCCATGCGGCCCGAGCTCCTTCGCCAGCGAGCGCATGAAGCCGATGTTGGCGTGCTTGCTGGCGCAGTAGGCGCCGAACCGGGCCTCGGCGGTCTTTCCCCACACCGAGGCCGTGAAGACGATCCGGCCGCCCGCCGACATGCGCGGCAGCGCCTCGCGGGTGACGTAAAAGGTGCCCATGACATTGATGTCGATGATGCGGCGGAAGATGCTTTCGACGTCGTCTCCCGGCTCGAGTATCGGCGTGATCAATTCCAGGCCGGCGTTGTTGACCAGGACGTCGATCCTGTCAATCGGCGTGAACGCGTCGCGAACGGCCTGACGGCTGGCGATGTCGCACTGGATCGAGCGCACCGGCCTTCCGAACTCGGCGCGCAACTGCATGCCAGCCTCGAGGATCTCGAGATCGTCGGCGAGCACGGTCAACTCCGCGCCCGCGGCGGCGAAGGCGCGCGCGACGCCGAGGCCGATGCCGCGGCTGGCGCCGGTCACCAGTACCTGCCTGCCGCTGAAGTCGAACGCTCTCATGCCGGGAACATCCCCCCCTGCAGCATGATCTTCTCGGTCTGCAGAGCCAGCCTGCGGGTGACGTCGAGTATCGAGTTGCGCAGCGCGAAGAACGCCTGTGTCGACTTCACCGCCAGCGGCCTCTGGGTTCCGATATGATCGCCGACGCGGATCTCCTGGAGCACCCGCGCGGGCCGTGCCGAGAACAGCATGATGCGGTCGGCGAGAAAGATCGCCTCCTCGACATCGTGGGTGACGAAGATGACGGTCTTTTGCTCGGACTTCTGGATGCCGACCAGCTGCTCCTGCAGAAACTCGCGATTCTGCGCATCCAGCGCGCCGAATGGCTCGTCCATCAGCAGCACGTCCGGGCCGGCGGCGAGCGTGCGCGCGATGGCCAGGCGCTGGCGCATGCCGCCGGAGATCCGGTTGACCCTGTAACCCTCGAAGCCGCGCAGGCCCACCAGTTCCAGGTAGTACTGCGCAAGCCGCTCCTTCTCCGCCGCCGATATGTCGTCGCGGAACCTCATCCCGAAACGGATGTTGCCGATCACGTCGAGCCAGGGAAACGACGAATAGGACTGGAACACCATGCCCTTCTTGCGATCCGGCCCGGTCACGGTAGCGCCGTCGAGCCGCACCTGGCCGCAACTCGCAGCCTCGAGTCCGCCGACGATGCGCATCAACGTCGTCTTGCCGCAGCCGGAAGGCCCCAGAAAAACGATGAACTCGCCCCTGCCGATCTTCATCGACACGTCGTCGATCACCCGTACCGCGGCGGACTTGCCGTGCGCGCCAAACTCCTTGCTGACGCGATCGATGACGATGAAGCGGTCGTTGTTCATGTCAGCCGGCTCATCGAAGGTAGGCGAAGGCGCGCCGGTGCAGCCAGCGTATGAACTGATCGGTCAGGAAGCCGATGATGCCGATGGCGAGGATCCCGGCCATGACCTCCGGCGTCTTGACGTACCGCCGCGCGGACCAGATCACGTACCCGATCCCGGAGTCGGAGGCGACGATCTCGGCGATGATCAGGTAGGTCCAGCACCAGCCCAGTGTGATGCGAAGGTTGTCGACCATGCTCGGCAGCATCGCCGGCAGGATGATGTGGCGCAGCACCTGCGACGGCTTTGCTCCGACCGTCATGCCGACTTCGACATATTCGCGTGGCACGCGGCGGGCATCGTCGGCGATGAGCAGCACGAGCTGGAAGAACGTGCCCATCCACAGCAGGGCGATCTTGGATGCCTCGCCGATCCCCAGCCAGATAACGGTGAGCGGCACCAGTGCCGGCACCGGCAGGTAGCGAATGAAGTCGATGATGGGCTCGGTGAGTCCGTTCACGATGCGGAACGAGCTCATCAGGATGCCGAGGGGGATGGCCACGATCGCCGAGAGGAAGAAGGCGAACCACACGCGGTAGATGCTGATCCAGATGTCGTCCAGGAAATCGTACTTGGTCAGCAGCTCCCAGAGGCGGACGACGACCGCCTGCGGCGAGGCGAGGTACTGTTTGGGCACCACCTCGAACACGACCAGCCCCGACCAGATCGCCAGCAGCAGCGCGAAACCGACGGCGCCGAGCGCGATATCCGTCCCGCGCGAGCTGTTGCCGCGAAAGCTGGTCAGCTGCTGCCACACGGTGGTTTCCGGCACCGGCGCCGCGGCGTCGCTCGCCTGACCGTCCGGGCCGGAACCCTCGCGGCCGTGGGGGTCACGCTGCTCCGTCAAGGGTGGGGCCTCGCGTCCCTGTCAGCGCTTCTTGTCCTTGAAGAGATCGGTCACGATGGAGTTGTCGATCTGCTGATTCGAATCGAGCTTGACTTCCGCCGCGCCGTTCTCGAGGTTCAATGCCATGACCTCGTCGAAGAGATCGTGCAGTTTGCCGCGGCTGCCCGCGGTGCCGAGATAGCCGGCCGCCTCCTCGTAGGGGGTGTAGGCGAGATTCGCCAGCGTCTCCTCGAACTCCGCCGGCGTCAGCTTGAAGTGCGGCGCCATGATCGCCACCGCCTCGGCGCGGTTCTTGTCGAAGTAGTCGACCGCGCGATAGATGCCGCGGAGGAACTTGCGGTACATCTCGGGGTTGGCGCGCAGATTCTCGGTGCGCGCGACGATGACATCCGTGATCAGGCCCGGATAATCCCTCGAGGATACGAGTATGTGGGCGCCCTCTTTCTGGCTCGCCTTGATCGCCTGCGACAGTGTCGGCTCGTAGGTGCCGGCCGCGGCCACCGCCGGATCGGCGAACACGGCGATCGCATCGGCGGAGGCGATGTCCCTCACCTGCACGTCCTCCAGCGTAAGACCGTGCTTCTTGAGATCCATCTGCAGGATCAGCCGCGCCGGCACGTTCGGCTCCACCGCCACGACCTTGCCCTCGAGATCCGCGGAGCTCTTCGTCGCCGCATCGGCGACGACGCCGTCGCCGCCAAGGGAAACGTCGATGGTGCCGATGATCGTGCCCTGGGTCTCCGGAGTTCTCGGGCGCCCCTGGTGCTCGCCGACGGTGCGCATGTCGCACTGGATGTCGCCGCGCTCGAGGGCCGGCAGGACATTGCCGCGATCGTCGTCGAACACCTCTTCGACCTCCAGACCCTCCTCCTCGAAATAACCCAGCTCCTGCGCGAGATGCACCGGCGCGAAGCCTGGCCAGAACGGATAGGCGCACTTGATCCTGTCCGCCGCGAGCACGTTCGCGCACGTCATCGTTGCGGACAGCATCGCCGCCGCGACCAACCCCGATCTCGTTGTGTCTTGCATGGTCTCATCCTCCCGGTTGCTTCGTGGTGATTTCAGAATTCCCTTCTGACGGCCGCGACGATACTGTCGCGGAACTGCTCAGCCATGATCCGCCCCTTCTCCGCGGTCGCCGCCTTCGCGGAGGTCAGCGCGCCGGAGGACGGCACCCAATGACGATGCGGCGGGAACATGTCATAAGGCGGAAAATCCGCGGAGCGGTGATCGGGGAGCCGATCGAGACGGACGTGATGCGGCTGATAATGCAGCATCAGGGAGGTCTCGATGACGGCGGCGTGCTCCAGCGCGGCGCCGGGGTAGCCGTCCGGGAAAACCCTCTCTATCGTCGCCGGTTCGATGAAGTCCCAATACTCCAGGCGCATGATGCGCACGCCCGTGTGCCCGACCTCGCGCATCGCCAGATCGATGCCCTCGGTGACGAACCACTGGTTCTCGTAATGCCCGACGACGAAGCACAGCCTGCGCACTCCATGGCGGACCTGCTCGCGAATGAGGTCGCGGACCAGGGACGCCACCGTGCCGCCGTCGAGATTGGTGGTACCGGGAAAATGCGCGCCGCCGCCGCTCTTCGGCATCGACTTGTAGCCATAGGCGAGCGCCGGCAGCACCAGGCCGCCGACCGCCTCCGCGATGCCGGTGGAAACCGCGCTCGCGAGGATGGCATCGGTGCCCAGCGGCAGGTGCGGTCCGTGCTGCTCCAGCGCGCCGCACGGCACCAGGACCACCGGGTCGCGGGCGACGCGCTCGGCGTACTCGGGCCAGCTCAGATCGCTAACATGTACCATCGCGCCTCCCGCCCGATCGCATCGGAGTACCCTCAGTTCCCGCGTGTCCGCCGGCGGCGATCGACGGTATCGGCAAGCAGGCACAGCAGCTCGAACATCAGGGTCGCGGCGACCAGGGCCGTGCTGCCGCTCGGATCGAACGGCGGCGCCACCTCGACGACGTCCGCGCCGATCAGATTCAGACCCTGGAGTCCGCGCAACACCGCCTGCGCCTCGCGCGTGGTGATGCCGCCGATCTCCGGCGTGCCCGTGCCCGGGGCGAACGCCGGGTCGAGGCCGTCGACATCGAAGCTGACATAGGTGGGGCCGTCGCCGACGACACGACGCGCCTCGGCTATCGTGCCCTCCACGCCCAGGCGGATGAACTCCTCCATGTAGACGACCCGCATCCCGCTCTGCTCGGCGAAGGTCATGTCCCCGGGACCGTACAGCGAACCGCGGATCCCGATCTGCACCGTCCGTCGTGGATCGAGCAGCCCTTCCTCGACCGCGCGACGGAACGGGGTGCCATGCGTGTAGCGGTTGTCGCCGAAATAGCGATCCCAGGTATCGGAGTGCGCGTCGAAGTGGATCATTCCGACGCGGCGCTCGCGGGCAATCGCGCGGAAGATGGGCAGCGTGATCAGGTGATCGCCACCCGCGGACAGGGGCAGACAGCCGGCCGCGTGCACGGGCCGGTAGAATCGCTCGATGATCGTGAGCGACTCCATCAGGTTGATCGGATTCACCGGCGCGTCACCCATGTCCGCGCATCGGGCAAGCCGGTACGGCGAGATCCGGCTGACGTGATGCGTGCTGCGCATGAGGCTCGACATGTTGCGGATCTCGCGCGGCCCGTGGCGGGCGCCCGCACGGTTGGTGGTGCCGCCATCCCACGGTACGCCGATGAGCGCGATGTCGAGCTGCGCGGGATCCTCGATGCAGGGCAGGCGCATGAACGTCGGGATCGCGCCAAAGCGCGGCATGAGCGCCGCATCGACCGGTTGGGGAAACTCGGTGGCTGTTGTCATGCGCTGGCAGTACGGACCGTGGTGAACGACCCCGGTGGCGGTGGCCACCATCCCGACTCGCATCGCACCTCCGGCGCATCCCGGAGCACCTCGTCGAACGGATTGTTCGCGCCGTGGCCTAGTATAGGCGCAATATTGCAGCGATCAATCGCCAACTTTATGATGCTCACATCGCCATCTCTCGATGTGACGGCAGGCGCCCATGACCCAGGTCTCCGGATCGGAGCTGCGCAATCTGCGCGTCTTCACCACGATCGTGCGTGCCGGCGGCATCGCCGGTGCGCAGCTGGCGCTGAACCTCAGCCAGTCGACGGTATCGACCCACCTGGCCGCATTGGAACGGCGCATGGGCGTGCGTCTTTGCCATCGCGGCCGCGGCGGCTTCCGGCTGACCGAGGCCGGACAGGTCGTGTACGACGCCGCGAGTGAGCTTCTGAGCGCGGCCGAGCACTTCCGTGCGCGGACGGCCTCGCTGCAGGGCTCGATCTCCGGCGCGCTGCGAATCGGCATCGTCGATGCCACCGTCGGCAATCCGTATCTGCCGCTGCAAGCCATCATCCGGCGTTTTGGCGCCAACGCCCCCGAGGTCCTGCTGGATGTCGTCGTCGCGGACCCCGTCGAGCTCGAGCAGCAGTTGCTCAGCGGGCAGCGCGACATCGGCATCGGCGTCTTCTACCAGCAGGCCAAGGGGCTGAACTACGAACCGCTGTATGCCGAGGAGCAGGAGTTGTACTGCGGCCCCGGTCACCCGTTGTTCGGGCTCTCCGGTCGGGAGATGACGGTGGAACGGGTGCGCGCCTCTCCCTTCGTCGCCCGAAGTTACATGCACCGGCTGGACATGGAACGCCTCGGCTACAGCAAGGCGGCCGCGACCGTGCAGTGCATGGAGGCGCAGGCGACGTTGATCCTGACCGGCCGCTACGTGGGCTACCTGCCCTCGCATTACGCGCAGACCTGGGTCGACACCGGCCAGATGCGCGCGCTGTTGCCGAAGCGCTTCCGCTACCACTCGCCGTTCTTCGCGGCCTATCGGCGCGGCGCCGAGGATGGCATCCTGTTGCAGGTCTTCCTGCGTGACCTCGATGCCGAACGCACCAGCGCCGACAGCGGGCCGCTGGCCAGGCATTGGCGGTTCCGCGGTGAGGCCTCGGTCCCGCGTCTGCGCCGGCGGCGACGCGCCGGGTGAGAGCCCCCGCACCGCAACCGGTGCGCTGAATTCATGAATCCTGCACCAGGGGGTTGGTGATGGCGACGTACAGCGATCTGGACGGTATCGCCGCGGCTGCCGCGATCGACGAGGCGCGCCTGTGGTCGCACCTCGTCGGATTCGGGGAGATTGGCGGGATCGGCGGCGGGGGTGTGTGCCGGCTGGCGCTCGGCGAGGAGGAACTCGCCGCCCGGCGGCACATCGCGAGCTGGGCGCAGTCACGCGGCTATCGTGTGTTCGTCGATCCCGTCGCCAACCTGTTCGTTCGTCGCGAAGGCACCGATCCCGGGGCGGCCCCCGTGATCACCGGCAGCCATATCGACACCCAGCCGCAGGGTGGACGATTCGACGGCGCCTACGGCGTGATCGCCGCGCTCGAGGCGCTGGCGGCGCTGGATGGCGCGTCGGTGAAGACCCGCCGTCCGATCGAGGTCGTCGCCTGGACCAACGAGGAGGGCGTGCGTTTCACTCCCGGCGCGATGGGTTCCATGGTGTTCAGCGGCGCGCTGGCATTGAGCGATATCGCCGGGCGACGCGGAAGCGACGGCGTCACCCTGTCGGCCGCGCTGGCCTCGGCGCTGGCGGCGACGCCGCAGGCGACGTTCCGTCCGACCGTTCCACCGATTGCCGCATATGTCGAGGCCCACATCGAGCAGGGTCCGGAACTCGAGGCGAGGGGCATTCCGATCGGCATCGTCGAGGGCATACAGGGTGTGCGCTGGTTCGACATCGAGGTCTCCGGAAGCGGCGCGCATGCCGGCACGACGCCGCTGTCGCGGCGCCGCGATGCGTTCCAGGATGCGCTGCGCATCGTCAGCGCCCTGAATGACTGGACCTCGGATCGAGGCGATGTTCTGCGCTTCACGGTCGGGCGCTTCGATCTCACTCCGAATTCACGCAACACCGTACCGGCGCGGGCGAGCCTCGGCATCGATCTGCGGCACCCCGATGCGAACGTCCTGCGCGAGAAGGGCGACCGCATAGCCGCAATCGCCGCCGCGGCGGCCCGGTATTGCGCGGTCTCCGTCCGCGAGGTCTTCACCAAGGCGCCGGCAAGCTTCGATGCCGCAGTGATCGGGACCATCGAGGCAGCGACGCGCCTGCTGCGGATCCCCGCTCTGCGCATGTCCTCGGGCGCATTCCACGACGCGCTGTTTCTCAACGACGTCTGTCCAGCCGGGATGATCTTCATCCCCTGCGAGGCCGGCATCAGCCACGACCCGGCGGAGAGCATCACCTCCGTCCAGGCCGCCGCCGGCGCACGCGTGCTCGCCGCGACCCTCGTCGCACTCGCCGGTGCAGACGGCGATGTCCGTTGAAGGGAACATTGCGCCGCTGCGCATCCGGTCCGTCCTCCGGACGCATTGCAGCAATGCCTGCCGCAGGCGCCACCCTTGATTGCCGGCATGACGTGAACTAGGGTCTGATCAACCGGACGTCCTTTTCCTCAAAACCATAAAAGGGGGGGATCATGAAGAAGTTCACGCGAAGGATGTTCGGGCTGGCGGCGGCGGCTGGCCTGGCCATGTCGATGGGTCTCAACGGCGCCAGTGCCGGCGACCGGGGCAGGAAGGCCGCTGCGCCGCAACGCGTTCTCATCGTGCTGTTCGATCAGATGGTCCCGAAATACGCGGACACCTTCCGCATGCCAAACTTTCGGCGCCTGCGGGATACCGGCCGCAATTTCAAGGAGGCGTACCTGGGATACATGGCGTCCGAGACGGTGATCGCGCACAACGTGATCGTCTCGGGGAAACACCCGAAACACATGGGATGGGTGGACGAGGCGTATCGGGACGTGAACAATTATTTCGGCAAGAACGTGCCCGGTGAGCCGCCGGCCATGCACATCACCGGCGATCTCAGCCTCGCGGATTTCGGCACGATCGTGAATGCCGAGGGCTACCCGAAACTTGCGGATTACCTTCATGGAGCGTATCCCGGCACCAAGTTCATTACCGTCGGGGAGAAAGGCTACGCCGTCGAGTCCGCGACCGCGTCGTCCGGAGACATTGCGGTGCGTCTCTCGGGCCGCTCCTCCAGCTCGCTGCACAACGAATGTCGCGACGTCATCCTTGGGGGCCGCTACCGCTTCCCGGCGGGAAAGAACGTTCCAACCTACCTGACCGAGCCCTTCTGCGGCCGCTGGTACATCAACTCCGACAGCGGCAACAGCTACGGGACGACGGACGCGTTTCCGTCCTGGATCTATCCCGAAGACGGCGATCGGCTCTTCCCGGGAACCAGCCCGGCGTCCCGGGCCGGTCACGTCGGCGGTGACGTGTGGGTCGCGGACGCGGCAATCGCGATGATGGTCAACGAGAACTGGTCCGGCATGTTCGTGACCCTGGGCGGGATCGACAAGGCGGCCCACATGTGGGGCGCGCAGTACGACGCCGCCACATTCACCGGCAATTGCTACGTCGGAACGGACGCGGAGATCGGTGCCGCTCAGACCCACGTCCGCTGCGCCGCCGAGATCGCCGACGTGCAGCTCGGCAGACTTCTTGCCCAGGTACGCCGGATCGACGCCGCGCGCGGCGGCGAGACCCTCGTGGTGCTGACCGCCGATCATGGCGCCACCTGGGGTGAGAATTTCCACGGCAAGACCACGCCCGGCGCCAGCGACAGCAACTGGTACTTCGCGCCGTTCGGCGTCTGGGATGCGGGTTCCGGCGCGACTGCGGTAGACACCGTCACCTACACCAATCCATCGCCCGCGTTGCAGCCGTTGATCGATCTCAGGCAGGCCGATGGAGTGACAGGCAATCTCCAGTTCTCGTACCAGTCCACGGCGATCGAGGCGTGGCTGATCGATCGCTCGGTGCCGAAGATGAAGGAGGCGGCGGCCGCCATGCTCACGCTGCCGGGTGTCACGGCGGCGTACTGGCGTCACGGCGACGGCTTCCGCCTGTATGGCACCAACGCCATGACGAAGTCCGAAAAGAAGTGGTGGCAGAGACACGGTCAGGAGATCGTCGATAAGATGGCCGCCCCGAGTGGGCCGGACATCATCGCCCTGCTTCACGACAGGACGAGTTACGGTGCGTACGGCGATCACGGCGGCGCCCAGGAGACTGTCCAGCGCGTCCCGATGGTCTTCTGGTCGCCTGGCCTCGCCAGGCGCGGCGGCCGTGCCAGCCACGGGCCGTTTCAAACCGCGGACGTCATGCCGACGGTCCTGAAGGCGATGGGCATCCCGCTCACGGCCGAGGTCGACGGCAAGGCGCGCCCGCTCGCTCCGTAGTTCCCGCGACGCGGGAGGACGAGGGACCGTCCTCCCCGGCCTCGCGCCAGGGTCGCATCACATCCGCGCAGGGCTTGATCGGAGGCAAGCCTGCGGTGTGCGTCCACGCGTAATCTGCGGCCATCCCCGGCACATCCCCGGGAGCGTGCGGCCTTGAGACTCACCCACCTGACGCCCGAAGAGGCGCTCGCCAGCCTGAAGAGCGGGGCCAACGGCTTGAGCGTCGCGGAGGCGGCGCGGCGGCTCGCGGAGTTCGGCGCCAATGAGATAGAAGAGGTCGGGCGGAGATCGCTGTGGTGGCGATTCGGCCGCGAGTTCACGCATTTCTTCGCCATCATCCTGTGGGTCGCCGCCGTGCTGTGCTTTATCGCCGAGTGGTATCGGGCCGGGCAGGGCATGGCGGTGCTCGGCTACGCAATCCTCGGCGTCATCCTCATCAACGGATTGTTCTCGTTCTGGCAGGAATACCGCGCCGAGCGCGCCGTGGCCGCGCTGCGACGACTCCTGCCCCCTGCCGTTTCGGCGCTTCGCGACGGCGAACCGCTCTCGGTCCCCGCCCCTGCCCTCGTGCCAGGCGACGTGGTGCTGCTCAAGGAGGGTGACAACGTTCCCGCCGACTGCCGGATCATCGACGCCTTCGGCCTGCGCGTGAACACGGCCACCATCACCGGGGAGTCACGGCCCAAGGCGCGAACGGTGGCGGCGGACGCGGAAGCCGCGCCGTTTCTCGCGCGCAATCTGCTGCTCGCCGGCACCACGGTCGTCGCGGGCGAGGCCAGGGCGGTCGTCTACGCCACCGGCATGCGGACCGAGTTCGGGCGCATGGCGCACCTGACCCAGACCTCGGGCGAGACCGTCTCGCCGCTGCAACGCGAGATCGCCCGCGTCAGCCGGCTGGTTGCGGGGCTCGCGACATTGCTGGGCGTCGTCTTCTTTTTTATCGGGCAACTGCTCGGCCTGCCGCCGTGGGAGAACCTGCTGTTCGCCATCGGCATCATCGTCGCCAACGTCCCCGAGGGCCTGCTGCCGACGGTGACCCTTTCGCTTGCCATGGCTACGCAGCGCATGGCGCGGCGCCAGGCGCTGGTGCGGCACCTGCCCGCGGTCGAGGCCCTGGGATCCACCACCGTCATCTGCTGCGACAAGACCGGCACGCTGACGAGGAACCTGATGAGCGTGCGAGCGCTGTACCTCGATGGCCGCGCACTCACGCCGGAGGCGCTGACCGAACAGCCAGGGCTCGTCGCCGCAATCCCGGACCTCTTCCTGACGCTGCGTCATTGCCACAACCTCCATGCCGTGGAGCGCAACGGCAGGCGCGACTGGCTGGGCGACCCCATGGAGGCGGCGCTGGTGGAGTTCGCGGACCGATGCATGGCGGCGCGGCCGGCCCTTCGGCGTGTCGATGAGATCCCGTTCGACACGGATCGCAAGCGCATGTCGGTGATTGTCGACGTCGGCGCCGATCGCCGGGTGCTGTGCAAGGGCGCGCTGGAAGCCGTCCTGCCGGCATGCGGCGCGGCGCGCAGCGGACAGGCCCTACAGCCGATCACCGACGCGGTGCGGGCGGAGTACGTGGAGGCGGAACGCCGGATGGCCGAGGCCGGTCTGCGGGTGCTCGCCATCGCAGCCACCACCCTGCGAGCGGACGAAAGGGTCAGCAGCGAAGCCAATCTGGCCCTCTGCGGCCTCGTCGGTCTCGAGGACCCCCCGCGCCCCGAGGTTGCGCCCGCCATCGCCTCGTGCCGGCGGGCGGGGATACGCGTGGTGATGGTGACCGGCGATCATCCGCACACGGCGCACGCCATCGCCCGCGAGATCGGCCTGGTGCGCGGCGCGGCGCCCGCCGTCATCACCGGTGAGCAGCTCCGCCACGTATCGCCGGCGCAACTGCAGCTCGCACTCGATGCGCCCGAGATCCTCTTCGCGCGCGTGACCGCCGATCAGAAGATGCACATCGTCGCGGCCATGAAACAGAAGGGCGAGACGGTGGCGGTGACCGGCGACGGGGTCAACGACGCCCCGGCCTTGAAGGCGGCGGACATAGGCATCGCGATGGGCATCTCCGGCACTGACGTGGCCAAGGAGGCGGCGGACATCGTCCTGCTGGACGACAACTTCGCCAGCATCGTCAACGCGATCGAGGAAGGCCGCTCGGTCTACGAGAACATCCGCAAGTTCCTGACCTACATCCTGACCTCGAACATCCCGGAGCTGGTGCCCTATCTCGCCTTCGTG
The DNA here is from genome assembly GCA_022071965.1 of Gammaproteobacteria bacterium. Classification (GTDB taxonomy): domain Bacteria; phylum Pseudomonadota; class Gammaproteobacteria; order JAJPIJ01; family JAJPIJ01; genus JAJVHZ01. The sequence continues at coordinate 20,645 of JAJVIQ010000014.1, forward strand.
CTACTGCGCATTCCGCTGCCGCTGACGATCATCCAGATCCTGGCCGTCGATCTCGGCACCGACATGGTCCCGGCGCTCGCGCTCGGGACCGAGCGCCCGGATCCGTCGGTCATGCAGCGCCCTCCGCGGCCACGCAAGGAGCGGCTGATGCACTGGCCGCTCATCGTGCGGGCCTATCTCTTTCTCGGCGTGCTCGAGGCGACGGCAGCGATGGCCGCATTCCTCTTCGTCCTCAACGAGAGCGGCTGGCATTATGGAGAGATGCCCGCGCACACCGATCGCGCATATCTGCAGGCGACCACCGCCTGCCTCGCCACCATCATCGTGATGCAGGTGGTCAACGTCTTCCTGTGCCGGCATCCACGCCGCTCGGCGTTCACGTTCGGCCTGTGGAGCAACCGCCTGATGTGGCTGGGCATCGCGGTGGAGGTCGCACTCATCCTGGGGATCGTCTACACGGCAACCGGCCAGAAGATTTTCGGCACGGCACCCCTGCCGGCGCGCGTGTGGCTCCTCGCCGCGGCTTTCGCGATCGCGATGCTGGCGATCGAGGAGCTGCGCAAATGGCTCCTGCGCAGAGGAGAATGACTGCAGCCCCGCATTGCACGGATTTGGTCTTTTGCACGAAATTGCGATTCTTGCTCTTCAGGCGATGGACGCGCGGGATGTGCGTATGCTGACGGAGTCCATCGATGCACACCTTCACCGGAATATCGCGCTGTCCGAGTTGGCGCAAATGGTCGATCTATCCCCAAGTCATCTCTGCCGCGCATTCAAACAGGCGACGGGCCGGCCGCCCCACCAATTCCAGATCGAAAGACGCATCGAAAGGGCAAAAGTGCTCTTGCAGCGCTCCGACCTCCGCCTCGTCGAGGTAGCGATGGAGCTGGGCTTTTCAGTACCCGGAGTCAGCGGACGTCGGCGGCGCGGGCCAGCAGGACGACAGCCAACACCTGGAGCACCACGAGTGACTTGTTCGGTGACCTGATGTCCTCCCTTCCCGGATCGGGGCACGCGCGCTCGCGGCATGCGATCTGATGACAGTACCGGGGCGGGACTACGCCGGTCCCTGCGGCTGCCGGCCCCGATCCTTGCCGGCGGAGGTGTCTGCTAGGAGCAAGGGAGATCCGGGAGAGGGCTTCGTCGTAGAATCCCGGCTCCTGATCCCGGCCAGCTCGATGTCGCGTCATGTTGCGGCCCTCGCGGGCATATCCGTCGTCATGATTCTCATTGCGCTCGACCAGACGGTCGTGGGTACCGCGCTGCCGCGCATGGTGGCGGAACTGAAGGGTTTCGAGCTCTATCCCTGGGTGGCCGCCGCCTACCTGCTCACGAACGCGATCCTCATTCCGGTCACCGGTCGGCTCGGCGACCTCCATGGGCGCAAACCCTTTCTCCTGACCTCCATCCTCCTGTTCACCCTGGCATCAGTGTTGTGCGGCCTCGCGCAGAGCATGCTCCAGCTCGTGCTGGCGCGGGCCCTGCAGGGCGTCGGCGGCGGGATGCTGATCGGCTCCGCGTTCGCCTCGGTCAGCGACCTGTTCCCCGAAACCATGGAGCGGGTGCGCTGGCAGGTGATGCTGTCGGCGACATTCGGCATCGCCGCCGCGCTTGGGCCAATGCTTGGCGGCTGGATGACGGAGCACTTCGGCTGGCGAAGCGTCTTCTACGTCAATCTGCCGGTCGGGCTGCTCGCCCTGCCCATCGTCTGGCGTTACCTGCCGCGGATCGTCCATCGGCGGCAGGGCGCAAGCAAGGCCATCGACTGGATCGGCGTGCTGCTGCTTACGCTGGCCATCGGCACACTGCTGCTGACGGCGGAACTCGGTGACCGTCTCGGATTCGCGAGCGCGCGTTTCTGGGGACTGGTGGTCCTGGCCTTCGTACTCGGCGGACTCTTCGTGCGTCATCAACGCGGCACTCCGGCGCCGGTGATCCCGCCGCAACTGGTCGCCGACGCGACGGTACGCCGCCTCGGGCTGCTGGGCGCGCTCACGGGCTTCAACCTGTTCGTGCTTCTCTTTTATTCGCCGCTGCTCCTCCAGGGCGGCTTTTCCATGTCGCCGAAACAGGCCGGTCTGATGATCACGCCAGTCCTGGTCTGCATGACATTGGGCAGCATCGCGAACGGACGACTCATCCCGCGTGTGGCGCGCCCGGAGCGATTGTTCTCCCTCGGCGCATTGCTGCTCGTCGCCGGCCTGTTCCTGTTGTGCGGCGTATCCGCTCGCTCGCCGTCATTGTTCGTGCTCGGCGTGTTCGCTCTCTGCGGCCTGAGCTTCGGTTTCCAGACGCCGAACCTGACGCTGCAGACACAGGCCGCCGTCGGCAGGGAAGACCAGGGGGCCGCCTCGGCCCTGATTCAGACCATGCGCACGCTGGGGAGCATGTTCGGCGCGAGCCTCGGCGGCCTGGTGGTCAGCCTCATCTTCGGCCACGCGGCAGCAGGCATGCTCGCGACAGAGGGCATTGGCGACGCCACGGTCTCGCACCTGTTCGAAAGTCCACAACTCCTGCTGCGGGTGCCTGATCAGGAACTGCTGACGACGCTTGCACGCGACCAGGGATTCGACGCCGCCGCGCTGCTCGTGCAGGCCCGGGAGGGCCTGGTGAGCGGCGTCCACGCGGCCTTCGCAGGCTGCGTGGTGCTGGCGGTCGTCAGCTTTTTCCTCGGTCGACGCCTGCCACCCTTCGCCAGGCGCGTGAAGCGGCACTGATTCGGGGCGGCCGGCCGCGATGGACGGGATCATGGTGGACCCGCCGTGCCGGGTCGCGTGGACGACGATGAGATTACCAGGACGCGCTGGCGCGCTGCCGGTCGCAGGATTTGACACGGATCAGATGGGGCATGTCCTTCAGCTTGTCGGCGGGTACGCAGTCCGATAGGCCGGCCCTGCGCGCACCGTCGACAAACAGCTCGGCCTCCCTTTCCGCATAGCCGCCCGCCTCACTGAGGTATCGTTCCGCGGTCCAGCCAGGGTCCAGCGCCATCACTTTCGCGGCAGCTGCCGCCGCATCGGCCGCGCGATCCAGATACGCATAAGCCATGGCCAGGAAGGCGTGGTCGAGGGCGAGAGGCTCTTTAACCAGCAAACCGTATTTCACTGATTTCTCGAATTGCCCGCCGAAGAAGAACGCGAGACGGAGCCCTTGATTGTACCAGTCGGGATAGTGGGGGTTGAGCATCAGCGCCCGCTCCGCCAGGCTCACGGCCCTTCCCGATTCACCGAGCGCCGGGATAGTCCAGGCGATGATGAGGAGCACGTCTGCGTCAGAGGGTGCAAGAGTTTCAGCTCTGGCAATCTCGGCGGCAGCTTGATCTAGTTTTCCGTGGTATGCGTAGGTTATGCCGAGAGCCAGGTGCGTTTTGCCGTCGTCGGGATCGAGTGCCACCGCCTTCTCGGCCGCCTCCATCTGCTTTGACCGCGCCTCCTCGACGGAGGGTGCCAAGCCGAGGTCAATCAAATAGAAGTAGACATCAACCAGCCCGACGTAAGCTCGCGCCAATTGCGGATCGAGCTCAAGCGCTTTGTGGAACAGGCCCTCCGCTTCGATCAGACTTTCCTTCGTCACCTTGTGTTTTGCCTCCATGGCCAACAAGTACGTGTCGAAGGCGCTTAGGTTCGCGGGTGGCTTACGCCGGATGAGGGTTCGCTCGGCCTCGGCGACCGCCCCCTCGTAGCCGCCTAGCGTGGCGGCGATCCGCTGCGTGACATCGTTCTGCACCGCGAATAAGTCCTCAACAGGCCTGTCGTAACGCTCAGACCATATGTTGCTGCCGGAGGCGGCTTCAATGAGCTGGACCGTAACGCGAATTTTCTCGCCCATCGACTGGATGCTGCCCTCGAGAACGTATTTCACACCGAGGTCGCGACCGATCTGGCGAACGTCAACCGGCCTGCCCTTGTAGACCTCGGTGGAATTGCGAGCGATGACGATAAGGTCCTTGGATTGGGCGAGATCGGTAATGATGTCCTCGGTCATGCCATCCGCGAACCGCTCCCATTTTGGATCGTCGCCAATATTGTCGAACGGCAGGACGGCAATGGATGGCTCATCGGGCAGGGGTGGACCGGTGCTTGGGTCCTTCATATCCCAGAAACGTGTCGCGACGATAAGCAGCGCAGCGGCAGCGAACGTCAGAACCCCGGCGACAATCGTTGTCTGTCCTCGTCGGGCTGGACGCGACATCGCGGGCACGGAGGGTGTATCCAAGGATGGCATTTGCGCGGGCGAAACAGGCTGAACCTGAGAGCCGACGGTCGCAGGGACGACTTGTGTCTGCGACACCACCGGTCCGTCGAGCAGAGCGCGATGAAGCTCCTCGGTCTCAGCGCCCGGCTCGGCGTTCAACTCGCGCTTCAGCGCCGCCCGGCACTCCTGGTACTGGCGCAGCGCCGCCTCCCGCTGCCCCTGCTCCGCGTACAGCCGCATCAGCGCCCGGTGCGCCTGCTCGTTGGCCGGTTCGAGCTGGAGCAGCCGCTGCGCCGTGCCGGCGATCCGATCGGCCGCCTTGCCCTGCTCCTGATGACTCAGCAGTCTTCCCAGGGCCCGCAGCGCCGCCCCGTGCAGCCTCTGCCGCTCCACCAGCAGCCACTCCTCGTAGCCCTCGTCGCGCACGCTCAGGTCCTCGAGCAGTTCGCCGCGATACAGCGCGCAGCCATGCGCGAGATCCTCGGCGTCGCCGGAGGCGACCAGACGCTCGAACGCCGCCACGTCCGTGTCCACCGCCTCGGCATTCAGTCCGACCCGATCGCCCTCGGTGAGGAAGGGCGGCGGCCCGCTCCCGTTCAGCTCGTTGCGCACCACCGTCAGCGTCTGCCGCAGGCTGTGCCGCGCCTGCTCCTCGCTGCGATCGCTCCACAACAGCGCCGCCAGCCTGTCGCGCGGGAAGCTCCTGCCGGGGGAAAGGGCGAGATAGGTCAGCAGCAGCTCGCCCTTGCGGGTCTTCAGATCCACAGCCGCCCCTGACTCGAGGCAGGCCTCAAATCGCCCGAGCAGCCTTAGGTCCACCCACGCCATCCGCGCGACCTCCTTGGAGCCGGACAGCTCACCACAAGTACCGCTTGTCTTTTTATTTATATCGCATTTTTGACGCCGTGCAATGTCTATCTGACGCGCCCCTGACAGCTCCCTGACAGCACCTTGATGGCCCCCGTCTAGAACTACAGCTGTGCAGGCCTCACCGGCTCCGGTGCGGCCGGCGCGGACCGGGAGGGCGCTCCCGTTGACAGGGTCAACGCCGCCCTCCAGGCCCTCGATCACTACCACTGATCAGACGGAGGTCACCATGAACACGATTCGAACCCTCGCGCACCGGCATCCGGTTACCGGATCCTCCACTTCCCCGATGTCGGGACGCATCGGCAGCACGCTGCACAAGACCATCGGGGCAGCCTCGGCGGCCGTCGTCATCGGGATCGCCCTGGCGAGCGCCGCGTATGCCGATCCGGCCACCAGGACGCCCGCGGCGACAATCGAGCTGGCGGGGTTTGAACTGCCCCCGCGCGGCTATCAGTGCGTTCCGACATTCCACGGCAAGTACACGGGCTGGCGTTGCGAGTACCGATCTGCCGAGGGAACGGGGAAGGCGATCGCGAAGGCGCCGTAGGGCGGCCGAGGTTTCGCCCGGGCGGCGGTGAAGTTGATCGCGGAGCCGGTGCATCGCCGGAAGGCACGCAGGGCGTGACAATAGCCGACGGAACCTCTCTTCGACCCTCGTCCCGCCCGGCAGGACGACACAGGATGGCGAACCGGGACTTGCGGCCACGCAAGTCCCGGTAGCCACGCCGCTCGCAGGCGGCAGCAAAGCCGGATCGTCGTTTTCTACCGGCACCGCGGATCACGCCGGTTTGTGAGAGTGTAACTCGAGATATCCGCCTCGCAGCTTAAGCATGCCACGACGGCGTCGCCGCGGCTGGCGGCGCACGCCGGAGTCATGGTGGACCCGCTGTGCCGGGTCGCGTGGATGGTGATTACATTACCAAGACGCGCTGGCGCGTTGCTGGTCGCAGGATTTGACGTGGATCAGACTGGGCACGTCCTTCAGCTTGTCGCCGGGTACACAGTCCGGCAGTCCGGCCTTGCGCGCACCGTTGACAAACAATTCGGCCTCCTTTTCCGCGTAGCCGCCCGCCTCGCTGAGATATCGTTCCGCGATCCACTCAGGATCCAGTTTCTTGACGTTGGCGGCAGCCGCCTCCGCATCATCCATGCGACCGAGATATGCATTGGCCATGGCGAGAAAGGCGTAATCGAGACCGAGGGGATCCTTCACGAGCAATCGATATTTCACCGATTTCTCGTACTGCTCGCCGAAGAAGTACACCAGGCTGAGCCCCTGGTTGTACCAGTCGGGATAATGAGGGTTCAGCATCAGCGCCCGTTCCGCGAGGCCCACAGCCCGCTCCGATTGTCCGAAGGCGGGAATAGTCCAGGCGATCACGAGAAGGAGGTCTGCATCGGAGGGCGCCAGGGCCTCTGCCCTGTCGAACTCGGCAAGTGCCTTATCCGCCCTGCCCTGATAGGCGTACGCGCCGCCGAGAGCCAGGTGCGTCTTGCCGTCGTCGGGATCGAGTGCCACCGCCTTCTCGGCCGCCTCCATCATCTCTGAAAGCGCCTCGTCGACAGAAGGCGCCAGGCCGAGGTCGATCAAATACTGTTGGACAGTGGCCAGCCCGTAGTAAGCCCGCGCCAATTGCGCATCGAGTTCGATGGCTTTGCGGAACAGGCCTTCCGCTTCGTTCAAGGATTCCTTCGTGACCTTGTGTTTGGCCTCCATGCCGAGCAGGTAGGTGTCGAAAGCGGTCAGGCTCGCGGGCGGCTTACGCCTGATGAGGCTTCGCTCGGCCTCCGCGATCGCCCCCTCTGAGCCGGCGATCGTGGCGGCGATCCTCTGCGTGACGTCGTTCTGCACCGCGAACAGGTCGCCGACCGGCCGATCGTAACGCTCAGACCACACATGGCTGCCGGAGGCGGCCTCGATGAGCTGAGCGGTCACACGGATGCGCTCGCCCATCGACTGGATGGTGCCCTCGAGAACGTATTTCACACCGAGGTCGCGGCCTATTTGGCGGATGTCGATCGGCTTGCCCTTGTAGACCTCGGTGGAATTCCTGGCAATGACGATGAGGTCCCTGGAGTGGGAAAGATCGGTGATGACGTCCTCGGTGATCCCGTCCGCGAACCGGTCCCATTGAGGATCTCCCCCAATGCTTTCGAAGGGCAGGACGGCGATGGACGACTTGTCGGGCGGTTTAGATCTGGAGCTCCACGGCTTCGATCCCCAGAAACCTGCCGCGATGACGGCCAGCACCAGGGCCGCGATCCCTGCCTGCCAACGCACCGACGCAAACGACAGGTGTGAGGGGGATGATGGTGCCTGCGTGGGCGGTAGCAGCTGTCTTGCACTGACGGACTGGGCGTCTGCAACGGGCACCGCTGCCGCCGTATCCAAATTCAACAGTGTCCGATAGAGCTGCTCCGTCTCCTTCCCGGGCTCGGCGTTCAATTCGCGCTTCAGCGCCGCCCGGCACTCCTGGTACTGCCGCAGCGCCGCCTCCCGCTGCCCCTGCTCCGCGTACAGCCGCATCAGCGCCCGGTGCGCCTGCTCGTTGGCCGGTTCGAGCTGGAGCAGCCGCTGCGCCGTGCCGGCGATCCGATCGGCCGCCTTGCCCTGCTCCTGATGACTCAGCAGTCTTCCCAGGGCCCGCAGCGCCGCCCCGTGCAGCCTCTGCCGCTCCACCAGCAGCCACTCCTCGTAGCCCTCGTCGCGCACGCTCAGGTCCTCGAGCAGTTCGCCGCGATACAGCGCGCAGCCATGCGCGAGATCCTCGGCGTCGCCGGAGGCGACCAGACGCTCGAACGCCGCCACGTCCGTGTCCACCGCCTCGGCATTCAGTCCGACCCGATCGCCCTCGGTGAGGAAGGGCGGCGGCCCGCTCCCGTTCAGCTCGTTGCGCACCACCGTCAGCGTCTGCCGCAGGCTGTGCCGCGCCTGCTCCTCGCTGCGATCGCTCCACAACAGCGCCGCCAGCCTGTCGCGCGGGAAGCTCCTGCCGGGGGAAAGGGCGAGATAGGTCAGCAGCAGCTCGCCCTTGCGGGTCTTCAGATCCACAGCCGCCCCTGACTCGAGGCAGGCCTCAAATCGCCCGAGCAGCCTTAGGTCCACCCACGCCATCCGGGACACCTCCTTGGATCCGGAAAGCCCGGCAACCACGTGCCATGTATTTACATTTATATCGCATTTCTGACGCCGTGCAATGTCGAACTGACGCCTCCCTGACAGGGCCGTGACAGCCTCTTGATGGCCACCGTCTAGAACTACCACTGCGAAGGCCTCACCAACCCCGGTGCGGCCGGCGCGGACCGGGAGGGCGCTCCCGTTGACAGGGTCAACGCCGCCTTCCAGGCCCTCGATCACTACCACCGATCAGATGGAGGTCACCATGAACACGATTCGATCACTCGAGCACCGGCATCCGGTCACCGGATCACCCACTTCCCCGATGTCGGGAAGCACTGGCTGCACACTGCACAAGGCCGTCGGGGCAGCCTCGACGGCCGTCGTCATCGGGATCGCCCTCGCGAGCACGGCATATGCCGATCCGGCCACCAGGGCGCCCGCGGCGACGGTCGAGCTGGCGGGCTACGAACTGCCCCCGCGCGGCTATCAGTGCGTCCCGGTATTCCACGGCAAATACACGGGCTGGCGCTGCGAGCAGGAATCCGCCGCGATAGCGAACGAAGCCGTCGCCAGGACTCCGTAGCCGTGCAGTCGGCCGGCGTCGTATTCCTGCCTGTCGAAGGCAGGCCACAGACAGTTCAATCGACGAGGCAACCATGAAGACAATGAAACTGTTGGTCACGATGTCGGCGACGCTGTTGCTCATCGGGAGCAGCACCGCGGATGCCGGCAAGACCGTCGAGGAAGGCGCCCTGGTCTGCGTCAACGACAAGTGGAGCGAGTCGGAACTCGCGAAGGGGCACAAGCTGGTCGACTACGCCGGCCGCTGCGTCGCCGTCCCCGACGACGCCGCCCTGCCGAAGAGCAGCGAGGAATGCGTGGGCACCTACGAGTACCTGCCCGACGGGAGCTGGAAGGCCAGCGGGACCTGCACCCTCAGTTACCCCAATGAGCAGGAGAGGATATCCAAGAGATGGGAGGAAGGTTCACACCTCAAGGAGTCCACGTACAGCTACGCCGGCGGCACGGGGCGATTCGAAGGCATTACCGGCGGAGGCACTTATGCGCTCGATGCCCTGACCGACACCCTCTACGGCGGCAGATACAGGGGGATAAAAGAGCAGCCTTGAGGCCGCCTCGACGCCCGCGGCCAACGGCAATCCCTGCCCGCCTGCTCACTCCCCGCCGCGCACGAGCGCACACCCGCCGGGCGCGGCGGGGAGTGGCGGCGGGTCTGCAATGAACAGGCGAGGACTACGGGCGGATGCTACTGCCGGAACAGCAAGTGGCGCTCACGCTTGGCCGGATTGGCACTGGCTGGCGGCCGGATCACTCGGCGCGGATGGCGGACGCTGCTCGCGCTTGATGATCTGTTCGACCCGGGCATTGGCGGCCCTGGTTCGTTCGCACATATGACGAAGCTCGATGAACAGGAGCAGTTCCTGGTCACTGAGCGCGGCGGTATCGATCATGGCAATCACCCGTAGGGCGGTATCGCGGCGCGATTCTGGACCCATTTCCGGCCCGGGGAAAGGGCTGTCGCGTTTCGCGACATGGCAAGGTGGTGATAATCCAATGTAGGTAGAAGCATTACACGAGGCGCCTGGCCTATCGCGGGAATCGAGCGAGCGGGCAGGCGGGCGGGCTGGTAGCCTTTTTTCTCGCGATAATTTGCTCAGTACATTTGTGGAGGTAGTGGACAATTGTTTCGATCCGGATCTTCACCGAACCGGCCGGCTTGGTGGAGTCCAGGTCCTGGAACGAGAAGAACAAGGTTCCCGATCGTTCAACGATTTGCTGCAGCGGTGAGTAGGTCGGCTGGTCCATGCCGCATTCATAGCTCGAGAGGCGAACCGCGCAGGCGATCCAGGGCATTCTTGCCGCGAACTTCGCACCCCAGATGATTTCATTCGTATTGGCACTATAGGAAGAAGGCCACACGTCGGCAATGTCGAATGGCGATCGGATACGGCCTGCCTCGATGTCCGGGCCGAACATCCACAGCAGCAAGTCGGGGTCAATCGGCAGGTATTGCGACCACAGCAGCGGATAACCGTGGATCTGCAGATCCGCGTCGATCTCGTGCCCGATGCCGGGGTCCATATGGTACGGACGCCCTAGAACCAAGAGGCAGGGTCTGTTCTCGCGCGCACACAGTTCCAGGATCTCCCGCCCTTTCCTGCGCAGGCTACGGTCGAAGGTTTCGAGGACCTTGAAGCCCTCGTCAACTGCGAGTTTCGTCTCTTCGCGATTGAGGTTGGGAATGGCGTGCCGCAAACACTCAAAAAGCTGCCTTGCGACAAGCGGCTGGTCGCCAAATGACACCAGCGGCGCCACGTAACGGATAGAGCGCTCGGCGAAGACATTGTTTTCCTTGAGAAAACCCGCCTTGATATTCTCCGAGGCCGCCATAACGCGCGGACAGGCAAGAGATACCTTCACATGCCCATTGAGGAAGGATGGCAATGATTCGATCATCGGCGAAAACAGAATATCGATCTTCCTGTGCTTGTCGCGGCCAATGAGTTCCCCGAGGTGACCAGACATGCATTTGACCGGATAACAACAGTCGACACTACCCCGTCCCCTTCCGTATTCACGCGTTTGCTCTTCCGATGTCTCGGAGGAAAACTCGATATGGCGCGGGTCGATTCCAAGTGCACCGAAGAAACCCATCCAGAATTGGTGGGTCGACCATATGTTGAGAACCCGCGGGATCCCGATTCGCAGGTCGGCACGCGACTTGGCAATCGCCGGAACCGCCTCCCCCGCGAACCTCCCTGGAGCGGCTGTGCCAGTGTCAGGCTGCGCTATGAGTCCGCCTGAACGCACCGTGCCGAACCATGTCAGCAATGTTCGGGTAGACATTCTTCAGCTCCTCCAGCCGGGCCTTTACCCCTCGCATTTCGTTGGCATCCTCGAGCAAGCCTTTGGGACACGAGTTGCCGCTGATAACCCGCTCCCAACCCTCCGGGAGAGCAACCTTGCTCCACTCGCGCCCCCTGCCTCCGCGCAGGCGTACGTCTATGAATGTCCGCTTGCAGTTCACCGGACACCATTTACAGGTCGTGTGCTCGTTTGTCGTGCTCGTGTATACCAACGATTCAATAGCATCGTAGCCGCGGAAGCGACTCGGCCGGCCCTGCGCTGTCCATTCGCCGGCGCAGAGCGCCGCACCGATTGCGCCTGCCTCCCCGGGGTACGGATGCACCACTATCTCCGCATCCGGAACCTTGTCGCGGATGAAATCCACCTGCGCCTTTACGACAGCGAGATTGCGGTGTGTCCCCCCCTGCAGCACGAACTTGTGTCCTGCCGCCGCCAGATTCTGCAGCTGCCCGGCGTACACCCACACGTTCAGCGGCAGCACCGAGGCCAGCCCGGCCATGATCTCCTCGGCCGACCACCCTTTGCGCTGCTGACTGACGATGTCCGACTGCAAGAACACGCCGCAACCCATGGCAAGGGAGGGTATGGATTGGGCCCGGAATGCATGGTCGGCGTACTCTTCCAGGGAAATGCCGTAGCGTTCCGCCACGCCCTGCAGAAATGCGCCATTGCCCGAAGAACATTGGGAATTGAGCCGAAAATCCGATACCGTCCCCTGCCGCAGAATCATGATCTTCACATCACAGCCGCCCACGTCGCAGATGACGTCGGCATCGGGAAAAAAATGCAGCGCTCCGGTGGCATGCGCCACCGTCTCGACGACCGCGACATCGGCTCCGACAATGTCCGTCAACAGGTCTTTGCCGTATCCCGTGATTGCCACTGCGGCTATCGACTCGAAGCCCGCCTCGCGGATTTTTCGTACGATCGCTTTCAAGTCCTCGATCGGATTTCCATTGGAAGGCACATAGCAGCTCGACAGCAGTTCCTTGCCCGTTGAAAGAACGACCGCCTTTGCCGTAGTGCTGCCGACGTCACAGCCCACCAGAACCGGGGTCGGCTCGTGGGAGGCGGACGCCCTGTCATCCGAAACTTTCTCTGCGCGCGGCCCGCCGTACTTGCTGAGGAACTCCTCAAATTCCTTCTCGTCCCGCAGAAGTCCTCTCGTGCCGGTCTTCGCTTTGACCTCCCACTGACCCTCCGCTATCCACCAACTGAGTTTGTCGCGCCCAGCGTAGACCCCTAGGGCCTGCTCCTCGTCTTCACCAATCGCAATGCAACCAAGACACCCATAGTAAAGTGCATCTGTCGGCACCTCTATCAGTGACAGCGGCGTGCCACTGTCCGGCAGCGCGACGTGCCTTTCGGCCCAGAGCTTGCGAAGATGGTGCTGCCATGCCTGCTGCAGGCCCTTGAAGAACAAGTTCGGTCCGCCGAGAAGCAGCGCCTTGGGAAGGGGCGTGTTGCCCTTGGTGAGGGTTGCCAGGTTCTGGTAGACGACGGCCTCAAACAGGCTTGCCATGATCTCCTCTACGGGAACGCCGGACTTGACCAGCGAATTCGCGTCGGCTTCGGCAAAAATGCCGCATTTGGCGCTGACTTTGTGCAGCGTGACCCCGATGTATTCCATCTGCGCCAGGCGTTCGCCGGGAACTTGGAGCTTGCGCGCCGTTTTTTCAATAAACGTACCGGTGCCGCCACTGCACGCCGACTGCATGTAGACCTGCTTCGACTTGCCGTTCCCGGTCGTCGAGAAAAACAGCGTCTTCATGTCCTCGCCACCGATCTCGGAGACGAAGTTGACGTCAGGATGCAGTTTTTCGACTGCCGCGGAAACAGCGACCACCTCCTGGATGAATCTGCCGCCAAGCAGCGGCGCGAGAACTCCGCCACCCGAGCCAGTGACATAGACGCGATCGCGCCCAGGGGTTAGCCCGCAATCCGACTCCAGGCACTGAAGGAACGAAAGCACCGTTTCCGCCTGCTTCGTATTGTGACGCTGGTAGTCCTTCCAGCGCGTAGCGCCGTCGGCAGCCACCGCGGCCTTGACGGTCGTGGAGCCGACATCCAGGCCGACTGTCAACATGATTGTCTGTTGGCGGCAATGTACAGCACGAGGTTCGCTGCACTGCCCGCAACGACGCCGTAGTGCGGAATACGATACGCGGCTCGTCTCAACTGCGGACTCTGCTCGAGCGCAGACCGAACCTGGGCATCTGAAAGCCCGGTACTCTCCAGTGCGTCCTCATACTCCTGTTGCGCGCGCTTCCTGGCTTCGGCGAGGACCATTTGACAGCGCGAGAGCGCATGCACTTCCGCGTCGCCCGTGATCTCGATTGGCGCGTATAGCAGGTCCGGATACCGGCCACGCACGGCTGCCATGGCGCCGATGCTCATGGTGTTTGGCATACAGGAATACGGGGACAGTTCGCACGTCATATGCGCCTTCTTGCGATGGTAGGCCCATAATGCCTTGCCAATAAGCATATCCCCTTCGCCGCCGGTCAGCCGCGAGTTGTAATAAGGGGCCGCGAGGCGTGCCAGATCGTACTGGTCCGGCAATGCGCGAGGTACATCGCCGAGCGCCTTGCGCATCCTGCCGTATGTCCATCGCAACGCGGATTGAATGACGCGCACGGCACCAAGCTTGAGGCGCGCGTGCCGTTGGATCCCAATGTGATCCTCGAGCTTCTGTCTGGTCAGTCGCAAGAGGTAGTCCAGCCAGAGCGTAACTGCCGCGGGATAGACCTCCGCACCCTCGGTCTCCAGCCAGCGGTGAATGTCGTGATTCGGCACGCCTTCGACCGTCTGCAGATAGAACTCGCCGGTAATTTTTACTATTGGCCTTACACGCAGCCGATCGACCTCAATGGAATGGAAGCGCTCCCGCACCTCACGCAACGCATTTGCGAAATACCGGGTACCGAAGTGCCACAACACGGCGTCCCACTTCTTTCCCCGATACGGTCGCCTACGAAATACCTCATAGAGGTAATCCACGCTCTCGCGCACTACGCGCTCGGTCTCGCCGGCTTTCGTCTCGTACGGGCGCACCTGATACTCCAGGTCCTGAATCACGTCGGTGACGATGAGGGCCCACACGGCACCCGCAATGAACGGCACGCTCAGGTCGAGCCCGCCGTCGGCCGAACCCTGATTGAGATTGCGCTGATCCAGGAGGAAAATGCGGAAAGCCTCCATTCCGATATTACGCAGCGCGAGTTCATAGCTTTGGTGGTATTGGCCAAAGCGGCATGAACCGCATGCACCTGCCGTGAGATACACGTACTCGTTCGCGACATTGTCGGCGCCGATTCGATCTGCCTCGGCACGCAGGAAGTTGGCGAGGTTGCCGGTAGTAAAGCTGGTGGGGCAACACTGCCCGATGTCGGCAAGTTCCCGTCCGACCTGCAGGTCCCGGGTGGAGGGAGCCGGCAGGATCCGGGCCCGGTAACCCATGTTTTCCATGACGCCCTGGATGACACGCTCGGCTCGCCAGTGCAGACCCCCGAACAGAATTGTCACCCGGTCCCGATCCGCACGAGTAAAGGGTCTAGGCTTGTAGGCCTGGTAGTGATGACCGTCGACACCGAAGGTGCCCTTGGCAGCTGGTCTCAAACCGCCATTCGGTGCCGGTATCCGGCGACTTGGTCGCGCTGACAGAGACGCCGAGGTAACAAAAGGCTCCTCGCGCAGCATGATCCGGCGTGACAAGAGATCGGAGGTCGCCATCGTCATACGCTCATCCCCTTTGCCAGTTGATCGCGTCGATACAATCCTTGTGGTATCGAACCGCTCGCGGCGCCCGAACTCGTCTGCGAGCGCCGTCCTTATGGCATTCAGGCAAGACCTGAGTCGTCGCATCCAAAGTTGTGGCCTCGGCCGCGAGAATCGCCGTTGTCCTGCAATGCAGTAACATCATCGGCGCTCGGGTCGGCTCGGCTCCGAGTTCCGATAGCATGACCTGCTGTTGTTCTAAGTAACGTGCTTCCTCGAGTGGCGGGCAACTTACAGGTCGCTTACCGTGCGGTTACGACTTGGTCCAGGACGTCCCAGGCCGGCCGTCTGAAGCAGCAATCGGTGCCCACTGGTTTGCGGTCGCTTCCTGGCGTCAAGAGTCGGCCGCCGGGGCGGCCCGCCTTGACCGGCGACAACCGCTCCCTATCCTTTACATATAGGATGCTGTGTGCTTCGGGGTCCCACGTCCCTAGGCAGCAGAGACGGTTGCCCATGACCGACAAAGTCCGTCGCGACGCCTTGAAACCAGGGCAGTTGGTGCACTGGTACGAGATCAAGCGTGTCCTGGGTCAGGGTGGCTTCGGTATCACCTATCTGGCACACGACACCAACCTGCACCAGCTTGTCGCCATCAAGGAGTATCTACCCACAGAGTTTGCAGTCCGCGAGGCAGACGGCACGGTGCAGCCGCGCTCCGACGCCGATCTCGAGCGTTATCGATTCGGACTCAGCCGGTTCATCGGAGAGGCACGCACGCTTGCCCGATTTGACCACCCCAATATCGTCCGCGTGATGTCGATATTCGAGGCACGCAATACTGCCTACATGGCGATGCAATATGAGGACGGCGAAAATCTACGCGACATACTGGACAGGCGGAAAACACTAAGCGAAGCGGAATTGTTGCAGATCCTGCTGCCGCTGCTGGATGGGCTCGCGCTCGTACACGCAGCCGGATTCATCCATCGCGACATACAGCCCGCGAACATATACGTGCGCAACGACGGCAGCCCGGTCCTGCTCGACTTCGGTGCCGCGCGGCAATCAGTCGGGCGTACACAAACCATTACCATTCTCGTCTCGCCAGGGTACGCGCCCCTGGAACAGTATTACGCGAGCGGCGGACAGCAGGGACCGTGGACTGATATCTACGCCCTTGGCGCCACCATGTATAGAGCGGTGGCGGGAATACCTCCTATCGATGCCATCGAGCGAAGCCAGGGCATACTGGGCAGCACCCGCGACATTCTCGTTCCCGCGACCGTGATCGGAAGGAGTCGCTACTCCGCTCGATTTCTCGCTGCCATCGATCACGCTTTGAGATTCGCAGAGAAGGACCGACCACAGTCAGTACTGGAATGGCGCAGGGAGCTTTGCGACGATGCCGCCCCCGTCAGGAACTCGGCGACAATGGGTGCGGGCGAAGCCGAAGGGGTTCAGGCCTCGAAGAGTTCCATAGCACCGGCGAATGGCAGCGCGGGCCGCAGGAAAGCGCTCGGTCTTGCAGCCGCGCTTGTCGGCCTCATCGCCGCATTCACCGCAGGGACTTTCCTCCGGCGCCCTATTCCGACGGATCACGGATCAGCTACGACTTCGGGCGTCATCATGGAGCTGCGTGCGGAGATTTCACGGCTGCGCGATCGGGTGGATGAGCTGGACAGGCCGTCGCCAGCAGCTCAGCACCTGCCTCCCACCCCGACTGTTGCAAAAAGGCCGGCGTCCTCCGAGACTGTGGCGGCAGCGAACGCCACTCCCGGCGTTCCGACTACCACTGCGGCTACCCTGCCGGGCGGCCGAAGGGCGATTACGCCCAAGGCCCTCGAGGTAGTCTCGACCGCATCGCGACAATCCGAGGCTTCCACCGCCGTCTCGCCCTCCGCCGACACGAAAAGCGCCATGGATTTGGAGTCCGCTGACCGCCAGACACCCCCCGCCCGGCCGCAAGAGATCCCTCTGCCGCCGACGTCGTCCCGGTCAACGTTAGTGCGCTCGGCGTCATCGGCCGCAACGCGGCAAACGGCCAAACGACAGGAGCCTCCTGCGGAGGTCGCTACCGAATCGGCAGAACCTCCGCAGGCTAGCGCCAGTACCGTGGCATCCCCTGCGGGACGAACGCAGGCATCGGCGTTGACACCCGCGCATGAACCGGAGAACTCGAGCGTCGAACCGGAGGCTCCGCCTGCATCACCGGACTCGCAGTTGCAGGGGGCGAAAACTGCATACAAGCGCGGCGACTACCCGCACGCATTTGCCACCATGGAACCGCTTGCCCGCAACGGTCAACCCGAAGCCCAGTATTATTTGAGCTTGATGTATGAGACCGGGAGCGGCACGAGCCGCGACACCGACCGAGCGACCAGCCTGTTACGCCAGGCTGCGAATGGCGGCATTGTCGAGGCGCAGATGAAACTCGCGCACATGTACGCCGCTGGCCAAGGTGTCCCAAAGGACCCGTTTTATGCCTACGTCTGGTACGCTGTGGCTGCCTCCACCGGCAGCGCCGCCGCCACTCAGCAACGCGACGCTGCGGCCGACGCCCTGCAACCGATGGAACGCCGGCAGGCGGAAGCATTGAGCAGCTCCATACGCGCGCGTATTGATCGCTGACCGAACGAAGCATGTCGCCAGACACGGCCAGGTCGCCGGCGCGACGCGTATGGTCGTTGGGAAGCGTCTATTCTTTTGATGTGCAGTAGATCACGCCGCGAGGACGACCATGGCAGCAACTGGACGGCTCTCCGCTTCCTGCATCGGCCATTTTGTGGCTGTTTTCTGCCTGTTTACGCTTCCCGGCTGCGCCGGCAGACAACTGGTCAACGATGCTGTTGCCGCCGTGAACGAGGAGTTTCGGAAGGGCTATGAGGAGGCTCTCGCCACCTCCGGGACCCGAACGTTCCGGACAAATACCCAAAGCGGCATTGCGGCGCTCCGCAGTTGTCTGACGGGAATGGGTATGCACGTGGTGGATGAGGATGCAGAAGCCGGGTATCTGCGCACATCCGGCCCGGCGCCGTCTCCCCTGGACACGCAAGATTGGCAGAAAGCCGTCCGCATCGACCAACCTCGCTTCCGGAAGATCCTCGCGGACCATGTGGGATTGCTGGCGTATCTTGTCGGCCTGGAGCCCGAGGGACTCGACGTGATCATCAACGGCACCGCCGTACAGAAGCCTTCCGGCGTTGAACTCTCGCTCACGATGCGCACAGCCGAGACGAAGCCTCCTCCGTCAGGCATGCCGCGTCGGCAGTACCCACCACCATCTGCGGTGCGCATCGGCCTGGACAAGATCTGGAAATGCGTTGACCAGCACATCTCGTCGTCGGCCCGTTCCATACCATGACTCGCTGCGACCAGAAAGCGCAAGGCGACAATTCCGGCTACGGCGAAGGAGAATTGCGAACGAGGGTCTCATAAATCGCCTGGATCTGCGGTGAAAGCGTACCATGCCGTAGCGAACTCTCGTTGCGGCAACGTTCATAGACATTGAGGGCATCGTCCGGCCGCCCCAGCTTTCGGTAGGCAAGCATAAGCGCCCGGTATGGGCCCTCTGCCTCGCGGTCACGCGCGATAGCCCGTTCGTAACAATCAACAACGCTTTCCGAGTGCCCGGCGCGGTCCAAGAACGAGACGATCTCGGTCAGGCATTGCAGAAGCCGGCCACGGAAGCTGTCTCGGCACGTAACAACGCATGGAAAGTCAGATTCGTCTTTCAGAAACGGGCCGGTGTAGCAATCGAACAATTCATCGGCGAGTCTCTCGACGAATTGCGGCTCTATCGTCTGTAAAGGGCGGCGGACCAGGGCCTCTATCGCGTTCGCTATCTGCTCGAACTGCCAGGTATCGACATGGCATTGTCGCTGGTTGAGGCTCACCCTGCCCTCAGCCAGCAGCACCGCATCCTCGGTACCAAGCATCTTGCGCAATCGATGAAGCGTGATCGTGAATGACTTGCGGGCGTACTCTTCATCCACGCGCGGCCAGAGTGTCTCGGCGAGCAGGTCGGCACGTACGTTTCTGCCACCCATGGCAATGAGGACCTTGAGCAACTCCAGAGGGCGACCCTGCGTTTTTGCAGGCGGCGCCTGAATCTCCTCTCCTACCATCAATCGGAAGTCGCCCAGCGTCGCGATCCGGATCTGCCACGGCCACCCGGCGACCCTGAGTGGCGGTGACTCCGGAAACAGCTTTCGCGTACGTATGAGGAGGCGCGCGTAGTCAGGGTCAATATCTTCTTCCAGCGCCTCCAGACACAAGCGTGCCATGACTGCGGGCTGCCACCACAGCACAGGCAAGAAACCGTGCTCACGCCCCAATCCGAAGGCATAACGCAGCGAATTGAGGCCGGACCGTCTGCGTCCCTCCTCGATGGCAACCGCAGCATAGCTGAGCAGAGTCATGAACTCGAAGAGGGGATTGCCCAGATCACGGGTCAGGCTGTGTAGCCGCCGCCCCTGCGCAGCCCCTTGGCGCCGGTCACCGCATTCGAACAGTACCTGGACCATTGCCGAGCGACACAGAACCTCCAGGAAAGGGATCCCAAGCTCTATTGCCACCTCCAGTGCCTCTTTCAGCTCGCGGTAGGCCGTGATGAGATCGCGACGAAGTGCGGCAGTCCAGGCGCAGAGGTAGTGATAGAAGCATTGGTCGATTCGACGACCGCGCGAAACAACATCATGCCATTGTTCGCATAGCTGTGCGGCCCCTGCGAGATCCCCAGCCGCTAACGCGGCGCTCATGCCGCTGGCGAGGAGTTGAGTCCGCCACGCCTTGATCTCATGCGTTTGGCACTGGCCAAGCCCATCGCGCACGGAGGCGAGACAAGCCTCGTAACGGCCCGAGAGGGCGTGGTGCATGGCTTCGGCGGCGCGGAACACCACCACCGCAACGGGAGAAAGCCCGGGACGCGCGATCACCTCGCGCAGTGCGTCTATGACATTTCGCGCGCGGTCAAGCTCCCCCGTCAGCATCAATCCGATGGCCACCATCGGCTCGATCAAACCGCGCTGGCGCGCGGCGTCGCTCGCCCCGCGCGCAAGCTGCGAAGCGCGTACCAGCCACACATCCAGGTCGGGATTCGAAGGCTGGCGAAGTATCTGCGACATGAACATGCAATAGCATATTCGTGCCTCCTCGGCACTCAAGACATCCGGGCAGGCCTTCAGGAGGCGGTCGAGTTCGGCGATCCATCTATCTAGCGGAGTCAGGTCATCGAGTTCCGCAAGCAACGTGTTCATCACTCCCACGCAACTCAGGATCGCCCCCTTGGGATCCACCATATTCGCGGCGACAAACGAGGAGTAGGCCTTCTCGAACCAGCGCCGGCCTGCCCGTGGCGCGCTGCGGGCGCTCGCGGCACCGGACCAGTACTGCAACCACGGATCTCCCGACACCAATTCTGGTGGCAGATCATCCAGCCAGCGACCCAGCACCTCGTCGCGTCCAGAATCAAGCATCGATTCGGAATAGTCCCTCACTGCTGACGCCAGGCGGTCCCATGCCGCGATCTCCGCGAACAAGGCGACGGCGTCCTCGATCCGCCCCGCGGCCAGGAGTACCTCCGCAGCAGTGCGTTGCTCGTCGGCCAGCTCGCGCGCGTTTCGAGTATCCCTGGCTCGCCTCAACAAGAACTCGCGGAATAGTATGTGCATTTGATATTCGTGCTCACGGCCATTCTGCTTCTCGGTGACGAAATAGTTGTTCAGCGTGAGGTTTGCCAGCAGGCGTGCGGCATCGGCTTGCCCTGATACCGCCTCAGCCATCGGGGCAGTCATCCTCGACAAGTGCGCCGCGCGCAGGAGAAACTCCTGGGTAGTCGGTTCGAAACGATCGAAGATCTCACCGGCCAGATAATCGAATACTGTCTGGGGCACTTGCGCCATACACCCCTCCGGGGGAAGTGCGCCGTGCCTCCGGCTTTCCAGCATCAGCACCAGCCCCGCGGCCCACCCGTCGCTATCCGCACAAAGCCGATTGCAGTTGTCCTCGGTGAGCTTGACCCCGCGCAATGCGGCGAGGTCCGCGATCTCGCTGCCTGTGAAGCGCAAGTCCGACCAGTCCACGATCTCCAATCGGGTCTGCGCCCGATAACGCGCCATCTGCGCCGGCGGCTCGGACCGCGACAGGATCATCGCGCAGACGCCCGGCGGCATTTCGTCCAGGCCCGCCATGATGGCTTCCTGCGAGTCGGAATGCGGCGGAAGCTCGTGATAGTTGTCGAACACCAGCACAAATGGGCTCTGTACCCGATGGTAGAGGTTGCGGAAGAACCGCTTGGCGAAGGCCCCGACACTTTGCACATACTCCGGCGTAAACAGGGGGAGCGGCCGGCCACGCAGGTGCCGATGCTTCTCCGCTGTTCGTCCCAGGTAGTGAAACAATGTCGCGGCGTCGATATCCGCTTGGTCGAGCTGATACCAGAGGTAATCGATATCGCGATGCTCCAGATAGCTCGAAACCAATGTCGTCTTTCCCGCACCAGCCGGCCCGGAGATCCAGACGACGCCGTGAACGGCTGCCTCATCGAGTCTCTCGAACAGCCGCTCGCGCATGGCTACCCTGGCCAGCTTGGGCCGAGTTATCTTTGCGAGACTTAGGGTCGTGTCCGACATGACAACTTTTGCCTTACCCTGAAATAAGAATAGACCATGCGGCTGCATGCAAAGGGCCAGTGCCGGCGGCACTTTCCCACGTCCCGCGAGTAACGGCATCCATGCCGTGTTCCGTAGCGCGCCGCCCGCTCGGTATCGCGTGGCCCGCCTGGTCTGAGCGGCGATGCTGACCGTAACTCCCCTGTAAGCGTTTCGTAACTACCCTTCCCATGCCGCACTTACTAGAGTTCCCGATACATGCACATTCGAGCGCTCGATATCCGAGCGACCATGCCAGTGAACGTCAAAGGACTCGTTGACCGTCAAAGGGCCCGCCGCAGGCCGGGTATCGCGACAGCGCTTGCGGTAGCACTACTCCTTGCTGGTAGTGGCTGTTCGGTCCGTAACTTCGTCAGTGCCCGCCTCGCCGACTCGCTGGCGGACAGCGGAGAGGTTTACGCCCAAGACGATGACATAGAACTGGTCGGCGCGGCGACCCCGTTCGGGTTGAAGACCATCGAATCGCTGCTCCTCGCGCAGCCCCAACACCGCGGACTACTACTTGCCGCCGCCCGGGGTTTTGCGCAGTACGCCTATATCTATGTCGCGACCCCCGCGGATACAGCGGAGGAGCGCGATATCGGGGCAGCCTATGCGCAACGTGAACGGGCCAGGCGACTCTACCTGCGGGCCCGCAACTATGGGTTGCGTGGGCTTGAAGTCACGCATCCCGGATTGGGACAGATGCTCCGCCAGGACCCAACGGGTGCGGTTGCGCGCGTGGATGCCCATGACGTGGATCTCCTGTACTGGTGTGCCGTCTCATGGGCAGCCGCGATCGCTTTGGCGAAAGACGACGCGTTCCTGATCGCCGATCTTCCGCAGACGGATGCACTCATAGACCGGGCGCTGGTGCTGGACGAAGCATTCGATGATGGCGCAATCCACGTCTTCCTCATTGGTTACGAGATGGCACGCAAGACTCGTGGCGGCGATGCGGCCGCCACGGCCCGCAAACACTTCGAGCGTGCGGTCGAGCTGTCAGATGGTCTGCGTGCGGCACCGTACGTCGCACTTGCCGAGTCTGTGGCTGTCGCTGAGCAGAAGCGCGAGGAATTCGAAGAGCTGCTCGAGCGCGCTCTTGCCGTCGATCCTGACGCGCGTCCGGAGTGGCGGCTTGCCAATCTCGTGATGCAGCAGCGTGCCCGCTGGCTTTTGGCACGGATCGGGGAACGGTTCGGTGGGTGATCGTGCCGGCCTTTTGAAGGTGATATCGAGCGGCCGGTTCCGACTGGCCGCGGCCGCTTTATTTCTCCTTTTCCACATATCCGATTCGGCAACAGCAGAACGGTCACTTGTCATCAAAGTCGCAACTATGGCCCCGAGAGGCTCGCTGTACCACCGCGTGGTCCAGGAGATTGGCGAAAAGTGGACCCGGGCGCAGGGGCCAGACGGGAATTTCATCGTGTACCCGGACAGCAGCCAGGGCACTGAGTTCGACGTATTGCGACGGATGCGTGTCGGACAAATACAGGCTGCCATGTTGACCGTCGCGGGTCTGCGTGAGATCGAACCACGCGTCACTGCGCTGCAGCAGGTGCCTTTGATGTTTCGCTCGTGGGAGGAGTTCGACTATGTCGCCGCACGCCTGCAGCCGGAGCTCGAGCGGCGCATCCTTGCAAAAGGCTATGTAGTGCTCTTCTGGGGTGAAGGCGGCTGGATCCAGTTCTTCAGCAAGACTCCTCTCATGATGCCGGCTGACTTCAAAGGTCAGCGCATTTTTGCCGGAGCCGGCGACCCGTCGCAGCTGCATATCTTCAAGACGTTTGGCTACCGGCCGGTGGTAATCAAGGTAACCGATGTGCCGCAAGCGCTGCAGAGCGGGATGATCGATGCAGTGCTACTGCCAACCATGTGGTCGCTCGGTTATCAAATCGATCGCGCCGCACCGTATATGCTGCACGTGAACTGGGCACCGGTCGTGGGCGCCACAATCATGACTCTAGACAGCTGGAACGCCATGACACCCGAAGTGCAGGAGGTTCTTCGGGCGGCGTCCATGGACGCCGCCCGCAAGCTGCATGAGCATCGTCGCAGACTGGACGACGATGCGATCAGCGCGATGCGGTCCCGCGGGCTTCACGTACATGACACGACTCCGGAGGTCGACCGTGCGTGGCGCGAACTCGCACAAACGGCATGGACGCATATTCGTGGAAATACCGTCCCGGCCGAGGCGTTCGATCGCGTGCAGGAGCTTCTTGGCGAGTTTCGCAGCAGAGCCACCCCATGACTGCCCCTGCGGAATCGGGGACTGCTCGCGCGCCCGCCTCCACTGCCAGCAGGTTTAGCCGAGCGGTCATTGTCACCGAGGACGTGACGCTCGCGGGACTGCTCGCTGTCATGGTCTTGCTCCCGATCGCCGAGATCTTCCTTCGGGCCACGTTGGATACCGGCATTAGGGGCGTCATACAGATTGTCCACCATCTCACCCTTGTGGCAGCGATGCTCGGGGCGGCGGTTGCTGCACGCGAGGGACGCCTACTCACGTTTGTGACGCCCGGATCGCTCCACAAACATGTGCGACGGCGCGTCACGCTCCTGGCTTCGACCGTCTCCGTCGCAGTGATTTCCGCACTGCTCCTTTCGGCCATGGAATTCGCGCGGGCCGAACTGGCCATGCCAACTCAACTCGCATTCGGCCTGATGTCGTGGCTGACAATTGCAGCGCTCCCTCTCGGCTATGCCCTAATTCTGCTGCGCACGGTCATACGTTCGACTGCAATGCCGACCGAGCGGTTGCTGACGACGCTGGGTGGTATAGCCCTGGCCGCAATATGGAGATATGCCCCGGTCGATCCACAGGCATGGTTGATTCCCGGACTGATACTCATAGGTCTCGCGACTATCGCCGGTCTCCCGATCTTCATAGTACTCGGCGGGGTGACGCTGCTCCTGCTCGCCTCGAGCGGGATTCCACTCGCGTCAATGGCTATTGATCATCTTGGCCTCGTCAGCAATGCACTACTGCCAGCGATCCCGATGTTCACTCTGGCCGGCTATCTTCTTGCCGAGAGTCGCGCGCCCACGCGTCTGATCGACGTATTCAATGCCCTGTTCGGACGCTACCGCGTCGGAGCAGCATTAGTTACGATCCTGACCTGCTCTCTCTTCACCTGTGTTACCGGCGCCTCCGGCGTGACGGTCGTGGCGCTCGGTGCGCTGCTGCTGCCCCTACTGCGGTCAAGTGGCTACGACGAGCGGAGTGCTGTGGCTCTGGTTACCGGGGGTGGGCTGCCCGGGACCATCTTGCTGCCAGCACTGCCGCTCATGCTGTACGCGATTGTTGCCAATGTCGGGATCCGCGAAATGTTCCTCGGCGGTATATTGCCTGCATTGCTCATGCTCGTAGCACTAATCGGATGGGGGGCTAGGCGACCGCCAAGGCCCGACGAGCCTTACCCTCCCGGTATC
The DNA here is from genome assembly GCA_022071965.1 of Gammaproteobacteria bacterium. Classification (GTDB taxonomy): domain Bacteria; phylum Pseudomonadota; class Gammaproteobacteria; order JAJPIJ01; family JAJPIJ01; genus JAJVHZ01. Next base: position 45,518 of record JAJVIQ010000014.1, read on the forward strand.
GATTGGCACAGGGTCTTGCAGGCGCTCTGGACAGCAAAATGGGACATTGCGGTGCCCGCCGTGGCGGTCGCAATGCTGTTCGGCGGTTTGGCCACTCCTGTCGAGGCTGCAGCAGTCACCGCCTTTTGCGCGTTCCTGGTTAGTACCGTCCTGCACCACGACCTTTCACTCCGCCATGACCTGTTACGGGTAATGTCTCACTGTGGGCTGCTGGTCGGCGGGATCCTCATCATCCTCGGCACATCGCTGGGGCTAGGCAATCTGCTTGTGGATACCCAAGTGCCAGTCCGCGCCGTGGAGTTGGTCACCGCTGTTGTCGACAGCCGTTGGGCATTCCTGCTCCTCCTGAATGTCTTCCTGCTGCTGGCGGGATGCGTCATGGACATGTACTCCGCCATCATTGTCATGGCGCCTCTCGTCGTACCGATCGGTCTCGCTTACGGAGTGCATCCGGTGCATCTCGGGGTCATCTTTCTGGCCAATCTGGAGCTCGGCTACTTGACTCCGCCGGTTGGGATCAACCTGTTTTATGCCTCGGCTCGCTTCAACAGACCGCTGCTTGAGGTATGTCGCGCAGTACTGCCACTGATAGCTGTTCTCGGTGCATGCGTGCTGTTTGTCACTTATGTGCCACTTCTGAGCACCGCGCTGCTGCCATTACTTCGCTAGTCGGACAAGCTTCATTATGCGAAGTCGTACGCCCCCCAGAATAGTGACCCTGGCAGAAGCCGTCCTGGTGGCCGACCGCGCAGCGGCGCCCAGGCATGCCATTCAGCTTGCGGAAAACCGTTTGCGCCGGCACTCGGGCGTCGTAGCCGTCGAAGGGCACGTTTCGCACGGCGTGCGTGCGTCCAGCCCACCGCTTCCTCCGGGCCAGCCAATGCTGGTGCGCCAGCATCGATTAAATCCGCCGCGGAAACGGTCGCGACTGCCGGGGTCATGGATGTCTTATGACTGACCACAAGGATCGCTCTAGCCCCTATAGGGGCCGTTGCCGCCACCTTCGCCGCATACTCCCGGAGAAAGGTGTGGCCGGCCGGCACGGATGCCGCTGATGTGCCGATCAATACAAACTCAGCGACGGCAGATGCGTGCGTTCCATCGGCACGTCCTGACTGCTCTTCTTTGCACAACGATTGGAATGGCGCCTGGCTGCGCCATTCCTAGTGGTAACGTGCTGTCCGGTCGAAGGCCGCCGCCAGAGCAAATCGCAATGATCCGACCGCATGTCACCACCAACCATGAGGTACTGTCAGCGCTTGGCGTGCCAAGCATGACGTCCGTTCAACACGCGGTCTTTGCATACCGGTGGAATGAAAGCGCCACGAATTACCTCATTGGAGCTTTCGCCGTGTTCGGTCTCATTTGCTGCGGCGCGATCGATACCAGGCTGGATCCCACGACCGAGATCCAATACATGCTTCTCATCCAGTTTGATGATCGCGACACGGTGGCGCGCATTGAGCGCGTCACGCTCATGAAATGGCAGAACTCCGCCCGTCGCATCAAAGAATGGGCAGATCGACCAGCTGACAGGTGATGCTGGTTTACCGGATATGCAATCCCGAAGTGGGTCGTAGCGAGGCGATTTTTTTGGCCACGCTACCGATCCTGGCATTCCGCAGGCACTCGCGCGACCACTGACTATCCTGAGGTCAGGTTCATTCCCACTCGTCGCCGAGAACGCCAACCGTATCGCTTGCCGCGGCCATCCTGCCGGCGCAGGACATTTGCTCGCCGGCCGAACCGCCAATCAGAAGGTACCCTGCACGCCGCCCGCTCGTGACTTGCCGGTGCCGCCCCTGAAATCCCGCTGCGATGAATCCGATCCTGCGGTCGATTGCACGAGACCGCGTACCGATCATTCCGCGAAGGTGATCGGCGCCCCGATCCGTATGCATGCTGTAAGACGAGTGTAGGTTTCCCGCCTACTCGGGCAGATCAATGCTTGTAACTACCGGAGCGTGCGCTTCACAGCGTTATGCCACGGCGCCCACATGCTCTGGTGCGATACCACCGTGTGCGCATGAGACCGACGTACCGGACAGCAGATGTGGGCGTTGGGTTGGGCGACGTACCGCTCGACTCACAGAGCGAGAGCTCTACATCTCATGCTGACCATATTCATCACTGACACTGTACAGAGTACAAGGAGGCCGAAATGCTACGCATGATTTCCGTTACCGCTACTGCCCTGTTTGCCTTCTTCTTCGCCCTCCTGGCGCGTGCCGAGCAACCATGGACCTTTGCAAACAACACCCGCTATCTGGCCGTGGGTGACAGTCTTTCGGCGGGCGTCGGAGCAATTCCGGCAACCCGGGGCTTCCCCTACCTCCTTTACGAACAGGGGGTTTACGATTCGATGTCCAACACACGGTTCGCGAACGCGGCGATCCCCGGCGCGACGAGCCAGCAGGTTCTCAGCTACCAGGTTCCCCTGGCGACACAAACGCCATTTCGGCCCCAGGTCATTACCATGACTGTGGGCGGCAACGACCTTCTTACAATCCTGAACGGAGCCAGTTTCCAGGGGGCCCTGCAGACGTTTCAGGTCAACCTGAACCTGATCTTGGCTCAACTTTGCACCCAACTGCCGGGAACGCGTATCTACGTCGGCAACCTCTACAGCATTCAGAACTTCCCGGTGCCCACGGACCAAGTCGTGAATGCCTTCAACCAGGTCTTGGCGGGCGTTGTCGGATCCGTCAATGCAATCCAGATGTGCGCCGGCAGAATTCGCGTTGCGGACATCCATGCCGCCTTTTCTGGATCGCAAGTGGGGCTTCTGCTCATCAACAGAAACGGGGCGGGACAGTTTGAAGTACACCCGAGCAATGCCGGGCATCGGGCCATTGCTCAGGCGTTTGTCGCAGCTCAATAACGAATTGGCGGCTTCAGCAGCAAGAACGGCGGGCCGAGACTGTTCAGCCCGCCTATTGCGGACAATCACTGCTCGGTTGTCCTGGACTACGCGGGCCCGTCTAGGGCGCCTGATCGGCGGGCGAACCGACGAACGCGTATCTTGCCGCGCTGCCGTCCGTCTTCAGCAGCAGGACCTCGTAGGGCATGAAGGTGTCGCCGACCTCCATGCCCGGGCTGCCGGCCGGCATGCCGGGCACGGCGAGGCCGATGGCGCCTTCGGGCTTCTCGGCCAGGAACCGGTGGATGAATTTCGCCGGCACGTGCCCTTCGAACACGTAGCCCTCCTTCGTCACCGCGGTGTGGCAGGAGCGGTAGGCGGGCAGCACGCCCAGCCTGTCCTTCGTGGTGTCGAGATCGGCAGGATGCAGGACCGACGTGCGGAAGCCCTGCGCGTGCACATGGTCGATCCACTTCTCGCAGCACCGGCAGGTGGGACTCTTGTAGACATCCATGATCGCCGCGCTGGCGGCCGCCGTGGAGGCCGCGCCCGGCGCTTGCGACTGCGCCGGCAGCCGCTCGTCCGGCTGCGTCGCGGCGTCGGCGGGTGCCTCCACCCCGGCCTGTATGTCCGGCAGTGCATCCGCCGTCGAGGCGGGCGCGGCGGGCTGCTTGCCACACGCGGAAGCACTGGCGAGCAACAGCGTGGCGAGGAGCACGCGGGTACGAATGAACATGTTTGTCATGACCTTCTCCGATGGCGGGCGCTGCGACCGCGGACACGCAACCTTAGCAGATATCCCCGCGGCAGGGGCCGCGCAAGGGATGAGAGGAGGAGGTCCGCCGGGAGTTCCGCGCCTTGCGTCCGACGGCGGCCATCAGTGCCTCGATAGCAGCGGCCCTCGTCGGGAACATCTGGCCGCAGGATCTATACTCTTCATTTATCCGCGTGGTATGCGCGCCGCCCGCGTCCACCCTGAAGCCGCGGGCCGGCTGGAGGGAATGCCGCCATGGCCGATGAAGAAGTCCTGCCGCCGCCGCTGGAGATCCCCTGGAAGCTCGCCTCGACCACGCAGCCGCTCTCGGCGGGCGAGCCCGACGAGACCGCGATCGCCCTCTTCACCTTCGAGCCCGATGACGAGGAGATCACCGGCCGCTTCCCCGACCAGCGGCTGGTGTACCTGAAGTTCACGACCTCGATCTCCCCGGCCGCGTTTCCCGCGAACATCCCGCCGGTGGCCGGCGCCGCGCTGGGCGAGGGTGTGCCGTGCTTCTTCGTACAGCTGGATCTGAAGGTGCGCAACCCCTCCGGCGCCGTCGGCACGATCCGTCCTTACTTCCACGCCGCCGCGCCGCTGCATCGGCGGATGATCCAGACCGGCGTGGTCGGCAGCGAGATCTACGAGGGCGAGGCCGACGGGCAGTTCATGGGCAAGAGCGGCAGCCAGATGTACGAGACCTCGAGCAGCCGCTCGCGCACCACCTCCCTCGGCGCCAGCGCCGGCATCGGCATCGGCCCGGTGTCGATCGGCGGGTCCGCGCGGCGCACCTCCACCGACGTGAGCGCCGAGCGCGCGGTCTCCCAGGTCGTGGACACCACCTCGCGCGAAGCCTCGCAGGAGCGGCGCGAGCTGGTCAGCCACCACACCCGTATCGAGAACGTGCTGACGCTGCTCAACGCGAAGTACGTCGGCACGCCGCACCTGCGCTACTCGCTCTCCCCGCAGCCGCTGCAGCTGCTCTCGCTCGACCCGGCGGATCCGAATCTCTGGTACACCCAGCTCCTGGCGCGGCGCTCCTCCGGCATCGAGGGCGTGCAGGAGTTCACCGCCGTGGTGCTGGTGCCGCGCGACGAGAACTTCTGCGTCAACGCGCGGCTGCGGCGCGTGTGCGTGCTCGACAACCCGCCCGGCCCCTTCACGCTGGACGACCCGTTCAACTTCAACACCGACCTCGTGCGCGCCCTCGTGTACCTGGATCGCGTCTATCCGCCGGGCACGCCGCTGGAGGAGTTCGACGTGGACCTCATCGGCGCGCTTCCCACCCCGGACGATTTCACGCGGCCGGTGCTCGAGCAATGGGTGATCGCCGGCAGCGGACTCATGCTCGTCGATGTCGTCTCGCCGACACCGCTGCCGTTCGCAGGCTCCGTGAAGCGGGCCACGATCAACTACAAGCATCTGCTCGAGATCTGGCTCGAGACCCTGCGCGACGAATACGATCGCGAGGTGCAGCGCTCGCCGCTGGAGCGCGGCGTGCTGCTCGGCGAGGAGCGCGTGCTCGACACCTGTTTCACCTTCGCGGCCGCCGGCGGACCGGCGGTGAGCGGCAGCTCGGCCTCGGTCACTCCGCTGTTTCCCATCGACATCGATCCGGGCGAGTTCGACCTGGGCGGCGTCACGGCGACGGCAAGCTCGGCGCGCGCGGCGGCGCGCGAGCGTGCCTGGGAGAGCGTGACGAGGTGGAACCTGCTCGAGAACCGCCTCGCCACGCTGCTCGCCAACCGCCGAACGCTGGGGAAGCGACCGCTCGGCCTGGACGACCCGCGCATCGTCGACGCTTTTATCGAGGCCTGGGCGGGGCTGCGCGCCGGCGATCCGCGCAACCTGGATTTCGCCGCGGCGACGAAGGCGCTGCACCTGGGCGAGGCGCACCGCCGCGCGCTGAAGGCCGCCGGCGCGAGCGATCTGCGCGGCATCGCCAGGGCCATCAAGCACGCCCCGGACATCGATCGCTACAACGAGCGGCTGCGGCAGCGCCGTGCCCTGCACAAGGGCGAGCGCGCCAAGGCCGCGGCCGCCGCCGACCCGGTCAAGCTCGCGCTCTCGGTCCGCGAGGCCGCGGAGATGCGAAAGGCGATCGGTGCCGGCCTCGCCGGCGAGATGGCCAAAGGATCCTCCCGGAAATAGCCATGCGCCGGCAGCGGGTCATCAGCCGGCTGCAGCTCGGTCCCATCGTCGGCCACACCGACGAGGCGAGCGCGCGGATCTGGATCCGCGTATTCGACGACCCGATCAACTACAAGCTGCGGATCCAGGGCGCGGGTCTGTTCGACTTCGCGAGCACGGAGACTCAGCCCGAGTTCCGCACCGCCATCGCCACGGCCACGGGCCTGCGCCCGGACTGGCGCTATCGCTACAGCGTCCTGCGCCGGGGGCGAGTCGTCGCCCGCTCGCGCGGGACCTTCCGCACCATGCCGGCGCCGGGTTCCATGGCCAACCTGCTCTTCTGCGTCATCTCCTGCAGCGCGACACACTACGACGGCCTGTGGGAGATGTTCAGCACATTCGTCGAGAAGGCGAAGCCGCACTTCGTGCTCATGGTGGGCGATCAGGTGTACATCGACGAGGACGAGCCCAACGTCTTCGCGGATCACTTCGAGTCCGGGCCCGTGGCGCGGCGCAAGGCGCTCGTCGACGCCTACCAGGCCAACTGGTCGCGCGAGCCGGTGCGAAAGGTGATGGCGAGCGTGCCCGTCTACATGATGTGGGATGACCACGAGATCCGCGACGGCTGGGGCTCGCTCGCCTCCGACAGCCCGACGATGGCGGCGAAGTATCCGCGCGGCACGGAGATCTTCCGGAAGTGCAACGCCTACTTCGAGGACTGCCGCGACGTCTACTGGCACTTCCAGGCCTGCCGCAATCCGATGGCGCTGCCGGGTCAGACATTGCCCAACTACATCGAGACGGCACCGCTGCCCGGACAACGGCGCGCCATGCCCTACGTCTTCCAGTGCGGGCGGCTGGTTGTGCTGGTGCTGGACAGCCGCGGCGAGCGCGACGTGTTTCGCAAGGACTTCCCCATCCTCGGCGCCGAGCAGTGGGGTTTCATCAATCAGGTGTTCGACACGCTGCCGGCGGATGTGGAGGCGCTGGCGGTGGTGACGCCCACGCCGATCGCATCGATGGACCCCGACGGCCAGGTGCAGAGGCTGCTCGGGGACCGCACCGACGACATCGTCGCCTTCCGCCGTGGCGATCTGGACGGCGTGCTGCGCCCGCATACTTCCGGCGATGAAAAGGACATCCCGCTCGCCGTGGCGAACGTGCACCTCTCGCGTCTATTCGGGACGCCGCTCAACCTCGGCAACTACAAGGTCTCGAACATCGACGAGGCCCGCGACCAGTGGTCGCACAAGTACGCCCGCGCCGAGCAGGCCGCCCTGTTGCGCTGGGCCGGGAAGGCGCGGGTCGCCAGCACGAGCGCCGGCCCGGCGCGCAGACTCCTCTTTCTCTCCGGCGACATCCACGTCGGCTGCATCTTCGACATCGAGGCCTCGGACCCGGACTTCACCGCCGCCTCCCTCACCTCCTCCGGCATCAGCGTGCTGCAGGACGAGGTGCTGGTGGGCGTGTACGCAGACGAGAGCTTCACGGTCGCGCCGGGCATCCGCTCCACCCTGCGGGAGGTGGTGAAGGAGTTCAATTTCGGCGTGGTGCAGATCCTGCCGACCGGCGCGGGCGCGGAGATCACGCCCCTGCTCGCGCACGAGGGCAGCTCCACGGTGTGGGGGCTGGACGTAAAGGACCTGCTCTAGAGCGGCCGGGGGCAGTGGCCAGCCGCCCGTCAGCGGCGAAATGCCTGCCCGGGGGAGCCCTTCCCGGCCGTCGATTGGTGTCGGCCGGCGCCGGCATTCAAGGCCGGGGCCGCCGCGCCGCTAAACGTCATACCGCCCGGCCCCTTTCGCCCTGACTCTCCTCGCCTGCTCGCAGGGATGCGAACGGGCCGGGCGGACCGGTTCTGCGACTTCGTTCACCGCTCCAGCGAGCGCGTCTTGGCCAGGAACCGGCATTCGCGGAGTCTTTCGATATCGCAGATGCCGCATCGCGCCGCTGAATGCGGTGCCAGTGGCACGTTGGACCAGGATCCGCATATGACCCGTTTTTCGACAGACTTGAAGGCGGCGGCACGGATCAGCGGCGAGATCCGCCACGCCATCCAGGCATCGGGCGGACCGCTGCCCCCTGCCTTCATCGTTCAATTCCTGCTGGGCGACTGGTGCAGGTACCTGACCCTGACCCTGGACACCCACGGCGAGGAGAGCGAAGAGGTCCGCTCGGCCATGGAGACGACCGCCCTGCTGCTGTGGAGCGTGAGTCCGGTGCCCACGGAGGAGGAGAAGGCGGAGCTGGTCGAGCGCGCTCCGGAACTCATTGCCGGACTGAAGGACGGCATGAGGGCTGCGGGTTTCGGCAGGGATGAACAGGACGCCTTCCTGCTGCAGTTGCGGGACTGGCACGTCGATCTCATGGCCAGGCGCAAAGGCTACGAAGCGGCCGGCCGGGCCTTCGATCCGACTCGCAAGCCGTGTGGCGACGATACCATCCAGCTCGATGCCCAGGACATCCGCTGCCGTGAGCTGATGGACATGCTCGACAACGCGGAGGCCGAGTACATCGAGCTCGTCGCCGAGGAGCTGCCCGGGCGTCGTGATACGCGGGGACCGGCCCGGCGCTGACGGGACCCCCGGGTCTCGGCGACAGGGAGCCGGACCGCGGCCGGCGTCGCCCCACGACCGATGCTGCGCCCGTGCGCGCGCCGTGCGGCAGTTCAGCTCGACGGGTTCGATTTCTCCTGCAGGAGCTTCTCGTAGATCTCTTCGCGATGCACGGTCACCTCCTTCGGGGCATCGACCCCGATCCTGACCTGGTTGCCCTTCACGTTCAGGACCGTGACGGTGATACCGTCACCGATGTTCAGCGTTTCTCCTACGCGGCGGGTGAGGATGAGCATGGAGGAGCCTTTCGCGGTACACGTTTTTTCGACACGCAAATGATATTGAAGCCGCCGGACCATGGGAACGCCGGAAACACGACGGGTACCACACTCATCCATTCAGGAAAAACCTTCCACCGGACGGACTCCTGGCCCGGCGCACAGCATCGAGAAACATTCATTTCCGCGCCTCGCCAGGAGACCGGATCGATCGGGACGCGTGCTCGCGGACTGGATCTCCGCCGCCGCTTGGCTGATCGTGCGAACGGTGCAAAGCTGTGCGGCAATCGTACCGTGGTATTGAACGCGGAGAGACGGCATGAAATTCCTGGGCAGCTGCCACTGCGGCAGCGTGGCGTTCGAGGTCGAGGGCACGCTGGACAAGGTCGTGTCCTGCAATTGCTCGATCTGCCAGCGCCGGGGCTCCCTCCTGTGGTTCGTGCCGCGGGAACGGCTGCGCCTCATCACCCCTGAGAAGAACGCGAGCACGTACTCGTTCCACAGGCACCTCATCAGGCACCGCTTCTGCCCGAACTGCGGCATCCATCCCTACGCCGAGGGCCGCGACGCGAACGGCGCCCGCACGGCGGCCATCAACGTCCGCTGCCTGGAGGGGATCGATCTCGCCTCGATACCCGTGACCGAGTTCGACGGCAGTTCGCTGTGAGCGAGGCGACGGACCCGCGAGGTTCCAGAGGGAGGTGCGACCTCCCGATCGTCGTTCCGCCGGCAGACGGCGAATCGCCGCCCCGGACGCGATGGTTGCGCAGCCGCGGGCGATCCGGCACGTCGTTCTCCGCGCTGCGACGGGAGGCATGGCGCATCCTCGCCGCATGATCCGCTGGCCAGCGCCCGACGGAGCGCGGCCTTCCAATGTCGGGCCGGCGGTGCTTTAATTGCCTCGTGCACGCGCTCCTCGCCGCGATCAGTAACCGTCGCGACGCGTCTGCAGTAACCGTGGCTCGGCGGCGCAACCGCCGCAGTACCCAGACCAACGACACCCCGGGATGGATTGCAGGCAATGACCAGCGTTTTCGAGAGGCATCGCGCCGATTTGCAGACGTTGTCCGACAGCGGCACGCTGATGCTGAGCGATCTGCACCTGCGCCTTCTGGCGCAGGACGGGAAGCTGAGCGATCCGTCATCCGAGAAGGTGGCGCGCCGGATCAGGGGAACCTTCGAGCGCCGGTACCAGGCATGGTTCAGCGAGGCCGCCGCGCTGATTCGGCAGCTGCTGCCCGAGCGTCACGCGGAATTCGTCGAGCTTTACCACAGCGACAATGGCAGCGGCGTGACGACCGTGGCCAACTATTGCATTCGCGATTGGCTCCGGGGTGTGCGGATCAGCACCCGGCGGGACGCGCGCCAGGACGGCGATCTGCACGATCTGGCCACCGTTTCAAATCGCTTCACGCTCCAGCTGGCGATACTCCGCGCCGCCTCACGGCGCTTCGAGAGCGGGTTGTTCGACATCTGGCGCAGCGTGCAGTCCGACGTGCTCAGCTCGGAGCTGCAGACCGCGCGGTCGCTTGCCGAGCGTGGCTTCCCGCGCGCCGCCGGTGCGGTGGCGGGTGTCGTGCTCGTGAAGCACCTGGGCGAGCTCGCGCAGAGCCACGACGTGGATGTGCCCGAGGCCTGCGCGGAGATCGAAACGCTCGGCGACGTCCTGAAGAAAGAGAACGTCATCGACATGAGGGCCTGGCAGGACGTACGACGGCTCGGCGACATCAGGCGGTTGTGCGATCACGTCCGGGAGCGGGATCCAACCGCGGCGGAGGTCGAGGAGCTCATCTCCGGCGTCGAGCGGATCACCCGTACCGTGCGCTGACCGCATGAGCCGGGCCGCATCGCGTCTTGCGGCAACCGGAAACGCGCCGCCCGCACGATCGGCGCGCCAGAGATCGGCCCATTCATCAACCGGGACGAGAGAGGCGGGAGAGCACGGCAACGATCCACCTGCAGTGACCACGCCACGCAAGTCCGGAAAGGAGCTCGCCATGGCCGCACGCCCCGCCGCACGCCGCCACACCCGGCAGCGGGTTACAGCCCGGTCCCCCGTGCCCCCCAGCGCCACGATCGCGTTGCGCGATAATCTCGCCGCCATCGACGTCCACGTGACCGCTGTCCAGAAACCCGTCCGTGCGGTGCAGGACCTCATCGGCGAGGTCAAGGCGCCGCTCGCGTTTCCCCGCAGCCTGCACCAGGACCTGACCGACCTGCACCGGCTGCTCGCCTCGCTTCGCGTCACGGTCACGCCCCTGTCACTTCTCCCGGGTCCGATCGGTCCGGCATCTCGTGCCCTGAAGCAGACGCTGGAGGCGCTCGCCGGACCACCGCAGAGCGGCTCGATCGGACGCGCGCGCGATCTCGTCGGCCGGATCGGCACGGAGATCGAGCCGCTGCGCAGGCTGGTCGAGAGGATCGAGACCCCGGTGGCGGACGCCGTTGCGGCGGTCGATGCGATCGAATCGAACGTCGCCTATCTGCGCGACATGGTTGCCAGCGTCATCGCCTACTACGGCTCACAGCCGCCGAAAGACGTCGAGGCGTGCGCCGCCCGGCTCAACACACCGGTCGCGGCCGTGCGAGCGGTGCTCGACGAGACCGCCGCCCGCGTAGCGGGTTTCTTCGCGATGATCGAGAAGACGCTGCGTTCAGCGCTCGCCGTACTGAAGCCGATTGGCGACGTCGTGCGTGCGGGGCAGAGCCTGCTCAGCGTCTTCCGCGGCAAGGCCATGAAGGCGATTCTGGGCGTTCTAACCCGGTTCTCGAACGGCATCAAGCCATACGTGAACAAGGTCGAGATCGTGGTGCGGGTGGCGATAAATCGCCTGCTCAGGAAGATCGGCCTCAGCATGGACACCTTTACCGGCTACATTCGCAAGGTGATCAATGCGCTCAATCCGATGAAGCCAATCGAGCGGGCCGTGAACGCCGCGCTGGCGTCGGTCCGGAAGTTCATCGCACAGCTCATCGACGTCAGCGCGATCGACGAGCTGCTCGAGATCCTTTCGGACCTCGAGCGCCAGCTTACACGAGCCGTGGAGGCGTTCCTCCGAAGCCGGTGCAAGGCGGTGCTGGACCCGGCTCCCGGCCGGTTCGCCCGGGGGCACGGCCCACGGAGGACTCGCCGGATCCACTCGCAGAAGACCCGGTCGCCCGCAATCCGGCAATCCCGGCTCCTGGCTAGGCCCGCTTGATGATGCGCAGGATGACGATCAGGATGATCGCGCCGATGGCCGCCACGATGATGCTGCCCAGCAGCCCGTACCCCTGAGCCAGGCCCAGGCTGCGGAACACGTAGCCGCCGACGAGCGCACCGAGTATGCCGACGACCATGTCGCCCACCACGCCGTAGCCGCCGCCCTGGACGATCCGCCCCGCCAGCCACCCGGCGATCAGGCCCACCAGCAGCAACCAGACGATATCCATACGTTCCCCCCCAAACCTCATGCATGCAGGCACATCGTTGCGCGGGCAGGGTTCGCCTGCCGCCCGCCTCGCATGCTCGCTCGCGCCGCGTCTTCAGCATCGTCGGGCGCCATGCCGCCAGCAGCGCCGTCCCAGCGAACGCCGGAGGCCGTCTTGTTCGGCCGGAAAGCGCGGGCCCGCCGTCGTGCGCATGGCGGTCGTAGTTTTCGGCGCCCCACGACCTGCGCCAGCGGACTCTACCACCTTTGGCGGCCGATCGTGACGCCTGCCCCACAGGTTCAGGGAACCGGGCGGCGATGCAAATGGGGAGCGCCGAAGATGAGCGGGTAGGCCGGCGCTGGCGGCCGATATCCGGTGCCATGCACGCGCAGCGATCTGCCGTCCGCCGCCGCGCCGCCGGCAAGCTGCGTCACGACGAGGTCCTGGTCGCGATCGACGGTCACGGTCGCGCACTCGCCCGCCGCCAGGCGCGGCACCATGTCGCGGATGGTGCGCAGGCTCGGCCGGTCACGCACGGAAACGCTCACGGCGGCCGCGCTCCGCGGACTCGTGCAGATCTGATAGGTCTCCGGCCACGACGGCCACGCGAGCACCGCCGCGCCCCCGTAACGGTCGGTACGCCACGGGCTCCCTTCGGCGAGGACCCGCTGCGCATCCACCGGCTCGGTCGCGCAGCCCGCGAGCAACAGGGGCGCCAGGAAGTATGCTGCAATGCGCATATGCACGCTCTTCTCTCCTGCGACCGGCCCGCGGCGGCCAAGTTCACGCGGCTTCACTCCGATTCCCGGGCGCATGGACTCTGCCACGTCCTGAAAACGGCGGCCATCGATCCACGAGGACAGCGCGAGGTTGTGCGTTTAGAATGCCCGGGAGGAATATCAGGACCATCAACGCAGTATCGAATCGACCGAGGACGACCCATCATGCATCGCAGGATCCCCGCACTCGTCTTGACGGCAACGCTGACGGCGATCGCCGCGCCTGCATCGGCGTTCTTCACGGAGTTTCTGGACCGGTCCCCCCTGGCGTATTTCACGGACAGGGACAGGGAGATGCTCAACGCAGCCAGCAGAGACGCACTGAACGGCGCGGACGGGGCGACCACGGAGTGGACGAACAGCGATACGGGTCATGGCGGCAGCGTCACGCCCCTGAACTCCTACGAGCGTGGCGGCAGGCCGTGTCGCGCCGTGAAGTATCACAACGAGGCGGAAGGCTACACGAGCGATGGAATCTTCGAGATGTGCAAGGCGGGCGACGAGGGGCCCATGGGCGGCTGGAAGTTCACCGGCGACAAACCGCGTTCCAGGTAGTCGTGAGGGCTTTTCGTCTCCAGCCGGCCGCGGCGCCTGTGCGGGGTGAAGAAATACAAGGGGCCATGACTGGTGTCCGTCGCTCCTCACCGGCCCGTTTTCATGTCGCCGCGCCGGCATAAGCGGATCCCGCCTGCCTCCGCCGCCAGGTCGCCGGGGCGACGCCGACGACCTTCTTGAAGGCGCGGCTGAACGCCGCCTCGGAGTCGTAACCCACCTCGGTCGCCACGCCGGCGACGGTCGACGTCCCGCGTACGAGCAGTCCGGCTGCAACCTGCATGCGCCAGTGCGTGAGATAGTGCATCGGCGGCTGGCCGACGAAATGCTGGAACCGCTCCGCGAGCACGGACCGCGAGGTCCCCGCCTGCCGGGCAAGCCCGTCCAGCGTCCAGGAGTGCGCCGGGCGCTCGTGCAGCAGCGACAGCGCCCGGCCCACGTGCCGATCGCGCAGACCCGCCAGCCACCCCGTCTGATCCGGCGGCAGCGAATTCAGATAGCGCCGCACCACCTCCACGAACATCAGCTCGCTCATGCGCGCGAGCATGCACTCCCCGCCGGCGCTCTGCTGATTCGCCTCGCGCAATGCGAAGCGGACGAAATGGCTCAGCCAATCCTCCCCGGGCTGCTCGCTCACGTGCAGCACGCGCGGCAGTGTCGCGAGCAGCGGATTGAATGGCCGCGCGTCGCAGCCCAGGAAGCCGCAGATCACGCGCGATCCGTCGGGCCCGCCGCCACCCTGGCGGATCTTGATCGGCAGCGGCGGATGCGGCGGCCTGGGCATCGTATTGGCGTCGGGCGGCGCGCGCATCCCCGGCGCGCTCGACATGACGTGGGCGTCGCCGTGCGGAAAGACGATCACGTCGCCGGCCTCGAGCCGCGCCGGCGGTTCGTCGATGAGTCCGGCCCAGCAAGAACCCCTGGTGAGTACGTGGTACTCGATGAGGTGCTGCGCGCCGGGCATGACGTGAGGCGCGAGCAGCCGGCCCGGCGGCGCCTCGGCCACCCACGGCGAGGAGGCGTCGATGTCGAAAAACACCGCGCCGGTCAGTCTTACGGTACGCAGCACGTCCGACAGCGTGTCAGCACCCATGGTCCCGCCTCCCGTGGACACATGAACCAGCCTGGCGGTCGCGCCTGCGGAAATGCCGGACTGTCCGGCAAGAACCGCGGACGGCAGGTCATGGAGGTACCTGTGCCGCGTTCCTAGAATGCGCGCCGCAGGGTGGCAATTGTACGTGATGGCGGCACCGAGCGGTCTCGCCCATCCGACCTCACGCGCGCCACCCGGCGACAGTGTTCAACAATGGCTTGGAGAGAAATCATGGCTATGGCAATACCTCATGCAGTGAAGAGTTTCCTCAACACCGGTGTCAGCATCACCGCCGCGCCGGTCGATCTGAAGGCGGTGAAGGCGAAGCAGCAGGCGACCTGGGCCTCGGGGGATTACTCGGTGGTGGGCGCGACGCTGAACATCGTCGCCGAATCCCTGTGCGAGACGGTCGACCTGCGCGCCGGCGATTGCGTTCTGGACGTGGCCTGCGGCAGCGGCAACGTGGCGCTGGCCGCGGCGCGGCGGTGGTGCGACGTCGTCGGCATCGACTACGTCCCTTCGCTGGTCACCCGGGCGCAGCAGCGCGCCGCCGCCGAGCGCCTGCCCGTGACGTTCAAGGCGGGCGACGCCGAGCAACTCGAGTTCGCCGACTCGTCCTTCGACGTGGTGATGTCGGTGGTCGGCGTGATGTTCGCCGCGGATCAGGAGCGGGCCGCGGGCGAGCTGCTGCGCGTGTGCCGCTCGGGCGGCAGGATCGCGCTGGCGAACTGGACGCCGGAAGGATTCCTCGGGCAGCTCTTCAGGACCGTCGGCAGGCACGTGCCGCCGCCCCCGGGCGTGAAGTCGCCGATGCTGTGGGGTACGGAGCCTCGCCTCGCGGAATTGTTCGGCCACGAGGCCGCCGACATCCGTGTTGCGCGCCGACATTTCGTCTTCCGCTATCGCTCGCCGGCGCACTGGCTGGAGGTGTTCCGCACCTACTATGGACCGATGCAGCGCGCCTTCGCGGCCCTCGACGAGAATGGGCGCGCGGGCCTCACGCGCGATCTGCTGGGGCTGCTCGACCGCATGAACCGCTCCGCCGACGAGACGCTCGTCCTGCCGGGCGAGTATCTCGAGGTCGTGATCACGCGCCGTTGAGCCGCGCGGGCGCGGCACGATCGTCGTCCCTGACCGCTCCATGCGGCACTGAAGTGCCCATCACACCCGGGCCGGTGACCTGCGGGTCCCGAGGGTCACCGGCCTCGCGGAAGGCCGCTCAAGCGTGGCAGCGGCGGGATTCGGCAAGTCTCATTGCGGGTTCATGCGCCGCATGCCTCCCATGCCCATCATCTCCAAGGCATCGATCTGACCGTCGCCGTTCGTGTCCAGCGCCTTCATCATCCATTCCTGATGCCTGGCCATCTCTTCCTTCGAGATCTTGCCGTCCTGGTCCGTATCCATCATTCGCATCATGCCCATTCCACCCATCATCCCGCCGCCCATCATCCCGCCGCACGTGGTCCCGTCTCCCATCATCCCGCCTCCCATCATGGGACCGCCCATCATGCCGCCACGCATCCCCGACATGCCCGCGCCGCAATTCATGCCGCCGTAGCCGCCCTGCCAGCCCGGCATGCCGCCGCAATAACCCTGCGCCAGCATCGTCTGCCCGGCACCCCGATCCTGCGTGTCTCCTTGCACGCGCTCCTCCGTCCGGAAAGGGTTCTCCCCGGTGCCGACGGCCGCGGCATGGCCGGCAATCGGGATGAGGCTGCCGACCACGAGCGCTATGCCGTGTCTTGCCTTGCTCATGGGAATCTCCTCGTTGAAAGCGAACAACCAGTCTGCGCAACGGAAGTAAAGGCCCCGGGCCCGGAAGGTGTTGACCTTGCCATGTCCCGTTATGAAAGATTAGCCGCTGATCCCCTTTTTTGCTCGCCCGCCGCCGATTGCGGCGGGCGATGACCGGGAAGAACCACGAAACCCCTGTGAAGCCTTCGCGATCGCGGTGCCGACGGCAACGGAAGCAGCAGCCCGCGAGGGCGCGTTACGGCTCGGCGCCGGTCCTGACCGGGTAGCCCGCATCGCGCCAGGCGGCCATGCCACCATCCAGGGCCACCGCGCGCTGGAAACCCATCTCGCGCAGGGTCGCCGCCGCCAGCGTGGAGATGAGGCCGAGCGCGCAATAGGTGAGCACGTGCTGGGTGGGGTCGGGGAGCTCCTCGTTCACGCGCAGTTCGAGCTGGCCCCGCGGCAGCAGGCGCGCCCCGGGGATGTGCCCCTGCTCGTAGGCGTCGCGTTCTCGCACGTCGAGCACGGCGAGCGCGCCGCCGCCCGCCTCGACGCGGTAGCTCAGTTCCGCCAGCGACATGAACGGCACCTTCGCGGCGGCCTCGGAGAGCAGCTGGTCGGCGGTCTTGCCGCCGCTCATGTTGGTGCGCAGCGCCTCGGTGAGATGGGCGGGCATGGTGAGATTGAGATTACGCATGTTCTCCACGAACGCCGCGCGCTCCCGATGTTTCAGGCGCGGATTGGCGGCCAGCTCCTGACCGAGCGTCGTGGGACCGCTACCCTGGTGATCGTGCGCGGGGTAGACCCTGCACGCCGGATCGAGTCGCAGGATGCCGTTGAACAGGCTGTCGTAGAGCGCATCCGCGTCACCCGTGGGGAGGTCCGTACGGCCCGTGGCGCCAGCCATCAGCGTGTCGCCGGTGAACAGGCAATCGCCGACCCGCACGCACATCGAATCGCGCGTGTGCCCTGGCGTGTACATCGCCTGCAGGCGCAGCCGGCCCACCGCGAGCAGCTCGCCGTCCTCCATGCGCATGTCGACGAACGGCGCCGGACTGTGCCGGTGCATGACCACGGGCACCTCGAGCCGGCGCGCCATCTCCCTGCTCGCCGAGAAGTGATCCGCGTGCGTGTGGGTGTCGATGAGGAACCGGATGCGCAGGCTGTTGCGCGCCGCCAGCCCGAGGTAGCGGTCGATCCGGCTGAGCTCCGGATCGATCAGCGCCGCCGCACTCGTGTCGGGACAACCGACCAGGTAAGACCTGCAGCCGCCCGTGGCGATGGTGTCGAGTATCATCCCTCCCCCCCCCGGCCGGAGCGGACAACCCGATCGGACCGGGCAATCATCCTACCCGCCGACCAGCGGCGTGCACAACCGCGCTGCCGCTCGCCCCGCAGCGCAATGCCATGCGCTTCCACGCGAGGCGTGGGGGATGGCCGGCACGCGCGCGCCGGGGTGTATCATCCCTGCTCGCCCGCCCACGGATTCAAGGAGGCCCCTCAGCATGTCGAAGTGGCTAATTCTCTCCGCTGCGATCGTTGCCGAGGTCACCGGCACCAGCTTTCTGAAGGCCTCGGAGGGCTTCACGCGGCTGGGGCCTTCGGTGATCGTCGTCGCGGGTTACGCGGCGGCGTTCTATCTGCTGTCGCTCACCCTAGAGGTGATCCCGATCGGCGTGGCGTATGCCGTCTGGTCCGGTGTGGGCATCGCGCTGATAGCCGTCATCGGGTGGCTGTTCTTCGGCCAGCGGCTCGATGCGCCGGCGATCCTCGGAATGGCGATGATCGTCGCCGGGGTCGTCGTGCTCAACGTCTTTTCTTCGAGCGTCGCCCACTGACTCCGCCTGCACGCGCCGATCGCGACCGCACGCCTCGCCGCGCCGGGGGATCGCCACATGGCACCCACGCGATACTGCGGCAGCAGGGAACCGCAATGCGCGCGTTGCGGCATGCCGCGCCTGCCGGAGCCACGATGCGGGCGGCGGCGAGGCGGATGGTCGAATTTCCCCGGTTCGAATTTTGGTATGCTGACACGCATCATGACCACTCACTCGATTGAAACGATCTGTGCGCACCTCGGCTCCGATCACGCGGGCGCGGAACTGGGCCCGTTCCAGGCGCCCATCATCCAGAGCACGCTCTTTCATCTCGGGACCTCGGCACAGGCCGAGGAACTTTTCGCCGGCAGGCGCAAGGGCTATGCCTACTCGCGCTTCGGCAATCCCACGGTCGACGTCCTGGCGCAGGCGTATGCCGCGCTCGAGGGCGGCGCCGAGGCGCTCGTCACCAGCTCGGGCAATGCGGCGGTGCATTGCGCGCTGTCGATCGCGCTGCGCGGCCGCGGCGGCCCGATCGTGGCGCCGCAGGACCTCTACGGCGGCAGCGTGGAGCTGTTGCGGGTGTTCGCCTCGATCTATGGCGTGGCGGTGGAGAACGTCGATGCCCGCGACGACGATACCTGGCTCGCCGCCGTCGGCCGTGCGCGCGTGGTGCTGCTGGAGTCGCCGTCGAACCCGCTGCTGCGCCTGACCGACATCGCCGCGACGGTCGCCGCCGCGCGCGCCGGGGGCGCCGTGGTCATCGTCGACAACACGGTGGCGACACCCTACAACCAGCGGCCGCTCGCGCTCGGCGCGGACCTCGTGGTGCACTCGACCAGCAAGTTCCTGAACGGCCATTCCGACATGATCGGCGGCTGCGTCGTCGCCCGCGAGCCGCTCGCGCCCGAGGCACGCGCGCTGCACAAGAACCTCGGCGCCACCGTCAATGCGATGGAGGCCTGGCTCATCCTGCGCGGCCTGCGGACCTTTGCCCTGCGCATGGAGGCGCACAATCGCAACGGGCGGGCCATCGCGGAGTGGCTGGCGCGCCACCCGCGCGTGCGCCGCGTCTATTACCCGGGACTGGGCGAGGGCCGCCACGAACTGTTCCGGCGCCAGATGCGCGGCGGCAGCGGACTGCTGTCCTTCGAGGTCGAGGGCGGCAAGGCGGGGGCGCAGCGCCTCCTGGATCGCCTTGGGCTCGCGCTGCATGCCGTCAGTCTCGGCGGTATGGAGTCGCTGGCCACGCTGCCATCGGCCACCAGTCACCGCGGCATGGGCGCGGAGGAACGCGAGCGTGCCGGGATCGCCGAAGGTCTGGTGCGGTTTTCCGTCGGCGTCGAGGCGGTCGAGGACATCAAGGCGGATCTGCAGCAGGCACTGGCGGACTGAGGTCCCCTGCCGGCGGCTCCCGGCCTCACCCGCAGACGCCTCGCACGGCAACGCCGGTGGTCGCGAACCAAGCCGCCGCCCGGGGACTCCAACCTGGTGGCGCCGCAGGACTTCTTTCTCCCCGTCCCAAACCTCGTCCGTGCACGAACCGGGGGTAATCGGCATGTTCGGTTCTGAACGAGATCTCGATCGCAGCCGGGTCCCACGCTCGCCCGCGACCCTTTGTCGTGCGGGAGTCATCCTCGCTCTCTCGGTCACGGCCCGCATCGCCCTGGCTGGCGGCGGTGAGGCCGCGCCCTGCAGCCCGACCACCGACGGCTGGGAGGCACAGGCCGGCGACGCGGCAAACTGGCGACACTCCGCGCTCTGCCAGATCGATCGGAACAACGTCGCGAGCCTGACTTTGGCATGGCAGTTCTCCACCGGCGTGCAACGCGGTCATGAGGGTGGACCGCTGGTCGTCGGCGACACGCTGTACCTGCACACGCCCTATCCCAACCAGGTGGTGGCCATCGGGCTGTCAGATCGACGGGTGAAATGGCGCTACGAGCCGAGGCAGGATGAATCGGCGTTGGCGGTGTTGTGTTGCGATACGGTCAACCGGGGACTGGCCTACGGCAACGGCAAGGTCTTCATGCAGCAGGCCGACACGACCCTCGTCGCGCTCGATGCCGGCTCGGGGCAGGAGATCTGGAAGGTGAAGAACGGCGACCCGGCGCTGGGCGCGTCGGCGACCAACGCCCCGCACGTCTTCGATCGCTACGTGATCACCGGGATCGCCGGCGGCGAGTACGGCGTCCTCGGTTACCTAACCGCCTACGACCTGGACAGCGGCCGCCCGGTCTGGCGCGGATACAGCGCAGGACCCGACAGCGGGATGCTCATCGACCCCGACGCGACGACGACCTGGACCGACGGTGCCGTAGCCAGGGTGGGCAGGAACTCATCGCTGAACACCTGGCGGGGCGATCAGTGGAAGATCGGCGGCGGTGCGACGTGGGGCTGGTATTCCTATGATCCGGAGTTGCGGTTGCTTTACTACGGCACGGGCAACCCCTCGACCTGGAATCCCTCGCAGCGGCCCGGCGACAACAAGTGGTCCGCTTCGCTGTGGGCACGTGACATCGACACCGGCAAGGTGCGGTGGGTGTACCAGATGACCCCGCACGACGAGTGGGACTACGACGGCGTCAACGAACTTACCCTCTTCGACGGTAAGGACGCGGCGGGCCGATCTCGACACATGCTGGCGCACTTCGACCGGAACGGCTACGCCTACACGATCGACCGCGAGACCGGCGAGCTGCTGATCGCGGAGAGGTTCGATCCCTCGGTGAACTGGGCCAGAGAGATCGACAGACGCAGCGGACGCCCGCAGGTCATCGCGCGGTACTCACCGGCCCGGACCGGCGAGGACGGCACCACCGAGGGCATCTGTCCGGCGACCATCGGCGCGAAGAACCAGGCGCCAGCGGCCTATGCCCCCGAGCCGGGGCTGTTCCTGGTGCCGACCAATCACCTGTGCATGGACTACGAGACCTTCCACGTCGACTACGAGCAGGGTCATCCGTACACCGGCGCCGCGATCACCATGCACCCGGTCGAGGGATCCGACGGCGCGCTTGGAAACTTTCTTGCCTGGGATGCGATCGCCGGCCGCATCGTGTGGTCCCGACCGGAGCCGTATCCGTTGTGGGGCGGTGCGCTCACCACCGCGTCGGGCCTGGTCTTCTACGGCACGCTGGACGGGCACCTGAAGGCACGGGACATACGCAGCGGCGAGCAGCTGTGGAAATCGCCGCCGCTGCCCTCGGGCGTGGTCGGCAATGTCACGACCTGGGCCTATGAAGGCCGGCAGTACATCGGCGTGTTCGCGGGCATAGGCGGCCTGGCCAACGACCCCGACGGCATCGGCCACCTCGCCGATGCAAAGGCGCTCGAGCCGCGCGACCGGTCCGGCGGCGCCCTGGTGGTCTTCGCGCTGCCACCCTCGCCATAAGCACCCGCTTGTCCCTGCCCGCGCGAGAAGTGCAACCACGGCGCCGCGCCGGGCGCGAACGCGACGTTTTCACCGCGGCGGCCATCTGCTACTTTCAGTTACAGGCCCGGACGGCGGCCAGGTGGAGGAAGGATGAAGGAAAGAGGCGTGCTTGGAAGGCTGTGGATCGGAGTCGCACTGCTCGTGGCGGCCGCGATGACCGGCATCGCCCATGCCGAGCGGACCGCGGCCGAGGTGACCGAGGCGAGCGGCGAGGTCCATGCGCAGCGCGGCGCCGAGGCGCGACGGGCACTGGAGCAGGGAGCCGCGGTGTACGCCGGCGATCGCATTACCACCGCCGCCGACGGCAGCGTCGAGCTCCGCTTCTCGGACAATGCCCGCTTCGCGCTGGGCTCGAACTCGGAGATGAACGTGGGGCAGTACGTCTACAAGCCCGGCGACGATGCCAGCGTCATGCAGACCGACATCCTCAAGGGCGTATTTCGATTCGTGAGCGGTCTCATCGCCCGGCACAAGCCGCAGGCGGTGAAACTCAACACGCCGGTAGCGACCATCGGCATACGTGGCACGCACGTGATCGGAGAGGTCACGCCGACCTCCGCATCGATCGCGCTGATGGAGCCCGGGGAGGCCGGCAAGCCCACGGCCATCGAGGTCTCCAACCGGTACGGCAGCGTCGTCATCGACAAGCCGCGCTACGAGACCGTGATCCCCGACGCGCACAGCCCGCCCTCGCCGCCGCGCCTGGTGCAGACGCAGCGGATCGACACGCTGCTGCGTCAGATCCAGACCACCCGCCGCCTGATCGTCCCGCGCACGGCGCCGCGCCTGCCTTGAAGCGGCGCGCCGCGGGCGAGACCGCAGGCTGGATTCGCATCGCCTGGTGCGCGGCGGCGATCGCGGCACATGGATGCGCGTCGACGCCGTCCGCGCACTATGACGCGGTCGCGCGCGATCTGGGTCTGCGTCGGGAGGTCATCGAAGGCCGGGGCCATGCGCATGCGGTGTACGCGCGCACGCCGGCCGGCGGCGAGTCTCTGCATGTCTACCTGGAGAGCGACGGCAGTCCCTGGATCGGCCGGACGCGCATCGCGGCGGACCCGACGCCGTCGGAGCCTGTGGCGCTCGAGTTGTTGCGCGCGGATCCGTCGCCGGCGGTGCTGGTGGGCCGTCCGTGCTACCACGGTCTGAAACCCGCGAGCGGCTGCGACCCGCGCATTTGGACGAGCGCGCGTTACTCGGAGGAGGTCGTTGCCAGCATGGCCACGGCGGTGCAGCGGGTCGCGGCGCGTTACCGCGCCCGCCACCTCGTGCTCATCGGCTACAGCGGCGGCGGCACGCTGGCGATGCTGCTGGCCGAACGCCTGGCGAACGTACGGGCACTGATCACCATCGCCGGCAACCTCGACACCGACGCCTGGGCACGGCTGCATGGCTATACACCGCTGAGCGGCTCGCTCAATCCCGCACGCCGCGCGCCGCTGCCGCCCGCCATCGCGCAACTGCACCTGGCCGGCGGCAGCGATCGGAACGTGCCGCCGGCGCTCATCGAACCGGTCGTCCGCCGGCAACCCGGGGCGCAACTGCAGGTGTACGACGACGCGGACCATGGCTGCTGCTGGACTCGCCGGTGGCCACAGGTGCTCCGGGAGGTCGCGGGCCTGCTCGAAGGTGCCGCAGAGGCCGCGCGCTGACGGGCCGGCCGCGGCGGTGCCATGATGAACTAGAACTGCAGGCGCGCGCCGATCTCGAACATGTTGAGGTTGAGGTCCTTGTAGCCGACCAGCCCCTGGTAGAGCACGTGGCCCGACCAGCCGTTGCGGAAGTCGGCGGTCAGGCCGGCGGTGACGTTGCCGTAATTGCGATCGGGCGAATCCGTCGGCAGCAGGAAGATCGAGCCGCTGGTGTCGTCGACCAGCCGGCCGCGCGTGTCCTCGTTGTCGTTGTCGAACTCGTGGACGTATTCCGCGCCCAGCTGCGGAAAGAGATCGAAGCGCTCGCCGCTGTACACCGTCGTGACGCGGCCGCCGAATGCCGTGGTGATCGACATGAAGCTCTGATCCTCGATCTGCAGCGCCAGCCCGCTGCCGGGCCCGGTCGGATCGGACATGTGCTCGGTATAGCCGTCGATGGAGGAATCCGCGACGTTGAGCCGCCCGTAGGGGGTCAGCGTCCAGTTGCCGCGCACGAAGTCGTAGCCGCCCTCGAGACTGCCGCCGATGTCGCGGCTGGTGGTATCGGAGAGGGCGCTCTGCCTGATGACCGCCGTGCCGGTCGGGGTGAACGGCGAGGCGATGGTGTAGGCGATGGTGCGCTTCTGATCGTGGTCGTTGTGACCGTAGCTCAGCATCGCGTTCACGTACGATCGCGCCGAGGGAAAGTAGCTCGCGTAGGCGGTCACCGAGACGCTGTCGGTCTCGAGAAAGCCGCTGTCGGCATTCAGGTCGGTGTCCTGCCGCGTGTAGCCCAGGGCCAGTCCGACGATGGAGCGGTCGGTGAGCAGGTAATCCGCTCCGCCGGTGACGCCGTAGGAGTTCGTTCGGAACCCGGTCTCGCGCGCCGAGTCGTCCTTGTCCCCGAAGCCGAGGTTGCCGTTGAGAAACACGCCCCACCGGCCGCTGTAGGGATAGTCCGCGCTGGCCCCGCCGCCGCGCTCCGCCCCGAGCACCTCCTCGGGCGTCAGAAGCCGGCCGTTGAGGGTCATGGTGACCGCCTCGCTGTCCTGGTCCTTCTTCCGTCGCCGCTCCAGGCGCTTGCGCACCTCTTCATCCCTGCTCCCCGCGCCGTCCACCTCGATGGTCTGGATGACGGAGTTCTCCTCCGGCGCCATCCCCTGCAGCCCGGCCAGCGCGCCGCTGGAATCCGTGCCTCGCAGGATGCCGATCGCGATCTCGTTGCAACGGGTCTGCAGGTCGCTGCTCAGCAGGTTGCCGGGCGGACAGATGAATTCGACCAGGGCGGCGGTCGTCTGCTGCGGCGGCGTCTGCGCCGCGCTCTGGAGCTCTCCCTGTATCGCCGTCGTCGTCCCGGGTCCGGGTATGACGGACTGGGCGGCGACCTGCATTGCACAGGCGAGCGTGAGTAACAGCGCACCCGAACCGGCGCGGATGTGGTCCATTTGCCTCTCCCCCAAGGGTTCCTGGTCAAAGCTTAGTGCATGAGAAAGGCTATTGCCATCCTGTAGTTACTGGGCTTCTTTCCACCAAATCCTGTGGGAGGTGCCCGGCGGCGGCAAACGCCTCGGATCCGCTGTTGCCACGGACGGCAGGTTGTTGTGCAATCGAAAGGCCGCGGGCCGGCGGGTGTTGCCATGCGTGGCGGCTTGTTGTGCAATCGGGCGGGTGCCCATGGCGTAGCGACTTGGAACCATGACGAGCGAAGAACTGAGGCAGTGGCGCAAGGCCGAGCGGGCACGCCTGATCGCGGCGCGCGTCGCCGTCGATGCGGCGACGCTCACCGCCTACCGCACCGCCATCGACGCGCACATCGAGCGCGCGTTTCCCGGGCTCCGGCGCGGCATCGTCGCGTTCTGCTGGCCCCACAAGAACGAGTACGACGCGCGCTTCCTCGCCCGCCGACTGCGCGACGCCGGCGCGCGGACCGCCCTGCCAGTGGTGCTCGCGCCGCGGCAGCCGATGATCTTCCGCCTGTGGAAACCCGGTGACGCGATGGCCAGGGGCGTCTACGACATCCCCTACCCCGCTGCCGGCGAGGCAGTCGAGCCGGATGCCGCGATCGTGCCCATGAACGGGTTCGACGCCGCCGGCTATCGCCTCGGCTACGGCGGCGGCTATTTCGATCGCACGCTCGCCGGGCTGCGCGCGCGCCGCCCCGGCCGCCCGGTGGCCATCGGCGTGAGCTTCGAGCTCGCGCGCCTCGAGAGCATCGACCCGCAGTGGTTCGACATTCCGATGGATTACGTTGTCACCGAGCGCGGCGTCTACGAGCGGCAGGACGGGCGGCTCGCGCTGCTCGAGCCGCCGCGGGTCGCGCCCCCGCCCGACGGCTACAGCTCGCCGGCGTGTCTCGCGCACGAGATCAAGGACGACCGGCCGGAGAAGTAGGCGGGGCCGGGGCGGCGCGTGCGGCAGCGATGAACACGCCGACGCCGCGCCGCGACACGGTCCGATGAGCCAGGCGTGGTATCGGGTGCTGGCCGATGCGGTTCTCATCGCGCACACGGGCGTGGTCGTGTTCGTGGTGCTCGGGTTCCTGACCATCGTTATCGGCAACCTGGCGCGCTGGTCGTGGGTGAACCATCCGTGGTTCCGGTTGTGCCACCTCGCGGCGATCGGCTTCGTGGTCGCCTGGAGCTGTCTGGACCTGGTTTGTCCGCTCACCGATCTGGAGATGTGGCTGCGCCGGCAGGCAGGACAGGCAGCCTACCGCGGCGGCTTCGTCGAGCACTGGCTGCACCGCATCCTCTACTACGAGGCGCCCGGCTGGGTGTTCACCGCCGTCTACACGGCCTTCGGCCTGCTGGTGCTGGCGACCTGGTTTCTCTTCCCGCCCCGCCGGCGGCGCGATGACGCCTGACCAGCGGCGGTCTGCCCGGGCGGCCTCCCGGGCCTTGCGTTGTCATCGATGCCCTCCATCGCCTCCCGCCCGTCTTTCCCTTCGGGCGGAACGGGCCCGCACGGCCAACCTCAACAATGCCGGGACCCCGCCGATATGTGCTGCATCTGACACCCGGGAAGTCCTGAATCCGGCTGCTTCAGGTTATCGTGATCGCAGCGCTCGGCCGGCAGCGCGCACCCGGCCCGGAGATTGTCGCATATGGCATTCGGCAAGGTAGGCAAGTACGTCATCACCAGGGAGATCAGCCGTGGTGGCATGGGCACCGTCTACCTGGGCCACGACCCCTACGCCGACACGCCCGTGGCGATCAAGATCGCGCACGCCGAGCAGCTCAAGGAGGAGGAGTCCGGCGCGCGGTTCCGCAAGATGTTCTTCAACGAGGCGCGCACGGCGGGCCTGCTCACCCATCCGAACATCGTCCGCATCTTCGACGCCGGCGTGGACGGCGAGAACTGCTACATCGTCATGGAGTACATCGAGGGCGGCGCGACGCTGAAGCCCGCGTGCAAGCCCGAGGGCCTGCTGCCCCTGGGCCGGGTGATCGAGGTCATCTTCAAGTGCGCCAAGGCCCTGGACCACGCGCACCGGCAGGGGATCATCCATCGCGACATCAAGCCCGGAAACATCCTGGTCTCCGGGGATTTCGAGGTGAAGATCGGCGACTTCGGCATCGCCTACCTCAACCGCACGGATTCCGATCAGACGATGGTGCTGGGCGTGGCCGGATCGCCGCGTTACATGTCCCCGGAGCAGATCAGCGACCAGAACCTTACCGCGCAGACCGATGTGTTCTCGCTCGGCGTGATCATGTACGAGATGCTGACCGGCCGGAGTCCGTTCGCCGCGGACAACTTCCCGCTCCTCATCCAGAAGATCATGACCGAGGAACCCGCGCCGATACGGCAGCATCGGCCGGAGCTCGACGAGATGCTCGAGGCCATCGTCGCCAGGGCGCTCGCGAAGAAGCCCTCGGC
This sequence comes from Gammaproteobacteria bacterium, assembly GCA_022071965.1. Taxonomy (GTDB): domain Bacteria; phylum Pseudomonadota; class Gammaproteobacteria; order JAJPIJ01; family JAJPIJ01; genus JAJVHZ01. Next base: position 72,427 of record JAJVIQ010000014.1, read on the forward strand.
GCGCTACGCCTCCGCGCTCGATCTGGCCACCGATCTCAGCAACGCCTTCGAACGGCTGCTGATGAAGGCGGCCAGGCAGATCGACATCGACGAGCGGTTCGCCTGCGTGCGGAGGCTGCCGTTCTTCCAGGAGTTCACGGACGCGGAATTGCGCGAACTGGTGAATGCCGGGATCTGGATCAACGCCGAAGCGGGCAGGCAGATCATCGTCGAGGGCGAACTCGACGAATCCTTCTACGTCATCGTCGACGGCGAGGCCTCGGTCCGCAAGGGCGACAAGGAGCTGAGCGCGCTGCGCCAGGGCGACTGCATCGGCGAAATGGGTTACCTGATGCGCACCAAGCGCGCCGCGTCGATCTTCGCCGGGACGCGCATCACACTGGTGCAGTTCAATCCCACCGTGATGAAGAAGACCTCCTCGGAGTGCCAGATCAAGTTCCTGCGCGCCTTCCTGCGCACGGTCATCGTGCGTCTGACCGCCACGATCGAACGTCTCACGTTGCCTGCATAGCGCTCCGGGCAGCGCCACGCGCGGCTCGCGGCTCCCGCACGCGGGATCGCACTCAAGTTCCCTCAACTCTGTCCGATACCCCGGGGAGCGACGCAACATGGCCGAGCGATACGCGTTGACCCTTATGCTACAGTCCGAACAGAGTACGCCCCGGGCCGCGGATGCAGGCGGACAGCGCTACGCGGTCTGGCTCGGGGCCCTGGTGACCGGGTTCTGCACCTACGGCGCGGCCTGCTGGATCACGCAGCTCAGTGCAACCGAGATGCGGCTGATGCTGGCCGGTCCGGCGGTGCTGGCCCCGGATCGCCTCAGGTCCGGCCGGAAGATCGTCATGCACATCTCGCATCGCACCGGCGAGACCTGGCGCATACTCCCCATCCGGGCCGCCGTCATCGGCGCGGACGGCAACTTTTTCACGGCACGGCTGCTCGAGCCAGGCCCGGCCGTCATCGAGGAACTGCTGCGTGCCCTCATCGCCGAGGGACGTGCCAAGCCGCGGCCGACCAACTCGCGGTTGACCCAGGTGCGTGCCAACCTCGCGGCGCCAGCCGTGACGCCGGCCGTGACTCCGTCCGCGGCGCCCGCCACGCCGCCCGCACGCGAGGTGCCCGCGCATCTGCTCGACACCGCCTCACGCTGCCGGGCCATCGCGCTGGACCTGGGGACCAAGTGGGCGCTTGCATTGATGGACGGGCTCGACACACGTCTGTTCGCTCGCCTGAGCGACGAAAAGGAGAAGCCGGCGCAACAGCAGCTCGACGAATGCTATCTGAGCTTCGTGATGGCGAGGGAGAAGCTGGTGAGCGAGATCGCGATCGGCCTCGCCGCTCAGGCGGAGGGCGCCCTCGATCCGGACCTCTACGGTGGCCAGGACGGGCCGCAGGGCCCCGCGAGCGCCGTTGCCGACCTGACCGCCACCATCGGACTGATGGAGGCGTTGGACTCGCCCGACCTCGGCGGTCTCCGCAAGGACGCGCCCCCTTGCGAGCCGATGCGGCGGTGGGAACGGGAACTGGCGCGCCTCACCGATGCGCCGGTCACGGAGGCGAATGACCCCGTCGGCCTCGTCGCCGTATGTGCGCTCGCGACCGAGACCGTGCTTCGCCACTGGCCATCCGGGGCGAACGTGCGGACGCTCATACACGATGCCCTGGCCGACAGTGCGCAGAAGCTCGACGCCTTCTACGAGGGGCTCGCTGCCGGCCTCGCCGACACGAGCGGCGCCTCGAAATCCTGAATCTCCGCCCGCGGCGCCCGGGCCTGCTCAGGCCTCGGGACTGAAATGCCGGGCCCACACCGGTGCGGCCTGCCGGTGCTGGTTGACGCCGCGGAAGAAGGCTCGCGAGAGATCCGCGACGCCCGTCTGCGCGTCGCTCAACTGCTCCACGCTCGGGCGGTACACGAGAAAGCCTTGCTCGTGTTTCGCGCTCCGGTAGGGCACGGTCATGGCGAAGGAGCGCGGCTCCCTGCCGTACAGGCGCGCCTCGATGATGAGGCCGTCGGTCTTCTCGCCGGATTCGCGGGTGACGTAGCCGTCGAAGATCAGGACCGCCCGCAGGGCGGCATCCGGGTTGCGCCGCAGCCACTCGTGCCCCGTCTTCACGGCCTCGCCTGCATCGGGGTTCTCCAACCGGGTCATCTCGCGCGTACTGTTGAACTTCTCGAAGGCGAGCAGCGGGACCATCGTCTCGCCCTCCGAGACGCTCCAGAGGGCGTGGGCGGCGAAGTAGCCTGCAAGCGTGGCGGTGTCGTTCACGTCAGTCCTCCCGATCGGAAGGAGAGGAGGAGCGGCGAGTCTCGGCGGCGCGCGTCATGATCATCCTGATCATGTGCACGTTGAACGGCACGAGCAGCGCCACGCCCAGCAGCAGGAACACGACGGGATAGTGGCCGAACCGCATGCCTTGCGGAAGCAGGTCGGTGCCGCTGCCGATCTTCACCAGGCCGAGCGCGATCAGCACCAGGCCGATGGCCTCCAGGACCACCAGCCATACCGGTATCGAAACTCCCTGCCGAGTCTTCATGATCCTGGCCCTGGCCTCTCCGTACGGTCGCACCGGCGCGACCAAACGCCCTGTCCCGGGCTCCTGCGCTCGCCCCTCACGGCGTAAGGACCGTGGAGCCGGTGGTGCGGCGGGCCTCGAGATCGCGATGCGCCTGCGCCGCCTCGCGCAGCGGATAACGCTGCGCGACGTCGATCCGCACCTTGCCGGAGACGACCACCTCGAAGAGTTCCGCGGCCATCGCCAGCAGGTCGCCGCGCCTGGCGGCATAGGCGAACAGCGTCGGGCGCGTGAGGAACAGCGATCCGAGGCGCGAGAGGACGCCGGTGTCGAACGGCGGCACCACGCCCGAGGCGTTGCCGAAGCTCACCATCATCCCGAGCGGCCGCAGGCAGGACAGTGAATCCATGAAAGTGTCCTTGCCGACGGAGTCGTAGACCACGGGCACGCCCTCCCCTTCGGTGAGCTCGCGCACCCGCTCGACGAATCTCTCCCGCGTGTAGACGACGGTATGATCGCAGCCGTGCGCGCGCGCCAACGCCGCCTTGGCATCCGAACCCACCGTGCCGATGACGCGGGCGCCCAGTGCCTTGGCCCACTGGCACATGATGAGCCCCACGCCGCCCGCCGCCGCATGCACGAGGATGGTATCGCCGGGCTGCACGCGATAGGTCCGCCGCAGCAGGTATTGCGCCGTCAGGCCCTTCAGCATCATCCCGGCCGCCTGCTCGAAGCCGATGTCCGCCGGCAGTCTCACCAGCCGATCGGCGGGCAGGTTGCGCACATCGGCGTACGAGCCCGGCGGCCCGCCTGCGTAGCCCACGCGATCGCCCGCGGCAATGTCGGTGACGCCGGGACCGACGGCCTCCACCACGCCGGCGCCCTCCACGCCGATGCCCGAGGGCAGGGAAAGCGGATACGCGCCGGTGCGGTGATAGATGTCGATGTAGTTCACGCCCACCGCCTGCTGGCGCACCGTCGCCTCGCCGGCCGCCGGCGGCGGCACCACGACGTCCTCGGCCCGCAGCACCTCCGGTCCGCCGGTTTCCGCAAATCGAATCGCGCAGGTCATGGCGATTTCCGCTCCGCGTTTGTCGCAAACTGCGGATTATCGATACTGGCCGGGTACGCAGGCAACCTCGCCGTGACGGTTTTCCCGAAGGCGGCCTAGGAGACGAACAGGACCGAGTCGAACAAGGCGCCCAACTCCTCGGTGAGCGCGCCGGCGGCGGCGGCCGACAGCACCAGCACGGAGGACCGGAACCCGCGCATCGACCTCGACAGACTCTCGACGTCGCCCGTGTGCTCCACCACGTGCACCGCCTCCGGACGCGCGCCGATCCGACCGGCGACGAGCCGGCGCGCCGCGTGCATGCCGGCGCCCGCGCCCGACGGCACGACGCACAGCAGGCGATCGGGCCTGCCGCCGGCCAGCCGCCACGCCGCGTCGATCACCCGCCCGGCATCGCCGTCAGCCTCGATCAGCGCCGAGACCACGCCGTCGCGTGCCATGGCCGGACGCGCGGACATCCCCCCGCCCTGGCGGGCGCACAGGAACAGCAGGTCCACCGTGGGCAGCAGCCTCATCGCCTGCTCCAGCAGCCGGCCGCGCGCGATCCGGAACGAAAGCGGCAGCTGCAGCTCCGCGGCGATCGCGGCGAGCTGATCGCGCAGGACGTCGGCCTGCCGCTGCATCAGCGCCACCACGTCGCCCACGTGCAGTTCGCGGACCCGGCCGGAGACCACGCCGATCTCGCGCGTCAGCGGCAGCTCCGCGGCCCGGATCAGCCTCACGTCCTCGACGAACAGGCCGAGCAGTTCGTCCACGCGCGCCGGATCCGCGAACATCGCCGCCAGCCGCAGCAGCTCGGGATCGACGCGCCCGCCCTCGCCCACCAGCGCGAGACGCCGCACGGCTTTCTCGACCATCGCCTTGGCCATCGGTCTACTTCCCCGATTTGTCCACGGGCGGGCTCGCGGGCGCCTTCCCGCGCTCGCGCACCCTCTTCACGCGCACCGGCAGGTTGGCGTAGGCCTGGCGCATGAGCGAGAGCTCGGTCAGCCGCGCGGCCACACGGGCATTGATGCTGTCCTTCGGGAACATGCCTTTGTCGTCCAACTCCCCGGCGGCCACACCGGTCAACAGCGCGATCGCCTCGTCGACGTGATTGACGGGGTAGAGATGAAATCTCGCCTCGCGCGCCGCCTGCACCACGTCGGCCCGCAGCATCAGATGCCTGGCGTTCGCCGCCGGGATGATCACGCCCTGCTCCCCGCTCAGACGGCGGGCCTGGCAGATGTCGAAGTAACCCTCGATCTTCTCGTTGACGCCGCCGATCGGCTGCACCTCGCCGTATTGATTGACCGACCCGGTCACCGCCAGCGATTGGCGGATCGGCACCGCCGCCAGCGAGGACAGCAGCGCGGCGAGCTCGGCTACCGATGCGCTGTCTCCCTCGACCTCGGCGTAGGTCTGCTCGAACGACAGGCTGGCCGACATCGCATGCGGCCGATCTCCGCTGTAGCGCGAGGCCAGATACGAGGCGAGGATGAGCACCCCCTTGGAGTGGATGGGACCGCCGAGCTCCACCTCGCGCTGAATGTCGATGATCTCGCCCTCGCCGAGACGCGTGGTGGCGGTGATGCGCGTCGGATGGGCGAAGGCGTGCTCGCCGACCAGCGCCACCGACAGGCCGTTGACCACGCCGATGCGCTCGCCGGCGGTGTCGATCATCAGCTCGCCGCGCAGGATGGCGCTCTGTATGCGCTCGCGCAGCCGCCCGCTGCGCCGGCGCCGGCCCTCGATGGCCTGCGCCACATGCTCGGCGGAGACCGTCCGTGCGCCGGCCTTGCGTGCGCAGTAATCGGATTCGCGCAGCAGGTTGCCGAGATCCTCCATGCTCGTGGAGAGCCGCTCGCTGTCGCCGACCCAGCGCGAGGCCTGCTCGATCACGCACGCCACCGCGCCGCGGTCCAGCCGCATCAGCCTCTCGTGGCGGACCACCGTGGCGACGAGCTGCGCATACAGCGCCTCCTGCCCGGCGTCGCGCTCCAGCTCGTCCTCGAAGTCGGCCGCCACCTTGAACAGCTCGCCGAACTCGGAGTCGTAGGCGAGCAGCAGGTAGTACAGCAGCCGCTCTCCGAAGATGACGACCTTCACATTGAGCGGGATCGGTTCCGGCTCGAGGGCCGCGGTGCTGATGAGACTGTACACCTCGCCCAGGGACTCGATGCGGACCTCGCCGCTGGCCAGCGTGCGCTTCAGTCCCGCCCAGGCGAACGGCTGCGTCAGCAGCTTCTGCGCGTCGATGAGCAGGTAGCCGCCGTTGGCGCGATGCAGCGCGCCCGGCTTGATGAGCGCGAAGTCGGTGACCAGCGTTCCCAGGCGCGAGACGTGCTCGATGCGGCCCACCAGGTTCTGGTAGGTCGGAAAGTCCTCGAAGACGATCGGAGCGCCGGTCTCCTTCTCGCCGTTGCCGACGATGACGTTGACCGTGTAGCGCCGGAACGACGGCGGCTCGGAGGCGCGCAGGCCCATGAAGCCAGGCTCCGATTCGCCCTCGCTGGCGCGCCGGAAATCGTCGATGTTCTCCAGCACGTCGGCCTCGACCTCGTCGAGATAGGCCTTCACCGGCGGCAGCCCGGGGTATTTCTCCCGCAGCTCGTCGGTGACCGCGCCGACCGCGAGGCCGGTCATCTCGCGATTGAGCTCGCGGACTCGCTCGCGCTTCTCCTTGTGCAGCAGGTGCACCTGCCTGATGGCGTCCTGCAGGCGTTCCTGAAGCGCCAGCACCTTGGACTCCATGGCATGCCGCTCCTCGTCGCTGAGCCTGGAGAATTCCTCCGGGCTCAGCACTTCGCCGTTGCGCATCGGGGCAAAGGAGAACCCGCCCGGCGTGCGGATGAGCGCCAGGCCCTGCTTGCCGGCCTCGGTGCCCACCTCCTCGAATATCCGGCCCTCGCGCCCGCCGATCTGGCTGTCGATCTGCTCCACGCGCGTGCGGTACTCCTCGCTCTCGAAGATGGCCGGGATCGAGGCACGCAGCTCCTCGACGTACTGCTGCATCTCCAGCCGCAGCCGATTGCCGTACCCTGGCGGCAGGCGCAGGGCACAGGGGCGATGCGGCTGCTTGAAGTTGTTGACGTAGCACCAGTCCTCGGGGACCGGCTCGTCCCTGGCGATGGCGGCGAGCGCCTGGCTCACGAAGGTGCGCTTGCCGAGGCCCGGCGGCCCGAGCACGTAGAGGTTGTAGCCGCGCCGGCGCACGCCCACGGCCAGCTCCACGGCCTCGCGGGCACGGGTCTGACCGACGATCGCCTCCAGGTCGGTGAGATCGTCGGTGGTGACGAAGGCCAGGCCGTCGAGCCTGCAGGGTCGGTACAGCGCCTCGGGGGCAAGGGCGGGTGGGGTCGACACGATGTCCTTTCTGTTGATCTTCCGCATGGACGGGACACCGGTTAGCTCATACACCCCGGCATCCGCGACATCAAGTGTACAGATGGCGCGATCGGGATCTACCCGCGCGTGGCGCGCCCGACCCGCCCCTGGGGGCGATGCCGCCCGATGACGCCGGTCTGTTGCCACTGAGCGACGCACGGTGCCTGTCCGCACGGGCGCAGCCCTGCGCTCGCAGGGCAGCCCGCCGCGCATCGCCTCGCACTGTTCCGCACGACGACCGCCATGTCCGCTGACGCTGGGGCTGCCCCGTGGCGCGTTCACGGCGCAGCCGCGGCCACCGGTCCGCCGCGGGAACCACAACACGGCCGGCACATGGTGATTGCCACCTTGGCCCGATCCGTGCAATCGTTCCCGCTGATTCGCGCGGCCCCGCGCCTGCTTCGGAACATACATGGGATCCGCACCGGAAGGTCTGGAGATCAGCGTCGAGGACCTTCACAAGGCCTACTTCGGCCAAACCGTCCTGGAGGACATCAGCATCGACATCGGCCGCGGCCAAGTGTTGGCCCTCGTCGGGGGTTCCGGCTGCGGCAAGACGGTACTGCTCAACCACATCCTGGGGCTGGTCAACCCGGACCGCGGCCGGGTGCTGGTCGCCGATCACGATCTCGCCGGCATGCCGCTGCGCGACATCCACGCGATCGGGCAGGACGATCGCGACCGCATACACGCCCACTGGGGCGTGGTGTTCCAGCGCAACGCGCTGTTCACCGGCACGGTGTATGACAACATTGCACTGTGGCTGCGCGAGATCAGGCGGCTGCGCGACAGCGAGGTCCGGCCGATCGCCCGCGCGGCGCTGAAGTCGGTCGGCCTGCCGGGTGGCGACGACTTCCTCGGGCGCAATCACGAGACGCTCTCCGGCGGCATGGCAAAACGACTGGCCGTGGCGCGCGCGATAGCCATAGACCCCGCGGTCGTCTTCTACGACGAGCCGACCACGGGACTCGACCCGGTGAGTTCGGCGCAGATCCATGACCTCATCGCCGCCACGCATTCCAGGAGAGACTACCGCGGCGTGGCGCGCACCACCGTCATCATCACCCACGACAAGGACCTGCTGACCCGGCTGCGGCCACGCATCGTCATGCTGCACCAGGGCCGCGTGCACTTTGACGGCGAGTTTGCCGATTTCGAGGTAGCGGAATCCGCGATCATCCGGCCCTATTTCGAACTCATGCCCCAGCTGCATCAGCGCGGGCTGCAGCACGCCTCCTGAGGCGCGCCCCGCGCGCCGCGGCAGCGGCCCGGGGTGCCCCGGCGGCCCGACCCGCATCACCACCCCCACGGCCCGGGGTGCCGGCGGGTTGACGCGCATCATCACCTCCTCGGCCGATCGGTGAAATACTGTACTTCCGTTTCTGACGTCACGGTGCCGGGAGGACAAGCATGCGTGTCGGCGAGATCTGTAATCGCGATGTCGTCACAGTGGATGGCGATGCCCCGCTGCGGGAGGCCGCCGGCATCATGCGCGAGCAGCACGTCGGCTCCGTCGTCGTGGTGTCCAGGGACGGCAACGTCATCAGGCCGATCGGCGTGGTCACCGATCGCGATCTGGTCGTCGCGGCATTCGCCGCGGACGTGGACCTCGATGCCGTCAGCATCAAGGACGTGATGTCCGCCGATCTGATCGTCGCCACCACCGAGGACGATCTCTGGTACACCGTGCAGCACATGTCGGACAAGGGCGTGCGGCGGCTGCCGGTGACCGATGCCGCCGGAGCGCTCCAGGGCATACTGGCGCTCGATGACCTGATCGAACTGGTCGCCGAATCGATGAACAATCTCGCAGGCCTGATCCGCCACGGGCAGCAGCGCGAGAAGCGCCGGCAGGTTCGCAGCTGACGGCGTGATCGCGGGCGGCGCGGGGCCGGAATGGCTCCGGCGTGCGCGCCGGAACCGGGGAGCGCGCGCGGCAGGCGCTACATCGCCTCCGGCGCCGCGCGCGGCCCGTCCTTCTTCTCGGGTATCTCGGTCATCGTCGCCTCCGTGAGCAGCAGCACGCTCGCGACCGACACCGCGTTCTCCAGCGCGATGCGCACGACCTTGGTGGGATCGATGATGCCGGCCTCGATCAGATCCCCGTAAACGCCGCGCGCCGCGTCGAATCCGTAATTACCCTGCCCCTGGCGCATCGCGTTCACCACCACGCCGCCGTCCACACCCGAGTTGTGTGCGATCTGCCGCGCCGGCGCCTCCAGCGCGCCGCGCAGGATATGCAGGCCGGTGCGCTCGTCGCCCTCGTGGTTCGCGGCCGCTTCCTCCAGCGCCGGCATCGCGCGCAACAGCGCCAGGCCACCGCCCGGGACGATACCCTCTTCGCTGGCGGCCTTGGTGGCGCTGATGGCATCGTCAAAGGCATCCTTGCGGGCCTTCATCTCGGACTCCGACGGCGCGCCGACGCGCACGACGGCCACGCCGCCGGCCAGCTTCGCGAGGCGCTCCTCGAGTTTCTCCCGATCGTAGTCCGACTTGGTGTCCCTGACCTGGGTGCGGATCTCGTTGCAGCGCGCGGCGATCAGGGCCTTGTCGCCGCCGCCGCCGATGATGGTGGTGTTCTCCTTGCTGATGACGATGCGCTCGGCGCGACCGAGATCGTTCAGCGTCACGTTCTCGAGCTTCAGGCCGATCTCCTCGGAGACGACCGTGGCGCCGGTGAGGATTGCGATGTCCTGCAGCATGGCCTTGCGCCGATCGCCGAAGCCCGGTGCCTTCACGGCCGCGCAGGAGAACACGCCGCGGATGCGATTGACCACGAGGGTGGCCAGCGCCTCGCCCTCGACGTCCTCGGCGATGACCAGCAGGGCGCGGCCGCTCTTGGCGACCTCCTCCAGCAGCGGCAGCAGCTCCTGCAGGTGACCGATGCGTTTCTCGCTGAGCAGGATGTAAGGGTCGCGCAGCAGCACTTCCATCTTCTCCGCTTCGGTGACGAAATACGGGGAGATGTAGCCGCGGTCGAACTGCATGCCCTCGACCACCTCGAGATGCGTCTCGGTGGTCTTGGACTCCTCCACGGTGATGATGCCCTCCTTGCCGACCTTCTCGACGGCGTCGGCCACGATCTCGCCGATGGACTCGTCGTTGTGCGCCGAGATCGCGGCGACCTGAGCGCGCTCCAGGCGGGTGGTCACCGGGCGCGACAATGACCTCAGCGCCTCGACCGCGACCTTCAGGCCGGCGTCGAGGCCGCGCTTGATGTCGATGGCGCTCGCCCCCGCGGTCACGTTGCGGACCCCGTCGGCGAAGATGGCATGGGCCAGGAGCGTCGACGTGCTGGTACCGTCCCCGACCGCATCGCCGGTGCGTTCGGCGGCCTCGCGCATCATCTGCGCGCCGAGGTTCTCCTCGCGATCCTCGAGACTCATCTCCTTGGCGATGGTGACGCCGTCATTGCAGACGAGCGGACGCCCCCAGGCGCGCTCGATCAGGACCGACTTGGACCGCGGCCCCAGGGTGACGCGCACGGCGTCTGCCAGCGCCGCGGCGCCGCGCAGGACCTTTTCGCGGGCCGCGGACCCGAACGTCAACCTCCGATTGGCCATGATCGCCTCCTCAGCGTCGAGATTTGCACGAATGCCCATTCTCCCACCGGGGCCCCGCCGCGTCGTTGAGCCTCGTCAACCGGCGGCGCGGCCCGCCGCGTGCCGGTGCAGGAACGCGGCCAGGGCGCGCCCGGTGTGCGAGGTCTTCGCCTTGCGCGCCACGGCCGCGGGCGGACCCTCGGCGACGATGCGGCCGCCGGCCTCACCGCCCTCCGGGCCGAGATCGACGATCCAGTCCGCGTCGGCGATGACGTCGAGATTGTGCTCGATGACGACCACCGTGTTGCCGGCATCGACGAGGCGGTGCAGCACGCGTATGAGCTTTTCGACGTCGGCCATGTGCAGGCCGACCGTCGGCTCGTCGAGGATGTAGAGCGTGTTTCTGATCGCGGCCGCGCGGCCGCGCTCGCGCGGCCCGGGCACCGGAACCCGGACCTTGGCCAGCTCGGTCACCAGCTTGATGCGCTGCGCCTCGCCGCCGGAGAGAGTCTGGCTGTGCTGGCCGAGCGTGAGATAGCCCAGCCCGACGTCCTGCAGCAGCCGCAGCGCGTGCTGGATCCGGGCGTGCGCACCGAAGAACGCCAGCGCGTCGTCCACGTTCATCGCGAGCACCTCGCCGATGGTCTTCTCCTTGTAGCGCACCGCCAGGGTCTCGGGATTGAAGCGCGCGCCCCTGCACGACTCGCATGTCACCTTCACCTGCGGCAGGAAGCTCATCTCGATGGTGGTCACGCCCTGCCCCTCGCAGACCGGACAGCGGCCGCCGGCGGTGTTGAAGGAGAACCGGCTCGCGTTCCAGCCGCGCATGCGCGACTCGGTCGCCTGCGCGTAGATGCGACGGATGTCGTCCCAGAATCCCACGTAGGTCGCCGGGCAGGAGCGAGGCGTCTTGCCGATCGGGGCCTGGTCCACCTCCAGCACGCGCGCGATCGAATCGTAGCCCTCCATGCCCCCGCACCCGTACAGCGCCGGAGCCTTCCCGCGCCGGGCATGGACGAGGCCGTGCAGGTTCTCGCGCAGCACCTCGCGGGCGAACGTGCTCTTGCCGCTGCCGGAGACGCCGGTCACGCACACCAGGCGCCCGAGCGGCAGCCGCACGTCGATCTTGCGGAGGTTGTGCAGGCTTGCCCCGCGCACCGTCAGCGCAGGGGTGGCGGAGCTGGTGCCGCGATGCACGAGCAGCGGATGGGCGAGCGGCGCGGCGAGATAGCGTCCGGTCAACGACTCCGGATTGCGCTGCAGGTCCTGCGCCGTGCCCTCGGCGACGATGCGACCGCCGCGGGTGCCGGCGCCCGGACCGATGTCGATGACGTGCGTGGCGCAGCGGATGGTTTCCTCGTCATGCTCGACCACCAGCAGCGTGTTGCCCTTGTCCTTCAACCGCTTCAGCGTAGCGAGCAGCAGACGGTTGTCGCGCGTGTGCAGCCCGATCGTCGGCTCATCGAGAACGTAGCAGACCCCGCGCAGGTTGGAGCCGAGCTGCGCGGCCAGGCGGATGCGCTGCGCCTCCCCGCCGGAGAGCGTCGGTGCGCCGCGATCGAGGGCAAGGTAGCCCAGGCCCACCTCCTCGAGGAAGCCCAGGCGCGCGCGCAGTTCGGCCAGGATGTCGCGCGCGATCTCCGCCTCGCGCCCGCGCAGCCTCAGCGCGTCGAAGAACCGCCGCACCTCGGTCACGGTCTGCGCCGAGACATCGGCGATCGACCGATCGCGGAAACGCACGGCGCGCGCGACCGGGTTGAGCCGCCGGCCGTGGCAGTCCGGGCACTGCCTGGCGGTCTCGCCGTGCCAGCCCTCGTAGTAGTCGGTCCACCAGATCTCCTCCCCGGACTGATCCTCGGCGAAGCCGTGCAGCAGCTCGCCGGTGCCGTAACAGGTCTCGCACCAGCCGTGCTTGGAGTTGTAGGAGAACAGCCGCGGGTCCGGCTCGCCGAAGCTCCGGCCGCACGCGGGGCAGGCGCGCCGCGTCGAGAAGACCGAAAAAGAAAAAGGCGTCGGAGCGGATTTCCCCCTGGGACGTTGACTCCGACCCCTTTTTTCCCGACCCCTTTCCCCGCGGCCTTTCTGCATGACGTGCACCACGCCCTTGCCGTGCTCCAGCGCCGTGCGCAGCGCCGCGCGCAGCTCGCGCTCGGCACGCGGCGCCGGCGCGACCTCGGCGACCGGCAGTTCGATGGTGTGCTCCTTGTAGCGGTCCAGCCGCGGCCAGCGCGCCGTCGGCAGCAGCTCGCCGTCCACGCGCAGGTGCTCGTAGCCGCGTGCCGAGGCCCACTTGGCGATTTCCGTGTACAGGCCCTTGCGCGCCACGACCAGCGGCGCGAGCAGCACGATGGTCTTGCCGCGAAACTCGCGCAGCAGGCGCGCGGCGATCACCTCTTCGCTCTGCGGCTCGATGGCCACCTCGCAGTCCGGGCAGTGCTGCACCCCGAGCTTCACGTACAGCAGGCGCAGGAAGTGCTGGATCTCGGTGAGGGTGCCCACCGTGCTCTTGCGGCCGCCGCGGCTGGTGCGCTGCTCGATCGCCACCGTCGGCGGTATGCCGAGCACGGCATCGACGTCCGGGCGCGAGGCGGGCTGCACGAACTGGCGCGCATAGGCGTTCAGCGACTCGAGATAACGGCGCTGGCCCTCGGCAAACACGATGTCGAAGGCGAGCGTGCTCTTGCCGCTGCCGGAGACGCCGGTGAGCACCGTGAACTCCTCGCGCGGGATGCGCACGTCGATGTTCTTCAGGTTGTGCTCGCGGGCGTTGTGGATGCGGATGGCGTTGCCGGCCCCCGTGCGCGGGCCCGCCCGGCCGCCGGCCGCGGCCTGCCCCTGGCCGGTTGCCACGAGCGCGGCCAGGCGTTGCAGGCTGCGCCGGTACTCCCCGAGCGCCGCGCCGGTGTGCGAGCCGGCGCACTGCCGGAGCTGATCGGGCGTACCCGCGGCCACGACCTCGCCTCCGCCGTCACCGCCCTCCGGTCCGAGATCGATCACCCAGTCGCTCGCGCCGATGATGTCGAGATTGTGCTCGATGACCAGCACCGAGTGGCCGGCGGAGATGAGCTTGCGCAGCGCGTGCAGCAGCCTGGCGATGTCCTCGAAGTGCAGGCCGGTGGTGGGTTCGTCGAAGAGGTACAGGGCACCCGCCTCCTCGGCCGCGCGCGCCGCCGCCTTGCGCGCGGAACCACGCCCCCTGCCCGAGACCGCGAGGAAGCCGGCGAGCTTCAGCCGCTGCGCCTCGCCCCCGGAGAGCGTGGGCACCGGCTGGCCGAGCTTCAGGTAGTCCAGGCCGACGTCGATCAACGGCTCGAGCGCCTGCAGCACCGCCGGCTCGCCGGCGAAGAAGGCCACGGCCTCGCTGACCGTCATGTCCAGGACCTCGGCGATGTTGCTGCCTGCGCGACCGCGGCCGCCGCGGCGCACCTCGAGCACCTCGTCGCGGAAGCGTTTGCCGTCGCAGTCCGGGCAACGCAGGTAGACGTCGGAGAGGAATTGCATCTCCACGTGCTCGAAGCCGTTGCCACTGCAGCTCGGGCAGCGGCCGTTGCCGCTGTTGAAGCTGAAGGTGCCGGCGGTGTAGCCGCGCACCTTGGCGAGCGGCGTGGCGGCGAACAGCGCCCGGATCGCGTCGAAGGCGCCGACGTAGCTCGCCGGATTCGAGCGCGTGGTGCGGCCGATGGGCGACTGGTCCACCATCACCACCTCCGCGACCTGTGCGTCGCCGCGCAGGTCGCGGTGGGCGCCCGGGGCCTCCGTCGGCCTGCCGCGCCGCTTCAGCAGGGCCGGGTACAGCACGTCCTGCACCAGCGTGGACTTGCCGCTGCCGGAGACGCCGGTGACGCACACCAGCCGCTGCAGCGGGATGCTGACGTCGATGTCCTTCAGGTTGTGGGCGCGCGCGCCCAGCAGTTCCAGCCTCGGCGTGTCGGCGGTCACCGGCCAGGCGAGATGTTCGCTGCCGATGCGGCGCCGGCCATGAAGATAGTCCGCCGTCACCGAATTCGGCGCGGAGGCGAGCTGCTCCGGTGTACCGAAGAACACCACCTCGCCGCCGCGTTCGCCGGGACCGGGGCCGATGTCGAGCAGGCGGTCGGCGGCGAGCATCACCTGCGGGTCGTGCTCCACCACCAGCAGGGAATTGCCGGCATCGCGCAGCCGCTGCATGACCTGGACGATCCGCCCCATGTCGCGCGGGTGCAGCCCGATGGACGGCTCATCGAGCACGAACAGCGTGTTGACCAGCGAGGTGCCGAGTGCGGTGGTGAGGTTGATGCGCTGTACCTCGCCGCCGGATAGCGTGCGCGACTGCCGATCCAGCGTGAGGTACCCCAGCCCGACCTGCACCAGGTAACTCAGCCGCGCCCGTATCTCCGCGAGCAGCAGGTCGGTGGCCTCGTCCAGCGGCGCCGGCAGCTCCAGGGCGTCCATGCAGGCGCGCACCCGATCGATGGGCAGCAGCATGACGTCATGCACGCACAACCCCGGCAGTCCGCTCAGCTGCGCCTCGGTCCATTGCACGCCGCGCGGCCGGAACAGCTCCTGCGCGCGTTCGCCCGCAGCCGCCCGGCCCGTGCCCAGGCGAAACAGCAGCGCCTCCGGCTTCAGCCGCGCGCCGTTGCACGCGGGGCAGTCGGTGTAGGCTCGGTATTTCGAGAGCAGGACGCGGATGTGCATCTTGTAGGCCCTGGTCTCCAGCCACGCGAAGAAGCGCCTGACCCCGTACCATTTGCCCGGCCAGGACTTCTCCCAGCTCACGAACTCCGGCTCGCCGTTCAGCACCCATGCGCGCTGCGCCTCGGTGAGATCGCGCCAGGGCGTGTCGAGCGGGATGCCGCGCTTCCTCGCGATCGCCTCCAGATCGCGCTGCGACTCGCCGTAGCTCTGCGTCTGCCAGGGCCTGATCGCCCCGCCGCGCAGCGTCCTGGAGGTGTCGGGGATCACCAGCCCGTAGTCCACGCCGATCACCCGCCCGAAGCCGCGGCAGGTCTCGCACGCGCCGACCGGGGAGTTGAACGAGAACAGCCCCGGGGTGGGTTCGCGATAGTGCAGGTCGCAGTCCGGACAGTGCAGATCGGAGGAATAGCGCCAGGTCTGCGCGACCCTGGTCCCGTCCGGGCCGTCGGGCGCCGGCGGCGCGAGCGCATGCACGTTGACGCGGCCGCGGCCGACCTTCAGCGCCGCCTCCAGGGCCTCGACGACGCGCGACCGTTCGGCGTTGCCGGCGCGCAGCCGGTCCTGCACCACCTCGATCGTCCCGGCGCGGCGGTCGTGAATGCGGGTGTAACCCTGCGCGGCGAGCAGCTTCAGCACCTCCTCGTCGCTGAAATTCCCCGGCACCTCGACCAGGAAGGTGACGAGCAGCCGCGGGTCGCCCGCGGCGGCGGCGCGCGCCTGCAGATCCGCGCAGATGCTGTGCGGCGTATCGCGACGCACTGGCCGCGCGCAGCCGCCGCAATACAACTGCGCGGCCCGCGCGAACAGCAGCTTCAGGTGATCGTTCAGCTCGGTCATGGTGCCGACGGTGGAGCGCGAGGTGCGCACCGGGTTGGTCTGGTCGATGGCAATCGCCGGCGGTATGCCCTCGATGCGATCGACCTGCGGCTTGTCCATGCGATCGAGGAATTGCCGCGCATACGGCGAGAAGGTCTCGACGTAGCGCCGCTGCCCCTCGGCGTACACCGTGTCGAACACCAGCGAGGACTTGCCCGAGCCGGACACGCCGGTGACGACGACCAGCTCGTTCAGCGGCACGTCGAGCGAGAGGTTCCTGAGATTGTTCTGGCGGGCGCCCACCACGTGGATGGCGTCGCCCTTCTGCTTGCGCGTCACGGAGGCTGCGAGGATGCGGGAAGAAAAATGTCCTCGAATATATCTGCCGCCGCTCGAGCCCGTCCAGTCCACCGCGGCGCGCCCGACGCGCCATCGGCCTTGCAGCGGCGCCACCGGGCGCGGTTCGCAACGGCCAGGCGGATCCGCGCCGCGACGATCGCAGGCGGGATCGGCGTGGATGTACCCGCCACGCGGATCGACGATCGAGCGCGCGAACCGCGCGTCAGCGGCCGTTGGTGAAGGGGCGGACCCTCAGCTGCCCCGGTTCGACGGTAACGACCGCCCCGCGTTCCATCTCGGCACCGTGCTCGGCGAGTGCGTGCAGGATGGCGGCGGTCTGATCGGCGAGCTTGAAATTGCCGATACGCAGCAATCGGTGCCCGGCTCCGAGCAGCAGCTCGTGCTCGCCCAGATGCTGATCGCGCGTGACGAGGATGCGGCCCTGGCGCGCCGCGGCTTCGAGGACCTTCGTGTCGCTCGCCGTCGCCCCCTTGGGGAGGTCGCCGACGCAGACGACGTCGTGGCCGGCGGCCACCAGCGCCTCAGTGGCCCCTTGCGGGATCGAGGTGTCCAGGAGCAGGCGCATTCGCGACACCGTGGAGGCTGAAGGGATACACACGCTCGCCGGCCACCGAGCGGCCGGTGTAGATGAGGCAGGCGTGCAGATCGGCCAGCTCCAGCCACGGATACGCGGCAAGAACGTCCTGGATGGTGTCCCCCGTCAGCATCATGCCCATCAGATGCTCGACCGCCAGGCGTTGGCCGCGAACGACCGGCTTGCCGCCCAGCACGCGGGCATTGACGGTGATGCGCTCCAGCAACTGGTCGTCGCCCATGGTCCCCTCCTGCTCCCCCAGGGGACGATTTGTAGCACAAACCTGCAGGCCAGGGCCAGCGCCGGGACGCGCTCATCCCGTTGTTCCGCAACAGGGTATCGGCGGATGGGGCGGCTATGACTCCCTGTCGCGCCTGCCGGACTCCCCGAGGCTGAACAGGGCGTCGAGTGCCTGCCGGGCGGCCTCGGGAGCGGAGGGGGCGCCCGTCTGCCCGCCAGCAATGCCGAAGAGGTTGTCGAGTTGCGCCCGGACGGCTACCGCCTCGGCTGCGGCGGGGCCGCGTGCGCTGCTGATCGTGAAGTAACCACAGAAGTTCGCGCGCTCCTTGTCGCTGACCTCCTCGGCGATCGTCTCGCGGCAGCTGCGGGCCACGCGTGTGTCGTAGAACTCGCACATGCGACAGACGTGCAGGTCGGCGTGACAGGCGGCGCACTCGGCCGCCCTCGGCACCGTGCGGGTGTCCTCGGCATACGGGTGGCCGCAACGCCAGCACCGGACCAGACCGTCTTCGTTCGTGCCGCGCCCAGGCATGCGGCAAGTCTAGCGGAGCCGGGGCCGATCCGGATATGCATCATGGACCGGCGCCGGCGGCGCGCCTGGGTCAGACCTTCGCGACCCCGGGTGGGCGGCCGGTCCGGCGATGGCCGCTCTTCGGCGGGCGGGCCCCGCGGTGGCTGCCAGCGCCCGCCCTTTGCACGGTAGGCTATGCGCTCTTTCTGCACGTGACGCGATCCATGGACGCCCATCGACAAGGCTACGAACTGGTGGCGGCCGGTCTCGGCTATCGCGACGGCCGCGACGACCGGCCTGCCGGGCCGTGGCACCGCCGGGGGGCGTTGCATCTTGAACCCGAAGACAGTCGGCGGCGGCGCCGGCCGCTGGGCGGGCTTCCAGCACGCTTCACCGGCCTTGGCCACGGGCCGCCGTGAGGCCCGCGATTCCCCTGGCGGCGCTCGTGCTCGCCTCCACGATGTGGGGGCTCGCCTGGCTGCCCCTGCGCACCCTGCACGATATCGGGATCGCGGGCCTGCCCCTCGCGCTGGTCGCCTTCGGCACCGCGGGCACCGGCCTGCTGCCGATGCTGCTGCGGCAGCGCGCGCGGTGGCGCGGCGAGGGCCGCTGGCTGCTGCTCATCGCGCTGCTGGGCGGATGGGCCAATCTGGCCTACACCACCGCGATGATCCATGGCGAGGTCGTGAGGGTGATGGTGCTGTTCTACCTGCTGCCGGTCTGGGGCGTGATCGGCGGCTGGCTGTTTCTCGGCGAGCGCATCGATTCGGCGCGTATCGCCTGCATGATCACCGCGCTGACCGGCGCCGCGCTGCTCCTCGGCGCCGAGGCATTGCTGACGCTTAGGGTGCATTGGACGGACCTGCTCGCGATCTCCTGCGGGCTGGCGTTCACGGGCAACAATCTGGTGTTCCGCGCCCGGCAGCGCGCCCCCGTCGCCAGCAAGTCGGCGGCGATGCTGCTCGGCACCGCCGCCCTCGCCGCGCTGGCGCTGCTGGCGCAGTCGCCGCCCACGACCCCGCCGGCGGC
>JAJVIQ010000017.1 GCA_022071965.1 Gammaproteobacteria bacterium
TGGGGACAACGTGAAGCTGACGGTGAAGCTCATCAGCCCGATTGCGATGGAGGAGGGGCTGCGCTTTGCCATCCGCGAGGGCGGGCGCACGGTGGGCGCCGGCGTCGTCGCCAGGATCATCGAGTAGCCGAGAGCCGGACATTGCGGAACAGCGCAGGTAGACAGAGAAAATGAATCAGCAAGTCATACGCATCCGGCTCAAGGCCTTCGACCATCGGCTGATCGATCAGTCGACCAAGGAGATCGTCGAGACAGCCAAGCGCACCGGCGCCCAGGTCAGGGGCCCAATCCCGCTGCCGACGAAGATCGAGCGGTTTACCGTTTTGACTTCGCCGCACGTGGACAAGGATTCGCGTGACCAGTTCGAGTTGCGCACGCACAAGCGTCTGCTCGACATCGTCAATCCGACGGACAAGACCGTCGATGCGCTGATGAAGCTCGAGCTGGCAGCCGGCGTCGATGTTCAGATCAAGTTGAATTGAGAAGATTACGGATTCGGGACAGCCATCATGACGCTTGGATTAGTCGGTCGGAAGTGCGGCATGACCACCCTCTTCAACGAAAGCGGTGCGTTGGTGCCCGTGACGGTGATTGAGGTGCTGCCGAATCGCATCACCCAGGTGAAGTCGGTGGATTCCGACGGCTATCGTGCCGTGCAGGTCGCCTGGGGCCGGCGCAAGCAGAGTCACGTCAACAAGGCGATGGCCGGTGTGTTCGCGAAGGCCAATGTGGAGGCCGGAGAGGGAACCTTCGAGCTGCGCCTGGGGAACGAGGAGGGCAAGGATTTCGCGCCGGGCCAGCAGATTACGGTGGAGATATTCGCGGCCGGCCAGAAGGTTGACGTACAGGGCGCGACCATCGGCAAGGGCTTCGCCGGCACCATCAAGCGTCACCACTTCAACTCGCACGACGCCTCGCACGGCAACTCGGTATCACATCGCACGCCGGGTTCCACCGGGCAGCGCCAGACGCCGGGCCGCGTGTTCAAGGGCAAGAAGATGTACGGCCACCTCGGCAACGTGAAACGCACGGCGCCGAATCTCGAGGTCGTTCGCGTCGACAAGGATCGCAACCTGATCATGGTAAAGGGCGCGGTCCCGGGCGCCCGCGGCGGCAGGCTGCTGGTCAGGCCGGCGGCGAAGGTGAAGAGGAAATCGTGATGGATATCAGTATGCATACCACCAGCGGCAAGAAGGCGGGCAGCCTGACGGTGTCCGACGCGGTATTCGGCGCCGAATACAACGAGCCGCTCGTGCATCAGGTCGTCGTGGCATACATGAACGCCGCGCGCGCCGGCACCAAGGCCCAGAAGACGCGCGCGGAGGTGTCGGGCGGCAACGCCAAGCCGTTCAAGCAGAAGGGAACCGGCCGCGCGCGCGCTGGCACGACGCGCGGCCCGCTGTGGCGCACCGGTGGCCGCGCTTTCGCCGCTCGGCCGCGCAGCTACGAGCAGAAGGTCAATCGCAAGATGTACCGGCAGGCGATGCGGTCGATACTCTCGGAACTCATCCGGCAGGATCGCCTGTCGACCGTGGAGAGTTTCGCAGTCGATGCGCCGAAGACCAAGTCGCTGATTGCCCGCCTGAACGAAATGAAGACGGACAATGCGCTCATCATCATCGACAGCGAGGATCGCAACCTCTACCTGGCCGCGCGCAACGTCCCGCACGTGGATGTGGTGGAGGCGAGGCAGGTGGATCCGGTGAGTCTCATCAACTTCGAGAAGGTGCTGGTAACCAGGGCGGCGATGCAGCAACTGGAGGTACGTCTGTCATGAACCAGGAACAGCTGATCAACGTGCTCGTCTCCCCGCTGGTGTCGGAGAAGACGGCTCGCGCGATGGAGAACAATCAGTACGTGTTCGCGGTGCAGCCTCGCGCCACGAAGGACGAGGTCAGGAAGGCCGTAGAGCTCATGTTCAGGGTCGAGGTGGCTGCCGTTCAGATGGTGAACATCGCCGGCAAGCTGAAATCGTTCCGCGGCACGCCTGGTCGCCGCAACGGCGTTCGCAAGGCCTACGTGAGGCTGAAGCCCGGCTTCAACATCCAATTCGGAGCGGCGCCCTGACGCGCGGCGTGCATCGATCCCAAGGACTGCGTATGGCACTGATCAAAGTCAAACCGACATCGCCCGGCCGCCGGGCCGTCGTGAAGGTGGTGAGCCCGGAGTTGCACAAGGGCAAGCCGGTGGCGGCGCTTCTGGAGCGCAAGAACCGCTCGGGCGCGCGCAACCATTATGGCCGGCAGACCGTGCGTCACGTCGGCGGCGGGCACAAGCAGCATTACCGGCTGGTCGACTTCAAGCGCGACAAGGACGGAATTGCCGCGCGCGTCGAGCGTGTGGAGTACGACCCGAATCGCACGTCGCACATCGCGCTGCTGCTGTACGCCGACGGCGAACGCCGCTACATCATCGCGCCAAAGGGCCTGAAGGCCGGCGACGCCATCATGTCCGGCATCGATGCGCCGATTGCTGTCGGCAGCGCCATGCCGCTGCGGAACATCCCGGTTGGCACCACCGTGCACTGCGTCGAGCTCAAACCGGGCCGCGGCGCGCAGATGGGCCGTGCAGCCGGCGCGGCCATCCAGCTGGTGGCGCGCGAGGGCGCCTACGCCACGCTCCGCATGCGCTCGGGCGAGACGCGCAGGGTTCCCGTCGACTGCCGCGCCACCGTTGGCGAGGTCGGCAATGCGGAGCATTCGCTGCGCAACCTCGGCAAGGCGGGCGCCAATCGCTGGCGCGGTGTCCGGCCGACGGTTCGCGGCGTGGTGATGAATCCCGTGGACCATCCGCACGGCGGCGGCGAGGGCAAATCCTCCGGCGGACGCCACCCGGTGACGCCGCACGGCGTGCCGACCAAGGGTTACAAGACCCGCAAGAACAAGCGTACCGCGGGCATGATTGTTCGCCGTCGCAACGACAAGTAAGGGGTAGACCGTGCCACGTTCAGTCAAGAAGGGACCGTTCGTCGATCATCACCTCGCCGCCAAGGTGGACAAGGCGCGCGCCAACAACGACAAGCGTCCGATCAAGACATGGTCGCGCCGGTCGGTGGTGCTGCCCGACATGGTCGGCTTCACGATACAGGTGCACAACGGCAAGCAGCACATCCCCGTGTACGTATCGGAGAACATGGTGGGCCACAAGCTTGGTGAGTTCGCCGCCACGCGCACCTTCCGCGGCCATACGGCCGACAAGAAGGCGAAGGCCTGAAGGAGGAACCGCATATGGCAACCACGGCAAAGTATCGCAATGCCCGCATCTCCGCGCAGAAGCTGCGCCTGGTTGCGGATCAGGTGCGCGGGCTTCCCGTCGAGCGCGCCATCAATCTGTTGAGCTTCAGCAACAAAAAGGCCGCCGGCATCATCAAGAAGTGCCTCGAATCGGCCATCGCCAATGCCGAGCACAACGACGCGGCGGACATCGACGAGCTGAAGGTCACGACAATTTTCGTGGACGAGGGGCCGTCGATGAAGCGCATCATGAGCCGTGCGCGCGGACGGGCCGACCGCATCACCAAGCGCATGTCGCACGTCACCATCGCGGTGTCGGAAAGATAAGAGGCGGAAGACGCAATGGGACAGAAAGTACACCCGACCGGTATACGGCTCGGCATCGTCAAGGATTGGACGTCGACGTGGTATGCCGACTCCAGGCACTATGCCAACTACCTGAACACCGACATCAAGGTACGTGAGTTCCTGCGGAAGCAGTTGGCGCATGCCTCGGTGAGCCGCATTCAGATCGAACGCCCGGCTCACAACGCGCGCATCGTGATCCATACCGCGCGTCCGGGCATCGTGATCGGCAAGAAGGGCGAGGACATCGAAGTCCTGCGCAAGAAGGTCTCGGTGATGATGAGCGTGCCCGTCACGATCAACGTCGAGGAAATCCGCAAGCCGGAGCTCGATGCGTACCTGGTGGCCGAGAGCATCGCGCATCAGTTGGAGAAGCGGATCATGTTCCGCCGCGCCATGAAGCGTGCGGTGCAGAATTCCATGCGCCTGGGTGCCCAGGGCATCAAGGTGACGGTGGCCGGCAGGCTGAACGGTGCCGAGATCGCGCGCACCGAGTGGTACCGAGAGGGTCGCGTGCCCCTGCACACGCTGCGCGCGGATATCGATTTCGGTTTCGCCGAGGCGCAAACCACCTATGGCGTCATCGGCGTGAAGGTCTGGATCTTCAAGGGCGAGATTCTGGACAGCGGCGGCGCAACCGAGGTGGCGAAGACCGAAGCCGAAGTGGCGGCCGAGGGCTAGGGATTCCTGAGAGGATTGTGTCGTGCTCCAACCCAAGAACACGAAATACAGAAAGCAGCACAAGATGCGCAACCGCGGCCTGGCTCAGGCCGGCGCGCGCGTCAGCTTCGGCGAGTTCGGGCTGAAGGCGCTCGAGAACGGTCGCATCACGGCCCGGCAGATCGAGGCCGCGCGCCGTGTGATCACCCGCCAGATGAAACGCGGCGGCAAGGTCTGGATCCGCGTATTCCCGGACAAACCGATCACGCGCAAGCCGCTGGAGGTGCGCATGGGCAACGGCAAGGGCAGCGTGGAGTACTGGGTTGCACAGATCCAGCCGGGCAGGGTGCTGTATGAGCTGGAGGGGGTCTCCGAGGCCGAGGCGCGCGAAGCGTTCCGCCTTGCCGCCGCGAAGCTCCCGGTCAAGACCTCGTTTACCATACGGACGGTGCTGTGATGCGTACCAGCGAATTGCGCCAGAAGAGCGCCAAGGAACTCAGCGATCTACTGATCGATCTGCGCCGGGAGCAGTTCAGCCTGCGCATGCAGCAGGGTAGTGGACAGGCAGCGCGTCCCAGCCGGATCCGGTCGTTGCGCAGGGACATCGCGCGCATCAAGACGATCCAGAACGAAGAGAACAGCAAGGGTGGTGCGAAATGACGACCGAGGCCACGAACCAGGTCAATCGGCGCGTGCTGGTCGGCGAGGTAGTCAGCACCAAGATGGACAAGACGATCGCCGTTCGGGTCGACCGCATGGTGGCGCACCCGATCTACAAGAAATACGTGCGCAAGAGCACGAAGTTCCTCGCTCACGACGAGGGCAACGAATGTCGGGAAGGCGACACGGTC
Source organism: Gammaproteobacteria bacterium (assembly GCA_022071965.1). Taxonomy (GTDB): domain Bacteria; phylum Pseudomonadota; class Gammaproteobacteria; order JAJPIJ01; family JAJPIJ01; genus JAJVHZ01. The sequence goes on from JAJVIQ010000017.1 coordinate 5,090, forward strand.
GCGATCGAGGAATGCCGTCCGCTGTCCAAGCGCAAGAGCTGGCGGCTTCAAAGGATTATTGAGCGCGCGGTGCCGGCCTGAAGGTAAGGGCGCCGCGCCGACAGGTTCTACGGGAGACGACCGATGATACAGATGACCACCATGCTGGACGCCGCCGACAACAGCGGCGCGCGCCGCCTGATGTGCATCAAGGTGATTAAGGGGTCCAAGGCCCGCTATGCCAACATTGGCGACATCATCAAGGTGACGGTGAAGGAAGCCGCGCCCCAAGGCAAGGTGAAGAAGGGCGAGGTCTTCAACGCCGTTGTCGTGCGGACCCGCAAGGGAGTGCGTCGTCCCGATGGTTCGGTGATCCGCTTCGACGGCAACGCGGCCGTTCTGCTGGACAAGCAGATGCAGCCGATCGGCACGCGCATCTTTGGGCCGGTGACCCGCGAGCTGCGCAGCGAGCGGTTCATGCGCATCGTTTCGTTGGCGCCGGAAGTGTTGTGAGCCAGGTCATGCAATCATGAAGAAGATTCGAAAAGGCGACGAGGTGATGGTCCTGACGGGCCGCAACAGGAGCACTCGCGGCAAGGTGCTGCGCGTGCTCGACGACGAGCGGGTCGTCGTAGAGGGTGTCAACCTCGTGAAGCGCCACACGCGCCCGAACCCGCAGATGGGACAGCCCGGCGGCATCATCGAGAAGGAGGCCCCGATCCACGTATCCAATGTGGCCGTCTACAACGCCGCTACGGGCAAGGCCGATCGGGTGGGCTTCAAGACGCTTGAGGACGGGCGCAAGGTGCGGTTCTTCAAGTCCAGCGGCGAAGTCGTGGACATTTAAGGGGTCAGTCCCATGGCAAGATTGCAGGATCACTATCGCGAAAAGGTCGTGCCGGCGCTGATGAAGCAGTTCGGCTTCCGCAGCCCCGTGCAGGTGCCGCGCATTGTCAAGGTCACGCTCAACATGGGTGTGGGCGAGGCGGTCAATGACAAGAAGATCATCGAACACGCGGTTGAGAACATGACGCAGATCGCCGGCCAGAAGCCGGTCGTGACCAAGGCCCGCAAGTCCGTCGCCAATTTCAAGGTACGCGAGAACTGGCCCGTGGGCGTGATGGTCACCCTGCGCCGCGGGCGCATGTACGAGTTTCTCGATCGCCTCATCAATGTGGCGATACCGCGCATCCGGGATTTCCGTGGCCTCAGCCCGAGATCCTTCGACGGCCGCGGCAATTACACGATGGGCGTGAAGGAGCAGATCATTTTCCCCGAGATCGATTTCGACAAGATCGACGCGATTCGTGGCATGGATATCTGCATCAGCACCAACGCGCGTAACGACGAGCTCGGGCGCGCTTTGCTGACCGCCTTCAACTTGCCGTTGCGCAATCAGTAGAGGAGCAGGACCAAAGCCATGGCCAAGCTATCCATGAAGAACCGCGAGCAGAAGCGCATCGACCTCGTCAAGAAGATGAAGGCCAAGCGCGACATGCTGCGCGACAAGATCAGGAACATGTCGCTTAGCGACGAGGAGCGCGACGCGGCACGGCTGGTGCTACAGAAGATGCCGCGTGATTCCAGCCCGGTTCGGGTCCGCAACCGCTGCCGCATCACCGGCCGCAGCCGCGGTTATTACCGCAAGTTCGGACTGTCGCGCAGCAAGTTGCGCAAGGCTGCGATGCGCGGAGATGTCCCGGGCCTCGTGAAGGCCAGTTGGTAAACCGAGTCCAGGCGCAACGGAAGACACAGAAAATGAGTTTGCAAGACCCGATCAGCGACATGCTCACGCGCATACGCAACGCGCAGGCCGCCACCAAGCAGACGGTTGCCATGCCCTCGTCCACTCGCAAGGTGGCTATCGCGAAGGTCCTGAAGGATGAGGGCTACATAGCCGATTACAGTGTCGCGCCCGTGGAGGGCAAGCTGACGCTGACCGTCACGCTCAAGTATTACGAGGGCAAGCCTGTGATCGAGTCGCTTCGGCGCGTGAGTCGGCCGGGACTGCGCATTTACCGCGGCAAGAGTGAGTTGCCAAAGGTGATTGGCGGCCTGGGCGTGGCCATAGTTTCGACCTCTCGTGGGCTGATGACGGATCGCGCCGCGCGCGCGCAGGGCATTGGCGGCGAGATCATTTGCTACGTTTCCTAATTGAACAGAGCGCAGTGACATGTCACGGGTAGCCAAGAGACCAATCAAGATTCCCAGGGGCGTTGAGGTGAAGATCGACGGCAGGGACGTCGCCGTGAAGGGCGCCAAGGGCGCCATGACGCACCGGGTTCCGGCGGCCGTGGACGTGACGCTGGAAGGCGACAGCCTGCAGGTGAAGATGGCGGAGTCGAGCAAGCGCGCGAGCATGTTCGCCGGCACGACGCGTGCCCTGCTCAACAATCTGGTGGCCGGGGTATCGTCGGGTTTCGAGCGCAGGCTCGAGATCAACGGTGTGGGGTATCGCGCCGCGGTGCAGGGCAAGAGCCTCAACCTGACGCTGGGTTTCTCGCATCCGATCAGCTTCGCAATCCCAGAAGGGATATCGATCGAGACTCCCAGCCAGACGGAGATAGTCGTAAAGGGCATGAACAAGCAGCTCGTTGGCGAGGTGGCGGCGAAGATCCGCGCGTACCGGCCGCCGGAGCCCTACAAGGGCAAAGGCGTGAAGTACGCGAACGAAACCATCCTGCGCAAGGAGGCCAAGAAGACCTGATCGGTCTCGAGGTAAACAGCAGCCATGACAATCAGCAAGAATGAAGGCCGCATTCGCCGCGCAGCGCGCGGGCGGGCGAAGATCAAGTCTCTGGATATGCACAGGCTGTCGGTGCACCGTACTCCCCGTCACATTTACGCGCAGGTCTTTGCCCCCGGCAGCTTCAATGTCGTGGCGAGCGCCTCGACGGTCGGCAAGGCCATGCGCGGGCAGCTCGGGGGCGGCGGAAACGTCGCAGCCGCGGCCGCAGTGGGCAAGCTCATCGCGGAACGTGCCAGGTCGGCCGGCATTTCCCGGGTTGCATTCGACCGTTCCGGTTACAAATATCACGGCCGCATCAAGGCACTCGCTGACGCCGCACGCGAGTCCGGGCTGGAGTTCTAGACAAAGCGGGCAGGATCCGATTGGGAGTTGATGAATGAGCGCCACAGGTACCCTAGACAACACCGATGGTTTGCGCGAGAAACTCGTCGCGGTGAACCGCGTCGCCAAGGTCGTGAAGGGAGGCCGTATATTCAGCTTTGCAGCACTGACAGTGGTAGGTGACGGCGAGGGTCGCATCGGGATGGGGCGCGGCAAGGCGCGCGAGGTGCCGGCGGCCATATCCAAGGCCATGGAGGCGGCGCGCCGCGATCTGCGCGCCGTCGCGTTGAGCGGCCGGACCATCCCCTACGCGGTGGTGGGGCAGCACGGGTCGGCCAAGGTCTACATGCAACCGGCATCCGAAGGCACCGGCGTGATCGCCGGCGGTGCCATGCGCGCGGTGTTCGATGTGCTCGGGGTGCAGGACGTACTGGCCAAGTGCATCGGGAATTCCAATCCCATCAACGTCGTCCGCGCGACCATCGACGGCTTGCGCTCCATGCGCGATGCGGAGCACTACGCAACGAAGCGCGGCCTGGCGGTCGAAGAGATTTCGGGCTGATTCACATGGCGACGAAAACAGCGAAAAAGGCGGGCACCATCAAGGTCACCCAGACGAAGAGCAGCAATGGTCGCCTGGAAGGCCACAAGGCGTGCGTGCGCGGCTTGGGTTTGCGCCGTATCGGCCATAGTGTCGAAGTCCAGGACACCCCGGCCAACCGCGGCATGATCAGCAGGGTCTCCTACATGCTCAAGGTCGAGGAATAGTCATGCGACTGAATACAATCAGACCCGCCGCGGGTGCCAGGATCAAGCGGACCCGTGTCGGGCTCGGCACCGGTTCCGGCGTCGGCAAGACCGCGGGCCGCGGCCACAAGGGGCAGCACGCCCGCGCTGGCGGCTATCACAGGGTCGGCTTCGAGGGCGGGCAGATGCCGATCCAGCGCCGGCTTCCGAAGTTCGGATTCAAGTCGATGACGGCGGCGGAGACCGCGGAGGTGCGTCTCGGCGACCTTGGCAAGGTGAAGGAGCCGATCATTGACATCAAGGCCCTGCAGGCCGCCGGACTGGTGCACGCCGGCGCCAGGCGCGTCCGCGTTTTTCTGCGCGGCGAACTTGCGAACGCGGTATCCGTGAAAGGTCTGATCCTGACCAAGGGCGCCCGCGCGGCCATCGAGAAGGCCGGCGGAAAGATCGAGATCTGATTTGTCCGCCACGACCGCCAACACCGGACTCACGCTGGGCAGCGTCGGCAAGCTGACGGAGCTGCGTGAGCGGCTTCTGTTTCTGCTGGGGGCGCTGGTCGTCTACCGGATCTGCACCCATGTGCCGGTACCGGGCATCAATCCAGTCGCGCTGGCGGAGCTGTTCGAGTCCCAGCGCGGCGGCATCCTGGACATGTTCAACATGTTCTCCGGCGGCGCGCTGCAGCGATTCTCCGTCTGCGCGCTGGGCATCATGCCGTACATCTCGGCCTCCATCATCGTCCAGCTGATGGGCTACATATATCCGCCTTGGGAACAGCTGAAGAAGGAAGGCGAGCAGGGCCGCCGCAAGCTGACGCAGTATGCGCGGGTGGGCACGGTCATACTCGCCGCCTTCCAGGCCTTCGGCGTGGCGGTGATGCTCGAGGCGCAGCACGCGGGCAACCTGAATCTCGTCGTCAACCCGGGCATCGCCTTCAAGGTCACCGCGGTGACCAGCCTGGTGACCGGAACCATGTTCCTGATGTGGCTGGGCGAGCAGATCACCGAGCGGGGCATAGGCAACGGAATCTCGATACTGATCTTCGCCGGTATCGTCGCCGGACTGCCGCGGGCGGTCGGGAGCACACTGGAGCTGGCGCGCACCGGGCAGCTGAACTTCCTGCTGGTGGTCATGATACTCACGGTCGTCCTGGTCGTCACCGGCCTGGTGATCTTCATCGAGCGCGGACAGCGCCGCATCACCGTGAACTACGCCAAGCGACAGGTGGGCAACCGGGTCTATGCCGGCCAGGCCAGCCACCTGCCGCTCAAGATCAACATGTCCGGCGTGATCCCGCCGATCTTCGCCTCCAGCCTGATACTGTTCCCGTCGACCCTGGGCAGCTGGTTCGGTTCGACCGAGGGGATGGGATGGCTGGCGACGCTGTCGAATTCGCTGTCGCCGGGTCAGCCGCTGTACATACTGTTGTACGCGCTCGCCATCGTGTTCTTCTGCTTCTTCTACACGGCCATCGTGTTCAATCCGAAGGAAACGGCCGAGAACCTGAAGAAGTCGGGCGCCTTCGTCCCTGGCATACGGCCGGGCGAGCACACGGCCAGGTATATCGACGGCGTGATGACGCGGCTTACGCTGGTTGGAGCCATCTACATCACGCTGGTGTGCCTGCTCCCGGAGATCATGATCTGGAAGCTGAGCGTGCCATTTTATTTTGGCGGCACCTCACTGCTGATCATCGTGGTCGTGGTCATGGATTTCATGGCGCAGGTGCAGGCGCACCTGATGTCGCATCAATACGAAGGCCTGCTCAAGAAGGCCAACCTGAAGGGTTCACGGCGCTAGGGCCGTCCGGCCGCAGGCCGCTGGAGGAAGGTGTCATGAAGGTCAGAGCATCAGTGAAAACGATATGCCGCAATTGCCGCATCATCCGCCGCAAGCGGGTTGTGCGCGTCATTTGCACGAATCCCAAGCACAAGCAGCGCCAGGGTTGAGGCGGGGCGAGCGAGCTAATACGATCCGCGACCCTTCGGGGCCGCGGGAAACGGCGAAGGTAACAGAGAGGCTTTCAGTATGGCGCGTGTAGCAGGCGTAAACATCCCGGTGCAGAAGCACACGGACATCGCGCTCCGGTACATATTCGGTATCGGACCGACCCGTGCGCGCGAGATCTGCAAGGCGGCGGGCATCGAGCCCACGACCAAGGTCAGGGAATTGAGCGAGGATCAGCTCGACCGCATCCGCGCCGAGGTCGCCAAGCTGACCGTCGAGGGCGACCTGCGCCGGGAAATATCGATGAACATCAAGCGCCTGATGGACCTGGGATCCTATCGCGGACTGCGGCACCGGCGCGGGCTGCCGGTCCGCGGGCAGCGCACGCGCACCAACGCGCGCACCCGCAAGGGGCCGCGCAAGGCAATCAGAAAGTAAATGCAGGCAGGACGTCAGACCGGAAAGCAGACAGGCATGGCAGACAACACCTCACCCGCGGCCCGTGCGCGCAAGCGCATCAAGCGCAACGTCGTCGACGGCGTCGTGCACGTGCATGCGTCGTTCAACAACACCATCATCACCATCACGGACCGGCAGGGCAACACACTCTGCTGGGCGACCTCCGGGGGCAGCGGGTTCCGCGGTTCGCGCAAGAGCACGCCCTTCGCGGCACAGGTCGCTGCCGAAAAGGTCACGGCGACGATGAAGGAATACGGGATCCAGAATCTCGAGGTCTTCGTGAAGGGACCGGGACCCGGCCGCGAGTCGGCGGTCCGCGCCCTGAACGCCGCGGGCTTCAAGGTCACGAACATCACCGACGTGACGCCCATCCCCCACAACGGTTGTCGGCCGCCCAAGAAGCGCCGCGTTTAACGAGTTCGCGATCCGGGAGCAGTTTATGGCGAGGTATATCGGTCCCACGTGCAAGAAGAGCCGCGCCCAGGGCATGGACCTGGGCTTGAAGGCTCGCGGTCGTTCGATTGAGAACAAGTGCCAGCTCGAGAAACCACCGGGCCAGCACGGCGACAATCGCCAGCGCCGCACCTCTGACTATTCGCTGCAACTGCGCGAAAAGCAGAAGCTGCGTTACATGTACGGCGTGCTGGAGCGCCAGTTCCGCAACTACTACGCGGAGGCCGCGCGGCAGAAGGGCGCCACGGGCGAGAATCTGCTCAAGCTGCTCGAATCCCGGCTGGACAACGTCGTCTACCGCATGGGTTTCGGCGCAACCCGTGCGGAGGCGCGCCAGCTGGTGCGCCACAAGGCCGTCAGCGTGAACGGAAAGACGGTGAACATTCCGTCCTATGGCGTCCGGCCCAACGACGTCATCGCCATCAGGGAGCATGCACGGAAGCAGCAGCGCATACAGGACGCCGTCGCGGTCGCCGAGCAAATGGGACTGCCGGAGTGGGTGGACGTCAACGCGGGCAAGATGGAAGGCGTGTTCAAGTCCGTCCCGGAACGCGTTGATCTGCCGCCGGACATCAACGAGGCGCTCGTGGTAGCGCTGTACTCCAAGTAAGGCGCGAATCGCCAACAATCCGGAGAGGAATACGATGCCCGCACTCGCTATCGATTTGCTTAAGCCGCGTCTGGTACATGTCGAGCCCGTCAACCAGCGATGCGCGAAGATCACGCTCGAGCCGCTGGATCGCGGCTTTGGTCATACCCTGGGCAACGCCCTGCGGCGTGTTCTGCTTTCCTCGCTGCCGGGGTGCGCGGTCACGGAGGTGGAGATCGGCGGCGTGTTGCACGAGTACACCACCATCGCCGGCGTTCAGGAGGACGTCATCGACATCCTGCTGAACCTGAAGAACCTGGCGATTCGCATGCACGCCAAGAAGGAGGCGACGCTCACGCTGAACAAGCGCGGTCCCGGGCGGGTTACCGCCGGGGATATCGCGCTGGATCACGACGTGGAGATCGTCAGCCCCGATCACCACATCGCCACTCTGAACGAGGGTGGGGAGCTCAGCATGACCATGAAGATCGTGCGCGGGCGCGGCTACCAGCCGACCACTGCGCGCGAGACCTCCGAGGAGACGCAGACCATAGGGCGGCTGAAGCTCGACGCGAGCTTCAGTCCGATCCGCCGCGTGGCCTACGAGGTGCAGAACGCGCGCGTGGAGCAGCGCACCGATCTCGACAAGCTGGTGTTGACGGTGGAGACCAACGGTGCCATCGACCCGGAAACGGCAGTGCGCGACGCCGCCCACATCCTCAAGGACCAGCTGTCGGTATTCGTCGATCTCTCGGGCGCCGAGACTCCGGTGATGGGCAAGCCGGAATCTCCCGCGGTCGATCCGATCCTGCTCCGCCCCATCGACGACCTCGAGCTTACGGTGCGCTCGGCGAACTGCCTGAAGGCGGAGAGCATCCATTACATCGGCGATCTGATACAGCGCACCGAGGTCGAGTTGCTGAAGACCCCGAACCTCGGCAAGAAATCGCTGACGGAAATCAAGGAAGTACTGGCCTCGCGCGGCCTGTCGCTGGGTATGCGACTGGAGAACTGGCCGCCGGCGCAGCTCGCCGGTCGGGAATAGCAGTGCGCGAAAATCCCCGGCGTACGGGAAACATCAGAGGATCAAGTCATGCGTCATCGTAATACAGGCCGCCAACTGAGCCGGGATTCTTCGGCGCGCAGAGCACTGATGCGCAGCCTCGCGCAGTCGCTGTTTCGCTACGAGCTCATCAAGACTTCCCTGCCGAAGGCGAAGGAGCTGCGGCGTGCCGCGGAGCCGCTGCTCACCTTGGCCAAGAAGGACAGCGTCGCCAACCGTCGCCTGGCCTTCGATCGGCTACGCGACCGCGAGGTTGTATCCAAGCTGTTCCGGGAGCTGGGACCGCGGTATGCGCAACGCCCGGGCGGTTATCTGCGCATCCTGAAGTGCGGCTTCCGTGACGGGGACTGCGCACCGATGGCGTGGGTGGAGCTGGTCGACAGGCCACAGCGGTTGGCGACGGGCGCCCAGTCCGAATAGATGGCATGCAGCAGGTAGTCAGTGGCGGCCGGGCGGTGTCCCGGCCGTTTGCGTTGCGGGCCTCGTGAATCATGATCGTACTGGTGACGGATTTCGGCCTCGAGGGACCGTATGTCGGTCAGCTCATGCGCGTGTTCCACGAGCAGGCGCCGGGCGAGCCCGTCGTCACCCTCTTCGCCGATGCGCCGGCATGGAACGCGAAGGCCTGCGCCTACCTGCTCCCGCCGTACGCAAGGGACTTTCCGGCAGGGACCGTCTTCACCTGCGTCATCGACCCGGGCGTGGGATCGCACATCCACGCCCCGGCGGCCGTGCGTTGCGATGCGAGGTGGTTCGTAGGCCCCGACAACGGCCTCTTCGAGCTGGTGCGGCGCCGGGCGCGCAAGGTGAGCAACTTCCGTATCGCGTGGCGGCCGCCCGGGATGTCCGCGAGCTTCCACGGACGCGACCTCTACGCGCCCACTGCGGCGCGCCTGGCGCGGGGGGGTCAGGAGGGCCTGGAGCCGGCCGACGGCCTGAGATTCGGGGACTGGCCCGACGATCTCACCGAGGTCGTCTACATCGACCACTACGGCAACGCCATGACGGGGCTGCGGGCCAGCCAGCTGGATCGTCGCGCCGATCTGCTGGTCGGTACGGTGCGGGTGCGCCCGGCACATACGTTCGCGGCCGTCGCACGCGGCGAGGCGTTCTGGTACGAGAACGCCAACGGGCTGGTCGAGATCGCGGTGAACCAGGGCCGGGCGGCGGACGCTCTCCGGATCGCCATCGGCGATCGCATCAGGGCTGTGCCGCCGGCCTGAAGGCATGTCGGCCGTCGCGGTTGCGAGCCCGCCGGGCCCGTCGCCGCGGTCCTCGATGCCGGACCGGGGCGAGACGGCGGCAGGGGGTCGCCGATCGATTCAGGGCGGAACCAGCAGCTGCCGCAGCGTTCGACCATCCTCGTACTGCAGATCGCTCACCTTCCAGGCATTGCCCACCCTTTGCAGCAGGGCCACTATCCGCCGGGTTCCGCCACCCTCGAGCGTGCACTCGACGTTCACCGACGCGGTGTCTCCCACGACCTTCTCGCCGTCCGCCTTGCAGCCGAGGGGATAATCCTGCGTATCGGTGAGCGGATCACCGTTGATGTACGGCGGCTCATCCTCGGGCTGCGGCCTGTTCAACTCCCCCACCAGCAATGACTGCAGGTCGGGCGTCAGCCAGGGCCGCTTGGTCGCGACCGATTCATGCGTGAACGCCATGTCGCCCGCGAAGTGAGCCGCATACAGGCTCGAAACCACCCCCGCAGGCGTCTGCGCCTCGACGCCGTCCGCATGTGCGATTCCGCCGGCGGCAAATGGCAGCAGCGATGCAAGGGTCAGTGCGATCCGGGCTTTCACTGGCGGCGCTCTGCGGTATTCGGGGGCTTTCATGGTTGCTTCCGCCTCCGTTTCGCGAAGTGGCGCCAGCATGCGCGAGATACGAGTCAATCGAAGTGTAGCGCAGGCAGGATGGAACCGCTGCCCGCAACCGCGGCGCCGCCACGCGTTCGAAAACCATGCACCTCAACACTCTCTGGGAGGAGTCCCATGAAGACGGCAGCCCCGGATTCAGCGGTCGCCGTAACACCAGCATCCATCGAGTACGAGAAGGGCAAGTGAACGGCCGGCCGCAGCCTGGCAAGCGACCGCCCCGTCGTCTGGGCCGGCGTGGCCATGCCCGGCCCGGGGCTTCCATGCAGGGGTTAGCGGAGGGGCGGCGGAGCCGGGCCGGCCCGATTGCGCAGACTGTGCCGTGCATCTCTCATTGCGAGTTTCTCGGCCATGCTACGGTGCAGATCCCTCTTCCTCCGAATGGCAAGGAGTCCACCATGGTCCGCATAACGGTTACCCGCATGGGAACGCTGCTCGCCGCCGCGCTCGCATGTCTCGTCGTCCGGGCGCAAGAGCCGCTGCCGATGACCGGGGAGCGGATGAAGGCCATGCAGGAATTCGCCCGGAAGATGCAGGAGTGCATGGCGAAGGTGGATATGCAGGCGTTCGAGGCGCGCAGCCGGCGCCGCCTCAGGGTGCAAGCTTGTCCCTGAGGAGTGCGTTCAACTGCTCCGGACTCGCCTTCCCCTGCATCTTCCTCATCACCTGTCCGACGAAGAATCCAAAGAGCTTGTCCTTGCCGGAGCGGTATTGCGCGAGCTGTTGCGGATTCGCTGCCATGACCTCGGCGATGGCCTTTTCGATCGCACCGGTGTCGGTCACCTGCTTCAGCCCATGCCTGGCGATCACCGCGTCGGGATCGCCTTCGCCATTCCACATCAGTTCGAAGACCTTCTTGGCGATGGTGCCGGAGATGGTCTGGTCGGCGATGCGGTTCACCAGGGCACCCAGCATGGCCGGGGTGACCGGACTGTCGGTGATCTCCCGGCCCTCCCTGTTCAGGAAGGCCGCCAGATCTCCCATCACCCAATTGGCGGCGAGCTTGCCTTCCCCGTTCGCCGCCGCCACCGTGCTTTCGTAGTAATCCGCGAGCTCGCGGCCGGCGGTCAGCACACCGGCGTCGTAGGCCGAAAGGGCGTATTGCGCCATGAACCGCTCGCGCCTGGCCTCCGGCAACTCCGGCAGCGATTCGCGGACCGCAGCCACGAGGGCATCATCCACCACGACGGGCAGCAGATCGGGATCCGGGAAGTAGCGATAGTCGTTCGCCTCCTCTTTGCTGCGCATGGTGCGGGTCTCGTTCCCGTCCGGGTCGTAAAGGCGCGTCTCCTGGTCGACCCTGCCCCCGCTCTCGATGACGTCGATCTGCCGCTCGATCTCGAAGTTGATGGCCCGCTCGACGAAGCGGAAGGAGTTGACGTTCTTGATCTCGCAGCGGGTGCCGAAGATCGGGTCGCCCCTGCGACGAACCGATACGTTGGCGTCGCACCGGAATGAACCTTCCTGCATGTTGCCGTCGCAGATGCGGAGGTAGCGCACCAGCGCGTGTATCGTCTTCATGTAGGCGATGGCCTCTTTCGCCGAGCGCATGTCCGGCTCCGAGACAATCTCCAGCAGCGGCGTCCCCGCCCGGTTCAGGTCGATGCCGCTCATCCCGTGGAAATCCTCGTGCAAAGACTTGCCGGCGTCCTCCTCGAGATGTGCGCGGGTGACGCCGATCTCCTTGACGGTGCCGTCGTCCAGGAGTATCCGGACGCTGCCCTTGCCGACGATCGGGATCTCGTACTGGCTGATCTGATAGCCCTTGGGCAGGTCGGGGTAGAAGTAATTCTTGCGCGCGAATATCGACCGCGGCGCGACCCGCGCCCCGATGGCCAGACCGAAGGCGATCGCCATGCGCACGGCCTCCCTGTTCAGCACCGGCAGGACCCCGGGCATGCCGAGGTCGATGATGCAGGCCTGCGTGTTCGGCTCCGAACCGAAGGCCGTGGAGGCGCCTGAGAATATCTTGCTCTTCGTCTGCAGTTGCGCATGGATCTCCAGACCGATGACGGGTTCCCAGCTCATGACGATGCCCTCAGGCAAATGGGGCGGGCAGGCGCGTGTGCCAGTCGGTCGCCTGCTGGTATTGGTGGGCGACGTTCAGCATGCGCGCCTCGTCGAAATGCCGGCCGATGATCTGCAGGCCCACCGGCAGCCCATCGGCGAATCCGCATGGAATCGACATGCCCGGGAGCCCGGCCAGGTTGACGGCGATGGTATAGATGTCCGAAAGGTACATGGTGACCGGATCGTCGGTCTTTTCCCCGATCCTGAACGCCGTGGTCGGCGAGGTCGGCCCGAGAATGACGTCGCACTGATTGAACGCAGCATCGAAGTCATTGCGGATCAGCCGGCGTACCTTCAGGGCCTGCAAGTAGTAGGCGTCATAGTAGCCGGCGGAAAGGGCGTAGGTGCCGATCATGATTCGCCGCTTTACCTCCGCGCCGAAGCCCTCCCCGCGCGAGCGACAGAACAGATCCATCAGGTCCCGCGGCTCCTTGCACCGGTAGCCGTAGCGCACGCCGTCGAAGCGACTGAGGTTGGAGGAGCATTCCGCCGGCGCGACCACGTAGTAGGCAGGGATCGACAGCTCGCTGTTGGGAAGGCTCACCTCCACGAGCGAGGCGCCAAGACTGACCAGTTCCGCGGCTGCCGCGTGCACGGCGGCGCCGACCCTCGGATCCAGACCGTCGCTGCCGAAGTATTCCTTCGGCATGCCGACTCTCAGGCCGCGAAGGGGGGCGTCAAGCAGGCGGGCATAGTCCTCCTTCTCCCGCTCGACGGATGTGGAGTCGCGGGGATCGTTGCCGGCCATTACGTTCAGCACCAGCGCGGCATCCTCTGCGGTGACCGCCATCGGTCCGCCCTGATCAAGACTGGAGGCGAAGGCAATCATCCCGAAACGCGACACCGCGCCGTAGGTCGGCTTGATCCCCGTGATGCCGCAGAGGGCCGCGGGCTGGCGAATCGAACCACCGGTATCGGTCCCCGTCGCAAAAGGTGAGATGCGGGCCGCGACGGCCGCGGCACTGCCGCCGGAGGACCCGCCCGGCACGCGCTGCAGGTCCCAGGGGTTGTGCACCGGCCCGAAGTAGCTCGTCTCGTTGGACGAGCCCATCGCGAATTCGTCCATGTTGGTCTTGCCCAGCATGACCATGCCGGCGTCGCGGAAATGCCGCGTCACCGTCGCGTCATAGGGCGCTATGAAGTTCTCGAGCATGCGCGAGCCGCACGAGGTGCGCACACCCTTCGTGCAGAAGATGTCCTTGTGCGCGTACGGCACCCCCGTGAGCGCCGTCACCGCCTCGCCGCCGCCGATGCGTGCATCGGCGGCCTTCGCCGCCGCCAGCGCCAGCTCCGGCGTGACCGTAATGAAGCTGTTCAATCGCCCGTCGAGGGAGGCGATGCGATCGAGAAACGACCGGGTGACCTCGACGCTGGAGAATTCGCGTCTGCGCAGACCGGCAGCGATGCGCGCCACCGTCATAGTGTGAAACTTGCTCATGAGCTGCCTGCCGCCGGTTCCAAGCAGATGTCGTGATCCGAAATGACGGGAACGCCTACTCGATCACCTTGGGTACGAGGTAAAGTCCCGCCTCGACCGCCGGCGCGATGGATTGCATCGCCTCGCGTTCGTTGATCTCCGTCACGATGTCCTCGCGCATGCGGGTGGGGGTGTCGAAGGGGTGCGCCATGGCCTCCACACCGGTGGTTTCGGCGCCGTTCATCTGCTCCACGAAGGTCAGGATGCTGGAAAGCTGCGCGGCAAAGCCGGGGATCTGCTCCCCGGTGATCTGCAGTCGCGCGAGATGCGCGATCTTCTCCACGTCCTGCTTGCTGAGTGACATGGTGGTCGACTCCCCGGTGTGGTTCCTGAAAGTGGGTGACAGTGCGCCGGCGCGTCCGCCCTCTCGGGGTGCCGTCGGTGGCCGCCGGCGGGGCCACACGGAGCAGGTCCCGCCTCTCCGCGAACTGCCGCCATGGACCGCTGAATCGCGCGGGAAAATAGCACAAATATGGCTTGCCGGATACGGTGACGGCTGCTAAAGTTCGCCTCGAAAACGCCACCAATCTCGCGTAAATTTAGTGGGTTAGCGCCCAAATTTGCACTGCCTGCCATCTCCGCAGACGACGGCGTGTCCGATGGCGGTCAGGTCCGAACCACACTCTGGAACGAGAGCCGGGTAGGCCTCCGGCTGCTCACGCCCAAGGAACATGTTCAAAAAACTCAGAGGACTGTTTTCCAACGATCTCTCGATAGACCTCGGAACGGCCAACACCCTTATCTACGTCCGCGGCAAGGGCATCGTCCTGAACGAGCCCTCCGTCGTCGCCGTGCGCAAGGGCGGCAGCGCCCCCGGGCATCGAAGCATCGCCGCGGTGGGGGTCGAGGCCAAGCGCATGCTGGGCCGCACGCCGGAGCACATCGATGCCATCCGCCCGATGAAGGACGGCGTGATCGCTGACTTCGACGTCACCGAGAAGATGCTCCAGCACTTCATACACAAGGTCCACGGCGAACGTCTTTTCAAGCCCAGTCCCCGCATCCTGGTATGCGTGCCCTGCGGTTCGACCCAGGTCGAGAGGCGCGCGATCAAGGATGCCGCTCTGGGTGCCGGCGCCCGTCAGGTCTACCTCCTGGAGGAGCCGATGGCCGCGGCCATCGGGGCGGGAATGCCCGTGTCGGACCCGCGCGGCTCCATGGTCCTGGACATCGGCGGCGGCACCAGCGAGGTTGCCGTTATCTCTTTGAATGGAATAGTGTATTCCGATTCGGTACGCACGGGGGGCGACAAGTTCGACGAGGCCATCGTCAATTACGTCCGCCGCAATTACGGCAGCCTCATCGGGGATGCGACCGCCGAGCGCATCAAGCACGAGATCGGCTGCGCCTACCCGGGCAACGAAGTGCGGGAGATCGAGATCAAGGGCCGCAACCTCGCCGAGGGCCTGCCCCGGAGCTTCACCTTGAACAGCAACGAGACCCTGGAGGCCTTGCAGGACCCCCTGTCGGCCATCGTCCGGGCGGTCAAGGCCGCACTGGAGAAGACCCCGCCGGAGTTGGGTGCGGATGTGGCCGAGCGCGGCATGGTGCTGACCGGGGGCGGGGCGCTATTGCGCGATCTCGACCGGCTGCTCATGGAGGAGACGGGGCTGCCGGTCATCGTCGCCGAGGACCCGCTCACCTGCGTGGCACGCGGCGGCGGGCGGGTCCTGGAGATGGTCGAGGAGCATGGCCCCGGCGTGCTGGTGCTGGAGTAAAATCCGGGCCGGCCGCATAATGCCTCCCTTGGGGACAGCATAAGAAGCATACGGGGAAACAGTCATTAAACCGCTCTTCCTCAAACGCTCGTCGGCATTATCCCGCTATATCGCGCTGGCGTTGATGGCGGCGGCGCTGCTGATCGCCGATCAGCGCTACCGCGCGACCGAGGCGCTGCGCTCGGCCATCTCGGTTCTCGCTTACCCGATCCAGTACGTCGTGAGCCTGCCGGTGAATGGCGGTCGCATGCTCATGGAGAGCGTGGCCACGCGCAAGGAGATGATGGCCGACAACGAGCGGCTGCGCGCGCAGAATCTCCTGCTCAAGACGCGGCTGCAGAAATTCGCCGCGCTGGAAACCGAGAACATGCGATTGCGCGAGCTGCTCGAGTCCTCGATCGAGGTCGGGGAGCGAGCGCTGGTGGCGGACCTGCTGGGCGTGGAGACGGAGCCGTCGTCGAACCAGGTGGTCCTCAACAAGGGCACGCGACACGGCGTCTACCTGGGCCAGCCGGTGGTCGACTCCGACGGCGTGACCGGCCAGATTACGCACGTGGGTCCCTTCACCTCCACGGCCATGCTGATCACCAATCCCAAGCACGCACTGCCGGTGCAGGTGAACCGCAATGGCATCCGGGCGATCGCGACCGGCGGTGACGGGGACGCCCTTTCTCTCAGTTTCGTGCCTACCAATGCGGACATCCGCGTGGGCGATCTCCTCATCTCCTCGGGGCTGGGCGGCCGGTTTCCCGCCGGCTATCCGGTGGGCGAGGTGAAACAGGTCCTGCGCACGCCGGGCGTTCCGTTCGCGAAGGTCACCGTCATGCCCAGCGCCCGGCTGGCCCGGACCCAACAGGTCCTGCTGCTGTGGCCGGAGGAAAAACCCAGGTCGGTGGCCGGTCTGAACCGGCCTGCTATCAACGCCGAATAGGCGTCGGTCCCGCATGACCAGCTCATCCCGCGGGTGGGTGATCGCCGCGACCTTCCTGATTGCGCTCATGCTGACGGCACTGCCCCTGCCGCCATGGGCCGCACCGTGGCGGCCGGCATGGGTGGCCATGGTGCTCATATACTGGAATCTCGCGCTGCCCGAGCACGTCGGCCTGGTCGTCGCGTTCGCGATCGGGCTGCTGCTCGACGTCATGCTGAGCGCGCCGATGGGACAGAACGCACTGGCGCTGACCACGGTGAGCTTCGTAACCATCGCCAATCACCAGCGGTTTCGCCTCTACCCCGTCGGGCAGCAGGCGATCATCGTCGGCCTGTTGATCCTGCTGCATCAGCTTCTCACCTTCCTGGTGCGCCAGCTCCTGACCCTGCAGAAGCCCGATCCGGTGAACCACTGGTTTCCCGTCATCACCAGCACGCTGTTGTGGCCGTGGCTGTTCATACTGCTTCGCGACCTGCGCCGGCGGGCGCAGTCCAGCTAGAAAACGCCCATGCCGCAGTTCCTGAGTTTCCGCGACCGTCAATCGGAGGTCCGCATCGCTCGCAGCCGCGTGTTCGTGGCGACGGCGCTGATGATCCTGATGCTGTTCGCGCTGCTGGCACGGCTGGCATATCTGCAGATCGTGCGGCACGATCATTACACCACGCTGTCCCGGGACAACCGCGTGAAGATCGTTCCGGTGGCGCCGACGCGGGGTCTCATCTTCAGTCGCGACGGGATCCTGCTCGCCGACAATCGCCCGTCGTTCCGTCTCCAGGTCGTGCCGGAGCGCATCGAGGACATGCGGGAGGCGCTGGCGAAGGTGTCCACCGTCGTCGACCTCACACCTTCTGACATCGAGCGCTTCCAGCGGCTGCGCAAGCGCAAGCGCAGCTTCGACACCGTGCCGCTGCGATTCAACCTGACCGAGGAGGAGGTGGCGCGATTTTCCGTGGATCGGCATCGATTCCCCGGTTTCGAGGTCACCGCATCGCTCACGCGGCATTATCCCGTCGGGGCGCCGCTGGTTCACGCCGTCGGTTACGTCGGGCGCATCGATGAGGACGATCTGGATGGACTGGACCCGGACAATTACAGCGCGACCACGCATATCGGCAAGATCGGCGTGGAGCAGTACTACGAGGCGACGCTGCACGGTCGCGTCGGCCTGGATCAGGTCGAAGTCAACTCGCAGGGACGCACGCTGCGCGTGCTGGACAGCAAGCCGCCGGGCCCCGGCGCGACGATACGCCTGACGATTGACACGCGTCTGCAGGCGGCCGCGACGCGCGCGCTGGGGGATCGCCGCGGCGCGGTCGTGGCGATCGATCCGAACACTGGCGAGGTCCTCGCGCTGGTCAGCACGCCGACCTTCGACCCGAATCCCTTCGTCAACGGGATCAGCGCGGCGCTCTTCGGCGACCTGCGCGATTCGCCCGACCGGCCGTTGTTCAACCGCGCGCTGCAGGCCGCGTATCCCCCGGGTTCGACCCTGAAGCCTCTCATGGCGCTGGCGGGTCTGCACTACGGGCTGCGCTCGCCGGCCGACGGCACCTGGTGTCCCGGGTGGTTCGCCCTGGACAACGATCCCCATCGTTACCGCTGCTGGAACAAGTGGGGTCACGGGCGCATGGTCATGCGAGAGGCCATCGCGCAATCCTGCGACGTATATTTCTATCAGCTCGCCCTGGATCTCGGCATCGATCGCATGCACGACTTCCTCGACATGTTCGGGCTGGGCCGGCGCACCCGGATCGACCTGCCGGGCGAGGCCGCGGGCGTGAATCCGTCGCGCGCGTGGAAGCGCAAAGCGCGGAATCTGCCGTGGTACCCGGGTGAGACGCTGATCGCCGGTATCGGCCAGGGATTCCACACCACGACCCCGCTGCAGCTTGCGCAGGCCGCGGCCGTGATCGCGAGCCGTGGCACCCTGATGCAGCCCCATCTGGTCTCCCGCATAGAGACCGCGGACGGCAAGGCGACACCGACGGTGGTGAGGCCACGGCGGGTGCTCGCCGATCTCGACCCGAAGGCATGGGACAGCGTCATCGACGCCATGCATGCAGTGGTCCAGGGCCCCACGGGCACCGCACGGCGTTCCGCCGAGGGTGCTCCGTACGAGTATGCGGGAAAGACGGGCACCTCCCAGCTGTTCGGCATACGCCAGAACGAGGAGATCGAGACCGAGGACATCGAGGAACGGCTGCGCGATCACGCACTGTTCATCGCCTTCGCGCCGCTCGATCGTCCGGAGATTGCGCTCGCCGTGATCGTGGAGAACGGCGCGAGCGGCAGCGGATCGGCGGCGCCGGTGGCGCGCAAGGTGCTCGACGAGTACTTCCTGCGCATGGGGCATTCCAGGAGGACGGCGCAGAATGGATGAGCCGCGTCCGGTCTGGCAGCGGATGCACGTGGATCCCTGGCTGCTGCTTGGACTGCTGGCGCTGTGCGGCATCGGGCTGGCCGTGCTGTACAGCGCCAGCGGCGAGGACCTCGCCACGGTCATTCGTCAGGGCACGCGCATGCTGATGGGGCTGGCCGTCATGGTCATCATCGCGCAGTTTCCTCCGGCCTTTTTCTCCAGGCTGTCGCCGCTGCTGTACATCGTCGGCGTCATCCTGCTCATCATCCTCAATTATCACGGCACGGGGCGCGGCGCGCATCGCTGGCTGGATCTCGGGTTCATGCGCTTCCAGCCCGCGGAGATTATGAAGATTGCCGTGCCGCTCGTATGCGCGCGGTTCATGGCCGCGGGACCGCTGCCACCGACGCTGCCGAGATTGCTGCTGGCGGCGATCCTGATACTCGTCCCCGCCGTCCTCATCGCCGAGCAGCCCGACCTCGGGACGGGCGCGCTCATCGGTGTCGCCGGCGCGGTGGTGCTCTTCCTTGCCGGTCTGCGGTGGCGATACATCGCCGGCATCGCGGCGGTCGGCCTGGCCGCGCTGATCCCGCTGTGGACGCTGATGCATGATTACCAGCGCCAGCGCATACTGACGCTGCTCGATCCGGAGGCCGATCCCCTCGGCACGGGCTACCACATCATCCAATCCGTGATTGCGGTCGGCTCCGGTGGACTCTTCGGCAAGGGCTGGCTGCAGGGCACGCAGTCGCGCCTGGAATTCCTGCCGGAAAGGCATACCGACTTCATCTTCGCGGTGCTGTGCGAGGAGTTCGGCTTCATCGGGGCCGTGACCCTTATCGCCCTTTATTGCGCCGTGATCTGGCGGGGACTGGCGATCGCGCTCGCCGCGCAGGACAGCTTCGGGCGCCTGCTCGCCGGCAGCATCGCCCTGACGTTGTTCGTCTACGTTTTCGTGAACGTCGGCATGGTCATCGGGCAATTGCCGGTGGTGGGAGTGCCGCTGCCGTTCGTCTCCTACGGCGGCACGGCTGCCGTGACTCTCATGGCGGGATTCGGTATCCTGATGTCGATTCATACACACAGGCGGCGTGTTTCGCTGTTCCTATAAAGCGCGTGCGGCTCATATCGAATTTCACGGCGGCGCTTCTGCTGATGTTTCAGGGCGTCGTGTTCGCCGGAAGCGACAATGCGTTCGACTCCGAGAGGCTGGGGGCCTTCATCCTCGACATGGAGCAGAAGCACGGATTCTCGCGGACCGAACTGCAGCGGCTGTTTGACGAGGCGACGTTGCAACCGGGCATCCTGCAGGCCATCGCCAGGCCGGCGGAAAGCAAGCCGTGGCATCAGTACCGCAACATCTTCCTCACCCGGGATCGCATCGACGGCGGGCTCGCGTTCTGGCGGGCCAACTCACCGAAGCTCGACGAGGCGTTGCGCCGTTTCGGCGTCGAGCCGGAGATCGTCGTCGCCATAATCGGTGTGGAGACCTCCTACGGCCGGAATACCGGCAAGTACCGCGTCATCGACGCGCTCGCGACGCTGGGCTTCAACTATCCCAAGCGGGCCACCTTCTTCAGGAGCGAGTTGGAGAACTATCTCCTGCTGGCGCGCTCGCAGCATTTCGACCCTCTGGTCCTGACCGGGTCGTACGCGGGCGCCATGGGGCTGCCGCAGTTCATGCCGAGCAGCTATCGCAGCTACGCCGTGGACTTCGACGACGACACGACCATCGATATCTGGAGCAATCCCACCGACGCGATCGGCAGCGTCGGCAATTATCTGCGCGAGCACGGCTGGATAGCCGGTGCGCCCATCACGGTATCCGCGCGCGTATCCGGCAGCGGTTACCAGTCGCTGCTGGGGCAGGGCGTGAAGCCGCGGATGCCTCTCTCGGAGATGCGCGACCTCGGCGTTGAGGCGGTGGCGCCGGTCGACGGCGATCCGAACGCGGCGCTGGTGGAACTGCAGGCGGAGTACGCCAAGGAGTACTGGCTCGGCTTCAACAACTTCTACGTCATCACCCGGTACAACACCAGCCCGCTGTATGCCATGGCGGTCTACCAGTTGGCCCGAGCGCTGCGTGACGCGCACGTGGCCGTGGCGGGCGCACCGCAGTAAACATGGTCACGCGACGATCGCCGGCCGTATGGCTCATGGTCGCGACGCTCCCCATCGCAATCGCCGGGTGCGCAGGGCCCGCTGCCCGTGATGGCGAGCCGCCGCCCGCGGCGCCGCGCGAGATCGACGCCCGGCGCGTGCCGGATGCGGTTCCCCACCCCGAACCCCTTTCGAAGTACGGCAACCCGGAGTCCTACGAGGTCATGGGACAGCGCTACTTCCCGATGCGTGCTGCCTACGGATTTGTGGAACGCGGCATCGCCTCGTGGTACGGCCCGGACTTTCACGGCAAGCGCACCTCGAGCGGCGAGCGCTATGACATGTACCGGATGACGGCAGCGCACAAGACGTTGCCGATCCCCTGTTATGTCGAGGTCGTGAACCTGCAGAACGGCCGCCGCGCGGTGCTGAAGGTGAACGATCGGGGTCCCTTCAAGGACAACCGGGTCATCGATCTTTCCTACATCGCGGCACGCAAGCTCGGCATCTGGCAGAAGGGGACCGGCCTGGTCGAGGTCCGGCTTATCGACGCGGCGCACCCGATTGTTCCGAACATCGCGGGGCCGCGGCGCGCGCCGGGGAGCCCGGTGATCGCCTCGTCCGTGCTCCCGGAGGCGACGGGCGCGCCGGAACCGGTGATCGCGGCAGCGCCTTCGGCGCATCCGGACGTGGCGGGCGCGAAAACCGGCAATCTGCAGGCGACGCCGCCGTTCTTCCTGCAGGTGGGTGCGTTCGTCGAGCTCGGCAATGCCGAGCGCCTGCGCGCCCGCCTGTTGGCGAGCCTGCGCGACGTGCACGTCAGTCCCGCAGACAGCAACGGTCAGGCCGTCTATCGCGTCCGGGTCGGCCCGTTCACCGACGTCGTAAGCTCGGATCAGGTCGTTCAGAAACTGCAGCAGCTGGGCATCGATCAGCATCGGGTCGTCACCGACTGAATACCGCGGCCGCGGCGTGCTTTCGGCGGTGCCGGACGAGGATCCGCGTATCTGGCGGCAGTCAGGCGCGGGATTCGGTCCGGTCGGTCCCGGGCATTCCCCGGCCGCGGGAGGCTGATAGAATGCGCGCTTGTCGAAAGGCCCCGGAATGCGATGAACCTGCCAGTCTCCGTAACGCTTCTCCTTGCACTGTCTCTTGCACTGACCCGTCCCGTTGGCGCCGTGGAAAATAGCAGCACAGCGGCAGATCCGGCGACGTCGCCCGCCCCTGCGCCGCCCCTGCCGCCGGCGGCTCCGGCGACCATCATCCCGGCACCGCCGGCGCTCGCCGCGAGGGCGTGGATACTCGTCGATTTCGACAGCGGGGCCGTGCTGGCGGAAGCCAACGCCGACGCGCGCGTCGAGCCGGCCAGCATCACCAAGATCATGACGATCTACTCGGTCTCTCAGCTGCTCAAGGCAGGCCGCATCAAGCTGACGGACCCGGTGCCGATCAGCGCCAAGGCCCGCAGCATGACCGGATCGCGCATGTTCGTGGAGCAGGGCGCCAAGGTGACGCTCGAGGACTTGATGAAGGGAGACATCATTCAATCCGGCAACGACGCCAGCGTCGCGCTTGCCGAATACGCCGCCGGCAGCGAGGAGGTCTTCGCATCGCTGATGAACCGGAACGCCGCCAGCCTCGGCATGACCGCGACGCACTTCGTCAACAGCACCGGGCTGCCGGATCCCGACCATTACACCACCGCACGCGACCTCTCCCGCGCGGCCGTGGCGCTGATCCGCGATCATCCGGATGTGTACCGCTGGTTTTCGATCAGGGAGTTCACGTATCACGGAATTACGCAGCCCAACCGCAACAAGCTGTTGTGGCGGGACCCTACCATCGACGGCATCAAGACCGGTTACCACGAGGCCGCCGGGTACTGCCTCGCGGCCTCCGCCCTGCGTGACAACATGCGGTTGATCGCGATCGTGCTCGGTACGGACAGCGAGAACTCCCGGGCGGACGCCGCCGCGGCCCTGCTCAATTACGGATTCCAGTTCTACGAGACGAGGCGGGTGTTCACTGCCAACCAGCCGATCAAGAGCGTGCGCGTGTGGAAGGGCGACGTCGCGGAGGTCCCGCTGGGCCTGCAGCGGGACCTCTATGTCACCGTCGCCCGCGGACAGATCCCGCGACTGCGGAGCGCCATGCAGTTCACCTCGAAGCTGGTCGCGCCGGTTGCCGGCGGGCAGGGCGTCGGACAGCTGCGCGTGACCCTGGACGGCAGGGTAATCGCGCAGCGCCCCGTCGTGGCGCTCGAGGCCGTGAGCGAGGCGGGGTTGTGGGGTCGCACCGTGGATGGAATCAAGCTGATGTTCGAGGACTGACCGGGAGCGCCACCACGCTCGCTGGCGACCGCACGATGACCATCGCCTATCTCAACGGGACGTTCCTGCCGGTCGAGCAGGCACAGGTGTCCGTGCTCGACCGCGGCTTTCTCTTCGGTGACGGCGTTTACGAGGTCGTGCCGGTCTTCGAGGGCAGGACCTTTCGCATGGCGGAGCACCTTCGCCGTCTCGATAGATCCCTGCACGCCGTCCGCATCGGCAATCCACATTCGCATTCGCGATGGGAGTCGATTGTCGACGAACTCATAGTACGCAACGGCGGCGGCGCGCAGGTCGTGTACATGCAGGTGACCCGCGGCGTAGCGGGCATGCGCGACCATGTGCCCGTGGCGCCCGTCGTGCCGACGGTGTTTGCCATGAGCTATCCGGTCGTGCGCGACAATCACAGGCCGGTGGCGGTGGTGACGGTCGACGACATCCGGTGGCAATGGTGCGACGTCAAATCGATCGCGCTGCTCGCAAACGTGCTGATGCGCATGAATGCTGCCGAGGAGGGCGCCTACGAGGCCCTGCTGGTGCGCGACGGCCTGGTCAACGAGGGCGCGGCGAGCAACGTATTCGTCGTCAAGGACGGCGTCGTCGTCACGCCGCCGCACGGTAAGTGCCTGCTGCCCGGCGTCACCCGTGATCTGATCGTCGAGTTGCTGCCGAGGCACGGGATCGAGTGTCAGGAGCGCGTGATCCGGCGCCCGGAGCTCGACACGGCGGACGAGATCTGGGTGACCGGATCGAGCCGCGAGATCGCGCCGGTGACGAGCCTGAACAGGAAGGCTGTGGGCAATGGCGAGCCCGGGCCTTTGTGGTGGCGGGTGGTGGCAATGTACGAGGCCTTTCGTGACGCCGCGATCAGGTCGGGCACATGAGCCTCGTCATGCTCGTCTCCGCGCCAGGGAACGGCTGAAAGGTCTGCAACGGCGATGGAGATCTTCAAGGAGTTCAACATCGAGGCGGCGCACCGTCTGCCGAACCTGCCGCGGAGCCACAAGTGCTCGCGGCTGCACGGGCATTCCTTCCGGATCGGGGTGTTTCTGGAGGGGCCGCTGGAGGAGCCCCTGGGATGGGTGCAGGATTTCGCCGACGTCAAGGCGGCCTTCCAGCCCATCTTCGAGGAGATCGATCACAACTATCTGAACGAGATCCCGGGTCTCGAGAATCCGACCAGCGAGAATCTCGCGCGCTGGATATGGAGACGCCTGAAGCCCGCGCTGCCGGCATTGTGCCGCGTCGAGGTTCGCGAGACCTGCACTGCCGGGTGCATCTACCGCGGTGACTGATGCGCGGTGCTTCTTCATGCCGCGGCTGCTCTGCCGGGCACGGCGGTGGCGAGCGGCGGCTGCCCGGCCTGCCACGGCCCACCGGTGAGCGTTGGACAAGGCCTCCAGCCTTGGTTAGAGTGGCGGCGTTACAGGTGCCCTTGGAGCATCCGCTGACAAGGGTGAAACGGGAAGTCCGGTGCGCTCAGGCCTCGAGCCCTGCTGCAAATCCGGCGCTGCCCCCGCAACGGTAAGCGAGTTCTAGCGCGTCACACCGCCACTGTGCCCCCGCGGCACGGGAAGGCGACGCGCCGGCGTACTCGCGAGCCCGGAGACCGGCCTGTAATCAGTATCCGACCGTTGCGGAGGGCAGCGAGGCGCGGCGATATCGCGGGCTCGTTGCCCTCGAGCCACGCATCCTCTCCCCTGACCGCGAGCGGCGGCCAACTCATTACGTTGCCGGCGCGGGGCGCGGCCGGCCCGGGGAGCACGCATGCAGAAGTCCAAATCCGCCGTCATCTTCATCGGCTGCCTGTGGGCGGCCGCACCCGTGATCGCGGAGGACGCCGTGACGATCGAGCCGGTGATCGTCTCGGCGACTCGCACGTCGTCCGCCGTCGCCAATACGGCCACGGGCATCACGATCATCAGCCGCGATCAGATCGACGCCAGCGGCGCGGCCAGCATCGCCGACATATTGCGCGGCTATGGCGGCGTGCAGGTCTCGGATTTCTTCGGCGACGGCAGCCGGGCGACCGTCAGCCTGCGCGGCTTCGGCGGCAACGCGCAGAACAACACGCTCATCATGGTGGACGGCCGCCGGCTCAACAACAGCGACCAGGGTGCGCCGGATCTGAATACCATCCTGCTCCAGGATGTCGAGCGCATCGAGATCGTGCAGGGCAGCGCCGCGACCCTGTACGGCGACCAGGCCGTCGGCGGCGTCGTCAACATCATCACCCGATCGCCGGCGCGGCGGCGCGGCTCGGTGCGCTCGGCGGCGGGCACCGATGAATACCGCAGTGTCATCGTCGACGTCGAGGATCGCCTGGCGAACGGGTTGGGCATGCGGATGAGTGCGGCGGCCCGGCACGCGGACAACTACCGGTATCAGAACGATCAGGAGTTCCAAAGCCTCGGCGGCAGGATCGACTATCGCCGCGACTGGGGCGTGGCGTACTTCGAGTACCAGGACGTGCGCGAGGACCTGGAAACGCCGGGCGCGCTCTTTCTCGATCAGATCGCCGTCAACCGGCGCCAGGCCCTCAACCCGGGCGATTTCATCGATACGGACACGCAGGCGGCGCGCGCCGGCCTGGTGGTGCATCTTCCCCGCTGGTGGCGGTTCGAAACGGAGTTCACGAACCGCTACAGCGAAGGCGAGGGCATACAGAGCGTCGTTGGCGCACCCAGCGGGGTGCTGACGAAGCGGCATCACCGCGAGTTCACCCCGCGTATCGTGCGCGAGTGGCGGAACACGCACGGTACCGCCGTGTTCGCCGCGGGGGCCGACGTGTTCTGGACCGATTATCGGCTGGTCTCGGACATCGGCGTCACCGACGACGTGCAGACCACCTACGCCGGTTACATCCGGCTGGTCTGGCCGATCGCCTCGCGCCTGACCGTCACGACCGGCCACCGGCAGGCGCGCGTCGACAACGATCTGTTCGTCAGCAACGTGTTTCAGGGCGTCCTGCTGCCGGAGGGCAGCGAGGTCGACGATGGCGCGGGCGCGAGCGAGCTGGGTCTTTCCTTCGACCTGATGCCGGAGTGGCGGCTGTACGGTCGCGTCGAGCGCAATTACCGCTTCGTCAACGCCGATGAGTATGGCAGCGCCGCGGGTGCTTTTCCCGTGCCGACCACGCCCGTCACGCAGACCGGGCGCTCGGCGGAGCTCGGCACCGCCTGGCAGGACGGCAGCCTCACCGCGCAGGCGGGCGTCTATCAGCTCGATCTGGAGAACGAGATCGAGTTCGACCCGATCCGTTTCATCAATACGAATATCGGTGAGACGCGCCGGCGCGGTGCATTCATCGACGGCGCCTGGTCGCCGTTCGAGGCGCTGACATTGAGCGCGCATTATGGTTATGTCGACGCGAGGATAGTCAGCGGGCCGCTGGAGGATCTGAACGTGCCTTTCGTGGCCCAGCACACCTTCCTCGTCGGGGCGGATTTCGGCTTCGCGCCGGCCGTGAGCCTGCACCTCGAGGCGGTGGGTACGAGCGAGCGCAGCGCGGTCGGCGACTTCGAAGAAGCGTTCCCGGGGGCCCCGGGCTACGTGATCGCCAACGCCAACCTGCGCTGGCGCTGGCGGTTCCTGGAGGCGGATCTGCGCGTGGGCAACCTGCTGGACAAGGAGTACGCCGACAATGCGCAGCTTGGCGTCAGGGCGCCGCTGTTCGCGACCGAGACCGTGCGATTCCCCGCCCCGGAGAGAACGCTGATGCTGACCGTGGGCCTGCACTACGAATAGCCGCGCCCCCGCGCGACGGGGCGCCCGAGGCCCCAGCGCTCAGGTGCGGACGCCCACCCCGCGGTTCAACAGGGTGAGACAGACGCCGTACAGGGCGGCGCTGATGACGGCGAGCACGAGCAGCGCCGCGCCGGCGTCGATGTCCGAGACGCCGAGTATCCCGTAGCGGAAGGCGTTCACCATGTAGAGTATCGGGTTGGCGAGCGACACCCTCTGCCAGAACTCGGGCAGCAGGTCTATCGAGTAGAACACGCCGCCCAGGTAGGTGAGCGGGGTCAGTACGAACGTCGGGATGATGGTGATGTCGTCGAAACTCCTCGCGAAGATGCCGTTGATGAGCCCGCCCAGCGAGAACAGGATGGAGGTCAGCAGCACGACCGCGGCGGTGATCCAGAAGGAATGCATGTGCAGGTCGGTGAAGAACAGCGCCACCAGCGTCACCACGATGCCGACGATCACGCCGCGGGCGACGCCCCCGCAGACGTAGCCGCTGAGGATCACCCAGTTCGGGATCGGCGCCACCAGCATCTCCTCGATGTGCTTCTGGAACTTCGCGCCGAAGAATGACGAGACGACGTTGGCATAGGCGCTCGTGATGACGGACATCATGATGAGACCGGGCGCGATGTACTGGATGTACCGGAAGCCGCCCATCTCGCCGATCCGCGGCCCGATGAGGTGGCCGAAGATCACGAAATAGAGCGTCATGGTGATGGCTGGCGGCAGGATGGTCTGCAGCCAGATGCGCATGAACCTCGTCACCTCCTTGTTGAGGATCGTGACGAACGCAACGAGGTAGGCGTAACGCGTCATGGCGGCGGGGCGCCCGGGGCGCCCGTCTCCGGCGGGCTGTTCTCGGCGAGCAGGCGCATGAACACCTCCTCCAGCCTGTTCGCCTTGTTGCGCATGCTCGCAACCTCGATGCCGCGCGCCGAGAGCTGCGCGAACAGCTCGTTGACGCTGCGATCCTTGCTGATGTCCACCGACAGCGTGGTCTCGTCGATACGGCGCAGGGCGAAGCAATCGAGGTCCGGCATGGCGGCGAGCGGCCTGCGCAGATCGAGGATGAAGGTCTCCACGTTCAGCTGGGCGAGCAGGTGCTTCATCGTGGTGTTCTCGATGATCTCGCCCTTGTCGATGATCGCGATGTTGCGGCAGAGGCTCTCGGCCTCCTCGAGGTAGTGGGTCGTCAGGATGATGGTCGTGCCGGCGGCGTTCGTCTCGCGCAGGAAGTCCCACAGCGAGCGCCGCAGCTCGATGTCGACGCCCGCGGTCGGCTCGTCCAGTATGAGCAGCCTCGGTTCATGCAGCATGGCGCGAGCGATCATCAGGCGCCGCTTCATGCCCCCGGAGAGGGTGCGGGAGCGGTGATTGCGCCTTTCCCACAAGCCGAGCCTGCCGAGGTATTTCTCCGCGCGCGCCAGGGCGAGCGGGCGCCGCACGCCGTAGTAGCCGGCCTGGTTGACGACGATATCGAGCACGGTCTCGAACTGCGAGAAGTTGATCTCCTGCGGGACCAGTCCGATGGACGACTTGGCCTCCTCCAGATGCGTGTCCATGTCCACGCCGAAGATGCGCACCGTGCCGCCGGTCTTGTTGACGAGCGAGCTGATGATGCCGATGGTCGTCGACTTCCCGGCGCCGTTTGGGCCGAGCAGGGCGAAGAAGGCGCCCTCGTCGACCGTCAGATCGATGCTCTTCAGCGCGACCGCGCCATTCTTGTAAACCTTGGTGAGTTGCCGTATCTCGAGCGCGTGCATGTCGGCGGAGCGCGAACGCGCGCGATTGCGGGCGTCAGCCGGGAATCGTCAGCGGCGGTACGGGCGGCCCAGCATCTCGGCGATCTTCTTGCTCTGGGCGTCCGACACCGTCTTCAGGGCGATGAGCAGCTTGTCGTCGCGTTTCAGCAGTTGCCTGAAGAAGTCCTTGCCCACTTCGATCAGCCTGGTGTTGGTCTGCGCGCGGACGTTGGCGTTGTGCTTGCCAGGGCCGTTCGGAATGATGGCGAGCTCGCCGAAGTACTGGCCGCGCTGCAGTTCGGCGGCCACCAGCACCTTGCCGTCGTCGTCGACGACGAACACCTCGACCACGCCGTCCAGCACGATGTACATGCTGTCGCCGGGCTCGCCTTCACGAATGATGATCTCGCCGGCCGTCGCGTCGTGCATGCGCGCCCAGGCGCGCACGCCCGCGAGGTCCTCGTCGGTCAGGGTGCGGAACAGGCGGTTGGATCGCAGCATGCGCCGGATCCGTTCCTCGTCGCCGAGCCGGTTGATGTCCAACTCGTCCATTGGCAGCAGTTCCTCGTCGCGGCTGGCCTCGATGGCGGCGATCTGGCTGCCGTAGGCATGCTCGACGTCGCGTTTCTCGATGCGGTAGACGCGCGCCGGCTGCAGGGCGCGGACCGTCGCGTTGCGATAGCCGGAGGAGCCGGGCAGGAGCGCCTGCTCGCCGAAATACTCCCCCGTGCGCAGGGTCGCGATGGTGATCTCGCGGCCGGCCACCGCCTTGATGCGCACGTCCACGGAGCCGTCCAGGATGATGTACATGCTGTCGGCGACGGTTCCCTCGCGGATGATCTCCTCCATCGGACCGAAATCCATGATCCTGTTGCGGGGCGAGGCGAGCATGCCCTTGAGTTCGTCGTCGCTCAGGTTGGCGAAAATCGGTATCCTTCGCAGCAGCGCCATGTTGACCGGCAGTTCACGCATAGACGTCGTTCCGTATGCTCATGAGCCCATGTCCCCTTGCTCGGGTGCACGTCATCCGCTGTCTGGCACCGGTGGCTGAGCAGGGATGAAGATGCCGATCCGGCGCACGCAGCGCGCGTCCGCGGCCGATTGGACAGCGACGCTCGCCACCCCGGCGTACGTGTTCGACGGTGTGCAGCTGGGCGTCGCGCTGGAGCAGTTTGCCGCGCTCGCCCGCCGCGCCGACCTCAAGGTGCTCTTTTCGGTAAAGGCGTGTACGCTCGCGCCGCTGCTGAAACTTGTTGCCGAACGTGTTGATGGTTTCTCCGTAAGTTCATGGTTTGAAAGCAGGTTAGCGCGTCGTGTCCTGGATGACAAGGGTACCGTACACCTGACCAGCCCGGGTCTTGACGCGCGGGAACTGGCGGCGGCGCAGGAATGCTGCACCGCAATAAGCTTTAATTCGTTGGGACAATGGCATCGCCTCCGTGACAGTCTCACCGGCGAGGTACAGGCCGCCCTGCGGGTCAATCCGCAGCGCTCCTACGTTGCCGACGAGCGCTACGACCCCTGCCGGAAGCACTCGAAGCTGGGGGTACCACTGCCGGCGCTGCGCGGCGCCCTGGAAGGCGGCGCGGTGGTGCTCGATCGGCTGGACGGCCTGCATTTCCACACCCATTGCGAGTCGGGATCCTTCCGGCCCCTCGTGGAAACCCTGGCGTTGCTGGAGGAGTCGTTGCCGGAGGTGTTCGCGCGTATACGCTGGGTGAACATGGGCGGCGGCTACTACGCCGACGCGGCGGATGCCGATGCGCTCGCCGCGTGCGTGCGCGCACTGCGGCAGCGCCGAGGCATCGAGGTCTACATGGAGCCGGGCAAGGGGATCGCCGCCGCGGCGGGGAGCCTCGTGGCGAGCGTGGTCGATATCCTGGACAGCGCCGGCAAGACCATTGCCGTGCTCGATACCTCCGTCAATCATCAGCCGGAGGTGTTCGAGTATGGTCGTGTGCCGCCCGTGCGGGAGGCCGAACCCGGCGGCGCCTTTGGCTATCTTCTCGCGGGCGGAACCTGCCTGGCGGGCGATCTCTTCGGCGAGTACGCCTTCCCCGAGCCGCTCGCGGTCGGCTCGCGCATCACCTTCACGGGTGTGGGCGCCTACAGCCTGGCGAAGGCGCACCGTTTCAATGGCCACAACCTGCCGGACGTCCATCTCCGCAGGGCCGACGGCACGCTGGAGCACGTGGTGCATCAGGACTACGAGGGTTACGCCCGTCTTTGGGGAGCGGGCTGAGGGGGGCGCGACGGCAGCCGTCTGCTGGCGCGTCAGGCCTCCGTCTGTCCGCGTGCGTAGCGCGCCAGCAGCCGATCGTCGCGCGCCGTCCGGAACGGTTCAGAGCGGGCTACCGTCTCCCTCGGCCCGGTCGCACCCGGCGGACCGTGCGCCCTCACGGGCGGAGGTCTCGCCGAATTACGCCGCATGGCTGAGATGGCCCCTGCTGAAGGATGGCAACCGTCTTCATGCCGGGCGGCTCATCGTGGCAGTGCCCGAGACAGGTCCGGTCGTCTCAACGCGGGAACAGGTGCTGCAGATTCTCCGCGTAGCGCTGCTCGAGCAGCGGCTGACCGCTGTAGCGTTCGAATTCCCCGGACATGAGCTGCTGCAGACGCGTGAGCCGATCAGAGGCCGGCGGGTGGGTGCTGGTCATGAGCTGCAGGCCGCTCGATTGCGGGTTCATGTGGCCGAGCTTCACCAGGATGCGCGGCAGCCCGTATGGCTCGTAGCCGGCGCGCGTGGCGACCACGACGCCCAGGCGATCGGCCTCGTATTCATCGTTGCGGTCCAGGCCCTTGGCAAAGAGATTCATGCCGCCGGCGATGAAGGGCGCGGCATTGAACCTGCCGCCGCTCAGGGCCTCGCCGGCGATGTCGCCCAGCAGTCCCTGCATCGCCTGGTTCCTGATGGCGTTCAGATGATGCCTGGCGACGACGTGGCCGATCTCGTGCGACAGCACGCCGGCCAGTTCCGCCTCGCTGCCCGCGATCGCCAGCAGCCCCTTGGTCACGAAGACATAGCCGCCGGGGGCGGCAAAGGCGTTGATGTCGTTGTCGTCCAGCACGCCAAACCGCCACTGCAGCTCGGGACGGCCCGCCTGCGAGGCGCACCAGCGGCCGACGCGATTGACATAGCGCTGGGCCCCGGCGTCATTGAGCAGCGGGGCGGCGCCCAGAAGCCCTGCCGCCATGCCGCGCCCGATCTCGGTCTCCTCCTGCGGGGAGATGTCGCGCATGGCGGTCGCGGCCTTCTGCGTGGCACCCAGCACCTTCTGGACGTCGCCGAGGTTGATATTGCCGAAATCGACGGCGGGCGCCGCGGCGGCGAATCCCGCCATCAAGGCGACAGTGCCCATCGCAAGGCCTGGTTTCATGATCTTTCCCCTGGTCGGTATTCGGGAGTCGGAGTACGCCTAGCGCGTGGCCGGTGCGAGGAACCGGACGTTCTGCGGCCTCAACTGTCCGCTCTGGGCGAAACTCATCGCGTCGCTCTGGCTGACGGCCTGCTGCTCCAGCCTCTGCACCTGGTTGTAGTCGGGATTGGCGGAGCCCAGCTGCGCGGCGCTCAGGCCGCGGATCCCGATGGTGGCGGTCACCCGCGGTTCCTCGGTGGCGGCGCGCGAGCCGCCGAGAAAACCGGTGACGCTGCGCATCATGTTCGACCAGCCGCCGCCCTGCCCGGTCTCGGCCGCCTTGGACTCGACCCCGAAGGCCGGCTTGTCGGCGGCAGCGGGGGCCTTGGCGTCCGCCGGCGGTTCCGCCGGTGCCCCGGCGGCGGTGGTGTCCGAGTCGTGCGCGGTCTCGGTAGCCGGGCCGGCGGTGAATCCACCCGTGGATTGCGCGAGCAGCATCGGCGCCGCCGCCGCGCTGCCGCCGTCGGCGCTCCACACCGGCGCCATGCACGTGCAGAGCCCCGCCAGGGCGAGCATGTATCGTAGTCGCGGTGACATGTGGGTCATCCCCGAAGTTGATGGTTCGAACGCGACTCAAGCATATGCGGTGCCAAGCCGGCATTCCGAGCTGCAAGACCAGGACGGGCCATGAACGGGGGGCCGATCACGGTCTCCGGACAGCTTTCCGGCGCCGGATAGCCGGTCGGGTGCGCCGCGCCGCGGCGGAGGACTCGTATACTGGCCATGTCATGCGCACACCCGAGGTTCCCGAGCAGGACGAGACGCCGGTCGTGGTTCCGTGCCGGGCGCTCTCGGCCGCCGCGCTGCGTGGCGTCGTGGAAGCATTCGTGCTGCGCGAGGCCACCGATTACGGCGAGCGCGAGTTCACCTTCGAGGAGAAGATTGCGCAGGTGATGCGCCAGCTCGAAAACGCCGAGGCGCAGGTCGTTTTCGATCCCGGGACCGGGACCGTGGGCATCGTGGCCGCGGGCACGCCCGTGCGACCATCGTGAGTGCCGTAGCCGTCACCTTCACGCCGCGCCGCCACCGTGCCGGTCATGCGGGGTGGAGCGGTGCATGGCCGGTGGCGGGCCCCGCTCATCAGGCGGCCGCCTGTCTCTCGAGCAAGGTCACCAGGGTCGGCGGAAGCTGCAGTGCGGCGGCCAACTGGTTCAGATAGGCGCGCTCCTGATCGTTTACCCTGTCGATCACCAGCAGGGAGGTGGCATAGACCTCGAGCGCGGCCTCCCGCGAATCGGCCCCCGCGGCCACCTCCCGGGCATCCAGGGGCCTTTGGACCTCCTCCTTGATGAACTGCAGCGTGTCGGTGTCGAGATCGAGCTTCTGGACCTGAGCGTCGATGGCTGCCTGTTCCGCGGCGTCGATATGCCCGTCGGCCTTCGCGGCCGCGATCAGGGCCCGCAGCAGCGCGCGGCTGCGCGACTCGGCCGGCGGGCCGCTCAACTGGCCGATCGGCGCAGCGGCCGTTGCGGCCGAGACCCCCTTCTGCTGTGCCTGCCAGTCCTGGTAGGCCTTGTATGCCAGGGTGCCGACGGCGGCCAGGCTGCCGAGCTTCAGCGCCGAGCCGGTGACCTGGCGACCGCCCTTGGTGCCGAGCAGCAATGCCAGCAAACCCGCGGCTGCCGCGCCCTTGCCCATGCCGGATAGCATCGCGTCGCGTTCGGGCCCGGCGGCGGGGACGCCGAGCTTCTGCTCCGCCACCCCCTGGCCCTTGACGATCAGGTCGCGCCCGGATTGCAGGATCTGGTTCAAGAGTGCCGATGTGTCCATGTCGCTCTCCTCGAGATTGGCGGTGCCCCTGCCAGGCCGATTGTCGTTGCCGGGGCACGACAGCATAGACCGGCGCGAGCGGAGGCGGTTGCAGCCGACGGTCGAATATTCCGTGAGCCAACGGCGGGACTTCCGTGCGTTCGGCATCAGCGGCTGCCCGGTCCGGCCGGCATCGGTCACCGCCCGGCGGGGCCGCTGCCTGCGCGCAGGCAGGACGAAGGTGCAGGCTTAGCCGGTGCGGCCGGGGTGCTAAGATACGCGCGCTCGCCGCTCGACGGCGAATCATACGCCGCGCGCCGACGACCCTGGAGCCGTGCAACGTGTTCTTCGGGCTGCATGAACGGGTGACTGCGTGACCACGCTCTTCTCGACCATCCTGGCGGCGGCGCTGGCGCAGAACCTCCTCCTGGACGGATTGCTGGGCCTGTGTCCGGCGCTGGCCTTGTCGCGCCGGCATGACGTCGCCGCCGGCATGGCGCTGCTCACGCTGACGGCATTGCCGATCCTCATCCTGCTCGGCTACGCGATCCAGGTCGGCGTGCTGCGGCCGCTGGGCGCGGAGTCCCTGACGCTCATCGCGTGGGCCCTGCTGCTGACCACCCTGCCGGTGGCGGCCGCCACGCTGCTCGCGCGCTTTCGACCCGGCCTGCAGGCCCTGCTCGGCGCCTACCTGCCGTTCTTCGGCTTCAACTGCCTGGTGCTGGGCGGCGTACTGCTTACGACCGTACGCGCCGAGAGCCTCATCCAGGCCGTCGGTCTCGCCCTGGGCACGGCGGCCGGCTACGCCATCGTTCTGCTCATGCTCTCGGCGCTGCGCGAGCGGCTCGCGCTCACGCCGGTGCCGGCGGCGATGCGGGGCGGCGCCGCCACGCTCGTCACCCTGGGGCTGCTCGCGCTGGCGCTGATGGGGCTGCGCGGGATCGGCTGAGATGTTCACCGCCATCGCCATGGCCGTCCTGGTCCTAGGCGCGCTGATGGCTGCGCGTGTCCTGGTCGCCGCCTCCGCGTCACCGCCGCGCGGCTCGCACGGACTCGCCGCGGATATCGACCGTCTGCTTCCGCAGACGCAGTGCGGACGCTGTCTCCATGCGGGCTGCCGCCCGTATGCCGAGGCGATCGCGCGCGGGGCGGCGCGCATCAATCAATGTCCGCCGGGCGGCGAGGCGACGATACGAAGGCTGGCGCAGTTGCTTGGTGTGGAGCCGCTCGCGCTGAACCCGCGACACGGCAGGCAGGCGCCCGCGAGCGTGGTGATCATCGATGAAGAGGCGTGCATCGGCTGCACCAGGTGCATACAGGCCTGTCCGGTCGACGCCATCGTCGGCGCGGCGCGGCAGATGCACACCGTGATCACCGCGGAGTGCACCGGTTGCGAGCTCTGCATACCACCATGCCCCGTCGACTGCATTGCCGTGGTCCCGGCGCCGGCCGCGCAGCACGCGTGGCAGTGGCCCGCTCCCGGCCGGGTGAGCGCATGAGCACGGTGCTGCGCGGTTTTCACGGCGGAGTGCGCCTGCCGCGCAGCAAGGAAACGCTGCAGGGCACCGGCAGTCGCAGCGTCGCGCTCCCGCCCCTGCTCATATATCCGTTGCAGGCGCACGTCGGGACGCCGGCGCGCCCCGTCGTCGGCGTCGGCCAGAAGGTCCGCCGGGACGAATTGCTTGCCGCGCCGAGCTCCTACGTCAGCCAGGCGATCCACGCGGGAACCTCCGGCGTCATCGTCGAGATCGCCGCGCGCGCCGTCATCCACCCCGGCGGGGTCACGGACACCTGCATCGTGCTGCGGGCCGACGGCGAGGATCGCCGGCTCACGCCCGCCCCGGCGCTGGACCTCGGGCGTGCCACGCCGGAGGGGCTGCTGGCGCGGATCGCCGAGGCCGGCATCGTCGGCATGGGCGGCGCAGGGTTTCCCAGCCACGTGAAGCTGCGCGAGGGCCTGCTCAACGCGGTGCGCCTGCTGATCATCAATGCCGTGGAGTGCGAGCCCTACATTGCCTGCGATGAATGCATGATCCGCGAACGCGCCGCGGACGTCTTGCTCGGGGCGCGCATCCTGAGGCAGGCGCTGCGCGCCTCGCAGTGCGTGATCGCCCTGGAGGATGACATGCAGCAGGCGCGGGCCGCGCTGTCGCGTCGCGACCTTGCCGGGGCGCAGATCGTGCGCGTGCCGGCCATCTATCCCGCAGGCGGCGAGAGGCAGCTCATCCGGATGATCACCGGCGCCGAGGTGCCGGCGCACGGGCTGCCAATCGACGCCGGGGTGGTGATGCACAACGCCGCTACCGCGGCGGCGGTCGCCGACGCCGTGGCCGGCGGATTGCCGTTGACCGAGAGACTCGTCACCGTCGCTGGGGCGGTGCGGACCCCGGCCAACCTGCGCGTGCGCATCGGCACCCCGATCGCGCATCTGCTCGATGCCTGCGGGCGCTCCGCGGCCGATGCGCGGGTCATCGTCGGCGGTCCGATGATGGGCACGCGGCTCATCGACGAACCGGCCCCGGTCGTGAAGACCACGAACTGCGTGCTGCGGCTTCCCGCCGCCGCCGAAGACTGCACCATGCCCTGCATACGATGCGGCGACTGCGTGGAGGTCTGCCCGGCACAGTTGCAGCCGCAGGCGCTCTACGAACTCGCGCGCGCCGGGGATTGGGACGGTGCGAGCGATCTCCACCTCTTCGACTGCATCGAGTGCGGCGCCTGTGCCTACGTCTGCCCGAGCCGGCTGCCGCTGGTGCATTACTATCGCCACGCGAAGTCCGAGATCGAGGCGCTCGAGCTCGCGCAGCGGAGGGCGGCGGAGTTGAGGTCGCGGTACGAGGCGCGGTTGCGGCGGCTGGCGCAGGCGGGCGACGCAGCGGCGGAGGCGGAGGGGCAGGCAGGGTCGGACGTGGACGCGGCGCCGGCGCCCGCAGCCGTGCCCGATCGCGCGGCCATGCGGGCGGAGATCGCCGCTGCGGTCGCGCGCACGAAGGCGCGCAGGACGGCAAACACGCCGGCCGCGGCCGGCGAGGACGAGGACGGCGCGCGCTGATGCAGCGCGATGCGGACGGCGTCGCCAGCTCTCCGCACATCCACAGCGGCGCGAGCGTGGCTGGCGTCATGCGCCGGGTACTGGCCGCGCTCGCGCCCGGGGTGATGGTCTCGGCCTGGTTCCTCGGGCCCGGCGTGCTCCTCCAGATCGGCATCGCGACGGTCGCCGCGCTGGCTGCGGAGGCGGCCATGCTGTCGGTGCGCGGCCTCGCGATGCGTCCGTTCCTGTTCGACGGCACGGCGATCGTGGCGGGCGTGCTGCTCGGACTGGCCATGCCGCCGCTCGCGCCGTGGTGGCTCGCGTCGCTGGCCGCGGTATTCGCGATGGTCGTGGTCAAGCACGCCCATGGCGGGGTCGGGCACAACCTCTTCAACCCGGCGATGGCGGGCTATGCGCTGCTGCTCGTGTGCTTTCCGTATGCGATGAAATCCTGGCCGGCGCCCGGCGCCGAGGCGTGGGCCGCCGACGTGCTCGGCGCGGTGTTCCTCGTGGATACCGCCAAGGTGGATGCGGTGAGCGGCGCGACCGCACTCTCCTTCGTGCGCGACGGCCTGCGGGGCATGAAGATGCTCGCGGAGCTGCGGCCGGGCGCGGGGGCAAGCCTCCTGGGCGGCGGCGCGGCGTGGGTGAATCTCGCCTTCCTGGGCGGCGGTCTCGCGCTGCTGGCGGCGCGGGTGATCCGCTGGCAGATCCCCGCGGGGTTCATCGCCGGCCTGCTCGCGGTCTCGCTGCTGCTGTACCTGGGCGACGCCCAGCGCCACGCCTCGCCGCTGTTTCACCTGATGGGCGGCGCGACCATGCTCGGCGCGTTCTTCATCGCCACGGATCCGGTCTCCTCGCCGGTAACCCCGCGCGGCCGCCTCGTGTTCGGATTGCTGGTCGGCGCCGTGGTCGTCCTCATACGCCGTTTCGGCCAATACCCCGATGGCGTGGCGTTCGCGGTGCTGTTGATGAACGCCGCCGCGCCGCTCATCGATCGCCACACGCGGCCGCGCGTGTACGGCGAGCGGGATACGCGATGACCGCCCTCACGGCGCGCGCGGCCCCCTGGGTGCTCGCGACAGTGGTGCTCACCGCCGCTGCATTGGTGGTCGCGACGGATCACGGGTTGCAGCCAATCCGCGAGAAGGTGCGTGCAGACGCGGTGCGGGCGATGCTGTCGGAAGTGCCGATGCCGCCGTACGACAACGACCCCGCCACCGCGACGAGCGCCGTCATGCGTCACGAGGGCGCGAGTTACATCGAGAGGATCTACCGCGCGCGCCGCGGCGGCGAGCCGGTCGGGGCGTGGCTGGTGGTGCGGGCGCCGGGCTACTCCGGCGAGATGCGCCTGCTGATCGGGGTGCGCGGCAATGGCATGGTCACCGCCGTGCGCCTGCTCTCGCAGCGCGAGACGCCCGGCTACGGCGATCGCATCGCCGGCAGCGAGGCGGCGTGGTTGGGGGGATTCGAGGGGCGGGCGCTCGACAATCCATTGCGGCGTCTCTGGAGCGTCAGCAGCGAGGGCGGGGCGTTCGATGCCGTGAGCGGCGCCACCATCACCTCGCGCGGCGTGGTGCACGCCGTGCGCGATGCGCTCGCGTGGTATGCCGGCAGCGAGGTGGCCGCGCCGCAGCCGCCGGTGGCGGCGCCGGCGCCGTAGCGGAGCCCGCGCACGGAATTTTCATCATGCCGATGGCACGCCCATGCGTGCGACGGCATCAGCGGACGTAGGGACGATCCGGCAGTTCGTTGGGATTCTCACCATCAGCCGGGAAGTGCCGGGCAAGCAGCCGCGACACCTCCTCGATGGCCGCCAGCGAGCCCCTGAGGTACTCGCCGCGCGCGTATGCCTGTTGCAGTCCATCGCACACCTTCTGCCACAGTGCATCATCGACGTGCCGCGCGAGGCCGCGATCGGCCACGATCTCCACATCCCGGTCGGCGAGCAACGCATAGATGAGTACCCCGTTGTTGTACTCGGTGTCCCAGACGTGCAGCTCGGCGAAAACCTCCATGCCGCGCTCGCGCGCCGACTCGCCGCGCCAGAGCGCGCCGGGTTCCAGCGCGCTCTCCACGGCGAAGCGGATCTCGCCGAAATGGGCGCGCTCGGCGGTCCTGATCGCCTGTTCGATCGCGTTCAGGGTCTCCGGCGGAAACGCGTGCCGGAGGCGCGTGTGCGGAAATGACAGGTGTCGCAACAGCCGCCCCAGCATCACCATCGTCCCGAGGCACCGCCGCCGCCGAAGGATCCGCCGCCTCCGCTGAAGCCGCCACCTCCGCTCCAGCCCCCTCCACCACCCCAGCCCCCACCCCAATCGGTATAGCGGCCGCGGTTGCTCCAGCGCCGGCGCCCGCCGAAACCCATGTCCGAGAACAGCAGGGAAAAGACGCAGGCCATCACGCCCGCGGCCAGTGCGACACCGATGACGGCCGCAATCAGCCAGACGAAAAAGCCCGTCAGGCCGCCGGTCGCCAACGACCCCGGCACGCGGCCGAACAGCCGGCGCAGCAGCGGCCCTGCGGTGACGGCGAGCACGATGGCGATCGGGATGAATGCCGGCCAGGGCGATTCGTTGGCGTAGCGCTGGCGATCCGGCTCAGGCAGGGGTTCGCCGTCGACGGTTCTTATCAGACGGTCCACACCCGCGTCGATCCCGGCGTAAAAGCTGCCGTGCTTGAACAGGGGTACGATCACCTCGCGGATCACGCGCGAGGCGATGGCGTCGTTCACGGCGCCCTCGAGACCGTAGCCGACCTCGATGCGCAGCGCGCGATCCTCCTTCGCCACCAGCAGCAGGATGCCGTCGTCCACACCCTTGCGGCCGAGCTTCCACTGCTCCGCCACGCGCAGGGCGTACTGCTCGACGGTCTCCGGTTCAGTGGTCGGTACGATGAGAACGGCGATCTGGCTGCCCTTGCGCGATTCGAAGTCGGCGAGCTTCCGTTCGAGGGCCCCGGTCTCCGAGGCGCTCAGCGTGCCGGTCTGATCGATGACGCGCGCGGTCAGCGGCGGCACCGGCACCTCCGCCGGCGCGGCGCCTGCGGAAAGGAGCAGGATGGCGCTGATCCATCGCAGCGCCACGGCCAGGGGTCTCACTGGGCCGGCGCGGGCGCCGGGAGAGCCGCCGGCGCCTCGACCGGGGCGGGCGTGGGGGCGGCCACGCCGGTGCCGAAGTCCACCTTCGGGGCCTGGGAGATCTCCGTCTCGTTGCCGACCGTGAAGTTCGGCTTCACCTTCATGCCGAAGAGCATCGCGGTGAGGTTGACGGGGAACTGCCGCACGGTGGTGTTGTACGCCTGCACGGCTTCGATGTAGCGCTTGCGGGCGACGGCGATGCGATTCTCGGTGCCCTCGAGCTGGGCCTGCAGGTCCTGGAACAGCGCGTCGGACTTGAGCTGCGGGTAGTTTTCGGTCACCACCAGCAGGCGCGACAGCGCGCTGGTCAACTCGCCCTGCGCCTGCTGGAACTGCGCGAAGGCTCCCTCGTCGTTCAGCAGCTCCGGTGTCGCCTGGATGCTGCCGACCCTGGCGCGCGCCTCGGTGACGCGGATGAGCACGTCTTTTTCCTGCGCCGCGTAGCCCTTCACCGCATTGACCAGGTTTGGGATGAGGTCGGCCCGCCGCTGGTACTGATTGACCACCTCGGACCACGCACTCTTCACTCCCTCGTCCATCGACTGCAGCCTGTTATAACCGCAGCCGCCGAGCAGCGTCGCGAGCGCGAACGTCATCAATATGCGAACTCTCATCGCCGATCTCCTCCTGCCATGGTTGATGCGTGGCTGCGCACGAATATAAGGATGCCACCCCGCCGCCACAAGGGGGCTTGGATCGGCGGGCTGGCCGCGGGGCTCAGGGGAGCTGCTGCAGCAGCTTCTCCTGCAGCGCATGCAGCGCCGCCGCACGTTCGGCCTCCGGGGCGCCAGGGCCGCGGGCGATCAGTGTGGACCACTCGGGATGATGACGCGCGCGTCGTAGCGCCGCCGGCAGATCCGCGCCCGGCCACGGCGCGCGTGCCGCATCGCCCTTCAGCTCGACCTGACTCAGGCTGGCATGACCACGCCGCAGCAGGGCGTCGATCAACTGCAACTCGCGCGCGGCCAGCACCCGCAGCGTGTTCTCGTCCACGCGCAGATCGACGTAGCCGCGCAGGCGATCCAGCAGCTTGCGGCCGAATCGATCGACGGTGCTCCACAGCGCGCCGATGGTGGCCCCCAGCGTGGCGGCCATGCCCAGGCTCAGTCCGCCGGCGATGACGTCGATGCCCGCGCCGACCGCGGCCCCCTTGACCGCGCCGGTGCCCGCGGACAGACCGAAGCGTCGTAGCGTCTCCGGCGCGAACAGGTCCATCTGCCAGCGGCCGTGCTCGATGGCGAGCCGCTCGGCGACCACGTCTTCCGAGCGAAACGCGAACAACTCCATGAGCTGCCGGATGCACCGTTCCTCGCGCTCGCGCACGCGCTCCTGCAGCCAGGTGCTCGCGGAGCTCATCTCGGCGGCATTCCCTTCCCGCACGCGGCGGGCGGCGCCCGCCGCGTCGATGAGCAGGTCGGCCACGGTGGCGGCCGCCGAACGCCTCAAGGCCTGCCAGGCCGCCTCGCGCTCCTCGATGAGCTGCTGCAACAGATCGTATTGCGGCGCCAGCATCGCCTGTACGGCCTCGTAAAGCCGGCGTTCGTCGGCGGGGTCGAACAGCACGGTGTCGAAGGCCACCACCGCGTGCAGGCCGATGCGTGCGAGGTGCTCGCGCCAGGCGCTCTCCCTGGATTCCGCGCTGCCGGTGAAATTCAGCACCGGGATCAGAGGCCGCGCGGCCAGGCCGAGCACCATGAGCTCGTCGCGGTGCCTGCCGAGCATGGGCTCGCGCGCGTCGATCACGTAGAGCAGCACGTCGCTGCCCAGCACCTGCCGCAGCACCTTCGCCTCCTGCTCGAGCTCGCCGCGCGCCGCGGCGCTGTCGAGAAACGATCGTATGCGGTCGATGCCGTCGCCGCGTTCGCGGTATTCCCCGAGCAGCGCCAGCAGCGTGGTGGAGTCCTCGAGGCCGGGCGTGTCGTACAGGTCCACTCGCGCCCTGCCGCCGACCATGAGGCTGGTGGCCTCCACGTGGCGCGTCGTGCCCGGCCTGGCGGAGATCTCCCCGAAGGCGACGTCACGCGTCAGCGTGCGCAGCAACGAGGTCTTCCCCGTATTGGTGTGGCCGACGATGGCCATGCGCAGCCCGGTCTCGCCGTTCATGCCGGCCCTCCCGCACCGTGCCGGTCGTCGCGGGCAAGCAGGAACTCGCGCAGCTCCTCGGCATCGTCGAGGTCGAGCACCAGTATGTGAGCCGCGTCGAAGCCGGTGGCGATGGCGATCCGGCGCCAGTCGCCCTCCCGCTCCCGGCAGGCCGTCTCGCCCAGGCGCACTGCCGTGCGCGCCCGTTGCGTCAGCAGCAATGCGATCGGTCCGTGATGCGCGGCGCGGCAGTCGCGCAGCACCCTGGCCATCCCACGGTCGGGCGATGCGGTGAGCGAGCAGACCACCAGCAGCGACAGCGGGTGGTCCTGCAGTGCCCTCAGGCGCTGCAGCGCGCAGTCCAGGGCCGCGCGTTCGACGGCGATCCCGAGATCCTGCGCACCGATGGCGAGCGCGGGCGGCCAGCCGGTGCCCGGCGGATCGATCTCGATGCCGAGCACGGCCGTCTCGCGGGCCGCGGGCAGCCGGCCCGCGCGGAGTTCCCCGTCCCGGCGGGCCGCGGCGCCGATGTCGGCATCCACGACGCCAATCCGGCGGCTGGCCGGCATCAGCCGCGGGCGCAACCGCGCGTAGCCGGGCAGTTCCAGGTCCAGCCGATAGCGACCGCGGCTCCGCCCGAGCATCAACAGCGAAAACGCGAGCAGCGCGATGCGCGGCAGCATGCCGTAGGCGATGAGGCTGCCGATCAGCAGCGTGGACCAGCCGCGGCGCGCGCCGGGCGGCGGTGCGCGCTCCGCGGCGCGTCGACTGGCGAGGATCGTCTCTCGATCGAGTGAGCCCAGGCCCAGTCGGGCCGGAAGGTCCTGCAGCCTCTCGGTGAGCTTTATGAAGCCCTCGTCGGGCAGGATGGTGGTCTCCCAGACGAAGTCGAACTGCCGCGCACTCAGCATCAGCAGCGTCACGGCGAGCATGCCGCCGAGGGCGGCCAGCCAGAAGGCGTGCAGCAGGGCGCTCAGCCCCCAGCGGCCGAGGACGCCGCTGCCGATGATGCCCATCCAGGCCGAATACGCGCTGCGCTGCACGTTGCCGGAGACCGCGGAGGCGAGCATGCGCGCGAGGGCCTCGAACGGCGCCCGCAGCGGCGTTGGCGGGACGTTGCTGCCGGAGAAGGAGAACAGCAGGGAGACGAACCACATAAGCAGGGCAACGCTATGCACTCCGAGCAGCGCCACCAGCACCCAGTAGAAGTTCACGAGGCCGGCGTGGTCGGCGTTCAGGGTGGAGCGCGCCGCCACGGCCCCGATCACGCCGCCGATCGCGATCAACGTCCAGGCGGCGCGCCGGATCGCCTGCTGCAGACCATGCAGCGCGCGCGGCAGGTCGGCGCTCAGTGCCAGCGCCTGGGCACGATTCAGCACCCGGGTCTCGAAGTCGCCGCCCTGCGCGACGGCCGCGAGTTCGGCGTGGGTGGTGTCCACCGGGCCGCCGCCGGTTTCCTCGATCCGCCTCCACGCCTCGGCGAGCAGCCGGCGCTGAAACGGCGTGATCACGCGTGGGGAGGAGACCTCGGCCATGGCCCTGGCAGTTTACTGAAATCGATCGCTTCAGACGGCGTTGAGCGGATTGAGCGC
This sequence comes from Gammaproteobacteria bacterium, assembly GCA_022071965.1. Taxonomy (GTDB): domain Bacteria; phylum Pseudomonadota; class Gammaproteobacteria; order JAJPIJ01; family JAJPIJ01; genus JAJVHZ01. The sequence goes on from JAJVIQ010000017.1 coordinate 48,751, forward strand.
GGCGCGAGGGGGCGGCCCCGCTCTCCGGGCGAGGCGAAGATTGGCAACGGCTGCGAAACGACGGCCTGGCCCACGACGCGGGACAGGACCCGGAGCAGGTTCAGAGCTGGAGGAAACGCGGATCCTCGAGCAGCGATACGGCCAGCGCCTCCGCTGGCGGGCGGCGGACGCCGTTCAGGCGCCTGCGCCAGTAGCTGTCGCTGAGCTCGGAGACCATGACAAGCCTGGTGCGGCTGCTCGTCGCGTGGACGAACCGGCCGTTGCCCAGGTAGATGCCCACGTGCGAGAACGGCCTGCCATTGGTGTTGAAGAAGATCAGGTCGCCGGGCCGGCGTTCATCGGCGTCCACCCTGGGCAGGGCCGCGGCCATCTCCCGGGCGCTGCGCGGCAGGTCCACGCCGAAGTGCCCGAAGACATATCTCACGAAGCCGCTGCAATCGAAGCCTTCGGCCGGCGATGTGCCGCCGTAGCGGTAGCGCGTGCCGGTGAGGCTGAGCGCGTAGGCCAGGGTGTCGGAGGGCTCCGAGGCGTCGAAGGAGTCGTACTCGGAATCGAACAATATGCGAGCCTGGGATTGCGTGCCGCGCTCGATCGCGGCGGACCCCGCGGTCTGAGAGGAGGTGGACTGGGCAACGGGACCTGCCGCAGGCGCGTCGTCACGGACGAAGGGCAGGCTGGCGTTACAACCACTCAACAGTGCACCCAGCAGGGCGCAGCAGCCCCATCTCGTTGAAATCGGGAGTTTCACGGCGCTCAACTCCTTTGGTTTTGTGACAATGCTAGCACATTCCCGCGCCGGATCAGCCTTTTTGCCGGGAAATGCTGCGCGGCAACATACCGACCCCACCGGCAGACGCCACTGCGGTCGCAAAGATGCCTGTCATGCCCGGGCGGTGGGAGCCGCCGATATTCACTCGTTGTTCATCGGGTGCCAATCACACTCCGTCGCCGTGATGAGGGCGCGTCCCGGCCGTTGTACCAGAAGGGGGGGAAGTCATGCGCATGATGAGGTACACCTTGCTGGCGGTGGCGCTGGCGGCGCTCCCGGCCTGCGGCGGGCTGCCGAGCAGGATCGACCCGCCCTCGGTGTCGTTGTCCGGGCTGCGGATCGTCGACATGAATCTTCTCGAGCAGACCTTTGCCATCAGGCTGCGCGTGAAGAACCCGAACGACTTCGACATCCCGATCCACGGCCTGACCTACGCGCTCGAGCTCAACGGTCAGGAGGTCGTGCAGGGCGTGAACAATCAGTCGGTCACCTTCCCGGCGCTCGGCGAGCAGTTCGTCGAGGTCAACGCGACAACCAATCTTCCCACCATACTCAATCAGCTCGTCGAGATGTCGCATGGAGGCATGAACGCGAGCTACCGCGTGCACGGCAGCTTCCGCGCCGGCAAGGGCGTGCAGGGTTACGTGCCGATCCCCTTTGACCAGAAAGGCGAGGTCGGCCTGGGAGGCCTCATGGACCTGGGCAGGAAGAAGGCGGCACCTGGCCGGGAATACCTCTAGCCGCCGGCCCGTCGCGCAATCCCGGCATGAGGATCCCCGGACCGCCGCTCGACCGCACGCTGAAGGCGATGCGCCTGTGGTGCGCGTGCCTGCTGCTCGGCGCGGGAACGGCCATTGCGCTGCCGGCGGACATGGAGCCGCCGACGCTGAAGCTGGTGGGCATCCGTGTCATCGACCTCAGCCCCGAGCGGCAGACCTTCGCGGTGAAGCTCCTGGTCGGCAACCCCAACATGTTCGACATTCCGCTGCGCAGCCTGGATTGCGACATCGAGATCAACGGCCAGCCCTTCGCGCATGGAACGCGCGATCAGCCAATCACGCTGCCGGGCGGCGGCGAGGAGGTGGTGGAGCTGCGGGCCGTCACCTCGCTGAACGAGCTGCTCCGGCAGATCCAGGCGATGGTCGCGGCGGGTGACACCTCGGCCTCGTACCGCATGCACGGCGACGTCCGTGTCGGTGACGGCACGGTGCCCATGCCCTTCGACCAGCGCGGCGAGCTCGATCTGCGCGAGCTGATGGGTCTCGGCCGGGATCGCGCGGCGCCTGCGCCGGAGCCCGAATACATCTGAGGGCGCGTCGCGCCGCGCGCCAGGATTGCGGCGAACACGCACACGAAGGCCTGCGGCGCTCCGGCGATGCATCGCGACGCCTCGCGTGCGCCGGCCGCTATGCCGAGATCTCCCGGGCGCGATGCCGGCGGCTCCGGGGCGTGGATCCGCATGGGCGGCGGGGGTAGGGATCGGCCCGTCCGGGCCGGAACCGCTGCCCGCGGGTCCGCGATGCCGAGCGCTCCGTGGCGTCGAAGGCCGCAATGATCTGACCCGCACGTTGCGTTCGCCGTCCCGATCCCGCGGGCTCCCGAGGTGTTCGTGGTGATGATCTGGATCACCCTCGGCCATGCATCTGGCGTTAATGTCGTATTCGATCAATCGATTCGAGGAGCCGAGCGATGCGAGGAGTCAGATGGTCTGCCGGCGGCGTGGCCGCCGCGGGATTCGGGGCCGCGGTGATCGCGGCGGCGCTGCAGATGCCCGGCGCGAACGCCGGCGACGGCGCGGCCGTGGCGCCCCCGCCAGACACGAAGTTCTACCGGGTCGAGGGCGGCAAGATCGACGCCGCCACGCTGCGCGGCTGGCAGGTTTATCACCGGACCTGCTACGTGTGCCACGGCGTGGATGCGAACGGCACGGACGTGGCGCCCAGCCTCGTCGAGCGCGTCAAGAACATGAGCGCCGTGGAGTTCGCCAACCTGGTGCTGAACCGCTATCGCATCGTCGTGCCGATGGACGAGGCGTCGGCGGACGACACCACCGCGCGGCGCGAGGCGATGATCGCGGAGATGCAGCGGCACGAGCGCGGCGAGCGCGGGGAATTGATCATGCCGGCGTGGGAAACGAGCTTCCGCGTGCGCCCGCACCTGATGGATCTCTTCGGTTACCTTCAGGCGCGCGCCGACGGCGTGCTCGGGACGGGAGAGCCCGAGCTCATTCCGGGTGAATAACGGCCGCTGACGGCGCCCGCGCGCGGTGCGACAGCGGTGCGCGCCCGCCGCCGCCGCTCGAGGGCCACCCCGGATCAGGGAGCGGCGGGCGCCGGCTTGCGCGCGTGCTCGGCCAGGTACCGGTTGATGACCAAGCTCTCCGCCGCGGTGGGTTCCTCGAATTTCATGTTGCTGTACGTGGCCATCCAGCGCAGCCGCATGCGCATGCGTTCCACGACCGGGAACCAACCCTCGGCGCTGTGTTGATCGGGGGTCGGAAGACCGTGACATTGGGCGCAGTAGCGATTCAGCAGCCTGGCGCCCTCGGATTGCGGCTCGGGCAGGTCCTGTATGTCGGCCGAGCGCGGCATGACTCCTCCCATCATCAGCCCTTCCACCCAGCCACGGGGCGCCTCGCCGGGCGCGATGCCGTAGCCGGGCAGCATGTCCGCCTTGGGCGGCGCGGCAGCATCCGCACCCGCGGAGGGGTCGGTGCCAATCGCGTCGCCGGAGGGTCGGACCTCCTCGGCGTGCGATGACAGCAGCGCGAGCCACAGGAGAATCGGGGCGCAACGGAGACAACGCGTCATGTCGGCCACTTCACGGAGTGCGGCGCGCGACGGCGTTCCGGCACGTGCGGCGGCACGGGCGATGTCATCCCGCGCGATCGGGGCGCCGCTCGCCCGCCTTCTCCTCCTGCCCGGCGGCCGCCGCGCGGGCATGCGTCCGGCGGCCACGCCTTTCGCCCTCGCCGGAGGACTCCCTGCGAACGGCGGCCTGCCGCTCCTCCTTGATGGCATCGATATGCTCGAGCTGCAGCGTGAGCGTGCGCAGGGCGCGATGCTCCTCATCGGTGAGATTGCTCTTGTCCATGTGATTGATGATCACCGCGAGCGCGTCGCCGATCCGTCCGAGCTGCCGGCCGTAGGTGCCGACGTCGTCGAGGATCTTCTGCTCGACCACCGGATCGCCCGCGTGCCCCATATAGACGTTGACCAGCCCGACCTGGCCGCCTTCGGGCCGGAAGACCCAGTTCCAGGGATTGATGGCTTGCATGACATCACCGGAAAGCGGCAGGCGGAATTCGGGCATGGCGGGCTCCTCCCCAGGGGGTTCGAAAGGCCAGAGGGTTCTAAAGGCCAGGGGGCTCTATAGGGAAGGATAGCCGCTAACTGCCTAGTTCGGCACGAGGCGCCAGATCTCGCCGCTGTCCGTCGCGACGTAGAGATAGCCGTCGGGCCCCTGTACCAGTGAACGCATGCGCTGCGCGGGCAGGCCGGTGGCCGTGGACTGGCTGGTCATCCTCCCCGTCGCGTCGAGCTGCAGTATGTCGAGTCGCATGTCGCCCATCACCCCGACGGCCAGCCGCCCGTCCCAGGCCTTCCACTGCGGGCCGTTGAGGAACGTGCTCGGCCCGGTGCCCTGCGAGCGCCCGCTGTTGTTCCACGAGGGCCGCATGGCGGTGGGGAATTTGGCCGTATCGGTCATCGGCGTGGGCGTGCCGTCGAGCTTGTTGGAGGTGTAGCCGCAGTAATTGTCGGCACAGGAGACGCCGGGCTCAGGCTTCGGATCCCAGCCGCCGTTGCCGCCGGCCACGAGCGGCGTCACCTCATCGCTGTGCCCGGGGCCGTGCTCGGAGGTGTAGGGCTGGCCCGTACCGGGACGGAAGCTGATGCCCTGCACGTTGCGATGCCCAAAGGTGTAGATGCGCGGGTCACCCGGGGAATTGTTCCCGAGCGCGGCGCTGCCCGTGGGCGTCACCCGCAGCACCTTGCCGCCCATGCGCGTCAGATCCTGCGGCAGCGTGCCGTTGTGGTTGTCGCCGGTGGTCACGTAGAGCAGACCATCCGGTCCGAAGCGCAGCCGCCCGCCGCTGTGCGAGCCCGCCCCGCCCCAGGAATTGGCCACGTCCTTGAAGGCGATGTCGGTGATGATGTCGACTCGGCCGCTGGCGGTGAGCAGATCAGCGCTCAGCGTGAGCCGCACGACGCGGTTGGTGCGCGGATTCGTGCTGGCGTTGGAGGCCATGTACACGTAGACGTAGCGGTTGCCGTTGCCGAATTCCGGATCCACCGCGACGCCGTGCATGCCGCTTTGTCCCTGGCAGAACAGGTCGCCCGCGACCAGGGAGGCGCCGCTGGTGCCGAACAGGCGGGTGAGGGCGCCGTTGCGCAGGATCGACAGCCCCCGGCATTTCTCCGTGATCAGCATCGAGCCATCGGGCAGAAAGGCGAGATCCCACGGTGAGCTCAGACCGGATCGGACCACGGTGCGGCTCAGCACCGGCGTCACCGTGCTGGGCGTGACGGTGAGCACGGCCTCGGCGCTGGCGACGTTGCCGATAGCGTTGCGGACCACCACCGAGTAGAGCGCACCGTTGTCGAGGAGCCCGGCGGCCGGTGTCGCATAGCTGGCGGAAGTCGCGTCCGCGATGCTCGCGCCGTTCCTGCGCCATTGATAGCGGAGCGGCGGCGTGCCGGCGGCGGTCACGGAGAACGTGGCGCTCTGACCGACGCTGGCCGTCACATTGACCGGTTGCGCCGTGATCCTGGGGGCCACCACGGGCGGCGGCGGCGGGCGGACCACCTGGCGGCGGACCGCCGGGAATGCGGCATCGGCGAGGTGCGTGATCGGCACACTGGATTCCCCGAATTGCACGGCCGGCGCCGGCGCGGTGCCCAGGAACGCGGTCAGGGCGATCGAGCAGGTCCTCGCCACGGCGCGCAGCGGGTCTGTCGTGTGATGCGGGGAGCGTGGGCATGGGCTGGACGATGTGGACACGGCGAACTCCCTCGTCTGAATTGAAGGGTCCTCGGAGAATGCACCGAAAGCGTGTCTCAACCGTTGCCCCGGGCCCGTGACCGCGCGCACAAAGCGCGACACCGGATCCCTGGCATTGCCTGGCCGCGCCTCAGCGTTGCACGCGGTTCAGCACCAGCGCGTAACCTCCACACGTACCTCCATTGCGCCGATGCACAGGCCGACCTCGTGGCTCGCCGCGCTCCCGGCGCGCACGCGCAGCCGCCGGCGGCGCCGTCTCATCAATCCCCCAGGTCGAACTCGCTTGGCGGGTAGGCGCTGGCGTCTATGGTCTCACGGTAGCCGTGCCAGGTCGCGTAGCCGATGATCGGCATGGTGACCGCGAGGCCAATCATGGCGGTGGCGAAGCCGATGACGACCGCCGCGACGATCAGCAGCGCCCAGAGGATCATCGCCGGCTTGTTGCGGAGCACCGCGTTGATGCTGGTGACCACGGCGGTGATGGCGTCGACGCGCCGGTCCATCAGCATCGGCATGGAGAACGCGCTGAAGGTGAAAGTGATGAGCGCGAAGACGGTGCCGATGAGCGAGCCGATGGCGAGGAAGGGCAGCATCGTCGCGAGATCCGGCTTGCCCTCCGTGGGGAAAAAGATGTGCACGACCGTCGCCGAACGGCCCCACAGCAGGAACACCACCAGCAGCACCAGCGCGAGCACCATGAGATTTCCGAACGACGCGCGCACCTGCAGCCAGCAGACCTGCAGTCGCGGCGCCCGGCCCCTCTCGAGTTGCCAGCTGATGGCGTAGAAGACCACGGCCACGACCGGCGCCACGAACACGAAGCCGGAGAGCAGCGCGATCTCCATCCAATAGCCGCCGAGCTTCGCGCCTATCGTCACGATCAGGAGGCTCAGCAGGACGATGACGGCGCCGGCGGCAAGACCGATCAGTGGGGCGCGGCGCAGGTCCGACCAGCCCTGGCGCACCCATGTGATGGGTGCCCTCGGCGCGAGCGGACGGCACGGGGCGACGAGGGGAAGCTCTCCCGGAACGATTGGCGGGGGCTGTGGGTTCGATTCGATCATCTGCGCTCAATTTCAGGTCAACTGATGGGCAGCTTCAAGACCGACGCGGGTTTCACGCATCCGCGGCGGGCTCGGCGATCACGCGATTCCGGCCCGCGCCCTTGGCGGCGTAGAGTGCCTCGTCGGCGCGACGCAGCACGTCCTCGGGCCGGCTGTCGTCGCCGCGCAGCATCGCCACGCCGAAGCTCGCCGTCACCCCCAGGGATTGATTGTCGATGCGGATCTCGGCCGACTGCAGCGCCAGGCGCATGCGCTCGGCCAGCTCCAGCGCGCTCGCCCTGTCGGTCTCCGGCGCGATGAGCACGAACTCCTCGCCGCCGTAGCGCGCGATGGTGTCGGTGCTGCGCGTCGTCTGTGCCGTGACCCCGGCCACCTGCTTCAGCACCACGTCACCGGCGGCGTGACCGTAACGGTCGTTCACCGCCTTGAAGTGATCGACGTCGAACATGATGACCGCCAGATCGCGACGGTGTCGCTGGGCGCGTTCGATCTCCCGTCTGCAGAGACCGGACAAAGCGCGGCGATTGAGCAGCCCCGTCAGCGCGTCGGTCACCGCCAGCTTCTCGAGCTGCGCATTGGCGGCCTGCAACTGCGCGGTGCGCTCCTGCACGCGCATCTCCAGCTCGCGCCGATTCGCGCGCAGTTGCGACAGCAGCGCCGCCAGGCCGAGAGAAACGATGCCCATGCTGAACAGAACCTCCTGAACCCAAACCGCGGTGTCGTGAACGGGGAGATCGCCGAAGGGCTGCTGGCCGTTCCGGGTGACGAACAGGACGAGAAACGCGATGCCGGCCATCACCAGCGTCGTCGTGCGCATGCTGAAGCGCGCCGCCGCGTACACGGCCAGCGGTAGGAGCAGGACGGGGCGGACGCTGACGCCGTGGAACATGCCGCGCTCGGAGAAGAGGAACGCCGCCAGCACGGCCAGCGCGCCGACTACCGCGATGCCGTCGTACCATTTCAGCGCCGCGCGCTCCTCGGTCGCACGCAGCGCCGGCGGCCAGATGCTGAGGAGCAGCGGCGTGAGGATCAGGAGCCCCAGACCGTCGCTGAACCACCAGAGGCGCAGGAACTCGAGGAAGGCGGTCTCGCCACCGCGCGAGTAGTGGTGCAGCGTCGCCGCCGCGCATGCCGACACGAATGCACCGATGACGGGGCCCGCCACGATGAACCTCCAGAGATCGCCCGGAGCGGTGAACCGGCTATCGAAGCGCCAGCGCCTGAGCAGCAGACAGGCGAGGGTGATCTCGAGGAGGTTGATGGCGGCGAACAGGACGGATTCGCCGAGCGGGAAGGTCTGGTAATCGGCGGCGATCTCGGCCAAGGTGACCATCGCCGCGAACGCGGCGTAGCGGCGGCCGTGGAAATGAAAGAGAGCGGCGAGCAGCAGGCTGTTCGGCACCCAGAGGATGACCAGCACCTCCGGTGTCGTAACCGCGAAAGCGAGGCTGAGCTTCGCCCCGAGGTAATAAAGGACAGGGACCAGTACCAGTTGTATGAGTGTTGTCGGTACCTGCGCGGTCATCGCTGCCGGGGCCTTCATCAGCACTGCGTCGCCCGGTGGCCATCATAACGCATCGCGTCCGGCCTAAGGACGCGGGCGCGCGAGGCGACGGCGGGTGCGCAACGAGGCGCTCGGGGAAAGGACATCGGCTACAGCCGGCAGCCGGCGAGCGCTTCGGGGCAGTGCCTCACGAGGCCAGACTGGCGGGCAACGCGCAACGTGTGTGGCGCGGCGTCGTACCGGGCACATTTCTCTGCGATTCCGAGTCTGTCGAGCGGACTGATAGTCGTGCCGGACATCACCTTCAGCACGTGGGTGTGGATCATCGTCGTGCTGACGTCGCTGTGGCCGAGCAGCTCCCACAGCGTGCGGCCGTAGTTCAGCTGCTCGCGAAGTGCGTCTATCATCGATAGCGGCATCATGACGACCCGGTCCCTGGCGCCCCTGCCCTCCCGAACGACGATCACGCGACGGCCGAAATCCAGGTCCATGATCCGCAGGCGCAGACCCTCCGTCGATCACATCCCCGTACCGTACAGCAGTCGCGCAAGCAGCGCCGTGGGTTGGGGCACGGCTTCGAGAAGCGCCTGGACCTCCTGTGTCGTGAGTACGGTGGGGATCCGGCGCCTGGCTTGAGGGCGCCCGATATCCTGCATCCATGGCATTTCGATGCCGAGCACTTCCCTGTAAAGGAAAAGTATCGCGCCAAGTGTCTGATGATGCGTTGAAACCGACACTTTGCGTTCGTTGGCGAGATGACTCAGGAAGGCCTCGACCTCCATACCCCCCATCTCACGCGGGTGTCGAATCCCGTGCCAGCGGATGATGAAGCGCGCCCGGTAGACGTACGCTTTTTCGGTTCTTATGCTGTAATGCAAATACCGTATCCGTTCGCGCAGCTGGTCCAGCAGGCGGACCGACTGAAAGGGAGGGCTGTCCGGTTTATGGTTTCTTTCATTACTGTACATGCATACAGCCTAGTGCAGGATTTGCCAATGGACAAGGCAGCCTGGCGCCAAGTCCGGCAGCTATTTTATCCGTCACGCGCCATTTTATTCCCTATTTCGATGTCCTCTAAATCACGTTAGACCTCAAGTGAGCGCTGTGCCATACGGCTCTAAGATCGTTCTCCATTGCCCATCGGGTGTTCGGAAAGGATTGCCTAGCCTTGTCGAGGCCTTCATCGCGGACGGTGTCAGGTACGTAGGTGTCGTTGGCCCGGAGGCTTCACTCACTGAGGATCTAATCGACGAATACGTAGTCGGAGACGGTAGCGATGACTCGCGGTACATTCTCACCGCCAACCACCAAGGCAAGTCGCTTGAAGAAGCTCTGGAGTTCGCACGCAGCCTGACGGGCGGGTACGAAGGAGGGGTGCAACTTGTTGAGGTCTAACACCTCGCTGGTTCAGGAAGCTCAAGGCGCTGAGGCCTTCACCCTTGATGAGTGCATCTTCAAGCCGTTATTGGACGGTCCTTTTGCTGGCGAAGACGGTCGCGACGTCGCACGGGACGCGATCTCGTGGTGGGAGGGCCAGTTGTCGGAGATCACGAGCACAAGAACATGACGCTGGCACGGCGCATAACAACCGGTTGCAGCGGACGGAGCAGTTGAACCGGAGCGTTAGGCGTCGCGAATTCAACCCACCGTCTCCGCTACTATGAAACGTACGCTCATCAGTTCAGGTTCGTCTTTCGAGCAAGAGATCGGCTACTCCAGAGCCGTAGTTCAAGGCGACTGGGTTTTCGTTTCGGGCACAACGGGCTTCGACTACTCGACGATGACTATCGCTGATGGAGTCCTGGCGCAGACAGAGCAATGCTTGAAGAACATCGAAGCCGCGTTGCTCCAGGCCGGTTCCAGCCTCAAAGATGTGGTTCGCGTGACCTACGTGCTCGCGGATGGGAAGGAATTCCCGGAGTGCTGGCCCGTGCTGCGCAAGTACTTCGGCGAGGTACGCCCCGCGGCGATGATGATCTCGGCAAGCCTCATGGACCCACGGATGCGCATCGAAATCGAGGCCACGGCGCTCAAGCAAGGAGAGCAGCTGTAGTGGAAATAGTGACGCCTAACCCGTCGTTGCACCCGACGTCCGCCAGCCGGCTTCGCCGTCTGTCGCCCTCGGGTGCACTCCAACGCTGAAGGATCCCCGAAGACCGCCGTATCGATTCCGGACCGGGTTGTTCAGGCTGCCGAGAAACTCGCGGCCCGGCTGGGAGTCTCGCGCAGCGAACTGTACGCCCGAGGCTGCTGCCGATGGAGTTCGAATTCAAAGAAAGGGATCATTTTGAGTGCATGGCACGCGACGCCGGATTCCATATCCTCGACCTGTATGGTAATTATGATCGCTCCGCGTTCGATGCGGGCCGCGGTCCGGTGATGATCTGGGTGCTGCAGAAGGCGGATGCCCGACACCCGGCCGCCGCGGGCGCACCACCGGCGCCGCACCGCTGAGCTGGGCGTGGGCGCTCGATGAATCCTACCCGACAAGGGAGATCATGATGAGCAGTTACCGTATCGCGGTCGTGGTCGGCAGTCTTCGCAAGGATTCGTTCAATCGCAAGCTCGCTACCGGCATTGAGAAACTGGCGCCTCCCGGGTTCTCGTTCGGACAGGTTCGGATCGACGACCTGCCTCTCTACAACCAGGACGATGACGCGCACCAGGCGGATTCCGTCAAACGAATGAAGGCGGAAATCGCGGCTGCGCAGGGCCTTCTGTTCGTCACGCCGGAATACAACCGCTCGATGCCGGGCGTGCTCAAGAACGCGATAGATCACGCCTCGCGCCCCTATGACCAGAACGCCTGGGCGGGCAAGCCCGCCGGGGTGCTGGGGGTCTCGATCGGCGTTATCGGTACAGCCATGGCGCAACAGCATTTGCGCAATGTTCTCGCTTATCTGGATGTGCCCACGCTTGGCCAACCTGAGGCCTTCATTCAGGCAAAGGATGGGTTGTTCGATGAAAATGGACATATTGGAACAGCCAGCAGGCCATTCCTTCAGAATTGGATGGACCAGTATGTTGCCTGGGTGGCGAAGCACGCCGGCTGATGCCTGTTTGCGCTTCCATGGACGCGGACGTCATCGCCCCGGCGGATCGGATTCGACAAGTCATTCGAGCGGACGGTGCGGTGCGCCGCCGCCTGGCTCCGGTGTCAGGCAACCATGTCGACCAGGCTGCTTGAAAGATTGATGTTCGCGCAAGGCGGGCTGTGTTTCTTCTGCCGGGCGCCGCTGTCCCCGGGCGAGGCGAGCGTCGAGCATCTCGTCGCAACTGCCAATGGCGGCAACAACCACGACGACAACTGTGTCGTCTGCTGCAAGACCCTGAACGCACTGCTCGGAAGCATGTCGCTGAAGGAGAAGATCCGGGTCATCCTGAATCAGCGAGGCGAGTTCGAATGCCCGAATCGGAAGGGACCGCACAAGTCAATCACGGCCCCGGCCGCGAGTCGCGCCGCGGTATCGCACGCGTCGAAGTCCGTGACCGAGAAACTCGCCCTGATCGTTGCCGATCTGAAAAAGCGGGGCACGGCCCGACCTCGCACCGTGAAGACGCTGAACAGCACGATCAGCGCGCTCTTCCAGAAGCAGCTGCCGGAAGCGGAGATCTCATCGCTGATCGAGAAGCTATGCGCCCGGGGCGTCGTGACGATCAACGGCACCAAGGTGTCCTATGAGCTGCCGCCGAGGAATGCCTGAGACGCGCTTCGACGCGATCCGCACCGGCAGGCTTCGCCCGTGTAGACCGCGCGGTCAATTGCAACGTCAGGGGGCTTGATGATCACTCGCGATTTTGCAGACGAGTTTTCGAAACAGTGGATCGAGGCGTGGAACCGTCACGACCTCGATAGGGTCCTTTCGCACTACACGGACGACTTCGAGATGTCCTCGCCCTATATTGTAAAAATTGCGGGTGAAGCATCCGGCACGCTGAAGGGCAAGCCGGCGATAGGCGCGTATTGGGGCAGCGCGCTGGAGAGGTTGCCTGCGCTCAGATTCGAACTGGTCGAGTCCCTGATCGGGATTGAGAGCATCACGCTTTACTATCGCGGTGCACGCGGTATCGCCGCGGAGGTATTCTTCTTCAACGCGCAGGGAAAAGTGTTCAAGGCCTGTGCTCATTACGCGTAAACATCCTTCCCCACTCGTTGGCGGCAGGTGCCCCTGGCGGGTCACGGCCGGCGCCCGGGCGCCGGGCCGCTTCGAGTATGACGAACTTGGATTGATCACCGGGTTGCAGGACTCTCTCTCGGGCGGGGGGGCCTTGTGGCGGCGCGACCATGAACCGTGGTCATGGTCCTTGGAGCGCGACGCCGAGAGGATTCGATCCGCTCCTCATCCGGCGTGGATCGCCGGCAAGTGGCTCGGGGTCGATCTCCGCCGGGTCGATCAATGGGTGATGATCAGCGCCGGCGGCCCCTGAGACCCGAACGTCAGACAGCCCCGGGGGGAGTGCGCCTGCAGGTGGTACCGGGCCGATCACCCCAATGAATACGACGTGCAGGGCCTTCTGCCCTCATGCCCGAATCGCGGGCTGCCTTTCGGGGAGGCCCAGGAACGCGTTTCCTGCCGGTGTCGCCACTGTTCACGCTGACCGTGTGCCCGGCGCGCGCAGAGCTCGCCGCGGGCGGGATTCACCGGCCTACGTCCGGCGTTCGTCGCGAACGTCGGGCGCCAACGGACGGACCGTGGGCTATCGGGTCCAACGCGGCGGACGTTCGACATTTGTTCCGGTCTGCGGGACACTGATGCGCGGGTCACATACCCGGGATCGGTTTGCGAGTGGACGAATGGCCGCGCTATGAGGCTTTGGTTGCGAAGCGCTGGGAGTACTACCGCCCGCGTTTCGAGAGGTTCGCGCGCGGTGAGCGGCTGTCCTGGAACTGGGCGGCATTTGTGGCCACCCTGGCGTGGTTGCGCTACCGCAGGCTGTATGGGTGGTCGTGGGTCTATTTCTTCGTTTCGACACCGTTCCTGCTGGCCGTCTTTTTCGTGGGCGTTCTTGCCGGCGATTCATGCGAGCGAGCGCTTGACCCCACCCCGGGCCGGATTGTCGGCCTGACTGTCCTCACGCTGCTCTGCCTGGGATGGATCCTTCCGCCGCTTGTTGCTGATTATCTGTACTTCATGCACGTGCAAGCCTCCATCGGGAAGAACGCCGGAGGCACGCGCACTGGCGGGGCCGTGGGCGCCCTGGCGATGCAGGCACTGGTGCTGATCGGATCTGCCGTCGCCGCGCCGGGCTACGCGGTCTATACGCACCGGGCCATGGTCGCGGAAGGTCTGCTGCTGGCAGGTGCCGCGAAGGTTGCAATACAGGAGTATCTGAGCGAGCACCAACGTCTGCCAGCACGGATCGATGAGGTGACCAAGGAAGTCTCGAACAGGCATGGGGACCGGCTCGTGGTCGAATCCGATGGAACCATCAAAGTGATCTTCGGGGACAGGAGCAGAAAACTGTCCGGTCACAGTGTGTCATTCGTTCCGGAGAAGAAGGATGGCCGAATTGTCGATTGGGTTTGCGGCAGCAAGGATCTCCCTGACCGGTGCCTGCCAGCCGGCTGTCGTCAGTCTTGATCGTCCCGGGAATGCATGCCGATTGCCTTGTGCCCGACCGCGCGTTCGAGCGGACCGCCCGCCTGCGGGGCAGACGGGCACACTGGCAACTCTGCCGCACGGGAGCGGCTCAACGTCAGGGCGCTTCCATTACGGCTTACCGCTGACCGCCCTTCGAAAGAACAGCGGGAGCACGATCCAGGGATGCATGCGTTTGCGATGTCAGCTGCAATGAGCGGTGCATGTCCTATGGCTGCTGGAACACTCCGAGGGGCTGCCGCCCGGACCAAAGTTCAAACCCCTGCAGACAGGCTTCGTGCCGATGATATCGTACGCGTTGATGACCCCTGCCCCCGTCAGTTCCGCCGTTCGGGCCCAGGCTGCCAGGAACCAGGCTGCCAGGAACCAGGCTGCCAGGAACCAGGCGGAGACCGCGATCGAATGTCGAAAGTCGGTTCCGGGCGCCCTCGTCCCGATCGTGAGCATCTGCGCCATCATTGCGTATGAGCTTGTCTAACGCAGTTCGCGGCGTGGCGTTGCTCGAAGCAACCAAGGGAAGCCTGGTCATACTCGCCGGTTTCGGGCTGTTATCAATGATTCATCATGACGTCCAACGGGTCGCGGAGCGACTGGTCGCACATGCGCACCTCGATCCGGCCGCCCACTATCCCCGGATCTTCGTTGACATGGCGAGTCAGCTGACCGACGGTCGCCTGTTGCTGCTTGCGGCCGGGGCCGCCGTCTACGCGAGCGCGCGGCTCATCGAGGCCTACGGGCTCTGGTTCGAGCGGCGCTGGGCCGAATGGCTCGCCGCGCTGAGCGGTGCCGTTTACGTCCCGTTCGAGCTTGTCGAGCTCTGGGATCGCACCACGTGGCTGAGCCTCGGGCTCCTGCTGATCAATGCGGCAGTCGTGGGAGTCATGGTATACAGCGTATTTCAGGCACGCTGCGGGGGTTTGGAAGCCGCGGTCCAGCTGCGGGGCCGAAGGTGACGCGCGGCGGCAGCGTCGTCGGGGGGAGCGTTCAAGGCCCTCGTTCGCGCTGCCGTAGGCCCGAATACATCCGGGGATGGACGGTGAGCGCCGACAAGCCGTTCCATAGGCCGGCCTCGCGACGCTCGGCCGCCCCGGAACGCGGGCCTCGGACCGCGCTAGCGGCGCAACCGGAGCTACAATGACCATGCCGGCGACTGCCAGGTTCCGCCTCCACGCCGAGAAGTCGGGCGGCTTTACCTCCAGCACGACATGCACGGTGGGAGACGTGCCTGGGCACGAGATCGCCCAACGCGTGTCCTCGCTCCATGTCACTAGCGATCACCCGGACTTCGACGGCTTTTTTACAACCAACTTCGTCCAGGCCGACGAAGTCGATGGAGTCGGCGCCTTCTGGGGCTATGCGCTGTGGCCGTTGCCTGCCGGTGAGTCGCTGTACATCAGGTTTCGGAGCAATACCCGTCGGGAGGTGGAGCCTGACGGTTCCTGGAGGTCTGCCTTCGAAGGCACGCTCGAGTTTCTCTCGGGCACGGGAAAGTACGAGCGCATTGCCGGCTCAGCCCATTACATCGGCGCCGCCACGGCCGCGGGTTCCTACTGGGATGCGAATGTCGATATCACCTACTGAAAGGCGGGAATACCGCGCCTGCCGGTCGCGAATGCGGGCCGAACCTTCGTTGCACGCGATCCGCCATGGCGGGCCGCGCCCGCTCGCGCACGCGGGGGGGACTCCGTTGTCAGGGCACCGATGAAGGCGCGGCGCCTTCGGCTCGCCGTACTCGCCTCCGGGGAGGGAACGACCCTCGAGGCAATCGCGTCGGCATCGGGCTCGGGCTCGCTGGCCGCCGATGTTGTGCTCGTGATGAGCAACAACCGGGATTCAGGTGCTCTGCGGCGAGCGCGGGATCGCGGGATCCCCGCGGCTCATCTCAGCGGCACGACGCATCCGGCCCCGGACGACCTGGACCGCGCGATGCTCGACGTGCTCGTTGGAGCGGATGTCGAGCTCATCGTATTGGCCGGCTTTCTGAAGAAGATCGGTCCTCGTGTGCTGGCGGCGTTCGAAGGCCGGATCATCAACACACATCCGGCCCTCCTGCCGAAGTTCGGCGGGCGTGGCATGTATGGCCGCCGCGTACACGAGGCCGTGCTCGCTGCGGGAGAAGAGGTGTCGGGCGTCACGATTCACCTCGTCACCGCCGGCTACGACGAGGGTCCGGTCATTGGCCGGGCAGAGGTGCCGGTCCTTCCGACCGATACGGTGGAGACGTTGGCCGGGAGGGTCCAGGCGGAAGAAAAGGCCCTGCTCGTGCGTACGATCCACGAGTGGGCTCGCACCCGGCGAGCCGCCGCGCCCGATGGCGTCCCGGCCCGTGGTGTGTGAGGCTGGCTTCGTCGGCGGTTGGAGCCCGGCTCAGCTGATGACAGCCGCGGAGCCCTGACGTTCGGCGACGGCGGCGGTGAACAGGGGAAATGCCATGCTCGAGCACGAACTTGATACCGCACATTCCATCCTGATCGTGCGGCCCAGGACCGCGCTCGCCGCGCGCGATTTCGCGGCGCTCGCCGGCGCAGTTGATCCGCACATCCAGGCGACCGGCGGTCTTGCGGGAATCGTAATCGATACTCCGTCGTTCCCGGGGTGGGAGGGGCTCGGGGCCATGATGGCGCATCTCCGGTTCGTGCGCGATCACCATCGGCGCGTCAGGAAAGTGGCCATCGTTACCGATTCCGCCGTTGGCGGTGTGGCCGAGCATCTGGCTTCGCACTTCGTTTCGGCCGAGATCAGGCGTTTCCATTCAGGGGAGGTGGAGGCCGCGAAGCAGTGGATCCTGGCCGATCCGTGAGCGATCGATCCTTCCGGCGGCCGCCGCGCGCCCCGGCCGCGATGGGTGGTGGCCGGATCGGGCGCTGCCTCTGGCCGGGGGGGGTGCGCTGCTCGCGACCACGGTGGCGAGATTCGAGGCTTCTTTGCCTCGCTGTCGCGAGGGGAAGAGCGAGCCTGACCCAGACTCAGGACGGGCCGCTGAAAGTTGCGCCCGTTGGGATGCGCGGTGCAATTGCGCGCCGCGGATGAAGGATTGCCCGGCGCCTCGTCGAGACCTGGAAAAGCGAGGTTGACGCAGATGCTTCGAAAGGTGGTCTCGGGCGGACAGACGGGCGTTGACAGAGCCGCACTTGACGCCGCGCTGGAAGATGGCATGGAGACGGGCGGCTGGTGCCCGCTGGGGCGCCGGGCCGAGGACGGCGAGATCTGCAGAGAGTACCAGCTCGTTGAAACGGAGAGCGCGAGCTACTCGCGAAGAACGAAGCTCAACGTACGGGATTCCGACGGGACGCTCGTGCTCAACATGGGGAAGATTGATGGCGGAACGGCGGAGACGGTGAAGCACGCGGAGCGGATGGGCAAACCATGCCTGATCGTCGCTCTGGACCAGGCCGCGGACACTTCGTCGGTGAACGCGTGGCTCTCGCGGCACAATGTGCGGATCCTCAACGTGGCGGGACCGCGGGAAAGCAGGCGGCCCGGCATCTATCGCGAGGCGCTGCTCTTCATGAGGCGGGTGATGAAGCAACACAGGACCGGAAAATGCACCACGAATCAAGGCGACGCATAATCCATGCATCGCGTTGACGCCACCGACTTCTGGAAGTGGGCGTATTCCGACTTCCTCTCCAACGCGCAGCGTGGCGTGTTGGCGGAGTACATCGTGGCCATGGCGGCAGGCTGTACCGACAGACCACGTGTCGAGTGGGATGCCTGCGACCTCCGGGCCCCTTCGGGGATGAAGATCGAGGTCAAATGCGGAGCGTACCTGCAGTCCTGGGAGCAGAAGACCCACAGCGCGATCCGGTTCGACATCGCGCCGAAGAGGGGTTGGAACGCCACCACCAATGAATATGCGCAGGTAGCGAGCAGGTCTTCGCACGTATACGTATTCTGCGTCTTCGCGGCCGAGGAGAAGTCGACCGCAGAGCCGCTGAACCTCGATGAGTGGATATTCCTCGCATGCCCGACCCGCACGCTGGACGAGCGGTTCGGGAATCAGAAATCCGTGCGGTTGCGCGCCCTGGAGGCCCTGGACCTGCCGCGGCTCGGCTTTGAGGCGCTCCGGCGGGAACTCGTTCGCATGGCGACCGACACCTCGTTTGCGGGCGATCATCCAAGATGGGCCGATTGAACGGGTATCGGTGCGGGGCAGGGCTGCGATGCGGCTTGATTGGCTGGGGGACTAGGATTCGAACCTAGATTGACGGAGTCAGAGTCCGTAGTCCTGCCGTTAGACGATCCCCCAGTGGGTACGGCGCGAGGTTACTGCATTGTGTTCGCCCTTTGACCGGCCATCGGCGACCGGATTCCATCAGGCATACAGGATCTGGACCAACGCCGGCGCGGGTTGCCCGCGCCGGTACCACGATACGATTAGCGCTTGGAGTACTGCGGACGACGGCGCGCCTTGTGCAGGCCGACCTTCTTGCGCTCGACCTCGCGGGAGTCGCGAGTCACGTAACCGGCGCTGCGCAGCGGGCTGCGCAGGGTCTCGTCGTAGGCGATGAGGGCGCGGGCAATCCCGAGACGGATGGCGCCGGCCTGGCCGGAGCCGCCGCCGCCATCGACGTGGGCGTGGATGTCGAAATCGGAGGCCATGTTCACGGTCTGCAGCGGCTGGCGCACGATCATGCGCGCGGTCTGGCGACCGAAGTACTTGTCCAGGTCCCGGCCGTTGACGGTGATCTTGCCGGTGCCCTTCTGCAGGTAGACGCGCGCGGAGGAGGTCTTGCGGCGGCCGGTCGCGTAGTTGGTCTGCTGTGCCATGCTTACATTTCCAGTTTCTTGGGCTGCTGGGCGCTGTGCTTGTGGTTCGGCCCGGCGTACACCTTCAGCTTCTTGAACATCGTGCGCCCCATCGGGCCCTTGGGCAGCATGCCCTTGACCGCGATCTCGATGACCTTGTGGGGCTGGCTCTGGATCATCTTCTCGAAGGACGTCTCGGTGATGCCGCCCGGGTAGCCGGAGTGCCGGTAGTACATCTTGTCGGTGGTCTTGCGGCCGGTGACCCGCACCTTCTCGGCGTTGACGACCACGATGTAGTCGCCGGTGTCGACGTGCGGCGTGAATTCCGGCTTGTGCTTGCCGCGCAGGCGACGGGCGACCTCCGTGGCCAAGCGGCCAAGCGTCTTGTTCGTGGCATCGAGCACGTACCAGTCGCGCCTGACCTCGGCTGGTTTGGCGGAGAACGTCTTCATGGAGATACCCTTGGAAAGGGCCGCGATCTTACGGAGCGGGGCCGGGAGTGTCAATAACTTAGCCCATCCTGGCTACGCCCCGGAGGGCATGTCCCGGACCACACGGAGACGCTCCCTCGGGCCGGCCAAGTCGCCGCCCGCGCGCATTCACGTCAACCCGCCGGGGATGCCATCTGCACCAGGCCGGATCACGGGTGGGCAGGGTCGCCGTCCGGCTGATAGGATAACCGCTGTCCTATATAAACGATGCCTGCCGCCCGGCGGGCCACATCCGGGGAGATACAAGAGCATGAAAATCGAGACCCTGTGTGTCCACGCGGGCTTCGCGCCCGACCCGACCACCAAGGCCGTGGCGACACCCATCTACCAGACCACGTCCTATGCCTTCGACGACACCCAGCACGGGGCGGATCTCTTCGATCTGAAGGTCAAGGGCAACATCTACACCCGCATCATGAACCCGACCTGGGACGTGCTCGAGCAGCGGCTCGCGGCGATGGAGGGGGGGATCGCCGGCCTGGCGCTCGCCTCCGGGCAGGCGGCCGTCACCTACTCGATCATGACGATCACCGAGGCCGGCGACAATATCGTCGCGGCCAGCACCCTCTACGGCGGCACCTACAACCTCTTCGCCCACACCCTGCCGCAATTCGGCATCCAGGTGAAGTTCGCCGACTACCGCGACCCGGACGCCTTCGAGAAGCTCATCGACGGCCGCACCAAGGCCCTCTACTGCGAGTCGATCGGGAATCCGCTCGGCAACATCACCGATTTCGAGAAGCTGGCCGAGATCGCCCACAGGCATGGCGTGCCGCTCATCGTCGACAATACCGTGCCGACGCCTTACCTCTGCCGCCCGTTCGAGCACGGCGCCGACATCGTCGTGCACTCGCTCACCAAGTACCTGGGCGGCCACGGCAGCACCATCGGCGGCATGATCGTCGACTCCGGCAGGTTTCCCTGGGTCGAGCACAAGGGGCGCTTCCGCCGCCTGAACGAGCCGGACGTCTCCTACCACGGGGTGGTCTACACCGAGGCGCTGGGGCCGGCGGCGTACATCGGCCGCGCGCGCGTGGTGCCGCTCAGGAACACCGGCGCGGCGCTCTCGCCGTTCAACGCCTTCCTCGTGCTGCAGGGGGTGGACACGCTGTGCCTGCGCATGGATCGCATCTGCGAAAACACGCTGGCGGTGGCGAAATTCCTGAAGTCGCACCCGAAGGTCCCCTGGGTCAACTATGCCGGGCTGCCGGATCACAACGACAAGCCGCTCGTGGACAAGTACATGTCGGGCAAGGCCTCCGGCATCCTGACCTTCGGCGTGAAGGGCGGTGCGGCCGCCGGCGCCCGCTTCCAGGACGCGCTCAAGGTGTTCGTGCGCCTCGTGAACATCGGCGACTGCAAGTCGCTCGCCTGCCACCCGGCCAGCACCACGCACCGGCAGCTCTCGCCGGAGGAGCTGGCGAAGGCGGGTGTCAGCGAGGACATGGTGCGATTGTCGCTCGGCATCGAGCACATCGACGATCTGATCGCCGACATCGATCAGGCGCTGAAGGCGGCCTGAGGCCGGCGTGAAGCAGGGCAATCGCCACGGCAGGCGTATACATCGAAGCGGGGTGAGTCATGAACACATACGACGATCCGCGTGATTATTCGACCATGGATCGGCTGCTGATGGCGATCGACGACGGAGTGCGCACGGTATTCGGCCGTCCGCCGTCGACCGGACGTGCCGCGCCCGATACCGGCATCGCCGGGGCACCGCTCTCGGATGCCGATCGGCGCGTGGCCGAGGGCCTGATGCGCGTCAATCACACGGGCGAGATCTGCGCCCAGGCGCTCTACTCGGCGCAGGCGCTGACCGCGCGCAACCCGGAGGTACGAAAGCGCATGCAGCGCGCGGCGGCCGAGGAGAACGATCATCTCATCTGGTGCGAGAGCCGGGTGCACGAGCTCGGCGGCCATTTGAGCTACCTCAATCCGCTCTGGTATGCGGGCTCCTTTGCGATCGGAGCGCTGGCGGGCCTGGCCGGCGATCGCTGGAATCTCGGCTTCGTCGTCGAGACCGAACGCCAGGTCGAAGGGCACCTCGATGAGCATCTGCAGCGGCTGCCGGAGATGGACGCGAAGAGCCGGGCGATCGTAGAGCAGATGCGCATCGACGAGGCCAACCACGCCGAGATGGCGCAACGGGCTGGTGCCGCGGACCTGCCGGCGCCCGTCAAGCGGCTGATGAAGCTGCAGTCCAGGCTGATGACCACGCTCGCATACTGGATCTGAGCGCGGCCATCGCCGCGATGGTCCGGCGCGCGGCGCCGTGACATTCTTTTACATGCCGTGACACTGCTGTGATTCCGCCATGGCCAGCGTGCGTCCAGACTCTCCTCAACATCTGCGAGGCAGGTGTTCAATCCATCAACCGACATCGAGGAGAAATCATCATGAAGAAGATCATCGCCGCCGTCCTGACGAGCATGTTCCTGCTGAGCGCCGGGGCCTTCGCGGCCGACACCGCCAAGCACGAGTGCAAGGCCGGTTACAAGTGGGACACGGCCAAGAGCGAGTGCGTCAAGAAGTAATCCGCCACGGATCGCAGTCCGCAGAGAGGGGGCTTCGGCCCCCTTTTTTTTGAACCCCCGCCGATTCCCGCGCTCTGAGGGAGGTAGCAAGCACAGCCGCGTCATCCCCGTTCATGGCTACAGCGGACATGCAGTCTGCTTCCCGTCTCCGCCGCAATCTGCGGGTTCCCCTCCTGTTGCTCTGGCTGCTGTTGCTGACGACGGTTTGTGTCGCGGGACTGACGTTCTATGCGCTGCGCGGACAACGCGCCGAGATCGAGCAGGCGCGGCAGGCATCCCGATTGCAGCTCTCCACGCTCCTTGCCACCAGGATCGACCACGCGTTGCAGTTGGCCCTGCAGGAACCGCTGTTGTTGCTGCGGGAGTCTCCCGGCAGCGATCTGACACCGGCGCGAATGGCGGAGCTGCGGTCGAAGCGACCGTACATCGCCGCGCTCCTGATCCTCGATCGCGAGATGCGCCCGGTCCGCAGCTATCCCCCGCTCGTGGGCGATTACCAGCAGCGGCTCATCGGCTGGGTGACGGAGCGTCTGCAGGCCGAGACCACGGTGGCGACGGAATCGCTCTCGCCGATGCGGACGTTCGTGGAGGCGGTGGAGGGCGCTCCCGCCGTATTCGCCCTGCTGCCGCTGCGCGCCATCGGCCCGGGCATGGGTGCCGCGACCGACGCGGATGGCGGCTGGATCCTGATGCAGTCGGATTTCGATCATCTCCGCAGCCGGGTCGTCATGCCCATCGTGCGGCAGTTCGAGCGTAATCATGGGGTCGCGGTGCGTCTGCTGGATCCCGCCTCCGCGGCCGACGCCGGGCCGGCCGGCGTGCCGCTCTCGCCGCTGGTGCCGGGATGGACCCTCGCGCTCGACGCGGCCGCCTCGCCCGGCGGCGTGCCACCCTCGCCCACGACCTGGGCGATCTTCGTCGCCGCCGGCGGCGTGCTGCTCGCCGTCATGCTCATCAGCGCGGTCATCGCCTGGGACGTGCGCCGGGAGTACGCGCTGGTGGACCTGCGCAACCGTTTCGTCGCGAACGTCTCGCACGAGCTGCGCACCCCGCTGTCGCTGATACGCATGTACGCCGAGACGCTCTATCTGAAGCGCATTCCCGACAAGAGCCGGCAGCACGAGTACCTGCGCCTGATCCTGCTCGAGGCCGAGCGCCTGTCTCAGATGATCGGCAACGTGCTGGACTTCTCCCGCCTGCGCCAGGGACTGCCCGTGTACAGCCTGAAGGCGACACGGCTCGACGCGACCGTGCGCTCGGTGTTCGAGCAGTACCTGCCGGAGTGGCAGAGCCGCGGCGCGACGATGCGCCTGCTCCTGGACGAGCACGTGCGGCCTGTCGCGCACGACGTGGGCGGCATACGGCAGATAATGCTGAATCTGGTCGACAACGCCATCAAGCACGGCGTGGCCGCCTCGGACATCGAGGTGAGATTGCGGGGCGAGGACGACTGGGTGCATCTCACGGTCGCGGATTCGGGGGAAGGGATCAGCGAGTCTGCGCAACGGCAGCTGCGGCGTTCCATGCAGAAAGGCCGCATGGCCGAGGACGCGCGCGGCAGCGGACTGGGCCTGGCGCTGGTGGAGCAGATCAGCAAGGTTCACCGGGGACGCTTCCGCTTCGGCCGCCCGCCGAGACATTCGGGCGTCGAGGCGATCGTCTCCTTCCCGGCGCTCGAGGAAGCGGCATGAGAGGCAGCCCGTCCATCCTGCTGGTGGAGGACGATCCGGGTATGCGCATGGGGCTGGAGGACAACCTGCGTATCGAGGGCTATCGCGTGACCTCCGCGGGCTCGTGCCGGCAGGCGCGCGCCGCGATGGCCGCCGACTCGCCCGATCTCCTGATCCTGGACCGCATGCTGCCCGACGGCGATTCGCTTTCCCTGTGCGCGGAGCTGCGCACGGCCGGCTTTCGCAAGTCGATAATCATGCTCACTGCCAAGGGCGAGGAGCTCGACCGCGTCATCGGCCTGGAGTCCGGCGCCGACGATTACGTGGTGAAGCCCTTCAGCCTGCGGGAATTCCTGGCGCGGGTGCACGCGCACCTGCGGCGTGCGGACAGCTGGGGAGCGCCCCAGGGATGGGTGAGCGTCGGCGTCGCGCGGGTGGACTTCAGCCACCATCGCTTCGAGCGCGACGGCGTGGACCTGGAGGTCAGCGCCAAGGAACTGGATTTGCTGCGCTACCTCGTCGCTCACCGCGGCGTGGTGGTCTCGCGCGAGGTCCTGCTGCAGGAGGTCTGGGACCGCCCGCACGAGGTCGTCACCCGTACCGTCGACAACTTCATCGTGCGCCTGCGCAAGAAGATCGAACCGGATCCCGCCAATCCGAGGTACCTCGTCACGGTCCACGGCAGCGGATACAAGCTCATCGGCCAATAGTCCACGCGCGCCCGTGTCCTCCCGCCTCTAGAGTATCGAGTAGGCCAGTAGGAAGGAGGCGACCACGGTCAGGCACAGTCCGAGCATGAAGACCACGTCCGCCGCCCTCTCCAGGCCCACGGCCGCGCGGGTCGTCGTCCTGATCGCCATGTAGGAAAGGATGGCGCTCACCAGGAACAGCAGCCCGTCGAAGGCCATCAGCTCGTCGACGCGTGTGAGTGCGTATCTGGTCTCGCCGAGCTTCACCAGGCTCACGGCCGTCATGCACACGCCCACCATCGTCGAGGAGGTGGGCAATATGTGCGAGGAGAGCTTGTTGTCGGACACCGCGGCTCCGAAATTCGCATGTGGCTGGCGGATGACATGCGCCATGTCCCCAATGACAGTTTGCGCACCCGACGCGGCGGCATTGCTGGCGGCCGCACTGCATACCGGCACCGTTTGAGTCCGCCTGTGACAGCGAGTTTGCGTGCGTGCATGTAAAAGTATGTCATCGGTCGGCAGCGCCCCGCCGCGCGTGGGACGCGGCCCAGGCGGCCTTTCCGATGAAGTCCCTGCGAATCCGGGATGAAATCGCGTGGCGTCTATCGACTTTTCACCGGCGGCGCGGCATCTTAGGCTCCGCGCGATGGCAAGTCCGCACAACGAATCAGAAGAACGGAGTCCATGATGCGGTCATTCAGTCTCATGCCCCTGCTTGTCCTGCTGCTGGGTGCCGCCGCCCCTGGCGGGGCGCAGGAGGCGGGACCGGCCGATGCGGCGTTGCAGGAGGCGCGGGTGGAGGCGTTCTCGCCGCAGGGCACGGTCAAGGGTGTGCGCCAGGTTGCCGTGCGGTTCACGAGGCAGATGGTGCCCTTCGGCGATCCGCGCCTGGTGGAGCCCTTCGACATTGACTGCCCTGCGCCGGGCAAGGCCCGCTGGGCGGATGCGCGCAACTGGGTCTACGACTTCGACGCCGACCTGCCTGCCGGCGTGCAATGCGTCTTCGCGCTGAAGAAGGACCTGCGCACGCTCGCGGGCGCAACGATTGCCGGAGAGAGGACCTACCGCTTCTCCACCGGCGGCCCGGCGGTCGTGCAGCAGATGCCCTACGAGGGCACGACCAACATCGACGAGGCGCAGATCTTCATCCTCGGGCTGGACGCGCCGGCGACTCGTGAGTCGATCCGGACGAATGTCTATTGCGACATCGCCGGTGTGGCCGAGAAGGTCGGCGTGCGCTTGCTCGAGGGCGAGGAGCGCAGGCAGGTGCTCGATGAGCGCGCCGACTTCCTCGATCAGTATTTCGGCGTGCTCACCAACTTCGGCGAGGGGCGCCTGAACGTGTTCGTCCTGAGCGCCCCGCTCACGGGCACGGATCGCGAAAAGTTCCTCAGGCTCAGGGACGGATCGGAGTCGACCATCGTGGTAGTGCAATGCCAGCGACAGTTCCCGCCCGACGTCGACGTCACGCTGGTGTGGGGCAAGGGTGTCTCCTCCATCAGCGGCGTCGCCCGGGAGCACGACCAGACGCTCGCCTATCACACGCGCGAAGAGTTCCGCGCCAACTTCCGCTGCGAGCGGGTCAACAAGGACGCCGCCTGCAACCCGGTGCTGCCGATGTACCTGGGATTGACCGCGCCCATCGCCCGCGCCGACGCGGAGAAGGTCAGGCTCCGGCCCGAGGCGGGTGCGGCGATCGCGCCGACGTTCTCCGCCGACGACAGACAGGAGTGGGTGAGCGGCGTGGGTTTCGCCGGTCCGTTTCCCGAGCGCAGCAGGTTCACGCTGGTGATCCCCGATGAACTCGAGGACGACGCCGGCCGTGCGCTGGTGAACCAGGATCGCTTCCCGCTGGCCATCCAGACCGACGAGGCGCCGCCGCTCATCAAGTTCCCGGCCGAGTTCGGCATTGTCGAGATGAACGCGGAGGCCGCCCTGCCGGTCACGCTGCGCAATCTCGAGGCGGTGGTGCCGCTGCCGCGGCTCGATGCGGAGGGTGCGCCGGCGTCCGCGGCGGACCCCGCGCCCGCCGACGCCACCGGCATCGCCGCCGAGCCCTGGTACGCGCGCTGGTATCACGACCTGCGCGAGAAGTACTGGCCGGAGGCGGCCGAGATCAACGGCCGGACGCTGCGCGTGGAGGATCCCATCGACGCCTACAACTGGATGGACAGGGTGAGGACCTCGCAGCGTGCGCAGGGTCATTACGACTACGAGAACGACCGGTACGTCGTCGAGCGCCATCCCGGCGGCACCTCGCTGTTCGCGGCGACGGACAAGACCCAGTCCTTCACGCTGCCCAAGCCCAACGGCCAGCGCGCCTTCGAGGTGATCGGCATTCCCTTCAGCAGGCCCGGCTTCTACCTGGTGGAGATCGCCAGCCCGCGCCTCGGCGCGGCGCTGTACGGCAAACAGGCGCCTTACCACGCGCAGACCGCCGTGCTGGTGACCAATCTCAGCGCGCATTTCAAGTCCGGCCGCGAGTCCTCTCTGGTGTGGGTGACCACGCTCGATGAGGCGCAGCCGGTCCCCGGCGCGGCGGTCAAGGTGCTGGACTGCAACGGTCCGGTGCTGTTCGAAGGCGCCACCGACAAGGACGGACTGCTGCGCATCGAGCAGACCCTGCCCGCGGTGGCGCCGAACTGCCCCGGCTACATCGTCTCCGCGCGCCGCGGCGAGGACATGACCTTCACGTTCTCGAGCTGGAACGACGGCATCACGCCCTGGCGCTTCAATCTCCCGACCGGCAACTGGGAGACCCCGAACCTGCTCGCCACCGTCTTCGATCGACCGCTCTTCCGGGCCGGGGAGACCGTGCACATGAAGCACTACGCGCGCCGCCACGAGCGAGCCGGCTTCGGCATCCTGCCGAGCGAGGCGCTGCCGGCGAAGGCGGCCATCCGGCATGCCGGCAGCGGGGATGAGTACGAGCTGGATCTCGCCTGGGATGACCGGGGCATCGCCGAGAGCATCTGGAGCATCCCGCAGGACGCCAGGCAGGGCAGCTACGACGTCACCATGATGGTGAAGGATCCCGCGCGCGGCGAGCTCTCGATGACCGCGGGCAGTTTTCGCGTGGAGGCCTATCGCGTGCCGACGATGAAGGCGCTGCTGCAGCCGGTGCAGGCGGACCTGGTGAAGGCCGCGGCGGCCGATCTCGACATACAGGTGAACTTTCTCAACGGCGGCGGCGCGAGCGGCGCGCCGGTGAAGCTGCGCGGCGTCGTGCAGCCGAAGTACGTCCATTTCGGGGACTACGAGGACTACAGCTTCGCCAACGGCAACGTGAAGGAAGGCCGGGAGGTCGAGACGCCCTACCGCTTCGGCACGGGGAGTTACGACTGGGAGGAGCCGGGCACGGAGACGCCGCAGGATCCCGATACCAGGACTCTCGCGACCCAGGACCTGCAGCTCGATCGCGCGGGCGCCGCGCGCGTGACGATCTCCGATCTGCCGGTCGCGGACACGCCGAGGGACCTGCTCGCCGAGCTGGAGTATCGGGACGCCAACGGCGAGGCGCTGACCGCCGCTGCGCACATGACCCTGTGGCCGTCGAAGATCATCGTCGGTCTGAAGCCCGATGCCTGGGCGGTGAGCCGGGAGAAGCTCAAGTTCCAGGCCCTGGCGCTGGATCTGAAGGGCAACCCGATGAAGGGCGCGAAGATCAAGGTCGACGTGCTGCAGCGGATCACCTACTCGCACCGCAAGCGTCTCATCGGCGGCTTCTACGCCTACGAGAGCGCGAGCGAGGTCAAGCGCATCGGCGACCTGTGCGAGGGCGAGACCGACGCGAAGGGAATGCTGTTCTGCGAGGCCGAGGCGCCCGCCGACGGCAACCTCATCCTGCGCGCACTGGCGCAGGACGATGCCGGCAACCCGAGCTACGCCAACCGCGAGGTGTGGGTGGCGAAGTCAGGCGACTGGTGGTTCGACGTCAGCAACGAGGATCGCATGGACGTGCTGCCGGAGAAGAAGCGCTACGAGCCCGGCGAGACCGCGGTGTTCCAGGTGCGCATGCCGTTTCGCGAGGCCACCGCGCTGGTGACCGTGGAGCGCGAGGGCGTGATGGAGACCCACGTGCAACCGCTGAGCGGCACCTCGCCGGTGGTGGAGGTGCCGATCAAGGGCAACTACTCGCCCAATGTCTACGTCTCGGTGCTGGCCGTGCGCGGGCGCGTCGATGAGGTGAAGCCCACCGCGCTGGTCGATCTCGGCAAGCCGGCGTACAAGCTCGGCATCGGCGAGATCAAGGTCGGCTGGTCGGCGCACGAGCTGAAGGTCGACGTGCGCGCCGATCGCGACATCTACAAGGTGCGGGAGAATTCGAAGGTGCACATCAAGGTGGCCGCCGCCAGCGGTGAGCCGCTGCCCGAGGGGGCCGAGGTCGCGCTCGCCGCGGTCGACGAGGGGCTGTTGGAGTTGATGCCCAACGAGAGCTGGAAACTGCTCGAGGCGATGATGGGGCGGCGCGGCATCGAGGTGGAGACCTCCACCGCGCAGATGCAGGTGATCGGCAAGCGCCACTTCGGCAAGAAGGCGCTGCCGCACGGCGGCGGAGGCGGGCGTCAGAACGCGCGCGAGCTGTTCGACACGCTGCTGAAATGGGAGGGTCGCGTCCGGCTCGACGCCAACGGCGAGGCCGACGTCGAGGTGCCGATCAACGATTCGCTGACTTCCTTCCGCATCGTCGCCGTGGCCAGCGCCGGCGCCGGCCTGTTCGGCACCGGCAGCGCCTCGATCCGCAGCACCCAGGACCTGATGCTGATCTCCGGCCTGCCGCCCGTCGTGCGCGAGGGCGATCGCTTCCTGGCGACGTTCACCGTGCGCAATGCCTCGACCTCGGCGATGGACGAGACGCTCACCGTCACCGCCACGCCGACGCAGACGGCCGGGCCGACCTCCGCGCCCCTGGAGCAGGTATTGCCGCCGATCAACGTGGCGCTCGCACCGGGCGAGGCCAGGGAGGTCGGCTGGGACGTGAAGGTGCCGTACGACGCCGAGAAGATCACCTGGCAGGTCGCGGCGAGCTACGGCGAGCGGGCGAGCGACAGGTTGAAGGTGACGCAGGCGGTCATCCCGGCGGTGCGCGTGCGCGTCTTCCAGGCCACGCTCGCGCAGCTCGACAAGCCGCTCGCGATGCAGGCGGCGATCCCCGCCGACGCCATCCCCGGCCGCGGCGGCGTGCGGGTGACTTTGAAGCCCTCGCTCGCCGGCCAGCTCGCGGGCGTGAAGGAGTACATGCGCTGGTATCCCTACACCTGCCTCGAGCAGCGCGTGTCGCGATCGATCGCGCTGCGCGACGAGCAGCAGTGGCGGGCGCTGATGAACGACCTGCCGTCGTATCTCGATGGCGACGGTCTGGCGAAGTACTGGCCGGTGCTCAACCAGGGCGACGACACGCTCACCTCCTACGTGCTCGCCATCGCCCACGAGGCGGGCTGGGATCTGCCGGAGGACGCGCGCCACCGCATGCGCGAGGCGCTCATCGGCTTCGTGCAGGGCAGGATCGTGCGCGGCTCGGCGCTGCCCACCGCCGATCTCGCCATCCGCAAGCTGGCGGCGCTGGATGCGGCCTCGCGCTACGAGGCCATCGAACCGGGGCTGCTGTCCTCGATCGACATCGAACCCAACCTGTGGCCGACCTCGGCGGTGATCGACTGGATCAGCGTGCTCAACCGCACAGATCAGATCGAAGGCCGGCAGGAGAAGCTCGCGCAGGCCAAGCAGGTGATCCGCTCGCGGCTGAATTTCCAGGGCACGACGATGGGTTTCTCCACCGAGCGCGAGGACTACCTGTGGTGGCTCATGCTGTCGGCGGACGTGAACGCCAACCGGGCCATCCTCGCCCTGCTCGAGGACGGGCAGTGGCAGGAGGATCTGCCGCGCATGGTGCGCGGCAGTCTCGGCCGCCAGATCCGCGGCCACTGGGGCACGACCACGGCCAACGCCTGGGGCGTGGTGGCGATGGAGCGGTTCGCCGAGCGTTTCGAGAGCGAGCCGCTCGGCGGCGTGACCGTCTCGACCTTCGGCGGCCAGCAGCAGTGGCCGTGGGCACGCAAGCCCGACGGCGGTTCGCTGTATCACCCGTGGCCGGGCGGCCCGCAGCCGCTGCGCATCGAGCACCAGGGCAGCGGCAGGCCGTGGGCGATGGTGCAGAGCCTGGCGGCGATCCCGCTGAAGGAGCCTCTCTCCAGCGGCTACCGGATCACGCGCACGGTGACGCCGATCGAGCAGAAAAAGCCGGGCGAGTGGAGCCGCGGCGACGTCGCGCGCGTGCGGCTGGAGCTCGAGGCGCAGTCGGACATGACCTGGGTGGTCGTGAACGATCCCATCCCCGCGGGCGCGTCGATCCTCGGCACCGGCCTGGGCAGGGACTCGCAGATCCTCACCGCCGGCGAGCAGCGCCAGGGCTACGTGTGGCCGGCCTACGAGGAGCGGACATTCGACGCCTTCCACGCCTACTACGACTACGTGCCGAAGGGCAGGTGGGTGGTCGAGTACACGCTGCGGCTGAACAACCCGGGCACCTTCGAACTGCCGGAGACGCGCGTGGAGGCGATGTACGCGCCGGAGATGTTCGGCGAGTCCCCGAACGCGGCGGTGACGGTGGTCCCGTGAACGAAATGACATCGAGGAGGCGCAGGCGGGCATGAGGAGGCGGACCGCGGCCATTGCGCTGGCGGCGCTGGTGGCGGGCGCCCTGGTGGCCGCGCCCGGCCGCGGCGCGCCATGGTCGCAATCGTTCGCGCAGGTGCGCGCGGCCTACCGGAGCAGCGAGGCGCGGCTGCTCGACCGGCACGGCGCGATCATCCACGAGCTGCGGGTCGATGAACGCGGGCGGCGCCTGGAGTGGACGCCGCTCGAAGCGATCTCCCCGGCGCTGATCGAGGCGGTGGTACGCGCCGAGGATCGGCGCTTCCGTGAGCACCACGGCGTGGACTGGCTGGGCACGGCGGCGGCGTTGTGGTCGAACGTCACCGGCGAGGGTGCCCGCCGCGGCGCGAGCACCATCACCATGCAGCTCGCCGCCCAGCTCGACCCGGCGCTGCGGCCGCGCGACGGCAAGCGCACGCCCGGACAGAAGTGGGCGCAGATGCAGCGGGCGCGCGGCCTGGAGCGCACATGGACCAAGGCGCAGGTCCTCGAGGCCTATCTCAACCTCGTCACCTACCGCGGCGAGCTGCAGGGCGTCGCGGCCGCGAGCCGCGGCCTGCTCGAGAAGGAGCCAGGCGGCATCACGCGACCCGAGGCGGCGCTGCTCGCGGCCCTGATCCGTGCGCCGAATGCCGACGCCGTCCTCGTGGCGCGCCGCGCCTGCACCCTGGATGCGCAGATGCGCGCGCGTGGCGACCCCGCGGCCCGATGCCGGCGGATCGAGGCGCTCGCGCGCACGGTCGTCGGCCGCGCGCCGCACCTGCGGCCGTCGGTGGCGCTCGCACCGCATGTCGCGCGCCTGCTGCTCGAGGCCGGCAGCGAGAGCGTGCGCAGCACGATCGATGCGGCCGTTCAGCGTCACGCAGGCGAGGTGCTGAGACACCAGTTGCAGCAGCTCACCGGGCGCAACGTGCGGGATGGCGCGGTGCTGGTGGTCGACAATGCGAGCGGCCGGGTGCTCGCCTACGTGGGCAACGCCGGCATCAACGCCGAGGCCGTGTACGTCGACGGCGTCCGGGCGATGCGGCAGGCCGGCTCGACGCTCAAGCCGTTTCTCTATGGGCTGGCCATCGACCAGCGCCGTATGACGGCCGCGTCGCTGCTCCAGGACTCGCCGGTGAATCTGCGGACGCCCACCGGCCTGTACGTGCCGCAGAACTACGACCGGGAGTTCCGCGGCTGGGTCAGCGCGCGCACGGCGCTGGCCAGCTCGCTGAACGTGCCGGCCGTGCGCGCGCTGATGCTGGTCGGCGTGGAGACCTTCGCCGATCAGTTGCGGCGGCTCGGGTTCGCCGGAGTCACCGAATCCGGTGACTACTACGGCTACTCCCTGGCGCTGGGCTCGGCGGAGGTGAGCCTGTGGCAGCTGGTGAACGCCTATCGCACGCTCGCCAACGGGGGGCGCTACGGCGCGATGAGCCTGCAGCCGGACGACGGCGCGGCGCGGGCGCCCTCGCGAGAGGTGATGACGGCGGGCGCCGCCTTCATCGTCGGCGACATCCTGGCCGATCGTGGCGCACGCGCCGCGACCTTCGGCCTGGACAATCCGGTTGCGCTGCAATTTCCGGCCGCGGTGAAGACCGGCACCACCAAGGACATGCGCGACAACTGGTGCATCGGCTACAGCCAGCGCCATACCGTGGGCGTCTGGGTCGGCAATTTCAACGGCGAGGCCATGCACGGGGTGTCCGGCATCACCGGCGCCGCCCCGGTGTGGGCAGAGGTGATGCGGTATCTGCATCAGGGGCGGCGACTGGCGGCGCCGGCGCCGCCGGACTCCGTGGTCGCGCTGCGCACCGAATTCCAGCCGCGCGTGGAGCCGCCGCGGCAGGAGCTTTATCTGCGCGGCACGCAGATGCCGCTCGTGGCGCTCAACGCCGGCGCGGCGCGTGCGCCCCGTATCGCCTACCCGGGAGACGGCACGATCCTCGCGCTCGATCCCGATATCCCGGCCGACCGCCAGCGGGTGTTCTTCGACATGGATCCGGCATTGTCCGCGGCCACGTGGCGGCTGGACGGCGCCGAGGTCGCGGCCGGGGAAGGCTGGCAGCCGCGCAGCGGCGTACACGCACTGCAGCTCGTCGACGCCCGGGGCCACGTCCTCGACCGGGTACGCTTCCTGGTGCGCGGCCGCGCACCCTGAGACGGCGCACATGGTCTTGAGCTGGCAACCGCTGCGCGAGGAGGAGATCGAACTGCTCCTGCCGATGATGGCGGCGTTCGTGCACGGTGGGGGGCAAGCCTTCGATCGCGAGCGTGCCGAGCGCAATCTGCGCTACCTGATCGGTCATCCGATCTTCGGGGGCGTGTGGTTCATCTGCCAGGACGACGCCCGCGTCGGCTACCTCGTGGTCACGCTCGGCTACAGCTTCGAGTTCGGCGGCCACGATTCCTTCGTCGACGAGATCTACGTCCTGCCCGAGCACCGCGGCCGGGGCTTCGGCACGCGCACGCTCGCTTTTGCCGAGGTAGCCGCCGGCAGTCTCGGGGCCAACGCACTGCACCTGGAGGCCTCTCGCCGCGCGGGTGGTCCCGTGGACTTCTACGCGCGTTGCGGCTACGTCGATCGCGGCTACCAGTTGATGACCAAGCGCCTCCCCACGCAGTGACGGGCCGCTGACTTCTCCCATCGGAGCCGCGTGCCGACGGCGCGCGCGTGTGCGCTCGCGGGCCCGG
>JAJVIQ010000022.1 GCA_022071965.1 Gammaproteobacteria bacterium
TAGGCGCGGCCATCGGCGGGGCGGCGGGCGCGATCACCGACCCGGACAAGGTGAACCTGGGTCGCCCGATCTGGAAGTAGCCGCCGGCATCGGGCGTGCGCGGGAGGGGGCGTCGCGGCCTCCCGGTTATCGTGCCGCCTGGCGCGGATCAGATGAGTCCGGCGAAGGGCTGCACCTCGACCGGCTCTCCGACTTCCACGCCGCTGCAATCCTGCGGCAGGATGACGAAGCAGTTGGCGTGCGACATCGAGGTGAGGATCCCAGAGCCCTGCATGCCGGTCTTGCGCACGACGAGGGCGCCGCTGCCGTCCTGCTCGAGCACGCCGCGCTGGAACTCCACGCGCCCCGGGCGCTTCTTCAGCCTCGAAAGGCTCGTGGCCTGCAATCGCAGGCCGGTCGTCTCCGTCTCCCCCATCATCCTGCGCAGGGCCGGCTGCACGAACTGGTAGAAGGTCACCATCACGGATACCGGGTTGCCAGGCAGACCGAAGAAGACCGCCCCGCGCACACGCCCGAAGGTCAGTGGACGGCCCGGCTTCATTGCCACCTTCCAGAATTCCGCGTGGCCGAGCTCGCTCAATACCGATTTGACGAAATCCGCCTCGCCCACCGAGACGCCGCCGCTGGAGATGATCACGTCCTGGCCGGCCGCCGCAGCCTCGAACGCAGCGCGCGTCTGCTCCCGGGTGTCGCGGACGATCCCGACGTCGTTGATCCGCGCGCCCACGCGCTGCAGCATGCCGCGCAGGGTATAGCGGTTGCTGTCGTGCACGTCGCCCGGTTCCAGCCGCTCGCCCACGGGCTTCAGCTCGTCGCCGGTGGAGAAGATCGCGACGCGAAGCGGGCGGTGCACCGCGATCTTGGCGATCCCCAGCGAGGCGATGAGTCCGATGTCCGCGGGCATGAGCCGCCGTCCCGCGGCGAGCACGGCCTGGCCCTCGCGGATGTCCTCCCCGGCGTAGCGGACGTTGTCGCCGGGCTGCAGACGGCCGTCGAGCCGGATGGCACCGTCGCCGCGGCGCTCGATGCGCTCCTGCATCACGACGGTGTCCGTGCCCGGCGGCAACGGCGCGCCGGTCATGATCCGGACACACTGCCCGGCGGCGACGGCGGACTCATACGGCCGACCGGCGTAGGCGGCGCCGATCACCTGGAGCTCGCGCGTGCCCTGCGCGGGGATGTCCGCGGCGGACAGCGCGTATCCGTCCATCGCCGAGTTGGTGTGCGCCGGGACGTTCATCGTGGAGACGACGTCGGTGGCCAGGACGCGGTTCAACGCTTCGTCGATCGGCACCGGCTCCGCTTCGCAAACCGGCGCGACGTTCCCGAGTATGCGTCTCAGCGCCTCGTTCACCGACAGCGACGTCGGATCAAGCTCGTCGCCGCAGCCGGGGGAAGCATGTATGGGTTCGGTCATCAGCGGGTCCCCATGTCCACCTTTCCGCTGCCGACATTATCCGCCAGCGCGAGGAAGCGGACGATGAAGGCGGCGATCTGGTCAGGGTCGTTGAGGTCGAGCAGGGCGACCGACGGCGGCACCACGAGCGGCCGATCGACGGCGACGGCCACGAAATGCGGGTCGCCGGGAAACAGCGTCGGCAGGCCCAGCGCCGGCCGGTGCAGCTCGATCTTCGGGATCGCCTCGCGCTTGAGGCCCTCGATCAGGATCAGGTCCAGGTCCTCGCCGCTCAGATGAGCGAGCATGTCGGCCAGCGACGGGTCCTCCTGGAGGTCGGTCTCCACCACCAGGGCCCAGCGCCGGCGCGAGCCGACCAGCACGTGCGTGGCGCCGGCGCGGCGCAGTTCGTAGCTGTCCTTGCCCGGGATGTCGATGTCGAAGTCATGGTGCGCATGCTTGACGACGCCTACGCGCAGGCCGCGCTGCCGCAGCCGCGGCAGCAGCGCCCGCAGCAAGGTCGTCTTGCCAGTCCCGCTCCAGGCGGCCAGGCCGATCATCGGGATCCTGTCGAACGCCTTCCGCATGG
This sequence comes from Gammaproteobacteria bacterium, assembly GCA_022071965.1. Lineage (GTDB taxonomy): Bacteria > Pseudomonadota > Gammaproteobacteria > JAJPIJ01 > JAJPIJ01 > JAJVHZ01. The sequence continues at coordinate 1,986 of JAJVIQ010000022.1, forward strand.
CTCCACAGCTTGCGTGCTGGGCACTGCGATGACAAGCCCCGCCGCCGCGTCGGCATCCCCGTGCGGGAGCGGGGGTGCGTCGCGGCTCGGGTCGCGGGCGACTCATCTGCCGGCGGAGCCTCCATCCGCGGCGGTGCGTGACCGGATCGTTGCCTCGGCGGCCGCGACCTCCTCCGGCGTGTTGAGGTTGAGAAACATCGCGGACTCATCGGCGAAGTCCACGCGCGTCATGGGGTGCTGTGCGTACCAGCGGTCGATCTTGCGCTCGCCGGCCTCGAGGTAGGCGAGCAGCGATGGCAGCAGTGATCGATCCAGCAGGGCGAACACCGGCTCGAGCCGACCGCCGCTGTCGGCCACCGCGATCCGCGCCCCGTCGAGGACGAGGCCGCGATGCAGGCGCGCGGCGAGGTCCTCGGACAGGAACGGGGAATCGCACGGCACGCTCAGGACATATGCGGTGCGCGCGACCTGCATCGCGCTGGCCATGCCCGCCAGTGGCCCGCAAAAGCCCTCCATGAGGTCGGTCACCACGGTCACGCCGAATTCCCGGTAGCGGTCGATATTGCGGTTGGCATTGACGAGCAGGTTGCCGACCTGCGGGCGCAGGGCGCGAAGCACGTGCTCGACCATCGGCCGGCCGGCCACGCGCAGCAGACCCTTGTCCGCGCCACCCATGCGGGTGGCGCGTCCGCCCGCGAGTACGACGCCCGTGATCTCGCCGCGCACGGCCGGGTCGACGCTCATGCGCGCAGCCCTGGCCACGGCACGAACCCGGGCGCCGCCGGTGGTCGAGGCGTGGTCGCGCTCATGCGATCGATTCCAGGCGGAACAACAGTTTCATCCCCGTCTTGCGCGGCGGCAGACGCAGGACGGGTCTGAAACCATAGCGATGGAAGAGCGTGCGCAGATTCTCCTCGGTGAACAACCCGGTGTGCACCGGGGGCGCGAAACCCGGCCATCTCCCGACCGGGGTCGGCACATTCGGACTGCCGAGGTCGGGCGTGGTGACGAAGACGTGTCCGCCCGGCCGGCAGCAGGCGCCCAGCAGCCGCATGAGAACGTGGGGATCAGGGGCGTGTTCCATCACCTCCGAACAGTGCACGAGATCGTAACGCGCGGCCGGCACGAACAGCTCCAGCGGGACGCAATGGAAATTGCATCTCGGGTAGGCGCGCTGCGCGTAGGCGACGGTGCTGGCATCCACGTCGACGCCGGTCGCGGCGGTGGCGCCGAGCAGACGCGCGGCGCCGACGAAGAATCCCCCGCCGCAGCCGATGTCGATGACGGTCCGGCCGCGGATGTGCCGGATGAGGCGCAGCGCCCGGAACAGCGCCTTGCGTCGTCGTGACGCCGCGTGCGGGTAGTAGTCCGCGTTGATGCCCTTGTGCCCCTGATATTCGGCGTTCAGATTCATCTGGCTCGGCATCGGGTCGAGGAACGCGAAGCCGCAGTCCTCGCAGCGGTGGTAGGTATAGCCCTTGACGACGACGTACGGGGCGTGGCGCGACCCCCGGCAGAGGGGGCAGGGGCTGCTGGCGCGGGCGGCGACGTTCATCCGGCGCCATTATGGAGAAGTTGCGCCGGCCGGCAAGTGCGGCCCGGGCGCGCGGCGCACCGGCGCCGCTATACTGGAAGGCCCCAGTTCATGCAGGAGTCTTCGACATGGCTATGGACGCAATCGATTACGAGATCCTCGGCGACGACATGCAGTACGTGGAGATCGAACTCGACCCGGGCGAGGCCGCGATCGGCGAGGCGGGCGCGATGATGATGATGCAGGATGGCGTCGAGATGGACACGATCTTCGGCGATGCCTCAGCGCAGTCGCAGCAGGCCGGCCTGTTCGGCAAGCTGATGGGCGCGGGCAAGCGCGTGCTGACCGGCGAGTCGCTGTTCACGACGGTCTACCACAACGAGTCCTCCGGCAAACGGCGCGTCGCGTTCGCCGCCCCCTATCCGGGCAAGATCATCGCGATCGATCTCGAGGAGGCCGGCGGAACGCTCATCTGCCAGAAGGACAGCTTCCTCTGCGCTGCGCGCGGCGTCGCGCTGGGGATCGCGATCCAGCAGAAGCTGGGCGTCGGCCTCTTCGGCGGCGAGGGTTTCATCATGCAGAAGCTCGAGGGCGACGGCATGGTGTTCGTACACGCCGGCGGGACGCTGGTCATACGCGACCTCGGGCCCGCGGAGACGATTCGCGTGGACACCGGCTGCGTGGTCGCGTTTCAACCGGGGGTGAATTTCGAGATCAAGTACGTCGGCAAGCTAAAGAGCGCGATCTTCGGCGGCGAAGGACTGTTCTTCGCGACGTTGACCGGACCGGGGCGGGTGTGGCTGCAATCGCTGCCGCTCTCGCGGCTGGCGAACCGCATCATCGGTTCGGCCCCGGCAGCCGGCGGGCGCGCGGTCGGCGAGGGCTCGCTGCTCGGAGGGCTGGGGGCACTGATGGACGGGGACAACCGGTGATCCATCCGGCGCTCGGGCCGTTCCTGCGCTACCGGAGCGCGGGAGGTCTTCGGGAGGTTGGCGCGGCACGCGGACGGCGCCCGGGCCTCGTGAGTCTGCCGCATCCGGTCACTGAAGAGCGCAGGCAGAGACGGTCCGCGCGCGTCGCTGGGCTCGAGGACCGGCGTTTCGTGCCGCTGCATGCGGGCGAATGGCGCCGCGATGAGGGGTTCGCCTTCGGCCGCCGGCAGGCCCGGCCGCGGTCGCACCACCGCTTCAGCCGTGCCGGGCGAGCGGCTGCGGCGTGGTCTCGCCGAGGTCTGTGCGGACGCGTTCGCGCCGCAGGTAACCGGTCATCTGCGCGGTGTCCAGCGGCGCGCTGAACAGGTAGCCCTGGCCCGCGTCGCAGTGGTTGGCGCGCAGGAACGCCAGTTGTTCCTTGGTCTCCACGCCCTCGGCGATCACGTTCAGGCGCAGGTTGCGCGCCAGGCCGATGATCGCCTGGGTGATGGTCGCGTCGTCGTGGTCGTGCGGGATGTCGCTGACGAAGGAATGATCGATCTTGAGCGTGTCGATCGGAAAGCGCTTCAGGTAGTGCAGCGAGGAGTAGCCCGTCCCGAAGTCGTCGATCGCGATCCCCACGCCCAGATCCTTGAGTCGTTTCAGCGTCGCGACCGATGCCTCGGTATCGTCCATCAGGACGCCCTCGGTGATCTCGACCTCCAGGTGCCCGCCGGCAAGCTCGGTCTGCGAGAGCGCCGAGGCGACGACCGCCGCCAGGTCGCACTGGCGGAATTGCCGGGGCGAGATGTTCACCGACACGCGCGTGCCTGGCAGCCCCAGGCCGGACCAGCGCCGGATCTGTCCGAGTGCGGCCTTCAGCACCCACTCGCCGATCGGCAGGATGAGACCGGTGTCCTCGGCCAGGGGAATGAACTCCGCGGGTGCCAACAGCCGGCCGCCGGCCCGCTGCCAGCGCAGCAGCGCCTCCACGCCCCGCAGCCTGCCGGAGTGCAGGCTCACCTTGGGCTGGTAGTGCAGGACCAGCTCGTTGCGGTCGATCGCCTGGCGCAGCGCGGCCTGCATCCGCAGGCGCTCGCCGGTGAGCTCGTTCATGGCCGGCGTGAAGAACTTGAAGCCGTTGCGGCCGCCCGCCTTGACCCGATACATGGCGGTGTCGGCGTTCCTGATCAGGGCGTCGGCATTGTCGCCGTCGAGCGGATGGAGCGTGATGCCGATGCTGGGCGTGACGTAGAACTCCTGGCCGCCTACCAGGAAGGGCCGCGAGATGGCCTCCACGATCTTCTGGGCGATCGCAGCGGCCTGGTCGGGCGATTGCACCTCCTCCAGCGTCACCGTGAACTCATCGCCGCCCAGCCGCGCGACCTTGTCGCACTCGCGCAGGCACGAGCGCAGGCGCTTGGCCACCATGACCAGCATCCGGTCCCCGGCCTGGTGGCCGAGCGTGTCGTTGACCGCCTTGAAGCGATCGAGATCGATCATCATCAGCGCGACGCTGCTGCGGCGCCGCGCGCCGCGCTCCAGGGCCTGTTCGAGGCGGCGGCGGAACTGGCTGCGATTCGCCAGCCCGGTGAGGCTGTCGTAGTGCGCCAGGCGACGCAGTTTGAGTTCCGCCTGTTTGCGCTTGATCGCCTGCCGTATGGTGCGCGCGATGACGTGTCCGTCGGTCTGCCCCTTGACGATGTATTCCTGCGCGCCGGACTCGACCGTGTCGAGGATGGCCTGATCCTCGTCGACGGCGCTGAGCACGACCACCGGGATGTAGCGGCAGATCTTGAGCAGCCGGTGCACGGTCTCCACGCCGCGCGAGTCCGGCAGGTTGAGATCGGTCATGACCACGTCGAACGCGGCAGTCTTCAAGGCAGCCAGGCCCGATCTCAGGTCGCTGACGTGGGTGATCACCATCCCGGCGCCGGCATGCGCCGACAGCCGCCGGCGGATCAGCGCCGCGATGTCGGCCTGATCCTCGATGAACAGTATGTTGACCGCCCGGGCGGGTTCTATGGTTTGCATGAAGCGCAGCGATCCCGGTCTGTTTGAGCTCTGTCGCGCATCTGGGGGGGTAGCGGCCGGAAGGGGATGGACTTTACCGGGCCAGGGACCGGGGCCGCGTGCAGCGGCCGGCGCCCGATCCGCAAGGCCCGCGGACGGACCGTGCCGGCGCGGGCTGCGATCAATCCCCGTCCGCCGACCGGACCCGCGTGCCCTGCGGGCGCGGCGCCGGCATCTCGTCGTAGACGATGTTCTCGGCGCCGTGGAACGCAAGGAAGTGGCGGCCATTGGCCCTCGCGATCAGGGTGACTCCGACCTTCCGCGCCAGCTCCAGCCCCATCTTCGTGATGCCGGAGCGCGAGAGCAGCGCGGGGATGCGCATCTGTGCGACCTTGATGACCATCTCCGAGGTCAGCCTCCCGGTCGTGTAGAAGATCTTGTCCTCCCCCGGGATGCCATCGAGCCACATCTGCCCGGCGATGGCATCGACGGCGTTGTGCCGCCCGACATCCTCGACGAAGGTCACGATCTCCATGCCCGCGCACAGCGCGCAGCCGTGCACCGCGCCGGCATTGCGATACACCTCGTTGTAGGCCTTCAGGTTGCGGAGCAGGCCGTAGATCACGGACTGGTGCAGCGGCACCGGCGGCAATCGCAACTGATCGAGCTCCTCCATGATGCGGCCGAATACGGTGCCCTGTCCGCAGCCGGTGGTGACCGTGCGCCGGCCGAGCTTCTCGTCCCAGTCCGCGGTTCCCGTGCGCGTGGTGACGGCCACGGCATTGACGTCCCAGTCGACCTGCACGGAGACGATGTCCTGCAGGGCGCTCACCAGGCCCTGGTTGCGCAGGTAACCGAGGGCCAGCAGCTCCGGATGCGTGCCGAGCGTCATCAGGGTGACGACCTCGCGCTTGTCGACGTAGAGCGTGAGCGGATTCTCCCCGGCGATCTGCGTGAGTTGCGGCTGACGGTACTCGTCGAAGACGGTGACGGCGTGCGTCGCCGGGAGTCCGCTGAGGGTCATGACCGGGCGATAGCGTGCCGAAGTGGTCGTCATGGCGAGGAGCCGGGAGCGGGGCGGGTCACGCTGCCGGCAATCCGCGGCCGGGATCTGTGGCGTGTCCGGGGCTGGCGGTCACGGCGGCGGCCCGCAGCGCGGCGGCGGTCAACCGCCGGTCACGTTCATGTGGCGGATGATGACCGGTCGGGCGGCGAGGTCGAACTCGTGTCCCCGGGGTTTGATCGCCATGGCGTCGCGGATGGCCTGCTTCAGCGATTCGAGATCGCCGGGGTTGGCGCGCACCACCCGCTTCAGATCGACGGAGTGCTCCTGGCCCAGGCAGAGCAGCAGCCGCCCCTCGACGGTCAGGCGCACGCGGTTACAGGTGTCGCAGAAATTGTGGCTGTGCGGCGAGATGAAGCCGACCCGCGTACCGGTCTCGCTGATGCGGAAGTAGCGCGACGGGCCGCCCGTGGTCTCGGTCGTCGCCGTCAGCGTGTACACCCGCTCGATGTCGCGGCGTACCTCGTCGCTCGAATAATAGGCCTCGGCGCGATCGTGATCGCCGATGATGCCGAGCGGCATCTCCTCGATGAAGCTGATGTCCATGCCGCGATCGCTGGCGTAGCGGACCAGGTCGATGACTTCGTCGTCGTTGCGATGGCGCAGGATGACGGCGTTGATCTTGATGCGCTCGAAGCCGGCCCGCCTCGCCGCCTCGATGCCGGCGAGGACCTGGTGGAGGTCGCCGACGCGGGTGATCTTCCTGAATCTGTCGGGGCGCAGCGAATCCAGGCTGATGTTGACGCGCCGCACGCCGGCGTCCCTGAGATCCTGCGCCATGCGCGGGAGCTGGGAGCCGTTGGTGGTCAGCACCAGCTCGCGCAGCGGCAGCGCGCCCAGGTCGCGGAACAGTTGAATGACGTTGCGCCTCACCAGCGGCTCGCCGCCGGTGAGGCGTATCTTCTGCACGCCGAGCTCGACGAAGGCGCGGCCGATGTACGCCAGTTCCTCGAGCGTCAGCACCTGCGCGCGCGGCAGGAATTCCATGTCCTCGGCCATGCAATACACGCAGCGGAAGTCGCAGCGATCCGTCACCGAGATGCGCACGTAGCTGACGACGCGGCCGTAACGGTCGACGAGCTGCGGGGGGTGGTTGGCGGGCGCGGGGCTCATGACGTTTCTCCGTCGCGATGCAGTATATCACCGTCTTTCCGGCCGAAGAGGTCCGTCGGGACAACGGCTTGACTTATGACAGCGGGTTAGACACTCTGCCTGCCTGCACGGTTCGGCATCCCCGCGCCGCTCGCAGCCGCGGCGACAGCGAGAACGACAATAACGCCTGACTTGGAGGACCCTGCATCATGGCGGAGCTGCTGTCCAAAGAACGCATCATCGCCAGGCCGGGATTCAACCGCTGGCTGGTGCCCCCGGCCGCCCTGGCCATACACCTGTGCATCGGCATGGCCTATGGCTTCTCGGTGTTCTGGAAGCCTCTCGGCGGCGCCCTGATCGATGCCGAGGGCAAGGCGGTGCCGGCCTGCGCCGCCGGCGCGACGACCTTCGCCGAGAAGGCGAGCGGGACGCTGAAGGCGCTGGCGGCCACCGACTGCAACTGGACGCAGTTCGACCTGGGCTGGATGTACACGCTGTTCTTCGTCCTGCTGGGGTGCGCGGCCGCCATCTGGGGCGGATGGCTGGAGCGGGCGGGGCCGCGCAAGGCCGGCCTGGTCTCGGCAGTGTGCTGGTGCGGCGGGCTGCTCATCTCCGCACTGGGCGTCTACTGGCATCAGCTGTGGCTGATGTGGCTGGGTTCCGGCGTCATCGGCGGCGTCGGCCTGGGCCTCGGGTACATCTCGCCGGTCTCGACCCTGGTCAAGTGGTTCCCCGATCGCCGCGGCATGGCCACCGGCATGGCCATCATGGGCTTCGGCGGCGGCGCCATGATCGGCTCGCCGTTCGCGACCCTGCTGATGAGCCATTTCAAGACCCCGACCGACCCCGGCGTGTGGCAGACGTTCGTGACCATGGCGGCGGTGTATTTCGTGTTCATGCTCGGGGGCGCCTTCGGCTACCGCGTGCCGCCACCGGGCTGGCGACCGGAGGGCTTCAGGCTGCCGGCGAGCACCGTCGGCAATACGATGATCACCATGCACCACGTGCACCTGAAGGATGCCCACAAGACCCCGCAGTTCTGGCTGCTGTGGCTGGTCCTGTGCCTGAACACCTCCGCGGGCATCGGGATCATCGGCGCCGCCTCGCCGATGCTGCAGGAGACCTTCGGGGGGCAGCTTTTCGACCGCCCGGAGGTGGATTTCGGGCAGTTCACCGCCGCGGACCGGGTCGCGGCGGCGGCGGTGGGCGCCGGCTTCGTGGGCCTCATCTCGCTGTTCAACATCTTCGGCCGTATCGGCTGGGCGTCGTTCTCCGACAAGCTCGGGCGCAAGCCCACGTACGTGACGTTCCTGCTGCTCGGCGCCGTGCTTTACGCGCTCGCGCCGATGGCGGCACGCGGCGATCACCTGGCGCTGTTCGTCGGCAGCTTCTGCATCATCGCCTCGATGTACGGAGGCGGCTTCTCCACCATTCCCGCCTACCTCGCCGATTTGTTCGGCACCCAGTTCGTGGGCGCGATACACGGCCGGCTGCTCACCGCCTGGTCGGCGGCAGGGATCCTCGGGCCGGTGGTCGTGAACTACATACACGACACGCACGTGGCACGGGGCATCGCCCCGGAGCATCTCTACGATTCCACGTTCTACATCCTGGCTGGCATGATGGTGATCGGCTTTGTCTGCAACCTGCTGGTGAGGCCGGTTGCCGACCGGTATTTCATGACGGCCGCCGAGCTCGAGGCGGAGAGAAGACTCAGCCATGAAACAGGAAACCCGAAGTAGAGGATCGGCCCACGCCAGCGGCATGGAATCCGGACCGCAGTGGCATCCGGACCCGTCGAGCTGGCCGCTGGTGGCGGTAAGCTGGCTGCTGGTCGGCATCCCGCTGTTGTGGGGGATCTACGAGACCTTCGACAGGGCCAAGATCCTGCTGTTCGGCGACTGAGCCGGCGCGCCGACGGCCGCGACGGAGAACAGGAGGTGCCGCCACCGCTCAGGTGGCGGTATTCCAGCCGCTGTAGGGGTGTCTCACGAGGTTGTTGTTGTAGTAGCGCCGGTCGTGGGAGACCTCCTCGCCGATCCAGTCCGGCCGCTCGAAGACCTCCCGCTCGTGGCGCAGTTCGATCTCCGCGAGTTCCAGGCCGGCGTTCTCGCCCTCGAAGACGTCGATCTCCCACCAGTGCCCCGCGTGCTCCACATAGTGGCGCGTCTTCTCGATGAAGGGGCGCACGCACAACTGTTCGAGAATGGCGCGGCCGTCGGCGGCCGGGATGCCGAAGTCGAACTCCGTCCGCGTCGTGCCCGGCGTGGCGCTCTTTATGTTGAGACGGGCCTCGTCGCCGTCCACGCGCACGCGGATGGAGCAGGCGCTGCCGGCACCCGTCTGCAGATAGCCCTGGCAGAGATGTACGGACTTGACGATACCCCGTTTCCAGCCGTCGTGGCGGAGCAGGAACTTTCTTTCGATTTCGATGCCCATCTTCGGTCTCTCGCGGTGTAAGCTTCCCGACTGTCTGGCCGGTCGCGGCCGTTACTCTACATGACTGGCCGCATGGAGCCGAAGCCCTCACAGACAGTATCCGGCCGCCGCCTGGTCGAGATGGCGCTGCTGGGATTCGCCTCCGGACTGCCGCTCGCGCTCACCGCCTCGACCATGCAGGCATGGCTGACGGTGGCCAATGTCGACATCCGCAAGATCGGCCTGTTCAACCAGGTGCAGATCCCCTATACGCTGAAATTCCTGTGGTCGCCGCTGGTGGATCGCTATTCCCTGCTGGGGCTCGGGCGTCGGCGCGGCTGGATGTTGCTCAGCCAACTGGCGCTGATCGCCGCGATCGTCTGCATGGGCATGCTCGCGTCGGCGGAGCACCTGCCGCTCGTCGCCGTGGCGGCGTTGGCGGTGGCGTTCTTCTCCGCCACCCAGGACGTGGCGGTCGACGCCTATCGCACGGACTCCCTGAAGGAGCGCGAGCGCGGCCTGGGCACCGGCGTGTTCATCTCGGGCTACCGGGTGGCGATGCTCGTCTCCGGCGCCCTTGCCCTCATCATCGCCGCCAGCGTCGGCTGGCGCTACACCTACTGGCTGATGGCGGGGCTGATGATGATCGGCGTGCTGACGACGCTCAACGCGCGCGAGCCGGACGCCGACGGGCAGCAGCCGCGCACGCTGCGGGCGGCGGTGGTCGAGCCGTTCCTCGACTACTTCTCGCGCCGGGGCGCCGCGGCGATGCTGGTGCTGGTGCTGCTCTACAAGCTGGGGGACGCGCTCGCGGGCTCGCTCAGCACGACCTTCTTCATCCGCGAGCTCGGTTTCACGATGCAGGAGGTGGGCCTCATCAACAAGGTGCTCGGCCTGGCGGCGACGATACTTGGCGCGATCGCGGGCGGACTGTGGATGACGCGGCTGCGGCTCTATCCGGCGCTGATGGGATTCGGCATTTTGCAGGCGCTGACCAACCTCGGGTTCTGGTTCCTGGCGCTGATCGGCAAGAGTTACCTCGGCATGGCCGCGGTGGTCGCGCTCGAGAACCTCACCGGCGGGATGGGTGCGAGTGCGGTGACCGCGCTGCTCATGGCCCTGTGCAACGCGCGCTACTCGGCGACCCAGTTCGCGCTGTTGTCGGCGCTCGCGGCAGTGGGTCGCATCCTCATCGGGGCGCGCTCCGGTTACATGGTCGAGGCATGGGGCTGGCCGCAATTCTTCCTCGTCACCTGCGCCGCGGCGATCCCCGGCCTCGTGGTTCTGCATCTGTGGCGCAATCGCCTGCCGATGTCGACCTTGAACGGCAGCGGCGCCGCCTGATCGGCCGTTTGCCATGACCGCAGCACGCACCGCCACCGAGTCCCTTCACGAATTACCCCGGCGCGCCGTGCCGGCCTTCCCGGGCTGGCTCGCCGCGCTCGGTCCGGGCGTGGTGTGGATGGCGCTGGCGCAGGGCAGCGGGGAGCTCATCTGGTGGCCGTACATGGTGGCCAAGTACGGGCTGGCGTTCCTGGCGCTGCTGGCGCCCGCCTGTCTGCTGCAATACCCGCTGACGGTGGAGATCGGACGTTACACGCTCGCGACCGGCGAGAGCATCTTCCACGGCTTCATCCGGCTGAATCGGCGCTTCGGCATACTGCTGTGGATACTGATGACCGCCTCGTTCCTGTGGTTCGGCGCCTTCGCCTCGGCCGGGGGCACCGCACTCGCGGCATTGACCCACTTTCCGCACGGCTGGGATCAGCGGGGCCAGTCGCTGTTCTGGGGCTACGCCTCCATCGCCGTCTTCTTCGTGGCCATCGTGCTCAGCCCGGTCGTCTATCTGCTCATCGAGTGGACCATGAAGGCCGTCGCGGCAATCACCCTGCTCGGGCTGCTGTGGGCCTGCGCGCAGCCGGAGGTGCTACGCGTCGTGCCGGACTTCCTGGGCGGCCTCGCCGGTCACGGCGGACCGATGCCGCGGCCCTGGGATCCGGCGGACGCGACCAAGCTGCTCACCGCGATCACCTTTGCCGGGCTGGGCGGTTTCTGGATCCTCTTCTACTCCTACTGGCTGCGCGACAAGGGCAGCGGCATGGCCGCGCACAACGGCCGCATCACCGGGCTCATCACCGGGCGCGCGGAGACCGCGGCGCTCGGCGGGAGCCTGCCTCAGGATACCGGCGAGAACGCGGGGCGCTGGCGCGCATGGGAGCGGTATCTGCGCACCGATGCGCTGATCGGCATCCTCGGCAACCTCGCCACGACCTTGATGACCTGCCTGCTGGCCTACGCGCTGCTGTTTCCGCGGGGCCTGTTGCCGAAGGATTACGAACTCGCCGTCGTGCAGAGCGAATTCTTCGCGGCGAGCCTAGGCGAAGCGGGGCGCGTGCTGTTCCTCGTCGTCGCGGCCGCGTTTCTCGCCGACACCTGGCTGGCGACCGCCGATGCGGTGGCGCGGACACAGGCCGACATCGTGCAGGTACTGTTCCCCGCGGCGCGCCGCTGGCCGCAGCGCCTCTGGTATTTTCTGTTCATCTGCATCCTCACGGCAGTCACCGGCCTGACCATGCTGGCGGATCAGCCCGGCACGCTCATCCTGTTGAGCGCGGTCATCGGATTCATCGGCACGGTGACGTTTCCGGTTGCGCTCTACCTGCTGAACTATCGACTCCTGCCGAGCCACCTTCCGCCGTGGGCCAGACCGCGGCAGCGCCGCGCCGTAATGCTGGGCGTGAGCTTTCTCGCCTATGTGGCGCTGGCGGTGATGTATCTCCTGGCGGTACTCGGCGCGGGCGAATAGCCGCCCGGCCGGCACGTGCTAGTCCGGTACGGGGACCGTGTCGAGGAAGGTCGTGATGGCGGGCCAGTACCCGGCGTGCTCGGCGACGCTGGCGTGATCGGTGCCCGGCAGCTGCAACCAGCGCTTCGGTCCCCCCCAGGCGTCGTGCAGGATGCGCGAATGCAGCGCGGGGATGACCTCGTCGTTCGTCGCGGTGATGAACAGCGCCGGCTGCCGGATCGCGGAGGCGTGCGCCAGCGAGTCGAAGGGGTGTTTCAGCAGCGTTCGTACCGGCACGTATGGGTAGCGCCGCTCGGCGACGTGGACGATGCTGTCGAACGGCGTGACGAGGACGACGCGCCGGACGGGTCGTCGGGCGGCCACGTGTACGGCCACGCCACTGCCGAGGCTGCGGCCCATCACGGAAATCCTCCGGGCATCGACGTCACCGCGCGTGGCCACGGCATCGTGGATGAGCAGTGCGTCGTTCAGCAGCGCCGCCTCGCTCGGTCGGCCGTGGCTCAGACCGTAACCGCGATAGTTCATCAGCAGCAACGCACGATCGCCGAGCGCCTGCTGCTGCGCAATGTACGAGGACACCTCCTCGCTGTTGCCGCCGTAATAGATGAGCAGCGGGCAGGGCGCCTCGATGCGGGGCCGTACCAGCCAGCCGTGCAGTCGGGTCCCGTCGCGCGCCTCGAGGTGCAGCTCCGTCGCGTGGTCGTGTTCGCCGCGGATGCGCGCGGCCGCCTCGGTGGACAGCGGGGTGCGTTCGAACAGCAGACGCTCCTGCCGCAGGTACATCCACAGGGGAAGACCCACGGCGGTGGCGGCGGCCAGCTTGGCGGCGTGCAGGGCGCGTTGCGTCCACATGGGCGCATTCTACTTCACGCCCATGCCCCGCCGCTGCACGCAACAGCGCCGATCAGGCCATGACAACGATCAAATCCGCCGTTCGCGGCAGCCGGTAGACTTTGCCCGTGCGGGGCGACGATGCCAATGACTGAAGGCTGGCTGCAGTGGGCCTGGTGGCCGCTTTTCATCTGGATACTGTGGGGCGCGCAGTGGCGATGGCTGTTTCGAAACAGCAATCTCAACCGGCTGCTCGCCTGCGCGGTCGTGCAGTTCCTCATCTGGCAGATCCGCACCGACATCCTCGGCCTGAACCTGCACCTCCTGGGCGCGACGGTGATGACCCTGATGTTCGGGTGGCGGCTGGCCGTCATCGGCGGCATCCTCGCCATCGCCCTGGACCTCCTGCGCCGGCATGTGCCGGTCGCCGCCGCGATCACCGATGCATGGCTCACCGTCGTGCTGCCGGTGACGGTGAGCTACCTGCTGGCGCGCGGCGTGGAGCGCTGCCTGCCTCGCAATTTCTTCATCTACATCTACGCCTCGGCCTTTCTCGGCGGCGCGCTCAGCATGCTGGCCGTGGGCACGGCGACCGTGATGCTGATCCCCTCGGCGGTGCCTTACGGCGATGGATGGTTCGCCCGAGTCGTGCCTTACGTGCTGATGATGTTCGGCGAGGCATTCGTCAGCGGCGCGCTCCTCACCCTCATGGTCGTCTACCGGCCCGCCTGGGTGGCGTCCTTCGACGACCGCCGCTATCTCGCCGATCGCTGAGGTTCAGATCCAGCCGGCGCGGCGCAGGCGCCGGTACAGCAGGAGGCAGGCGCCGAAGGTCAGCGCGAGCACCAGGGGATAGCCCCAGCGCCACCTGAGCTCCGGCATGAAGTCGAAGTTCATGCCATAGACGCTGGCCACGAGCGTCGGCAACGCCAGGATCCCCGCCCATCCGGCCAGGCGCTTTACGACATCGTTCTGGCGTATCGTCACCATGGCGATGTTCACGTCCATGGCGCCGGTCAGCGTCTCGCGCAGGGTGTCGATCGCCTCGTTGATGCGCGTGGCATGGTCGGCGATGTCGCGGAAGTAGGGGCGCACCGCGTCGGGCACCAGGCTGGCGTGCAGCCGTATGAGCTGGTTGCAGATCTCGACGACCGGCACCACCGCCAGCCGCAGCTCCACCAGCGCGCGCCTGAGATGATAGAGGCGCAACAGCGTGGCGCGACTGAACGAACCGTCGAACACGAGGTGCTCGATGTTGTCGAGCTCCTCCTCGAAGCCGTCGACGACCGGCGCGTAGTTGTCGACGATGCGATCCATGACCGCGTACAGCGCGTAGGAGGACCCATGACGCAGGAGGGCGGGCTGCTCCTCGCAGCGGGCGCGCACGTCGGTGTAGCCGCTGGAGGCGCCATGGCGGACGGTGATGAGGTAGCGGCGGCCGAGAAAGAGGTGGGTCTCGCCGAAATGCAGTTCGCCGGCCCGGAATTGCGCGGTCTTCAGGACGATGAAAAGACCGTCGCCGTAGGTCTCGAGCTTGGCGCGTTGATGGGCGCGGTGGGCGTCCTCGATGGCGAGCTCATGCAGGGCGAACTCCTCCTGGATCTTGCCGAGCAGCGCCTGGCCGGGCTCGTGCAGGCCGATCCAGACGAACCCCTCGGCAGTCGGCAGGATCTCGCTGATCTCCTCCACCGTGCAGTCGCGTTCGCGTCTGCCCTGCGGGGTGTAGATGGCGCAATTGACGACGCTTTCCATTTCTCCGCGTGCCCTTGTCATCGCCCGCGGGTCATGCCATGGTCGCCCTCCCGGGAGGCGGGCAATGCCGGGCGGAGGTGCGGACGATGCATGGACAGGGCCCACGCGTGGCGATCCGGTACTGCACCCGGTGCCGCTTCGTCCTGCGCGCGAGTTGGCTGGCGCAGGAGCTCCTGATGACCTTCGGCGAGATGCTGGGCGAGGTCGCGCTGCTGCCCGGCACCGGCGGCGTGTTCGAGGTCCACCTCGACGGCGAACTGCTGTTCTCGCGGCAGCGCGAGGGACGCTTCCCGGAGTCCCGGGAACTCAAGCAGCTGATCCGCGATCGGATCGCCCCGGCGATGGAACTCGGCCATAGCGATCGCGGCGGCGAGTGGTGAGTGCGGGCGTTCGCTATTCGTCGCGAACGACGCGGAGGCCGATGCTTTCATGCCCGCGCGTGGCCGGCCACTTGTCGCGACGGGCGGAACGTATCGATTTCGGCGGCACGTCGTAGCTCCCGCCGCGCACCACGCGATCGGCGCAGCCGTCGGTCTCGCGAGCGGCGCCGTCCGTAGGCGCGCCATCGTAATTCGGCAGGTAGCAGTCCTGCACCCATTCGGCGACGTTGCCGGCGGTGTCGTAGAGGCCGAAGGCGTTCGGGCTGAAGCTGGCGACGTCCACGGGCTTGATCGGCTTCAGATCCGGCGAGCACCCGAAGCATTGCGCCATGCCCGGCTGCGGTGTCCGGCCCCAGTACCAGTACTGCGGATCGGATCCGGCCGCGGCCGCGTATTCCCACTCTGCCTCGGTCGCCAGGCGGTAGTTCTTGCCCGTCTGCGCCGACAGCCAGCGCGCGTAAGCCGCGGCATCGTTCCAGCTGATACCGGAGACGGGGGCGGAGTCACCGAGGCCGAACGGATCCGGCGGCTGCCGGAACTGCGCGTACTGCGCATTGGTGATCTCGGTGCGGCTGATGGCGAACCTGCGCAGGGTGACCGTGTGGCGGGGGTGCTCGCTCGGCTCGGGCCAACTCCCCGCGCTGCCCATCTCGAAGCTTCCACCCGGCAGCCAGACCATCGGCGGGCCGTTGCCGTCGCGGAACTCCTCGACGGGTGGCGGCGAGGGTGGTGTGGTCGTGACCGCAGGTTCCGGCTGGGGCGCCACTTCGGGGCCCGACGCTGGCTCCGGCACGGTCGGCGCGGACCCCGGCTCCTGCGGTTCCGACTCGGGCTCCGGTGCCGGCGTGACGACCGTCGTGGTCGCCGGCGCGGTCACGCTGGCGAGGAGGGCGGCCACGGCCGGATTGGCGAGGATCCGCTCGCGATACAGATAGGCGGCGGCGCCGCCGCCCGCCAGCACCAACAGCAGCAAGACCAGCGGCCAACGGCTGGGACGCACGTAGGCGTCGCGCGGGTCGGTGCGCCTGGCCGCGCGACGGACGGTGCGCGGCGCCGGGGCCCGCTCGGGGACCGGTGTGCTGACGAACTCGGCGGGCCCGCTGATGCTGGCCGCCGCACGGTCCGCCGGTCGACCCTCGGCGACGACGTCCTTCAGCACCGGCTTGCCGTTGGCGGTGCGCTCGCCGCGTCCGGGCAGGTCGATGACCACGACCGTGGTGTTGTCCTGACGCGGGATCGCGGCTTCCTCGACACCCTTCAGGAGCACCGACACGAAGTCGCGCGCGCCCTTGGCTCCGCCGGAGTAGGAGAGGATCTTGGCCGCGTTCAGTGAATCCAGCCCGTCGGTGGACATGATGATCCGATCACCGGGCTGCAGCGTGTACGGTTCGTCCGGGCAGTCGACCTCGGCGATCTCATCGCCCGAGAGGGCGCTCATGAGCATGTTGCGGGAGAAACCCGCCTCCGGCTCCACCGGCCGGCCGGCCGCGGCCATGCGATCGAGAAACCCGCCGTAGCTGTGGCAGACGTTCTTCTTCTCCAGCGTGCCGCCGCGCAGCAGGTAGAGATGGCTGTCCCCGACGCTGATCCAGTGAAGTCTCTGGTCCACGACCAGCGCGGCGACCAGCGTGCAGCCCATGCCGCGCAGCGCCGGGGTCTCGCGTACCGTGTCGGTGATCGACGCGTTGGCGGCGCGCACCGCCGCCTGCAGCATCGCCGGGACATCGGCTGTGGGAAAGTGGGAGGTGACGTGCTTGTTGAAGGTCTGCACCGCCATGTTGCTCGCGACGTTGCCGGCGGCGTGCCCGCCCATGCCGTCGGCGACGATGACCAGCGACGCGGAATCCTTCTCGTCACTGCCGCCGATGGTTGTGATCAGAAATGCATCTTCCTGATAATCGCGTGCCCCGTTGATCTGCGAGCCGGAGATGTCTAGCGTCTGCGCCATGTTGAACCGTCGCCCGTCTGTTACCCGTCTGTCGGACCAGCACCTGGCCCATGGTTGGACTGACCCCGCCGCTTGTACCGGCCGCGCGCCTGCACTGCCGGTTTCCGTACTCCGCACACGCTATATTGAGTGCTATCAGGTGGTTACAGGTTAATGCTAGCAGCAAACCTAAGAATTGACAAAACTTCTCCGCCCGGTCTGCCCCGAGGCTGATCCCCCCGCCATGAGCGTCCACACCCAGGCGGAGCTCAACGCCGTACTGGCAGATTGTATGCCGGCGGACCGGCGTGCGCTGCAGCGGCTCTGGCATCGCCTGCGGCAACAGCGTGCCCGGCCGGAGGACCCGCCGCCGGCGGGCGAATTCGAGGCACGGCTCGCGCGTGCCCGCGAGCGGCTGCAACGGCGCGCCGCGATGCGCCCGGTGCCGAGCTTCCCGGAGGAGCTGCCGGTGTGCGCGCGCCGCGAGGAGATCGCGCGCGTCATCGACGCCCACCAGGTCGTCGTCGTCTGCGGCGAGACCGGCTCGGGCAAGTCCACGCAGTTGCCGAAGATCTGCCTGTCGCTGGGCCGAGGCGTTCGGGGCCTCATCGGGCACACCCAGCCGCGGCGCATCGCCGCACGCACGCTTGCCGGGCGCATCGCCGCGGAGCTGGGCAGCGCGGTCGGCGCGGCGGTCGGCTACAAGGTGCGCTTCAGCGAACAGGTCGGCGAGAACACCTACGTGAAGCTCATGACCGACGGCATCCTGCTCGCGGAGACCCAGGCCGATCGCCGCCTGGAGGCCTATGACACGCTCATCATCGACGAGGCCCACGAGCGCAGTCTGAATATCGATTTCCTGCTCGGGTACCTGAAGTCGCTGCTGCCGAAGCGGCCCGACCTGAAGGTGATCATCACCTCCGCCACCATCGATCCGGAGAAGTTCTCGCGCCATTTCGACGGCGCGCCGATCATCGAAGTCTCCGGGCGCACCTATCCCGTCGAAATACGCTACCGGCCGCCGGCGCAGGACGAGGAGACCGGGGAGGCCGACGTCAACGCCGGCGTCGTCGAGGCGGTGCGCGAGCTCTCGCGCATCGATCGCGGCGACATCCTGGTGTTTCTCCCCGGGGAGCGGGAGATCCGCGACGCCGCCGACGCGCTCGGGCGGGAGCGACTCGGCGACACGGAGGTCCTGCCGCTGTACGCGCGGCTCACGGCCGCCGAGCAGCAGCGCATCTTCGATCCGCACGCGCGCCGCCACATCGTGCTCGCCACCAACGTCGCGGAGACCTCGCTCACCGTGCCCGGCGTGCGGTACGTGATCGATACCGGACTCGCCCGCGTGAGCCGCTACAGTCCACGCACCAAGGTGCAGCGCCTGCCGATCGAGCGCATTTCGCAGTCCTCCGCCGACCAGCGCGCCGGCCGCTGCGGGCGCACCGCTCAGGGCGTGTGCGTACGCCTGTACGGCGAAGAGGATCACCTGAGCCGGCCCGCCCATACCGATCCGGAGATCCGGCGCACCAACCTGGCCGCCGTCATCCTGCAGCTGGAGTCGCTGGGATTCGGCGAGGTCGACGAGTTTCCCTTCCTCGACCCGCCGGAAGGGCGCTACGTCAACGACGCCTACACACTGCTATACGAGCTGGGGGCCGTCGACGAGTCGCGAACCCTCACCGCGCTCGGCCGCACGCTGGCGCGCCTGCCGGTGGATCCGCGCATCGGCAGGCTGATCGTCGCCGGTCAGGAAGGGCACTGTCTCACGGAGCTGCTGATCATCGCCGCCGTCCTCGGCATCCAGGATCCGCGCGAGTTTCCGCTCGATGCGCGCGAGTTGGCCACCGCGGCCCAGGCGATCTTCAACGACGAACGATCGGATTTTCTCTGGTACGTGAATTTCTGGAACGCCTACGGGGAGCAGGCCCGTACGCTGTCGAAAAAGCGGCTCGCGCAGTGGTGCCGCGAGCATTACGTCTCGCCCGCGCGCGTGCGCGAGTGGCGCGACACCTGGAATCAGCTGCGCGAGCTGGCCTCGGAGCTCACGTACCGCTGCAACGCGACGCCCGCGGAGTACTCGGCGGTGCATCGCGCCCTGCTGACGGGCTATCTCAGTCAGATCGCGTTTCGCACGGACGCCAACGAATACCTCGGAACGCGCGGGATCAAGCCGGCCATCTTCCCGGGCTCCACGCAGTTCCGGCGCCGGCCCAAATGGTTCGTGGCCGCCCAGATCGTGGAGACCTCCCGGCTGTACGCGCGCAACGTGGGGGCCGTGGAACCGGAGTGGATCGAGGGGGTCGGGGCGCATCTCGTGAAGCGCAGTCACAGCGATCCGCACTGGGAGCGCCGCGCCGGGCGCGTCAACGCCTACGAGAGATCGACACTACTCGGCCTGACGATTGCCAGCGGCCGACGGGTGGACTTCGGTCGCATCAATCCCGCCGAGGCGCGCGACATCTTCATCCGCGAGGCGCTGGTGAACGGGGAATTCGACACCGATGCGCCGTTCCTCGCCCGCAACCGGGCGCTGTTCGAGGAGTTGCGCATCCTTGAGCACAAGGCGCGCCGGCTGGACATCCTGGCCGACGAGCAGGCTGTTTTCGACTTCTACGATCAGCGCATCCCCGAGAACGTCTGCGAGCGCCGCAGCTTCGAGCAGTGGCTGAGGGAGGCCGAGCGCGCCGATCCGGAGCTGCTGTTCATCCCGCGCGAGTATCTCCTGCGCGGCGAGCCGGCGACCTCCGGATTGTTTCCCGATCAACTGCGCATCGGCGAGCTGGACCTCAGTCTGTCCTACCGCTTCGAACCTGGCCACGGGGAGGACGGGGTGACGGTGCAGGTGCCGATGCTCGCCTTGACGCAGCTCCCGGCGGAGCCGTTCGAATGGCTAGTGCCGGGGCTCATCAGGGAGAAGGTCGGACTGCTGCTGCGCTCGTTACCCAAGCCGCAGCGCCGCGCGCTGGCGCCGATACCGCAGTTCGTCGACCGTTGCCTGGACCGGATGCCCTTCCGGGTCGGCAACCTGCGCGCGGGGCTCGCGCGCCATCTCGGAGAGATCGCGGGGGTCGGCCTGAGTGCGGCGGATTTCCGCAGCGAGGTGCTGCCGGAGCATCTCCTGATGCGATTTTGCGTGCTTGACGATCGGGGACGCGTGCTCGACGGCGGACGGGATCTCGGGGAACTGCAGCGGCGGCTGGGCGGAGCGGTGCGCGCGTCCTTCGCGGGATCCACGGGATGGCAGCCGCGGGCGGGGAAGATCACGCGCTGGGACTTCGGTCGTCTGCCGGCTACGGTCGTGGTGGAACGCGCGGGCACGAAGGTGACGGGCTATCCGGCCATCGAAGATCTGGGCGATGCCGTGCAACTCCGCGTGGTCGACAGTGCCGCGCGCGCAGGCGCACTGAGCCGCGCGGGGCTGCGTCGCCTGTTCATGCTCGAGCTCGGCGCCCAGGTCAAATACCTCCGCCAGAACCTGCAGGACTTTCAGAAGATGAGCCTGTTGTTCGTCCCCCTCGGCAGGGCCGACGCCCTTCGCGAGGACATCATCGCGGCGGTCTTCGAGCGTGTATTTCTCACCGACGCCGGGATGCCGGCCGGGCAGGAGGATTTCCTCCGCCGCCGCGAAGCGGGCAGGGCGCAGATCGTGCCGGCTGCCCAGGCGCTTTGCGCGCAGCTGCTGGAATGCCTGGAGCGCGCGCAGCAACTCCGGGAGCGGCTCGCAGCGCCCGATCATCCGGCCTCGCGGGAGGCGCTGACCGACGTGCGGGCACAGATGCAGGCATTGGTTTATCCGGGCTTCGTGAGCGCCACGCCGCCGGAGCGGTTCCGCCACCTGGCGCGCTACCTGAAGGCCGCGATCGCGCGCCTGGACAAGCTCGCGCGCGAGCCGGCCAGGGACAGGCAGCGCGCCGAACAGCTACGTCCCCGTCTGCGGCGCTACGCCGAATACTGCGGCCGGCACGGGGGAGACGCCGCGCCGGAGACGTTGCAGGCGTATCGCTGGCTGCTCGAGGAATTCCGCGTGTCGCTGTTCGCGCAGGAGCTGGGTACGGCCACCGCGGTGTCCGCAGCGCGGCTCGATCGGGAATGGCAGGCCATCACGGCTGCCGCCCGGGGGGGTCAGGGATGAGCGCGCCGCGACCGTCAGCCGTCAGGGCCGTGGCCGTGACCGCACCATCCCCATGAAGTTGTCGTAGAGCGTTCGGGCGTCGCGTGCAAAGGCGGGCAGCCTCGCCTCGGTTTCCCGCGCCAGGGTCGCCCCGGCGCCGGCGCCAAGCACCTTCTCGAGCGCGGCCTCGTACTCGGGCACGGCCGACCACTGCGGGACCGTCTCGGCCATGACCTCGACATGAAACTGGATGCCATAGGCGTGGCGGCCGACGCGCATCGCCTGCACGTCGCACAGCGGCGAGCTGGCGAGGACCGTCGCCCCGGGCGGCGGAGTGAGCACGGCAGCGCCATGCCATTGCAGACACTCCAGGACCGGAGAGATGCCGGCGAACAGCGGATCGGTCTGCCCGGCGCCGGTCAGGTTCACCTGCATCAGGCCGACCTCGGGTGCGGACGCCTTGCCCACGCGTCCGCCCAACGCATCACCCAGCAACTGGTGCCCGAGACAGATGCCAAGATAGGGCATCTGGCGATCGACGACCGCCGCGCGTATGGCGCGCTTCTCGGGCACCAGCCACGGGTGCTGGTCCTCCTCCCACACGTCCATCGGACCGCCCATGGCCACCAGCGCCGTGTACCGATCCAGATCGGGGATGGGATCCCCCGCGTCGAGCTCCACGACATCCCATGGAATACCATCGGCGCCAAGGAAATCGCGAAAGATGCCGGGGTGTTCGATATCGAGGTGCTGGAAGACTAGAATGCGCATGGGTTCGGCTCCAGTTCGATCCGACGCGCATACTATCAAGCTGAAGGCGTCGCTGACGATACCGGCCCGGTGAGACGGCGGGGATGCGATATTGCTGAAAAATGACGGCGCCTTGCCCCTGATCCGCACACGCCTTGACGTGCGTCCCCCGCCCTGGACGGACCAGGGTCCCCGGCGGCATGGCGGCGGGCCCGCGGCCGCCGCGACGGCCGCGGGCGCCATGGGGCTGGCGGTGCAGCGGCAGCTCCGGCGATGGGCGGAGTTCGTGCCGTCGCCGCGGCTCGGCGAGGGCGACGCCATCTGGTGTGCGTGGTTCCCGCGCAAGCCGTCTCCACCACTGCAAGGGGGAAGCAATCGGTGCATGACGGCTCCATCGGCAACGCGATCTTCCTGATCTTTGTCGGCGCCTCCGTGCTCGCCACGCTGGCCCTGTACGCGCGGCAGGCGATGATCGTCGCCTACATCGTGGTCGGCATGCTGCTCGGCCCCACCGGGCTGGGATTCGTGAACGATGTCGTCTGGCTGAACGGGATCGCGGAGATCGGCATCATGTTCCTGCTGTATCTGCTCGGTCTGAATCTGGCCCCCGCCCAGCTCGTCCGCATGTTTCGCGAGGCACTCTGGGTGACCGTGGCCAGTTCACTGGCGCTGGGATTCATCGGTTTCGCGGTCGCGAGCGTCGGTGGCTGGACGACCACCCAGGCGCTCGTGGCCGGCGCCGTGCTCATGTTCTCCAGCACCATCATCGGCGTGAAGCTGCTGCCCACGACCACGCTGCATCAACAGCGCATGGGCCAGGTCATGATCAGCGTGCTCCTGCTGCAGGATCTGATCGCGATCGTCATCATTCTGCTCATCCAGGGCGCCGGCGGCGAGACGGATCCCCTCGGCGGCATCGCGCGGCAGCTCGGGGCGTTGATGGCGGTGGGGATCGCGGCGGCGGCGCTCGATCGGCTGATGATCGAAAAGCTCATCGAGCGCTTCGATCGCATACAAGAATACCTGTTCCTGCTGGTGATCGCCTGGTGCCTGGGCATCGCCGAATTCGGCGCGTGGCTGGGGCTGCCGCGGGAGATCGGTGCCTTCGTGGCCGGGGTGACGCTCGCTTCCAGCCCGGTGTCGCAGTTCATCGCCGAGAGCCTGAAACCGCTGCGCGACTTCTTCCTGGTGCTGTTCTTCTTCTCGCTCGGGGCGAGCTTCAATCTTTCCTCCCTCGCCGAGGTCGCGTGGACGGGGGGGCTGCTGGCACTGTGCTGCCTGACCCTCAAGCCCCTGGTGTTCCGAACGCTCCTGACAAAGGTCGGCGAGAAACCGGGCATGTCCTTCGAGATCGGGGTTCGTCTCGGCCAGATCAGCGAGTTCTCGCTGTTCGTCGTGGTGGTTGCACTCAAGGCGGGCGTGATCGGACAAATCCATGCGGATGCGCTTAAAATGGCCACGCTGCTGACATTCCTGGCGTCCTCCTACTGGGTGGTGATGAGATATCCGACGCCGATGGCGATTGCGGATCGATTGCGGCGCGACTGAAGGCCACAGGCGAAAAATGAAGAAAGCCGTCGCGATCCTCGTAATGGCGCTCCTCGGCGTGGTGGGCGCCGACTATTTCGGCCTGTTCGGCGTCAGGCAGGTCGACATGGCCGATCTCCTGCACCTGCGCGTGAAGCCCGTCGACAAGGAATCCGGCCAGATCATCACGGACGTCCACGTCACCTGTGTGCGGCGCCGCTCGGAGGAGGCCTGTTCGCAGAAGCAGCAGGCCGGGGACGGCGTGCTGACCCTGAATTTCCTTGTCAACCGCAGCGCGAAATACTCGCGTCTGTTCAGGTTCAAGACCGCCGAGAAGCTCTGGCTGGACGAGGAGGCGATTGTCGTGCTGGTGTTCATACATCCGAACTACGATCGCCTGTTCCTGCAGGTCACGACGCCGGATATCGTGCAGTGGGGCGACTCCGTGAAGGTGATCGAGCTCACGCCGATCGCGGAGACGGCCGGAGCGGCATCATGAGCGAGGCGCTGGAGTATCTCGTCGCCGCACGCCCGGAGGCGATGCGCGCGTATTTTCGTTTCCTGCGCGAGGCGGGCAAGCACCTGGATCCCAGGACCCGCGCGCTGATCTCCATCATCACCAAGGTGGCGGCGCAGACCGACGACGGATTTCG
Organism: Gammaproteobacteria bacterium; assembly: GCA_022071965.1. Taxonomy (GTDB): domain Bacteria; phylum Pseudomonadota; class Gammaproteobacteria; order JAJPIJ01; family JAJPIJ01; genus JAJVHZ01. Next base: position 25,754 of record JAJVIQ010000022.1, read on the forward strand.
CCAGTACATCGCCCGCGGCCTGCAGGCGGGACTCACCGCCAACGAGATACTCGACGGCCTGCTGATGGCCTTCCCCGCGCTGGGATTGACCAAGATTACCTGGGCCATGGACATCTTGCTGGCGATGGACATACCGGAGTTCCGACTGGAGTCGATGAATGCACAGCCCGGCCGGTGGCACCGCGTGGCCGCCATCGCCGATCTGCCGGCGCGCGGGGTGCGGCGCCTCGCCTGCGACGATCGCGAGCTGTTCGTGACCTGCCACGATCTGGAATTCCAGGTCCTCGACAGCCGCTGCCCGCACCAGGTGACGAACATACCGGAGCTCGCGCTGCAGGGCGATCGCCTGGTCTGCCCGCGGCACGGCTGGGTGTTCGACATCGCCTCGGGCGCCTGCGTGGAGAAGGGCGATCGGCCGCTGCGCCGATTCGAGTCACGCACCGAGGAAGGTTCGCTGCTGGCATACTGGTAGGGCTGTTCCGCGGCGTCCTGGGCGGCGCCGGGTGCAAGGAGCGGGGGAAGACGGGATACCGATGAGGCCATTCGAACGATTGCTGTATGCAACCGATGCGGAGTTGGCGAGGATATTCCGGCATCTGCAACCACCCGCGCCGGGGCAGCAGGAACGCCTGCTCGACGAGGAGGCGCGGGAGCTGGGCCTGGAGCGCGGACAGCTCATCTGCGCCTGCGGTTTCAACCCGAATCTGCTGCGCGTCCCGGCGCTGGTTCGCCTGCTCGGATACGCGAATTTCGACGGCCTCTGGAAGAGCCGCAACCGGATATTCGTCGTGGACGCCTACCGGAGCCTGTCCATCGACGACATACTCGCGATCTATACCGTGCTCGGACGGGGCGACGGCGATACGGCGTTCTCCGACCTCATCAAGGAGCGTCTCACGCAACTGGAGGAGAACATCGAGGCGACGATCAACCCGATCACGCTCGGGAGCTACAGACTCGAGGTGCGCAGCATCTACGGGCGGAATCTCGTGTCGCGCCGTTTCCTCGACTGGCGGCTGGGCGGCAGTTACGCCGTCCTGCGTCGGCAGACCGGGGAGGTGGCGATGATGCTGGACACCGGTCTCATCTCCCCGGCGGAGATCCTCGCCGAGCCCGGGGTGACCGTCGAGGAGAAGGTCCGGCTGGTGCAGGACGGCCTGATCCCGGTGGAGACGGCGCGCGAGCATCTCGCCGAGCCGTCGCTCTCCGACGGCGAGCGACGCGCGATGCAGCAGGCGATTGCCCGGGTTGCCGCGGGCTGACGGCGGCGGCCGCGCCGCGCGGAGGATCGCGGAGTCAGCCGCGCGGGAGACTGGCGGCAAGTTGCAGCCGGGCGCGTTCCGATGGCGACAGCCCGCGCGGGTCGAAGCGGTGGCGGTTGTGCAGATCCAGCAGAGCGGCAAGGCGTTTGATCTCGGCCTGATCCGCTGACGGCAGCCGGTGCAGCCAGGCCCTCAGGGTTTCTCCGTCACGCGGCGGCGCGTGCCGACGGCTGAGGCGATCGACCAGCGCGTAGAATTCGGAATCCGCGCCGCGCATCGGGATCGAAGCCGGTCCGCTCGCGCGGCGACGCGCGCCGGCGCGGCCCGTGCCGCGCAACCTCCACAAAAGCAGCGCGAGCAGCGGCGGCAACATCCAGGGCAGGGCCGCGCGCAATCCGGCGCCGGAGGCGCGCACCTTCGACCACCGGTAACCGAGCCACGCCTTGATGTCCGTAAAGGCGAGCAGCGGGCTCGATGCCGCGTCCTCTTCAGCGCGCCACGTGGCCGGCGTGGTGTCCACGACCCGCCACGCCCCGCCGACGTGCGCCACCACCCATGCGTGCGCGTCGCGCTGTCGCGCGACATAGCTGCCCTCGAGCGGACTGTATTCGGAGACCGAGTATCCCACCGCGTAGCGCGCGGGGATCCCGAGCTGGCGCAGCAGCAGCGCGGTAGCCGTGGCGAAGTACTCGCAGTGCCCGCTGCGGCGGTGGAGCAGAAATTCGTTGAGCGGCTGCGTCCAGGGCCCGCGACCGCGCTGCACCAGCGAGTAGCTGAAGTTTTGCCGGAAGAAGGTTTCGATCGCCTTCAGCCTGCCGTCGTCATTGCCGGGCAGGACGCCCAGCTCGGCGCTCACCCGGCTCAGCACCGATCGGTAGGCCTCAGGGACCGTCAAATCCCCCGGGCGCGGGTCGGGTTCGCCGCGCAGTTCCCCGCCGAATTCGACCTCGTAGCGGACATAGCCGGGGCGCGCGTCGGCCAGCAGCGCGCTCCCGTAGTGGCGCTGCAGCCCGAGGATGTCCGTGCTCGCCAGTCCGCAGGCCCCCTGGGGGACGGGGATCGCCTCCGGATCGTTCTTCACGGGCGCGGTGATGACGGCACGCATGACGTGCGCGGGCGGTTCCGCCAGGCGCCAGCGATGGCCGTCGCCATAGGGGTCGATGGCCGACATCGTGCTGTCCGTATTGCGCCAGGTCCCGTGGCGAAACTCCTCGTAGGTCGATTCGCGCAGCAACAGCGGCCCGGCAAGCTCGCCATCGGTCTCGAGCCGCAGGCGAACGCGGTCGGAGAACTTCAGCCGTCCGAGCATGCCGATTGCCGTGAATGCCTGGTTCGGCGAGACGGATGCGACAAACGAATCCTGCATCCACCGCATCACCCAGAGTTCCACTTGCCCCTGCAGCTGATAAAGCCCCGATCGCGTGGCCAGGCCCGCGCCCAGGGCCGCCAGCACGCAGAGGGTCCACGGCAGGAGGCTCCGTCGCGACCATCGCGGCGGTGCGAGCATGCCCACCAGCAGCGTGAAGGCGGCGAGCAGGAACGCATCGCTGGTCTTCGAGCCGACGCTGGCGGCGATGAGGCAGACGATGACATAGGGCCGGGTGAGGTCGGCGAACCTCGGGACGTGCTCCAGCACGGTCCCGCGGGTGCGGCGCAGGCTCGCGAACAGCGCCGAGAGCGGAATGGCTCCGCCGACGCTGTAACGCTGCCCGACGAGCAGCGGCGCAAGCACGGCAGGCATCCACTCCAGGATGCGGTAGATGCCGCCCACCGCGTCGTCGCTGAAGCCGATGAACACCAGCGCGAGGAACAGCACACTGGTCACGTCCGCGATGCGCTGGAAGTCGGGCTCGTGCAACTCGAGGCGGCGGTGCAGGAACGGTCTCGCCTCGAACACCACGGCGAGTGGCAGGGCGACGTGGAAATGCCCGCTCTGCCAGCCCCATAGCAGGAGTGCCGCGGCGACGAGCAATGGCCGCTCGTTCACGCGCTCACGCTCGCGGCCGGCGCGGCGCGTGAGACGTGCGCGCGGTGACGGGCGAGATCCTCCTCCATGGACTCCGGCCGCACCTCGAGCACGCCATCGGCATCCGTGACGGGCGCGGGCGATGCCCCGCGCGCGGTGACCAGACACTGCAACGGCACCCCGCGCGCCCGCAGCGCGCGCAGAAAGGCGCGCCGGGCCTCGTCCCAATGCGGCAGGACGACGATCGCTGCGCTGATCCGCGGCAGCACCGCAAGCACTTCGCGCATGAAGCGATGGAACTCCCCGGGCGGCGCGGGTTCGGCGCACGCCAGCAGCGCCAACTGGGCGTCGACCGTCCCGAGGCCGCGACCGGCGGAGCTCTCGAACAGTCGCGGACCCATGAGCATCAGATCGATCACCATGTCGGCGGGATGATCGCCGGTCAGGTAGGAGGCGCCGATGGACAGCGCCGCCTCGAGCGGCAGACCGGGCGCCGTGCAGGTGTCGATGACCAATGCCAGCCGGCTCAGGTACTCGTTCTCGAACTGCTTGACGATGGGGGCGCCGGTCCGCGCCCAGCTGCGCCAGTGGATGTGGCGCAGCGCGTCGCCGTGCATGTACTCCCGCAGCGCGAGGAACTCCTGTGAGTCGCCGACGTTGCTGGCGCGACGAACGCGGCCGGCCTGATGCCGTCGGGACATGCCGGCGTCGAGCGGCGGGACCGCGTACCGACGCGGCAGTATGAGCAGCCGGTCCGGCGCGCCGCACGATTGCAGGGCATTGATGAGTCCCAGCGGGTCGGGGATACAGAGGCTCGCACGGCCGAAGTGCAGATAGCCTCGGCGCAACGGCTGCAGCGTCATCTCCAGCGAGGCAACGGCGCGCGGCGGCAGCGTGTGGCCGCGCTGCGCCGGGATGAGCCCGCCGCGGCGCGTGAGCGCCAGCCTGAGCCAACGCCGGAACCCGAGCCAGCGCTCCACTCGTCCGTCCAGGCCGTCCGGTTCGACGAAGCGCGCGTACTCCTCGCGCGTCGGCCACGATGCGGTCAGTTCGTCGATGAGCTCGAATTCGGGCAGCGCCCGGGAGGACGAGAGGTTCGTGATCCGCAGCGCGTAGGTGAGCGGCACGCCGACCGTGCCGTACCGCGGCAGCTCACGCGACAAGGCGAGGGGCAGGCGCCGCCGCAGCAGGAAGACCGCCGCCACCAGCAGCAATCCCGTCGCGGCGGCGGCCACCTGCAGCGCCCGCGTGCGCGAGATGTCGATACCGAAGGCGGTGGCGACGATCGCCGCGGCGAGGATGGCGCGACCGGAGGGCGTGAAGCGCAGACGGAGCGCGCGGCCCATGTGCGCACCCCGGCGCAGTACCAGCATCTGAGCGGCGCGCCACATGCGCGTTCGTGCCTAGCGCGGTACCGGCAGCCGCCGAAGGATGCCCTCGACGATCTGCGCTGCCGAGAGCCCGCCGAACTGGGCCTCGGCCTCCAGCCCGATCCGGTGGGCCAGCACCGGTATCGCCAGCTCCTGCACATAGTCGGGGGAGACGTAATCCATTCCGTCAGCGAGCGCCAATGCCTGCGAGGCCTTCAGGAGCGTTATGGAGGCGCGCGGGCTGGCGCCGAGACGGACCCCGGCGCCCGTGCGCGTGGCCGCGACGAGATCGACGATGTATCGCTTGATCTCTTCGCTGACCCGTATCGCCGTCACTGCCCGGCGCATGACATGCACGTCATCCACGGTCGCCACCGCGCGCAGGTCCTCGAGCGGAGGATGGTCCTGATGCGCATCGAGTATCTCGATCTCCTGCGCCGGCGTCACGTATCCCAGATGCAGCCGCAGGGCGAAACGATCGAGCTGCGCCTCGGGCAGGGGATAGGTACCGTGCGTCTCGACCGGGTTCTGGGTGGCAATCACGAAAAACAGCTCGTCGAGCCGGTGCGTTTCCCCTTCCAGGCTGACCTGTGACTCCGCCATGGCCTCGAGGAGCGCGGATTGCGTGCGCGGCGAGGCGCGGTTGATCTCGTCGGCGAGAAGCACCGTGGTGAAGATGGGTCCACGGTGCAGTCGAAAGCTCTGGTCGCGCGGATTGTAGATCGAGGCGCCGAGTATGTCGGAGGGCAGCAGGTCGGGCGTGAACTGGATCCGCTGAAACGGCGCATCGACAGAACGGGCCAGCGCCTTGGCCAGGGTGGTCTTGCCGGTTCCCGGGTAGTCCTCGATCAACACGTGCCCGCCGCTCGTGAACGCGGCGAGCAGCAGCCGAATCGCCGCGTGCTGGCCGCGTATCACCTGTTCAATATTCGCGGCGATGGCGGCGATCGAATCGTGAGGGGGCATGGTCGGTGCTCGCGCTGGCCGTGACGCGCCCAGTTATCGGGTATTCATCCGCGAATTGCAACCGTGCGGCAGCGCGCTTCCGCGCAGCGCATTGCCGCGCGCGCCAGGGTGCGATGGACGGCGCGGCGGGCGCTCAGCCGCCGCGTTTGCGAGTGAAGTGCACGATGTGGCGCCGGTCGCGCTTGCCCGGCCGGCCGGCGAATTGCGGCGCGCTCGCCGCCGTCAGCCGCAGCTCGCGCGCCAGGGCCTGTCTGCGTTCGATGCTTTCGACTGTCTCCTCGTAGAGCGCCGCGGCCGCGGCCGCGGACTGGCGTTGACGCGACAGCGCCGCGACCCGAACGTCGGATTCGAACTGGCCGCGCCGTATGCGCAGCATGTCGCCGATGCGCACGGGCCGCGCAGGCTTGGGTCGCTCGCCGTTGACCTCGATCTTGCCTGCCTTGATCGCCTCCTGCGCCAGTCCACGCGTCCTGAAGAAACGCGCCGCCCACAGCCATTTGTCGAGGCGCAGGTCGTCACCGCCGGGTTCGGGGAGTTTGCCTGTCATCGCTGCCGGGGGCGGGTGCAGTGATATGATACCCGAGGTCGATTCGATCTCCGCAGCCGTGAGCAACACGATGGAGCACCGCAGTGAACGTCAGTTCGTCCCCCTGGGCATCGGCGTGCTGACCGTTTCCGACACGAGGCAACTGGACAACGACAGGTCCGGCGACACGCTGGTGGAGCGGCTGGAATCGGCGGGTCATCGCCTCGCGGGCCGTCGGATCTGCCGGGACGACGTATATGAGATCCGGGCGATCGTCTCGAACTGGCTGATCGAACCGGAGCTGCAGGTCGTGCTGATCACGGGTGGTACGGGCGTTACCGGCCGCGACGGCACGCCGGAGGCCGTGCGCGTACTGTTCGACAAGGAACTCGACGGCTTCGGGGAGATGTTCCGTGTACTGTCCTACGAGGAGATCAGGACCTCGACCCTGCAATCGCGCGCCATCGCCGGTGTGGCCAACGGTCGGTACGTGTTTTGCCTTCCGGGATCGCCCGGTGCATGCCGCACGGCCTGGGATCGGCTGATCGGCGACCAGCTCGATTACCGCACGCGCCCCTGCAATCTGGTCGAGCTGATGCCGCGCCTGCTCGAACGCTGACCAGCGCGTCCAGGGGCACTCATGCCCGTCGTGCTTTGAACCGCCGGCCAGCTGGTGCTGCCCGACGCTTTCATGACCTTCACGCAGTACGCGCATCGGCGCGATCTCGGCGGCAGGCCCTGGTACATCGCCGCGCTCATCGGCCGGGGTCACCGTGTTGTTCGGGTTCCGACATCAGGTTTCCGCCAGTCGCAGCGGGTATACGCGACACTCCCTGGCGCAGTTGACGATCGCGCAGGCGGCGCCGGCGCTCGCCGTGTTTGTACGGTCTGCGCTCGTGTTCATGCGAAGCCGCTCGGGCCCGACTACCTGTGGGCGTCGAGCTCGAAGTAGAGCAGCAGCGTGCTCTGCAGCGCGCTGTTGTTGTCGTCGCTGACCATGAAGTAGCGGTTGTCGCGATGGTGGGCGAGACCCTCGAAGTTGTCGAGAGACCATCCCCGCGTGTTGTCGAGTATCGCCAGGTCGTCGACGACCGTGGCGCCGCCGTTTGGCTGGCGCGCGGGATCCACGCGCAGGCGACGGATGGCGATGACAATCGGCGAGAATACGTTCCTGTAGCGACGTTCCAGTACCAGCAGCCCGCCCTGAGGCGTGCTGGCGAGGTCTACCAGCGAGCAGTGACTCTCCGCGACGGCCGGGAAGCTCCACGCCCGCGACCTCGCATCGAAGACGGAGTGGAGGTCGCGGGGCTGGCCGCGCAGCGGGCGTTGCGGAGCAAGCAGAAGACCGAGGACGGGATCGAGCGCGATGCCCTCGAGCTGGCAGTTGCGGCAGGCATACCGTGAACCGTCCCCGAGCACCCCGGGCAGGGGTACGCCCGCGATCCATTGCCCGTTCGGGCGATAGCGTTCGACGCGCGGCGTACCCTCGAAGGAGATGAGCAGCTCCGCGTCCCCCGTCACCCCGTTGCTGCCGTTGACGATCGCCAGACCCTCGGCGTCGCCGAGGTAGTGCGGCAGCCTGTCCTGCTTCCTGCCGCGCAGGCCGTGGGCAGCCGTCAGCTCGACGCCAACGATGCGCCCTTCGTCGAAACGGGGTTGCATGTGCAGCAGATATCCGCGGTCGGAAACCGCGTATAGCAGCCCTTCGTCCTCGTCCCAGGCCAGACCCGACAGGCCGCTCGCGGAGTGATCGTCGACCGGATCCTTGGCAAGGCGAACGGTCCCGAGCAGACGGATGCCCATGTAGGTGTCGCCTGTGCGATAGCGTGCCGAGATCTCCGTCGGCTCACCGATCTGCTTCGCGACGCCGGCGCCGGGAACGAGGATCGCGGCGGCGAGCAGACCGGCCGCGGACTGCCACGTCATGCCCATCGTTCGAATGATATCGCAGTTGCACTCGAACTTCGGCGGGCGACAGCGTAGCCTCGAAGGCGTGAGAGGGGGTGAGACGTGAGCAACCGGGTTTTTCTCCGGGTGGGAGCCTGGGCGGCGCTTCTGGCCGTCATCGCCGGAGCCTTCGGCGCGCACACCCTGCGGCCTCACGTCGACACGGAGGCGATGGCGACGTTCCGCACCGCCGTCCTTTACCACTCCCTGCATGCGCTCGCGCTGTTTGCCATCGGTGTATGGCGGGTTCCGCCGGCCATCCGGCTGTCGGTTCAACGGGCGTCGTGGTTGCTGACGGCGGGAATGCTGCTGTTCAGCGGCAGCCTCTACCTGCTGGTGGTGACCGGCTCAGGGTGGTGGGGAATGCTGACTCCGGTCGGCGGCTTGTCGTTGTGCGCGGGCTGGGCGTGGCTCGCGATGGTGACGGGCGGATCGGGGCAAGGCCCATCCGAGTCCTAAGCCTTTGTGTCGAAACTGGTTTTTATCCGCCAAATGCGGCATGATCGCGCCCGGCGAACGAGAACTGCGAACACCGACGGATTTGCCCGGTCGAATTTCTGATGAACTGCACCGGGGCCCGACAAGGACCAAGCGAAACTATGAGTCACAAGGAAATCTTTGCCTTTGAGGATGAACGTGCACGCAAGCGGCACGGGTTGAGCGCACTCCTGATGCTGCTCACCAGTCTCTCCGTCTCGGCGGAGACATTCGTGCTACCCGCCAACGGCGACAACGTCATCGGCTCCCTCAACATCGCCACCGTACCGCCGAACGCGCGCGCCGTGGACGTCGCGATGGCCTACGACCAGGGTTATCAGGAGTTGAAGATCGCGAACCCGGGTGTGGACATGATCGCGCACAACACATTCGCGGAGGTCGTGGTACCCAGTCAGTACGTGCTGCCGGACAGCCCCAGGGAGGGCATCGTCATCAACGTGCCCGAGATGCGCCTGTACTACTACCCCAAGCGGCCGGAGGGGCAACCGCAGGTGGTCGTCACGCATCCCGTCAGCATCGGCCGGGAGGACTGGACGACCCCTCACGGAGTCACGAAGGTGGTCAAGAAGATCGAGAACCCCACCTGGGTGCCGCCGGCATCCATACGCGCAGAGCACCTGCGCGACTGGGGAGAGGTATTGCCGGCAGTAGTTCCTCCCGGCCCGAACAATCCGATGGGTCTTTTCAAGCTGCAACTCGGACTGTCGAAGTATTACATTCACGGCACCGACGTGGCGAAGGTCGAGGGCATCGGGATGAGGGTGACCCACGGCTGTATCCGCATGTATCCCAAGGACATCGAGTCGTTGTTCCATCAGGTGGAAGTCGGCACGCCGGTGCGCATCGTCAATCAGCCCATCAAGCTCGGACGGCTGAATGGCGCGTTGTACCTCGAGGCACATCCCCACCTCGAGGAGGATCCGACTGCCGCGCACGATCAGTACGACAACGTCGTCAATCAGCTGATCAAGGTGATCGGCGAGTCCGGATCGGAGGTGGACTGGAATCAGATTCGAAGCGCCATCGGGATGCGCAACGGAATTCCGGTGGCGATAGGCCAGTGGTTCCATCAACCGGCTGGGCAGCGCACGGCGGATGTTGCCGGCGAACCGCCTCAGGCCGCGGGCGACCAGGTCTGGTGACCGGGCTCCCGCCGCTGGGGCGGCGGAAGTCTCGCGGTAAAGACAACAAAATCCCCGGCGATCCTGCGACCACCGGGGACTCATCTACAGATTAAGTAACTGCTGTCGTCTCAGGCGCAATTACTTGCGCATGATGCGGTTCCACAGCTGGTCGATCTTGTCGCTGTTGGCCTTGCAGCAGGCGTTGGCTTCGTCAGCCGCACGCTTGGCCTCGTCAGCCGACGCCTGGGCCGCGCTGGCCGCGGAAGCGGCAGCGTCAGCAGCAGACTTGGCCGCACGTGCCTCGCTCAGCGCCGTGTCGGCCGTCGACTTCACCGCCTCGAACTCCTCGCGAGTGATCTGCTGGCAGCCGGCTGCCATCGCGAGGATCATGGCCAGTGCGGAAACTTTAACGAACTTCATCTGCATGATGTTATCTCCTGTTTTTCACTTATCACGAAGGGCCCCAAGGTCGTTCGACCTTTAGTTAATAATGATGAACCATTTTTTCAGAAATCGCAATTTCCCCTTGTAGCGCGTAGCGATTCGTGCAAATCGGGGGCTAGTCCGTTCAGGATCGCGACGAGATTGACGAGCATCGTCGCGGTCGCTCCCCAGATCACATTACTACCATACTGAATGGTGTCGAAAACGCGAGCTTGATCGCGATCCGGCACCGGCCGCGTTTGGTAATTTCGCCCATTCAGGACGAATGGCAGGGGGATCTCGAACACTGCGGTGACTTCAGACTGCTGCAACACCAGCCGGAATCCCTCCTCGATCACGCCGACCACGGGTACGACGCTGAATCCCGTGCGGGTGTCGAGCGCCGGCAGGGCACCGGCGAGGTGCACGTGGCGTTGGGCGATCCCGGTTTCCTCCTCCAGTTCGCGCAGCGCCGCCTGAGCGTACGTCGCATCCGCGTCACTGACGGTTCCGCCCGGGAAGCAGATCTGGCCGGCATGATGGGTCAGCGTCGGCGCCCGGCGGGTGAACAGCACCGCGTTGCCCTCGCGCCGGCTGACGATCGGTATGAGCACCGCGGCCGGACGCAGGGCCGGCGTGGAAAAAGACGGCGCGTATTCCGGCGCAGGGCGAAGGCAGCCGCTCAGGGCGGCGGCCAGATCGACCGCTGCCAGGACTCCGCGCTCGGGAACGATCAGGGCCACCGGGCGCCGTCTGCCGGGCTGGTCTTCTGACGCTTCCCGTGCATCTCGTCGACGAGGGCATGCATGGCGTCGGCGAAGCTCATCGTCTGGCTATCGGCGCAGTGCGCATCCAGCCATGCGATGATCGCGTTCGTGTCCATGTCGGGAACGATGTTGTAGGTCTCAGGCACGAAGGCGTTGTAGGCCGTGAGGTAGCCGGCCACGTACTCCTTGTAGTGCTCGAAGTCGCCGGCGGCCCGGGCCTGATTGTAGCTGTGGCACGATTTCTGGCCCAGCCCCCAGATGACGTAGTGATCCTCGATGTCGGCCGCGCTGGAAATCGACGCCGGCAGGAACAGGGTCAGGGCAAGCAGGATTTTCAATCGCACGTGGTGGTCTCCTCGGTGTTCGTGGGCGTTGGGATTTCAGGCTGGTGCAGCGGCGGCGGCGATATCAGCCGCCGCCGTTTAGCGTGGTCCGAATGCCGTTGGCCAGGCGCTTGACGCCGGCGATGGCGAAGTCAGGCTCCAGGGCGCCGTAGGATACGCGTATCGCGCAGCCCCCCTCGATGCCGAAGGCGGATCCCGGCAATACCGCCACGCGGTGCTCGCGGATGAGCCGCTGCGTGAGCAGCAGCGGGTCCATGTCCGCATCGAGCCGCACGAGCACGTAAAATGCGCCGGTCGATGCGGAGAGCCGGCAGGTATCGCCGAGCTCCGCGAGCTCCCGCATCACAACCTCGCGAACGCCGCTCAGCGTGCGGCACATCTCCTCCCGGTAGGCAGCGCCGCTCTCGATGACGGCGGCAGCGGCCTCCTGCGCGAGCAGGTTGGCGCAGATGAGGTTTGTGTCCTGCGCCTTCATGACCGCGCTGAAGAGGTGATCCGGCAGGACCATGTACCCAATGCGCCAGGCGGCGAATCCGAAGCTTTTCGACAGCGAGAATATGGAAATCGTGTGGCAGGCGCTCTGCGGCAGCGAGCCCGGGGAAAAATGAGTGCTGCCGGCGTAGGTGAAGTGTTCGTAGGCCTCGTCGCTGACGTGATATATGTTCATCTCCCGGCACATCGCATTCACGGCGCTCAATTGTTCGCGGGAGTAGACCATGCCGGTGGGATTGTTCGGTGAGACTGTGACGACGGCGCGCGTGCGGGGCGTAATCGACTCGCGCAGCGCCTGGAGATCGAGATTGAGATCCGGGGCGGTCGGGACCAGCACCGGCCGCGCGCCGACCATGCGTATCGCCATCTCGTGGTTGAAGTAATACGGCAACGGCAGCACGACTTCGTCGCCTGTGTCGCAGATCGCGAACATGGCATTCAGGAAGGCCATGTTGCCGCCCGCCGTGACGACTATACGCGCGCCGTCGCCGTCGACATTCATGCCGTTCTCGCGCCTGAGCTTGGCTGCGATCGCGGCGCGCAGACTCGAGGTACCCTGCACGGCGCCATACCTGTGATGGCCATGCTGCAGGTAGTGCTCCGCGGCGCGCAGCGCCTGCGGTGGGGGCGGGTAGAAGACCACGCCCTGCGCCAGCGAAAGGGTGCCCGGGTGCTCCTGGATCCATCTTCCCACCGTTGGAATGATGGGGGTCTGCACCGCGCGCATCCGCTCGCTCTGTCGCCAGGGGCCGTTTGAGAGGGGCGCCATCGGATGGACGTGACCAGGAGTCTCGGAAGCTCGCGAGTCCCGGAGGCTCAGCTGAGGTCGGGATAGCTGATGCCGGTGATCTCCAGCTCCACGTTTCCGGCGGGCCGCTCCCAGGTGACGACGTCGCCCACGCGGCGTCCGATGAGCGAGCGCGCCAGCGGTGACACCCAGCTGATCAGTCCGGTCGGCGCGCAGGCCTCCTGTTCGCCGACGATCACAACGTGGTGCCGATGACCGTCTTCGTCCAGGAGATCCACGGCGGCACCGAAACGGATCTCGTCGTGGGATGCCGGCGGGGTGACCAGTATCGCGTTCTGCACGCACTGCTCGAGATAGCGCTCGTCGCGCTCGACCCGCTTCAACTCGGCCATGACCGACATGTCTTCGCCGCCAGCCTGCAGTCCGCGCCGCTGCTCGCGCAGCTCGTGCAGCTCCTGCTGCAGCTTGCGCAGACCGCGGGGGGTGACATAGAGCGGATGTTCGCTCAACGGCCGCTCCGGCAGATCCGCATCGGCGGCATCGCCGTCGGGTTCCTTGACGAAGGCCCGGCTCACGGCTGCACCTGCAGGCTGCCTGATGGGATGAAGGTGTGCATGGGAGGGATTGTAACCGGAATGCCGGGCGTTTCCCGCGCGGGACGCCCTGGTCGGCCGGGCTCGCCCTTCGTGGGCAGCCGGACCCGTCCCGCAGTGCATGCCCGGCGCCCGAGATACCGGTGCCGCAGCCATGCGGATCGGCCTGTCCCGGAGTGAGGCTACTGGAAGCTGAGCAGGCGGCCCTTCTGCTTGAACTGCGACTTCAGGAACTCCATCTGATCCACCAGGATCCGCCGGTTGCTCAGTGCCAGGAACTCGGCCCAGTTGGGCACGTAGGGGATCGCCAACAGGCTGACGCCGGCCTGCTCCGGCAGGCGAGATCCCTTGCGCGCGTTGCACGACTTGCAAGCGGCGACCACGTTGGACCAGCAATCCCGGCCGCCCCGCGACAGCGGGATGACGTGATCACGCGTAAGCTGGCTGTCGTGAAACTCATCGCCGCAGTACATGCACAGGCTGCCATCGCGCAGGAACAACTCACGATTGTTCAGTGGCGGGATGCCCCGGCGCTGGTAGCCGTGACGGTCCGAGCGCTTGACGGCGATGATCGAATTGATCGTCACCAGCGATGGCGCGCCCGTTCGCCGCGAGATGCCCCCGTGAAAGGTGAAGACGCTCTCGCCAGCGGTCCAGGCGATCATGTCGCGGCTATACAGGCATACCGCATCCTCCCAGGGTATCCAGGTTATGGGCGTCCCCGAAATGTCCAGTCTGAGGATGAGTGGCGACATGACGGTTACAGCAGCGTATTGCCAAGTATTGACCGAAATTCCCGCATGCCGTTCATTCTACATGCGAATTAGCGGGTAAGATCAATCGGGGCGCGCCGCCGCAGCAAGCGGTGCGCGTCGCGGAACAGGCTGTTTCGAATGACCAACATAGAGCGACTGCTTGAGATCATGGACCGGCTGCGCGATCCGGTATCCGGCTGCCCGTGGGACCGCCAGCAGACCTTCGCGACCATCGTGCCGCACACGCTTGAGGAGGCTTACGAGGTGGCCGACGTCATCGAGAGCGGTCGCTACGACGCACTGGCCGGTGAACTCGGCGATCTGCTGTTCCAGATCGTGTTCTACGCTCGGCTGGCGAAGGAGCGCGGCTGGTTCAGCTTCGATTCGGTCGTCGAGGCGACATGCGAAAAGCTGGTTGCCCGGCACCCGCATGTGTTCGCCGGGGCTGCCGTCGGCGACGCTGGGGAACAGTCGCGCCGGTGGGAGGCGATCAAGGCGCGTGAACGCAGCGCGGGAAACGCCGGTGCCGGAACGCTCGGCGGCATCGCCCTCGCCCTGCCGGCCATCACACGTGCGGCCAAGCTGCAGCGGCGGGCCGCGCAGGTCGGCTTCGACTGGCCGGAGGCGGGACCTGTGTTCGAAAAGGTCCTCGAGGAACTCGGCGAGGTGCGCGACAGCCTCGGGCAGGGGCGCGAGCGCATGGTGGCCGAGGTCGGCGATCTGCTGTTTGCCTGCATCAATCTGGCGCGGCATCTGGACGTCGAGCCGGAACAGGCCCTGCGCGGGGCGAACACCCGGTTCGAGCGGCGCTTCGGTCACATCGAAAGGAATCTCGCGAACCAAGGCAAGGCGATCGCGGAGGCAACCGCATCGGAGATGGAGGCGCTCTGGGAGGACGCGAAGCGCGGTGACGGCGGCGCGTGAGAGCGCCGCCGGCGAGTCAGGGACGGTACCGTTCTATCTGCTGGATCCGTCCCCGATGGTCGAAGGTAATCTCGGTGACCCAACCCCGCTTTCCGTACGCCGGCAGATAGGCCCAGCGCTTTCGGATCGGAAGGTGATAGTAGTCGGAATAGACCGTTTCATAGTCGTACGGCCCCAGCCGATACAATACCTCGGCCTCGGTCATGCCCTCATCGAGCATGATGTAATCGCGCATGTCGACCTCGCCGGCCACGGCCGATGCCGATCCGCAGACCAAGGCCGCCAAAGTCAGCGGCACCGCGAACGAAAGCAGCCGTGAGGTTCGGTTCATCGAGGTGGCGCTCACGTGTCGGTTGCTCCCGGACGGCGGATGTCATCCGCCCGGGACACGGTAGATGATAGTCTGACAACGGAGCTGAACCGAGGCTTACGAGAAAAATCAGGGCGCCCGAGGCGCCCTGCAAGACCCAAGGGAGGAGTGCAACAGTCACTAGACTGATGTTACACGCCGTGGGTCCTGCATCGCGTATGCCAGACTATGTAATACCATGGAAAACAATCGGTTATGTGAGGAGGATCGCCAACGGCCCGGCGTCGGCGTCAAAAAGCCGGCAGGATCCGTCCGATGTTGCGAGAGGCGCCGGCCCGGAGTGCGGGCATTCCTACCCCCGCGCCGAAACGCCGGAGCGGGGCGATTCGCCGTCCTTGTCGCGCGTGATCATCGCGTAGGCCGAATGATTGTGGATGGATTCGAAGTTCTCGGACTCCACCACATAGGCGGCGATGCGATGGTCGCCGTTCAGCTGCACCGCGACGTCGCGCACGATGTCCTCCACGAACTTCGGGTTGTCGTAGGCGCGCTCGGTCACGAATTTCTCGTCCGGGCGCTTGAGCAGGCCGTACAGCTCGCAGGAGGCGATCCGCTCGACCATGTCGATGATCTCCTCGATCCAGAGAAACCTCCGGATGAGGACACTGACGGTCACGTGGGAGCGCTGGTTGTGCGCGCCGTAGTCGGAGATGCTCTTGGAGCACGGGCACAGGGAGGTGATCGGCACCACGACCTTCACCCAGATCTCCGAGCGGCCGCTCTTGACCTCGCCGACGAAGGTCACGTCGTAGTCCATCAGGCTTTTTACCCCCGAGACGGGCGCCGCCTTCTGGATGAAGTACGGAAAGGTCATCTCGACGTGGCTGTCGCGGGCGTCCAGGCGCCCGGCGGTCTCGTTGACCATGCGCATGAAGCTCTCCACAGAGATCTCGTATTCGTGCTCGTTGAGGATCTCCACGAAGCGCGACATGTGCGTGCCCTTGAACTTGTGGGGCAGGCCGACATACATGTTGAACTTGGCGACGGTGTGCTGCTCACGGCCGGATCGGTCGCGTACGACGACCGGATGACGGATGTCCTTGATGCCTACGCGATCGATGGAAATGCGGCGCAGGTCCTCCGTGGACTGCGTGTCGGGGATGGTCCCGGCGATGCCGACGGGCTTGTTCATCAGGCTTGCTCCTCTCCGCGGGATGCCCGCTGACGCAGGCGGATTTCCATTGTTCAGATGGGCGCGCGGCGCACGAAGTTCAACGGTATAGGCCGGTCCGACGGGATTCTAGTGGAGTTTCCGCGTGGCGGCCATCAGCGATCGCGGCGGACGATGTAATCGGCCATCGCCCGCAGATTCTCGCCCTGCGCGCCGAGTATCTCGACGGCCCCCAGGGCGTCCTTGTACAGGCGCTCAGCCACTGCCTTGGCCGCCTCCAGGCCGAGGAGGTTCGGATAGGTCGGCTTGTTGCGAGCGGCGTCCGAGCCCTGCGGTTTGCCGATGGTCTCGGTCGCCCCTTCGATGTCGAGAATGTCGTCCTGGACCTGGAAGGCCAGGCCGATGCATCGTGCATAGTCGTCGAGGCGCGCGAGCGTCACTTCGGTGACCGAGGCGGAGGTCAGCGCGCCGAGGCGGACGCTGGCGCGGATCAGGGCCCCGGTCTTGTGCAGGTGCATGTTCTCCAGTTCCTCGAGAGTGAGCCGGCGGCCCACCGCGCCAAGGTCGAGGGCCTGTCCGCCGGCCATGCCCAGCGAGCCGCTGGCGCCGGCGAGCGTATCGATCATGGCCAGGCGCTGTGCAGGCGTGAGACCGCCAGCGGTGGCCTGCGTGATCACGTGCAGGGCGTGTGCCTGCAATGCATCCCCGGCCAGGATCGCCATCGCCTCGCCGAAGACGCGGTGGCAGGTCGGCCGTCCCCGCCGCAGGTCGTCGTTGTCCATGGCGGGCAGGTCGTCGTGCACCAGGGAGTATGCGTGGATGAGCTCGACCGCCACCGCCGGTGCGTCCAGGGCCTCCGGTTCTGCGCCCACCGCTTCCCCGGCCAGGTAGACGAGCAGGGGCCGAACGCGTTTTCCGCCGCCCAGCACGGAGTAGCGCATCGCTTCATGCAGCATGGTGGGCGGCAGAGTGGTCGGAGGCAACCAGCGATCAAGCGCGATTTCGCTGCGCGCCTGCAGGGCGCGCACGGTGGCATCGAAGGACATGGGGCTCTTATTCGTCGTTGTCGTTGGTGTCGGGATCTGCGGCCTCGAAGGCCTGCAGCCCCGCCTCGCCGTCGCGGGACAGGAGTATCTTCACCTTTTGCTCCGCGTCGGAGAGGGCCTTCTGGCACGAGCGGGTGAGCGCGACGCCGCGCTCGAAATCCTTCAGCGATTGTTCGAGCGTCAGATCGCCGCTCTCCATGCGCTCCACGAGCGCCTCGAGTTCGGCGATAGATTTTTCGAAATCAACGCCTTCGCGTTTCTTGGTCACCTGGCCGCCGCTCCCTTCCCGTGCGGGCGCAAAGTTAGCCCAGTGTCGGGACCGGGGTCAAATTGACCGACGGCGACGATAGTCCCCGGACGTTGTTGACAGGCGGCAGGCATGGGTTAAACTGAGTTAGACCAAGTCCAAAGTTGCTCTCGGCAACTTTCCACGATGACCCATCGAGACAGTCGAAAGAGGAGGCACACATGGCGGCATTGAAAGGCAGCAAGACCGAAGAGAATCTGAAGTACGCGTTCGCGGGCGAGTCGCAGGCCAATCGGCGCTATCTGTACTTTGCCCAGAAGGCCGACGTGGAAGGCTACAACGACGTGTCGGCGGTGTTCCGCTCCACCGCGGAGGGCGAGACCGGCCATGCGCATGGACACCTCGAATATCTCGAGCAGGTCGGCGACCCGGCCACGGGGCTCCCGATCGGCAGCACGGCCAACAACCTGAAGGCCGCGATTGCGGGCGAGACCCACGAGTATTCCGACATGTACCCGGGCATGGCAAAGACCGCCCGTGACGAGGGCTTCTCCGAGATCGCCGACTGGTTCGAAACCCTGGCCAAGGCCGAGCGTTCGCACGCCAACCGATTCCAGAAGGCGCTCGATTCCCTGGGCTGATACCGCCCGCGTGCCAGCCGCGGAGCCGGCGAAGCGCCGGCTCTGCGGTTTCCGGGACCGACCGGCACCCATGAGCCGGCGTTGCGTGGAGAGGGGAGAGCATGACAGCAGGACGAGAAGGTTCGCGCGAGGGTAGCCTCCAGGCGCCGACACGGCACGCGGTGCCCTGGCGCGAGGCGGAATTCCGGGATGCGGCCGCCCTGGACAAGGAGCTCGAGCGCGTCTACGACATCTGCCACGGGTGTCGCCGTTGCGTGAGCCTCTGCCACGCCTTCCCGACGTTGTTCGATCTGGTCGACGAGTCCTCCACGATGGAGGTCGACGGGGTCGCGAAGTCGGATTACATGAAGGTCGTCGATCACTGCTACCTCTGCGATCTGTGCTACATGACCAAGTGCCCCTACGTTCCTCCGCACGAATGGAACGTGGACTTCCCGCACCTGATGCTGCGCGCCAAGGCACAGAAGTTCAGGCGCGGCGGGACGAGGTTCCGCGATCGGGTGCTGACTGCGACCGACGTGGTGGGTTCGCTCGCCGGCATACCGGTGGTCGCGCAGATCGTCAACGCCGCCAACAAGATGCCGCCGGTTCGCAAGTTGCTGGAGAGCGCGCTCGGCATTCACGCCGACGCGGTCGTGCCGGAATACCACAGTCGTACCGCCCGCAAACGGGTAGCGGGCCGCGTGCGGCGCCAAATCGAGGCCACGCCCACGGAACAGACCCGCGGCAAGGTCGCACTGTTCGTCACCTGTTACGGCAACCGCAACGAGCCCTCGGCAGTGGAGGATCTCGTGGCCGTGTTCGAGCACAACGGCATACCCGTGACGCTGGTGCCGCAGGAGCGCTGCTGCGGCATGCCCAAGCTCGAGCTCGGCGACCTGGAGACCATCGAGACGCTCAAGGACTTCAACGTGCCGAAGCTCGCGCAGATGGTGGACGAGGGCTACGACATCATCGCGCCGATACCCTCCTGCGTGCTGATGTTCAAGCAGGAGATCCCCCTGCTGTTTCCGGAAGACCCGCTCGTCCTGAAGGTGAAGAAGGCGATGTACGATCCGTTCGAGTATCTCATGCTGAGGCACAGGGCGGGAGCGCTGAAGACCGATTTCAGGAACGGGCTGGGCAAGGTTTCCTACCACGTCCCGTGTCACCAGCGCGTGCAGAACATCGGTCTGAAGACCCGCGACGTCCTGCAACTGGTGCCGGAGACGACCATCGACGTCATCGAGCGCTGCTCGGGGCACGATGGCACCTACGCGGTCAAATCCGAATATCACAAGATCTCGATGAAGATCGCCGGCCCGGTCGTCAGCCGCGTGCAGCAGTCGGGTTGCGACCACTACGTCAGCGACTGCCCCATGGCCGGTCACCAGATCGAAAACGGCCTGAAGGAGGGACGGCATCCGGAGAGCCCCTTCTCGCTGCTGCGCCACGCCTACGGGATCTGAAAGAGCCGGGAGATGAGTGCAACGATGAGAGCGTTGGCCCGCGAAGACCTGATGTCCCTGGAACAGTACGCCAGGGAGCGTGCGGCCTTCCGCGCACGGGTGCTGGCGCACAAGCGCGCCCGGCAGCTGCATCTCGGCGGGCACGCGACCCTGTATTTCGAGGATCGAATGACCATTCAGTATCAGGTCCAGGAGATGCTGCGCATCGAGCGCATCTTCGAGGAGGAGGGCATCCGGGAGGAGTTGCAGGCCTACAATCCGCTCATTCCTGATGGCCGGAACTGGAAGGCGACGTTCATGCTCGAGTACGCCGACCTGGCGGAACGGACACGCGCGCTCGCCGAGCTGGTCGGCATCGAGCGCAGGGTCTGGATGCAGGTGGAGGCGCATGCAAGGCTTTTCCCCTTCGCTGACGAGGACCTGGAACGCGCCACGGAGGCGAAGACCTCGGCTGTCCACTTCCTGCGTTTCGAACTCACGCCCGACATGATTCGTGATGTGAAGGGCGGCGCGGTCATTGCCGCCGGCATCGACCATGCGAAGTACCGGTTCTCACTTGCGCGTATCCCCGAGGTCATTCGCAACTCGCTGGCCGCGGACCTCGATTCCATCTGATTTCCCGCGGGGAATAATCTCCAGATTGTTCAATTGGCGGGCGGGATGCGCGTCCGCCGGCGCCGGGATCTATTGACCGCCCGCCGCCGTCTGCGTTAGATACGCGCAGCCTTTCGCGGACGGCGTCACGCGCCGCCCGGGTCGCCGTGGCTGGAACGAGGGGAACGGTGTGGTCGCTCGCTACGATGCTGCAGACATAGAGGTCCTGACCGGACTGGAACCGGTGCGCAAGCGCCCGGGCATGTATACCGACACCTCGCGCCCGAATCATCTGGTGCAGGAGGTCCTCGACAACAGCGTCGACGAGGCGATCGCGGGTCACGCCTCCGAGGTCTCCGTCGTGCTGCATGCCGATGGCAGTGTGACCGTCGCCGACGACGGGCGCGGCATGCCCGTGGACATTCATCCCGGCGAGAAGGTCTCCGGCGTGGAGGTGGTGCTCACGCGACTTCATGCCGGCGGCAAGTTCTCCACCAGGAACTACCAGTTCTCCGGCGGCCTGCACGGCGTCGGCGTGTCGGTCGTCAACGCGTTGTCGAGCAAGCTCGAAGTCTGGGTGCGACGCGGAGGGGTGGAGTACTACATGCAGTTCGCCGGCGGGGAGCCGAAATCCGGACTCCGGGAGATCGGCACCGTGGGCAGGCAGAACACCGGCACCACCATACGCTTCCTGCCGGAGCCGAAATACTTCGATTCCCCCAAGATCGCGGTGCCGCGGCTCAAGCACCTCTTGCGTGCCAAGGCCGTGCTCTGTCCGCGGCTGCGGGTGCGGTTGATGGACGAGGCCGCCGACGAGAGGGAGGAATGGTACTACCCGGACGGTCTGAAGACCTACCTCGCCGAGGCGCATCCGGGGTGCGAGCTGCTGCCTCAGGAGCCGTTCACGGGCAGCATGAAGAGCGCGCACGAGGCGGTCGACTGGGCGGTGCACTGGCTGCCGGGCGATGGCGAGCCGATCGCGGAGTGCTACGTCAATCTCGTGCCCACGCCGCAAGGCGGCACGCACGTCAACGGCCTGCGCCAGGGTCTGCTCGAGGCGGTGCGCGAATTCTGCGAGTTCCGCAATCTGCTCCCGCGCGGTCTGAAGCTCACCGCCGAGGACGTCAGTGACCGCTGCAGTTACCTGCTTTCGGTCAAGCTCGAGAATCCGCAATTCTCCGGGCAGACCAAGGAACGACTCTCGTCACGGGAATGCGCGACCTTTGTCTCCGGCGTCATACGCGACGCGTTGAGCCTGTGGCTGCACCAGCACGTGGAGGCCGGTGAGAGGATCGCGGCCATCGCGATCGAGCGGGCCGGCGCGCGCGTCAGGTCGGCGAAGGCCGTGGTGCGCAAACGCGTCACCGGGGGGCCGGCGCTGCCGGGCAAGCTCGCCGACTGCGCCATCCAGGACCCGCGGATCACGGAGCTGTTCCTGGTGGAGGGCGACTCCGCCGGCGGGTCCGCCAAGCAGGCGAGGGAGCGGGAGTTCCAGGCGGTGATGCCGCTGCGCGGGAAGATCCTCAATACCTGGGAGGTGGACCCGGGGCAGGTGTTGGCCTCCCAGGAGGTGCACGACATCGCCGTCGCCATCGGCGTGGACCCCGGATCGGCGAACATCGAGGGCCTGCGTTACGGCAAGATATGCATCCTCGCCGACGCGGACTCCGACGGCCTGCATATCGCCACGCTGCTCTGCGCCCTGTTCGTACGCCACTTCCGCGCGCTGGTGGAGACCGGCCATGTCTTCGTCGCGATGCCGCCGCTTTATCGCATCGACATCGGCAAGGAGGTCTATTACGCCCTGGACGATGCCGAGCGGCAGGGGATCGAGGACAGGATCGCGGCCGAGGGCAAACGCGGCAAGGTCAACGTGCAGCGTTTCAAGGGCCTCGGCGAGATGAATCCGCTGCAATTGCGGGAGACCACCATGGCGCCGCCGACCCGCCGGCTCGTGCAGCTCACCATCGAGGACGATCAGGTCACCGACGACACCCTCGACAGGCTCCTTGCCAAGAAACGGGTCGCCGAGCGCAAGGAGTGGATAGAGACCAAGGGCAACCTGGTGGCCGTCTAGCGGCCGCTTCGCAGCGGCCTGTCTGCGCGGCGCGTCATCCCTTCCGTGCATGCCGCCCCTGCGGCATCGATGGGGCCCGGCGGCCGTGCCTCTCCGGCTCCTGTCATCGCAGGGCCTGCACCCGGCCGGTCGCCAGGCGCCCGGAGAGTTCAGTCCGCGTTAAGTTGCAGCGCCACAAACTGTCGCCCGGGACACTGGAAAGTGGCGGTCGGTCACGTTTCTTGTGGCCCAACATCAGTAGCTTGGACACAAAGACAAGAATGCTGCGCTGCAGCGACACAAGCCGCGCGAAAGGCGGCGCTCGCGGAGATTGGCACGGGTGGAACGACGTGATTCGCAGGACCCTATGGTATCAGGGAGAGGTCTCGATTCGACAGACCGCGGCCTGGCCGGCCCGCCGCCCGCGGACATGCGCCACTCGCACGCCGGGCGGGCAGCGCGTCTCAGGGCGGTCACCACCACCTTGTTCGTGGTTGCGGCCGTCATCGGCGTGCACCTCGGCGCGTGGGCCTGGCTGAACCGGCCGGTCGCGGAGGTGGGATACACCGACGTCATCCGCGGCGTCTCCTTCAGTCCGTACCAGCCCGGGGACAATCCCTACGAGGAGCGCTACCCGTCCGTCGAGGAGATCGATACCGATCTTGCGCGCCTGCAGGGCAAGGTCGCGGCCGTCCGCACCTACTCATCCACCAACGGTTTCGAGGCCGTTCCGCGCCTGGCGCAGCAATACGGCATCAGGGTGATGGCCGGCGCGTGGCTGGACAGGCGCAAGGAGAACAACGTCAGGGAGATCGTCAACGCGGTCAAGAACGCGCAGCGCTACTCCAACGTCAATCGCGTCATCATCGGCAACGAGACCATCCTGCGCGACGACCTCTCGGTGGAGCAACTGACGGCCTATCTGAAGAAGGTTCGTCAGCGCGTGCGCCAGCCGGTCAGCACCGCCGAACCGTGGCATGTCTGGCTGCAGCATCCGGAGCTGGCGAGATCGGTGGATTTCATCACCATCCACGTGCTGCCGTACTGGGAAGGATTGCCGGCGGATCAGGCGCTCGACTGGGTCCTGGAGCGTTATCGCCAGGTGCAGGCCGCCTTCCCGAACAAAAAGGTGGTGATCGGGGAGACCGGCTGGCCGAGTAACGGCAATCGCAAGAAGGACGCCAAGCCGTCGATGGTCAATGCCTCGCGCTTCATCCGCCAGTTCCTCAATCAGGCGCAGACGCGGAAGCTCGATTACTACATCGTCGAGGCCTACGATCAGCCCTGGAAGCGGCTCGAGGAGGGCAGCGTGGGTCCGCACTGGGGGCTGTTCACCGCGGAGCGCGAGCAGAAGTTTCCGATGACCGGCGAGGTGGTCAACGACGAGTACTGGCTGCCGAAGGCCCTGGCCGCCTCGCTGCTGGTCCTTGGACCCATGCTCTGGTTCGCCGGGCGTCGCCAGGACGTGCGCGTCGGCGGGAGGCTGTTTTTTTCCTCGCTGCTGCAGATGGCCGGCGCGGCGCTGGTGATCGGCGCGCTCATGCCCATTGCCGAAGGTCTCTCGGGCGCCAGCCTGATGGTCTGGGCGCTGCTGTTCCCGGCGCAGGTGATGTTGCTGACCGTCGTGCTCATCAACGGGTTCGAGATGGCCGAGCTGCTCTGGCGGCACCGCATGCGGCGGCAATTCAGGCCGCTGCCCGCCGGGACCGGCGATTATCGCCCGATGGTCTCGCTGCACCTGCCCATCCACAACGAGCCACCCGAGGTGGTCATCGAGACGCTCAACAGCCTGGCGCGCCTCGACTACCCGGACTACGAGGTCCTGGTGCTGGACAACAACACCAAGGACCCGGCCGTGTGGCAGCCGGTGCGCGAGCATTGCGAGCGGCTCGGGCCGAAGTTCCGCTTCTTCCATCTGGAGAACTGGCCCGGATACAAGGCCGGGGCGCTGAACTTCGGTCTGACGGTGACCGCGCCGCGGGCCGAGGTTGTCGGCGTCATCGACAGCGACTACGTCATCGACGCCCACTGGCTGTCATCGCTCGTTCCGTATTTCGGGCGCAGCCAGGTCGGATTCGTGCAGGCGCCGCAGGATCATCGCGCCTGGGACCGGAGTGCCTTCAAGCAGATGATCAATTGGGAGTACAACGGCTTCTTCGAGATCGGGATGGTCCAGCGCAATGAACGCAATGCGATCATCCAGCACGGCACCATGACGCTCATCCGGCGCAGCGCGCTGGCGGCCAGCGGCAACTGGGGCGAGTGGTGCATCTGCGAAGACGCCGAGCTCGGCCTGCGCCTGCTCTCCGCCGGCCACGAGGCTGTCTATGTCAATCACGTCTTCGGGCGCGGACTGACCCCGGAGACCTTCTCCGCCTACAAGAACCAGCGCTTCCGCTGGGTGTTCGGCGCCGTGCAGATCATCCGCGGCCATTGGCGCAAGCTGCTCGGCCTGCAGCCGGGCCTGTCACCAGGCCAGCGCTTCCATTTCATCGGCGGCTGGCTGCCGTGGTTCGCCGACGCCGTGCACGTGGTGTTCACTCTCGGCGGCATCTTCTGGACCGTCGGTATTCTGGCCTCGCCGCGCTACTTCGAGTTCCCCATGCGCGACTTCATCTGGCCGGTGATGGCGGTATTCGCCTTCAAGCTCCTGCACAGCCTGGCGCTCTACAGGGCGCGCGTGAAATGCGGCTGGCTGGACCGGATCGGTGCGGCGGTTGCCGGCATGGCGCTGACCCACACTATCGGCAAGGCGATCTTCACGGGGGTGATGCACAAGTCGCGTCCCTTCCTGCGCACGCCGAAGTCCGAGAGCCGGCACGCGTGGGTGCAGGGTTTCGCCATGGCGAGGGAGGAGGCGTTCGTCGCCGTCGCGCTCATCGCCGCCGCCATCGCCTCCGTGTGGCGGTATGGCTCCGGGAGCGCCGAGGTTGCGTGGTGGGCGGCGGTGCTGATCGTGCAGAGCGTGCCGTACCTGGCGGCGCTTGCCATGGGCGTGGTGAGCGGTCTGCCCGAGCGTGAGGTCCGGCCTGCCGTGCAGGGGGCCCTGCGGCCCGCGCCGACGGCAGCCTGATCGCGCATTTCCTCTCCGCAGCAACTAAGATATCCGTTTCAAATCCCGCCCCGACCGGTCGCTGCCGGCCGGGGCGTTGATTTTTCCAACAATTTTCGTCGGAGAGCCCGATGAGCACGACCGTGCGATTCGAAAACGTCGAGCGCCAGCCTCTGCACCAGTTCACCGAGGGCGCATACCTCGCCTACTCGATGTACGTGATCCTCGATCGCGCCTTGCCGCACCTCGGCGATGGGCTGAAGCCCGTGCAGCGCCGGATCATCTACGCGATGTCCGAACTCGGGCTCGACGCTGGGGCGAAGTTCAAGAAATCCGCACGCACCGTCGGTGACGTGATCGGCAAGTTCCACCCGCATGGCGATTCCGCATGCTACGAGGCCATGGTGTTGATGGCGCAGCCGTTCTCCTACCGCTATCCCCTGGTGGACGGACAGGGCAACTGGGGATCGATGGACGATCCGAAGTCCTTCGCGGCCATGCGTTACACGGAGGCGAGGCTCACCCGATATGCCGATCTGCTGCTGGGCGAGCTGGGACAGGGCACGGCGGACTGGATGCCCAATTTCGACGGTACGCTGGAGGAGCCCAGGGTGTTGCCCGCGCGGCTGCCGAACGTGCTGCTCAACGGCACGACCGGCATCGCCGTCGGCATGGCCACCGACATCCCGCCGCACAACCTGCGCGAGGTGGCGGCCGCCTGCATCCACCTCATCGACGAGCCCGAGGCCACGGTCCGGGAACTGTGCAGGCACCTGCCGGGGCCCGACTTCCCGACCCGCGCGGAGATCGTCACCCCGAAGAGTGAACTCCGGCGGATCTACGAGAACGGGACCGGATCGCTGCGCATGCGTGCGGTGTACGAGCGCGAGGACGGCAACATCATCATCACGGCGCTGCCGTACCAGAGCTCCGGGGCGAAGATCCTCGAGCAGATCGCGCAGCAGATGAACGCCAGGAAGCTGCCGATGCTCGAGGACCTGCGCGATGAGTCCGATCACGAGACTCCAACCCGCCTGGTGCTCGTCCCGCGCTCCAGCCGCGTGGAGGTGGAGCCGCTCATGGCGCACCTGTTCGCCACGACGGAGCTGGAACGCAGCTATCGCGTCAATCTCAACGTCATCGGCGGCAACGGCCTGCCCCAGGTCAAGGACCTGAGGACCCTGCTCGCGGAGTGGCTGGAGATCCGCGTCGAAACCGTGCGGCGCCGGCTGCAGTACCGCCTCGACAAGGTCCTCGCGAGACTGCACATCCTCGAGGGCCTGCTCGCCGTCTTCCTGAACCTCGATGAGGTGATCGCCATCATCCGACACGAAGACGAGCCGCGCGTGGTATTGATGGCGCGTTTCGGCCTGAGCGAGGTACAGGCCGATGCCATACTCGATCTGAAGCTGCGACATCTGGCCAGGCTAGAGGAATTGAAGATCCGGGCAGAGCAGAAGGACCTCGCGGCCGAGCGGGCGGAGCTCGAGAAGACGCTGGCCTCGCGTGCCCGGCTGCGCACGACGGTGAAGAAGGAGATCGAGGCCGACGCGGCGAAGTACGGTGACAGGAGGATGTCGCCGATCGTCGTGCGCGAACAGGCCCAGGCCATGAGCGAGACGGATCTGATCCCGGCCGAGCCGGTCACCGTCGTCCTGTCGCAGAAGGGCTGGATCAGGGCGGCGAAGGGGCACGACATCGACCCGGTGGCGCTCAGCTATCGATCCGGCGACGCCTACCAGGCGCACGCCCTGGGGCGGTCCAACCAGACCGCCGTGTTCATCGACTCGACCGGCCGATGCTACTCCCTGGCGGCGCACAGCCTGCCCTCCGCGCGCGGCCTGGGCGAGCCGTTGTCGGGCCGCCTCACCCCGCCGGACGGCGCCACGTTTGCCGGCGTCATGCTCGGTAACGCGGAGTCGCAGTTCGTGCTGGCCACGGAGGCGGGCTACGGGTTCCTCGCCCGGCTGGAGGATCTTTGCGCCAAGAACAAGGCCGGCAAGTCGGTGCTGAGCGTCACGCAGGGCGGGGTGGTCGCACCGGCGCCGGCCGTGAATCCGGACAGCGACGTCCTGCTGATCGTCACCCGCCAGGGGCGCGCCCTGGTGTTTCCGGTGCGCCAGTTGCCGGTCATGAACAAGGGCAAGGGGCTGAAGCTCATCCAGATCCCGGCCACGGAGGTCGCGAAGGGCACGGACGGTGTGATTGCCGTCCTGGCGATACCCGGCGGCGCGGCGGTACGGATCCACAGCGGCCAGCGCTACATGACCCTGAAATTCGGCGACCTGGCGGGATTCCGCGGCGAGCGCGGTCGCCGGGGCGAGAAACTTCCCCGCGGCTACCAGCGCGTCGAGCGCGTGACCCTCGCGGTGGATTGAGATCGATGCCTCGACAGGACGCGAGGTGTCGCAAAAAAACCAATATCCATCATTCAGATATCGGCATTACCGAAGAAAAAGGTGCCGGGGCGTGGGGAGCCCCGGCGGAATTGGAACGGACCAGGGAGGGGAGGGGAATCCGTTCCAATATCAGGTATCGGCGCCGCCGATCCATACTTGAGGTTTATTTTTCTCCTCCGGCCATGCCGTGATCGAATGGGCGCGCCAATCGCATGTCAAAGACGGACGTGGCAACATTGAGTTCACTGATAGGGAGGGACACGGAGTGAAGAGACTGATGCTGTTCCTGGGTACCAACATCGCGGTGCTGATGGTGATCTCCGTCGCGCTGAAGGTGTTCGGCCTCGAGCGATACCTGTATCAGCAGGGCGTGGACATGAACCTGGGCGGGCTGCTCGCGGCCTGCGCCGTCATCGGCATGACCGGCTCGCTGGTCTCACTGCTGATGTCGAAGTCGGTCGCGAAGATGTCGACCGGGGCTCGCGTGATCGCCCAGCCGGCCACGCCGCTGGAGCAGTGGCTGGTCACGACCGTCACGCGCCAGGCGAGCGCTGCCGGTATCGGCATGCCCGAGGTGGCCGTCTACGAAAGCGCGGACGTGAACGCGTTCGCGACTGGCTGGAACCGCAGCCACGCGCTCGTGGCGGTCAGCACCGGCCTGCTGTACTCCATGGACCGCGCCGAGGCGGAGGCGGTGCTGGCGCACGAGGTGTCGCATGTTGCCAATGGCGACATGGTGACGCTCGCGCTCATCCAGGGTGTGGTCAACACCTTCGTCGTCTTCCTGGCGCGCGTCGTCGGCATGATCGTCGACCGGGCGCTGTCGCGCGGCGAGGAGCGTCAGGGCTATGGACCTGGATACTGGGTCACGACCATGGTGATGGAACTGCTCTTCGGCATCATCGCCAGCGTCATCGTCATGTGGTTCAGCCGCCAGCGCGAATTCCGGGCCGACGCCGGCGGCGCATCGCTGGCGGGCCGTGGCGCGATGATCGCGGCGCTGGAGCGCCTGCAGGCGCTGCACCGCCCGAGCGAGCTGCCGCGGCAGATGGCCGCGTTCGGTATATCAGGCAACCTCCGGCAGGGGCTGATGCGGCTGTTCATGACGCATCCGCCGCTGGAGGAGCGCATCGCGGCCCTGCGTCAGGGCGCGGACGCCGACGAGCGCCGGGCCGCCTGAAACGCCTGCGGAAGCACGGCGGGCGCGGCCATGGCCGCGCCCGCTCCGGCATGCGGTATCGTGGAAAAAAAGGGCGTCCGCACCTCCTGCCGGACGCCGAACCTGCGGTCGCCTACCAAACCGCAATTCCCCCCACTAGTGACCCTTGCGCACGACGTAGATGACGTCGGCGTCGAACTCGATCCTCTCGCCGGTCTCGCATGCGCCCTTCACACCGTGCTCGACGATGCCGATACAGTGGTCGTCGACACAGCTCAGCAGCGCCACCGCGATCAGACGCCCCTCGCAGTTCAGGTAAACCGAATCGCCGGGCTCCAGTCCGTGAGCCGGCTCGCCCCCGCTCTGCGTCGCGTAATGCATTGCCCCGCGTCTCGGCAGCAATCGCGGCGTCATCTTCGTGCTGCCGTGGC
Source organism: Gammaproteobacteria bacterium (assembly GCA_022071965.1). Lineage (GTDB taxonomy): Bacteria > Pseudomonadota > Gammaproteobacteria > JAJPIJ01 > JAJPIJ01 > JAJVHZ01. Next base: position 55,013 of record JAJVIQ010000022.1, read on the forward strand.
CCGGGCTCCACTCAATCCCATGACAACGCGCCGCCGGTCTGGTACTCCGTGACGCGGGTTTCGAAGAAATTCTTCTCCTTCTTCAGGTCGATCACCTCGCTCATCCACGGGAACGGGTTGGTGGCCCCGGGGTACTGCTCCGGCAGGCCTATCTGCGCGCAGCGGCGATTGGCGATGAAGTGCAGGTACTCCTCGAACACGGCGGCGTTCAGGCCGAGCACGCCGCGCGGCATGGTGTCGCGGGCGTAGGCGACCTCGAGTTCCACGCCGGTGTGGATGATCTCGGCGATCTCACGGCGGAACTCCGCCGCCCACAGGTGCGGATTCTCGATCTTGATCTGATTGATGACGTCGATGCCGAAGTTCATGTGCATCGACTCGTCGCGCATGATGTACTGGAACTGCTCGGCGCAGCCGACCATCTTGTTGCGTCGGCCCATCGACAGCACCTGCACGAAGCCGACATAGAAGAAGATGCCTTCGAAGACGACGTAGAAGGCGATGAGATCCCGCAGCAGGCGCTGATCGGCGGCGTGCGTTCCCGTGTGGAAGGTCGGGTCGCCCAGGCTCTCGGTGAAGCGCATGGCCCAGGACGCCTTGTCGTGCACCGAGGGGACCTCGCGATAAGTGTTGAAGACCTCGCCTTCATCCAGCCCCAGGCTCTCCACGCAGTACTGGTAGGCGTGGGTGTGCAGGGCCTCCTCGAAGGCCTGCCGCAGCAGGTACTGGCGGCATTCCGGGTTGGTGATGTGGCGGTAGACCGCGAGCACCAGGTTGTTGGCGACCAGCGAGTCGGCGGTGGAGAAGAATCCGAGGTTGCGCTTGATGATGAGGCGCTCGTCGGCGGTCAGTCCGCCGGGGTCTTTCCACAGGGCGATGTCCGCATTCATGTTGATCTCCTGCGGCATCCAGTGGTTGGCGCAGGCGTCCAGGTACTTCTGCCAGGCCCATTTGTACTTGAACGGCACGAGCTGGTTGACGTCCGCGCGGCAGTTGATCATCCGCTTGTCGTCCACGGCCAGTCGGCGCGCGCCGAACTCCACCTGCTCCAGGCCCGTCAGCCCATGCGCCTCGCCGTTGTCGAGGTCGGCGGCCTCGCGCGTATTGGAGGGCATCAGGCGGCCAACCGCTTCCACCAACGCCGAGTCGGGCACCGCCATCACCTTCGCCACGGCGCCGCCGGCATCCATCGCCGCGGGCGCGGCGGGCTCAAACCCGGCGTCTTTGACGCTGAAGCGCGCGACAGGATCTTCCCAGTTCAACATGCGGTTCTCCCCCTTGCATCCCGGTTCTGTTGGTCTATCGGTACTCACCCGCCATCGCGGCGTTCACGATCGCCACGGTGGCCACCACTTGCTGGCGCGCGTCCCGCTCCTGCACGAAGCAGCGCACTTCGCGGCCGCTCAGCCGCGCCGCCAGCGCGCTGCGGCGCGACAGCCACGCCAGCGCGTCCAGATTGCTGACATCTATGTTGGCCAGCCTCACGCGCTCCCAGCGGCGATAGGCGCGCTGGTTGTTCACGCCGACATAACGCACCTCGATGTCGAAGCTGCCGCCATCGATCACCTTCAGGACGTTGCCGCGTATGGTGTCGGTCATCGGTGACCTCCGGTCCCTACTGACAGGCCTCGCAGGCGGGGTCGTCGATCGGGCACGCCTGCGGCGCCGCCTCCCTGCCGGTCTCGTTCTTCACGGCGTTGAGCTTGCCCTCGTGCAGCGTGCTCTTCTCGACGTGGGTGGCGCCGACGGATCGCAGGTAATAGGTCGTCTTCAGCCCACGGATCCAGGCGAGCTTGTACAGATTGTCGAGCTTCTTGCCGTTGGGCTCGGCCATGTAGAGGTTGAGCGACTGCGCCTGGTCGATCCACTTCTGGCGTCGCGAAGCCGCCTCGACCAGCCAGCGCGGATCCACCTCGAAGGCCGTCGCGTAGAGCTGCTTGAGCTCCTCGGGGATCCGATCGATGGGCGTCACCGAGCCGTCGTAATACTTCAGATCGTTGACCATCACCTCGTCCCACAGTCCCAGCGACTTGAGATCGCGCACGAGGTAGGGATTGACGACCGTGAACTCGCCGGAGAGGTTGGATTTCACGTACAGGTTCTGGTACGTGGGCTCGATGGACTGCACCACGCCGCAGATGTTGGAGATCGTGGCGGTGGGCGCGATCGCCATGGTGTTGGAATTGCGCATGCCGACGTGCATGACCCGGGCGCGCAGATTGTCCCAGTCCAGGCTCTGGCTGCGATCCTGTTCCAGATATCCACCGCGGCCTTCCTCGAGGCGCTGGATGGAATCGATCGGCAGGATGCCCTTGCTCCACAGCGAACCCTGGAAGCTGGAGTAGGTGCCGCGCGCCTCGGCGAGCTCGGTGGACGCCTTGATGGCGAAATAGCTCACGGCTTCCATGGATCGATCCGCGAATTCGACGGCGGCCATCGAGGCGTTCGGGATGCGCGACTCGTAGAGCGCGTCCTGAAAGCCCATGATCCCCAGACCCACGGGTCGGTGGCGGAGATTGGAGTTCTTCGCCGCGCCGACGCTGTAGTAGTTGATGTCGATGACGTTGTCGAGCATCCGCATGGCGGTGCGCACGGTGCGTTCGAGCTTGGCCAGATCCAGGCGCGCGCCATCGCCGTCCCGGACCATGTGATTGGCGAGATTGACGGAACCCAGGTTGCACACCGCGATCTCGCTGGTCGAGGTGTTGAGCGTGATCTCGGTGCACAGGTTCGAGCTGTGCACCACGCCGGCGTGCTGCTGCGGCGAGCGCAGGTTGCAGGGATCCTTGAAGGTGATCCACGGATGCCCGGTCTCGTACAGCATGGCGAGCATCTTTCGCCACAGGTCCACGGCGCGCATGGTCTTGTGCACGCGCATCTCCCCGCGGCGCGCCCGCTCCTCGCAGGCGAGGTAGCGCTTCTCGAACTCCTGGCCGCAGGCGTCGTGCAGATCGATGGCCTCGTCCGGCGAGAACAGCGTCCACTCCGCGTCCTCCACCACCCGCCGCATGAACAGGTCCGGCACCCAGTTGGCGGTATTCATGTCATGGGTGCGGCGGCGATCGTCGCCGGTGTTCTTGCGCAGCTCGAGAAATTCCTCGACGTCGATGTGCCAGGTCTCCAGGTACGCGCACACCGCGCCCTTGCGCTTGCCGCCCTGGTTGACCGCCACGGCGGTGTCGTTGGCGACCTTCAGGAACGGCACCACGCCCTGCGACTTGCCGTTGGTCCCCTTGATGTGCGCACCCATGCCGCGCACCGGCGTCCAGTCGTTGCCCAGTCCGCCGGCGAATTTCGACAGCAGCGCGTTGTCCTTGATGGCGCTGAATATCGCGTCGAGATCATCGGACACCGTGGTCAGGTAGCACGATGAGAGTTGCGGACGCAGCGTGCCGGAGTTGAACAGCGTCGGAGTGCTCGACATGAAATCGAAGGCCGAGAGCAGATTGTAGAACTCGATGGACCGCCTCTCCGGCTCGATCTCGTTGATGGCGAGGCCCATCGCCACGCGCATGAAGAAGGCCTGCGGCAGTTCGAACCGCGTACCGCGCGAATGCAGGAAGTAGCGATCATAGAGCGTCTGCAGTCCGAGGTAGGTGAACTGGAAATCCCGTTCCGGCCTGATGGCGCGGCCGAGCCGTTCCAGATCGAAATTGCGCAGCCGGGGATCCATGAGCTCCAGATCGATGGCGCGGCGCACGTAGGCCTCGAAGTACTCGGCGTAGCCGAGCGCCATTTCCGAATGCGTGGCGCTCACGGGCCTGTTGTGGATGAAGCTCAGGGCCTCGCTGCGAAGCATGTCGAGCAGCAGGCGCGCGGCCACCTCGGAGTAGGTGGGTTCCTTCTCGATGAAGGTGCGCGCGCTCATGACCAGCGCCTTGGCGACGTCGGCCTCGGCCACGCCGTCGAACAGGTTGCGCCTGGTCTCCTCCAGCACGCGCTGCGCGTCCGTCTCGGGCAATCCCTCGCATGCCTCCGCGACCAGGCGCTCCAGCCGCCCCTCGTCCAGCGCCACGCGGTCGCCGGCGGCGGTCGTGACGTGCAGCGCGGCGCGCGCGCGGCCCTCGGCGAGCGCCTTTTCCTGCTCCAGCGCCCGTTCACGCGCACGCTCCTCACGGTAGAGCACGTAGGCGCGGGCGATCTTGTGCTCGCCGGCCCGCATCATCGCCAGCTCGACCTGGTCCTGGATGTCCTCGATGTGCACCGTGCCGCCGCCGGGCAGGCGACGGGTGATGGCCGCCGCCACCTGCGCGGTGAGGGCGGCGACCGTCTCGTGGATGCGCGTGGAGGCGGCGGCGCTGCCGCCCTCCACCGCCAGGAAGGCCTTGGTCATCGCGACGGTGATCTTTTCGCGATCGAAAACGGTGACCTTGCCGTTGCGGCGTATTACCCGGTACTGCCCCGGGGCGTTGGCGCTCAGCTCGGTATCGAGCGCCGGCGTCGCGACGTCCGGGCGGTCGTGGATGCGCGTGGCATTGGCGATCGAAGAGACAGCGGAAAGGTCCACAGCCATCTGCCTTCCTCCAGAAGATCTTCTTGTGTCTTGTTCGGGGACCGGCTGCGGCACCTCCGGATGCGGACCCCAGCGTCAAAAGGACTGTGAGAGTTTTAGCACCACAAGGGAAGGGGGTCAAGAAAGCAATGGACCGCAATATGTTGTGCAATAGTCTGTGAGGACTGCGTGAAGAGGCGGGGGAAAAGCTGGGGATAATCACCCCGGACCCATGGGATTCAGGGGGTTGCCCGCGTCACTCAACGGCGTCGGAGATCTGGCGCACGCGGCCTCCCACTAGGCGTAGTATCAGCGTGGGACAGAAAGACTAGATCTTGGGCTCTACGGGAAGCTTCAACGCGAGGGTGATGCCGTCGCCGATCGGCAGCATGCTGAGCATCACGCGCCCGTCATCCCGTAGGTGTGCGTTGAAGGCTCGCAATGCCGCCGTGGCGGTGTCGATGGCCGACGGATCGGCCACCTTGCCACCCCACAGCACGTTGTCCACCACGATCAGCCCCCCGGTGCGCAGCAGCCGCAGCACCCGCTCGTAGTAGTGGAGATAGTTCTCCTTGTCGGCGTCGATGAAGGCCATGTCGAAGCTGCCCGCCTCGCCGCGGGCGAGGAGATCGTCAAGTGTCTGCAGCGCCGGCGCGATCTTCAGTTCGATGCGATCCGCGACGCCCGCGACCTCGGAATAGCGGCGCGCCACGGCTGTCCACTCAGGGCTGACGTCGCAGGCTACCAGCCTGCCGTCCGCCGGCATTTGCAGGGCGACACTGAGCGTGCTGTAGCCGGTGAAGGTCCCGATCTCCAGCGCGCGGCGGGCGCCGGTCAGACGCGCGAGCATGCCCATGAACTGCCCCTGCTCCGGGGCGATCTGCATATTGGCGTTCGCCATGCCCGCGGTCTCCTCACGCAGGTGGCGCAGCACCTCGGGCTCGCGCAACGAGACGCGCAAGAGGTACTCGTATAGTGCGTCGGTGAGCGTGATAGTCTTGGTCGTCATCGTTGCCCTCCCCGGGAGGCCTTGCCCGTCATGGGTCCAGCAAGCAGTGCGGAGACGGACGCCCATGGTAGCGCGCCGGAGCCGGGATCCATCCGCCTGGTGCAGATCTCGGACACGCATTTTGGGCGCGACCGGGACTTCGAGTTCGATGGCGTCAATCCTCGCCGGTCGCTGGGCGGCCTGATCGGGCAGATCCGGCGCGAGGAATCCGGCGTGGCGGCCTTTCTCGCCACCGGCGATCTCAGCCACGACGCCAGTCCGGAATCCTACACCGCCTTGCGCGAGGCGCTGCAACGGCTGGCGGCGCCCGTCTTCTGCATACCCGGCAATCACGACGACCCGGGCACCATGCGGCGTTTCCTCAGCGGCGGCCGGGTGGTGTGCCCGGAGGCGGCGCAGCTGGGCGGCTGGCACCTGATCTTCCTGAGCACCCACCTCCAGGGCAGCCAGGGCGGGGCACTGGATCCCGGGCAACTCACCGCGCTGGAGGAGGCCCTCGCCGCCAGGCCGCAGCCGCATGCGCTCATCGCCTTGCACCACCCGCCGGTGCCGATAGGCAGCCCGTGGATGGACGCCATGGGATTGGAGAACGGCGAGGACCTCTTCGCCGTTCTCGACCGGCACCCGCAGGTGCGTGCAGTGATCTGGGGACACATCCATCAGGAAGTAGACGCGCTGCGCAATGGCGTGCACCTGTGGGGCGCACCGTCCACCTGCGTGCAGTTCAAACCCGGGGCCACTCGTTACGAACGCGATGATCGCCCTCCCGGCCACCGCCGCCTGACCCTCCACCCCGACGGGCGGATCCTCACGCAGGTGGTGCGCCAGGTCAGCGCCGGCACGCAAGCCTAGGCCGCGTATTGGACCCGATCGCGCGGCGCACTCGACGCGGCGCAACGGCTGGTGGCGAGCTGCCGGCGGACAAGGGCGCGCGGCGTGTGGCGAGAGTGACCGCGGCGCTTGTTAAAGCCGCCCCGATGACGGCCGTTAACCGTTCAAGGTTGCACACGAACGGGGGCGGAGAGCGGTCATGTTCGCGACGTACGCACGCAAGCTCCACGCAGGCTACCGCCGGGCCCTCAAGCGCTATCCGGTCGAGAGCCGTTTCTTCCTCTTCCTTACCGGCATGGGCTGTATCGGCCTGCTGCTGCAGAAGGAGTCGCTCGCCCAGGGGGTGGGCTACGCGGCGTTCTGGTTCTCGTTCATGGTGTCCCTGCTGAGCTTCTGGCACGACGATCTGTTCACGGTAGACGGCTGACTGCCCACATCGCGGGCGCGCGCATGTCGGCTTGGCCGGGCGCGCGGGGACGGCGCCGCCTTCCTCCTCGGGCGGCCGGCCTCGACCGGCAGAACCTCGGGGTCTCCGGGCGTAACGGAATCCCCGGCGCCGGCACCCAAGCGGGGAGGGCGGGATCGGTCCGGCGGCGGCAGGCCTTGAGTCCCGGACATTCTCCCCGCACCAGGTACTCGCCCCCTGCAAGCCGCCACCTCCAGGCGGGAGGTCCGTATGCCATTGCCGTTCCGAACGCCGTCGGCCGTGGCGATGTTCCTGGTGCTCGTACTGGCGGGCGCCCGTCTGCAGGCGGACGCGCTGGTCATGCGCAGCGGTCCGGCCGCGGTCCCGCTCATCGAGCTGTACACCTCCGAGGGCTGCAGCAGTTGTCCGCCGGCGGAGCAGCGGCTCGGTGGCCTGAAGCGTTCCCCGGAGCTCTGGCGACGCTTTGTTCCCGCCGCATTTCACATCGACTACTGGGACCACCTTGGCTGGTCCGATCGCTACGGCTCTCCGCTGCACGGCCTGCGGCAGCGGGCCCACGTCGCCGCGGGGGGGCTCAGCCAGGTATACACGCCCGCCTTCGTGGTGCACGGACAGGAGTGGCGCGGGTGGTTCAGGGATCGTGAGGTACCCGTGCCAGCCGTGGACCCGCCCGGCTCCCTCGCGCTCGAGATCTTCGACAACGCGCGGGCGCGTGTGACCTTCGAGCCCCTGCGGTCGCGCGCTGCCGCACTTAGCGCGACGGTCGCGGTGCTCGGTATGAATCTCGTCTCGGCGATCGAGGCGGGCGAGAATCGCGGACGCCGGCTCGATCAGGATTTCGTCGTCCTCGGCACCGTGCAGGTCCCGATGCAGGGCGAGCCCGGGCCATACGTGGCGGAACTGGTGCTGCCCGCGCCGGCCAGCCCCGCCGCGCGGTACGCCTATGCGGCGTGGGTGAGCGCCGGCGCCGACCCGGCCCCGTTGCAGGCCGTCGGCGGCTGGGCCGGCGGCCTCTAATCCGTATGGCGGGCGCCACGGCGCCCGGCACGAAGATATGCGATCAGAAAGCCGGCGATGGCGGCCGCGGGACCGAATACGAATGCGCCGGTCATGGCCGCCTCCAGGCTGCGATCATGGGCATTCGGGGAAAACTGGAGCAGCAGGGCCCCGCCCCCGAACGCGCCGGCCAGGTAGGCGATCAGCGCGACGGACAGGCTGAGGAGCCACCGGCGCATCAGGCGGCGCCCGCTGCGGAAGGCCGCGGACGGCTTTTCATGGCGGCATGGCCGCGGCATCGACCACGCGGTCGCGCAGATAGACGGGCAGGGCGAGTTCGGCCTCCACTGCCTCGCCGCGCGCGAACATCCCCACCGCCAGCGTCGCCGCGTCCTGCGCCAGCGGATAGGTCTGCGGATAGATCGCTGCCAGGTGGTCCCCCAGCCTGGCCCCGAGCACCTCCCCGTAGACCGCGAAGGCGCTGCCGGCGCCGGACCATCTCCCGTCCTGCGGCAGCGTCACGTCGGCGGCCCTGCCGATGGCCTCGGCCGACACGGCGGTCGCCTCACCCCGGTGCGCCGCGTACGCGGCGATGTAGATCTCGCCCATGCGCGCGTCCATGCCCGCCAGGACCTGGCTCGCCGCGCGCGTGCGCACGACCCCCTGTGCCAGCGCGGCGAGCGAGGAGACCGCGGCCACCTTCAGTCCGGTGCCCAGCGCGATCCCCTGGATCACACCGGCGGCGATCCGCACGCCGGTGAAGGCGCCGGGCCCACGGCCGAAGCCCAGGCCGTCGAGATCCTGCAGCCGCAGGCCGGCCTCGGCAAGGACGGCCTCGCACATCAGCAGGATCAACTCCGCATGCCGCTGCGGGGCGATCTCCGCGCGCGCGCATATGCGGCCGTCGTCATGGACGGCGGCGGAGCAGGCCTCGGTGGAGGTTTCGATCGCGAGCAGTTTCACCGCCGCCATTATTCCATACAAGCGGGCGGCGGGCCGCACACGTATAATGCCCGCCCATGTTTCATCCGCTGCCGGTATACATTGGGTTGCGTTACACACGCGGGGGCAAGGCGACCCGACATCGCAATCGGTTCCTCTCGTTCATCGCGGCGACCTCGGTACTCGGCATGGCGCTCGGGATCACGGCCCTCGTCACCGTGCTGTCGGTGATGAACGGGTTCGAGAAGGAACTGCGCAGCAAGATCCTCGGCGTGTCCGCGCACAGCACGGTTGCCAGCAATTTCCAGCCGATCGAGAACTGGCAGGAGCTGAATGCGCGACTCGCCGGACAGCCGCACGTGCTCGGCGCCGCGCCCTTCATACGCTCTGCGGCCATGGCTACGCACGACAACCGCGTGAACGGCACGGTCGTCTACGGGATCGATCCCGCGCTGGAGCCGACGGTGACCGTCCTCGGCGATCCGAGTCAGGGCGGCGCGGACCTCTCGGTGCTGCGCCGCGACGGCGGCATCGTGCTCGGGGCGGCGCTGGCGGAGAAGCTCGAGGTCGGCGTCGGTGACCGGGTGACGCTGGTGGCGCCGCAGCCCACGGGCGAGCCCGGCGGCGTGACGCCGGAGTTGCGCGCGTACGAGGTCCGCGGCCTGTTCGACATCGGCATGTACGAGTACGATTCGGCGCTGGCACTGCTCAACCTGGCCGATGCCCAGGACCTCTTCCGGGTCGGCAGGGCGGTCAGCGGCATCCGCCTGAAGTTCGACGACCCGCTGAGCAGCCTCGCGCGCGTCAACGAGATCGTCGAAGCGCTGGGCGCGGGCTATTTCGCCATCGACTGGACCGAGTTCCACGTCAACTTCTTCAAGGCGCTGAAGAGCCAGAAGGCCATGCTGTTCGTGATCGTGACCATGATCGTGGCGGTCGCGGCCTTCAACATCGTCTCCACGCTGGTGATGACGGTGCAGGAGAAGCGCTCCGATATCGCCATCCTGCGCACCCTGGGCCTGAAGCCGCGATCGGTCATGGGCGTGTTCGTGGTGCAGGGATTCATCATCGGGCTGGTCGGCACCGTGGTGGGTGCGATCTGCGGCATCGCCCTGGCCTCGAACATCAAGGACATCGCGCGCTGGATCGAGTCGACCACCGGCATAGACCTGTTGCCGGCGGACGTCTACTTTCTGAGCGAGCTGCCCTACGAGGTCCACGTCTCCGACGTGCTGGCGGTATGCCTCACCGCGTTCGTGCTGAGCCTGCTGGCGACGCTTTATCCGGCCTGGCGCGCCGCGCGCACCCAGCCTGCCGAGGCGCTGCGATATGAATAGCCGGCGAAGGCTGGCCGCGCGCGCGGCCCGGGGTTGAGGGCTCCGTGTTCCATCCGCTCTCCATCAGCATCGGCCTGCGCTATACGCGCGCGAAGCGCCGCAATCAGTTCATCTCCTTCATCTCGCTGTCGTCGATGATCGGCGTGGCGGTGGGGGTGCTCGCGCTCATCATCATCCTCTCGGTGATGAACGGGTTCGAGAAGGAGCTGCGCACGCGCATCCTCGGTATGGCCTCGCACGCGACCGTGCAGGCCGTCGACGGCACGCTGCAGGACTGGCGGCCGCTGCTCGGGAAGCTGCGCGGGCTGCCGCATGTCGTAGGCGCGGCGCCTTTCATCCGCACCGAGGCCATGGCGTCCTACGGCGGCTACGTCAACGGCGTGGTGGTGCAGGGCGTGGATCCGGCGCTCGAGGGACAGGTCTCCTTCATCGGCGAGAAGATGATCGAGGGCCATCTCGAGGCGCTCGAGCCGGGGAAGTTCGGCGTCGTGCTCGGCGCGGCCCTGGCGCGTTCGTTGCGCGCGAACCTCGGCGACAGGATCATGATCATCTCCCCGCAGCCGGTGGCGACCGCTGCCGGCAACATCCCCCGCTCCAAGCGCTTCACCGTGGTCGGCGTGTTCGAGGTCGGCGCGCAGGAGTACGACACCACGCTGGCCATGGTCCACATCGAGGACGCCGCGCGGCTGTTCCGGTACGGCAGCGCAGTGACGGGGATACGGCTGCAGTTCGACGATCTGTTCGACGCGCCGCGCATCGGCGAGCAGATCGGCAAGGCGCTGGGCGGTGCCTACGTGATCAAGGACTGGACCAAGGAGCACGTGACCTTCTTCCAGGCGCTGAAGACCGAGAAGGTGATGATGTTCGTGATATTGATGTTGATCGTCGCCGTGGCCGCCTTCAACATTGTTTCCACACTGGTGATGGTGGTGACCGACAAGCAGGCCGACATCGCCATCCTGCGCACGCTCGGTCTCTCGCCGCGTTCGGTGATGGGCGTGTTCGTCGTGCAGGGTGCCGTGATCGGAGTCGTCGGCACCGTCGTCGGCGCCGCCGCCGGCGTATGGCTCGCCACCCACTTGAGGGAGTTCATCCGATGGCTGGAGCAGGGCCTGCATTTCAAGTTCCTCGACTGCCGCACCTACTACATCTGCGAAGTCCCCTCCGACATGCACTGGTCGGACGTGACGGTGGTGACGACGCTGGCGGTACTGCTTACCCTGGTGGCCACGATCTACCCGGCGTTGCGCGCGGCCGGCACGCAGCCGGCTGAGGCTCTGCGTCATGAATGAGGTCGTACTGGCCTGCCACGGCGTGTGCAAGACCTTCGACGACGGCGATCTGCGCGTGGAGGTTCTGCGCGGCGTGGATCTCGAGGTGCTGCCGGGCGAACGCATCGCCGTCATCGGCGCCTCCGGCTCCGGCAAGAGCACCCTGTTGCACATACTCGGCGGTCTGGACCTGCCGACCGCCGGCGAGGTACGCATTGGCGGCCAGCGCATGAGCGCGCTCGGGGAGGCGGAGCGCGGCGCGCTGCGCAACCGGACGCTCGGGTTCGTCTATCAGTTCCATCACCTGCTGCCGGAGTTCACGGCGCTCGAGAACGTGAGCATGCCGCTGCTCATCGCCGGCTGGCGGCCGGCGCCCGCGGCGGCGCGGGCCGCGGAGCTCCTGCAGCGTGTCGGTTTGGGCGAGCGTCTGCGCCACAAGCCGGGTGAGCTGTCCGGCGGCGAGCGGCAGCGCGCCGCCGTGGCGCGCGCGCTGGTGACCTCCCCGCGCTGCGTGCTGGCCGATGAGCCCACGGGCAATCTCGATCAAAAGACCGCCGCACGGGTCTTTGACCTGATGCTCGAGCTCAACCGGGACACGCAGGCGAGCCTGGTCGTCGTCACGCACGACCTGCGGCTGGCGCGGCGCATGGATCGCGTGCTGACGCTGTCGGCGGGCAGATTGACCACCGGTGATCTCGTGGAGGCGACGGGCGCGATGTGACGCGCTCGCGCGCGGACCGGCGTAGCCGCGGCCCTGGCCTCACGCGCGATGAGTCATGCGGGTCGGCGCCGCGGTCACCGTGACGCCCGCGGCGCGATGATTGCTTTCACGGCGGGTCCGCGGACTCCCGGCCGCCCACGTTCTTCGTCAGGGATGACAGCATGCGTTCAGGGACGATCGCCTTCGCGCTCGGCGTTCTCGCCGTGCAATGGCCGGCAGCACTGCCGGACACGCGTTATTGCTGGCTGCTGCCCGTCGCCGTACTGCTCGCGATCCGGTGGCCGCGCCTGCGACTGCCCGCCTTGCTCGTCGCCGGCGCGCTCTGGGCACTGTGGCGCGCCTCGCTGGTGCTCGCCGGCGCCCTGCCGCCGCAGTTGGAAGGGCAGACCGTTGCCGTCACCGGCGCCGTGGTGGGTCTGCCGGAGCGATATGCCGACCACGTCCGCTTCCGATTCCGGATCGATGCCCTGGAACTCGGTGCGAAGCGATGGGAGGGCTGCGGCACCGTAAGGCTGCACTGGCGTGCCGATCCCCCGCCCGTGCTTGCGCCCGGGGAACGCTGGCGCCTGCACGTGCGCCTGAAGCGTCCGCATGGCTTGAGCAATCCGGGGGGCTTCGATTACGAGGCCTGGCTGTTCCAGCAGCGCATCCGGGCCACCGGCTACGTGGTCGGGGAGGGTAGTCGGGAGCGGCTGGGGCGGGAGGCAGCGCCGGTGGACACGCTGCGCGCCGCGCTGCACGCGCGGCTGCAAGAGGCGATCGGCGGGGAGCCGCTGTCCGGCGTCATCATGGCCCTGGCCATCGGCGCGCGCGAAGGGATCGATCAGCGGCAGTGGCAGGTCTTCTCCCGCACCAACACCGGACATCTCATCGCCATATCCGGCCTGCACATCGGGCTCATCGCCGCCTTTGGATTCTTTCTCGGTCGCTGGCTCTGGTCGCTCCCGGCGTACACGGTGTTATGGATCCCGGCGCAGCGCGTGGGGTCGCTCTGTGCGGTGATCGCGGCGGCCGCATACTGCGCGCTCGCCGGGTTCGAGGTGCCGGCCCAGCGCACGCTGATCATGATCACGGCTGTCGCACTGTCGCTGTGGCGCAGTCGGCGGACACGGTCTTTCGATACGCTGGCGCAGGCCCTGGCCGCGGTGCTTCTGATCGATCCGATGGCCGTCATGACGGTGGGGTTCTGGTTGTCCTTCGTGGCAGTGGCGATCCTGATGTACGGGAGCGGCGAAGGCCTGTACACGTCCTGGTGGCGGCGCTGCGCGCGCGTGCACGTCGCCATGTCCATCGGCCTGGCGCCGCTGCTCGTGTTCTTCTTCTCGCAGCACCCCGTGGCGGGCCCGGTGGCGAATCTCCTCGCCGTGCCGTGGGTGAGTTTCATCGTGGTGCCGCTGACGCTCGCCGGTACGGCGCTGCTCGCGCCGCTGCCGTTCATCGGCTACTGGCTGCTGCGCGGGGCCCTCCTGGCCATCGATCTGGCATGGCGGGCCCTGCAGCCCCTGGCGGCGCTCGACTGGGCCGCCCTGGTACTGCCGCATCCCCTGCCGCTCGTTGCGTTCTGCGCGGGCGTCGGCGCGATGCTGCTGCTCGCGCCGCGCGGCCTGCCGGCGCGCGCGCTCGGACTGGTGTGGATGGCGCCGCTGTTCCTGCACGCCTCGCCGCGGCCGGCGCCGGGCGATTTCTGGCTGACGGTTCTGGACGTCGGCCAGGGGCTGGCCGCGATCGTGCAGACGCACGAGCGCACGCTGGTGTTCGACGCCGGGCCGTGGTTCAGCGATCGCTTCGATACCGGCGCCGCGGTTCTCGTGCCCTATCTGCGCCACGCCGGCGTCGCGTCGATCGACCGGCTGGTCGTCAGCCATGGCGATCTCGATCACCGCGGCGGCGTGGAATCGGTGCTCGCGCAGATGCCGGTTGCGGCGGTGCTGTCGGGTGAGCCGCTTCCGATCGTTCATCCCCATGCCCGCGAGTGCCGCGACGGCATGACCTGGGTCTGGGACGGCGTGGAGTTCCGGATGCTGAACCCGCCGGCGGGTTTCGTCGGCCGCGACAACGATGCCTCATGCGTGCTCAGCGTGCGTGGACGCGGCGGCGCGGCGCTGCTGACCGGCGACATCGAGGCCGGCGCCGAGGGTGGCCTGCTCCGTCGTCACGGCGCGCGGCTGCGGCACGAGATCATGCTGGCGCCGCATCATGGCAGCGCCTCGTCCTCCACCACGGCGTTTCTCGCCGCAGTTCGGCCGCGATACGTCGTCTTCCCGGTCGGCTACCGCAATCGCTGGCGCTTCCCCGCCGCCGCGGTCGTCGAACGATATCGCCGACTGCGGGCGGATATCTTCCGCACCGACCACGATGGCGCCGTGACGCTGCGCGTCGAGAGCTCAGACATCGGCGCGGAGAGTCACCGTCGCGCGCACCACCGGTTCTGGATGAACGACTAGGGGCGCAGGGGCACGGGAGACTCAGGCTTTTCCTGCGGGGCATCCTTTGCTATGGTCAGCGCCGCACACGCAAGTGCAGGAAGGGAGCGACCGCCCGTGTTCGAGATCATGAAGGCTGGCGGGTGGGTCATGTGGCCCATCGTCATTTGTTCGATAATCGCGCTGGCGATCAGTGTCGAGCGTTTCTGGACGCTGCAGCGCAAGCGCGTGATACCGCGGGGGCTGGTCGAGCAGGTGTGGCAATGGGCACGCAGCGGCGTGCTCGACGCAAAGCGATTGCAGGCTTTGCGCCTGAGCTCTCCTCTCGGCCGGGTGCTGGCCGCCGGCCTCGTCAACCTGAAATATGATCGCGCCGTGATGAAGGAGTCGATCGAAGAGGTCGGCCGCCACGTCGCGCACGAACTCGAGAAATATCTGAACATGCTCGGCTCCATTGCCGCGGTCTCGCCACTGCTCGGGCTGCTGGGCACGGTCTTCGGGATGATCCGGATGTTCAGCGCGGTCGCCACGCACGGGGCCGGCAATCCCCAGGAGCTGTCCGCCGGCATTGGCCAGGCGTTGATCACCACGGCGGCGGGTCTCACGGTCGCGATACCGGCGCTGCTGATGCATCGCTACCTGCGAGGCAAGGTGCAGTCGCTGATCGTCGACATGGAGCAGGAGGCGATCAAGATGGTGGAGATCCTGCATGGGGAGCGCGAGGTCGACCCGGGCCTGAGCGGCGCCGAGGGTGACCCGGCCGCTTCCATCGACCTGACCGCTGCCCGCCCGGGTCAGCGGCGACGGGTCGCCGGGCGCAAGGAGGCGTCCTGATGAACTTCCAGCGGGGCCAGGACGACAACATCGAGATCAACGTCACGTCGCTCATCGACGTGGTGCTGTTGCTGCTCATCTTCTTCATGGTCTCCACGACGTTCCTCAATCCCGAGCACATCAATCTGACCCTGCCCTCGGCGAGCAAGAACAGCGAACAGAAAGAGACACCCGCACCGGTCGACGTGACCATCGACCGGGAGGGTCATTATTTCGTCAACGGCAAGGCGCTGCTCAGCGCCCAGGAATCCGCGCTGCGGCAGGGCATGACGGAGGCCGCGGACGGCCAGCAGGAGCCGCGCGTCCTGATCCATGCCGACGCCAGTGCCACGCATCAATCCGTTATAACGGTGCTCGATGTCGCCCGCCAGCTCGGCTGGGTGCATGTGTCGTTCGCCACCGAGGTGCGGGCGGAGGGCGAGGCCACGGATACGGCTGGAAAATAAGGGCCCGCCCTTGGGCATAAGGCTCGAAGACCTCTGGTACACGGGACATCCGCTCTACCTGCCGCTGTTACCGCTGTCCGCGGTCTTCACCGCCGGCACATGGCTGCGCCGCCGCGCCTATCGCACCGGCCTGCTGCGCTCCGGCGCCCTGCCGGTGCCGGTCATCGTCGTCGGCAATATCAGCGTCGGCGGCACGGGCAAGACGCCGCTCACGATCTGGATCTACAAGTTCCTGAGGGCGAACGGTCTCAACCCCGGCGTCGTCAGCCGCGGCTACGGCGGCCGGGCGCGCAGCTGGCCGCAACAGGTGAGGCCCGACAGCGACGCCTTCATGGTCGGGGATGAACCGCTGGTGATCTCGCGCCACTGCGGCGGCCCGCTGGCGGTCGGCCCCGACCGTCTGGCATGTGCCTCGGCGCTGCTGCGGCACCATCACTGCGACGTGATCATCAGCGACGACGGGCTGCAGCATTACAGGCTGGGGCGCGACATCGAGATCGCGGTCATCGACGGGGTGCGTCGTCACGGCAACGGGCACTGCCTGCCCGCCGGACCGCTGCGCGAGCCCGTGTCGCGGTTGAAGAGTGTGGACATGATCGTGACCAGCGGGATCGCCGGCCGCGGCGAGTTCGCCATGAAGTACCTGACCATGACCATGAGGCCGGTGCGCGGCGATCTCCCGGGCGGGACGGCGCCGGTACCGGCGCAGGGCGTGGAGGTGCACGCGGTCGCCGGGACCGGCAACCCCGACGCCTTCTTCAATTCCCTGCGCATGCGCGGCTACCGCGTGCACCGTCACGCCTTCCCCGACCACCATCGCTACGCGATGACGGACATCTGCTTCAATGACGGCCTGCCGGTTATCATGACCGAGAAGGACGCGGTGAAATGCAGCCGCTACGCAGGTCCCGAACACTGGTTCGAACCCATCGAGGCGGAATTGCCGCCGGTGTTCGGCCACCGCCTGCTCGAACTCCTGAAGAGGATTTCCCATGGACAAACGCCTGCTGGACATTCTGGTCTGCCCGGTCACCAAGGGGCCGCTCATCTATGACAAGGAACGGCAGGAACTCGTCTCCAAGGCCGCGCGGCTGGCCTATCCGATACGCGACGGCATACCGGTGATGCTCGAGGAGGAGGCGAGGCCGCTGACCGACGGGGAATACGAGCGCCTGCGCTGAAGCAGGCGTACGAGCCCGTCCGCGCCGAGGAGAGTCCATGCCGTTTACCGTCATCATCCCGGCACGCTATGCCTCGAGCCGGTTTCCCGGCAAGCCGCTGGTGGACATCGCCGGCATGCCCCTGCTGCAGCATGTTTACCGGCGCGCCTGCGGCAGCGGCGCGAGGAGAGTGGTCATCGCCACGGACGACCTGCGCATCGCCGTGGTGGCGCGAGGTTTCGGCGCCGAGGTGGTGATGACCTCCGCGGAGCATCCCTCGGGAACGGATCGAATTGCCGAGGCGGTCGAGGCGCTGCGGTTCGACGCGGAGCACGTCGTGGTCAACCTGCAGGGAGACGAGCCGCTGATGCCGGCCGAGGTTCTGCACCAGGTCGCCGATCTGCTCGCACGGGATGACCGGGCGGTGATGGCCACCGTATGCGAACGCATTCGCGAAGTGCGCGACATCTTCGATCCGAACATCGTGAAGGTCGTGATGGACGGGCAGGGACGCGCGCTGTATTTCAGCCGTGCCCCCATCCCGTGGGCGCGCGCGGCGTTCGCGGAAACCCCCGTGACGCTGCCGCCGGCGCAGCCATATTTCCGCCATATCGGGCTGTACGCATTCCGCGCCGGCTTCCTGCGCGTCTACGGCGGGCTCGCACCGACTCCCCTGGAGTCGCTCGAGGCCCTGGAGCAGCTGCGGGTGCTGCAGCACGGCTACACCATCGCGGTCGCCGAGACCCGGGTGCCCACGGGTTTCGGTGTCGATACGCCGGCGGATGCCGAGCGTGTACGCGCCCTGATCCAGGGGCAGGGCGTCGTCTGACGGCCGGAGCGCGGCGTGCGCCGGCGCCCGCGCGCACAGGTCGCTAGATCGGCCGGCGCGCGCCGCGCAGCCGCCACCAGCCGAGGGCCGCTATCCCCGTCATGATGAGGATGCCGAAACCGTACGCCATCGGCACGACGGGCGCACCGGCATGCGTGACGGCGGTGTAGAGGCCGACGGTGACGAGCATGGAGAGATTGACGAAGAGATTCAGGACCGCCACGGCGTGCCCGGCGCCGATCGTGGCGTGCCCGCACTCCTGCAGCAGGGCATTGATGGGCACGATGAACATGCCGCTGGCGGTGCCCAGCAGGACCAACAGCAGTGCCGTGGCCGGCAGCGAGTGCATCGGCGCGAGCATCGCAACCAGCAATCCCATCAGGAAGCCCGGGAGCAGGACGCGGTTGATGCGGGCAAGCGAGATGTGTCTCGCCGCCAGCGCCGCGCCGACGGCCACGCCGACGGCGACCGCGGCGTTGAGCTTTGCCGGGGTCTGCGTGTCGTTGATGTGCAGCGCCGCGGGTACCCATGCCACGAGCAGGAAGCGCAGGGTGCTGCCGGCCCCCCAGAAGAGGCTGGCGCCGAGCAACCCGAAGCGGCTGTCGCGAGCCCCCCAGAAAATGCGCACCGCGTCGCTGAAGTCGCGCAGTATGCTGCGCAGGCCGAACTTCGACATGGGATGTACCGGGGGCAGCCGCGGGATGCCGAGGTTCGCCAGGGTCGCGAGCAGATAACAGACCGCCACGCAGACGAACGCCAATCGCACCGAGTGATCGGCGATGACCCCGCCGGCAATGGTGCCGAGCAGGATCGCCACGATCGTCGAGCCCTCGATGAGTCCGTTGGCCTTGACCAGCTTTTCGGCAGGCACCAGCTCGCTCAGTATCCCGTACTTCGCCGGCGAGTAGAGAGCGGCGCCGAGTCCGACGAGGCCGTATGCGGGCAGCGGGTGCACGCCCGCGAGCACGAGGCCCGCGCCGCAGAGCTTGATGATGTTGCCGATCAGCATGACCCGTCCTTTCGGCAGGGCATCGGCGAAGGGGCCGACCCAGGGGGCGAGCAGGACGTAGGAGACCACGAAGAAATCCTGGAGCAGCGGCGTTGTCCAGGGCGGGGCGGTATCGGCCTTCAGCGCCGCGATCGCGGCAAACAACAGCGCATTGTCGGCCAGCGCGGACAGAAACTGCGCGCCGAGCACCGATAACATGCCCCACGAGGCCAGCCCGTCGCGACGATCCACGTGGGCGGCGCGCGAATCGCCCTGGCTGGTGCTGATCATGGCTCAGTGTGAGGGTGCGTTCCGAGGGGTCGACCGGCGAGGGTGCCGTCGGCATCGGCACGACATCCCGCTGAAGTTGAGCACAGCGGTATAGTAGCCTGTTTCTTTGAGAAAATGGCCGGGGCTGGGTAATATTCCGGCTCCCACGTCGGGCCCGGCGCGAGGGTCGATACCGGGGCGGGCTGCGGTGAGGCACCGCCGCCGGCACGGGCGTGCCGCACGCCTGTCACTGCACGACAACGGTTCCCAGGAGGAGTTATGTGGCAAGTGCAGCTCCAGATGAGTCCGATGGCCTGGCTGGTCGTGGGGCTCATTATCGGATGGCTGGCCGAATGGCTCATCGATTGGTGGTACTGGCGCCGCCGCGTGGCGCAGCGCACGGCGCGCCTGCAGTCGGAGCTCGACACCTGGCGCTACCGGATACACAACTACGAGAACGCCACCGACAAGGCCCGCGCCGATCTGGAAGCCGCGCTTTCCGCGGGTGAGGAGGTCAGGAAGACGCTCGAATCCATGGAGCGACAGCACGGAAGCCTGCAGGCCGACTACGAGCGCCTGCGCTCGGAGAACGAGATGCTGCGCGCCGAGGGTGAGGGCGTGGCGCTGCCGGGCGATCTCGAGGAGGTGCGGGCGGCGCTGGATTCCGCGCGCGCGGAGGTCAGCGCCCTGCGGGCGCAGGCCCATGACGTCGGCGAGAGCCAGCTCGAGCTCGAGGCCGCCCGGCGTGAGGTCGAGGCTGCGCGGCGCGAGGTCGAAGAGGCCCGCGGCGAGCTCCAGGCCATGAAGCAGGAACTGACCCGACTGGGCGCCGATCGGGAGGAGTTCGAGTCCCTGCGCCGGGAGGTCCCCGAGTTGAGACAGGCGCGCCAGCGCCTGGACGCGACACTCGCTCAGCTCGCGAAGCTGCAGCGCGACGCCGAGACCAACCGGGGGCTGGACGCGGCGCTGCAGGATGCCCGCGCGCAGCTCGAGGCGGTGATTGCCGATCAGAGCGCGGCGCGCGCCGAGGCCGATCGCCTGCGCAGCGAGCAGGAGGACCTGCGCGCGCGCCTGCAGAACGCCGCCGGGGAGCTCGATCAGCTCAACGACGCGAGGTCAGCGCTGGAGAAGGCGCGCGCCGAGGCGCAGGACCTGCGCGCGAGGCTCGACGGCGCCGACGAGGAGGTTGCAAAGCTGACGGAGGTGTCAGGCGCGCTGGACGAGGCGCAGACTCTGACACAGCAGCTGCGCGGGCAGTTGCAGGCGGCAGTGGACGCTCAGCAGAGCGCCGGGGCGCAGTACGAGCGTCAGCTCGAGGGTGCGCAGGCCGAGGCGGCCGAGCTGCGGGCGGAGTTGCAGGCGGCCCACGAGAGGCAGGAGGCCGCGACGAGCGAGGCCAAACGGCTGCAGCTCGAATACGCCGCGCTGCAGGGGCGGCTCGAGGAGGCCACGCAGGAGGGCGGGGCGCTGCGGGCGCGCATCACCGATCTCGAGCAGACCGGTGCGGAGACGGAACGGATGCGGCGTGAGCTGGATGCCGCCAGGCGGGCGCAGGAGGCGCAGGTGAACGAGCATGAAGACACCAGGGCGCGGCTTCGTGCCGCGGTGGCCGAGCTGGAGCGGCTGCAGGGCGCGGCGACCGAGCTCGACAGGGCCAGGGCCGAGGCGGCCGATCTGCGCGCGCGGCTGGCGGCGGCCGGCGCCGAGGCGGAGAATCTGGGGTCCGTGGCTGCCGATCGCGAGCGACTGCGCAAGGAGCTCGCGGCCGCGCAGGGGCGTCTGGATGCGGCGACGGCGCAGCTGGCGGAGGCGCGATCGCAGTCCGGCGATCTGCAGAAGGCGCGCAGCGAGGCCGGCGAGCTGCGGCGTCAGCTCGAGGCCCTCGCGCAGGCGCAGGAGCAGGCGCACGCGGAGCAGGCAAGGCTCGCTGCCGCGCGCGATGGCGACCGGCGCCGCCTGGATCGCCTCGCGGAGGAGTTGAAGGCCGCGCATACCCGGGGCGAGGACTTGCGCCATCGGCTGGAATCCGCGGCCGGCGAGCTGCAGCGGGCAGGCACGTTCGAGCGGCAGCTGCTGGCGGCGAATGCCGAGGTCGCCGAGCTGCGCGGCCAGCTCGAGGCGGCGACAGCCGGGCGCCGCCGGCCCGAACGCAAGCCGGCGGGCGAGCCGG
>JAJVIQ010000002.1 GCA_022071965.1 Gammaproteobacteria bacterium
GCCCGCGACGCCGGCGGCGGCGGCGGCGGCGGCGGAGGAGGCGGGGCAGGTGACGGCGGTGATTGACGGTCGACAGGCCGAGATGGCTCGGCCGGTCCCCTTGGACGGGCGGGTCGAGGGGACGGCGCCCGCGCCGGTGCCGGCGCGCAAGTCGCAGGCATTGGCCGTGCCCGGCTCCCGGGCGTCGTTCGCCGACGCGCTCGACACCAACGAAGACCTCCCGGTCGACGGCGGCGGCGCGGGGGTCGCGGCCGACATGCCGGCCACGGCGCCGGTGCCCGCCACCGGCAGCACCAGCCGCGCCCCCGTCGCCTATGTACTGCCTGGGCCGCGCTACCAGGTGCAGCCCGGCGACATCCTGCAGATCACGGTCTGGAAGGAGGAGGACCTGCAGCGCGAGGTGCTGGTCCGGCCCGATGGCGGCATCTCCTTCCCGCTGGCCGGTGATGTCCAGGCCGCCGGCCGCACGGTGGACCAGGTGCAGGAGGAACTCGCCGCCAAGATCGAAAGCTACATCCCGGAGCCGGTGGTCACGGTGGCGGTGAAACAGGTGGTGGGCAACCGCGTCTACGTGGTCGGCCGCGTCAACAAGCCCGGGGAGATCATCATGGGGCACGAGCTCACGGTGATGCAGGCGCTGAGTCTCGCCGGCGGCGTGACGCCGTTCGCCGCCCTCAACAGGGTGCACGTGCTGCGCCGTGAGAACGGCGTGGAGCGTTCGATCCCCTTCCGCTACGGCGACGTCGAGAAAGGCCGCAGCCTGTCGCAGAACATCGTCCTGCAGAACGGCGACGTCGTCGTCGTGCCGTAGCGCCCGGGCGGCGAGGCAGGCGCATTGAAGCGGTCGCGCAGCAGGGTCTGGCAACCGGGAGCGGTCCGGATGACCGTGGCGGTGGCGCTCGGCGCCTGGCTGCACGCCGCCGTGGGCGCGGAATGGTCGGCAACGCCGCGATTGAACGTCTCCACCGAGGTCAACAGCAACATCCGCCTGACCATCGCGGATCACGACACCGTCTTCGGGCTCATCCCCGAGGTCGGCGCCGTGCTCAGGCGTGCCACCGAGATCAATACCCTGGAATTCGAACCGACCGTGCGCGTGCCGCGCTACTGGGGCGAGGAGAATCTCGATTACGAGGCCTACGGCTTTCGCTTCGGGGCGCGGCATCAGCTCGAGCGCATGGAGGTGGAGCTCGATGCGAACTACCGTCGCGACTCGACCCTGGCGACCGAGCTGGAGACCACGGGCCGCGTGCAGCGGCAGCTCGCGGTCGATTCCGTCCGCGTCGGTCCGTCGCTGACCTACCTCGTGACGGAACGCGACCGGCTGGACTTCGGCTACGACTACAACCGGGTCACGTATGAGGAGGCGGTCGCATCGGGCCTCCAGGATTACACCTACCATGTGGCGGATGCGACCTATACCCACGACCTGTCGGAGACCACCAAGGGCTTCGCCACCTTCTCCTACAGCCGCTTCGACGTGGACGACGATCTCAATCCGCTCATCGATCCACGCAACGCCATCGACAGCTCCACGGCCACGAATGCCTACGCCCTCATCGGCGGATTCCAGGGACAGAACGAGCGCGCCAGCGGCAGCGCGTACGCCGGCCTCCGCTATGCCATCACCACCCGGGATCTTTTCGGCGTGGAGCTCGAGGATTCCGGCGTGGGCTCACTGTTCGGGTTCTCCGCCGCCTACCAGTTCCTCGACGGACGCATGATCTGGCGCGGGAGCTTCGATCGCAGCGTGGACCCCAGCGGCGACGGCACCCAGCTCTCGCGCGATCAGTGGCGCACCGGGTTGACCCATCGGTTCACTGACAGACTGAATGGCGAGCTCGGTTTCCGCCATCTGGAGACCGCGACGGCCCAGACCGGGCGCAACGACCGCACCTATCTGGCGGGCGACGCCACGATGCGCTATTTTCTGGACCCGTACTGGTCCGTCTACGTCCGCTATCAGCACGCCGAGCAGTCCTTCGAAAGCGCCATCGACGACACCGCCGATCAGGACGTGGTGGCGGCCGGCCTGAGCTTTGGCGGGCGCAAGTGGTCAGTTTCGCGCTAAGGGGCTTGCGGCGACGCAGCGAATTGGCGAAGAATCGCGCCGGGCAGGTCTCGCGCAGGCCGCTTCGGACCGCCCCACCGAGTGCCGTGGCGGGCCGCCGTCACCGAACCCGGGCGGTTCGGCACCCGTCCATCCCCTGGAGAACCCCCAGCCCGCAACACAGGCCATGGAAGAGCAGGAAAAGACACTGAGCGATTACCTCGCCGCCCTGAGGCGCCGGCGCAGGCTGATGACCGCGATCGTCGTCGGGCTGATGCTGCTCGCCCTCGGCGTCACGTTCGGCCTGCCCGCGATCTACCGCTCCAAGGCCGTGATCCTCATCGAGCAGCAGGAGATCCCCAAGGAACTGGTGACCTCCACGGTGACCAGCTACGCCGACCAGCGCATCCAGGAGATCACGCAGCGGGTGATGACCACGTCGAATCTGCTAGGCATCATCGAGCGGTACTCGCTCTACGAGAAGAAGCGCAGGAACGCGCCGCTGGAGGTGGTGGTCGAGAAGATGCGCGACGACATCAGCATCGACACGATCAGCGCCGACGTCGTCGATCCGATCCGCGGCCAGCCCACCAAGGCGACCATCGCCTTCTCGATCTCCTACGAGAGCCGCTCCCCGGACCTGGCGCAAAAGGTCGCCAACGAGCTGACCTCGCTGTATCTGAAGGAAAACCTCACGCGCCGCACGGAGGCGGCGACCGAGACCTCCGCCTTTCTCGCCGAGGAGGCCGAGAAGCTGAAGAACCACATCGCGGAACTGGACCGGCGGCTGGCGGAGTTCAAGGAACAGAACGCGGGCAAATTGCCGGAGATGCAGCAGTTCAACACCCAGATGATGGACCGCACGGATCAGCAGATCATCGAACTCGATCGGCAGATACGCTCGCTGGAGGATCGCAGGGTGTACCTGCAGGGACAACTGGCGCTGGTCAAGCCGGTGACCGCCACCGTGTCGGAGACCGGCGAGCGCATCCTCGGGCCGGCGGACCGGCTGAAGATTCTGCAGACCCAGTACGTCTCGCTGCTGGCCCGCTACTCGCCCCAGCATCCCGACGTGGTGCGCACCAGGAAGGAGATGGATGCGCTCGAGGCGGAGCTGGGTGGCCGGAGCGACGCCGGCACGATCATCCAGAAGGAGCTGGAAGGCGCGCGCGCGGAGCTGGCGACGCTGCGCGAGCGCTACTCGCCGAATCATCCGGACGTGGTTCGCGCCCAGCGCACCGTGGCCGGCCTGGAGGCGGAGCTCGCACGCTCGCGCGCGAGCCGCTCCACGATCATCGATACCCGGGAGCCCGACAACCCCGCCTACATCCAGCTGCGCACGGAGCTGGAGTCCGCCAACGCCGAGATCGCCTCGATACGCCAGCAGAAGGAGGCAATGCGCGCGAAGCTGGCGGAATTCGAGCAGAAGCTCGCCGATTCCCCGGAGGTGGAGCGCGTGTATCGCGACCTGATGCGCGACTACGAGACCTCCACGCTCAAGTACCAGGAGATGACGCAGAAACAGATGGCCGCCCAGGTCTCGCAGACGCTGGAGACCGAGCAGAAGGGCGAGCGCTTCAGCCTCATCGAGCCGCCACTGAAGCCGGAGAAGCCGGCCAAGCCCAACCGGCTGGCCATCGCCCTGCTGGGCACGATGCTTGCGTTCGCCGGCGGCATAGGATCGACGGCGATCGCCGAGGCGCTGGACCCGGCGATATACGGGCGCAACGCGCTCACGGCCCTGACCGGCGTGCCGCCGCTGGCGGTGATCCCGGAGATCGTCACTCCCGGGGAGCGACGCACCCGGATGCTGACGCGCATCGTCATGCTGGTGGCCGTGATCGCCGGCCTGGCGCTCGCGTTGCTGGCGATTCATCTCTTCTACCAGCCGCTGGACGTGCTGTGGTTCCGCACGCTGCGAAGATTCGGTCTCGGCGAATAGGCACGGCTCATGGAACGCATCAAACAGGCGCTCGAGCGCGCGCGCCAGGAACAGGTCCGCAGCCTGGGCAGCGGCGTCGTGCACCCGCTGGCCCCCGTAGAGGCGCCCGAGAGCCAGATCAGCTACTCCGAGACCCGCGTCACGCCGGTCTCGCCGTCGGCGCTGAGGAAGAACCGCATCATCACCGGCACCGAGACCGACGAGGTGACGGCGGCCTACAAGATCCTGCGCACGCAGGTGCTGCAGAGATTGGTGAGCAAGAACTGGAACGCGCTTGCGGTGACCAGCCCGGGCCCGGGGCAGGGCAAGACCGTCACGGCCATCAATCTCGCGATCAGCCTCGCGCGCGAGGTGCAGCACACCGTGCTGCTGGTCGATCTCGACATGCGCCGCCCGGGCATCCATCGCTATCTCGGGCTCAATGCGCAGTTCGGCATCAGCGACGTGCTGACCAGGGGCACGCCCGTCAGCCACGCGCTCATCAATCCCGGCATCGACCGGCTGGTGGTACTGCCCGGCAGGGAGGCGCTGCCGAACTCATCGGAGCTGCTGAAGTCCCCGCGCATGGTGCAGCTGGTGAAGGAACTGAAGTCGCGCTACGTCACCCGCCTCATCATCTTCGACCTGCCGCCGTTGCTGTCGGTGGACGACGCCATCGCGTTCACACCCTACGTCGACGCGGCGCTGGTGGTCGTCGCCGAAGGCCTCACCACGGGCGAGGAGCTCCAGCACGCGAGCAGCCTGCTCGCCAACACGCCGGTCGTCGGTACCGTCCTGAATCGCTCGAGCGAGAAGGCAACCCCGTATTTCGACGCATGATGAACCGTTATCACCGGATCCGGCGGACACGAGGGCCAGCCACGGGCGGCGGGCAGCGGGCCATCGCCGTGGGATCGCTCCGCTGACATGTACGAAGAGTTCTACGGCCTGAAGGAGCGCCCGTTCACGCTGCAGCCCGACCCGGCGTTCCTCTACCTCAGCCGGCGCCACCGCTCGGCGATCACGCTGCTCGAATACAGCATCGTCAGCCGCGCCAGCTTCACCGTCGTCTCCGGCGAGATCGGCTCCGGCAAGACGACCCTGGTGCGGCATCTGCTCAATCGCTTGGATCGGGACGTGACGGTGGGCCTCATCACAAATACGCATCGCGCGCTCGGCGAGCTGCTGCAGTGGGTTTGCCTCGCCTTCGGCCTGCCCTACTCGGGGCAGGAGAAGATCACGCTCTACCAGCAGTTCATGGATTTTCTCATCGATCAGTACTCCAAGGGCCGGCGTACGGTGCTCATCGTCGACGAGGCGCACAATCTCGACGTCAGCACGCTGGAGGAGCTGCGCCTGCTGTCCAACATCAACGTCGACAAGGACCAGGTGCTGCAGATGATCCTCGTCGGCCAGCCGGAGCTGCGCGAGATGCTCATGCGCCCGGCGCTCACCCAGCTCGCGCAGCGGGTGTCGGTGGCCTGCCACATCGAGCCGCTCAATCCGGATGAGACCGACGAGTACATCCGTCATCGCATCGACGTGGCGGGCGGCGATCCCGACATCTTCAAGCCGGCCGCCACGCGCTTCATCTACCACCAGACCGGTGGCATACCGCGCATGATCAACAAGCTCTGCGACATGTCGCTGGTGTACGGCTTCGCCGAGCAGCGGCCCCAGATCGACGTGAAGCTGGTGTTCGACGTGGTGCGCGAGCAGATCCAGGGCGGTCTGTCGTTCTACAAGCTGAAGGGTGACAACGAGGGCGACGTGCGCGTCGGCGAGCTGCCGGCAACGCCGGGCGAGGATCCCGACGTCGCCCCGCTGCGCATGCCCACGCTGACGAAGTAGGCCTGACGCGGCATCCGAGGGCCCCGCGGCATCGGCGCGAGGGCCCGCATGGCCGCGATTCCCCGGACAGCGACCGGGCGGTCGCCGTTCCCGCCTTGACAGGCTCCTCGCGCCGGTCGATTGCGCCGGACAGGAACCGGTAAAGATTGTTCCCCGTCTGCCGACATCCGTATCGGGCATCTCATGGCGCGCCCGAGGGGATCGGCATCGTGACAAGCAAGAGCGGGGAAAGCGCGCTGTGCGCGGCACTCCTGGGCGTGGTCTGCACGGTCGCGAGCGGCAATGCGGCGGCCGTCTACGTGCGCCACGACCGCGATGTCTCGGCGTTCGAGGACCTGGCGGCGATGGCACAGTTCGAGGCTGCCGGCTTCTTCACCACCGGCTGCTCCGGCGTGCTCATCGGCGCGAGCACCGTGCTCACCGCCGCGCACTGCGCCACGAGCGGGAAGACGAGCTTCGGTTTCGGTGCGGAGCGGGACGGCGCGCGGACCTACGAGGTGGCCAGCATGGAGCGCCATCCGTTGTACGCCGCCGGGGCCAACGGCTACCAGTACGATCTGGCCATCGCGAGCCTGCTCGCGCCGGTCGAGGATGTCATCCCAGCAACCATCACCCCGGTGAACCTCATCGGCCGGCAGGTCACCATGGTCGGGTACGGCGGGCAGGGCACCGGACTCGGCACCCCATTGAGCGGCGCCACGGACCGCCTGGCCGCCACCAATACCATCGACACCACCGCCTACAATCTCTGGGCGGCGGACTTCGACTCCCCGGCGAGCAACAAGAGTCTCATTGGCGGGCGGGTCCCGACGGCGTACGAGGGCCAGCTCGCCGGCGGCGACAGCGGCAGTCCGCTGTTCTGGAGCAACTTCCTCGTCGGCATCGGCGCGTACACCTTCTGCCAGACCGGCGGCTGCAGCTCCACCTCGATTTACGGGACGGCGAGCCTCTGGGTGCGGCTGGATCTGGCCGCCAATCGCCAGTTCATCGACCAGGCGCTGGCGCGTGCCGCCAGCCACCCCGCGTCGTCCTCGGCGGTGCCGGTGCCGCCGGCCGGCTGGCTGCTCGGTACCGCCCTGCTCAGCATGCCGTTGCTGCGTCGGGGCGGCCGTGCGGCAGCGGCCGCCGGTGCCCGGTGCGCGGCCCGACGTCCAGCCGATCGCCCCCCGGCCCGCGTGCAGGCGGGCGTGCCGTAGGCCACGCCCACGCATCGCGCGACAGGGCGGGGCGCGATCTCCGAGCCGCCACGCCGCGCCGACACGGCCCGCGGAGACGGGTCGGGCAATCAGATCCGCGGCTCCCGGGGGTCGCCGCGACGTCAATCCGGCGGCGCGGCAAACTGCGACCATTTCCACGTTTGCACGTGCTCCGAGTCCCTAATATCAGTCCCGAACGCCTCCTCGCCCGTGACGCGTCCGAGCCGGCCAGCCGCCGGTCCCGAGCGCCAGGGTGTACGCGGGCGGGGATTGATGCTGAATGATCAACGTTTGAACGGAGCGAACTATATGGAATCGCGCAAGTATTCCCTGAAGTGGCTGGCAGGCCTGCTCATGATGGTCGCGGCAGTCGGGAGCGCACAGGCCCTTACCGTGACCAACACCGTGAGCGGCTCGGGCACGACCCTCGTGGATTTCAACCTGTCCGCCATCTCGGATGTGACCGTGAGTCTCGAGGATCTGCATCTCGACGGCAGCCTGGGCCGGGACTTCGAGTTCCTGGCCGTGTCCATCTTCCGCAAGGGTGCACCGGACACCTTCCTCGACGGCGGCGTGGCGGTGCAGTCCGGCGCGATCAGCGACCCGGTCCCGTTCTCGTTGTTCTCGCTCACCGCGGGCGACTACGTCGCGAAGGTCGACTATTTCACGCCGTTCGCGGGTTTCCTGCAGGGTTTCGGGCCGGTCTTCTACAACGCCCAGTACGCGCTGGACGTGGCGATCTCGGCAGCCACGGCGCCGGTACCGGTCCCCGCGGCCGTGTGGTTGCTCGGATCGGCGCTGATCGGGCTGGTGGGCGTCAGCCGCCGCACCCGCGCTTAAGGCCGTCCTCCGGCACCTTCTCCTCACCCTGCCCCGCCGGCATTCGTGCCGGCGGGGCTTTTTCTTAGTATCCTCGCGACCGGATCCGCCTGCCGGCTCGCCGCATGCCCGTGGGACCCGCGGCGGCGGGCCGCGGGCTTGGCTTCGGGAGCAAAGCACCGCATTCTCCATCCCGGCCGGCGCTGCGTGGGCCGCGCCGCGGTGGGCCGCACGCAGCCGGCACGCGGGCACGGGCGGACCGCCGATCGGCGCCAGGTCGCTATCGATCATGCCTGCCGCACTGATCGGCACAGGGCTGCCCGCCCGCGGGCGGCCTCGCAGAGGTGACGGAGGATGGAACGAATGACACGGGTGTTACGCGTGGCGGCACTGGTGGTCGCCGTGCTCCTGGGCATGTGGCTGCAGCATCGATATCGCCTCGCCGAGCCGCTGGTCGTGCCGAGCCGCGCGGAGACGGCCGATCGCGATCCCGCGGTGCCGGAGGTGGCCGGCCAGGAGCGCGCGAATCATGACATGACGAATCATGACATGACGATTCAGGAGATGGCCGGCCACGACCTGACGGCGCGCGGCACGGCGAGCGATGACATGTCGAGTCACGACATGGTCGGGCACGAGGAGGCGGCCGGTCACCCGCCGGGTCACGACATGGCGCCGCACGACACGGCTGGTTCCGGCGCCGGCAGCACGGACGCGGGTCGTGCCCGCGCGGCCGAGGGCGAACGCGAGATCCTCTACTGGTGGGATCCGATGATGCCCGACTACAGGAGCGACAAGCCGGGCAGGTCGCCGATGGGAATGGACATGGTCCCGGTCTATGCCGACGCGACGCCTGCAATGGACAGGGGCGTGGTCCGGATCGCGCCGGAGATCGTCGACAGCCTCGGGGTCAGGACCGCGCGCGCGGAGAAGGGCAAGCTCGAGCATCGCGTCGTCAGCGGCGGATTCGTCGCCTACGATGAGTCGCGCATGACGCGCCTGCATGCAACCGCCGCCGGCCGCGTCGGCCGCCTGCGGGTGACCAGCCCGGGGCAGCGCGTGCAACGCGGCGAGCCCGTCCTCGAGATCGAGGCCGACAACGGACAGACCGTGTCCGTTGCCGCGCCTGTCGACGGACTGGTGGCGGAGGTCGGCGAGGTGTACCGCGGCATGGAGATCGGCGCGGGCACGGAGATCATGACGCTGGTCGATGCGGGCACGGTCTGGGTCAAGGGGGAGGTGTTCGAGAGCGACGGCGGATGGCTCTACATCGGCCAGCCCGTGGAGGCCCGCTTCCCGGAACGACCGGGCGAGGTCTGGAAGGGCGCGGTCGAGATCATCCTTCCGAAGGTGGAGTACGCCAATCGCACCATTCGCTACCGCGTGCGTTTCGACAATCCCGACGGCTTCCTGCTCCCGAACATGTTCGCGGAGTTGACGTTCTACGGGAAATCCGGGAAAGAGGTCGTCCACATCCCGCGCCAGGCGCTGATACGCGAGGGCGAGGTCGAGCGGGTCATCGTCGCACTCGGCAACGGCCGCTTCGCGCCGCGCACGGTGACGGCCGGCGCGGAGTTCGGCGAGCGCCTGGCGATCCTCTCCGGGCTGGAGGCCGGGGAGGAGGTCGTGGCCTCGGCGCAGTTCCTCATCGACTCCGAGGCAAGCCTGCAGGCGAGCATGAGCCGGCTGGATGCCGGCGCGCCGTCCACGCACCACCATCATTGACATGCCGGTCATGGCCGGGCGCGCGGGTAAGGACGGGCACGCAGGGCGGAGGCGCCTCGCATGATCGAGGCGGTGATCTCCTGGTCGGTACGCCGGCGTTTCGCCATCCTCGCGCTCACCGTGCTGCTGCTGGGCGGGGGCGTCTATGTCCTGCAGCGCATGCCGGTGGACGCCATCCCCGATCTCTCCGACGTGCAGGTCATCATCAAGACCACCTACCCGGGACAGGCGCCGCAGGTGGTCGAGGACCAGGTGACCTTTCCGCTCACCACCTCGATGCTGGCGGTGCCCGGCGCCACGGCGGTGCGCGGGATCTCCAACTTCGGCGACTCCTATGTGCACGTCCTGTTCACCGAGGACACGGATCTCTACTGGGCCCGCTCACGGGTGCTCGAGCGGCTGACGCTGGTACAGCCCCGCCTGCCGCCCTCGGCACGCACCGCGCTCGGGCCGGACGCCACCGGTGTGGGCTGGGTCTACACCTACGCGCTGGTGGATCGCACGGGCAATCACGACCTCGCGCAATTGCGCTCCATCCAGGACTGGTTCCTCAAGTACGAGCTGCAGGCGGTGGAGGGCGTCGCCGAGGTCGCAACCGTCGGCGGCATGGTCAAGGAGTACGAGGTCGTCGTCGATCCCGAGCGGCTGTGGGCCTACGGCTACAGCATCGAGGAACTGAAGCTCGCCATCGAGCGCGGCAATCAGGAGACGGGCGCCTCGGTCATCGAGCAGGGCGAGGCGGACCTCGTGGTGCGGGCGACCGGCTACATCCGGGGCGTGGACGATCTGCGGCAGACCGTCCTGGACGCGAGCTACATGGGCACGCCGACGCTGCTCGGCGACCTCGCGGAGGTGCGCGAGGGCCCCGCGGCGCGGCTCGGGGTCGGCGAGCTGGACGGGGAGGGCGAGGCGGTCGGCGGCATCGTCGTGATGCGCTTCGGCGAGAACGCGCTGCAGACGATACAGGCGGTGAAGCAGCGGCTCGCGGAGCTCAGGGCGTCGCTGCCAGCGGGCGTGGAGATCGTCGAGACCTACGATCGCTCGGACCTGGTCAAGCGCGCGATCGATACGCTCACGAACGCGCTCGTCGAGGAGTTCGTCATCGTCTCGCTGGTGTGCGTCGTCTTCCTGTTCCATTTCCGCTCGAGCCTGGTGGTGATGCTGAGCCTGCCGCTCGGCATCGCGATCGCATTCATCGTCATGTACCGCCAGGGCATCAACGCCAACATCATGTCCCTGGGGGGTATCGCCATCGCCATCGGCGCGATGGTCGACGCCGCCATCGTCATGATCGAAAACGCGCACAAGCAGCTCGAGCTGTCCCGGCAAGAGGAGCCGCGTGGACAGGTGATCCTGCGGGCGGCGCGGCAGGTCGGGCCGGCACTGTTCTTCTCGCTGCTGATCATCACGCTGAGCTTCCTGCCGGTGTTCGCGCTCGAGGCGCAGGAGGGCATGATGTTCAAGCCGCTGGCGTACACCAAGACCTATGCCATGGCCGCGGCCGCCGGGCTGGCCGTGACGCTGGTGCCGGTGCTGATGACCATGTTCATACGCGGCCGCGTCCTCGCGGAGCACCGCAACCCGGTGAACCGCTGGCTGATGTCGATCTATCGCCCGGCACTGGGCCTGGCACTGCGCCGGCCGGGCCTGCTCATCGCCGCGGCGATACTCGTCACCGTTGCCGGCCTGTGGCCGCTGCGGCATCTCGGCACCGAGTTCATGCCCGAGCTGGACGAGGGCGACTACCTGTACATGCCGACCACGCTGCCTTCGATCTCGATCGGCAAGGCGGCGCAGTTGCTGCAGCAGACCGACAAGCTCATACGTACCGTGCCGGAGGTGCAGACCGTGTATGGCAAGATCGGGCGCGCCGACACCGCCACGGATCCGGCGCCGATCAACATGATCGAGACCCTGGTGCGGCTGAAACCCCGCGGGCAGTGGCGTGCGGGCGTGACGCCGGAGGGCCTCAGGCGGGAGTTGAACGAGGTCGTCCGCCTGCCCGGCGTGGCCAACACCTGGGTCATGCCGATCAAGGCGCGCATCGACATGGTCGCCACGGGCTTCAAGACGCCGGTGGGCATCAAGATCGCCGGACCGGACCTGAAGGTCATCGAGCGGCTCGGCCGCGAGATCGAAGGCATACTGCGCGAGATGCCCGGGACCGCGTCGGTCTACTCGGATCGGGCGACCGGCGGGCGGTACATCACCATCGACATCGATCGGCGGCGCGCCGCCAGGCACGCGCTCAACATCGCCGACATACAGGAAACCATCGCCACGGCCGTCGGCGGGATGCCGATCGGCGAATCGGTGGAGGGCCGCGAGCGCTACCCGATCAGCCTGCGCTACGCGCGCGAGACCCGTGATTCCGTGGAACGGCTGCGGCGCGTCCCGATCGGCGGCTCGGAATCGCGGGTCCCGCTGGGGGAGGTGGCCACCATCCGGGTGGAGAGCGGTCCGGACATGATCCGCAGCGAGAACGGCCGGCCCAACGCCTGGGTGTACATCGACACCATCTCTACCGACTACAAGGGCTACGTCGAGAAGGCGCGCGCCCTCGTGGAGGCGCGCGTCAGGCTGCCGGCGGGCTATTCCATGAAATGGTCGGGGCAGTACGAGTCCATCCTGCGCGCCACGGAACGACTGAGCTACGTCGTTCCGGCCACCCTCATCCTCATCGTGCTGCTGCTGTATCTGAACTTCGGCAACTTCACCGAGGCGTTGATCATCATGGCGAGCCTGCCTTTCGCCATGATCGGCAGCCTCTGGCTGGTCTACCTGATGGGCTACCACCTCTCGGTCGCGGTGGTGATCGGATTCATCGCGCTGGCGGGCGTGGCCGCCGAGACCGGTGTGGTGATGCTGGTGTTCCTCGACGACGCGTACGGGCGCTATGCGCAGATGGCCGCCGCGCAGGGACGGAGCATGACGCGGGCGGAACTGCGGGAGGCGGTTGTCGAAGGCGCACTGCTCAGGCTGCGGCCGAAGGTCATGACGGTCTGCGCCATCATCGGTGGCCTGCTGCCGATCATGTATGCCACGGGCACCGGCAGCGAGGTGATGCGCCGCATCGCCGCGCCGATGGTCGGAGGCATGATCACGGCGGCGATCCTGACGTTGCTCATCATCCCCGCGATCTATCTGCTCTGGCGGCAGCGCTCACTCACCGCCTGACGCCCGCCCTGGGCCCCGCCTACTTCCACCACGAAATCGCCGCTGAAGAATCCGTCGAAACCATGAGGGCCGGTGCCGGCGTTGATGGAGTCCCCGGCATCGCGCACGTTGATGGCGGTCGCGGATGAGGCATGCCGGTGCTGTGACGTGCTTTGCTGTTTGCCGCCCCGGACGCGGTGGATGGCAGGGTGGCCGGTATCCGCGAACGAGGCTCGCGGTGTCGCGCAGGGCGATTGCCGGGGCCCGGGAAGGGCGGGCGTCAGAGAGTTGTCGAACCGCAGGCGGATCAAGCGTCGAAGGCTACTCGCAGGCTCTCGCCGGGGGCGAGGCGAGACCAGGCGGGACGGGAGGGATGGAGCGGGCGGCAGGGATCGAACCTGCATCGCCAGGTTGGAAACCTGGCGTTCTACCATTGAACTACACCCGCAAACCGAGGCTAGCCGACGCGGCCATGGCTGCACTGCAGCGCGCGCCGCTGTCACGTCGGGTAACGGCCGCCGTCAGAAAATCTTCAGCGCCCGATTCAATCCCGGCGCGGACCGCGGCGCGGCGCTCACCGTGGGCGGGCCCTCAGCTCCGCGGCGATGAGGCGCAACCTGTTGGCGCTGGTGACGGCGGCGCCGAGACAGATCACGGCGAGCGTGATCGCGATGACCCGCTCGGGAGCGAGGCCCAGCCGA
Source organism: Gammaproteobacteria bacterium (assembly GCA_022071965.1). Lineage (GTDB taxonomy): Bacteria > Pseudomonadota > Gammaproteobacteria > JAJPIJ01 > JAJPIJ01 > JAJVHZ01. The sequence continues at coordinate 13,420 of JAJVIQ010000002.1, forward strand.
TCGGCGGGCGGCAGCACCAGCAGCATGACGGTGAGCAGCCCCATGCGGTGCTGCTTGGCCATCGGTCCGGCGTAATACTGCCGGGTCCCCACGCTCGCACCCAGGACGCGCGTGTAGGCGGTCAGCGCGGCGAAGAAGCTCGCCGCCCAGCCGAGCGCGTGGATGGCCGGCAGTCCGGGCACCGAGTAGGCAATGCCCAGCAGGACGATCGTGTCGCTGAGGCGATCGGGATACTCGTTATAGAGGTCCCCGAGCGGCCCCTTCTTCGCACCCTCGATCGCCACCATGCCGTCGAGCAGGTTGCAGAGCAGCCGCAGCTGTATCCCCGCGGCAGCGAGGAGCACGCCCGTCCAGCGATCGTTGCCGAGGAACGTGAGGCCGAGCGGCACCAGCAGCGACGCCGCGACACTGAAGGCGGAGATCTGGTTCGGCGTCACGCTCGATGCGGCGAGCAGCGCCGCGGCGCGATTGACCCATCCGAGCGATCGGGCCTTGATCGGACGGCGATTGCCGGCGTCCACGATCAGGTCCGCACGTGCGCGGCGATCACCGCCAGGCCGGTCAGGATCAGCGCAAGGCCGAGCAGGTACCAGTTCGACCACGGCTCACGCTCGAGGAACACGCCGATGAGCGCGCCCCAGAGGAAGGTCGTGGCATAGAACGGATACACGATGGAGATGCGGCCGCCCTGCCGGTAGGCGAGCACGAACAGCCCCATCACGCCGATGAACATGACCACGCCGATGCCGATGGCCGCGAGGCTCGATTTCTGCGCCCCTGTCTTGTAGAAATATTGTCCGAACGCGCCGAGGAGGCCGGCGACCAGATTGAGCGCGATCGGTACGGATTGCCCTGCCATGCGCGGCCGCTCCCGTACTTGAGACACTGGTGAACCGCCGGCGGATGCGCGGATTGCCGGCGCCGCGGCAGGATGCCGGAGGCCGCGCGCGAAGTCTACGTGGCAGGAGGTGAGCGGGCCGAGCCCGCATGCCATCCATGGCCGGCGTTTGTCCTAGGGCAGGATCGGCACGCCGCCGATGCGCCGGCGCGGGGCGCGGCCGATACCGTTCGTAGGAGGCCCACACCGCGCCATGGGCACGGGCAGGGCGATGAACGGACCCGGAAGCGAGACCGGGCAATAATCGGGAGCGACACGAGGTCTGCGCGCCATGACCAGGAAATACGAGGAAACCAAGGCGGCCAGCGGCGAGATCCTGCGGATGGTGGTGCCCGCGATGGCCGGGCACAATGCCGCCTGTCATCCGATCAGCTACACCGTGTGGTACGAATATTTCTCCGGCCGCAATCCGCGGCTGCGCGCGGAGCTCGATCCGCGGTTGCAGCGAGGGGAGATCCTGGAGGAGGGGGATATCGCGCAGCTGTTCGAGCGCCACCTCACCGGTCCGCACGAGACCACCGTGCGGCGCCTGTGCGAGGAGCTTCGCCAGCTCGCGGGCGAGATCTCGGCATCGGCCCGCCAGGCCGGCGCCGAGGCGGGTGAGTACGCCCAATCGCTGGATGCCGCGGGGCAGCGGCTGGAGACGCTCGGCGAGCATCCGGAGCTGGAGCCGCTCATCCGTGAGCTGCTCGAGGGGGCAGCCCGCATGCGCCGCTCGGTGGGCACGCTGGAGGATCGGCTCGCGGCGAGCGGTCGGCAGATCAACGAGCTGCGCGAGGCCCTGGCGCAGGCGCAGAACGAGGCCCTGATCGATCCGCTCACCGGCCTGGTGAATCGCCGCGGCTTCGACAGCGCCCTGCACGATCTCATCGAGTCGCCGCGGACGGGGGAGGCGGGGACCTGCCTGCTCATGGTGGACATCGATCACTTCAAGCGCATCAACGACGCCCATGGCCACCTGGTCGGCGACAAGGTCATTCGCGCGGTGGCTCAGGTGCTGAAGAATGGCGTGAAGGGCAGGGACACGGTCGCGCGCTACGGCGGCGAGGAGTTCTCGGTGCTGCTGCCGGCCACCCCGCTGGCGGGCGCCTGCGCGCTCGCCGAGCAGTTGCGGGTCACCGTGGAGCGCGGCCGCATCCGGCGCGCCGACAATGGCGAGGCGGTGGCCTCGGTCACGATCTCCATCGGCGTGACCGCCCTGCACGCCGGCGAGCCGTTCGAGGAATTCGTGCAGCGCGCCGACGCGGCCCTCTACGCCTCCAAGCAGAACGGCAGGAACCGGGTGACGGCCCGGCCGTTCGGCGCCTCCTCCGCCGCCGTCGCCTGAGCTCGCCCCCGCCGGTTCCCCGTCCACGGATCGAGGCGATCACGGCGCAGCGATTGCGGCGCGGGCATTGAAGGCGGCGGGCGGCGCCCCCACCTTCACCTGCATGGCCTCCGCAAATCCTCTGCAATGGCAGCACGGGCAGGGCGAACGGCCGGGCTCGTCGGACCTGCCACGTCGAAATACCGGACTCGCTGCACCGGTATCCGAGGGACAGACCGATGACGACCTGCTCGACGCGTACTCGCGCACGGTCAGCCAGGTGGCGCGGCGCGCGCGGCCGTCGGTGGCGCATGTCACCGTCCGCAAGGACGGGCGCGAGGCCGGCGCCGGTTCCGGCTTCGTCTTCACGCCCGACGGCTTTCTGCTGACCAACGCCCACGTCGTGCATGGCGCCAGGGAGATCCACGCCGCCTTCGCCGACGGGGCGGAGTACGGCGCGCGGCTCATCGGCGAGGACGCCGACACCGACACCGCGGTGCTCCGGCTGGAGGGCGGCAGCAGCGTCGCGCTGCCGCTGGGCGACGCGCGTCGCCTGCGGCCGGGACAGATCGCCGTGGCCGTCGGCTCGCCGCTCGGCTTCGGGTTCACCGTCACCGCCGGCATCGTGAGCGCGCTCGGACGCAGCCTGCCCGGCTTCGGCGGCCGCCTCATCGAGGACGTCATCCAGACCGACGCGGCGCTGAATCCCGGCAACTCCGGCGGGCCGCTGCTCGACAGTGCCGGGCAGGCGATCGGCGTGAACACCGCGGCCATCGCCTCCGCCCACGGCCTGGCGTTCGCGGTGTCCATCAACACCGCGCAATGGGTGGCCATGGAGCTGATGCGGCACGGCCGAGTGCGCCGCGCAAGTCTCGGCGTCGCGGGAGGCATCGCGCCGCTGCCGCGCCGCTGGGTGCGCGAGAACGACTGGCCGGCGTCCACCGCGATGCGGGTACAGCAGGTGATCCCCGGCTCCCCGGCCGCCGGCGCCGGCCTGCGCGCGGGCGACTGGATCATCGGCGCGCAGGGCGAGCCGGTCTCGCAACTCTCCGATCTCATGCACTGGCTGGGCGGCAATGCGGCCGGTCAGGTGCTGCCGCTGAAAATTCTGCGTCCGCGCGCCGGCGTGCTCGAGGTGCTGCACGTGCTGGTGACGCCGACCGTGCGCTGAGCCGCGGCGTGGCCCCCGGGGCCGCGCACCGCGGGCGGAACGGAGGCCCGCGGCGGAGCCCTCGCTTCCGCCCGTGCGATGGATATCGTCCCCGCCGCGAGAATGCCGCGGCTGATACCGTTACATACTGGGACGCCCCGCGGCCGTTTGCCATCCTCTCACCAAGCCGCGGGCGTGCGGGGCTCGCCACGCGCACGCGGCAGACGCTTCGACTCACACCACCTGCAAAGGAGGGATCCCGATGAGAACCACGCTGATACTACTGACTGCAGCCCTGTGCGTTGTCCCGGCGGCCGCCCGGGCGGGCGAGCAGGAACCGCAGAGCGCCGACGCGGTGCGCGCCGCGCTGGTCGGCAACACCGATTGCGGCAAGAACGCCGACGGGCTGGACACCTGCATCTACTTCGGCGCCGACGGCAGCATGTCCGGCCGCGCCGGGGCCTACACGAGCAAGGGCAGGTACGAGATCAAGGATGACGGCAGTATCTGCATGAACTGGGAGAACCGGCAGTGGAAGAGCTATTGCACCAGGCGCTACCCGGATGTCTCCGGCGAGATCCTCGCCGTCGACAACGGCGGTCAGGTCCAGTTTCGTGTCAAGGAAAACCTGGCCGGCAATCCGAAGGGACTCTGAGTCATTGTCCCGTGCAAGGTATCGCCGCTGCGTCATCCCGATGAGGCGTCGCCGCTCATGAGCTCACCCGCCGCACGCATGGCCGGGGCGCGGTTGCCAGGCGATGACCCCGGGTTCGAATCACCGCCGCCCACGTCGCAGCCGGAGATGGACGCGGCGGTCCGCAGGCTGCGCGACGGCGCACAGGTGTTCGCGCGTCTGAGCGTGGCGGAGCGCATCCGGCTGTGCGAGGCGATGCAGCGGGGCTACCTGCGCATGGCCGGACGCAGCGTCCTGGCGGGATGCCGCGCCAAGGGCATCGAACCGGGCACGCCGGCGGAGGCCGAGGAGTGGGCCACGGGAACGTGGGGTGCGGTACGGCAACTGCGCCTGGTGCGGGAGTCGCTGCAGGCGATCAGGGCCGAGGGCAACACGCGCGTGGGGCCCCTCGCGCGCACGGCAGACGGACGATTGTCGGTGCGCGTGTTTCCTGGCAACGCCATCGATGCCCTGCTGTTCAAGAACGTGACGGTCGACGTGCGCATGCAGGCCGGCGTCACCGAGGAGAGGCTCGCCGATACCCGCGCCAGCTTCTACAAGCGGCCGCCGCAGGATGGTGCAGTGGTGCTGGTGCTGGGCGCCGGCAACATCGCGGCGATCCCGTCGATGGACGTGATCACCAAGATGTTCAACGAGGGCAGGGTCTGCCTGCTGAAGATGAGCCCGGTCAATGCCTACATCGGGCCATTCATCGAGGCGGCGTTCGCCGAGCCGATACGGCGCGGTTTCCTCGCCGTCGTCTACGGCGGCGCCGAGGAGGGCGGCTATCTCACCCGGCATGCGGGCGTCGACGAGGTGCATATCACCGGATCGGACAAGACCCACGACGCCATAGTCTGGGGACGGCAGGGAGGCCCGCATGCATCGGTCGCGCCGGGATCGCGGCCACTGCTCGACAAGCCGATCACCTCCGAACTCGGGAACATCTCGCCGGTGATCATCGTTCCCGGACCGTACACCGAGAGGGAGCTTCAGTACCAGGGCGAGGACGCCGCGAGCTACATCGTGATGAATGCCTCGTTCTTCTGCAACGCCGCCAAGATGCTGGTGCTGCCGACGGGCTGGCGCGGCAGCGACACGTTCGTGCAGGCGGTGAAGGAAGCCTGCCGTGCCGTTCCGCCTCGCCGCGCGTATTATCCGGGCGCGCAGGAACGCTGGCGCGCGCTCACCGCCGGCCGCGCACAGGTGGAGACCCTCGGCGCGGCCGTACCGGGCACGCTGCCCTGGACATTCGTCGCCGGGCTCGATGCCGAGGATCGCAGTGATCCGCTCTTCAAGGTGGAGCCGTTCTGCTCGCTGGTCTCCGAGGTGCGCGTGGGCACCGCCGACCCGATCGAGTTTCTGAACCGTGCCGTGGACTTCGTGAACGAGGGCTTGTGGGGCACGTTGTCAGCGACACTGGTGGTGCATCCAAGCTCCATGCGCGATCCGGTCGTCGGGCCGGCCGTCGAGCAGGCGATCGCGCGGCTGCGCTATGGATTCGTCAGCGTCAACGGGTTCTCGGGGCTGGGGTTCGTCTTTGCCGCCCCGCCGTGGGGCGCGTACCCGGGCTCCACCCTCGACGACATCCAGAGCGGCCGCGGCTTCGTGCACAATACCGCCATGCTGGAAGGCGTCGAAAAGGTGATCATGCGCCACCCGCTCACCGCCTTCCCCAAGCCCGGCTATTTCGTCACACACCGCACCGCGCACAAGCTCCTGCCGCGCCTCGTAGCCATGGAGGAGAGGGGAAGCTGGCGTCAGGTCCCCGGCATCGTTTTCAACGCGATGTGCGGCTAGCCCGGCGTGTGCCGCAGCGGCGTTGCGCCGTCCTTCACAACGAGACGGTCCGCGGAGGCGGCGTCGATCACCAGTACGAGATCACAGGAGGGAATCCGGCGCCGCAGCGGCAGCGGCCGCCGGCCGCCTCGCGATCCGAGACCGCGTTGCAGGCCTCGCAGCGCTGCCAATAGGAGAGGCGCGTCGGCGTACAGACGCTGGTCATGACGCTGGTGGCCCAGCCGGCCTGAAACAGCCGCTGCGTGGCCTCGCGATGCGCGGGGTGATGGACCATCTGCCGCGGACCCTCGGTATCCTCCCAGGCCGCGGCGGTGAACAGGCGATCGCCCGCGCCGCCGGCAAAGATGCCGATGAAGCCCGGCATGCCGCTCATGTCCACGTACATGCGGCGGGCGTACTGGCGCACCTCCTCGAACTCCTCCGGCGAGCGCACCTGCATGGTGGTGAGCGCGAAGGCACCGGGGCGCGCGGCGTTGCCGGTTCGCAGGTTGACGCCGTAGCCGAACACCGATTGCCCGATGCTGCGCGGCTGTACCATCACCTGCATGCCGAGCTGCTCCGGGATCGAGCGCGAATCGAAATACACGCGCGCCGAGCACAGGTGATCGCCCTCGATCTCGAGGATGCTGGCCCCCTCGAGTGCCACCTTCCTGCCCGTCGGCGGGATGTTGCGGAACGGTCCCTCATGCGTGCCGCACATGCGCCAGTGCGCGGCGACGGTGCGTACCCCGATTTCTCCGACCGCCAACGGCTCCAGGGTGATATCGGGAAAACCGGCGAACAGGGCACCCGCATGTTCGCCGATGGCGGAGCCCCTCAGCTCCCCGGCCGAAGGATCCCAGTAGGTGCCGTCAACACCGAATACATCGATGAGCCCGGGGACATCGCGGCCCGCCCAGGCGTTGAGATAGGTGTCCGCCGTTTCTCGAATGTTCATCGATGGTATCGACCCCCGTTTACGAATCCGTTCCCCGCCGGTGGTTGCGTCCGTCCGATGGCCAGGTGCTGTTCAAGCCCGACCGATCCCGCCATAACCCCGGGTGTCATTCACGTCGGGCACAGGGCCGCTCGGATTCCAGCCAGTAGTTCATGTCCATGCCTATCTGCTCGCGCGCCTCCAGGTAGCGCTTGTAGAATTCCGGCTGGTAACGGAACAGCAATCCATTCGGCCACCCCGCGGCGGCCTGTCCTGCCCGCGCCACCTGCGCGCGCGCCTCTTCGCGATTCCCTGCCATCTCGTACAGCACGGCAAGACCGACCTGATTCGGCATGAAGTGCGGATTGATCCCGATGCCGCGTGTCATGGCGGCGATTGCCTCCTGGAATCGGCCGAGCATCTGGAAGCAGAGTCCAAGCGCGTAGAAATAGAAGCTGGAGGGATGCGGGTTGAGTCGCAGCCCCTTTTCGATGCAGCGCAGGCCGTCGCCGGGCCGATCGGTCACGGCCAGCGTGATGGACAGGAAGAGATGGGCATCGGCGTTGTTCGGGTCGAGCGCGCACGCGCGCTGGCCGGCGAGCTGCGCACCCCTGGGATCGCCCGACCAGAGCAACGCCCATCCGAGGATCGCGTGGGCGAACGGGAGGAGATCATCCAGCTCCGCGGCACGCCGGGCGTGCTCGAGTCCCGTCGCCAGATCCGCTGCCGGGTCGGACGCCCAGTTCATCGAGAACTGAAACAGATGGGTCCGGGCGAGCCACGCATGCGCGCCTGCGTACCGGGGGTCGCATTCGACCGCCCGGCGAAAATGCCGCTGCGCCTCGGCGCACGAGGCCTCCGTGTATTCCCAGAAATGTTCCAGCCCGCGCAGTACGGCATCGTGTGCCTCCGCGCTTCCCGTCCCCATGTACCCGAGGCGATCGGCCTCGAGCGGCGTCAACCTGACCTTCAGCGCCTCGACGATGTTGCGCGAGAGCTCGTCCTGCACGCTGAAGACGTCGCTCGCGTCGCGGTCGTAGCGGTCCGCCCACAGACAATGATCTGATATCGGGTCCACGAGATTGGCCGAAACGCGGATGTGCTCCCGCGAGCGGCGCACGCTGCCTTCCACGAGGTAGCGCACGCCCACGGCGCGCGAGATCTCCGCCAGCGGCATCTGCGTGGCCTTGTAGGCGAAGGAGGTGTGCCGGGAGATGACGAAGAGCCCGGATACCTTGGAGAGATCGGTGATGAGATTGTCGGTCAGCCCGTCGGCGAAGTATTCCTGGTCCGGCTCGCTGCTCATGTTGACGAAGGGGAGCACGGCCAGCGAGGGCACTTCGGCCGCATGCGGCGGCGAGCGCGGTGCAGCGTGAGCGACGGCCGGATCGAGACGCTCGCCATTTACCAGGGTCAGGGCCGCGGGACGGCTGACCTCCGGGGTCGGCGGCCCGGCGCGCACGTGGACCTGCAGGGCATAGGACCCCTTCGGCAGCTCGATGTGGACGGGATCGTCGCGCCCGGCGCCCTCGTAGAACTCGCGCAGCTTGTCGCGCAGCCGCCCGGCCTCGATGCGCACCGCCGGGTCGATATTGGGATCGAAGGAGGGTGGCTTGCCGAAGACTTCCACGCCGACCGTGTATCCCTTCAGCTGCGCGCCGTGGCCCGCCAGGGTTTCCTCGAGCAGGTAGCGCAGGAACCGCTGGCGGCGGTCGGAGAGGGCGAACTGCGGGCTGGCGAGGATGCGAGACAGTTGCTCCTGGATGGCCTGGCGGTCCGACTCGCTCCAGTCTTTGCGTCTCTTTTCCATAAGGACGTTCCGTGACTTCGATGCCGCGCCGAACCCGGATTGTCGGTCGGGCAGGCACGCCCGGAGCGGCGTTTCCGAACGATGCCGGCTGGCAACCCCCCTCTTCGCCCGGGTGATCGATTTCGGAGGCAATCCGTTCCCAGAGTATAGACGCGATCCAGAAGCGCGCCCGGCGGGCTGCCAGTCAGTCTCCGTCCCGGGGGTGCCCTGTCCCAGTGCCGAACGTCCTGTGGCATGGCACCAATGGCCGGCAACCACGGCGGGACCGTGGCTTCGATCGAATGGACGATGGCTTCCGCCAGGTTGGTGGTGACGATGTGGCGGGAGACGGTGCCCCACTCATGGACGATCGGAGCGTACGTATCAGGCACGCCGTTACCGTATGTAACTGCAAGACCCGCCCGGCCTCTTCGATACTTCCTCGCAGGAAACGGAAGGCCACGGACGGCCGCACCGTTCCGGACGCGACTCATATGGCATGGATGACGAAATAGGAACCAGGCGCGAAGCAGGGGGCGGAAATGAATACCGTGAGGCAGAGGATGTATTCGAAGTTGTTGGCCGGCATGCTGGCGTTCGCCGTCGGCGCATACGCGGACGAGGCGACCAGCGTCAAGGGCACGTTCACGGCCAAGTATGTCAAGCAGGAGATGGTGCCGATCGCGCCCGATCAGGGCACGATGATGTGGCTGGGCGAGGCGCAGGGCAGCAACCGGAACACCGGGCGCGGCAGCTTCATGGACGGCGCCAAGGTCGTCAACCGCGACGTCGTGGATGTTGTCAATGGCAACGGTCCCCACCGTGGCTACGCCACGCTCAGCAAGGACGACGGCGAGGTCGTGGTGAAGTGGAGCGGCGACGTCGCGACGATGATGGCCAAGGACAGGCCGCCGCTCATCAGCTTCCGCGGCACCTGGCAGTACGTCAGCGGCACCGGCAAGTACCAGGGCATACAGGGCCGCGGTACCTACTCCGGGCATTTCACCAGCCAGACGGAGTACGTCGCCGACTGGATCGGCCAGTACACGCTGCCGGTGGCGGGCCGGTAAGGGAAACGTCGGCAGGCCATGGAGGGCCAAACTCACGCTTGGCCCACTTGGGGGAGGCGCATCATGAGCCAGATTGCCAGAACCGGACCCCTGGGATTGCCGGCTGTAGTGCTTCTAACCGCCGGTGCGCTGACGGCCGCCAGTACCGCCGACGCGGCGCTTCTCGGGCGCGATCTGGATGGCAATGCCGGCAACGGATACGAGGCCTACTACGACACGTTCCTCGACATCATGTGGCAGACGAATTCCAACCTCGCGGCGACCAACACCTTTCGCGTCGACGGCATCAATACCTACGGAACGATGACCTGGGACAAGGCGGGCGAGTGGATATCGGCGATGAACGTTGCGAACTATCTCGGCTACAGCGACTGGCGCCTGCCGACCCTGAGACCGGTGAACGATACGACGATGTTCGACACTGCCTTTGGCAACAACGGCACGACCGATTATGGCTATGGCGCCACCGGCATCGGTTGGGGCGAAGACTCGGAGATGGGCTGGATGTATTACGGGAATCTCGGAAACCTTGGAGCTTGTGCTCCGACCGCCAGTGGCGCGGGTTGCTCCGCGCAGCCGGGATCGGATCTCAGGAATCTCGGCCCCTTCCAGAACCTGCAGAGATGGGTGTACTGGGCGAACGTAGAGCTCACGTCTGATGACGCCTGGTATTTCCATTTCAATGTCGGTAGTCAGGGCGTCCTGAACAAGAGCCGCAGCGACTTCCATGCATGGGCGGTACGTTCCGGCGATTCAGGGCCGTGCCGATACCGGGGACGTTGTGGTTTCTGGGCAGCGCCGCGCTCGGCCTCTTGAGTATTGCACGCCGGCAATGAGTGACACGAGTTGACGAAGATTGGTGTCCGCTAGGGGGCGACTTTTCTGAACATCGATGTATGGACGAGCGACCATGGAACACTCAAGAAAACTCAAATGCCTCGGTGCCGCGTTCGCGGTCATGACTCTTTGCAATGTTGCGGCTCCGACAGCGGCGGACATCGTCGCCACGAACTTCGCGGACGACACCCTAATCGGATGGGCACCGTTTCTTCAAGACGGTGGACTTCTCTATTTCACATTGCACAGCGTCGGTGAACGTAACGCGCGGCTGTTATTACCGCACAGCCTCACTGCCGTGTCGTCCGTGCCGATCCCTGCGGCGACGTGGCTGCTTGGCAGCGCCCTGGTTGGATTGGCGGCCATCGGCCGCCGCCGGCGGTCGTCGCCGATGAAACGAGAATCATGACTCTCGACCTGAAACAATGACATGCGAGTTGACTGCCGAATCACGCAAGTGCGGATCCTGAAAGAGCAGAGAACAGCAGGTGACCCGTGAACACAGCAACGTCTGCCCGCGCAACGTCATCCCTGAACGGGTGCCTGGCCGCAACAATGCTGTGTATCGCGTCGGCGGCCGCGGCGGATAAGCCGGATGGCAGATGGGCAGTCTCGAGCGAATACTCGATCGCGATTGTCAGCGCGAACGGTGAGGTCCACGCCGTCACCAGCAGCGGCGCCGACCACAAGCCTTCGTGGTCTGCGGACGGCAAGCGTTTCACCTTTTTCCGCGCCCTCCGTTACGGCAGCGGCTTCGAGAAATGGCGGACAAAGATCGGCGTCGTCGATGTCGACGGGAAGGGCGAGCGGCTACTGACCTCCGGCCAGTATCCGGACTTCAATCCGACGTGGATGCGCGATGGCAGCAACCGCATTGTTTTCAACCGCTATCTGGGCGGAAGCACCTGGAAAAACCGGGTGTATCTCACCACGCCCGACGCGAATCCCGGTCAGGAAGTGCTGATTTCTGACCCGCGCTATGCGTTCTTCGAGTGGGCGAACGGCACGCTCAAGGACGGCCGTATCGTCGTCGATCGTATCGACAACATCCCGACGCGTACGACGTATCTGCTCACGCCCGCCCCGGGCGGCAGGCCGAAATATGAGAAGCTGAAGCGGCCGACCGGCAATGCCTGGCATAAACTCAGCGTGTCGCCCAGCGAGACCAAGGTGACGTACATGCTGGATCACGACGGATGGGTGCACACGTATGAGGACGCGGTGATCGCCTGGGCGGAGCTCGACGTCGCCGAGAGGCGAATCGTCAACCAGAGGATCGTTACCGAGCGCCACACGGGCTATATCGACGAATACCCTCGCTGGAGCCGTGACGAGAAGTTCATACTCTTCGATTCAAATCGTTCAGGGCAGTATCAGGTATACGCCTTCAGCGTGGAGCCAGGGGCAGCAGCGGTGGTATCGCCCGGACAATATCCGAACGCCGAGGCGACGCCGTATTAGCCGCCAAGGGCTCGCCAGGCCGGCTATCCTTCCCGTGAGGTCGGTCGGTAGCCGACTGCCAGCCGCTACTTCGCCGTGCCTGCCTTACGGGAACCACTCACGCATATTGTGGCCGGTGCGTTCCATCGCCTCGGGCGTGATGTAGGACATCATCGCTGCCGCCTGGGTGGCCACGGGCACGCCGGCGTCGCTCGTGCAGCCGGCGATCGGCGCGCTGCTGACGGATCGCTGTATCCTGATCCGCGAAAGGGGGAAGGCCGCTTGACGCCATCACCGGTTCGATGCGACTAGATTCGGGGAGACCGATCGGTCATCCGCCGACCGGCGGCGAGCTGACGGTGCGCGCCGTCGTCCTGGGCGCGGCCATCACGCTGATATTCACCGCCGCCAACGTCTATATCGGCCTGCGCGCGGGACTCACCTTCGCCTCCTCGATCCCGGCGGCCGTGATCTCCATGGCGGTGCTGCGTGCCTTCAACACCGGCAGCCTCCTGGAGAACAACATCGTGCAGACCGTCGCCTCGGCGGCCGGCACGCTGTCCTCGATCATCTTCGTGCTGCCGGCGCTGGTCATGGTCGGCTGGTGGTCGGGCTTCCCGTTCTGGTCCACGTTCGCGATCTGCGCCTTCGGCGGGATCCTCGGGGTGATGTACTCCATCCCGCTGCGACGCGCGCTGGTGGCGCGCTCGGCGTTGCCTTACCCGGAGGGTGTGGCCGCCGCGGAGGTGCTGAAGGTCGGCGCGGCGCGCGGTGCGGCTGACGCGGCCACCCGCCGCAGCGTCCGGGTACTGACGGCGGGCGCGTTCGCGGCCGCGGCGTATGCGGTGCTGGCGGCGATGCGGCTCGCGGCGACGGAGGTCGCGGGCTTCGTGCGCCTCGGCAACTCGGCCACGGGGGTAAGCGTGGGCATGTCGCTCGCGCTGCTGGGCGCGGGCCACCTCGTCGGCCTGTCCGTGGGGCTCGCGATGCTGGCGGGCATCATCATCGCCTGGGGCGCGGCCACTCCGATCCTGACCGCGATCACGCCCTGGGACGGCCCGGCCGCCGAGGTCGCGCAGACGGTCTGGCGCACGCAGGTGCGGCTGATCGGGGCCGGAGCCATCGCGGTGGCGGCGATCTGGTCGCTGCTGCGGCTCGGATCGAGCGCATTCGGCGGAGTTGCCGCGGCCGCGCGCGCGCAGCCGGAAGCCGCCGCGGTGGCGGCGCAAGGCGAGGGCCGCGCCGGGAGCGACATCCCGCGCGCGGCCGTGCTCGCCATCGGCGCGCTGTGCCTGCTGCCGCTCGCATGGCTGCTCGCCGCCTTCATCGGGGACGGTCCGCTCGTTGCTCTGCGCCTGCCGCTGCTGCTCGGCGCGCTCGTCTTCGTCCTGATCGCGGGCTGGTTCGTCGCAGCGGTGAGCGGGTACATGGCCGGCCTCATCGGCTCCTCGAACTCACCGCTTTCGGGCGTGGGCATCCTGGCGGCGATCGCCGCCTCGCTGCTCGCGGTGCTCGCTCTGCATCGCCTCGGTGCGCAGTCCGCGCCGGCCCTGGCGGCCTACACGCTGCTGGTGGTGGCGATCGTCTTCGCGGTGGCGACGATCTCCAACGACAACCTCCAGGACCTGAAGACCGGCCAGCTCGTCGGTGCCACCCCGTGGCGGCAGCAGATCGCCCTCATTTTCGGCGTGCTCGCCGGCGCCGCCGTGATCCCGCCGGTGCTCGATCTGCTGAACCAGGCCTATGGCTTTGCGGGCGGGCCTCCGGGTCGGGCGAATGCCGGGCAGGCGCTGCCGGCACCGCAGGCCACCCTCATCGCCGCGCTCACCGAGGGGGTGCTCGGGGGCGAGCTGCAATGGGACCTCGTCGTCGCGGGTGCGCTGCTCGGCCTCGCGCTGGTGGCGCTCGACGAATCGCTCGGCGCGGCCGGGCGCCGGCGCCTGCCCCCGCTTGGCGTGGCCATGGGCATCTATCTGCCGATGGCGACGACCACGCCGATCGTCCTCGGCGCGCTGCTCGGCTGGCTGTACGAACGTCGCGCCGCGCGCGCCGGCGACCCGGCAGGCGCGAAGCGGCCGGGCGTGCTGCTCGCCTCGGGTCTCATCGTCGGGGAGAGCCTCTTCGGCGTGCTGCTCGCCGGTCTCATCGTCGGCACCGGACGGCAGGCGCCGCTCGCGCTGGCCGGCGAGGACTTCCACACGCAGGCCCTCGCCATCGGCGCCGCGGCCTACGCCGCCCTCATCGCCGGTCTGTACGCCTGGATCGCGCGCCAGGGGCGGAGCGCGGCGCGGTAATCCGGGCGCATCGCCGGGCGGCATGCTTGGATCGGCCATGACGCGCCCCCACATACAGGGTATCTTCTCCCGGGCAGCGAAGGGGTCGGGGATCGGCTATGGATTACAAGGACTACTACCAGATCATGGGCGTGGCGCGCGGCGCCAGCCAGGAGGAGATCAAGCGCGCCTACCGCAAGCTGGCGCGCAAATACCACCCCGACGTCAGCAAGGAGCCGAACGCCGAGGAGCGCTTCAAGGAGCTGCAGGAGGCCAACGAGGTGCTCAAGGACCCGGAGAAGCGCGCCGCCTACGACCAGCTCGGTGCGCGCTGGAAGGCGGGAGAGGAATTCCGGCCGCCGCCGGACTGGGGGCGTGACTTCGAGTTCTCCGGCGGGTTCGCGGGCGGCGGCGAGGAGTCGGATTTCAGCGACTTCTTCGCCTCGCTGTTCGGCGCCGGCAGCCCCTTCGGGCGGGCCGGTCGCGCGGGCGGCGGGCCGCGCCCGGGCCATGCCCCGGGCGGGCAGGATCACTTCGCGCGCATCGAGATCTCGCTCGAGGACGCCTACCGCGGCGGCGTGCACACCATCGAACTGAAGGCGCCGGAGCTGCAGGCCGACGGCCACGTCGTCGTCCGGTCGCGCGCCTTGCGCGTCACGATCCCGGCCGGGATCGTCGAAGGCCAGCAGATCCGTCTCGCCGGCCAGGGCAGCGGCGCCGTCGCCGGGGGGCGCACCGGGGACCTGTATCTCGAGGTGGCATTCCGGCCGCACCCGCTGTTTCACGTCGAGGGGCGCGACGTCACGCTCACCCTGCCGGTCGCGCCCTGGGAAGCCGCGCTGGGCGCGAGCGTGCCGGTGCGGACGCTGGGCGGCCCGGTGGACATGCGCATACCGCCGGGGGCGAGAGCGGGGCAGAGGTTGCGCCTGAAGGGTCGTGGGCTGCCGGGACCCGGTGGCAACGCGGGCGATCAGTACGTGGTCCTGAAGGTCGTGCTGCCGCCCGCCGACTCGCCGCGCGCGCGGGAGCTGTACGAACAGATGAGACGAGAGCTCGCGTTCAATCCGCGCGCCGATCTGGAGAGAGGCCGATGAACGTTCAGGAGATCACCGTAATCGAGATCGTCGACGAGACCCGGACGCTCGGCATCGTCGAGCTGGCCGCCTGCGTGCATGTGGATGAGGCGCGCGTCGTCGAGATGGTGGAGGCCGGGCTGCTGGAACCGCTGGGCGCGGCGATCGAGCAGTGGCGATTTGCCAGCCGCGACCTGCGCAGGCTGCGCGCGGCGAAGCGACTGGTGGAGGATCTCGGCGTGAATCTGGCCGGCGCCGTCCTGATCCTGGATCTGATCGAGGAGCGCGACACGCTGGCGCGGCGACTGCACCAGCTGAGTGCGCTGCTCGCCGACACCTGACGCGATCGGCGACCCCGAAATCACGCCTGCCCCGGTGACGGGGCAGGCGTTGATACCGACAGACTGCTGTTTGCTTACAACTGCGAGATGCGCGCGTCTCTTGCAGCTGCCCCGGCCGGCTCCCACGATTCCATGCGGATCTTCCAGCTCCCATCCTCCTGCCGGTCGAGGATGCGCATGAAGTTGCCGCCGCCGTAGGCGCGCTCACCATAGGGGTTGGTCACCTCCACCGACCAGACGCCCGACTGGATGAGGGCATTGCCGCGGACGTCCGCCGAT
The DNA here is from genome assembly GCA_022071965.1 of Gammaproteobacteria bacterium. Taxonomy (GTDB): domain Bacteria; phylum Pseudomonadota; class Gammaproteobacteria; order JAJPIJ01; family JAJPIJ01; genus JAJVHZ01. The sequence goes on from JAJVIQ010000002.1 coordinate 29,265, forward strand.
TCGACGCGGACGTAGATCTGCTGGCCGTCGGCGATGCGCTGCGCCCAGTAGTCCTTGATGGCGGCATGGCCCTCGATCGGGGCGGCAGCCGGCGGCACGACCAGCGCGGAGTCGGTGTAGCCCGCGGCCACGGCGCCCGCATCGCCCAGGCCGAAGCTGTGCGCCCAGACCGCGTTGGACCTGTTGGCCAACGCATAGGCATCCATCACCGTTGGCGTCTCCGCCATCGCCACGCTCACCGACAGGGGCATCATCAACATCATCGTTACCATTCTCATGGCTCTTCTCCCAAGGTTGTCGACTCTGGATTCCTGCCGGGACGCCATACCTCGTGCGCTGTCCCGACTGTTGGATTCAATCTAGTGCGCTGCAACATGTGATGCAACGGGGCCCGCGTGCACAGACTGTTGCCTGTACGGGTGCAAAGGGATTGCGCTGTGATCGGGCCACGCGCGGGCGGGCGCGATGGCGCGCCGCGGGGAACAGTGATCGCCCCCATGGAATTGCGCTGATCCGGCACGGCGTCGCGGCCGATGCGGCCCGCGGATCGAAGTGGCGCTGGCGCGTGGTGTCGGACCTTCTGGCCTCGGGAGTGACGGGGGCGGCGTGACGATGGGAGGGCGTTCGCTAGGCGCTGCTCACCGCACCGCCGGCGGTGGACAGTCCGGCGGCGAGCAGTTCATCGAGCCTCTCCGGCGCCATGGGTCTGGCGAAGGGGTATCCCTGTCCGTACTCGCAACCGATGCCGAGGAGCAGCGCCCGCTGCTCCTCGGTCTCCACCATCATGCCCTCGCCTGGCACCTGCTGCTCCCGCAGCACCTCGCGCCAGGCCTCGCGGTGGTTGGCGCCCTCCGCCCGGAACTGCACGGGCGATTCGTTGACGCTCACCTGGAATCCCTCCGGCACCAACTCGTGCCAGCGCTTCGCCCAGCGCGCGGCCTCCCGGAACGCCCACTCGCCAATGGGGCCGATGAGGCCGCTGTGCTCGGCCAGCGGCACGAATTCCACGGGACTGACCGCGCCGCGGACGGGATGCGTTCAGCGCAGCAGCGCCTCGGCCTTGCGAATGCGCCCGCTCGCCAGCTCGACGATCGGCTGGAACTGCAGCGCAAGCTGGTTCTCCGCCATCGCATGGCGCAGGTCGTTGAGGAGCCTCAGCCGGTGCAGGGCGGCCTCCTGCTGTGCCGGGGTGAAGTAGCAGAACCGGTTGCGGCCCCGCTCCTTGGCCGCGTACATGGCCTGGTCCGCGTTGCGGATCAGCTCGTCAATGTCCTTCGCGTCGCTGGGATACAGCGTGATCCCGATGCTGGCGGTCACGTACGCCTGCTCGCCCTCGAGCTGGAGCGGCTCGGCGAGCGCGTCGACGATCTTCTGCGCCGCGGTCTCCACATGGCTGCCGTCGTGCGAGTTGCCGAGCACGACCGTGAACTCGTCGCCTCCCAGCCGCGCGACCGCATCGGACTGGCGCACGCAGGCGACCAGCCGGCGCGCCGCCTGCCGCAGCAGCGCATCGCCGAGTGCGTGGCCGAGCGTGTCGTTGACCTCCTTGAAGCGATCCAGGTCGATGAGAAACAGAGCCACCCGCGTGCCGGAGCGGATGGATTTCCGCACCGCCTGCTCGAGCCGATCACGGAACATGGGCCGGTTCGGAAGCCCGGTGAGCATGTCGAAGTTGGCCTGCTTCCAGATGGTCTCGTCCGAGCGCTTCTTTTCGGTGATGTCCGAGTACAGCGCGACATGGCGCTGCACCGCGCCATCCTCGCTGGTGTTGACGTAAGCTCAAGCCCTGGCGCGGGCCCGTGGCGAATCCGGCGTGGCCGGGGACGGCGGCGGGGGACGGCCCCGCGCCCGCGAGCGGCTCGCGCAGGGCGGCGTTTACAATGCGGCCATGGAGGCGACCGCGGACTTTCTCATCATCGGTGCCGGCATCATCGGCGTGACACTGGCTCTGGAGCTGCGCCGACGCCACGCCGCTGCGCGCATCGTCCTCATCGACAAGGAAGAGCGGCCCGGTCTGCATGCCAGCGGCCGCAACAGCGGCGTGCTGCACGCCGGCTTCTATTACACGGCCGATTCCCTGAAGGCCCGCTACTGCCGCGACGGCAACCGCGCGCTCACCGAGTACTGCCTGGAGCGCGGCCTGCCCATCAACCGCTGCGGCAAGCTGGTCGTCGCACGCGACGCGAGCGAGCTCGATCGGCTGGAGGAACTGCTGCGCCGCGGCCGTGCGAATGACGTGCCGGTGCAGGGGATCTCCGCGGCGGAGGCGCGCGCGATCGAACCGCGCGCGAAGACCTGCGAACGCGCGCTCTGGTCGCCCACGACGGCCTCCGTCGACCCGGTGCGTGTCATGACGTCTCTCACCGCCGATGCGGAGCGCGCCGGCATCCGGGTGCTGTGCGCGACCGGCTACATGGGTCGCAGCCCGCGCGGGATCCGCACGAACCAGGGCGAGATGCGGGCCGGCTACGTCATCAACGCCGCCGGCCTGTACGCCGATCGGCTCGCGCGCGACTTCGGCTACGCGCGCGAGCACCGCATCCTGCCGTTCAAGGGGCTGTATCTTTACTCCTCCGAGGAGCCCGGGGCGTTGCGTACGCAGATCTACCCCGTGCCCGATCTGCGCAATCCGTTCCTGGGTGTGCACTTTACGGTCACGGTCGATGCGCGTGTAAAGATCGGTCCCACCGCCATCCCGGCATTCTGGCGCGAGCACTACGAGGGCGTGGAGCGCTTTCGCCTGCGCGAGCTCGCGGAGATCCTCTCGTTGCAGGCGCGGCTGATGGTGAACAGCCGCTTCGGATTCGCGCGCCTGGCCTTGCAGGAGTTCCCGAAATACTGGCGCCGGCGGCTCGTCCGCCTCGCCGCGGAGCTCGTGGATGGCGTACGCGTCGATCAGTACCGCAAATGGGGGAGTCCCGGCCTGCGCGCACAGTTGGTGAACGTGCGCGAGCGGCGGCTGGCAATGGATTTCCTGTATGAGGGCGACGATCGTTCCTTCCACGTCCTCAATGCAGTATCGCCGGCCTTCACCTGTTCGATCCCGTTCAGCCGCCATCTCGCTGACGAGATCCAGCGGCTGCGTCGCTGAACGGAAGGTGGGTCCACGCCGGTGATCGGTTGCGCATCCGCACCCGACGGCTTCGAGGCGGACGTCAGGTTTCAGGACAAGGAGGACGCATTCGGCAGGCGGATCTGGGAGCGGATCTGCCACATCGAGAGCCACCGGCAGCAGGTGTCGAGCCGGGAAGGGCGCGTCCTGGCCCCGGAGCCGGCGGCCGCGTGAAGTGGAACGAGAGGCACGCCGCGCGGTTCTACAGTCCCGACGAGACACTGACGCGCCGGATCTTCTGATCCCGGGCACGGCGGCCCCCGCCGTCACCGGCGGAGGTGCGAAGCCCGGTACGCGGCGACTCACCACCCCCGGCCCGGTGCGCCATACACCTCGCCGCGCCGCCCGCCACCAAAGGGCGAGCGGCGCTACCGGGCGGGATCGAGGCCGCCGGCCGCAGTGGGGGCCTCAGGCCACGTCCATCTCCGAGTTCTCCTGACGGCGGCTGGCAATGGCGATCTGCTCGAGCGTCACGTCGCCGAGCTCAATCGCCGATTCGTTGCCCGCATGGTTGTAGACCTTGCGCAGGCGCCCGTAGCCCTCACTGCCGACGGCAGTGCCGTGCTCGGTGATGCCCACCGCGGCCAACCATTCCGCGACCTGGGGTCTTGCGTTGACCAGGCGTACGCTCACGCCCGCCTCCTCGGCCCAGCGCAGGAACATCGACAGCCACGCCACCGCATCCTCCGGCAACTCCGTCACCTCGGCGAGGTCGACATAGTAAAGCTGACACCGAAACGTCTGCGGGTGGCACAGCTTCCAGATGGCAAGCCCTTCCTTGAAGCAGAAACGGCCGCGCAGGCGCATGCGGCAGCCGTTTACCCTGCCATTACCACCGAATCGCTCAATATCGAACGGCATGGAAGCCCCTCCTTCGTTGAAGGAACATCGCATCGATCACCGCGTGTGCACACCACGTGCGTAACTGCCGACTCGCGCCACCGGAAAAAGGAGCCGGGGGCGCTACTCCCGCGAAGCAAGGGTCTGGCGTGCGGGTGGTCGCTCCGACCGGAATGCCGCCGCCATGTGGGACACCAATTCTGTTCGCGTCCTGACGAAGCGCTGGTGTTGATAAGAAAAGATAGCTCACGAAGACGACGAAATCCCGACAACCGCAGTCGTGGAGGCGGCAATAGCGTGCCTGCTTCACAAGATTGTGTATGCAGCCGTCTGCTGCACTGCGATTTGGACAAGTTCTCACCAGCGGCATCGGCGTGTGATGGCGTCTGCGTGGTGTCTTCGCAATAGCACGCGACGATGCACGCACTTCGTGCGAGGCGTCGCGCAGCGAGATCTTCCCGTCAGTATGGCAATGCCTCGAGGCGTCGCGGCATTGAAGTACCGCCACACATCCCGTGCCGGCATCCCCCCGTGACAGTGCAAGGAAATTTTGGCACCTTGCATTGCATTCATCGCGATAGCGCAACGGGGGGGTGGGGATGTTGGCGCGAAACAAGCGCGCGGCGGCGTCGAGCGGCTTATCGGCGGACTCGCCTCCAATGCGGCCTTTCGCGGTGCCGGTCGTGATTGTCCTGCTCTCCGCCCTCCCGGGTTCGCGGAGCGTGGACGCGCTGGATTGCTCGCGCGCGGTGACGGCCACCGAGCAGTTGTTGTGCCGCGAACGGCGCGAGTCTGCCGGTGCCGGCCGCGATGCCAGGGGCCAGAAGGCGCCGCCGGCGCGATTGGATGCACCGCCGCCGACGAAGACCCCGGAGATGCCGGGCATGCCACGCGCCATTTCCGTCAGGGACGTGTGGCTTCCGCACGACGCCGGTGCGTGGCTCGGCACGCTCATCCAGTGCGACTGGAAGGACCCCTGCGTTTCGAACGCCATGGCGGCGGCCGGGGCCTCGCCCGGGGCCATCGCGATCGCCCGGGCGCAGCGCTTCAACGGCTACCTGAGCGAATTCGAGGAAAGCGGCCGGGTGGATATCGGACGCGTGCGGCTGGAGTACACCGCGCGACCCGGGGTCGCCTGCTACGCTTTGAACGGCACGCCGCCCGCCATTGATCTCGGCGCCGAGCTGGCGCAGGACGCCGGGCTCATGGCGGCGATCAGGGCCCATCCACAGTTCAACCCGCTGCAGTGGCGCTACCAGGACGCGCACCCGCAGTACCGGGGCGCCTTTCGCATTCTTCCGCAGCAGGTGACCGCCTGCGCGGCGAGCGGCACCGCGCGGGGTCAGGAGCTTCACGTCGAGCTCGAAATGGGGGGCTGCGAGGAGTGCGGGCCGGGCGGCCACGCGCGGTTCGCGGTCGATATCGATCGGAATGGCAGACTGGTGGGCAAGCGCGTGCTCGGGTTGAGCGGGGAGCGGTCCGCAACCCGGGTGCCCGCGACCGCGAACGCGCCGGAGACCCGGCAGTTGAGATTTCCCGACGGTCGGCCGGCCGTGCAATCGCGGCAGGATGTCGCGCCCGAACCGCTGCAGCGGCTGTTGCGGCGGGTGACAGCGGAAAAGGCGCTGGAGAAGGAGGGCGGCGAAGCCTGCGAGCTGGCCACGCTGCGCGCGCTCGGGGCGACCGATGGGCAGGCGGCGGCCGCCAGGGATCGGCGCGCGCTGGTCGACGGGATCCTTCGATCCGCGCAAGGAAACGTTGCCGCGGAGAGCGGTGTCGGCGACTTCCTGCTCGCGCTCGGCAGGCAGGCCGCCGACTCCGCCCTGCCGGGCGTAGCGGTGAGCGCGGCGCTCGCGCGCGCGACTGCCGAGGGGATCGGGGGTTACGTGGCGGCGAAGGCGCTGGCCGAGTACCTCGCCGGCGCGAGCGGAGACTTCGACGAGGCGCTGGTCACGCGTTTGCTGCGGAATGACGGGTTGAGCGTGTGGACCCTGAACGGCGCGGACACGGCGATGGGCATCCAGCGCGCCGCGGACGCCCCGGGTGCGAGCGTGACGGCGCAGCTCTACTACAACCCCTACACGCGTTACATCACGGCAGTGGCAGGCTCGATCTGCACGGCCGCGGTAGACGGGAGGGACCACCGCCTCTACCGCCTGCACTACGAGGTCGTCGCCGACGCCGCACAGTCCGCCGACTACGCGCCGGGCACCGTGACGTGGCAGGAGATCATCGCCGGCCCGTGATCCACATCGCCGGGCGCGGCACGTCCGCGAAGTGGGTGCCGTGCGACGCCGGGGGCAGCGGCCCGTGCCGCGATGCCGCTGTCTCGGCCGATGGCGGGGCGATCCCCCGCGCCATCAGGGCGAGAGCTGGCTCAGCGCGCTCTCGTCGTTGTAGTTGCCGATACCGTAGATGGCGACAGGATTGTAGGCACTGACGGCGGCAAGCAGCGCCACGCCCAGCGACAACATCGCCGCGATCGATCGGAAGCTCAGGTTTTTCGTCATGGCTGTCTCCGCCGTCAGGATTCAGTTGATCTTGAAGTTGGCGACCAGGTTCTGCAGGCGCGCCGCGATGGTGCTCAGTTCGGTGACCGCCGTCAGCGATTCCTCGGTGCCGGTGACGAACTGCTCGGCCACGTCGCGGACGTTCGCCACGTTGCAGTCGATGTCGGAGGCCACGGTGCCCTGCTGGCCGGCCGCGGCGGCGATCTGCGCGCTCATGTCGTTGATGCGTGCCACGCTCTGGACGATCTCTGCGAGCGCGTCGCCGGCGAGGCTGGCCTTCGCCACCGTCTCGCGGCTGCGGCCGCAGCCCTTCTCCATGTGGGCGACCGCCTCGGCCGCGCCGTGCTGCACGCGCTCGATGATCTTCACGATCTCCGCCGTGGACTCCCCGCAGCGCCTCGCCAGGGTGCGCACCTCGTCGGCCACCACCGCGAAGCCGCGGCCCTGCTCTCCGGCGCGCGCGGCCTCGATCGCCGCGTTCAGCGCCAGCAGGTTGGTCTGATCGGCGATGTTGCGGATCACCTCGAGTACCGAGCCGATCGCGTGTGTGTCCGCGCGCAGCCGACCGGCCACCGAGGCCGCCTCCTCGATCTCGCCGGCCAGGCCCCGGATCGCCGAGAGCGACTCGCTGACGACGCCCTGACCGCTACGGGCGACCGAGTCGGTCTGGCGGGTCTCCTCCGAGGTCGACCGCGCGTGATTCGCGACCTCATGCGCCGAGGCCGTCATCTCGTGCACGGCCGTGGCGATCTGGACGGTCGTCGAGCGCTGCTGGCCCGCCGCCTGCGCGCTGCGCGCACTCAGGGCGCCGAGTTGCTGACAGGCGCTGGCCATCTCCGCGGCTGCCCGCGACATGTCCACCACCATCGGGCGAACGCGCGCGACCATCTCGTCGATGCCTCGGGCAACCGAGGCGATCTCGTTCCTCGTCTCGATCTTCTCCTCGACGCCGATCGCCGAACTGGCGTGCACGGTCAGGTCGCCATCGCCGACCTTCTTCAGCGCGCCCAGCAGGTCGCGCAGCGGGCGGAAGCTGTAGCCGAGGAGCATGTAGATGAGCGCGGTCAACAGCGCACAGGAGACCAGCATCCCGATCACCATCGCGTTGCGCAGCCGCGCGCTGACTGCCGTCATCTCCCGGGAGTCGGCATCAGCGACGACCACCCACTGCCAGGGCGCGAAGGCCTTGTAGGCAACGGCACGCGGCGGGCCGCCGTCGGCGGAGACATAGCGCAGCCGGCCGGCGTCGCCCGCGAACACCTTGCCGAACGGTCTGTTGCCGTCGGCGTCGGCAAACTGCAGGTAGTTGGTGTCCTGCAGCCGGCGGTGCGCGACCAGCCTGCCGCGCGCCTCGCCCGCGTGCGCATCGAGTATGAAGGCGCTGCCGTTCTGTCCGAAGTCGATGTTGACGATCGTGTCCTTCAGCGCGCGCATGCCGTCGGTGCAATCGAAGCCGACGAACAGGGCACCGATCACCTCGCCGCTCCCGGAGCGGATCGGCGCATATTCGGTCATGTAATCGCGGCCGAACAGGTGTGCCGGCCCAATGAACGTCTCGCCCTGCACCAGCTTCGCGTAGGCCGGGTGCGTGGTGCCGAGCAGGGTGCCGATCGCGCGCTCCCCGTTGTCTTTCTGCACCGACGTCGCCACGCGCAGGAAATTGTCCCCGTAGCGCACGAAGATCGTCGCCACACTGCCGGTCATGGCGGTGAACTCGTCCATGCGCGCCGTGGCGAGATTCAGGGATTCCTCGCCGTGACGCAGCGTCGGGCTGTCGTGCTCGCCGATCCGGACCGTGGCGCCGGTGTCGAGGCTGAAAGGTTGGGTGAACTGTGCGCGGAACACCCCGCCGACCCGCTCGGTGTTGCTGCGCAGGGTGCGGTCGTAGAACTCGAGCAGCGTCACGGCGAGGTCGACGTCCTTCGTCAGCCGCTTCTCGGCCTGCGTGAGCAATACCTTGTGGCTGTCGCGCACCGCCAGCCCGGTCTGTGCCGCCAGCACGATCAGTGTGGCGGCGAGGATCATCAGCGCAGTCTGCTGAACGATGGATTTACTGCGCAAGGCGGTCATCATGGTCTCGGTGTCCCCTGTCTGGGGCTGTGCGCCGCATGCGACGCGCCCTCCTGGACGGGCCAGGTGTTGACCCGCACCGAGCTCTTAGCGGCAACCCCCTGCCCTGGCTTTAGGGGACGCGGATGATCGGTCGGCGCGGTGCTGCTAGGATGCGCATAACACACGACGGCTCAAGGAGATAGACGATGACCGGGTATGACCACGATAAGGGGATCTACACCTTCGCGTTGGAGGAGGCGCGCCGCTTCCACACCGGCGGCGACCGGCCCGATCAGCCCCCTCCGATGCAGCATTACGCCGAGAAGCTGCGGCAGCACGGGTTCGAGATAGTTTCGGAGTCCGGTGCGTCGGTGGCGGTCAGGGCCTCCCCGGATGCGGTCTGGGAGGTGCTGAGCGGGCAGATCCCCTTCCTCTAGCGGCCGTTACCGGTACCCCGCACTCCGGACGGGAGACGGCTTGACGAAATGATTCAGCATCTGTTCGAAGCCGGTCCATGGGCGAATCCGCCGGCCGGGAATATGGATCCGTGGGCGCCGATGCGTGCCTGGGCCACCTGCATGGATTTGTCGGCGCGGATGGCGGCGATCCGGTGGGTCCGGGCCGGAGGCGGGCCGGCCATCGAGGCGGTGCGCCGCGAGCGGCTCAGGGCCCTCGTCGAATTCGCGCGCGCGCATTCCGCCTTCTACCGCAAGGCCCTGCGCGGGGTCGCCCCGGCCGTGCACGACGTGGAGAGTCTGCCGATCGTCGGCAAGCGCGAGTTGATGGCGCATTTCGACGACTGGGTGACGGATCCGCGGATCACCCGCGGTCTCCTCGAGGCCTTCCTGGCGGATCGCGGTCACATCGGCGAACATTTCCTCGGCCGTTACGTGGTATGGAAGAGCTCGGGCACCAGCGGGGAACCCGGTTTGTTCGTCCAGGATCCGAACGCGCTGGCCACCTACGACGCGATCGCCGGCCTGCAGCGGCAGACGATGGGCATGGCGATGCGCTACGGCTGGGGCCTGTTCGCGCAAGGCGGCCGCGCGGCGCTCGTCACGGCCACGGGCGATCACTATGCCGGCATCGCCTCGTGGCGCCGCACCCACCGGCAGTTCCCCTGGATCGAGGCGCGCAGCTTCTCGGTACTGGATCCCCTGACCAGCCTCGTGAACGAGTTGAACGCGTACCAGCCGGCGTTTCTGGCGAGCTATCCGACCGCGCTGCTGCTGCTCGCGGGCGAGCGCAAGGCCGGGCACCTGCGGATCAATCCCGCGACCCTCTGGTCGTATGGCGAGTGCCTCACCGCCGCGGCGCAGGCGGAGATCGAGACCGCATTCGGCTGTCCCGTGGAGAATGAGTACGGCGCCTCGGAGTGCCTGAGCATCGCCTGCGGCTGCCGCGAGGGCTGGCTGCACGTCAATGCCGACTGGGTGTTGGTGGAGCCGGTGGATGACAGCTACCGCCCCACGGCGCCCGGCGAACCCTCGCACACCGTCCTGCTGACGAATCTCGCCAACCTCGTGCAACCGGTGATCCGCTACGACCTCGGCGACAGCGTGGTCGCCAGGGCCGGCCCCTGCGCCTGCGGCAATGCCCTGCCGGCCATCCGCGTGGAGGGCCGGCGCGACGATCTGCTCACGCTGCGCGCGGCCGACGGAAGCGTCGTGACGCTGCTGCCTGCGGCGATCACGGCGGTCATCGAGGAAGCCGTGGGGCTGCGCCGTTTTCAAATCGTGCAGAAGGGCGCCGATCTGCTGCTCCTGCGGCTCGGGGAGCGCGACGCCGGAGATCGGCAGGCGATCTGGCGCCGGCTGTCCGGCGCGCTTGGCCAGTATCTCTCGAATCAATCGCTGGGCAACGTGCGGATCGAGCTGCAGGATGCTCCGCCGGCGGCCGATGTCCGCAGCGGAAAGGTGAGGCAGGTCATCCTGGAGCGCCGCGACTGATGCCGCCGCATTCCTGACCCGAGTCAAACCACGGGGAGTTTCCCCGTGCTATGCAGGCGATGTCCATCTTCGCCGGAGGCACGCGCCATGAGCGGCATGCTCGATCGGTTGCACGCGGATCACGTCAACGTCGCCCGGCTGCTCGATCTGCTGGAGGAGCAGTGCGAACTGCTCCAGAAGGGCGAGCCGGTCGACACGCGGATGCTGCAGGACATCTTCAGCTACATCGCCCACCATCCCGATCTCTACCATCATCCCAGCGAGGAACTGCTGTTCGCGGTGCTGCGCGGCTGCGATCCGTCCAGCGCCGAGAGCGTGGAGGCGTTGGCGCGCGAGCACGCGACGCTGACGAAGGCCGCCAACGAGATCCTCGCGACCCTTTCGGCCGTCAGCGGACAGGCCATGATCCCGCGCGAGCGACTGGTCGGCATGCTGCTGGATTACGTCGCACGCTCGCGGCGCCACATGTCGTTCGAGGAGAGCACCGTCTTCCCCCGTGCCCGCGCGCTCGTCAGCGAGGCGGACTGGCAGGCCATCGAGCGCGGCATCCCGCACAAGGAGGATCCCCTCTTCGGCACCACGGTCAGCGAACAGTATCGCGCCCTCTTTCGCTTGATCATGCGCGAGAGCAGCGACCCGTGATCCGGCGGCCGGATCGACGTCCGTCGAAAGGAGGCAAGCACGGCAGTGCGCCCCGCGTTGGTCTGCCTTACCGGCTGCCGGCGAGTTCGCGTATCCTTGAGGGCAGTTGCACTGAAGGCCATGGGAGGTTGTGGACATGACGCGTAGGAATATTCTCGGGATGAGCCTGTGGCTCGTGTCGGCCCTTGGGTGGTTCGCGGCCGGCGCAGTCCGCGCGCAGGGGTCTCACGCCGGCGCCGCGCAGGAAGAGCGTGCCGCAGCCGCGACGGTGCCCGCGCAGGCGCTCGCGATCTCCCCGGAACTGCGGGAGCTGCTGCGCGAGGAGATGCGGGGGATTTCAAAGGGCATGGAGGCGCTGGTCACCGCGATTGCGACCGGCGACTGGAAGATGGTCACAGACACCAGCGCGCGGATCCGGGCGAGCTACATCATGGAGCAGAGGCTCACCGCCGCGCAGAAGGACGAACTCGAGACCGAGCTGCCCGAGGTCTTCAAGCTCATGGACGCGAACTTCCACCGCGAGGCGGGGAACCTCGGCCACGCCGCCGAGGTTCGCGATGCGGAGCTGACCAGCTTTTATTTCTACCGCATGGTGGAGAGCTGCGTCGCCTGCCATTCGGCATACGCGACGACTCGCTTTCCCAACCTCGTGACGGACGCCCCCCCCGAGGCCAGGGAGCACTAGCGAACGTGACTTGCGCCTGCCTGCCTCACGCTCCCGCCGGACCGCGGGGGCGGCGGCCCGTGGTGCGGGAATGAATGCGGGCGGATCGAGGCCCTTCGCAAGCCGGATCGGGCGGCGCGCGCCTCGCCGCCGACTCGCCCCGGTGCGCGGGGGCGAGGCGGGGACGAGGGCGTGGCCCGGCGGCGACTACTTCTGCTGTCGCCTCAGCAAGGACTCGGCGTAGACCGCTGGCCGGATCGCGAGGATCGGATCCTCCGACGGCTCGATCCCCGTCGGCAGCGCGAGCGGATTGAACATAATGCCGTCGCAATCCTGGCCGGTGACCTTGCTCACCGAGATCGTGCCCACGTGCACACGCTCGCGCGTGGCTGGCCATTCGACGGTGGGATCGGTAATGGGATCGCCCTCGCCGGCGATCTGGACGTGCACCTGGAAGTCTGCCGCGCCGGCGGCCAGGCGCTTCTCGAGGTCCTCGGTGAGGAAGTCGTCCGACACCGACTCCGCCTCCTCCTCCGTCAGGCCGACCACGCCCCCGGCCGGCTCGATGTACCAGCGGCCGAATACGGACTGCCCGCCGTCATTGGTGAATTTGAAGGCGTTGACGGCGTAGAACGGCGTGGTGAGGTAGCTGTTGGGCACCGGGTGCGCCTTCAGCCACGCGCCCTGCAGCGTGGTCTCCGGGTGTGCCTTGCTGAACTCCGCCACCTTCGCCGCATCCGGCTTGCCGGTGGCCGGGTCGGCCTTGCGCACGAGCAGGAACTGCAGCGCCTCCTCGGGCGTGCGCGCGAAGAACACCGGCGCGGAAATTGTCACCAGGTCCGCGACCGACTCATCGGGCAGGGTGAAACGGATCGCCATGCCGCGGGTGACGTTGGTCTTGTCGGGGATCGCCGGATTGCCGCCGCCCATCGAGAAGCGGATGGTCACCGGCACGGGATCACCGGCGAAATGCGGCGCCCTGGAGAGCCGGGCGGCCTCGCCGGCAGGCTTGAATTCCCCGGCCGCGCAAATGCCCTTGGCGTGCGATGCCCGTTTGCCCGCGTGCTGCCCGAAGATGCCGTTCAGGCCATCGACCAGGTCCTTCGGTGCGGTCTCGGCTGTGGCGGGCGCACCCGCCATGGCGAGCGAGAGTACGCAGCACGAACCGGCCAGTTTCAACTTTTTCATGGACTTTCTCCCTCGAGGGTTCCGTTTGTGGGTGCCGGACAGTCACCGCGCGCACGACGCCGTGTCGGCGCGTGTCGCCATGGCTGCCGATTGCCCTGATTAGTCGGACGGGACCGCCACTTTGTTATATGCTCCGCGCACACGTGACCGCCCATTCTCCATGCTCGAAAGCCCGACCACACGCGACGCGGACACCGAGTCCCTGCACGACGAGTGCGAACGCTGCCGTACGACGCTCTACCGCATCGCCCTGCTGCAGTTGCGCGATCACGACGCGGCCGAGGACGCCGTGCAGGAGACGCTGGTCGCGGCCTTCGCGGGACGAGCAGGGTTCCGGGGCCAGTCCTCGATCAAGACCTGGCTGCTCGCCATCCTGCGCTTCAAGATCATCGACAGTCTGCGGGAGCGCGCCGCCGGTGCGCTGTCGCGCGGCATGGCGGCGGAAGCCGATGACGGCGACTTTGACGCCCTCTTCGACGATGACGGAAGCTGGGCCGAGCCGAAATCGCACTGGCGCGGACCGGAAGGGGATTACGAGGAGATCGAGTTCTTCCGCGTGCTCGAGACCTGCATGGAGCGGCTGCCGGAGGCCACGGCGCGCGTGTTCATGATGCGTGAATTCCTCGAGCTGGATACTCCGGAGATCTGCGAGCGCGCCCAGGTCTCCGCCGGCAACGCGCGCGCCCTGCTCTACCGGGCGCGCATGAGCCTGCGGCTCTGCCTGGGCAAGAGCTGGTACGAGGGCGGAGACGTCGCCGCGGCCCGCACGCGAGGCCGTACGCGATGAGCCGCACCCTGTCGTGCCGCGACACCACCGTGCTGGTCAGCGACGGGCGCGATCGGCGCCTGAGCCTCGAGGAACTTGCCGACCTGCGCGGGCATCTAACCGGCTGCGTGCGCTGCCAGGCGGCGCGCGAGCAGTTCGAGATCCTGTTTCGTGGCATCGAGCGCTATCTGCACGGCGACACGCCGGACGCGCCGATCGGCCGGGGAACGGATGTTTGACCTTGTCCGTGAGACGTCCATGAGGCCCTGCAAATGAGCCGAGTACTGCTGTCGCTGGCCGCCGCCGCCTTCAACCTCTCGGCCATGGCTGCCGACACGTCCGAGGCACCGGAGTCGCTATCCGATGCAAGCATCGGCGTGATGCAGGCCGACGCGAAGCGCTACGACGATTGCCTGCAGATCCGGACCACCGATTATCTCTCGGCATACGAGGACGTACGGGCCGTGGCGGACGCGGCAATGAAGCAGTGCGACGCCGTTCTGCAGCATCTGGACAGTGAGCTCGCGGCCACCGGCATGCCGCAGGCCGCGCGCGCCGGCCACATCGCCCGCATCAGGGATACGGTGGTCCGCAAGCTCATGCCGGCGCTGGCGGCGCGGCAGGCCGACGGGCCGGCGAGCGAATAGCCGCGGTCATCCCGCCTCCCGCTCGGCCGTCATTCCGGCGCAGCCCGGATCCGTTCCCGGGATCCGCACGGATTTCAAATGGATGGCAGCCTCCGCCGGCACCACGGGACAGGCGGGAGTTGCGCGCACCGACCTGCTGCCGTGATGCGCCAGGTCAATTCCGCGCGGGCCGTGATGCAGTATTCTCTTTGAACCAGACCGGACCCCCCGAACTGACCGCGCCCCGGCAGGAGGAGTACGAACATGATGAGCCTGGAGCAGATACGCGCATCGGTAAAATCGCAGATGGACGCCTGGCAGGCCATGGCCCAGGCCTTCGAGGTGCAGATGAATCTCGGCAGGCGCGAGGCCATCGACCGCCTCGAGCAGCAGAAGCAGATGTTCCGCGAAGGGCTCGACCGCCTGAAGGCGGAGGCAGGGCGATCGCGCGGCATGGTCGAGGGCCAGCGACAGGCCCTGACCACGGCTTTCGACGAGCTGAAGGTGCAGCTCTCGCTGGGCCGTGCCGAGACGCGGGATCTCCTCACCGCGCAGCAGAAGACGGTGCAGGACTCCATCTCCCGGCTCGACCGGGAGCTCAATCGCAACCTCGATACGCTCACCGACACGGTGGGGGAGGGATACGTGCGCTGGGTGGATACCGTCAAGGCGGAGTACGAGGCCGCCTCCGCGCATTTCGCCGAGACGCAGGCGCGCCAGAAAGAGAACTGGCAGGCCGCGCGCCAGAGCTTCGAGAAGCAGCTGGAGCACTATCACAGGCAGTTGTCGGAGGCGCAGAAACAGGCCGTGGAGCAGGCACACCAGATCCAGAGCACGCTCGCCACAGGCATGGATAACCTGCGCGAATCCTTCACCCGGCTGTTCCAGATCTCCGGCAAGGACGGCGAAAAATAGCGCGACGTCGGCCGCAGCCGGCCTGCTCGCGGATCGCGTTCAGGCAGGCGCGGGCAACAACGGCCTGAAGGGCTGCCGCGATCCTCTGCGCGACCTGCCCGCAGCGCGAGCGAGCAACGCGCGCAGGCGGGCGACGAGCGCCGCGGTCGCGGCGTGCAGGCCATCGGCCATGCGCGGCAGGGTCATCACGCGATACTTTCCGCCGTCGACCATCGCGCGCACGGAGAGCATACGCGATCCACTGCGGCCCGGGGAGCCCTGTTCCGCCTCCAGGATCACCGTGATGCGATGTTCCCTCAGATCGGGGAATCTCTTCACCAATGGCTCGAAGCGCTCGTGCACGAGCGCCCTCGCGTGTTCGGCCTCCTCGACGTTCCTGAGGATGATGTTCAGCATCGCTGTCTCCGCGTGTGTCGGATGCGGGAACGAAGGCGCTTCGTCCCCTGCAACAATGTCACCTACCCGGAAGACCCGCCCGAAGCCCGGAAGTTTCCGGAACAAGCATGAACAAGCTTCGAAAAAGCCGATGTCTGGATGGATGGCGGCTTTCCGGGAGCCACGATCGTTTTCGCGGGGGACGTGGTGCTGCACGCGGTGCGAAGACGTGAGGCAGGCGCCAGGCGGGCCGGGAGCGCCCACGGCCACGCGCGCATAAAATGCCGTTCGATGCACGCATCCTCCCACCGCGCACGGCGTCCCTGAGGCCGGCATACACGCGCGGCAACGGGCTGGCGCTGCTCGTCTGCGGCGCGCAGTACTTTCCGGCGCTCGAATCCGCGATCGCCGCCGCGCGGCGTGAGATCTTTCTCGAGACCTACATCTTCGAAGCCGACGCCACCGGGCGGCGCATCGCGGCGGCACTCGCGCAGGCCGCGCGCAGGGGCGTGGCCGTGCACCTGATGGTCGACGGGTTTGGCTCGCGCAACCTGCCGGCGGCATTGCGCGAGTCGCTGCGCGAAGCCGGCGTGAAGCCGCTGGTGTTCAGACCGCAGGTCTCCCCGTTCACACTGCGCCGCGAGCGCCTGCGGCGCCTGCATCGCAAGCTCGCGACGATCGACGGTGGCGTGGCCTTCGTCGGCGGCATCAACATCATCGACGACAACGACGATCGGGCACCTGGGCCGTTCTTCGACTATGCAGTGCGCATCGAAGGGCCGCTGGTCTTCGAGGTGCGCACGGTCATGGCGCGGCTGTGGCGGCGTGTGGCGCGTCTTCATCTCGATCGGCAGGCGCAGTCGATCCCGGCCGCGCCCGTCGTCAGTGCGGAGCGGGGCGACGTGGCCGCGGCACTCCTGACGCGCGACAATCTGCTGCATCGCAAGGACATCGAGAAGGCCTATCTCGCCGCGATTGGATCGGCGCGCGAGGAGATCCTGCTCGCGTGCGCCTATTTCCTCCCGGGGCGGCACTTCCGCCACGCGCTCATCGCCGCCGCCCGACGCGGCGTGCGCGTGGTGCTGCTGCTGCAGGGGCGCACCGATCATCCGCTGTCGCTCTACGCGTCGCGCGCCCTCTACGGCAGCCTGCTCGATGCCGCCATGGAGATCCACGAGTACGAGGCGGGAATGCTGCACGCGAAGGTGGCGGTGATCGACCGGCGCTGGGTCACCGTCGGCTCTTCGAACCTCGATCCTTTCAGTCTCCTGCTGGCTCGGGAGGCGAACGTGGTGGCGGAGGATCCGCGCTTCGCAGCCGGCCTGCGCGCCTCGCTGCGGCAGGCGATCGAGCAGGGAGCGCGCCGCATTGCGCCGATGCACTGGCGGGAGCAGCCGTGGCACAGACGCGCGCGCATCTGGATCGCCTATGGCATGGTACGCCTGCTCATGATCATCGCCGGCGCGAGCGGGGAGCAGTGACGCGTGCTCGACGGCCCTGACCTGCCGGTACTGGTGTGCCGACGTGACATCGGGCGCTCCCACCGGACAACAAAAACCCCGTCGCAGCGCATGCGGCGGGGTCTCGTGGCCCTACGCCACGGGTGTGGATATCAGGCGGCTGTGCGACGCCGGATCATGCCCAGACCGAGCAGGGCGGAACCGAGCAACCAGACTGCAGCGGGCACCGGCACCGCGTTGACCGCGACATTGTCGAGGGCCGGGCCGAAGGAAAAGACCCGCTCGATTGGCGGGGCCGCCGGGAAGTCGAAGGTGAGACTCTGGAACATCAGCGTCGTCAGCACATCGGTGGCCGTGAAGACGAGCGAGTGGGTGATCCATCCCATCGCGCCGTGGGATCGCCCCGTCGAATCGAAGCTGAACAGTTGCGCGACCGAGTCGATTTGCACGAGAAGCGACTTCACGCTGCCGAAATCGGGATTGCCGGCCATGTCGAACGTGAGCTCGTACGGTTGACCGACAGTCGTCGCGAACGTCTGCGAGATCGTGCCCACGAGCCCGAAGCCGTTCAGGTCGATGCTCTGCGCGCCTTCGGACGGCACCCAATAATCGCGGATGTGGTCGACCGAACCGAGTATCGTCCAGCCGGTCAGGGCAGGACTGCCAGCGCCCAGCGTGACGAAGCTCGTTCCCGTGGGCAGAACTACATCCTCGAAACCACCATTGGTGACCAGGTTTGCATTTGCCGGTGCGATCGCTGACAAACCGAGGCACGCGGCAACGAGGAACTTCCCCGCCACATTGCGAATTCTCATCCTGCAGTCTCCTTCACGTCCTGCGTTCAACGACACATCCAGCCTGACCGTCCTGATTGCACCCTGCACGCCTCGTGCTCGAGCTTCCGGTGCGCCGACCTGGTCGCCAACTCAGCCGCTTCCTCTGTCCCGCATGCCGTGGCTGCGATGGGCAAACTACCTGGGGCAATCTAAGAAAAAATCCCTGCCGGGGCAAACGTTGGCGCGTGTTCGTCAACTGGCCGTCGCAAGGCGAAGTGAATCGTATCGTGACCGTCTCGGTGGTTGTCCGAGTCGAAGAAATTAATTCCTTGAATCAATGTATTGACGAATTCAAAGCGTGGGGGGATGAAGTGGTTGCGTCAATTTCACGTCAGAGATCCGGCCCAATCGTGACATACGTAAGACGTTCACCATCGGCGGCCGCGCTACTGATGCAGGCGGCTGGGCGCAGTTCGGGGATGGGGGCCGCCGCCGGCGCAGTGATGGGGGCGCGAGGGATCACGGTGCCCGGCTTCGGATCCCGCTCGCCCTGTGCAGGCGTGTCGATTGCCGACGTCACTTGGCCGCACCCGGGAGGTCAGGCGCGGCTTCGAATCGTTGCCGGGGATCGGGGCTGTCTACGCGTACTCTGCGGCGTCTTCGCCGACCGGCGCCGTCTTCCGGGCATGCGGGGCAGCGGCGCGCAGCGGCACCACGACGGTCTCGGCCTCTGGCGGCTGCGGCATCTCGGCGGCGATGCGCTCGACCAGCTCCTCCACCTGCGCCTTGTCGAACATCTCGTGGTAGCGCTTCTTCACGCCGTAGTCGCTGAGCACGTGGTGCACGGCGGGCTCGACGCCATGTCGCGCCAGGGAGCTCTTCACGCAGTACAGGTTGCAGCCGTCCAGCGCGACGATGGGGCGGCCGGACTTGGCGACCTTCACGAGACTCGGGACGTCGCCCCCGACGCCGGCGATGCAGGACATCTCGGCCTTGCCGCGATGATCCAGGGCCAGCGCGATGTAATTGGCCGCCTGCGCGGCGCTGGAGCAACCGGAACAGCTGTAAACCAGGGGCTTGGACTTGTCGTTTCGTGCCATGCGAAAACCCTCCACGGTGAGTGCCGACATAGCGTGAATACAATGAAACAAATGTTTCATACGGAGAAATACTGTAGAGGAGGGCTCTATTCCTTGATCTCGATCAACCAACTGCGCCTGCGCGCTCGATCCCGGGCGCCCGCCCCCCATCTCCGTGCCGATACTGCATTGCAATAAATTAGAGTGACTGCCTCCTCCTCAATAGAGGTGACGGACACTATAGGTTATGCCCTGCAAAAGAAAACCCCGCACCGGGCGGGGCTCCGTCAGCGATGAGTCGGGCGACCCAGGGCGGGGTGGACTTGGATCCTGCCGGCACGGGCAGGGCAACGATGCTGCCGGCGACGAGCCACCCCGCTCACGGAAGCGGCACGGCGCTCACGCCGACATGGCACACGACGGCGCCGTTGTTGAAGATCCGCGTCGATCCGAATCTGAAGCTGGCAGTTGCGTCACGACGGTCTCGGCCTCTGGCGGCTGCGGCATCTCGGCGGCGATGCGCTCGACCAGCTCCTCCACCTGCGCCTTGTCGAACATCTCGTGGTAGCGCTTCTTCACGCCGTAGTCGCTGAGCACGTGGTGCACGGCGGGCTCGACGCCATGTCGCGCCAGGGAGCTCTTCACGCAGTACAGGTTGCAGCCGTCCAGCGCGACGATGGGGCGGCCGGACTTGGCGACCTTCACGAGACTCGGGACGTCGCCCCCGACGCCGGCGATGCAGGACATCTCGGCCTTGCCGCGATGATCCAGGGCCAGCGCGATGTAATTGGCCGCCTGCGCGGCGCTGGAGCAACCGGAACAGCTGTAAACCAGGGGCTTGGACTTGTCGTTTCGTGCCATGCGAAAACCCTCCACGGTGAGTGCCGACATAGCGTGAATACAATGAAACAAATGTTTCATACGGAGAAATACTGTAGCAATGGCGCACGTTCTTTGATCTGGATCAACTTCGCCTAAAAAAGACCATTTTCGAGCAACCGCTCCTACCCCGTGGTGATGCTGCACCGCGCAAATCCGGTGGCAGACCTTTTCCAGAGGATGTGGCGAGAAGAAAAACCTCGCACCGGGCGGGGCGGATCTGCGCCCTGCAGGCCTGGCCAGGCCAGCGATGCTGCCGATGATGAACCGCGTCGCCGGCGGCCCCGGGCGTCGAGGGCGTAGAGGTTCTGGAAGGCAGAGCCCGGATCCGGCGCGCCGGCGAGACCGATGGCGAACAGGCCTTCGCGATCCGCTCAGGCCCATCTCACCCCGTCGCTGCCGGCGTCGCCGGCGCTGCCCGGAGTCGGGGTCGTGCCGTGGATAGTGCTGCCGCTGTGCACGGCATTGCCATTGACCCGAGAGGATCACTTGCTGCCGATGAACCCGATGCTGGAGGTCATCCGGGCATTTTTCCGCGAGTTTGTGATGCATTCCCGCCGCGCCGACCGTTGGTCTGCGGCTTGCAATGTTCATACGGCAGCCATGCATTGCGGATATCGGAGGGACCATGAGACACGGCATCATCAAACTGGCGGCGGCGACGACGCTGCTCCTCGGCGCGACGGGGGCCGGCGCCAACCTGATCACCAACGGCGACTTCGAGGTCGGTGCGGACCCCGGATCGTTCACGACCATCATCGCACCGGGTGCTCTGGGGGACTGGAGCGTCGACAGCGGCTCGATCGATTACATCGGATCCTACTGGCAGGATGCCAGCGCCGCGGGCACTCGTAGCGTCGATCTCAGCGGCAATGGCGCCGGCAGCATCAGCCAGTCCTTCGCGACAACGGCAAACGGCCTGTATGAAGTGAAGTTCGGCCTCTCCGGCAATCCCGACGGCACTCGCGGGAACAAGACACTGCAAGTATCACTGACCGACTCCACGTCGGGCCTGATACTGCAGCAGGAATTCACCTTCGACACGCTCGCGGCGAACAACGACCACGACAACATGGGATGGGTAACGCGGTCGCTGGTCTTCCAGGCCTCCGGCAGCCAGACCACGCTGCGCTTCCTCAGCCTCACGAGCGGCGGCTGGGGTCCTGCGCTCGATGACGTGAGCGTCAATGCCGTCCCCGTCCCGGCCGCCGTCTGGCTGCTCGGTTCGGCGCTCCTGGGCGTAGGACTGATAGCGCGGAAGCGCGGCGGCAACGCCTGACGGTCATTGCTCGGTCGGCGAGCCGAACGACGTGAATAACGAAGACTACCTCAACCCCGCACCCGCGGGGCTGTTCATCTCCGCGCTCGACAGGGCGACGGCCACCTTCACGGCCATGACAACCTCGCACGAGCGCTCAGGGCTGTCTGCGGCGCGAAATGCCGACGAGGCCGAGTAGCGCGCCGCCGAGCAGCCATACAGCCGCCGGCAGCGGCACCACCACGCCTTCGAGCCGGAAGTTGTCCACGTTCCACGGCTGCACGTTCGCCAAGGCGCCGGATGCGCCCGAGGCGAACAGGTCCACGAAAAAGCTGCCCGTCAAGCCCGTGACCGGACCGAAGCCGACGGTGCGCGAGGTCCAGCCGAAGGCATTGTTGGTGGGATCCGTCGACTGACCCGATAGCACCGAAGTGCCGTTGATGGAGAGGCTCCACGATGACGGGCCAGTATTGCCCGCAATATCGAACCGCTGGTCATCGAACGACACCGAGTTCAAGTTCAGCGAGAACCCCGGCGCAACGGTGATCTGGAAGCGGAAACGATTGCCTGCGGGGTCGAGGCCGAACGCTCCGTCCCAGCTGCCACCCACGATGGCCCGGCCCGGATTACCTAATATCTCCGTGAAAACGCCGTCGCGAATCGACCATGCACCAGCGCTGATATTCGGTGCCGTCGAATCCGGTGCATTCTGAAAATCGAATAGCGGCGGCGGTGGCGGATCAGGCTCATCGAAATCGTAGAACACGATTGTCGCCGCCTGTCCCGCGGGGACCATCCCAAGAGAAACGACCGTCGCGGCAAGTAGCGCCTTCCAAGAGCCTGCGAATTTCCGATACATGAGCTTTCCCTCCCGATTCCTGGAAAGCCCATCATGCTGACGACGGCGCACAATGGGCACTTCCCACGTAGTTGTTACGTTACGCCGCAGGCACTTACAAACCGCTTACAGATCTGAGGGTCCGCTCGCCGGCGAGCGAGCCGACGCCGCCCGGGCCCGAGGTCGCGCCTTCGCCGTATGCAAACCGTTCGGCGGCCGCCTCGGCGCCGCCACGCGTCGCCGCCTGCAACTTGCGCTGTATGGCAGCGTAGAGCTCGCGGGTTTCGACGGCGGGCATCACGCCCAGCAGCCGGCCGAGCATCAGCCCGCAACGCCGGTAGAGGGCCACGGCATCCGCGGTCAGGCCGAGCCTGTCGTACTCGGCCATCAGCCGGCGATAGAGCTCCTCGGCCAGCGGATCGATCTCGATGGCGCGCCGGTACACCGCTATCGACAGGTCGTGCTGGCCGAGCCGATCGCAGCGCTCGGCGTAGGCACCCACCGCGCGCACGAACTTGCTGCGCAGACGCTCGCGCAACACCGTCGCCCACGGCGCGTCGTGCATTGGAAGAAAGGCGCCCTGGTACAGGTCGAGCGCCGCATCGAAGCGCTCCACGCTGGCATCGGACTGCCCGGGCTGTGCCTCATGGTGGCCGTCCATATGGGCAATCGCCTGTTCGAACACCAGTGCGTCGACCCAGAACGTGGCCGGGTCCAGGCTCAGGCGGCCGCCGCGCACGCACAGCGCCTCCCTCGCATCCAGGAGTTTGCGTAGCCGGTGCAGCGTGACGTTGAACGACTGCATCGCCGTCGCGCCGTCGGCATCCAGCCAGAGATCCGCGCAGATCGTCGTCACCGCCACGTTGCGGCCGCCGCGCGCGACGATGGCCGTCAACAGGTCCAGCGGCTTGCGCGGCACCCGGCCGGAGAAGTCGAGCGGCCAGCCGTCGATCTCGATGGCGAATCGCCCGAGCGTGTGAATGCGGATGCGCGGCGCGCCCATCGGCTGCGTGCTCGTCGCCGTTGGCACCACGCCGTCCAGGCTGCGGGCAAGTGCGAGGATCAGCGCGCGCATCTGCGCGTGAGGCAGGTGCCCGATGCAGGGCAACTGTTCGGCGAGCGAGCGCGTCTCCGCCATCCAGCGCTCGAGGCGTTCTCGCGTCCAGGTGATCCCGGATTCGCAGGCCGTTGCGTGCCTGCTGTGGCTTGGCTTCCTCATGGCCCTCGCCGCGTGCCGCCTTTTTGCAGTCGGCTTTGATTGCGGCGCCTCTGGGTGACCCCGAAGCAGCCGCCATGCCAGCGGATCGCGCGATGAAGCCGTCTTGCACGCAGCTTCCATGGCGGCCTCCGCACTTTTTTGGACGTGCCATTACGATCTTCGGTGGTAACCGCCGGGCGTAAGCAGTTGTTTTCAAGAAGTCGCCGATGCGCATGGCCGCGGTTCGTCGTTGCGGGCAACGCGACGGTGGGCGGCCGATTGGCTCTGCGCGCGATCGTTGCGAATTGTGGACTACCGCGCACCGGCTTGTGCACTGCGTTACGAGCCGACGATCCGCGCGCCATGCGCCCTGGCCAAGAATTGTCCAGCCCCTGCGTTTCCCGTCACATACCGGCGACGGTCTGTCACCTTTCTGTTCGTGCGGGTGGGAAAAAGGGGTGGCTGACAATGCCCGGGCTCTGGTTGGCTCGTCGCAACCGCGATCCCACCGTTGGAATCCGGATGGCGAGACAGTCCACAACGCTTTTTTTGACAGGGGTTTCGTACCATGAGGATTCGATACTTCGAGGAAACCGACACGTTGTACATCGAGTTCAAGCCGGCGGATGTGGCTGAGACACGCGACCTTGATGAGAACACGGATGCATTGCCGTGCGGTTCTCCCTGGACAAATTCGCCGGGAGCGAATTTGGACGCCCGTAGGGCGGCCCCGAAGGGGCGAGCCTCCGGAACGAGGCAAGCAAAGGGCGGGGTGGGGCCGAACCGGCAAGTATGGGGCGCGCCTATTCCCGCGATATAGAATAGCTGCGCATGAGGCGGGGCTTTCTCGACTATCTGAGCGCGGCGTTCAACGCGCGCCCGTTCGGCATGCCGGTCCCGCCGAACTGGCTCGGCCTGGCCGGCTTCGGGCTGGCGGGCCTCGTCAACCCCGGCTTCTGGATCATCGGCGCCGGTGTCGA
This sequence comes from Gammaproteobacteria bacterium, assembly GCA_022071965.1. Taxonomy (GTDB): domain Bacteria; phylum Pseudomonadota; class Gammaproteobacteria; order JAJPIJ01; family JAJPIJ01; genus JAJVHZ01. The sequence goes on from JAJVIQ010000002.1 coordinate 53,372, forward strand.
GCTCGGCTATCTCTTCCTGCTCGGCACCAATGCCCGCTTCCAGCGCCTGGTGGATGGCCGCGACGCCGCCCGCGAGCAGGCCGAGTGGCGGGCGCGCATGGAGAAGATGGCCGGCTATCTCGATCGCGGCGAGCAGCGCCACTTCCTCGATCTGCAGACGCGCTGCAAGGCGATACTCGATGCACGCACCGGCGCCGGGGAGACCCCGGCCGCCGGCCTGGAGACCACCGCGGCTGGCCTTGCCAGCCTGCTGTGGTTCTACCTGCGCCTGCTCCTCACGCGGCGCGGCATACGGCGCGTGGTGGCGGGCACCGGCGGCAGCGAGCCGCTGGAGGAGATCGAGCAGAGCATCGATGAGGCCCGGAAACGCCTCGAGGACGGCACGCTTGCCGGGAACCTGCGCGAGAGCCTGCAGGGGCAGCTCGCCATCCTCGAGCAGCGGCTGGAGAAGCGCAGCGAGGCCGCCACCAAGCTCGAATTCATCGACTCCGAGCTCGAGCGCATCGAGCACCAGATCGGCCTGATTCACGATCAGTCGGCGCTGTCGACCAACCCCGAGGCGATGACGCATCATATCAACGAGGTCGCCGCGACCATGGACAGCACCAACCAGTGGATCCGCGACCAGCAGCGCATCTACGGCGACCTGGGCGATCTCATGGCCGAGCCGCCATCCAGCATCCTCCAGGCGCCGCAGAAGGAGAGCGCATGAGCGCGACACTGCCGGAATGGGCCGAGCGCATGCGCGAACTGTTCCGCTCCGGCGCGGTCTCGCAGTTCATCCTGCACGGCAACGTCTTCGATGTGGTCTCGCACGCGGGCGCGGGCACGACGCCGGGCCTCAATCCGGGCGCCGGCGCGAGCACGAAATCAGGCGCAGGCGCCACTGCCGTCGAGAAGGCCGCCGCCGCACCCGCTGACCACCGTCTGCCGCAGTCGCTGAAGCAGTTCCTCAACGACGTTATGTTCGGGGCCTACGACGTGGTGCTGCACTACGATCGCGGCCACGGCATCCGCGCGCTGAAGGGCGGGGAGGACTGGGGCGAGTGGCTGCAGCAGCTCGGTGCCGGCGCGAGCATCGATCAGACCCGCCCGCCGGCGGCGGCGCTGGAGCTCATCGATCGCTACCTGCTGCGCTCGCTGCACCTGCAGGCCATGCGCGGGACCAGCCGCCGCATCGCGGTGATGATCGAGTTCGCCGAGTTCGTCGTGCCGAACGGCGATCCGCTGCAGCTCGGCGGGGACTTCAGCGCCAACGTGGTGAAGGTGCTGAGCTGGGCCAACGACCCGGCGATCCTGCAGGCCAACATCGTCACCGTGCTCATCGCCGAGGCGCTGAACGACGTCAACGATCTCGTCACCCGCAACCCGCACGCCGCCGCGCTGCACGTGGCGCTGCCCAACGAGGCGGAGATGCGCGCGCACATCGACGCCCTCATCGCCGGGGAGTGGAAGGACCTGCCCGCGAGGTGCGAGGTCAGCATCGAGACGCTGGCGCGCCGCCTCACGGGCCTGAGCCGCGTGGGTGCGCGCACCGCGGTGAACCTCGCGCTGCGCAACGAGCAGAAGATCACCTCCGTGTGGCTCTCCCGCATCAAGAAGGAGACGATCGAACGGGAGTGCCAGGGGCTCATCGAGTTCCTGGAGTCGCCCTACACGCTGGAGAGCGTCGCCGGCCACGACGCCGTGAAGGCGTGGCTGCGCGAGGACGCGGAGCTGCTGAAGCGCGGCGCGCTGCAGGCCCTGCCCATGGGCTATCTCATCGCCGGGCGCATCGGCACCGGCAAGACCTTCATCGTGAGCTGCTGGGCAGGCGAGCTCGGCATCCCCTGCGTGGTGCTGAAGAACTTCCGCGACCGCTGGGTGGGCGCCACGGAATCCAACCTCGAGAAGATCTTCGCCATCCTGCGCGCGCTTGGCCAGGTGGTGGTGTTCGTCGACGAGGCCGACCAGGCCGCCGGCAAGCGCGAGGGCGGCAGCAGCGACAGCGGGCTCTCGGGCCGCGTCTACGGCATGCTCGCCAAGGAGATGTCCGACACGCGCAACCGCGGCCGCATCCTGTGGGTGTTCGCGACCTCGCGGCCGGACCTGCTCGAGGTGGATCTGAAGCGCCAGGGGCGGCTCGACGTCCACATCCCGCTCTTCCCGCCGGAGACGGCCGGGGAGGTGCGCGTGATGCTGATGGCCATGGCGCGCAAGTTGAAGGCGCCGATGACCGAGGCGGACATCCCGTCGATCGACGACCCGGGCCGGTTCGCGGGCAGCGAGCTGGAAGGCGTGCTGGTGCGCGCCCTGCGCGCGCACACGCTCGCCCCGCCGCCCGCGCCGCCGTTCAAGGACACGCTCGCCGCCGTGCTCGCCGAGGTGCGGCCCAACGCCAACACCCGCAAGCTCGAGTACATGGACATGGTGGCGGTCAAGGAATGCACCGACGCGCGCTTCCTGCCGGCGCGCTACCGCGATCTGAGCCTGGAGGAGATCGAGCGGCGCATCGAGGATCTGCGCCCGTACATATAGAGGCGGGCAGGGCGGCGCGCCTCATGCATGGCCGTTTCGCGGCCGTGAAGCTTAGAATGGGCGCGCGTGCCGCGCGTCCTACAGAGTTCGCGGCCGATGCGGTGGGTTTCGACGGGACACCGGCGCGCGCCGGTGTGACGGGGCGCAGAGCGGCGTCGTGAGCCGACCGCTGGCCCGGGATCGTGGATGACACAAGAGGGGAGATAGCCGCATGGCCTTGATGTCGCGTATCGCCAGACTGTTCCGGGGGTTCCTGAGCCTGTTCATCAGCGGGCTCGAGGAGGCCAATCCCGAGGCCCTGATGGAGGCCGCGCGCCAGGAGTTCCGCGAGCGCATGGCGCAGTACAACCTCGCGCTGGCGCGCATGGCCGGCGTGGCCGAGCGTCTCAAGAGCCAGATCAAGGCCAAGACCACGCGCGCCAAGGATCTGGAAAGGCGCATCCTCGCCAACCACCAGGCCGGCAACCTCGAGCTCGCCGGCGCGCTCGCGCGCGAGCTGCAGGAGCTGAAGGGCGATCTGGCCAACGACAGCGGCGAGCTCACCGACACCGAGGAGGCCTACCAGACCAACCTGCGCCAGGCCAAGGTGGTGCAGAAGGAGTTCGAGGACAAGGTCAAGGCGCTGGAGAAGCAGATGTCGCAGATCAAGATCAAGGAGGCGCAGGCCGAGGCCGCCGCCGCGCTCACCAGCACGACCTTCCGGGTGGGCGATCTTGGCGACACGATGAAATCGGTGGAGGAGATCCTGCAGAAGCGCTACGAGACCTCCGCCGGCAAGGTGCGGCTGGCCAAGGACCTGGTCGACATGGACAAGGTGCGCGAGAAGGAGAACGAGAGCAAGGCGCTGGAGCAGGCGGCGCTCGCGGAGTTCCTGGCCAGCCAGGGCGTGCAGGCCGCCGCACCCGCGGCCGCGACGCCGACGGGCGTGAAGGAGATCGGCCCGCAGTAACGCGCTGCCTCATCCGAGCACACACCACCTCGCGGAGACACCGACATCATGGAGAAGCAGCGGCCCCGGCCCACGTTCCTCGGATCGCTGTTGTCGATCCTGATCATCGGCGGCCTCATCGCCTTCGGCAGCTACGTGGTGATGCAGAAGCGGCAGGCGCCGCCTTCGACCGACACGCAGACCAGCACTGCCCAGACCGCCGCGACCGAGGAGGCCGCCGCGCCCGCGACCACCGCGGAGCTGCAGCAGACCGTGCCGGTGCTCGCGCCGCCGGCGGCGTACGAGCCCAAGGACAACACCGTCGCGGTCGAGCTCAGCGAATACGCCGGTTACGCCGGCCTCATCGCCGCCAACGGCGGGCTCGCGCCGAGCGAGGACTCGGTGTTCTTCAGGAAGCACGGCTTCAAGGTGAAGCTCACGCTGAGCGAGGAGGAGAGCTGGTCGGCGCTCAACAGCGGCGAGATCGGCGCCTCGGCGACCACTGTAGACGTGCTGGCGGTGTACGGGCGGCAGTTCCAGGTGACGGTGCCGGCGCAGATCGGCTACTCGCGCGGCGCCGACGGTCTCGTCGTGCGCAACGACGTCAAGCGCATCAACGATCTGCGCGGCAAGGTGATCGCGGCGGCGCAGTTCACGGAGGCGGAGTTCTTCATCCGCTTCCTGGCGCAGGAGGCGGGGCTCGCGATCCACCTCCTCCCGGATCTCGACGCCGCGCCCGATCCGGGCAAGGTGAACCTCGTGTTCACCGACGACGGCTTCGCCGCCGGGGATCTCTTCCTCGATGATCTGAAGTCCGGCAACCGCCTCGCGGGCTGCGTGACCTGGGAGCCGAAGACCTCCGAGGTGGCCGCCGCCAGCGCCGGCAAGGCGCGCGTGCTCACCACCAACCGCAACCTGCTCATCATCGCCGACATCCTGGTGGTCAACCGCGGGCTCGCCGAGAAGCATCCGCAGATCGTCGCGGGGCTGGTCGAGGGCCTCATCGAGGGCAACCGGCGCATGCGCGACGAGCCGGATCGCCATGCCGAGACCGTGGCCAGGGCCTTCGGCTGGAGCGTCGCGGATCTGAAGGACGAGCTCAAGCGCGTGCACCTCTCGAACCTGCCGGAGAATCTGGCCTTCTTCTCGGGCGCCATCGACGCGGCCGGCAGCTTCGGCGGCATCTATCAGTCCGCCGTGCTCGCCTACGGCCCGCAGCTCATCCGCGATCCGGTCGACAGCGATCGCTTCGCGAACCTCACCGCGCTGAAGGCCCTGGAGCAGTCCGGTCAGTACAAGGATCAGGTGGTGCTGATCGCGCCCATCAAGACCACCGGCGCCGGCGCGATCGAGGAGGACCCGCTGCTCAGCAAGGACATCCGCTTCTTCTTCGAGCCCAATTCGGCGGTGCTCGACATGACGAAGGAGGAGAACCTGAAGGACCTCGACGGCATCCGCAACCTGCTGCAGGTGAGCCCCGGCTCCACCGTGCTGCTGCGCGGCCACGTCGACAACGCGCTGGTGGAGGAATTCCGCCGCGAGGGCGGCGAGCCGTTCGTGCGGCAGATGGCCCTGCGCGCGCTGGAGCTCTCGAAGAACCGCGCCGCGGAGATCAAGCGGCTGCTGGTGGAGCGCTACCGCGTGGCCGACGCGCGCATCGACGTGGTCGGCCGCGGGTGGGAGGAACCCGCGGGCACCGACTCCGATCTGAACCGCCGCGTCGAGGTGCAGTGGTACACCATCGAATAAGAGGTTCCGCAAGACTCATGCAGGGTCCCTTCACCTGCGCCTGTCTCCCTGTTTCTGATCCACTATTCGTGGGGACGGCTCAGTGACAGACACCTTTTCCGCTCACCGCGATTTGTGGCGGCCGCGGTATCCTCGCCAGAACAGGAAATCCGCCCATCCGCAAGATAGAATAGTTTTCCATATTGGAGGTGACCAATGGCTGCCAATCTACGTGATGAACTGCGTGAGCTGGCCGACCGATTGCCGGCCGATGCGACGTGGAAGGACGTGCTTTACGAAGCCTACGTTCGCCAGGAGATTGAAGCGGGACTGGAAGAGGCCCGGCGCGGGGAGTTCGCCACGGATGACGAAGTAAAATCTGCGTTCGCCAGATGGGGCGTGCAAATTGAAACTGAGATGGACACGTCGAGCCCTGAGTCAGCTCGCTGACGCACAAGAGTTCATTGCACAGGATAATCCCATCGCTGCCAAACAGATCGCCGAGCGCATCGCGCGGTCTGCCGAACTGTTGCTATCACAGCCCGGCATTGGGCGCGTCACTGGCACGCGTGAATGGGTGATCAGCGGAACGCCCTATTTTCTTGTTTACGTCATTCATGACGACACATTACAAGTGCTACGCCTGATTCACGGCAAGCAGAACTGGCCGGTATCCGCCCATTCGAAGAGATCCTGATGCTTTGCTGTTCCCTGTGTCCCTACCCAGTCTTGCGCACTAAGGCGACAGCCAGTGTTGCGCACCCCCGGAGGGGATCTTCGGTCTTGAATGAAGGGATAGAAAGGGAGATGCCGGCGTTCGGCGACGCCGGGATCGGTGGGTGAGCTCAGTGACTGACACCTTTCCGAGGAGGGCGGGGATGGGTGTGGAGGCCCCACCGCGGGCTTGGAACAAGGCCCCCACACTCACCCCCTGTCGTCTGGCTGCTGGAAGAACAGGGATGGCCGCAGTGATTTGGCGCCGCCTGTCCGTCCACTCACCCCCTGTCATACGAGAGGTGACGGATACCCGCGTCCCGGACGGATTTCCGTCACCACATCTCTAAAAGAACTTGATGCCGACCTCGAAGTTGTGGGTGGCGTATTCGGTGTCGAACGTCGCGCCCGTGGTGTCGGTGAACTCCGGATCGCCCGTGGCGAAATAGCGATAGCCGACCGTCAGGTCCGCGTTCGGATTGACCGGAAACGCCCAGCCGGCGCCGATCTGGTAGGCGCCCACCCATTCGTCGTCGTCGTCCACCGCCACCGGCGTGCCGCCGATCGAGAGATCGTCGATCGAGATGTTCGCGCCGCCGCCGCCGCCCACCACGTAGAACTTGCCGTTGAACATCGGGGTTTCGCAGCGGACGTTCGCCATCACGCTCAGCGCCGAGACGTCGCCATCGAGATCGGCCGTGCCGACCGGTCCGAAGGGCGCCACGCCCGCCAGGCTGACGTTGTTGACCGTGATCTCGTCGAGGCCGTTGTTCCGGTAGCCGCCTTCGATCTCCCCACCCAGCGTGTTGCACACCTGCTGGCCGGTGTCCAGGCCGAGGCCGGCCGCGCCGGTCACGCCCCAGCCGAAGTCGGCCTCGGTCGTGTAGTCGACGCCATTGCCCAAGCCGTCGCTCGCCCGACCGTCGGCATCGTCGAGGTAAGTGCCGTAGCCCGAGATGACGCCGTAGGGCAGCAGGCCCCCCGCCGCCGCAATCCCCGGCGCCGCCATCAGGCCGGCGGCCACGAGTCTCATGCATCTGGTATTCATCGATCCTCCCGATTCGCTCTGATCAAAAATTCGCTGCGTCACATGAGTCTTATATAGACAATCTGATTTAATATTTCAACTATACTATATAACTTATTGATCATAAGATGATTGATGATGCACGTGACGACCGGAGTTTTGCGGTCCTCCTGAGGAACAAGCGGAGGAAAAGGAGCCGGACGATTGATTTCCCGTGGTACGCGCGGACAAAAAAACCCCGCTGTCTGCACAGCGGGGTCGGACGAGGCCCTGAGTGACTGAGGAGGAGGGGTACTACCTTGCCCGGCGGCGCATCAGCCCCAGCGCGGCCAACGCGCCGCCCAACAACACGATCGGAGCCGGGAGCGGCACGGCGGCGACGTCGAGCGAGATGCCGCCGCTGTTGTCGCTGAAGATGTCGTCGAACCAGAAGAACTGCACGTCGGTGGTCGAAAGCAGCGTGAAACCGGTGGCGACTCCCGCACCGAAGGCGCCGGCCGCGGTGGAGTAGTACGCGCCGCCGCCAAGCGGCCCTATGCCGCCGCCCTCGCCGAATTTCAGCGGCGCATCCGCGCCGAGCTGAACGTAATAGCTGTGTTCGTAGCCCTGTCTACAGTTGGTCGTGCCGCCCGCGCACACGCTGACGCCGCTGAATCGCAGCGCCGCGGTGAAGAGTGCGCCGGGCGTGCTCGTATCGACGGGCGTCACCGTGTAGCTGCCGGGGCCGAGGCTGAGTGTGACCAGGCCCGCCTTGAAAGCCGAAGAGCCCAGGGTGACGGGTTGGCCGGAATTGGACGTGGCGTCCAGGTTCACGATGGCGGCCTGCGCCGGCGCCATCGCCGAGACCATCAGCGCCACCCCTCCCAACATCGATGCGAATCGTTTCCTCACGCCGGCTCCCCCGTTTTCGTTGCAGTGCCGATTGTATTGGCAGGCAATCGGCATTCCAATCCGGGACAGTCCCCCTTGGGCTTCGCGGCGCGCCGCAGGTCATCCTCGCGGCGGCCCCGATGTATTCGCAGGTCCGCGCCGGGCACGCCCGCCCCAGCTGAGCTAGTCTCCTGTTAAATGACGGGAAAAGGAGCGGCGTCGCGATCGCATCACGCATCGCGCCGCGGGCGGGATCACGGGCGTCCGCGGCCGGGGGGGTGCTCGACCTGCCGCGATCGCCGGCCACCATCGTCGCCGGGGCGCTGGAACTGTCGGCGGCGCACGACACCGGGAACGGGTAGCCGTCCATCGAGACAACGGCACGCCGGCCTCGGCCGGCAGGAGGCGAGCGGCGCGCGAACGACAGGAGGGCTGCTCGTCGCCGGCCGAACGGGCATGCCTGCCGGGCGCATGCGGCACGGCGCGCGGGCAGGAGGCCGGGGACCCGGTGGCGCCGCGTGACGATCCCGGAACGCGGTTGCAGGCCGGCCCGCGCGTTTGCGAAGAGGTCTCCGTCGCCCGCGATCGATACGCGGAGCCACGAATGCATGATCATCACGAATGTGCTGTTCCAGCCGCCCGCCCTGCAGCCGCGCATCGTCGGGGGAAGACCTCGGTCACCTCGACGACGAAGGCCGGCGGCCATCCTTTCCTGCCTGCTCGCCGTCGTTCTCGCGACGAGTGCCGCCCCGGGCGCGCGCGGAAATGCCGTCATGGCCGCCGATGACGGCGGCACCGATCTCGAGCAGAGCCTCTGCGGGCGGATCAGGGAGCCGTTCGCCTTCTGGTCCTTCCGCCGCGTGGCCGGTCGCCCCGACGCTTCCCGCCTCGCCGGCATCCGCGACATCGAGCCGATCTCCTTCCTCACCAGAGACGACCGCACCCTGCGCGGCTACAAACTGCGCGCCGAGCGCCCCTGGGGCTACCTGCTCGTCGCGCAGGGCAATGCGATGCTGGCCGATCAGGTCATCGGGGAGTTCGCGACCTTCCGCGACCTGGGCCTGGACGTTTATCTCTACGACTACCGCGGCTACGGCCTCTCGAACGGGAAGAGCCGGCTGAAGGCCATCGTCGCGGACTATCGCGCGCTCGTCGCGCACCTCGACACGCAGGGTTACAGGCGCCGCCTGGTCTACGGGCTGTCGATGGGCGGGGTGATGCTGCTGAACGCGGTGGGCTCCTCAGCCGATTACGACGCGGCGGTGATCGATTCCTCGCCCGGCCGCATCACGCCGTTCGGCTGCCCCGAGGCCTGCGATCCGGTGCGTCACCTGCCGCGGAACGGCGCGCGCCTGATGATCATCCTGGGCGATCGCGACACGGTGGTCCCCGCCGCCGACGTCGAGGAGCTCGCGTCCGCCGCGCGGTCCCGCGGCGCGACGGTGCTGCACGACGCGGAGTTCGCGCATCCTTTCATGGACGCCTCCTACGAGACACACCGCCGCCGCTTCCGCGCCATCGCCGAGTTCCTCGCGCGCTTCCGCCCCTGATCGCCCCGCCCCCTCACCCAGTCCATACACCCACGTGGGGAGAGGGGACCGACTCGTCGAGTCCGTGCCGGCGCGCTGCTTGGGAAGAAAGGTGACGGACAGTTTCACGAAGGGAGAAAGGCGGCCAGCTTCCGCTGGCATGACGGCCGTGTGAAAAGGTGTCCGTCACCTTCATTGCTCATGACAGTGCCGCGCGGGCGGAGCTAAACTGGCACGGAACACGCGCAAGGAAGGATCGACATGACCGCTTCACGGCCGCGCATCCCGTACACCTACGAGGACTACCGCACGCTGCCGGAGGACATGTCGCGGCGCTACGAACTGCTGCATGGAGAGCTCTACATGGTTCCGGCCCCCACGACCCGTCATCAAAGGATCTCGCGCAGGCTCGTGACGATACTCGACCGACACGTCACGGACCACGGACTGGGCGAGGTGTTCGATGCCCCGGTGGACGTCATTCTTGGCGACGGCAAAGAGCGCGAAGTGGCGCAACCCGACATCCTCTTCATCGCCCAGGCGCGGAGCGAGATCATCAAGCTGCACGGCATCGAGGGCGCGCCGGACCTCGTGGTGGAGATCCTTTCGGAAGGCAGCGCCGAGCGCGATCGCGGCTACAAGCGCACGCTGTACGCCCGTAGCGGCGTATCGGAGTACTGGATCGTCGATCCCGACGCCAGGACCGTGGAGGTCTACGTCAGGAGCGGGGAAGATCTCGCCGGTGCGACGATATTCCCCGCCGGCGCCACGCTCACCACGGCGCTGCTTCCCGCCCTCGCCATCGCGCTCGCGGAGATCCTCGCCGACTGACCCGCGATGGCGATTGGCCACCTTTCCCATGAAGCGGCCTGTCCCCTGCTTCACATCGGATTGGCCCGGGAAGGTGTCTGTCGTCGCCCTCGCATCTGACCGATCAACAACGAAGCCTGTCACTTCTCTCACCGCCGGTCTGACCCCTCCCGCAGGAGAAGCGGCCCCAGCCGCGAACAGGCGCGTCCCTCGGCAGGGGCGGGCCATGCACGCTGCCGCCACGCGCCGCTCCGAAATTGCCATCAAGACGGCCCGGCACACTCCCCCGGACAACTATTTTCGACGGATTTGTGATCCATTACCGCCTCGCACCGGCGGGGAATGGCGCTTGCAATGCCATCGGGAGATGCGGCTCGAGCGCGATCGCGCGTATCGGCGTCATGAAGTTGACGGCTACGCTCCAGGTGACTGACAACGCCGTGGGCAAAACGGCTGAACTTGTCGTGAGTTGAGTCGGGGTGAACAGCAAACGATGCCGATCAGCGGTGCCGGCGAACGGCCACGTGTGCGGCCGCGCCAGGGAAATGACGCTCGCGGCCGCGAGGTTGAGCGAATGAATGAACGCCAAGTATAAGCCGTTACATGTGTCGAGCTTCATGTCGCCGAAGAAAGGGCCGGGCGGCATGACGGCAAACGGAGCGGTACACGATTCACCCTGAGCAAAGGAGAGGGAGGTGCCATGAAACACCGCATCATCAGTTCGGTCGCCGCAGCGGCCTGTCTGCTCGGCACAAGCTGGGCGAACGCAGCGATCGTCTTCCAGGACAACTTCGATGCCGAGGCGCTCGAGCTGAACGCCACGCTGGACAACTGGGACGTTACGAGCGGCACGGTGGACGTCATCGGCGATGACGGCGACCCCGATCCCGATTTCTTCGATTTCCTGCCGGGCAACGGGCGCTACCTGGACATGGACGGCACCAGCAATGCCGCCGGCACGATCCTGAGCAAGACCACCTTCAGCTTCCTCTCGGGTATCACCTACACGCTGAGCTTCAGCCTCGCGGGCAACAACCGCAGCGCCGGCGCGGCGAACATCCCGCCGGGTTTCGACACTCTGTTCGCGACCATCGGGGGCAACACGCTCACGGCGAACGCGTGGTGGCAACAGCCGTTCGCGACCTACACGCTGACCTTCACGCCGGTTGCCAACTTCTCGTCGAAGCTGAGCTTCCAGGCCTTCGGGTCCGACAACCAGGGCCCGCTGCTCGACAACGTCGTGCTGTCGGCCGTGCCCGTCCCGGCGGCGGTGTGGCTGATCGGCTCCGCGCTGCTCGGTCTCGTCGCGGTCGGTCGACGCCGCGCATAGCGACCGCTCATAGCACTACCTGGAAAGGCCGCCGGCTCCAGTAGCCCGCGGCCTTTTCCATTTCCGTTGTCGCGATGCTTGGCATTGCCCCCTCACCCTGTCCCTCTCCCGCGAGGGGAGAGGGGACCTGCTAGTGGGGATCGGGCAGGGCGTTCGCTGTGTTGTTCCCCTCTCGCGTGATGCGCCGGCGTGAGGCTGTGCCCACCGCTCCGCATGACGCGAAATTGACACCGGCAATACGATTTCGCGTGTCATGGCGGCCATCGCGGCAAGACATTGACGAATTCCGCGGAAAGATTGCAATTTCCCCCGCTTGCGCTAGAAAAAATTCAATGGTGTCTGGCCCTTTATCCGGGGCGAATGCGAGTACAGCGGCACCGGACTTGCAGGTGCAGCGGACCGATGAACGTGGGGTTCATTGGGCAATGCACTCAGGAAGCGAGTCGGAGGGGGACTGATTATGCGCAAGCTTCTGTTCGTGGTCCTGTCGTCCATGCTGCTGGCACCCAATGCCATCGCCGCCACCATCACCTACGAGACCCGGCCGTTCGGCGCCACGCCTTATGTCCCCTCCGGTGACTACGCCGCCGACTGGGGCGCCCAGGGAACTGCCATCACCACCCAGAATCTCGCTGACTTCAACGGTGCGGTGATCCCGCCCGGTTATCCGGCGGTGGCGGACGGCTTCTCGCATCTGCACGTCGATTTCACCACCGTGGGCTCATGGCTGTTCCAGCTCGCGCCGGATGCCGGATTCGGCGGCGCGCTGTATTTCAACGGCAGCCCCGTTCCGCAGGACGTCGACGCCTCGGATCTGTGGTGGGCGGGGAGCTGGGTGAACACGACCGAAATTCTCTCCGGCTCCGCGTTCGGCGGCCCGAACTTCTTCGACGCCTACTGGGCGGAGGGCTGCTGCAACGGCGCGCAGGGCGGCCGCTTCTCCGTGGACGGCGGCACCACGTGGCTGGATCTCACGGTCGCGAACCTCGAGGCCGCCGCCGTGCCGCTGCCCGCGGCTGCGTGGCTCCTGGCCACGGGCGCGCTTGGACTGCTCGGCCTCGCGCGCCGCAAGCCGCTACAGGCGCAGGGTGGAAAACAAGTTCCCCTCTCCCTCGACGGGCCGGCGCGAGGGTGAACAGCAAGTTGCTCTCCCCTGATGGGGCGGCGTGAAGGTGGAAAGCACATTCCCCTCTCCCTTGATGGGAGAGGGCCGGGACGAGGGTGACAGACATCCCCTCTCCCACGATCGGCCGGCGTGAGGGTGAGAAGCACATTCCCCTCTCCCTTGATGGGAGAGGGCCGGGACGAGGGTGACAGACATCCCCTCTCCCACGATCGGCCGGCGTGAGGGTGAAAAGCGCATTCCCCTCTCCCTTGATGGGAGAGGGCCGGGACGAGGGTGACAGACATCCCCTCTCCCACGATCGGCCGGCGTGAGGGTGAAAAGCGCATTCCCCTCTCCCTTGATGGGAGAGGGGCCAGGGGTGAGGGTGAAGCCGCGCCGCGGCGACTGGAATGCGGGACTTTTCTGGAAGGAGAAACGAAATGAGGTCAGCACTGCGTAATCTGCTACTGGGATGTGTGAGTCTTGTCTCGGCCGCTGCCTCCGGCCCGGCGAGCGCACTCCTCATCAGCGATATCGATCTCAGCACCTTCAGCTTCGACATCACGAGCTACAGCGTCGGCAGCAACGTCGGCGGCCTCGGCGGTGATGCGACGGCCTCGGGCACCAGCAACGGCGTGGGCTGGAGCATCAGCCCGACGAACCTCTGGAGCGGCCTCACGAGGACGAACGGGACCTTCGACTTCAGCGCGCTGCCCAACAACACCGACAACCTGCACCCCAGCATCGGGTTCACGCTCACCTTCGCGCAGCCCGTGGGGGCGCTGCTGGTGGCGCTCAGCAACGACAACCTGACCGACTCCATCAATTTCGGCCTCACCCCGTCGGACTTCAGTGGAATGTCGTTCCTGGCCACGCAGGCCGTGCTCAACAGCGCGGCGGGCGGCCTGGCCCTGTTCGAGAACGTGAACTCGCTGACCATCACCCACGTCGACAACAACGGCGTGTCGGACGGCTTCAATCTCGCGTTTCACGTGGTCTCGGTCGTGCCCGTGCCCGCGGCCGTCTGGCTCCTCGGTGCAGGCCTCGTCGCCCTCGTCGGCCTCTCCCGCCGCACGACACGACCCTGACGTCACCGCTCGGCCGGCGCGAATGTGAATAGCACATTCCCCTCTCCCTTGATGGGAGAGGGCAGGGGTGAGGGTGGAGCCGCGCCGCGGTGTTTGTCATTGCCCCCTCACCCTGTCCCTCCCGCGAGGGGAGAGGGAACCTGCTGGTGGAGATCGGGCAGGGCGTTCGCATTGCTGTTCTCCCTCTCCCTCGCTCGGCCGGCGCGAGCGTCAATAGCACATTCCCCTCTCCCTTGATGGGAGAGGGGCCAGGGGTGAGGGTGACAGACATCCCCTCACCCTCGATCGGCCGAGGCGAGGGTGAAGAGCACATTCCCCTCTCCCTTGATGGGAGAGCAACTGTGTTTGCCGTCAAGTACTGAGATGAAGACTGGGGTTCCAGACACTGCGGTCGCGGACGATGGCGTTGAGGATGCTCAGCAGTTTGCGCATGCAGGCAGTGAGCGCCACCTTCGT
>JAJVIQ010000023.1 GCA_022071965.1 Gammaproteobacteria bacterium
CGCTGGCGCTGCTGGCGCAGTCGCCGCCCACGACCCCGCCGGCGGCGCCGGCGACGGGCGGCGCCGCCGGCTACGGTCTGTGGGTGCTGCTCGCCACGATCGGCATGCAGTTCGGTGTAACCCACATGGCAGCAGGCCGCGCCTCGATCCTGATCATCCTCGAGCTGCTCGTGGCGGTGCTCTCGGCGGTAATGCTCGGCGAGGACACGCTGACCGCGCGCGAAGCCGCGGGCGTGCTGCTGGTCCTGCTGGCCGCGATTGTCGAGGCGCGGCGCGCGGCGTAGGCGCGGCGCCGTCCTCCGCGGGGTCGCCGCCGCTTGCATCCGCCCATCACTGCATGGACTCGTTCGGGTGACGGCACGACGCGTGCCGCGCCGGCCGCAAGCCGGCTCCCCCGGGCCGGTGCGCGCCGCTTGCAGCGCGGCGCGAGTTTCGCGAGACTGCGGCGTCGTTCACGGCCCACGTTCAGGCTACATGTCCACGCCGCTTCCCGTTCGCCCGCCGGCGTCCCGGCCGACCGGCGCACGATTCATCGCCGTCTGCGCCGTGCTGCTCGCCATCGCCGCCGCCCAGCTCGCCCGGCACTGGCGCAGCGGCCGGCCCGTGACTCTGCCGGACGTGCCCGCAGGCAGGCTCGCCTGCATGTCATACACGCCACGGCAGGGACCGCAGATCACGCCGGGCGGCGTGAGCGCGGCGCGGATCGAGGCCGATCTCGCCGTGTTGGCGGCGGAGACGAGATGCGTGCGCACCTATTCCTCCGTGCGCGGCATGCAGGCGCTGCCGCCGATCGCGCGCAGGCTCGGCCTGCGCGTGCTGCTCGGCATCTGGATAGGTACGGATCCGGCGGCCAACGAAGAGGACGTCGCCACGGGGATCGCCATCGCGAGGCGCGATCGCGACGTCATCGACGGCATCGTGGTCGGCAACGAGGTGCTGCTCCGGCACGAGCAGCCCGTGGAGCTGCTGCGCGCATACCTCGAGCGCGTGCGGCGCGAGACGGGGCTGCCGGTCACCTATGCCGACGTCTGGGAGTTCTGGCGCCGCGGCGCCGCGCTCGCCGACGCGGTGGATTTCATCACCATCCACATCCTGCCGTACTGGGAGGACGACCCGGTGGCCGTGGAGGCCGCGCTGCAGCACTTGCGCGACGTCCATGCACGGATGCAGCGGGAGTTTCCGGGCAAGCGCCTGTTCATCGGCGAGACCGGGTGGCCGACGCAGGGCCGCCAGCGCGAGGGCGCCAGGCCCGGCATCGTCAACGCGGCACGCTACGTGCGCGAGTTCGTCGCCTACGCCAACGCGCACCAGCTGCCCTACAACATCATCGAGGCCTACGACCAGCCCTGGAAGCGGGCCGCCGAGGGCACGGTCGGCGGCTACTGGGGCCTCTTCGACGCCGCAGGCCGATCGAAGTATCCATTGCAGGGACCGGTGATCGAGGACGCACACTGGCGCGCCGGCTGGTATGCGGCCATCGCGGGCGCGCTGCTGTTCGCCGGCGCCGGCGCGGCCTCGCGCGCGACACGTGGCCGCGGACCAGTCCTGTTTGCGATCGCCGGTCTGGCCGGGGGCGCGGTCGCCTACGCCCAGTGGCGTTACCATCTGCCCGCCAACCGCAGCGCCGCGGAGTGGGCGTGGTCCCTGGCGGCCATGCTGGGCGGCTGGTGGTTGTACCTGCGCACCGTCGTCAACATCGCGCTCGAGCACGCGGGGAGCGCGACGACCACGGCTTACCTCCCGGGGGCGCAGGTGCTGCGCGATGCGTGGAGCGGCCGCCGCCCTCTGCGCGGGACCCTGGCCGGCGCTGGGCTGGACAGCGTGCTCCGCCTGGCGCTGCTGTTCGGCGTCGCCTACGTCAGTCTCGGGCTCGCGCTCGACGGTCGTTTCCGGGACTTCCCCGTCGCCACCATCCTGCTGCCCGTGACCGCGCTCTGCCTGCAGTACTGGGCGACACTCACGCCGGTCGATGCGCCCGGCATCGAGGAGGCCACGCTCGCCGCCATCGCGCTGGCGGCCGCGGGGCTCGTCATGGTGCTGGAGGGGCCGCGGAATGGAACGGCGTGGCTATGGTGTCTATCGAGCACCGCTCTCGCGCTGACCGTTCTGCACGCGAGGATGCGCGCCCCGCGCCAGCAGTAGCGCCGCCAGGAGCACGCCGGCGCCGGCGGGGTCGAACCGGTAGAGCACGCCGCCGACCACGCCGGCCACGAGACCCGGCCAGGCGAGCCCGCGCCAGCCGGTGACGGCCGCGAGCAGCGCCGCGCCCACACTGAGCCAGCCGTAAACGTTGTGCACGAACCCCATGACCAGGGCCTGGCGGAGGGCGCACCATGACGGGGCCGAGGCCGCGGTGCAGAGGCGTCCGACGGCATCGGGCTCTATGAGCTGAGTCCTCGCCACCATGGCCAGGGCGTAGACGAGGACGGCGACCAGAAGCACGCGCGCGATCGATCCGAGAGCGGGCATGGCCACACCCTAGCGGCCGGCGCGGCCTCGAACAAGTCCGACGATCGATCGGAAATCCCCGGCGCGCACGGGGCGAGGTGCACGCCTGCCTAAAGTTTGGCCTCCGATCGGCCGAAAAGCTCGCTGGGAAGAAGACATGCGACGCCGCAGCGACGCTTCCGCGATGCCGGCGCGATGCGAACTCAGCGCGACGAACGATCCATGACACGGCCGTTACAGAAGAACCTGCAGCTGCCTTGCCCCGATCGCGACGCCGCGGCCCCCGCCCTGGCGCTGCAGCTGCGCATGGAGGGCGATGCCATCGCCAGCGCCGATCCGGTCCCGGCGATCATGCAGCTGCTGACGGATACCGCCATTGGCGGGCATCACCGATCCGATGTCTTCGCGATCCTGCGCGAGCTCGTCACCAACGCCATCGATCACGGGCTGCTGGGCCTGGATTCCTCGATCAAGGCCACCTACGACGGCTTCACGGAGTACTACCGTCTGCGCGAGGCCCGCCTGCGATCGCTGCGCCACGGTCACATCACCCTGCGCATTACCCGCGAGCGGGGGCCCGCGCCGGGCTGCGATGTGCTGCGCATCGCAATCACCGACAGCGGGCCCGGTTTCGCTCACCCCGGCGCGCTCGCGTGCACGGCCGATCCGAATTGCGTGAAACATCGCTGGCGCGGACGCGGCATCGCCATGCTGCGCGCCCTGTGCGAGGAGCTGACCTACACCGGCGCGGGCAACGCCGCCGAGGTCGTCTACCGGCTCACGCCGACGGCGTGAGGCTCTTCGTCCAGACCGAGGACCGCGCGGGCGTTGCGGGTGGTGACGGCCGACAGCAGTTCGGCGTCCTCGCCGCGCACCACGGCAAGGGCCTCCAGGCAGTGGAACAGATAGGCCGGAGAGTTGCGCTCGCCGCGATGCTGCGAGACGACGATGTCGGGGGCATCGGTCTCCAGCACGATGGCCTCGAGTGGCAGTTCGCGGGCGAGCGCGCGGATATGGCGTGAGCGCTCGTAGGTGAGCGTTCCGCCGAAACCGAGCTTGAAGCCCAGATCGATGTACTGAAGCGCCTGCGGCAGACTGCCGTTGTAGGCATGCGCGATGCCGCCCCTGAACCGCATCCGCCTGAGCGTGGCAAGCACGGCATCGTGCGCCTTGCGTACATGCAGCAGCACCGGCAGCCCCGCATCATGGGCGATCGCGAGCTGCCGCTCGAAGAAACGCCGCTGACGCTCACGGTCGAGGTCCTCGACGTGATAATCCAGTCCGATCTCGCCGACGGCGATCACGGCAGGTTCCTCCGCCAGCCGCCGCCCGAGATCCTGCAGGTGTTCCTCGCGGTGCCGATCGATGTACACGGGATGCATGCCGAGCGCCGGGTACAGGCCCGCCTGCGAGGCGCAGAGCGCCAGCACGCGCTCCCAGTTGCCGCGGTGGATGGCCGGCACCGCGATGCCGGTGACATGGTTGGCGCGTGCCGCGGCAATCACTTCGGCGCGGTCGGCGTCGAACTCCTCGACGTCCAGGTGGCAGTGCGTATCGAAGATCTCCATCGCCGGCATTCTCCCCCGCCTGCGGTCCGCCGCGAAATTCCGCCGTGCCCGTGTTCCTTCCGTCCATTTTTGTTTGTTGACATATCAAATCCCGTCCATGAACATGGACATATGGAACTGGCCTCGGCCCTCTGCGCCTTCGATGCCCTGTCGCAGGAGACGCGCCTGCGTGCCTTCCGGCTGCTGGTGGAGGCCGGCCTCGAGGGCACGCCGGCCGGAACGCTGAGCGAGGCGCTTGGCATCCCGCACAACACGCTGTCCTTCCACCTCGGGCAGCTGCACGGGGCCGGGCTGGTGAGCTCGCGGCGCACGGGACGCTCGATCATCTATACGGCCAATTTCGCGTTTATCACGGAACTCGTGCGCTTCATGGTCGAGAAGTGCTGCGCGGTGGAGTTCGCCAGCCTGCGTGAAGGCGCACGCAAGGGTTCGGCGATCATCGAAATTTCGAATTGCTGTGGTGTGAGGGAGAAACGGAAATGAAACGCATGCATATCCACGTCGGTGTCGACAGCATTCCCGAGGCGGTACGTTTCTACAGCGCGCTGTTCGGCGCCGGGCCGACCAAGGTCCAGCCAGACTACGCGAAGTGGATGCTCGATGACCCACGGGTCAACTTTGCCGTCTCCACGCGCGTATCGACCCGCGGCGTCGACCACCTCGGCATCCAGGTCGAGGAGGACAGCGAGTTGCAGGACCTGCGCGCGCGCCTGCGGGCGGCCGACATGACGACCTTCGACGAGGGCGAGACGGTGTGCTGCTATGCGCGGTCGGAGAAGTCCTGGCTCGAGGATCCCGCCGGCCTGGCCTGGGAGGCCTATCGCACGATGGAGGACGCGCAGGTATTCCACGCTCGTGATCAGGCGGGCAGCGACGCGATCGCCTGCTGCGCTCCCACCCCTGCGGGCCCGAAAACGGCAGGCGGGACCCTCGACACCCCGGTCAGGCCCGCCGGCTGCTGCGGCTGAGGCCACGACACGGCCGTCGACGTCTCCGCGGATCGCCGCGTGCGAGGCGTGTGCCAGCCCCCGCCCGGGCAGGCCGTTCCGCCCGCTGACGGCCGAGGCCCTGTGCAGTGCACGGGGCAAGGGGCGCCGCCAAGCCTTCACCGCCGACAACTCACCGGCCGGGTTCGTGCCCCCGGGATCGATTGCCACGCTGCAGCGTCGTGGCATCGCCCCCGGTCGGCCGCGCGGCAAGTCGTGGAATGAGGTTGCCGGCCAGCCGTTCGGTCTCCTCATCACCGTCTGCGACGGGGCCGCGCTAGAATCCACGGCATGACACGTCCCCCTGCCTGTTGTACGGCCGGGCGTGGCGGGAAGGCCGCGGCCCGGGTGCGCCATGACCGCGACGCACGGCACTGATCGCCGCTTCGGCGGCACGCGCCGCCTCTACGGCGACGCCGCGTACGCGGCCTTCCGCCGCGCGCACGTCGGCGTCATCGGCGTAGGCGGCGTGGGCTCCTGGGCGGCCGAGGCGCTGGCGCGCACCGCCATCGGCAGGCTGACGCTGTTCGACATGGATCACATCGTCGAATCCAACGCCAACCGCCAGCTGCACGCGCTGGACGGCGCCTTCGGCAAGGCGAAGGTGATCGCCATGGCGGAGCGCCTGTGCGCGATCAATCCCGGGTGCGGCGTGACGGCCATCGAGGATTTCGTCACCCCGGTTAATCTCGAGGAGATGCTGGAGCACGACTTCGACTGGCTCATCGATTGCGCCGACAACTTCCGGGTGAAGGCCGCCATCATCGCCCACTGCAAGCGCCGCAGGATCCGGATCATCACCGTCGGCGCGGCCGGCGGCCTGACCGATCCGCTGGGCGTGAAGATCGTCGACCTCAGCCGCACCGTGCAGGACCCGCTGCTGGCGCGCACGCGCCGGCAGCTGCGGGCGCGGCATGGCTTCACGCGCAATCTCAAGCGGCGCTTCGACATACCCTGCGTCTGCTCCGAGGCGCAGCCCACCTACTACGCGGCCGACGGCGGCCTCACCCGCCAGAAGCCCGCGCGCCGCGGCGTGTCGAGCCCGGCGCTCAGCTGCGCGGGAGGCATGGGTTCGGTGATGACCGTGACCGCCACCTTCGGTCTGGTCGCCGTCTCGCATGTGTTGAAGCGGCTGGCCGCGTCGACGCGGAAGGCGGACACCCGGCAGCAGGAGGTCGCGTGCGTGTAAAGCGCCGCAACGGCTGGGGATGAACGCGGCCAACGCAAGCACTGCACAGACCATCGTCCTTGCGACGCTGAACGCCAGGTACATTCACGCCTCGCTCGGCCTGCGCTACCTGCTCGCCAACATGGGCGATCTGGGCGCGCGGACGGTGTTGCGCGAGTACGTGATCGGCCAGCGGCCGATCGACATCGTCGAGGACCTGCTCGCGGGCCGGCCGCGGATCCTCGGCCTGGGCGTGTACGTCTGGAACGTGGAGGAGGCCGCCAAGGTCGCCGCGCTCGTCAAGGAGATCGCGCCGGAGGTGGTCATGGTATTGGGCGGCCCCGAGGTGAGTCACGAGCTCGACGCATCGCCGATCGCGGCACTGGCCGACTACGTCGTCACCGGCTGGGGCGACGCGAGCTTCCCGCGGCTCTGCCGCTCGCTGCTGCAGGGCGAGCGTCCGCCCGCGCGCGTCATCGCGGGCGAGCAGCCGCCACTGCACGCGATCGCCCTGCCCTACAGGCATTACACCGACGCCGACATCGCCCATCGCCTGCTCTACGTGGAGGCATCACGCGGCTGCCCGTTCAAGTGCGAGTTCTGTCTCTCGGCGCTGGACAGGACCGCCTGGCCCTTCGACCTGGAGCGCTTTCTCGCCGAGATGCAGTCGCTGTACGAGCGCGGCGCGCGGCATTTCAAGTTCGTCGATCGCACTTTCAATTTGAGCGTCAGGACCAGCCTGCGGATACTCGAGTTCTTCCTCGCCCGCATGGACGATCGGCTCTTCCTGCACTTCGAGCTGGTGCCGGATCACCTGCCCGAGGCCCTGAAGTCGGCAATCGCGGACTTCCCTCCCGGTTCGCTGCAGTTCGAGATCGGCATCCAGACGCTGAACCCGGAGGTGCAGGCCCTGATCAGCCGCCGCCAGGACAACGACCAGGCGCTCGGGAACCTGTGCTGGCTGCGCGAACACACGCACGCGCACATCCATGCCGATCTCATCGCCGGTCTGCCGGGCGAGGACCTCGCGAGCTTCGCCCGCGGCTTCGACCTGCTCTGCGCCCAGCGGCCGCACGAGATCCAGGTGGGGATCCTGAAGCGGCTGCGCGGCGCCCCCATCGCCCGTCACACCGAGGCGTCCGGGATGCGCTACAACCCGCATCCGCCCTACAACGTTCTCGCCACGGACCGCATCGACTTCGCGACCATGCAGCGCCTCGGCCGTTTCGCGCGTTACTGGGACCTGATCGGCAACTCCGGACGCTTCGTGCATTCCATGGCTGACTTGCTCGGTGACGAGCCGTTCGCGCGCTTCATGCGCCTCACCGACTGGCTGTACGCGCGCACCGGGCAGACCCATCAGTTCGCCGTCGATCGCCTCTTCGATCTGGTCGCGGCGTTCCTGACGGAAGAGCTCCGGCTCCCGGAGGCGGAAGCGCTCGCGCCGCTGGCGCGCGATTACCTCGCGAGCGGCCAGCGGGGGAGCCCGGCCTTTCTCGCGCGCGCCCCCGGGCCGTGCGCGCCGCCTCGCCACACGCCGCGCCGCGCCGGCAGCGCGCGCCAGGACAGGCACCACCGGCAATGACACGCGCGCCCAGACCGGCGGAATCGATCGGCCATCGGCTGCCGCCGGCGCCCGCCGCGGCCGCGCGCCCGCGCGGGAGCTGAAGCAACATGGGTCGCTGGCGTCCGCCGCCGCCGAAATCCTCGCCCTACGTGACGGCGCAGGGGTTCGCGACCTTGCAGGAGGAACTGCGCGCGCTCTGGGAGCGGCGCAACGACGTCGTCAGGCATCTCGCCGCGGCGGCTGCCGAAGGCGATCGCTCGGAGAACGCCGAGTACATCTACCGCAAGAAGGAACTGCGCGAGCTCGACCGCCGCATCGGCTATCTGCAGCGGCGGCTGCCGGCACTGAAGGTGGTGACGCAGGCGCCCGCTGATCCGGATCGCGTCTTCTTCGGCGCCACGGTCGCGCTGGAAGCCGCGGATGGAACCCTCAGCGCCTACCGGATCGTCGGCCCCGACGAGTCCGATCCCGACAACGGCTGCATCAGCGTCGACTCACCGATGGCCCGCGCGCTGCTGAAACGCGCCGTCGACGAGGAGGTCGTGCTGCGAACCGGGGCGACGACGAGCCGGTACGTCATCATCGACATTCGCTACGAATAGCGGCGCCGGTTCAGATCAAAAGTCCCACGATCGCCGCCGTCAGCAGCGTGGCCAGGGTACCCGAGAGCACGGAGCGCAGACCCAGCTGCACGATCTCCCCGCGCCGGTCCGGCACCATCGTGCCGAGCCCGCCAATCAGGATCCCGAGGCTGCCGAAGTTGGCGAAGCCGCACATCGCATAGAGCATGATGGTCCGGCTGCGCGGGCCGAGCGTGCCCTCCGGCAGGGCGGCCATGTCCACGTAGGCGATGAACTCGTTCAGTATCGTCTTCGTCCCCATGAGCGCGCCGGCCGCGCCGGTCTCCTTCCAGGGGATGCCGATCAGCCACATCACCGGCGCCATCACGACGCCGAGCGTGCGTTGCAGGGTGACCGGGGCGCCCGACCACGGCGGCAGCAGGCCGAGCACGAGATTGGCGAGATGTACCAGCGCGACGAACACGACCAGCATCGCCACGATGTTGATGAGCAGCTCCACGCCGGCGATGGTGCCCTTCGTGATTGCATCCATGCCGGAGTCCGCCGGCTGTGGCGGCGTCAGCACGCCGGTGGTGACGCGCTCGCCGGGCGGCACCATCACCGCCGCGAGCAGTATCGCCCCCGGCGTGCTGACCAGCGAGGCGGTGATGATGTGACCCATCGCCTCCGGCACGGTCCTGGCGAGAAAGCTCGCGTAGAGGAACATCACCGTGCCGGCGACGGTCGCCATGCCGCAGGTCATGACCGAAAACAGCTCCCCGCGCGTCATCACCTGCAGGTAGGGCCGGATGAGCAGCGGGGCCTCGATCATGCCGACGAAGACATCGGCGGCGGCCGAGAGCCCGACTGCCCCGCCCACCCCCATGACCCGCTGCAGCACGCGCGAGATCGCCCGCACGAGCGCCGGCAGCACCCGCCAGTGGAACAGCAGCGAAGACAGCGCGCTCACCACCAGCACCAGCGGCAACGCGCGGAAGGCCAGCACGAAGCTGCGTCCCGGGGCGGTCTCGGCATAGGGGAGCTCGCCGCCGCCGAGAAAACCGAACACGAAGGTCGTGCCCGCCGCCGTCGCTTGCTCCAGCGACATGAGCGCCTCGTTCAACGCGAGGAAGACGCCCTTGAACTGCGGAACCTTCAGCAGCACGGCGGCGATGAGGAGCTGCAGCAGCATGCCGGCGATCACCGTGCGCCAGGGAAAGGCCCGCCGATCCTCGCTCACCATCCACGCGAACCCCAGTATGGCCGCGATGCCCAAGACGCCCTGCGCAACATGCATGTCCCGTCCTCCCGCGCCTGCCTGCCGGCCACTTTATCGCAAGCGCGGAGTCAGGGTGCCGCTGCGGCCTCTGGCCACCCAATCGGCATCGCCGTTACACTGCAGCCACCGCCTACGAGCAGACGGGAACGCTGCCGCCATGAACCTCGAGAAAGTCATCTTCGGCTTCTTCATCTTGTTCGCCGCCACGCTCAACTTCGGCTTCGTGATCGGCGAGATCGGGAACCCCGAGCATCACATGGTCTATGAGCTGTTCGCGGCCATCGTCGTCAACCTGATCGCGACCATACTGAAGTTCGGCGACCGCACGCAGGTCGGCGCGGTGCATCTGGCCACCAGCCTGGTCGCGGACCTGCAGCTCATCGCCGCGGCGATGGTGTGGGCCTATGCCAACCACCTCGCCGGCGGGGGGATCACGCCGCAGCAGATGGCCTCGGTCGTGTCGCTGGCCGGCGGCGCGCTGCTCGCCAACGTGGTGTCCGTCATCCTGCTCATCGGCGAGACCCTGATGCTGCGCCGCTAGCCCGTCCCGCCGGCGACAGGCACAACCATGATCGGACCGGGTCACAGCATCCTCTTCCTCATCCTGCGGCGCATGCGCACGCCGCTCATCGCCCTGGTGCTCATCTACGCCGTGTCGATGCTGGGACTGGTGCTCATCCCCGGCGTCGGGGCCGACGGCGCGCCGGCGCGGCCGATGGGCATCTTCCACGCCCTGTATTTCGTCAGCTACACGGCAACGACGATCGGCTTCGGCGAGATCCCTTCCGCCTTCAGCGACGCGCAGCGCCTGTGGACGATCGTCATCATCCACCTGGCGGTACTCGGCTGGACCTACACGGTGCTCACGCTGCTGGCCCTGATCCAGGATCGCGGATTCCAGGATGCCCTGCGCGCGCTTCGTTTCCGGCAGAGGGTGCGCGGGCTGCGCGAACCGTTCTACCTCGTCTGCGGCTGCGGCGACACCGGCATGCAGATACTGGCCGCGCTCGATCGTCTCGACCGCCTCGCCGTCGCCCTGGAGATACAGGAAGGCCGTATCCACGATCTGGCACTGATGGACTTCGGCCGGGACGTGCTCGCCCTGGTCGCGGACGCGCGGTCCCCCGCGGTGCTGCAGCAGGCGGGCATCGACCACCCTCGATGCCGCGGCGTGATCGCGGTGACCAACGATGACCAGGCCAATCTCGCCGTGGCGATGACGGCGCACCTGCTCAATCCCCAGGTGCAGGTGCTCGCCCGGACGTCAGCCGTGCGCGTGACGGAGAATCTCGTCTCCATCGGGATCGAACAGATCGTCAATCCGTTCGAGAGGTTCGCCGACTATCTGCTGCTGGCGATGCGCGAGCCCGGCTGCTATCGGCTGATCGACTGGCTGATCGGAGTGCCGGGCGCGCACCTGAAGCCGGAGCACACGCCGCCGTGCGGCGACTGGGTGATTTGCGGCTACGGCCGCTTCGGTCGCGCCATCGAGTCACGGCTGCGCGGGGAAAAGATCTCCGTGCGCATCGTCGAACCCCGCATCGACGAGACCGGGAACCGGGACGCGACCGTCGGCGCCGGTACGGAGCGGCAGATCCTGGAGAGTGCCGGCATCCATCTCGCGAAGGGACTGGTCATAGGAACGGACGACGACATCGCCAATCTCGCCATCGCGGTGACCGCCCGCGAGGTGAATCCGGGTCTCTTCGTCGTCATCCGCCAGAACTCGGTGGCCAACCAGGTCCTGTTCCAGGCCTTCGACGCCGATCTGGTGATGCAGCCGAGCGAGATCATCGCGCGGGCATGCGTGGCGCAACTCTCGACGCCCCTGCTCATGCGCTTTCTGCAGCACGTGAAGCGGCAGCGCGATCACTGGGCCGACAACGTCATCCTGCGGCTGCGCGAGCGCATCGGCGAGGCGACGCCGCTCATCTGGGACGTGCGCGTGGACATGAACGGGGCGGGGGCGATCGTGCCCGGGCCGCGCTCGCGGCCGGCGCCGGTGCGCCTGGCCGACCTGCTCCGTGACCCGCGTCAGCGGCGCGCTTCCCTGCAATGCGAGGCCCTGCTGCTGCTGCGCGCCGGCAAGGAGGTGGTGCTGCCGGCGCACGAGACCGCGCTGGCCGAGGACGATCAACTGCTCTTTGCCGGCTCCGCCGGCGCCCGCCTGCTGCAGCGGATGACCCTGCAGGACGCGAACGTGCTGAGCTACGTGCAGACCGGGCGCGACGTACCCGGCGGCTGGGTCTGGCAGTGGCTTGGCCACGGCCGCGCCCGCGGGGGCGCGACGGCACCGGGCAACCGGGCCTGACCGGCCGCGAGCGCGCGGGCGGCCCGCTGGCGCCTGCCTGCGGCCGGCACGTGCTCATTTGCGCAACAACGCGCCGTTCAGGGCAGTCGCGAGCGATCGTGGCGCAAGCTCACCGCCGATGGCGAGCAGCTTGTTGAACCAGCCCGGCACGACAACGGTGCGGCCCGTGAGCAGACCGCGCACGCCGGCGGCCGCCACCGCCCTGGGCTCCATCAGCGGCAACCAGCGGAACAGGCGCGTCCCGGCCGCGCCGCCGACGGCGTCGAACTCGGTCCGCGTCGGCCCCGGGCGGAGGGCGGGGGCGGTGACGCCGGTGCCGCGCAATTCGAACGCCAGCGCGCGGGTCAGCGAGAGCACGTAGGCCTTGGTCGCGTAATACACCGCCATGCCGGGTCCTGCCGGTTGAAAGCCCGCGAGCGAGGCCACGTTCAGGATGCCTCCGCGCCGACGTTGCAGCATGCCCGGCAGCGCGAGCCGGGTCAGCGAGGTGAGCAGTTCCATGTTGAGCCGCATCATCCGGGCGACGGACTCCGCGTCGATGTCCGCCAGATTGCCCGCCAGGCCCACGCCGGCATTGTTCACCAGCACGTCGACCTCCCGCGCACCCTGCCCTAGCATCGCCCAGAGCTCCCGCGCGGCGCCCGCCGCACTCAGATCCGCGGCGACCACCGAGGCCGAGGTCGAGTGCGTGTGCCGCAGTTCCGCGGCCAGCCGTTCCAGTCTTTCGATCCGCCGTGCCGCCAGGATGAGGTCGTATCCGCGCGCCGCGAACTCGCGTGCGATCTCCGCGCCGATGCCGCTCGAGGCGCCGGTGATCAATGCGAGGGGGCTGGTGTTCGATCTGTCGCGCATGGACTCTCCCTTCGGACATTAATACACTAAACAGTGTAGTAACTTAGCCGCATGTTTCTATACCGTCAAGTACACAAATGAGCGATCACGCACCCCGGCCCGCGGGACGGCCGAAGGACATGGAAAAGCGCAAGGCGATCCTCGAGGCGGCCGGCAGGCTGTTCCTCGAGCACGGCTTCGAGCGCACGACCATGGACGCGGTGGCGGCCGCCGCGGGCGTATCCAAGCTCACCGTCTACAGCCACTTTCAGGACAAGGAGGGCCTGTTCCGCGCTCTCGTCGCCCGCAAGTGCGACCGGTACTTCAAAGGCAGGGACCTCGAGCGACTCGGCGCGCTGCCGCCGAAGGAGGCGCTGACGCGACTGGCCAACGGCTTCCTCGGCCTGATGTATCACCCCGACGTACTGTCGCTGTACCGGCTGCTGATCGGGGGCGCGTCGCAGCAGGTGTCGCGGAATCGCGCCTTCCACGACACCGGGCCGCGCCCCACCATCGAGTCCCTCGCACGGCTGCTGGCCGGTTTTCACGCCCGCGGTCTGCTGCGCGTCGGGGATCCGCAGCGGGCGGCCGAGCACCTCCTCGCGATGCTCCAGGGCTGCATGCACCAGCGCGTGCTGCTGAACGTCGAGCCCCCGCCGGCGGCCAGGGCGCTGAAGGAACACATCGAGGACGTCGTCGCCGTCTTCCTGCGCGCCTACGCGCCCCCCGTCGTTCAGCGCTGACGCTCTGAGAGCGCGACGGCGTCACACACGCGGGCGTTGCCGCGTCGCTGCGGCACGATCTGAGCTGGAGGATGCCTACGCCATGCGTGCGCCCGCGCCGTGGGGCGTCGATGATGCGGCGCGTAATCGGGCGCGCGCACGCCCTCGGCGGTGAATCGGCGCTGCGCACCCGCGAGCGTCGCAGCGCGGGCCCTGGACAGCCGCCTGCCGCGCGCGGACGTGTTCGGCAAGGACGCCAAGAACAGGCACAATGCCGGGCATGCGCTTCGAGCACCTGGTGCAGGTCAACGACCCGCTGATGCCGCTCCTCGACCCCCTGTCGCGCGCGCAGGTCTGGCGCGGGCTGGTGCTACGGGTCGCCGATCCGGTCCAGTTCCTGCCCGGCCTGCTGCATTGTTCCATCGGCAAGCGCGCCGTGCACGGCGATACGATCACCTTCGATCGCACGCTGGACTTCGGCAGTTTCGAGGTTCATGACCAGGTCACCCTCACGACGCTGGATCACATCGAGGTGCGTGCGCAGGCGGGCGACACCTTTCCCGCCGGCCGCCTCACGATGCGGATCGAGGAACCCAACAGCGACGTGCTGTTCGTGCGTTTCGTCTATGAGATGGCCGGCGACCGGCGCGAGGACGGGCTCGACGCGATGATCGACGGCGCGCGCCGCAAGGCCTATGAGTTGTCGGACATCGACACCATACGCCACATACGCGCGCTGGCCGAACGCGGCGCCCTCGACTGACGGCGCCCGTTGCGGCCGCTCAGCCGGCCGCTTCCCCGACGATCCGCAGCAGTTCCTCCCCGTAGCGTTCCAGCTTCCTGGCGCCGATGCCGGGAAGCCCCGCCAGCGCGTCGAGATCGCGCGGCGCGGCAGCCGCGATCGCGGCGAGCGTGCTGTCGTGGAAGATGACGTAGGCGGGGAGGGCCTGCGCCCTGGCCTGTTCGGCGCGCCAGGCCTTCAGCCGCAACAGCAGATCCCCTGCCGCGCCCGTGAGCGAGGCCTGCGTGAAGCCCGGGCGCCCACGCTGCCGTGCGTCGTGGCGCCGGGCGGCGTGGCGCAGTGCGACGCGCTGCTCGCCCTTCAACACCGGCCTGCTCGACTCGGCAAGCTGCAGTGCGCCGTGGCGACCATGATCCGGGCGCGCCAGACCCAGCGCGACCAGCTGGCGGAACACGCCGCGCCAGGCCGCCTCATCGAGGCCGGCGCCGATGCCGAACACCGACAACGACTGGTGCCCCCATCGCCGCACGCGCTCCGTGTCGCGACCCCGCAGCACGTCGATGAGGTGCACGGCGCCGAAGCGCTGGCCGGTGCGGTAGATGGCCGACAGCGCCATGCGCGCGGCCTCGGTTGCGTCCCAGGTCGCGGGCGGAGCGCGACAGGTGTCGCAGTTGCCGCAGGCCGCCGCCGTCTCGCCGAAGTACTCCAGCAGGCGCACGCGGCGACAGCCGGCGGTCTCGCACAGCCCGAGCAGCGCATCGAGCTTCGCGGCAGCGATGCGGCGAAATGCCTCGTCACCCTCCGATGTGTCGATCAGACGCCGCTGCTGCACGGCATCACCGAGTCCGTAGACCATCCAGGCATCCGCCGGCGCGCCATCGCGACCGGCCCGGCCGGTCTCCTGGTAATAGGCCTCTATGCT
The DNA here is from genome assembly GCA_022071965.1 of Gammaproteobacteria bacterium. GTDB lineage: Bacteria > Pseudomonadota > Gammaproteobacteria > JAJPIJ01 > JAJPIJ01 > JAJVHZ01. The sequence goes on from JAJVIQ010000023.1 coordinate 15,105, forward strand.
GCGCGGCAGATCCAGGTGCGCGACGAAGCGCACGTCGGGTTTGTCGATACCCATTCCGAAGGCGATGGTGGCGACCATGACCGCGCCCTCCTCGTTCTGGAACCGCGCCTGATGCGCCGCGCGCATGGCACTGTCCATGCCGGCATGGTAAGGGAGCGAGCGCACCCCCTCGGCGGCGAGCCAGGCGGAGATCGTCTCGACCTTGCGTCGCGAGAGGCAATACACGATGCCCGCCTCCCCGGGATGCTCCTCGCGTATGAAATTCAGCAGCTGGCCGCGCGCATCCCGCTTCTCGACAATGGTGTAGCGGATGTTCGGCCGATCGAAACTCGAGATGAACACGCGCGCCCGCCCCAGCGCGAGCCGCGCAAGGATCTCCTCGCGCGTCTGCGGATCGGCCGTTGCGGTGAGCGCGATCCTCGGTACCTCGGCGAAGCGCTCGTGCAGCATCGACAACTGCAGGTACTCGGGGCGGAAATCATGACCCCATTGGGAGACGCAGTGCGCCTCGTCGATGGCGAACAGGGCGATCTGTGCCCGCGCGAGGAGTTCCAGCATGCGCGGCGTGAGCAGCCGCTCCGGCGCGACGTAGAGCAGATCGAGCTCGCCATGACTGAAGGCGCGTTCCGTCGACGACGATTCGCTCGCGCCCTGGGAGGAGTTGAGAAACGCCGCACGCACCCCGAGCTGCCGCAGCGCCGCCACCTGGTCCTGCATAAGGGCGATCAGCGGGGAGACCACGACCGCGGTGCCCGGCCGCAGCAACGCCGGCAGCTGATAGCACAGTGACTTGCCGCCGCCCGTGGGCATCAGTACCAGCGCGTCGCCGCCACCGGCGACATGCACGAGGATCTCGCGCTGCGCGCCCCGGAAGTCGGCGTGCCCGAACACCCGCCGCAACACCTCGAGCGCGGCGACCTCCGTCGCCGGGGCGTTCAACGCAGCGTCGCCGGACTGCCGCAACAGTGCTTGAACTTCCTGCCGCTGCCGCACGGACATGGCGCGTCGCGGTCGATCCGGATGGCCTGCGGATCCGCATCGGTGAAGATCTCGCCCTCGGCCTGCGCCCCCTGCAGCGCGCGCCCGACCCGGGCATAGGCGCGCATCGCCTCCGGCAGCGCCGGCAGTATGCTGCCCGCGAAGGTCTCGACGCTGCTGTCGGGACGCACCGATTCCTTCACGAGCGTCTCGGCGAAGTCCCGGCTCGAGAAGAACATCAGCATCATCGTCAGCGCCCCGAGCTCCTTGTCCAGTTCGCTGCCTTCCTTCACGAACGGATCCCAGAGCTCGAGCAGGTAGTGGTAGCCCTCGGCGAATCCGCTCGCCCACTGCCGCAGCGGTGCGGCGTCCGCGAGGTTGGCCACCGGCTCGGCGCGGGGTTCGCACCCCGTCGGGAGATCCGGGGTGCCCGCCGCAACGCCATCGTTGATGTGGCTGTAGAGGGCCATCATCGATTCCACGATGACGTTGGCCTCGTCCTCCGTCGCGTACATCGGCTCACCGTCGTTGAACACCAGCGGCAGCCATTCCGAAGGCATGATGAGCTCCGGGGCGCAGCAGACCGCGAACAGAAAACCGGCGAGCTCCGGGTACGTCATCGTGCCTTCGGGATTCCCCGGCAGGGACAGAAACCGCTGCAGCCGCCGCGCGTGTCCGCGCGAGAATCTCTCGGAACTATGCATACGCCGGCCGCGCCACGGCCACGAGTCGCGGTGATCCGTGGGTTGTCACGACAGCAGGGGCACCCCGATCAAGGCGCCATGGAGATAGAGGACGAAGAGCGCCCAGCCCGCAATCCCGATCACGGCGGCCAGCACGCTGCCCGTCGCGGTGACGGGCGGGGACACGGCGCCGGCGGCCCGATCACGCCTGGCTCCGGCGCGGTAATCCAGCACTGCCCATGCCAGGAAGCCGCCGAACAGCAGCAGATCGGCAAGCGCCCCGTTGGCCAGAAGGTGCGTGAACGCCCAGATCGTCACCCCGGCCAGCATCGGGTGGCCAAGGCGCGCCCTGAAGTGATTGCCGGGCACATACGCGGCAGCGACCAGGACCATGGCGGGCAGCATCAGCAGGCCCGCGGCGCGGGGGGCCCACGCCGGCGCCATCCACAACTGGAGGGGCTGTGCGCGCGCCGTGCCGTAGCCGTAGACGATCAATGCCAGCCCGATGGCGGACAACAGCGAACAGGCGCCCTTCCAGCCGCCGGTGCCGATCCGGGCGATCTGCCGGGTGCGCCAGTCCTCCGCGAAGATGCGCACGGAGTGCGTACCGAGAAACACGATGAGCCCCAGGATCAACGGCGCCATGGACGATGCTCCTTGCCGTCAGCAGGCGCGGCCGATGATCTGCGCGGTGACGATCATCTCCTTCAGCAGCGACAGCGATCCGCCGCCCGGCACGGCGTACGGATCGAGCACCGCCTTCTCCGAGTACTTCAGCAGCATCCCGGGATTGACCTTGGCAAGATCGACCAGCCCCATGGTCCAGCCCGCGAAGCATCGCTCGGAGATGTCCTCGAAACCCAGTATGGTCACCCGCTCGTGGCGGGGATCCGCCGCGATACGGTTGTAGAGCGCGCTGACGGGTTCGCGTCCGCCCTCGAGCACCTGCATGAAGACCGATCCGTCATGGCAGAGCAGGCCGGTGATGCCGAGCACCGGGTTCTTGACCCGCGACTGTTGCAGGATCGAGTCCACGACATTGGCGGCGGCACCCTTGGCGAGACGGCTGGCATAGAGCAGGCGCACTAGCATGAGGTCCCCCCTTCTAGGTGCGAGTATCGTCGAGGAGCGCGAGGAATTCCCGGCGCAGGACCGCGTCCTTGAGGAAGGAGCCGCGCATCACGCTGTTGGTCATCCGCGCACCGTTGTCCTTCACCCCTCGCCATTGCATGCAGAGGTGATCGGCCTCCATGACGATCGCCAGCCCGTCGGGCTGCATGTGTTCCTGAAGCAGGTCGGCGAGACGCGCCACCGCCTCCTCCTGGATCTGCGGCCGGCTCATCACCCAGTCGGCGAGCCGCGCGTACTTCGACAAGCCGATGAGATTGGAGTGCTCGTTCGGCATGACGCCGACCCACAGCCTGCCGATGATGGGGCACAGGTGGTGCGAGCAGGCGCTGCGCACGGTCAGCGGTCCGACGATCATCAGCTCGTTGAGATGCTCGACGTTGGGAAAGTCGGTGACGTCCGGCGGCGGCGTGTAGCGCCCGCGGAACACTTCCTGCAGATACATCCTGGCCACGCGGCGCGCGGTCTCCTGCGTGTTGTGATCGTTGTCGGTATCGATGACGAGGCTGTCGAGCAGCGCGACCACTTTCGCCTCGACCTCCGACTGCAGCAGCTCGAGCTCACCGCTCCCGATGTAATTGGCGATGTTGTCGTTGGCGTGGAAGCGCGCCGCCGCCGCGCACAGCCGATCGCGGATGCGGCGGGATATCGGTGCGTCCGCGCCGGCAATTTCGCTGGCCGGGTGCTCGCCCGTCTGCGGGCTCGCCGGTGTCTGCCTCATCTTGCTGCCCTGTCGCCGGACTCAGCCGGCATGTTAGAACCATTCCCCGGCGAGATCGACCTTGGTGCCGGCGCATGCGGATGCCGTCTCTGCCCGACCCCATGCCCGGCCCGAAAGCCGGCCCCCGAGGCCGATCGAGAACCGCGCAGCCGGCTACCGCGGTGGCGGCGTCAGCCGCGCGTGGCGCCAGATCAACGTGCGATTGTTGGCCGGCATGGCGCAATCCTGATGGAGCGTCAGACCGGCGGCCCGCGCCAGCGCGTCGACGGCCTCGAAGTCGCGGATGCCCTCATGTTCGCCCTGCTCCTTCAACCAGCGATCGAAGGCCGCATTGCTGTCGCTGGTGTAGCGACCGCCGTAATTGAAGGGACCATAGACGGCCACCACGGCGTCGTCGGTGAGCACCCCGGGCAATGCCGCGAACAGGGCGCGCACGCGCTCCCAGCTCATGATGTGCAGGGTGTTGGCCGAGAAGACCGCGTCATACTCCCCGGCCGGCCAGGCGCCGCCGACATCCAGTTCGATCGGCGGCGGCGTGTTCGGCAGACTCGCCTCGCCCAACCAGGCGCGTACGCCGGGGAGGTTCTCCGGCAGGTCCGTGGCCTGCCATTCCAGGTGCGGCATGGCCGCGGCGAAGTGCACCGCATGCTGGCCGGTGCCGGATCCCACCTCCAGGACCCGGCGACAGCGGGCGAAATGCGGTCTCAGCACGGCCAGTAGCGGACCGCGGTTGCGCTCGCACGAGGGCGAGCAGGGTTTGTTCACGTGCTCTGGATCCCGGTCTCGTGATCCTCCGCGTCGCACGCGCCCTCCGGCCGCCGCGACGCGCTGATTGCCGGCACCGAGGCCGGGTGCGACCGCCTCACCACCGGGCGGTCGCCCGCGGATTATGCGGCTCCCGGGGCCCGGCCCGCCTGCAACCCCGCTCCGCGGGCATGGTCTGAAGGGAGCGGAACGCCGCCGGCGATGACGGAGGCGTTAAGATACCAGACCGCGGCCGGCGCCGCCGCACGGTGCCCGCCGGTACGGCAATCAACACGAAGAGACCCTCGATCATGCGTGAAGGCACCCCTCAGACGATATATCTCAAGGACTACCAGCCGCCCGCATTTCTGATCGACAGCGTCGATCTGGACATCGATCTCCGCGACGAACAGGCGACCGTGCGTGCGGTGCTGGCAGTGCGCCGCAATCGCGCGTGCGCAGGCGGCCCGGCACCGCTGGTGCTGGACGGCGATGATCTGCAGTTCGTATCGGCCGTCCTCGACGGCACGCCGCTTCCGGCGCGGGCATTCGAGGCGACCGCACAGCGTTTCCTCCTGCCCGACGCGCCCGATGTGTTCACGCTGGAGACGACGGTACGCATCAGCCCCAGGACCAACACCACGCTGAGCGGCCTGTACTGCTCGAAAGACGGCTACTTCACGCAATGCGAAGCCGAGGGCTTCCGCCGCATCACCTATTTCATCGATCGCCCGGACGTGATGGCCCGCTATGCGACCACCATCCACGCCGATCGGCGCCGCTATCCGCTGCTGCTCTCCAACGGCAACCTCGCCGACAGCGGCGAGGAGGACACGGGCCGGCATTGGGCGCGCTGGGTCGACCCGCATCCCAAGCCGAGCTACCTGTTCGCGATGGTGGCGGCGAACCTCGAGGTGCTGGCGGACACCTACCGCACCGTCTCCGGCCGCACGGTGCAACTGGCCATATATGTGGAACCCGGCAAGCTCGATCAATGCGGATGGGCGATGCAGGCCCTGAAGAAGGCGATGAAATGGGACGAGGAGGTCTTCGGCCTGGAGGTCGATCTCGACCAGTACATGATCGTGGCCGTCGGCGACTTCAACATGGGGGCGATGGAGAACAAGGGACTCAACATCTTCAACACCAAGTACGTGCTGGCCCGGCCCGATGTCGCCACGGATCTCGACTATCACAAGATAGACCGCGTGGTGGGGCACGAGTACTTCCACAACTGGACCGGCAACCGGGTCACCTGCCGCGACTGGTTCCAGCTCTCGCTGAAGGAAGGGCTGACCGTGTTTCGCGACCAGGAGTTCGGCGCCGATCTGTATTCGCGCGGGGTGGCGCGCGTCCAGCAGGTGCGCGGGCTGCGCACGGTGCAGTTCCCGGAGGACGCCGGGACGATGGCGCACCCGGTGCGGCCGGCCTCCTACATGGAGATCAACAATTTCTATACGCCGACCGTCTACGAGAAGGGCGCGGAGGTGGTCCGCATGATTCACACGCTCATCGGCCCGGCCCGCTTCCGCGACGGCATGGATATCTACTTCCGGCGACACGACGGCCAGGCGGTCACCTGCGAGGAGTTCGTGCGCGCGATGCAGGATGCCTCGGGGGTGGACCTGGGGCAGTTCATGCGCTGGTACGACCAGGCCGGCACACCGACGCTGCACGTCACCGACGAGTATGATCGTCACAGCGGTCGCTATACGCTGCGGGTGCGCCAGTCCTGCCCGTCCACGCCGGGCCAGGCCGAAAAGCTCCCGTTCCACATTCCATTCACCGTCGCCCTGCTGGGCGGCGATGGCGCGATGCTGCCGCTGCAGGTCGCGGGCGAACCCCACGCCGCGGACCGGGAGCGCGTGTTGTCGGTGACGCAGGCCGAGCAGTTGATCGTATTCGAGAACGTCGCGGAACGGCCGGTTCCGTCGCTGCTGCGGCGCTTCTCCGCGCCGGTCAGGCTCGAGTACGAATACACCGACGAACAACTCACCCTGCTGATGAGCCATGACAGCGATCCGTTCAGCCGCTGGGAGGCCGGGCAGCGGCTCGCCACCGGTATGCTGCTGCGCGGCGCGGAGACCGTGCGCAGCGGCGGCGAGGCCGCCGTGCCGCATCGGATCATCGACGCCTTCCGCCGGATGCTCGCCGGCGCAGAGGCCGATCCCGCGTTCGCCGCCGAGGCCATCTCCCTGCCGGCCGAAAGCGTGCTCGCCGAACAGATGCAGATGGTCGATCCGGACGCGCTGCACGCCGCGTGCCGCCAGGTACGCGCGGCGCTCGCGCACTCGCTGCGCGCGCAGTGGCTGGCGACCTACGAATCCTGCCGGCTCACGGGCGCGTACAGTCCGGACGCCGCGTCGGCCGGACGGCGCGCCCTGCGCAACACCTGCCTCGGCTACCTGGCGGAGCTCCAGGATCCGTCGATCTACGCGCTCTGCCTGAGGCAGTTCGAGGAGGCAGACAACATGACCGACACGATGGCGGCGCTGTCGATCCTCGCCAACCATGACTGCGCCGAGCGCGTCCACGCGCTGGGCGCGTTCTACGAGCGCTGGAAGGCGGAGGCGCTGATCGTGGACAAATGGCTGTCGGTGCAGGCGACCTCGCGGCTGCCCGACACGCTCGATCGCGTCCGGCGGCTGCTGTCGCATCCGGCCTTCGAACTGCGCAATCCCAACAAGGTCTATTCGCTGATCCGCGGCTTCACCGGCGCCAATCACGTACGGTTTCACGCGCGGGACGGCCGCGGTTACGCGTTCGCCGCCGATCAGATCATCGCCCTGGACCGGATCAATCCCCAGGTCGCCGCGCGGATTGCGCGCTGCTTCGATCGCTGGAAGCGCTTCGACGGCGCACGCCAGGGCAGTGCGCGCGCGCAACTCGAGCGCATCCGCGCGGTCCCCGGCCTGTCCCGCGACGTCGGGGAGGTCGTCGCGCGCGCGCTCGCCTGAGCCGCGGGCGATCGATCGCCGCCGGCTTGCTCAGGCGCTGCGGAAGCGCGTGACGCGCGAGAACAGGATCGCGGCGAACGGGACCAGCAGATAGATCCCCATCTGCACCAGCATCAGCTCCCCGAGCCGGCTGTAGTCCTCCGGAACCTGTACGGCGCCGGTCGCCGGGTCGGTGATCTCGCGGGTGACGACGAAGATCTCGTTGAGGTACTTGGTGCCGAGCTGGCTCGCCGACAGCGCAAGGTTGGTGAACGACGCCATGACCGCAAAGTAGGTCGCCTTCAGATTGGCGGGCGCGGAGTTGGCGATCCAGGCCAGCATCGGAATCATGGAGATCTGACCGAGCGGTGATTCCAGCGCCGTGTTCACCAGCGCGATGAACCTCGCGTCCACCACCCCGCCGGTATGGGCGGCGGTCCACTCGTGCAGGCCGTAATACATGGCCACCATGGGCAGCGAGAGCAGGAAGCCCACCAGCGTGAGGAAACCGATGACATAGGCGATGGAGCGCTCGGCCATGAAGCGGCGGAAGATGAACATCCCCACGAGCGTCAGCGTGCTGCCTATGAGATCGAGCACCGAGAAGAAGTGCTGATCGAACTTCAGCTTGTCGATCATCCACCAGCTCACTCCCGGACCGACCCCTGGCGTGGCGCGAAACATGAAAATGACCACCGCAGTGCCGATGAGCGTGGCCCGCGCCGCGGGCGCGAGCGCACGGGTGAGCCGGACGATGAGAAACATCACGATCGCGAGCGAACCGAGGAAGACGATCTCCTCCTTGTAGGAGTTGCCGCCGAGACCGGTCGAGAGAGTGAAGATCACGAACACGAGGCTGCCGCCGAGGATCATCCAGTTGGGCGTGGTGGGTTCGCCGCGGTCGCTCAGTTTCGCCTCCACCTGGCGTTCGTCGAAACCCAATGCCCGCAGCCGCGCGCGTTGGCGCCGCTTCAGCACGCCGGCGGCGACGACACCGAGCACCGAGATGAGCGGGATCACCATCGCCATCCAGTACACCTGCTCGTAGATCTTCACGACCTCCCCGACGGGCTTCTCGGTGACGCCGGAGAACATCCACAGGTTGATGAACGACACCAGCACGCTGCCCCCGATGATGGCGACGCGGCCCAGGGTCTGCATGGTGGTGTGCATGAGCTTGCGCGCGCCGGCCTCCACCGGGTGCCCCCGCTCGTCCACGAACGGCACCGCCTCGACCGTCATCGCGTCGGCCACCGCATCCTGGATCACGTAGCCGACGGGCGCGAGCAGCGCGCCGATGACGTACCAGACGTTGGCGGGGAGGATCGCCGTCATGGCCTCGCGGTGGCCGATCAAACCCACCATGACGAGCAGGCTGCAGGCGATGAGACTCGCCCCGAGGTAGACGAGCAGGCCTTTCCAGCGCCAGATGAGGTCGACGAGGTGCCCGAGCGGCATCTTCAGCGCCCAGGGAATGCCGGCCCAGAACCCCAGCGCTGCCAGGAACTCCGCCGAGAGACTCAGGTAATCCTTGACGAAGAATCCGGTGACGATGCCGGTCAGCCCCGACACGCCCGCCGCCATGTAGACCATCAACGGCGGCAGATATGACAGGCGCATGTCGCGCCCGAGGGAGAGTATGTTGCGGTCTATCCAGTCATACGTCGCGCGAAGCATGCGGCTTTCCCGTTGTTGCCGGCCTGAGTGTAACCCACGGCAACTGGGCGCGCCGGGGCGCCGCCCGGCCACCTCCGGCGCGCCCCGCATTCGGCCGGCGGGCGGCGGCCGGGATTCACACCCGGCGCAGCCGCCACGCCGTCTCGGCGAGGGAGGTCAGACCGCGGCTGCGGAATTTCGGCTCGTCCTGGATGATCTCCTCGCTCTGCAGCAATTCCACCCGGTTCGAACCGGCATACAACGCGCGCACCTCCGCGGCGGTGACCGGGAACGGCGGCCCGTCCATCTGCGCCTGGTCGTAATCGAGGGTCACCAGCAGGGTCTGCGCGCCGGCCGGCAGCAGCGCCGCCATGTGCGCCGCGTAGGCGGCACGCGCCGGCGCAGGCAGCGCGACCAGGGCGGCACGGTCGAACGCCGCCGCCACGCCGTCAATGTGGCCCGGCCGCAGATCGAAGAAATCGCCGACGAGCAGCGAGATCCCGCCGCCGTGGAAATGCTCGAAGTCGCCCTCGCGACGGCGTGACATCGCCGTGAGTCCGTTCTCTTCGGCAAAGGCCTGCGCCGCCTTGCGGGAGAGCTCGACCCCTGTGACCTCGAAGCCCGCATCACGCAGCCAGAGCATGTCGCGGCTCTTGCCGCAGAGCGGGACGAAGACGCCCGCGCCCGGGGGCAATGCCAGCGACGGCCAATAGCGGGGAAGATAGCGATGGACCGCCTGCTGATGGAAGCCGGTCTCGCCGCGTTCCCACCGCTCCAGCCAGAACTCGTGATTCATGCCGCGCAACTCCGGGTGGATTTACGCGCTGCCGGTGACTCGACCAGCGCTCGCGGGCCCGGCCGAGGCGTGACGATCGTACTCGCGGCGCCCGCCGGCCGAAACAAAAACCCCGCCGTGGGGCGGGGTCTCAACTCGACTCTCTGCGTTTGAACCTATTTGCGCTGTTCTTCTGTGTCAGGCAGCTTGGACGTTCTCGGCAGAGGGACCCTTCGGGGTTTGCTTGAGTTCGAAAGTGACCTGCTGGCCCTCACTCAACGTCCGGAAACCCGTTCCCTTGATGGCGGTGTGATGCACGAAAACATCCTTGCCGCCATTGGACGGAGTAATGAAGCCAAAGCCCTTTGCGTCATTGAACCACTTCACGGTGCCTGTCAGCATGAAACTTACCTCACGTTGTTGAACTGAACTGAAACGGCAGGTCGTACCTGACTAGAGCAATGACCGGGAGTGACTGCCGTTCCAACGGAGGGACTTCCGAACATGACCGCAAGGACGCACTGCTGGAAAAAAGATACACCACTTGAAATCACAGTTCCACACCTTTTCTGCGTGACTCCTTGATCGCCGGCCGGAAAGGCGGAGGGGTCGAGGTGCCGGCGGCCGGTCTCGGGCTCCCTCGATGGATCCATCGATTCCGAATGCTCTCGACATAATTTTTCGGATTTTTCGAAGCCCGGGGGGCCGATTTCGAGGTTCGCGCCGATGGCGGGCGGCACGCCGGACGGTCATACTGCACATAGCCCACATCAAGGAGGCCATCAGCCATGGCAACCCCCTACCGTGCGCCCGGGCGGGTCATCACCGCACCGGCGCCGTCCGTTCTCAGCACCAACCGGGTGCTGCGCAACACCTACCTGCTGCTGGCGCTGACGCTCGGCTTCAGCGCCGTGACCGCCGGGGTGGCGATGTCCACCAACATGCGGCCGCTCGGCCTGCTGCCAACGCTGCTCGGCTATTTCGGGCTGCTGTTCCTCACCCAGTACCTGCGCAACAGCGCATGGGGACTGCTGTCCGTGTTCGCCCTGACGGGCTTCATGGGGCTGACCCTGGGTCCCCTGCTCAATGCGTACATGGGCGCGTTCGCCAACGGCCCGCAGCTGGTCGCGATGGCCTTCGGCGGCACCGCCGCGGTGTTTGTCGGCCTCTCGGCCTACGCCCTGACCACCCGCCGCGACTTCAGCTTCATGGGCGGTCTGCTGTTCGCGGGCATACTCGTCGCCTTCCTCGCCGGTCTGGCGGCGTATTTCTTCGAGATGCCGGCCCTGTCGCTGGCGGTCTCCGCGCTCTTCGTGATGCTCATGGCCGGTCTCATCCTGTTCGAGACCAGCGCCATCGTGCACGGCGGCGAGACCAACTACATCATGGCCACGGTGAGCCTGTACGTGGCCCTCTACAACATGTTCACCAGCCTGCTGCACCTGCTCGGCTTCTTCGGGGGCGGCGAGGAGTAGGCAGTAGCCGTACCTTCTCTCCAGCATTGAACGGCCGGCCGTCGCGCCGGCCGCTTTTTTTGCCACTGCCGGGATCGTCCGTGGCCAGCCGGGACGGAACGGACACCGCGCCGGCCACCCCATGCATGGATGCACGCGCGGCCATCTCGCTCGGCTCAGGGCCATCAGCCAGCCTGCCGGCAGCGGGTCGGCGCGCGACGATGCGCTAAGATCCGCGGGTTCCCCGTCCTGGCCCCGTCGCCTTGCGATATTGACCATCTCCGCGCCTTCGCTGCCCATCGACGCCGCGCTGCCGGCACTGCTGGAGGCGCTGTCGCGCGCGCGTATCGCGGTGGTGCAGGCGCCCCCGGGTGCCGGCAAGAGCACGCGCACCCCCCTTGCACTGCGGGATGCACCCTGGCGCAAGGGCAGGAAGATCCTGATGCTGGAGCCTCGGCGGCTGGCTGCGCGCTCCGTGGCCTTCTGGATGGCGCGGCTGCTGGGTGAGGAGGTCGGCCAGTTCGTCGGCTACCGCATGCGGCTGGAGAACCGCGTCAGCGCGGCGACCCGTATCGAGGTGGTGACCGAGGGCGTGCTGACGCGCATGCTGCAGAACGACCCCGCGCTGGAGGACACCGCCTGCGTCATCTTCGATGAATTCCACGAGCGCAGCCTGCACGCGGACCTGGGCCTGGCCCTGTGCCTGGACGCGCAGAACCAGTTGCGCGACGACCTGCGCCTCGTGGTGATGTCGGCGACCCTGGATGCCGGGCCGATCGCGGCGTGGCTGGGCGGCGCGCCGATCATCACCGCGCAAGGGCTCAGCTTCCCGGTCGAGACCCGCCACCTCCCGCGCCGCGCCGCGGTCCGCATCGAGGCCGCAGTCGCCGACGTGGTAAAGCGCGCCGCGCGCGAGGCGGCGGGCGACATGCTCGTATTCCTGCCCGGCGCCGGGGAGATCCGCAGGGTCGCACAACTGCTGCAGGAACAGCCCGGCGGCGACATGGAGGTGCTGCCCCTGTACGGCGATCTGCCGCCGGCCGAGCAGGAACGGGCGATCGCGCCGGGCGGGCCCGGCCGCCGCAAGGTGGTGCTGGCCACCTCGATTGCCGAGACCAGCCTCACCATCGAAGGCGTGCGCATCGTCGTCGACAGCGGCCTCGCGCGCCGCGCGCGTTTCGATCCGCGCAGCGGGATGACACGGCTGGTGACGACCCGCGTCTCGCGGGCGGCCGCGGATCAGAGGCGCGGCCGCGCCGGACGCGTGGCGCCCGGCGTCTGCTACCGGCTGTGGAGCGAGGAGGCGGGAAGGTCGCTCGTCGCCTGGACGCCGCCGGAGATCCTCGAGGCGGACCTGTGTCCACTGGTGCTCGAACTCGCGCGATGGGGCGTGCGCGATCCAGCGCAGTTGCGCTGGCTGTCCGCACCCCCGCCCGCGGCCTACACGCAGGCGGGCGATCTGCTGCGGTCTCTCGGCGCGCTCGACGCCTCGGGCCTCGTCACCGCTCACGGCCGCGCCATGAGCGAGCTGGGCACGCACCCCCGGCTGGCGCACATGCTGCTGCGCGCCCGCGACCTCGACGCGGCGGCGCTGGCCTGCGAACTGGCCGCGCTGCTCGGCGAGCGCGACCTGCTGCGCTGGCCCGTGCGGGCCCGCGAGGTCGACATGCGCATGCGCGTGGAGGCGCTGCGCGGCATCCGGGAGCACCTGCCCGTGGCGGCGGAGGTCGACCGGGGGGTGCGCGAGCGCGCCCGCAGGCTGGCCGAGGGCTGGCGCACTCAGCTCCGCCCGGGGAGCGAGGCCGGGGAGAGCGCCTCCATCGACACACACACCGGGATCCTGCTCGCACTCGCGTACCCCGACCGCGTCGCCCGCCGGCGGGACAGCCAGGCGGGGCGCTTTCAGCTCAGCAACGGCCGCGGCGCGGTGATCGCGGAGCAGGATCCCCTTGCGCGGGCGGATTTTCTCGCCATCGCGGACCTCGACGCCGGCGAACGGGAGGCCCGCGTATTCCTGGCGGCACCGCTCGAGCTCGTGCAGCTGCAAGACGTATTCGCCGCACGGATCACCACGACCGAGACCGTCGCATGGGATCGGCGCGCCGAGGCGGTAGTCGCCCGGCGCGAGCAACGCCTCGGCAACCTCGTCATCGCCGAGTCCGCCCTGGAGTCGGTGGATCCCCGGGTCGCCGGCGATGCCATGCTGGAGGGCATTCGCGCCCTTGGGATCGGCGCGTTGCCCTGGAACGACGCGGCGCGGGCCTGGCAGGCACGCGTGATGTTCATGCGCCGGCACGAACCCGAGGGCTGGCCGGATGTCTCCGACCACCACCTCATGGCCACAGTCGAGGCCTGGCTCGCACCGTTCCTCGCCGGGATGACCCGCCGCGAACACCTCGCACGCCTGGACCTGCCCACCGCCCTTCGCAGCCTGCTCACCCGGCAACAGCAGCGCGACCTCGATGAGCAGGGTCCGACGCACATCACCGTCCCGAGCGGTTCGCGCATAGTCCTCGATTACAGGGCGGGCGAGGCGCCGGTGCTGGCGGCGCGGCTGCAGGAGATGTTCGGGCTGCGCGAGACGCCACGGCTCGCCCACGGCCGCGCGGCGGTCCTCATACACCTGCTGTCCCCCGCCGGCCGGCCCGTGCAGGTGACCCGCGACCTGGCCAGTTTCTGGTCAACCGGCTACCAGGAGGTCCGCAAGGAACTCAAGGGCCGCTATCCCCGGCACTACTGGCCCGAGGACCCGCTCACCGCCGTCGCCACGCGCAGGTCGAAGCCCCCGGCGCGGCGACCATGAACGCCCTGATCATCGGCTGTGGCTATCTCGGCCGGGCCCTGGCGGCGCGGTTGCTGGCGGCCGGATACTCCGTGCACGGGACCGTACGCGAGGGGACCGGCGTGGAACGCCTGCGCACGCTGGGCGTATCACCGCTCGTGCTGCAGGTGGGCGATCCGCACAGCTACGGGCCGCTGCGCACGACGCTGTACGCCCATGGCCCCTGGCACGTGTATTACTGCGTGCCGCCCGGCACTGGGCCGGACCCGCCCGCCGACATCGCGCGGCTCGCCGCCGTACTGGCGGAGCACGGTCCGCGGCGTGCGGTGCTGGCCTCCTCGATCGCGGTGTACGGCGATCGCGGCGGTGATTCGGTGGATGCCGCCACCCCGGCGGTGCCGACCAACGGCCGCGGCCAGTGCCTGAAGCACATCGAGGACGCCTGGCTGCCGCTGGGCGGCGGTGCCCGCATCGTGAGGCTGGCCGGTCTGTACGGGCCGGGACGCATCATCGGCATGACTACGCTGCTGCACGGGCAGTGCGTGGCCGGCGACCCCGAGGACCTCCTGAACCTCATACACGTGGATGACGCCGCCGCGCTGCTGCAGGCGGTGGCGGAAGGCGGCGGTGCCGCCACCATCGAGCTGGGTGCGGACGGTCTCCCCCTGCGGCGACGGGACTACTTCGAACACCTCGCCGCGCGGCTTGGACTGCCCTGCCAGTTTGGACGAGCAGAGGGGACGGTCGGGCTCGTACCGCACCACCGCCGCTCGCGCGCGTGCCGCATCGATCCGACCTGCGCGCGCACAGGCTGGCAGCCTCGCCACCGCGACGCGCTGCGCGCGCTCGACCATCTGCTGGCATTGCGGCAGTGAGGCCTCCGGCCGCCGCGGGCAGCGGGCGTCGCCGGCAACACGGGACGCGCCCGCGGGCGTAAGCCGTCCCCGCGGCGCGGTGTGAGTCATGCCGCATGTTTCCTCGCCCCGGCGGCGCGACCTCCGCCCGCCGCCCGCGCGCGCCGCTCAAGCCCTTCCCTGCTCCCGCCGATACCAAAGTCTGGAAGAGCGATCCGGTAACCGCATGAGCCCGCACGAGATCACCCGCAACGAGCACACGGCACAGAGCGATCGGCGCGCCCGCCGCCGGTACGCAATCCAGGTCGACGCCCTGCTGACCGGCCTGGGCCAGCGCGCCTACGCCTGCACCATACGCGACTGCTGCAGCCGCGGGCTGCGCCTGGCCTTCGGCCCGTCCATGCTCGACTCCCGTCCGGCCGAGCTCGAGCACGACATCCGTGTCGGCGTGCATTTCCTGGTACCCGTCGACGAGAAGATGAAGCACATCGACCTTCACGGCCGGGTCGCACGCGTGTTCAGCAATGGATTGGGCGTGGAGTTGCTCGAGGTGACCCCGAAGGTGATCGCCGCGCTGCGCACCATCGTCCTTTCAGCCGTCGCCGAGCAGCGCCTGCGCGCCGGTACCGAGCCGGTCCGCACCCTCTCCAGCGCGGCCAAGAACGAATACGAGCGGCGGCTGTCGTTGTGCTGCGAGACGCTCGACCGCGAGGCCGGGACGCTGGCCAACACGCTGCTCAACGTGCTCGACGAGAAGATGGCCGACGCGCTTGACCGCACCGATCGCGCCTTTGATCGCAACCAGCATGTGCTCGCCATCAGTGCGCTGAAGCAGTCGCGCGCGAACGTCGCGACCCAGTTGCAGGTGCTGCTGCTCGGGGAATTCTTCACATTCACACAGCCGGCGCCGGAGCCCGACGGAGCGGTGTCGTCCGGCGAGGGCGACGACGCCGGCAGGCCGGAAGCCGCGGATCTGAGCGTCTTTCTCGCCCTCGGCGAGATCATCGCGCACCTCGAGGTACGGCTTCAGGGCAGGGCGGAGGCGCTGGAAGGAGCGCTGGGACAGTTGCTCGGCCGCAGAGTCAATCACCAGAACAACCCCCTGAGCGCCGAGAACGTCTGCCGCGTCGTCTTCGACCTGCTGATCTCGATCTGGCCGAACAAGCCCAATGCCGACGTACTGCGGGACGCCCTGCGCGATGGGCTGGGCGTTGCGCTGCCCGAACTCTACGACCGGCTCAACGAAGTGCTGACGGCCTGAGGAGCGCCTCACGCGACCCTGGATGCGCCGTCGGCGAGCATCGCGAGCGTCTCGGCGAACTGCGCATCGGCCTGCATGCGCACCAGGGAGAAACACTCCGCCGTCAGACCCGTGGCCGCCCACGCGGCGGGACTGAGGCTGCGCGCCCAGGCATCCTGCGCGAGCCCGTCCTGCGCGGCGCGCATCACCCAGTATCCGATATGCACGATCGACTCGATCACCGCCGGCGGCTCGGCCGCGCCGGGCTGCAGGTGATGGGCGATCGCCGAGCACAGGTTCGAGGGCAGGCTCCATCGGCGCGCGAGCAGGGCGCCGACCGCCGCGTAATCGCAACCTATCAGCGCGCGCTGCGCCTCGAGGATGGACCGCGCGCCCTGCGCCGCCTGGCGCGCTGCCTCCGCCGCCTCCTGGGGCGCCCGATCGAACAGGACCAGTGTGCCAAGTCCGTGCAGCAACCCGGCCACGAACAACCGCTCGCTGTCCAGCACATTGCAGAGCTTGGCCACGGAACGCGCCGCCAGCGCGCAGTAGACGCTCTCGCGCCAGAAGCGCTCCATGTCCAGCCGCTGCGGCCGGGCAGACTTGAAGACGGCGGCCACCGACGTCGCCAGCGCAAGATCGTGGATCTGCTGTATCCCCAGGACCACGAGCGCCCGAGAAACCGTTTCGATCTTCGAGCTGAAGCCGTAGAGGGGGCTGTTCACCAGCCGCAGCACGCGGGCCGTCAACGCGGGATCGGAGCTGATGGCCCTGGCGAGATCGTTGGTGGAGGAACGCGGATCGTCGATCACGCGCTTGATGTGCAGATAGGCGGAGGGCAGCGACCTCAGGGTTTCAACCCCCTCGACGAGTTGTGCAGCGGTGTGTGGCATGCTCGGCACGCGCCCCTGATCGCGTTGAATCTCTCCCTTCCCCTGATGCCGGCCCGGGCCTTTCCCGCGAGGCGAGTCGACGATCCGCTTTAATCCATTGAGCAAAGGGAATTTCTCCACAACAGGGGTGATCAACACCACACCCGTGATGAGACCTGTATCACAGCCAGCGCACCGGGCGTCAAAAAAATGTCGATCGCGCCCCTTTCCGCGAACCGATGCCACGACGCCGGAAATCGTATTGCACTTCATCTCACCGCGCGGCGCATGAGAACGCCCGCTTCAACGCACGCCGTTCGGGCGCATCGTCCGACAACCATCGATACTTCCTGCAGACGAGCGGCGCGTTCGATTCGCATTTCTTGACGTGTCTTGCCACCGGCGGGGGTGATCGTTGTAAACTTCGCCACGCCGGCACCGGTTCTGCCCGAGGGCGGAATCCATCCGGGGCGGCGGCAAGGATCGCGTTTCAATCTATCGGACAAAGGAGGTCCGCCATGTCACTTTCCTGCATTTCCTCTTCCAGCAATCGGCACCCGCTCCGCGGTCGCGGTGCTCTGTCGGCGCGAGCCGGCATCTGCATCGTGGCGGCATTGGTCATGAGCAGCGGCGCCCGCGCCGCGTCGGTGACCTATGACTTCGATTCGGTCGGCGTCCCGGGCGCCAGCGATACCATCGATGTGTGCCAGCCGAGCTGTCCGCTCGGCGTCGTCACCGGACTTCCCGGCGGTGACGACGGCGTTCGCGCGAGCTCCGGCTCTACCGCCGCCGCGCGCGTCAACGTGCGCAACGCGGGCAATCCGATCAACGGCAGCGATGCGGTCACGGACGCCGCGACGTTCAACGGCTACTTCGGCGCGGCGGGCGCTCCGCTGCCGAACAATTTCCTCGTTCTCGGCGACAACGATGGCCCGATCTTCGGCACCGGTACCGTTTCGCCGGGAACCGGGCAGTCCTTCGTCCGCCTGCCGTTCCTCCTCCCGGTCGGCACCGCGACCGTCCGGTTCGCCTTCGACATGGCCTTCAACGGCAGCGACACCAGCGACTCGGCGGAGGACGTGTTCAACGTGAAGGTGACCAATGCGGGTGGTACCGTGTCCGCCCTGCAACTCGCCTCGCTGGGCAGCGACTCCGGATTCCAGTCGCGGCGGTTCCTCGCCGGCGATCTGCCCGCCTGGACTCCTGCCGCCGGGCAAACCGGCGTGACGTGGTGGCTGGAATTCGAACTGCTGGAGGGCGGTGATGGCACCCAGTCGGCCATCGGCCTGGACAACGTCAGCATCGCGACGGTACCCGTCCCGCTGCCGGCGCCGGTGCTGATGCTGGGTTCGGCCCTGATTGGCATGACCCTCGTCAGACGACGGACGGAATAGTCCTCGCAGTCGCGATTGCAGCGCCCCCGGGGTGATTCGTGTGCCATGCCGGAGAGCACGCACGTTTCGCCCCGGCGGCTCCGGGGACGTTGATGCTATACTGCATCCGTCGGACGCCGAGTCGAATGAAATCACGAAGCCTCATTCCGGTATTGCTCGTGGCCGCCTGCGCCGCCCTGCCTGCGCAGGCGCGCATGTATCAGTGGGTCAATCCCCAGTCCGGACGCACGCAGATGTCCGGCAAGCCGCCGGCCTGGTACCGCAGCGACAAGCCCGGTCCGCGCGTTTTCGTCTTCGAGAATGGCCGCCTGATCGATGACACCGCCCGGGCGGTGGGCATCGAGGAGCGCGCCGCCCTGCGCGCTACCGCATTCGCCGAGACGCCGGCCCCGGCGGGCCCGCAGGCTGAGGCACCGGAGGGCGAACCGGCAACGCAGGGGGCTGCGGAGGCCAAGCCCGGCACGAGCGTACTGGAGCGCGGCTTCGGTGAAACCGATGGCACCGCGTCGACCGCCCCGGCGGAACCCCCGGATGCCACGATCGCCCGGCTGAAGAGCATCATCGATGCATGGGAGCAGCAGCAGACTGCCGAGGCCAGACGCCTGCTCGAGCAGAAATCCGTCGTCGCCCCGATCTCACCGCCCGCGGCCGGCACCACCGCAGATCAGGAAGGCACCTCACCGGCGCCCGCCGCGACGCCGCGGTAGCCGCGAGCACGACAGCCGCGGCAGGCCACACCCAGCCGGAGACCGGCACGCTAGGAGGTGGCCTTGTCGTTGCCCGCCAGGGCGCGAATGATGGTGTCGAACAATCCCTCTGCGCGTGGCCTGGTCAGCTCGCGCAGCTCCCGTAGTGCCTCGTTGTTCGGATCGAGCTGCAGACCGATCGTCACGTAATTTCTTGCCGCCCGCTCGTCACTGCGAGCCATCTCCTTCTCGGCCAGGACCGCAAAGCGTTCGGCGATACGCTTGAACCCGTCCTCCGCGAGCCTGCTCTCCGGATCGATGTCCCGCAGCCGGGAGAAATAGAAGTACGCGTTGTCGTTCGGCGGCGCGACCAGCCGATAGTCATCCAGACTCTTCTGCGCCAGCCAGATGAGCGCCTTGCGCACGTCGTCACTGGCGGGCGTCAGCGGCGCCGCCCCGTGCGTGCCCGCCTGCCCGTTGCTGAGCGCCGCCTCGACGTACACGCGCGGCAACAGGCCCTCGACCGGACGTATCGGCGCGTCGGCCAGACGCCGCGCGTAGTACTGCAGCATGCCGAAGCCGGCGGCCGCAACCACCAACAGCAGCAGCAGGGCGGAATGTATGCGCGTCTTCTTCGGGCTGTCCTGCCGGGCGCTGGTCCACGTCGGCATGCGCGATGTGGCGCCGGTGGTCTCGCCGATCGCCGCGGCCCTTCCCGGTGCCGCAGGACGCAACGCGGCGCGCTGTTCCATGTCGCGCATGTAATGCAGCAGGCTTTCGGCATCACGAAACCGATCTTTCGGCTTCTTCGCGATCATCAGGTACAACAGCGGTTCGAGCATGCGCAGGTCATTCGGCAGCCGCGGCAACGCCCCCTGGCGATGCTTCAGGATGATATCCACCACCGAATCGGCCTGGTACGGTTTGTTCCCCGTCAGCATCTCGTAAAGAATGATGCCCAGGGAATAGATGTCGGCACGGCCGTCGATGGGCACGTCCTCGGCCTGCTCCGGGGCCATGTAGTTGGGACTGCCGAGAAAGATCCCCGTCGACGTAAGATCGTGGTCGATGGTGAGCTTCTTGGCGATGCCGAAGTCCGTCAGCAGCGGCGTGCCGTCCTTGCGGAAGAGGATGTTGGCCGGTTTCACGTCGCGGTGTATGACGCCGCTCTTGTGCGCACAGTCGAGCGCGCTGGCAATCCGGGCGATGATGTCGAGGGCCTCGTGCGCCGCGATGCCATCGGCCATGCGAGCCTTCAGGTCGCCACCCTCGATGTACTCCATCGAGATGTAGATGAGGTCGCCCTGGCGACCGACGTCATAGATGGTGATGATGTTGGGGTGGCGCAGGGAGGCGACGATGCGCGCCTCGTTCATGAAGCGCTCGACGTTCTTGGAGGTGACGTCATTCGTGGTGTCCAGCACCTTCAGGACGACCTGCCTGCCCAGGGACGCCTGCGTAGCGAGATAGGCGGTGGCCATCCCGCCGACGCCGATCGCCCGAATGATTTCGTATCCTGGGATTTCCATGTTCTTGATTATAGCGGCGCCCCACTCACGCTCCCGGGGCGGCCGGGCCGTCCTGCAGGGCTGCTCTCCTGCACGCACGGCCGATATAATTGCGCCGAATGAAACATCGTAGCTACGGGCGTGGCCCCGTGGGTGTGACCGCCTTGGCGTTGCTTGTCTCGCTGCACGCCTGCAGCGGCGGGCGGGCGGCGCGACGAGCGCCGCCCCCCGTGTCGGCAACCAACAATCTGACGGGAGGAACGGGCTTCCGGATTCAGCTTCCTGCCTTCGTCGAGCGCCCGCGTCCGGGCGATTTCTCCATATGCCACGGCAACACCTGCGCGGAGCGTGCCAGAATAAGCCTTTCTGATTCCGATTGGGATCAAGTCCGCGCGGTTCTGAAGCAACCGCCCCCCGACGCCAGCATGGAGCGGGTGAACATCGCCGCGGCCGTGGCCCTGCTCGAAAACCTGGTCGGACGGATGACCGGAACCGATGTCGATCTGGGCAAGGATGACGGCATGGGTCGCCCAGGGCAACTCGATTGTATCGATGAGTCAGTCAACACAACGGTTTACCTTACCATGCTGCAGAACGACGGTCTGCTGCGGTTCCACAGCGTGGGGGGGCAGGCCACCCGCGGACCGTTCACCGGACTGCTGACCCAGTGGCCACATTCCACGTCCGTCATGCGCGACACGGAGTCCGGCACCGAATACGCGGTGGATTCCTGGTTCCTGGCGAACGGCGAACCGCCCTTCATCGTGCCGATGTCGGAATGGTGGCGGGGCTGGCGCCCTCCGGGACTGTGAGCGGCCCCACCGGGTACACGATCGCGAGGTGTTCCGCACCCGTTTTTCCCGCCTGATGTGGCCCGTGCACCAGTTCGCGTTCGTGCGGATGACCGCGTTGGTGGCAGGCACTAGAATTGCACAGCGTCTCGGGGAGTTCGCGGCCGAATGCGGCCAGCGGTGGGATACCGACCGGACCTGCCCCGGTGTCGACCTACAAGGACCAGATACCATGAAAGAGAAGAACGAAGCCCTGCGCCGCCGCAAAGGTTCGCGCCAGATCATCGACAAGCTGATTGCGGAAAGGCAGCGCGTGCTGGTGTTGATGTGCGAAGTACTGGGCCTGAAGCCATTCACCGCCGACAAGCCGGTCAAGGACGTGCTCGGGGAATTCAACTCGGTGCTCGTCGACTACATCGCGGCCGGCCACTTCGGACTGTACCACCGCATCATCGAAGGCACGGAGCGCCGTCAGGCGGTCGTCGCCACCGCCAGCAAGGCGTACCCTCGCATCGCCGCCTCCACCGACGCTGCCGTGGACTTCAACGACAAGTATGGTGGCGAGTGGAACTTCCATTTCATGGACACGCTCGCCGATGACCTCTCGAAGCTCGGCGAGAAGCTGGCCACACGCATCGAACTCGAGGATCGCATCATCGCCGCGATGCTCGGCGAGCCCGTACTCAGGGAGTCCGCCCCCGCTCCGAAGATCCGCGCCCAGGCGAAATAGCCCGCATCATCGTCGCTTTCCCACCAGCCGCCCGGATCTTTCCGCAGGCGGTGTTTTCGCGTACCCTCGGCAGCAACCCGGCAAGCCGCAAGCCGTCCCTTCCCCCGGCGCGTCTCTGACATGAGCTCCATCAATCAGCTGCTCGCGGACCGCGATCGCGCGGTGCTGTGGCATCCGTGCACGCAGATGCAGGACCACGAGTGGCTGCCGCTCGTGCCCATACGGCGCGGCGAGGGCGTCTGGCTGGAAGATCATGACGGGCGGCGCTACCTCGATGCCATCAGCTCGTGGTGGGTGAACCTGTTCGGTCACGCGAATCCGCGCATCGGCGCGGCGGTCACCGGGCAGGCACGACGCCTGGAGCACGTGCTGCTCGCCGGATTCACGCACGAGCCTGCGATCGAGCTGGCCGAACGCCTCGTCGCGCTGGCGCCACCGGGACTCAGCCGCTGCTTCTACGCCGACAGCGGGTCATCGGCGGTGGAAGTCGCCCTGAAGATGAGCTTTCACTACTGGCGAAACAGCGGCCGGCCTGCAAAGACGCGATTCATCTGCCTCGAGAACGGCTATCACGGCGAAACCCTGGGCGCGCTGGCCGTCGGCGGCCTGCCCCTTTACAAGGAGGCATACGGGCCGCTGCTCATGCAGGCGCTGGTGGCGCCCTCACCGGACTGCTATCAGCGCGCGGACGGCGAGTCGTGGATGGATCATTCGCGCCGCAGCTTCGAGTCCATGGCGCGACTCATCGCCGAGCACGCGCATCAGACCTGCGCCGTCATCGTCGAGCCGCTGGTGCAGTGTGCGGGCAACATGCGCATGTACCACCCCGTCTACCTGCGCCTGCTGCGCGAGTATTGCGATCGGCACCAGGTCCACCTGATCGCCGATGAGGTCGCCGTCGGATTCGGCCGCACCGGCACGCTGTTCGCGTGCGAACAGGCCGGAGTCTCCCCGGACTTCCTCTGTCTCGGCAAGGGTCTGACCGGCGGCTACCTGCCGCTGTCCGCCGTGCTGACCACCGAGAACGTCTACTCGGCCTTCTACGACCGGTACACCTCCCTCAAGGCATTTCTGCATTCCCACAGCTACACCGGCAACCCGCTGGCCTGCGCCGCCGCGCTCGCGACGCTCGACATTTTCGAGGAGGAGCCGGTGATCGAACGCAACCGGGAGCTCGCCAGCCGCATGGGCGAGGCGGTCGCACACCTCGCCAACCACCCGCATGTGGCCGAGGTGCGCCAGACGGGCATGATCCTGGCCATCGAGATGGTCCGCGACAAGGCAAGCCGTACGCCATTCCCCTGGCAGGAACGGCGCGGACTGAAGGTCTACCGCCATGGGCTGGAGCGAGGCGCGCTGCTGCGCCCGTTGGGCAACGTCGTCTACTTCATGCCTCCGTATGTCATCGCTCCGGAGGAGATCGATTTCCTGGCATCGGTGGCCGGCGAAGGCATCGAAATCGCCGTGGCGGAGTGAAGGCATGCGCACCCCCCGCGTCCACGTCGCCAGTCCTCCCGCGGCCGGCGCATCGATGACACTGGATGCGGAGGCGGCGCACCACGTGACCACGGTCCTGCGTTTGCGCGCGGACGATCCGATCTGCCTGTTCCATGACGGAGTGGAGTGCCAGGGGCTGGTCGAGAGCGTCGGCAGGCGGGCCGTGACCGTGCGGCTCGGTGACTGCCGGCCGGTCAGCCGCGAGTCGCCGCTCGCCATCACGCTGGCGCAGGGCATCTCGCGCGGCGAGCGCATGGACTACACCATCCAGAAGGCCGTTGAACTGGGTGTCGCCGCCATCGCTCCGCTCGTCACCGAACGGACCACCGTGAAGCTGGACGGTGTCCGCGCCGCAAGGCGGGCGGAGCACTGGCACCGTGTGATCGTCAACGCCTGCGAACAATGCGGACGCAACCGGCTGCCGGAACTGTTGCCGGTCACGGAACTGCACGACTGGCTGGTGCCGCCGCGCGAGGGCGCGAAGTTGCTGTTGCGCGGCGACGCCGAGCTTCCCTGGTCGGCGATCCAGCCGGAATCCCGGGTGACCCTGCTCATCGGCCCGGAGGGCGGACTGGCGCCGACAGAGGCGGCCCTCGCGGAGGCGGCCGGCTACACCGCCGTGCGCATGGGCCCGCGCATACTTCGTACCGAGACCGCGGCCCTGGCCGCCATCGCCGCCCTGCAGTCCGGCCACGGCGACTGGTAGCCAGGGGTGCCACGCCGCCGATCGGGGTCCTTGGTGTAGAATCCGCTGACCATGGCCGCCCAGATCAGCCCGGTCCCCAACCTGACGACCGCCTCGAGCCGCCCGCTCGACAACATTGAGCGGCACCTGCTCGATCACCAGTCCTCGATCGAGACCTGGTTCCGCGGCCAATGGCGCCACACGCCGGCGCCGTTCTATGCGTCGGTCGATCTGCGCCACGCCGGCTACAAGATCGCGCCCGTGGACACCAACCTGTTTCCGGCGGGGTTCAACAATCTCAACCCCGTCTTCATGCCGCTTTGCATACAGGCCGTGCAGGGCGCGGTGGAGCGCTTCGAAGGCGATGTCAGCCGCATCGCCATCGTCCCGGAGAGCCACACCCGCAACCTCTTCTATCTCGAGAGCCTCGCGGTGCTGCGCACCATCACCGAGAAGGCCGGGTTCGAGGTACGCATCGGCTCGCTCATCCCGGATCTGCGTGAACCGATGACGGTGGACCTGCCCTCGGGCCGCAGCGTCTTGCTCGAACCACTGCGGCGCGCGGGCAATCGCGTGCACATCGGGGATTTCACGCCGGATCTGATACTGCTCAACAACGACCTCTCCGGCGGGCAGCCCGAGATCCTGCAGGAGATCGCGCAACCGATGGTGCCGCCGGCGGCGCTGGGATGGTCATCGCGCCTCAAGTCCTCGCACTTCCGCCATTACAAGGCCGTGGCCGAGGAATTCAGCCGCTGCGTCGAGCTCGATCCGTGGTGTTTCGATCCGCTGTTCCGGAACTGCGGCGAGGTGAATTTCATGGAGGGCAGCGGCATGAACTGCCTGCGCCGGAACACGGGCGAGCTGCTCGAGGCGATCCGGCAGAAATATGCCGCCTATGGCATCACCTGCAAGCCGTTCGTGATCGTCAAGGCCGATTCCGGGACCTACGGCATGGGCGTGATGACAGTCTTCGACCCGGAGGAGGTCATGAGCCTGAGCCGCAAGGAACGCACGCGGATGTCGACCTCCAAGGGGGGCATGGCCATACGCAACGTGATTGTGCAGGAAGGCGTCTACACGCACGAGACCTGGGGCACGCCGCCCGCCGTGGCGGAACCCGTCGTCTACATGATCGATCGGCACGTCGTCGGCGGCTTCTATCGGGTGCACACGGAACGATCCGCGGTGGAGAATCTCAACGCCCCGGGCATGCGATTCGAACCGCTCGCATTCGCGGAGTGCTGCATCTCCCCGGATCGCAGGCTCGGACCTGACGCACATCCGAATCGCTTCTATGCCTACGGCGTGGTCGCGCGCCTGGCGCTGGTCGCCGCCGCGCGCGAGATGGCCGCGGTTTGAGCGCGGAATTGCCGGTCGGCGTACCGGCGCATCGCTTCCCCGCGACCCGCTCTTCCAAGTCTCTGCGGGCCGGCCGTACACTTCCGCGCTGTCGCGGCCTGCGGGCTGTCACTTCCATGCGAAAGGAGTTCACGATGCCGTCGCGCAAGATTCTCGCACTCTGCCTGACCCTGGTCGCGCCGTTGGCCGCCGCGGAGGGGCGTTACCAGGCCGTACCCATCTACAACCCCTCGGACGGGTCGAGCAAGATCTTCATCCTCGACACGCAGAACGGCCAGATGTGGACCTGGATGGAGGTCGGCGCCTCATCGAGCGGGGCCGCGGGCCGCTTCCTCATCTACCAGGGCCAGGTGCGCCCGGGCAAGCGCATGGGCGAGATCGTCGACGAAGCCGGCAGCCGCTGATCCGGCACTGGGTACGCCGGGCTTCACGCCGCGCTATCGCGCCAGCCAGTGCCCGTGGATCCACTCCGCGCAGCGTGACGCCTCGTCCAGGGGCGTGCGCGCCGGGTGCAGTTTCCGATCGACACGCCATTGCGAGTATCGCCGGACATCGCCCCGCTCGATGAGCGGCGCGAGACCCCGGTCTACCCGCGACCGCCCGCGCGCCGGCAGTTCCAGCAGGCCGACCGCGGCGCCCGCCGTCAACGCCTCGTAGAGCATGGATACGCTGTCCTGGGTGACCCACACGGTGGCGGCCCGCGAGAGGGTCTCGCGCAACCAGTCCCCCGCGACGTCCTCATGGTGTGTGAACTCCGCGTTGCGGAGCCTCAGCGCGCGCAGTGCCTCCTGCATGGTGGCTGGCGTGCGCCGCGAGTCGGCGATCTGCCAGGCAATCGCCGGGCACCGGCCCACCACGTCGGTGAGTTGTCGCAGCACCCCGGCATCGTTCCATCGATAGTGTGGGGATTCTCCGCCGATGAGTATGAGGCCGCGTCCTGCATCGGGCGTCATCGAGCGCACCACGCGATTCAAGGCTCCCCGCGTGAGGATCACGCCGTCACCGGGCGGGAGCGCGTCGTGCTCCGGGATGACGCAGAGATTGAACCATCGGCGCGGCAGGCTGGGTTTCATCAGCACGACGACCCGGCCGCCGCAGGCGCGCCGCGCGGCCAGCATGGGCCAGTGCGTGGCACGGCCAGCTCCGATCAGCAGCGTCGGTCGTGGCAACGCCGCGCCCGGCGCGTAACGTTTCGTCAGCAGGGCGCGGACCAGCGCTCCGCCGGACGGCACCCCCAGGGTGTACAGCTGCAAGGCCACGCGACGCGCGAGCGCGTCGGCCAGGCCCAGCGATTGATTGTCGTGACCTTGCCGGCCGTCGCTGAAACGCCAGAGGACGACGGGCGATGCGGGACTGCTATTCGACAAGCCGGTACTCGGTGCCGCAATAAGGGCACTTGGCCTTGCCGGTCTCCTCGATCGGCAGAAACACGCGCGGGTGGGAATTCCACAGCGAGGTGCCGGCCGTCGGGCAGTGCAGGGGCAGATCCTTGCGTGTCACCTCCTGGACGGTTTGCGCGTTGGGCAGCGCCGTAGCGGAT
The DNA here is from genome assembly GCA_022071965.1 of Gammaproteobacteria bacterium. Classification (GTDB taxonomy): domain Bacteria; phylum Pseudomonadota; class Gammaproteobacteria; order JAJPIJ01; family JAJPIJ01; genus JAJVHZ01. The sequence goes on from JAJVIQ010000023.1 coordinate 42,121, forward strand.
GCCTGCTTCGCCATATCATTTTCCCCCTTCGCTGGCGGGCATGCGGCATGCCCGGTGGTCAATCGCATACTGCTTCCCGTGCCGCTCCGGCGGCTCCGTGCTAGGCATAGGTCAGCCAGGATTGCCGATCCGCACTCCGGCCGTGCACCACGTCGAAGTACAGCGCCTGCAGCCTGGCGGTGATCGGTCCGCGCGTGCCGCTGCCGATGCGCCGCCCGTCGAGCTCGCGTATCGGAGTCACCTCCGCGGCGGTACCGGTGAAGAATGCCTCGTCGGCGATATACACTTCGTCGCGCGTGATGCGGCGCTCCTTGACCGTGAGGCCTGTATCGGCGGCCAGCCTCATGATCGTCTCGCGCGTGATGCCTTCCAGCGCCGAGGTCGCGTCAGGCGTCCGCAGCTCGCCGTTTCGAACGATGAAAATGTTCTCGCCGCTGCCTTCGGACACGTAGCCCTCCGTATCGAGCAACAACGCCTCGTCGTAGCCGCATTCGATCGCCTCGCGCAGCGCCAGCATGGAGTTCATGTAATTGCCGTTGGCTTTCGCCTTGCACATGGTGATGTTGGCGTGGTGGCGCGTGTAGGAGGAGGTGCGGATGCGTATGCCCTGCTGCATGCCGTCCTCGCCCAGATAGGAGCCCCACGACCACGCGGCGACCATCACGTGCGTCCTGAGGTTGTCGGCGCGCAGACCCATGCCTTCGGACCCGAGGAAACACATCGGGCGGATGTAGGCGGACTCGAGCTTGTTCTCCCGCACCGCCGCCCGGCACGCCTCGGTGATCTGCGCCTGATCGTAGGGCATCTCCATGCGCAGGATGTGGGCGGAATTGAACAGGCGCTGCACATGCTCGGGCAGGCGGAAGATGGCCGCTCCGCGCTCGGTCCTGTAGGCGCGTATGCCCTCGAAGACCCCCAACCCATAGTGCAGCGTATGCGTCAGCACATGCGTCTTGGCCTCGCGCCACGGCACCTGTTTGCCGTCGAGCCAGATCACGCCGTCACGATCATCCATCCCCATCTTCGGAGCCTTTCGATACGTCATCCAACAGAAATTCGCGCCATAGCCCGATCACCAGGCGACGCTGATCCCGGAACTCGCTATCGGGCACGCGGGCGGGCTGTTCCTGCAGCGCGCAGCGGTGGATGCGGTGGCGCATCGCGAAATACGCCTCGCGCAGTTCCGCACAGGCCGTCGCCGGCAGTACCCCACAATCGCTGAAGACCTCGAGCAGCCGCTTGTTGTCCGTCCACGTGAGAAGGGCGGGCTGATCCGCCGCGCAGGCGAGCACGCCATATTGCACCATAAATTCGATATCCGTGATACCGCCCGGATCCTGCTTGAGATCGAATACGCCTGGCTCCGCCGAGGCATGCTCCGCGCGCATGCGCGCGCGCATCTCGATGATCTCCTGCCTCAGGCTCGCGCGTTCGCGGCGCCGACCGAGCACCTCGCGCCGGACCGCCTCGAACTGATCGCCCACCCCGGTGTGGCCGGCGACGCAGCGCGCCCGCACGAGCGCCTGATGCTCCCACGTCCACGCCTGCTCGCGCTGGTACTTGCCGTAGGCCTCGATGCTGCTCACGAGCAGGCCGGCAGCGCCGCTCGGCCGCAGGCGGGTGTCGACCTCGTAGGCAACTCCGGCCGGCGTCAGGGTCGCGATGAGATGGATGATGCGCTGCCCCAGGCGGGTGAAAAAGGTGGCGTTGTCGAGCGCGCGCTCGCCATCGGTATTCTGATCCTCGCCGGCGCTGTCATGCAGGAAGACGAGATCGAGGTCCGAGCCGTAACCGAGCTCCAGGCCGCCCAGCTTGCCGTAGGCGATGATGGCGAAACCGGCCGGCCGCCGCGCCGCGGGCGGGCCGCACAGAGGCCGGCCGTGGCGAACCACGAGATGCCCCCAGGCCAGTTCCAGGGCCACACGCAACACCGTCTCGGCGACCCACGAGAGGTGGTTGCTGACCTCCGGCAGCGGCAGATGCCCGGTCAGATCGGAGGCCGCCACGCGCAGTACCTCCGCCTGCCGGAAATGCCGCAGCACCTCCATCTGGCGCTCGAGATCCTCCGGCGGATGCTTGGCGATCTCGTTGCGCAGGGTCTGCCCCAGCAGGGGCGCGGACGGCGGCGCGTAGAGCGCGCGCGGATCGAGCAACTCATCGAGCAGTATGGGCTGGCGGGCTATGCAGCCGGCTATCCACGGGCTGGCGGCCACGAGCCGCGCCAGCTGCCGCAGCGCCTGCGGCTGCTCGGCCAGCAGCGCGAGGTAGACGCTGCGGCGGGCGACCGTCTCGAGCAGCTGAAAGATGCGCTGCAACGCGACCCGCTCACCGGCATGCCCGGCAACGGTCCGCAGGATCATCGGCAGCAGGCGCTGCATGCGTTCCTGTCCATGCCGGCTCAGCCGGCCGATGTCCGGCGCGCCGCGCAATCCCTCGATGTCCTGCAGCACCCCGGCGGGATCGGTGAAACCGATGCCGGCGAGCGCTCTCCTGGCCCCCTCGCCGCTCAACTGCCCGGACCAGATCGCATCCACGCCGCCGTCCTCACCCGACGGCGTGCTCGCGGCCTTGGCCGATTCCGGCACCTCCAGCAGCCGCGCGAAGTGGCTCTCCACATTGCCGCGATGCCGCGCGAGCTCCGCGGCGAAGGCCTGCCAGGAGTCAAAACCCATGCCCAGCGCGACGCGCGCCCGGTCCTCCTGCGTCTCCGGCAGGGTCTGCGTCTGCTGATCGTCGATCTGCTGCAGCCGGTGCTCGGTGTTGCGCAGGAAGCGATAGGCCTCGATGAGCTCCGCCACCGTCCGTGCCGGCAGCTCGTTCATGGCCTCGAGGGCGAGGAGAACCTCGCAGGTCGGCCGCACCCTCAGCGCCGGTTCGCGGCCGCCGCGGATCAACTGGAACATCTGGGCGATGAATTCGATCTCGCGTATGCCGCCGCGACCGCGCTTCACGTCGTCACGCAAATCCGCACGCGCCACCTCGGTGTCGATCAATGCCTTCATCTCACGCAGGGCCTGCAATGCACCGAAATCGATGTAACGACGGTAGACGAACGGACGCAGGCCCTGCAGGAAGGCCTCGCCGGCCTCGCGATCGCCGGCGCAGATGCGCGCCTTGATCATCGCGTAGCGCTCCCAGTCGCGCGCGTGAGTGGTGTAGTAGCTCTCCATCGCCGCGACGCTCTGGGTGAGGGCGCCGCTGTCGCCGAACGGACGCAGGCGCATGTCGACCCGAAACACGAAGCCCTCCTCGCCCGGCTCCTGCAGCAGCTTGCCCAGCCGGCGTCCCAGGCGATCGAAGAACTCCTGGTTGGAGACGCTGCGCGCGCCGCCGCCGGTCTCGCCGCCGCGCGGGTAGCCGTAGATGAGATCGATATCGGAGGAGAAATTCAGCTCACCTCCGCCGAGCTTGCCCATGGCGATGACGAAGAGCCGCTGCGGCACGCCGCGATCGTCGCGTGGCTCGCCATGGCTGACTGCCTGTTCGCGATACAGCCACTCCAGTGCCGCGTCCGTGAGTGCGTCCGCGAGCCGGGACGTCTCGAGCAGGGTCGCGTCGAGATCGGCCAGCCCGCCGATGTCCCGCCACGCGATCCGAACCATCTCCCGGTGACGGAACCGCCGCAGAGCGACCGCGAGCGAGCGATCGTCCTCGACGGTGGCCAGCGCCGCCCGTATCCGCTCCCGCAACTCGCCTTCCCCATAGGTGCGCTCGATGTCCCCGCTGCCGGCGAGATCCTGAATCAGGTGGGGATTTCGCAGGCACTGCCCGGCGACATACCGGCTCGCGCCCAGGACTTTCGGCAGCGCCATGATCGCGGCGGAATCCGCGCCGGCCAGCACACCGGTACGGGCAATCTCCCCCCAGGTCCGCTCCACCTCGGCACGCAGGACCTGCGGAATGCCCGCCAGCGCGTCAAACACGCCTTCATTCATGGCAGAATGCGCGCGGTTCGCCGCGCCCCGTGGTGCGATTCATAAAGGGGTCGTCTCTCCAACACATGCCCAACAAAGGCTCCACCCGTCGAATCGTCGCCATCGGCGGCGGCCGCGTGCGCACGGCCACACCGCAGACGACCGGCATCGATCGCGAAATAGTCCGGCTCGCCGGCCGGCGGCGCCCGCGTCTCCTCTTCCTGCCGACGGCCAGTCTGGACGCCGCCGACTACTGCGAGGCCATTATCCGGCATTTTGGCGGCACGCTGGGCTGCCGCGTGGACACCCTGCTGCTCTACCGCGACCGCCCGGGACCGCGCGGGCGCGCGGCGCGCATCGCCGCGGCCGATGTCATCTACGTCGGCGGCGGCAACACGCTGCGGATGATGCGATTGTGGCGGCGGCTCGGCGTCGATCGGCTGCTCGAGGAGGCACGGCGCCGCGGGGCCGTCCTCGCCGGACTGAGCGCCGGCGCCATCTGCTGGTTTCGCGCCGGCAACAGCGATGCGCGCAAGTTCAGCAATCCCGGAGACAGGACGCTCGTCCGGGTGCGCGGGCTGAATTTTGTCGACGCCATGGTCTGCCCCCACTACGACTCGGAGCATCACCGGCGCCCGGCGCTGAAGGCCATGATGCGGACCACCCCGGGCGTGGCCATCGCCCTGGAGGACTGCGTGGCGATCGAGATCGTGGATGATCGATACCGGTTCCTCGCTGCGAGGCGCGGCGCGCGGGCCTATCGCGCGTACTGGCGCTCGGGGCATTATCACTGCGACGAGCTTCGCCCGCATGGCGACTTTCGGCAACTGGCCGATCTGCTCGACAAGTACACCGATCTCGGGACCTGAATATGCTCAAACACATCGTCATGTGGCGTGTGCGCGCCACCGCGGAACGAACCCAGGCGGAGAACGCCGCCGAGATGAAGCGCGCGCTGGAGGCGCTCCGCGGCCGCGTCCCGGGGCTGCTCGCCATCGAGGTCGGCATCAACACCATCCCCGGCAGTGACTCCAGCGACGTCGTCCTTTATTCCGAGTTCGCCGACCGCGGGACTCTCGCCGCCTATCAGAACCACCCGGAGCACGAGCGTGTGGCGGAGTTCGTGAAGGAGGTGCGCGTGGAACGCCGTGTGGTCGACTACGAGACCTGAGCGCGGGTCATTTCCCGCCGGATTGCTCCAGTTCCTCCAGACGCCGCATCAGGAATCGCCGCTCGGCGGGGTCGGCGATCCGGCCGCTCTCGAGCAGCCCGCCGAGCAGGACTTTGGCGGCCTCGACCTCACCCATGTCGACCCGCACGAAGATGTTCATCTGCGTGACCCAGGATGGAACGCCCGGATCGGTCACGTGCGTGGCCAGGGCGTCGGCGTACCGCAATGCCAGCGGCATGTCATGGAGCCGGTGGCGCGCCACGAAGACGGCATGTGCCATCCACGGCCAGCGCCGGTTGGGGTCCTTCAGGAACTCCCGGTGAACGAACTCCAACATCATCCGCTGCTTCGCGGGCTCGGATACCTCGCCGTAGAGGCGGGCGGCGGCGAGCAGGGGGTAGGAGGCGCGTTCGTCGAGTCGCAGTATCGCGCTCAGCCAGGCGATGACACGGCGGTAGTCGAGGGCGCGGAACGGAATGCTGATGCCCGGCTGATTGTCGAAACCCTGCAGGCGCAGCATCAGCACCTTCGCCAACGAGACCCGGTCGCCGGCGGCGACGACCTCGAGCACGGGTTGAGGCGGAGGTGCCGCGAGCTCGTTCGCGGAGGCGCTGGGCGCCGGCAGTCGATGATGCCAATACAGCTGCGCCGCCAATGCCAGCGGCAACAGCGCCAGCACAGACATGGGCACGGCCGCGATAGAGCGCTCCCTCGCGCCCATCAGAAGTTGCGCCGATAGAGATCGAACAGACCCGCGGCGATGAGCAACGCAAGGTAGATGGCGCTCTGCGCCGCGATGCCGGCGAGTTCGCCGATGCCGCCGGAATGGTAGATCAGCCACTCGGTGGGCGTGAATCGATCCAGGTTGGGCAGAACGTATGCGATTCCGTCGACGATGCCGGCAATCAGCCTGGACGACGGCTCCGTGGTGTCCACCAGCGGCCCCCGGCTCATCAGGCGAATGGCCTCCATGGTCCGTGACAGGAGGTAGAACGCCGCGACCGCGCTCAGGATCACGGGCACCTGCGCGAAGGTAAAGCTGCACAGCAGCGTGAGCGCGACGATGACGAGCAGTTCGCACAGCAGGGAGCACGCCCACAGCAACGTCTGCGTGAACGGCGAATGCAGTGCCACCAGCGCCGCGTAGAGCGCGACGATGACGACCGCGATGACGGCGAAGCCGGCGAGCTTGCCCAGGTAGTACACATAGCGTGGGAGCGGCAGGGAGAGGACCATCTCGCTGCCCTTGTCGGCCTGCTCCCGGGTGATGCTCCCGGCGATGAACGAGGCGATGAGGAAGACCGCCGCCACGCGCAGCGTCGCGGCCAGGAACGCCAGCCTGATGGCGTTGCTCTCGGTGACCGCGGCCGCCGCCGCGATCTCGCTGAGCAGAAAGGCGGCAAGCAGAGTCGCCGCCATTAGGCGCAGCAGGCGGCCGCGCCTGGCCTCCAGCGCCGTGAACCATGCGATGGTTTTGGTTTGTCTCCACATACGGTAGGCTGGCCTCTGCAATGAATCATACCGCAATTCATTCCGGCTGCCGGGCGCCGTTCATGGCGGATCGGCCCCGTTGCGCCGGACGTGCGACCCGCTTCCCGGCGGCCCGGCCCGCGGGTCGGCATCATGATTGGAACGATGGAATCGCTACCGGATTCGCGCTGGAGTAAACGGCGGCGTCCGGCGACCAGCCTGGTGCTGCGCTTCGTCGCCCGGTACGAGAACGTGCTGCTCGGGGCGATGCTGCTTTTCCTGCACGTCGCCACCTCCTGGGGTTTCGCCAGTCCCCTCTCACGCTCGTTGATGCTCGTGCATCTCGGGCTGTTCATGCTGTGGCAGCCCATCTGGCGCGGTGACCGCCGGCTCGACCTCGTGGACGCGGCCGTGTTCATGGCTTTCACCACCGGCTTCGTCATGCTGTTGAACGGCTGGCTGCTGGCCTGCTGGCTGATCCTCATCATCGGCCTGGTCGGCGGCCGCACGCTCACCTCGCAATCCGAACGCCTCGTCTACATGCTGACGCTGCTGTTCCTCATCTCCAAGCTGCTGGTGGTCGTGGTGCCGCTGCTGTTCCCCGCGCGCAGCATGCCGGAGACTGTCACCTCGATATTCCTCTATGGGCTGCTCCTGCTGCCGATGGTGATCGCCGCCGTGCGATCGGGGCCGGCCGGAATGCGCAGCTCTCACTCCGTGGATCTCTTCCGCGGCGTGACCGCCTCGCTGATGGCGGCGCTGGTCGCGCTGGGCAGCGTCGTCACGATGTATCGAAACGACGCCGACTACACCGACGCCCTGATAGCGGCCAGCCTGGCACTGGGCGCCTTCCTGTTCGCGATCAGCTGGCTGCTCACCCCCGGCACGGGCGCGGGCGGACTGGCTGCCCTCTGGGAGCGCTCGCTGCTGAACATCGGCACGCCGTTCGAGGAGTGGCTCGCGGACCTCGCCGACATCGCCGACGAGCAGCGCACCCCCGCGCAATTCCTTACGGCGGCGATGCGTGCGCTGGTCGGGCTGCCGTGGGTGAGTGGCGTGGAGTGGGAGGCCGAGGAGAGCGAGGGCCTGGCCGGCCAGCGCACGCGCCACGCCATGGATCTGAACACCCCCGGCATCTCGATGCGGCTGTACGTGCGGCGCGAGCCCAGCCCGACGCTGCTGCTGCACGGCAGGCTGCTGGTGCAGCTGCTGGGACACTTCCATATCGCCAAGCAGCGCGAGCAGGAACTCTCCAGGCAGGCGCATCTGCAGGCCATCTACGAGACCGGCGCGCGCGTAACGCACGACATCAAGAACCTGCTGCAGTCGCTGCAGACGATGACGCTGGTGATCAGCCAGGAGCAGGCGACGCTGAAGGACGGCGAGCGCCGGCGCTCGGTGCGCACGCAGCACTTCATCGAGCAGCAGTTGCCGGTGGTGACGCAGCGGCTGCAGCTCGCTCTCGACAAGCTGCAGTCGCCCACCAAGGTAGGCCTGGAACAGCAGCCCCTCAGCGCGTGGTGGGACGCCCTGCAGGCGCGGCACCAGGGGACCGGGGTGGAGCTGCAGGGACGTATCACCCGCGACCCGCTCGTGCCCGTGGACCTGTTCGACAGCGTGGTCGAGAACCTGCTGGAGAACGCGCGCCAGAAGCGGCAGCTCGAGCCGAACGTGGAGTTGAGCGTGGTCATCGAGAGCGGCGAGTCGGACCTGCGGGTGACGGTCACGGACAGCGGCGAGCGCGTGCCCGATGACATCGCGCAGGGACTGCTGCGCCGGCCGGTGCCCTCACGCACCGGGTTGGGGATAGGGTTGTACCAGTCCGCCCGGCAGGCGGAGATGCTCGGCTACGTGTTGACGCTGGCTCACAACGAGGACGGGTTCGTCAGCTTCGAACTGCGCCGGCGGCCGGACCTCTCCGCGACCGATCAATACAGCCTGTTCGTGGGAGAAAGTGGTGGCCGTACTGCGGATGGTCGGGGAGGAACGGTCCCCGGCCAATAGAGTTGCACTTTGCCGGCCCGTGCCACTGCCTCGGTGAACAGGAGTGCACTTGCCGGTCCGGGCCACTGCATTGGCGAATCTTGCAAGGGACTGTTCGCCGGAAGTGGAGCGCCCGGATTGTGACGCATCACGGCAGCCGCCCCGCGGAGATGAGTTTTTCGAACAGCACCGGCCTCGAGATCCATATGGTCAGATCGTCGAACGTGGCGGTCGGCGTACCTCCCGTGTAGATCGCGTTGGGCGTTCCGTTCGCATCAGGATCGCCGTCCGTGTTCTCGGCATCGGCTGCAATGCCGGCGCCGTCGTCGTCGGCATTCGAAGGACCCGTGGAGTACACGATCGCAACGGGCGGCTCCGTGCCGGACGATAGCACGTTTCCGGCAGCGTTCCTGACGACCAATAGCGTGCCGCTGGTCGCAACCGTCGTCAAGGCAATGGCCTTCACGCTGTTGCTGAAATTGGGATGAACGCGAAAGCGCAAATACCCTGACCAGTTGTCCGCCGCCGCGCCCCTTGCGCGACCCCAGGCATCGAACTCCACGAGTCCCAGCGTGCGCCAGGGCAGCAGGCCCGAGTCCAAAGGACAGCGCCCCGCAACTCGCGCGTCTTCTTCGCCGTACTGCGCGCTCGATGGATCTTCCTCAGTGGACGGGCAGGGCAGGTAACCATATGCCGCGGCATAGCCGAGCAATGCCTCGCGACCGTCCTCCAGTATCTGCTCGGTCTGGCCGCGGTTTCGCTGCTCCATCTGCGTCCGCAGCGGATACAGCACACCGCCCAGCATGATCCCGATGAGCACAAGGACGACGGCGAGCTCGATGAGCGAGAATCCGGATTCGTTGATGGTTCGTTCCATGTTCCACCACTCCCGAGGTGATCAAGGCCAAACAGCACGCAGGAAATCGTTGCTCTGTTCCGTTCTCTGAGCGGGCACATAGGCATCGTCGGCGTCCGTGTTCTGTTCGCTGTCGAGAAGATCACAGACGTTGGAATCGGCAGTGGGCCGTACCTGATCACGTGTGATGCCGTTGCAGGCGGTCGCCGGTAGGGGCGCGCCCGCCGCGGCGACCAGCGCGCCGATGCCTTGGTTCTGTCCGAGGATGAGTTGTGGCTCGGCCGCGCAACCCGCTCCGTCCGGCGGCGCGCGGCATTGCTCCGACAACGAGTAATAGATCAACTGTTCCCAGTCATTCGCGTCGAACCACGTCGGCAGACCTGACAGGCTGTTGTTGGCGTGCTGACTCGTCTGCACGCTGCACGCGCCCTCGCCGGTGCATGCGCACTTCGTAGTGAAACCCTGCGGCTGCCCCGGAGGCGGCAATGCGCACGCCCCGCTGCTGCCGGTGAAGACGGCCAGCCCCCCCTCCCTCCGGACGGAGAGCTGTGTGGGCGCCGCGCTGACGATGCACGCGTCGGTGCCGGTGCCAGTGCATACGCAGGAGCTCGACCCGGCCGCCTTGCAGATGCCCGGGACAGCGTCATCGGAGAAGATCACGGTATTGTCGGTGAACTCGTACCTGACAGTCCCCCCGGTGCAGGTGCAGGAGAACTCGCTGGTCGCTTGGAGGTATCTGCATTGGCAACCGTCTCCGGCAGGATCCAGTGGCAGCGCCCCGCGCCGAAGTCCTTGCCAGCCGACACGATGAGGACCCTCCATCCCCAGGAGCGAGGCATAGGGAAAGTATCTCGCCGCAGAGGTCGAGGCGCTGGCCTGATAGTAACGGCGCAAAGCCTCGCGCGCGGTGCCGGCAACTCGCTTTTCCACGACGGCCATCAGCTCCGCTCGCGTTATCGCAACCAACCGATCATTGAAGTCGCCGGATGCGCCGCTGACGAAGACTTTGTCGTTCGGGGTGGCCGTCTCGCCGTTTTCGCCTTCGAGATAGTTGCGGACGTCGTTCGCATTGGCAGCATTCCGCACCTGGGAACCGACCGGCTCGCCCGGCGCGATGATCACGGCTACGACATCACCTTGCCTCTCGATTGCAAGGTCGCCGGGGGTCTGGCTGTTCAGGGGAACGGTGTAGATCCCGCCGCCCTGGTGAAAGCTGTAGTTGTCGGCCACCGCGTACCACAGGCGCTCGCCGGCGCTGTCGCGAAGGTCGGACAGTCCCAGGTATCGCCAGGGGAGTCGTCCCACCGTTCTCGCCGTGACACTCTTGCTCGAGCACGAACCCTCGGTAAGTAGTAGCCCATCGTTGTTTCGGTCCGGGCACGGCAGGAACCCCGGGCCGCGGGTGGGGTTGATCAAATCCGGGTAGGCCGCCGCGTAGCCGAGCAGGGCCTCCTTGGCCTGGGCGAGCGCGGCCGCGTCGTGTTGCAGCCGATGCGCGCGGATGGCGCCGAGGCCCCCGTTCAGGCCCCTCAGCAGCGTGAAGGACCCCGCCAGGGTGACGAACAGCAGGACGAGCAGCAGCACCGCGCCGCCCTGCCTGCGTGAGGGGATTGGCGTCGTAGCCGACATGGCGGCTGGACTAGGACGGTGGTCAAGTATGGCCCAAGTGGATCCCCTCGTTCCCGCGACTGGCCCCAGTCGCCCTTCGAACCTCGGGCAGGGACCAGCCAGGGAACGAGAGATCCGGTCCGGAACTAGTCCGCCCGCGCCCTCAGCGCGGAACTGTCCAGTTCGCGCACGGCGCTAAAGCGGAGAACTACACGGGGAGCAACTGGGAGTGTCATAGGCGTCCTTTCCTTAAAGGCATATCCACGGGGCAGGTCCTCTGCCGAGATGAGAAAAATACCGACGCACACCGGTCCCGGCCACGAGGAGGAATCCAACCTGCGCGCTGATTCACAATCGCGAGAGTCCTTTGGCGCCACCGCCAGTCTCTGGCTAACCTTATGCTGACTCCACATGCGACGAGTCCAGGTTTCCGCCATCAGGTGCTCCGAGGAACGGTGACCTTTCGTTCCATCAGCCGGACGGGCAGGGACCGAAAGGCAATTGCGGGTCTTCGTGGCGATCAGCACCCGCCAAGTTGCCGCGCCTCCAAGAATCTGCGGACCTCTCCTAACCTATTGGTTTTTCGGTACCTCGGATCAATCAGATGGAGTAGACTTATGAATTAAGGGGTATCGAGGAAATCACCACATGCAACGGTTCGCACATCGTCAGCGCCATGCTGGGTTTACGCTCATTGAGCTTGCCGTCGTTCTGCTCATTGTGACCATCCTAATTGCTCTGGGCATTGGTGCGTTCAGTACGGCGATTCGTGCAAGGCACTACACGACCACTGCGGTGCGGATTGAATCCATTCGTGATGCGCTGTCAAATTACCTTCGAACGCATCATCACCTCCCATGCCCGGACAGAGATTTCAACGCCCCCGACGGCGAAGGCGAAGAGCACCGTGTGACGCCGGGTGACGCTGCTACTGCCTGCCCCCCCCAGAACTTTGGGATTGTGCCATTCCGAGACCTCGGAATTAATCGAGACGACGCTCTGGACGGATGGGACAACTTCTTTTCGTACAAGGTTTCTAATGTCAATCTCTCTGTCCCGCCCCCAAGGACAAACAAGAACTGGACAGTTTACTCGACCAACGACGCTGTCAATGAGATGTGGGTCGGAAACGATGGGGCATTATCGGATACTGGCGGGGCTCTCGGAAGCGGAGTAACAAATGCGGTCGTTGTCATCATTTCGCACGGACCTAATGGATACGGCGCATATACCACCGCAGGCACACGAAACGTCTTGCCAACCGCAGCCGATGCGGCTCTGACTGACGAACAAGTTAATACGACAGTAGGTTTAAACTTCGTTGATCGCCCAGCTACCGACGTGCCGCCCGCTGGCGGAGGCGGAACGTTCGATGATGTCGTCAGCAGGATGCTACCCCTAGACCTGCTAGCTCCCTTGATCAAGGACGGTTCGCGGAAGTCTGCCGACGGTCTATTGGAAGAGCTATTTGCTCAGGAAAGATCGGTAATTGTTGGACAGATTCTCGCTGGCGTCGATTATGCTTCCGGCCTATGCTCCGATGGAACCGCACCTCCGTGCACCCCCCCAGCAAGGCAGGAGAATACCTATGACCTTCCGCCAAGTGGGTTACTACAAGCAAGGGATCCGTGGGGTATGCGGCTTGAGTACATCCAGGACACGGGCAACATTGCGTTAACCGATCCTTCCCCCCCACCACCGCCCCCGGTGAATGCGTTTCGCATACGCTCTTTTGGGCCAGATCGGATGCAGGGCAACGCAGATGATAAAGTCACTATCATGACCGTGGATGAACTTCGAGGGATCCTCGGTAAGACCGGATTTTAAGTGCCGTGATAACGCGTACGCGGTCCAAGAATCATGAGTTCGGCTTCACTCTCGTCGAATTGGCCATTGCTTTAGTCATCATTGGCCTGCTCCTTGCGGTGGTGCTGCGCGCCACAGTCTTTGTGCCGAAAGCACAACTCAAGGAGCTGATGAGTATCGCCAATCAACTAAAGGTTGCCGTGAGTACCTTCAAGCAAACGTACCATATGCTCCCTGGTGATATGCCAAACGCCACCAATGAGTTTCAGAATTTGATGGGCCTTCCAAATTCAGACGACGAAATCCTTGGCACAACGGACTGCAATTACTCCGGCGGCTCGAGCGGTAATGGGCTTATAGGTGATGGTGGAAGCGAGATCGACTGCGTGATGGTGCATCTCAATCGTGCAGGCTTGATTGTCGATGGCGCGATGGCTGGAGCAATCTTACGCCGATACCAGAACGAAAAGATAAAGATCTATGTCGTTGCCTTTCGCAACTCGCAATTCGGGCTCAATGCAGCGGCGGACGCACGGTATGTATTAGGCAATCAAAGGCCACAGCATGTCGTGGAGTACCGGAAACTCCCGCTGGATTTTGCAAAAGAGATAGACCGCAATATTGATGACGGTATTCTGACTTCGGGGAAAATCCAAGCTATCGACGGAGTCTCCGATCCAAGCACCCTGATCATTCCTTTGAGTTAGCTGGGAAAATGCGATCACTCCAGATCAGCACCAGCCCCAGTTCACTCCCGGCGTCAGAACCGATGCCGTGCCCGCAGTGTCAGTCGGTGGTCAAATCACACCGGGCACTACACATCGAGGATCGAAATCCGTATCTGTCCGAGAGTTCTTGTTTCCGCTGCGATGCTTTCGCGACGGTCGAATTGTTACCTCACTTGAGGGCAGCGCGACGAGCGCAACCGATTCAATCTCACGGAGATTGTGCAGCGGCGTCGATGATGGTATTGGTGCCGGGGTCGTAGGTCTGGCCGGGTTTCAAAGTCACGTCGGGCAGGTGCTCGGGGGTGATGATGCGCACCGACTCGCCGCGCGGGCGGACGACGCGGATGTTCTCGCGGCTGAAGTCGCCCTCCAGCGTGTTCTGGCCGTTCACCCATGCGGTGCTCTCGCCGTTGGAGCGTATCACCACGCCGTTGACCGTGATCGGCGGCACGATCGGCGGCGGGGCGGGCGGCAGCATTTCTTCGCGTGACAGCTCGGTCACCGGCGGGGGCAGATCGGCCTCGACCACCGGTGGCGGAGCGGGCGGCGTGACGGGTGCCGGCGGCGCGTGGCGCAGGCGTTCGAGCTCGACCCTCTGCTCCGGCGTGAGAAAGAAGCGGCCCAGCGGTTCCGCGGCGGCGGCCGGGTTCCAGGCGCTGGCGGCGGCCATCGACAACGCGAGGAGCATCCCCGCGCCCCCGGCGTTGATGCATCGCATCGAATTCCCGTCCCGTCGCGTCATTGCTTCAGCGCCAGCCCCTCGCCGGGGAGATTGAGCGTGTACCAGTCGAGACTGCACGCTGCCTTGATATTGTCCGCCTTGGGCTCCATGCGGATCTCGGGACTGGTTCGCGACATCGTGCACTGGCTCACGCTGTAGAGGCCCGTGGCGTTCCTGTTCAGGTCGTCGAGAAGGGTCGCAAGGTCATATTCATGCAGCAGGCCCAGATCGAGCTGCATCCTGGTCGTGTACACCGTGAAGCCGCCCTTGTCGACATTCGACAGATATGGCGGAGCGACCGGTTCCTGCGAGTTGATCTGGTAGCGCAGGCTCGGCATCCGTATCGACGCACCCGCCGCGCGCAGGGTCTCGAGCCAGTTCAGTCGGTTCTCCCCGCCCAGCACGCCGCGGTCGCGCAGCTCCAGGAATCGCGGGTACATGTCGCGAATGATGCGCGCCTCGTCGTCGATCGACAGGTACCGCTCGCTGGTCTGGCGGAATTCCGCCTGGCTGGACTTGAAGTCCTGCTCATAGCCCTGCTTGAAGTGCAGGCTGTACCAGACCATGAGCGCGCCCACGACGCCGCACGCCAGCAACGCCAGCAGGGCGTCGCCCAGAAACCGCCAATCGACGTCAGCCTTCTTGATTGCCATTGCTTTCTATACCCATCACGAGGCGTACCGCGAAATCGGCGTTGGTCGCATCGAGTCGGTCCTCGGCGGAGCCCTGCAGACTGCCGCTGGAATCGACATTCAGCGGGCGCCTGACGACCTCCACCCTGTAGGCCCGTCCGGACTTGCGCAGCGCCTCGGCGAAGCCGTCTATCAGCGCCAGGGCTTCGCGATAATCGCCGTCGAAGGGTGCGATGTGGCCCTCGATATCGGCGATCTGATAGTAGAGATAGCTCTTCGCCCCGGGCTCGGCCGGCAGCGGCATCGCCTCGGCCGGCGCTGGCGGGGTGCCCGGTCCCGGTGTCGCATCCGGATCCGCCCCCGTGCGCCAGTCGAGCTTGTCCAACTGCAGCGAGGGGAACTGATCCAGCGCGTGGCTGATGAGACGCATGCTCTCCAGCGGACTGGATTTGTACTGCTCCAGCAGGTCGACGACGTTGACCGCGGCCTCGATGTCGCGCGGACCCACGGCCGTGGGCGGCAGGCGCTTGTGGGCGACTTCGTACCGGGCGCGGTAGAAATCCGCCTTCCTGCTGGCCTCGATGGACTGCTGGCGCATCGACAGGCCCTGGATGAAATTCACGCCGCTCCAGATGGTGGCGCCAAAGAGCATGAGCGCCGCGGCCGCCAGCATCCCGAGACGCGTGCGATGCATGCGGTAATAGCGCGTCTGGTGCCGCGGCGCGTACTGGTTCTTCGGCTGGCTCTCGAGCAGCAGGTGCGCGAACACGACGTCGCTGTAAGGCGTCGTCAGCGCGCCGCTGATGCCGAGACGCTGGCCGAGATCGGCGACGTTCACCAGGTGGTAGCGCACGAGGTCCTGCGGCTTGGCCTGGTGGCGCAGCTCCCCGATCAGGTTGCCGCCGGTGACAATGAATACGTCGATCGGCAGCTCCGGGCTGGCGAGCCGCAGGCTGACGAGGTAGCGCCGGAACTTGTCGAGCTCGCCGATGATGTGCGGCCCGTAGGAGACCGACCCGTAGCGCGGCATCTTGGCCAGACGACTGACCTTCAGCGCATTGTCGTGCAGGAACGTCTGCCGCAATCCGCTCGCGCCGTGCAGTGTGACGAGCAGGACGTTCGCGGCCTTCGCATCGATGGCCGCGAGCAGCCGTTCGCTCAGCATCGGCAAGGAAAAGATCCCCGCCAAAGGCACCTTGTTGTCGGTGAACAGCCGGATGATCGGGTCGAGCTGATCCGGATTCGTCAGCGCCGTGAGCAGCAGACGATCGTCCTTGCGCCCCTCTTTCTCCCGCCCCTGGACCCTGGCGAACTGGTAGGGCGTGTTGCGGAACAGGCGCGCCAGCTTGCGATCGATGAGGGCACGGCGATCCCCGCCGCGCGCGTGCGGAATCATGTCCTGCCGATATTCCTCCTCGACGACATCCACCACGAGGTAGACCGGGTGCGGGGGCGACTCCTCGAGGTAGCGTGCGAACTGCGCGAAGCCGGAATCGTTCGCCTCGAACAGGAAACCGTCCGCCAGGCCGCCGCCGCGCCAGTGGTACACCGCGATCTTGTCGCCGGTTATGAAGACCGCGCGGCGATCGAAGACGTCAAACCTTGATCTTAGAAATGAGGTCATAAATCGGTCCAAGCACGGAGAGCATGACCCAGCCCAGCAGCACGCCCAACACCACGGTGATCCCCGGCCCCATCACTTTCTGCATGCGCTCGACGGCCTCCCTCACCTCGCGGGTGTAGAAGTAGCCGACGTTGGCCAGCGCCGTCTCCAGCGAGCCGGTGTTCTCGCCCACGCGCAGCATGCGCAGCACCAGCGGCGGAAAGAGGTCGGATTCGGAAAAGCTTGTGGCAATTCCCGAGCCCTCCGCCATCTGCTTGCCGGCGTTGAGCACCGCCTCTTCGACCGCCGTATTCCCCACGACCCCGGAGCTCAGCCGTATGCTCTCGAGCACCGTGATGCCGGAAGCGTACATCAGCGCGAAATTGCTGGTGAACCGGGTCAGGATGATCTTCTTGAGAATGGGACCGATGACCGGAAGATCGAGCTTGAAGGCGTCCCACCGGCGTCTGAAGGCCGGGTTCGTCCGGAGCAGCACCTGCATGACGATGACGGCCAGCACCGGTATCGCCAGGATCACGTACCAGTAGTTCGCGAACGCGTTCGACACGGCGATGAGGGCCTTGGTGTGCCACGGCAGCGTTCCGCCCATCGACTTGACGAACTTGAGCAGCTCCGGCACCACGTTCACCATGAGCACGACCACCGCGACGCCGACGACCAGCAGGACCAGGCTCGGGTAGATGAGCAGCATCTTGATCTGGGCGGCCTGCTCGTCCTGCCATTTCAGATTCTCGCCGATCTCGTGCAGGACATGCGGCAGCTGACCCGCCTCCTCGCCGGCGCGCACCAGATTCACGAACGTGGTGTCGAACACGTACGGAAACTCGCTGAGCGCCTGGGAGAGGTTCTTGCCGCCCTGTATCGACTCGATGACGACGGCGATGACGTCCCTGAAGCGGGGATGCTCGAGCGAGTCGCGCAGATCGCTCAGTCCGTCCAGCATCGGCACGCCGGCGCGCAGAAGCTGCTCCAGGTGCACGCAGAAATTGATGAGATCCACGCGCTTGATCGGCCGGCCGCCGCCGCCGCGATGCTTGCCGCCGACCTTCCGGTAGCTGATGAGATCCAGGCCCATGCGCCCGAGGCGCGATTCCAGGTCGCTCGGGTTCATGGCGTCGAGGCGGCTGCGCTTGACGCGGCCCTCGGCGGTCATCGCCTTGTAGCGATACAGCTCCATCAGTGGAGTCTCTCGGTCAGATCGACCACGCGCGAGACCTCGTCGATGCTGGTCACGCCCTCGATGACCCGCTTGCCGGCGGCATCGGCGAGGGGCGCGAAGCCCTTGGCCGTGGCGGTGGCGTCGATCTCGCTCAAGGTGGCGCTGCGCGCGATGAGGGCGTCGATCTCCCGATCGAACCGCAGCAGCTCCATCACGGCGATGCGGCCGCGATAACCCTGATTGTCGCAGTGTATGCAGCCCTTGGCGCGGTAGATGAGCGGCGGCGGATCGGTGGCGGTAATGCCCAGCACCCGCAGCTCCAGATCGCTCGGCTCGTAGGCCTCCTTGCACTGGTTGCAGAGCTTGCGCACCAGGCGCTGGGCGATGACGCCGATGATGTTGCCCGCCATGATGTCCGGGCGGATGCCGAGATCGAGCAGGCGCGGGATGGCCCCCAGCGCGTTGTTGGTGTGCAGGGTGGCGAACACCTGATGGCCGGTCATGGCGGCGCGGAAGGCCATCGAGGCGGTCTCCTCGTCGCGCACCTCGCCGATGAGGATGATGTCCGGGTCCTGGCGCAGGATGGCGCGCACGCCGGTGGCGAAATCCAGCCGCACCGCCTCGTTGATGGAGGTCTGCCGGATCTGGCCCATCGGGTACTCGACCGGGTCCTCCAGCGTCATGATGTTGACCGTCTCGGTGTTCAGATGGCTGAGCACCGAATACAGGGTGGTGGTCTTGCCGCTGCCGGTCGGGCCGGTCACGAGGATGATGCCCTCGGGCCGCGCCACCATGAGCCGCAGGCTGCCGAGCACGCTCTCCTCCAGTCCGAGCTGCGGGAGCTCCACCAGGCCCTTCTGACGATCGAGGATGCGCAGGACGAGGTTCTCGCCGTGAACCGTCGGCATGGTCGAGACGCGGAAGTCGATCTGTCGGCCGGACAGCGAGAGCGAGATGCGGCCGTCCTGCGGCGCGCGCGTCTCGGCGATATCCATGCCGGCCATT
This sequence comes from Gammaproteobacteria bacterium, assembly GCA_022071965.1. Lineage (GTDB taxonomy): Bacteria > Pseudomonadota > Gammaproteobacteria > JAJPIJ01 > JAJPIJ01 > JAJVHZ01. Next base: position 60,798 of record JAJVIQ010000023.1, read on the forward strand.
ACCTTCACGCGCACGGCGACGGCAGACCAGTATTTCTTGTGCAGGCTGCGGATCTGCCGCAGCACGCCGTCGATGCGATACCGGAAGCGCATGAAGCCCTGCTCCGGTTCGAGGTGAATGTCCGAGGCGCCGCGCTTGACGGCGTCGGCGATGAGGGCGTTGACGAGGCGTACGACCGGCTGACTGTATTCGCCGCTGTCTTCCTCGAGACTGGCGTAGTCGATCTCGCCGGTCTCGATCTCCTGGATGATGCCGTCGACCGAAAGCTCGAAGCCGTAGAACTGATCAATCGCCTTATCGACGTCCGCCTCGGTCGCAAGCAGCGGGACGACCTCCACGTCGCCGCCGAGCAGGGCGTTGATCTGATCGATGGTGACGACGTTCAGCGTGTCCGCCATCGCCACGGTCAGGCGATTGCGGTTCAGCTCATAGGTCAGCGGGAGTATGCGATAACGGCGGGCGAAATCCTTTGGAATGAGGCGCACGGCCTCGCTGTCGACCACGACCTTCGAGAGGTCGATGCTCTGCTGCCCGAGGGCGCCGCCGAGGACGTCGAGTACGACCGCCTCGGTCGCGAAGCCGAGGCGCACGAGGATCTTTCCCAGGTGTTCCTTCTGCTTCTTCTGCTCGGTGAGCGCGATGCGGATCTGGTCCTGGCTGATGATACCCTTCTGGACCAGCAACTCACCGAGACGGAGCGGCGTTTTCGTGGCATTCACGGTGCACTTCCGCTCGCCACCGCGAGCGCCTGAATGCGTGACTGCGCGGCGACGGCGGCAAACCGCGCCGGACGCTGGCGCGCGAGATCGACCGCCTTGCGGTAGTGATCCAGCGCCGCTGCGTGCTGTCCGAGGTTGTCCAGGCTGACAGCCAGGTTGTAGGCCACGTCCGGATTGGTCTTGTCGCGCGTGAAGGCGTCGAAATAGGCCTGCTGCGCCTCCGGCCAACGCTGCTGGCGCGCATAGATGTTCCCGAGCACGAAGCGAAGCTGCGCGGACTCGGGCTCCCGGTGCAGCAGCAGCTTGACGGTGCTCTCGTCGACGACGGGATTCTTGTCCCTCTGCAGGGTGAGGAGGGCCGAACGCGCCGTGGCGTCGCTTGGATTGGCCTGCAGCAGCCGCTGGTAGATGCCGGCCGCACCGGCCCGGTCGCCGCTGCGCCAGCTCAATGCCGCGATGCCGAGCAACGCGTCACGATTGCCGGGATAGCGCGCCAGTGCCGTGCGGTAAAGGGTCTCGGCCCGACCGTAGTCGCCGCGCTGGTACGCATCGTAGGCCTCCTGGACCTGGCCGGGGACGAACGGCTGCGTTGCGCGTGCGCGCGAGATGCGGATCTCCCCGGGCATGACGCTGCCATCCACGGCGGAGCTCACTTTCGGGGCGGGCAGCTCGGACTTCGGCTTTGGCGCCGGGGCCGCCTGCAGCCGCTCGACCTCCGCGGTGGAGGGCGGTTCGACCATGGCCGTCTGCACCGGGGCCTGGCGCTCGATCGCGGCCTCGGGGGCCGCTGGCGCAGGTGCGGCCGGGGCGGCCGATTCGCCCGGCGAGCCAGCCGCTGCCGTGGCCTCCGCCAGCGGCGCAGTCGGGGCGGGTGCCGGTGCCGCGGCCGGGGCTACCGCCGCCCCGGGGGCGGGCGCGATCGGTTCGGCGGGTACCTCGGCCTTTGGCTCCACCGCGGCCACGGGCTCCGCTGGCGGTGCCGGGGTCGGCTCGGCCGCCGTTACCGGTGGCGTCGGCTCCGTGGCCGCTGTCGTCGTGGCAGTCTCAAGCCGTGCGCCAACGGTCTCACCGGGCGCCTCGGCCGGCGGTGCGACCGACACGGGCGGCACTTCGACCGCCGGGGTGCGGATGGCCTCGACGCGCTGCGCCACCGCCGGCGGCGGAACGAGCTGCACTGAACGCGACTGCGTATACCAGTAGTACGCGCCAACAGCCCCCAGGCCCGCCGCGGCGAGCAGGAGCAGGGAAGCTGCCGCGCTGAATGCCGAGCCGCCGCGTCCGCGGCGCTTGGCCGAGAAGACCGTCTGCGCGGTGATGGGGCCGGAGTCGGCGCCGACCGGCGCCGCGGCCTCGTCCTGAGCCTCGGCAGCCCGCGGGCCTTCATACGAGCGCGTCGGCTCGAAATACTCCTCGAGCGACCGCTTGAGCATGCGCCTGGAGGGGACCGTCGCATCGAAGTCCTGTTCGCCCTCGAACGCGCCGGTGGCCTCGTTGCGCCGCGGCACACCCAGGGCGTCGAAAACGTCGCGCTGCGCCGCCGTCAACCGCATCTTGGTGGTGTCGCCGAACGGCTCCGCCACCTCGCCGGTCGTCGTCCTGCTCCCGGGGGCCGTGGTGCTGGCCGGCTCCGCCGCCGCTCCCTCGATCGGCTCCAGACGCAGATTGTCCGCGGTGTGCTCGCCGGTCCGGCTGGCTGCCTCGGGGCCGGGGGTCTCCGGGGGGAATGTCGAGGCGAGCTGATCGGGCGCGGCCGCGCCGGCGGCGCCCGCCTCGCCTTTCTTTTCCAGGGCGGCGCGACGCTTTTCTTCTTCCGCCTTTCGCAACGCATCCATCAACAGACTCATGGCGGCTTACCCTGCAATCCGGATCACTGACACCAGTCGCCGTGGCACACGCGGTTCTGGTCGCAGCCGGGATCATCCCGGTAGCACGGCGGCTGCTGGCCATTCAGCGGTGGCGGAAATCCCTGATCCGGCACCGGCGACAGGTACTGGTTGTAGTCCTTGAAGTCCCCCTGCAGGCCCGGGTTCTTGATGACGGTCGGGCGCAGGAATATGACCAGCTCGCTCTTCGCGTACTGGTTGTTCCGGTACTTGAACAGCTCTCCCACGCCCGGGATGCTCTGCAGGCCCGGTGTGCCGTCGGTGGCGATGTCGGTGCTGTCCTGCATCAGTCCGCCGAGCACGGCGGTCTGGCCGCTCGGCACCTTCAGAAGCGATTCGAGCTCACGGGTCTGAATGATCGGTATCTGATTCGCCGGCAAGCCGACGGTGATCGGTGCCGGATTGGGATCGGTAGCGAAACCGTTGATACGCGAAATCGTCGGGCGAACGTTGAGCATGACCGTGTCATCGGAGTTGATCTGAGGCGTCACGTTCATCACCAGGCCGACCGCCACGGAGTGGGGAGTCGTCGTCACCGTGGTTGTCGTCTGGTTGGTATTCTGGGTGGTGTCGGCCTCGATGGTGAAAAACACCTGATTGTCGACGACCTTGAGCACCGCAGTCTGGTTGTTCAGCACCATTGCCTTCGGGCTGGACAGCACCTGTACATTGCCGAACTGCTGGAGCAGGCGGATGCCGAGGTTGAAGTTGTCGCCCGCGAAGGTGAAGGCCGAGAACGGCGAGGCCGTCGAGGATATGGGCAGGTTCCCCGGGGTGCCGAGAGTAATCGCTCCCGGGATGGCCCCTGCGGTCAGGCCCGCCGCGAGCGCGAAGTCCCCGGCGATGGCCGCCCAATCAATACCGGCCTGATACTGGTCGGTGAGCCGCACCTCGACGATCGTGGCCTCCACCAGGACCTGCCTGGAGACGTTGGCCATGACCTGGTCGAGAAACTTCTGGATCTCCGTGTGCTGCCGCGCCGTGGCGACCACCGTCATCAGGCCGCTCTCGCGATTGACGATCACCCGGTCGGAGGCCGGCAGGCCACTGGAGCGCTCGATCGTCCTGCTGGTGCGCTGGGTATCGCGGTCGAAGCCGAGCAGGCCGCCGCTGGACTGCGAGGTGTTCTCCTCGATCTTCTCCTGCGCGATGCTGTTCGCGGCCTCGACCTGGCCGAGTATCGAGAGGATGTTCGCCGTCAGCGTCTCCCAGAAACGCTGGTTGGAGGTGCTGCTGATGCTGGTGGTCGAATTGTTGTTCTGCGAACCGCCGCTGCTGGCGCCCCCGCCGGCCGTCGTCTCGGTGCTGGTGTCGATCTGCGTGGCGACCTCGGTCTTGCTGCTGACGTCGCGCGACATGTTGATGTAGTTCACCGCGTAGGTGCGCGCGAAAGGCACGTCGGGCATCACCGAGATTCGGTCGCTCTTGATCTCGTAGCGGATGTCGGCCTGCTCGGAGACCCGGCTCAGTATCTGAGGCAACGTCTGCTGCACCGCGTTGAGCGTGACCACGCCGCTCACCCCGGGGTTGATGTCGACGTTCATGTTGGCGTCGCGGGCGATGGCGAACAGCAGTTCCTTCACCGGCACCTCATTGACCACCACCGTGTAGCGCTCTCCGTGCGGTACCTCGGGCTGGGGCGGCGGCAACACCGGCGCCTCCTCCACCACCTTGGGTATCGGCGCGGACGTCGCCGGTGGCGTGGGCTCCGGTTTGATGTGACCCGCGGACGGCTCGCGCGGCGGCGGCACCAGTTGCGCACAGGCGCCGAGTAAGGACAGCAGTAAGATGGCGAGAATCTTGTTCATAGCGCTCCGCTGCGTTAGCGGCAGGATGGATATGCCCCGTCTGCCGGGCCAGCGTTGCGGGTCGACGCCGTCCCTGCCCCAAGATTTCAACGATCCATTGATCTGCGCATAGACCCGTTTGTCGATATTACAGAATAGCTTGCATCGGTTAAAGAGCAGCCTGTCTGAAGTTCGTGCGCGGGCTCATGCGCGCTAGCGATCGGTCGCAGGGTTCGCGCCGGAGGCACTGCTCGCCATCCCGGAGGTCTCCGTGGCGGGCACACCGGCCGGGGGCGCCGCCGAAGGGCCGGCTGCAGCGGGGA
>JAJVIQ010000029.1 GCA_022071965.1 Gammaproteobacteria bacterium
CGGCACGGCGACCGTGCCGGCCGGGACCGCCCCGGCTCCCGGACCGGCGGCCGCGCTCTCCGCGCCGGGGGTCGCGCCGGCCGAGGGTGACACGCCGCCTTCGGTCTGCGCCGGCATGGCGGCGTCCCCGCGCCCCGCGTACAACCAGTACGACGTCCCGGCCGCCGCGAGCAGCAGGACGGCTGCCGCGGCCGTCGCGGTCCACGCCGGGAATCGCCGCTGCGGGCGATATTCGCTGTCCTTGGCCGCCATGCGCACGTGCCTGGGGGTGACGGCCATCGCCTGCTCCGCGTAGGCGGCCAGCATCGATTTGTCCGCGATGATGTTGATGCGACGCACCAGGCCCGCCGAATATTTTTCGATCGCCTTGACCGCCGACGGACCGAACACCTCCGCGCCGCGGAACCCGCACGCCCGCAGGCGGCTGTTCAGATAATCCCGGATCTCCCAGTGCTGGAACGGCGTGAGCGGAAAGGTGTGCGTGATGCGTTCCTTGAGCTGCCGGATCTCGTGCCGCGACAGGGTGTCCTCCAGTTCGGGCTGACCGAACAGCACGATCTGCATGAGCTTGTCCTGCCCGGTCTCGAGGTTGCTGAGCAGGCGCACCTCCTCCAGGGTCGCCATCGGCATGCTCTGGGCCTCTTCGATGAACAGCACCACGCGGCGGTTCTCGGCGTGCTTGGCGAGCAGGAAATCCTGCAGCGCACGCATCACCACCAGCCGGTCGTCTCCGGGGCTGACGTTGAGCTTCAGCTCGAAGACGATGGCGTGCAGGATGTGCTCGGGCGACAGGCTCGGATTGGCGATGTAGACGACGTCGACGTGCCGCGGCAGCTCGAGCTCCAGCATGCGGCAGAGCATGGTCTTGCCGCTGCCGACCTCGCCGACGACCTTGACGATCCCCTCGCCGCTGGTGATGGCGTACACGAGGGCCTCGAGCGCCGCGCCGCGATTGGCCCCGGGGAAGAACAGCCGGGTGTCGGGCGTGATCTTGAAGGGCGGCTGATCGAGACCGAAGAACTTGTAGTACATGTTTCCCCTGGGTCGTTTGCTATTCGGAGAACTGTATCGAGAGGCGCTGCAGACGGCTGTAGAGCGTGGTGCGATTCATGCCGAGCATGCGCGCGGCCTTGCTCAGGTTGCCACCGGCGATGCGCAGGGCGGCGTTGATGTAGCGTCGCTCCCACTCCGCCAGCGCCGCTTCGAGCGCGAATCCGTGCGCACGCATCTCCTGCTCGGCCAGCGTGCCGAGGTCCCCGCGTTCCTCACGCCCTCCCCCCACGACCGCGTCGGTCTCGAGCTCCGCCGCGAGCTCGCGGGCGCTCACCGTGCGGCCCGCGTACTTGGCCCCGAGACGGATGACGATGTTGCGCAGCTCCCGGACGTTGCCCGGGAAGCTGTATTTCCGCAGCTGTTCCTCCGCGTCCGCGGAGAGGGTGAACGGCGCGGAATGCGCAGCGTACAGCCGCCGGAACCCCTCCAGCAGCAGCAGGCAGTCGTCATCGCGCTCGCGCAGCGGCGGCACGCGCACGCTCAACACGCTCAGGCGATGAAAGAGATCTTGGCGGAAGCGCCCCACGCGCACCTCCTCGCGCAGGTCGCGATTGGTGGCCGCGAGCACCCGTGCCTTCGAGGCGCGCGGTTCGGTTTCGCCGATGCGGTAGTACTCGCCGTTCTCGAGCACGCGCAGCAGCTTCGCCTGCAAGGGCAGCGGGAACTCCCCGATCTCGTCGAGCAGCAGGGTACCGGCGCCGGCCTGCTCGAAGAAGCCGCTCTTGCCGGAATCCGCGCCGGTGAAGGCGCCCTTGGCGTGTCCGAAGAGCTGCGATTCGAGCAGTTCGCTCGTGAAGGCGGCGCAGTTCACGGCCAGGAACGGCTTGTCGGCGCGCTCGCTCTCCGTGTGCAGGGCCCGGGCGATGAGCTCCTTGCCGCTGCCGGATTCACCCTCGATCAGCACGGGAAATGGCGTGCGGGCGAACTGCCGGACAAGGGCCCGCAAGGTCTGCATGGCGCCGCTGCGCCCGACGAGGGTGTCCGCGCTGGGCGTTTCCTCGATCGCGGGCCGCTCGGCCTCCAGCATCATCAGCTGGTGGTTGAGGCGCGATTTCAGCAGCAGCGCGTCGCACGGCTTGGGGATGAAGTCCACCGCGCCGAGCGTCAGCGCATGCTGGATGTTGCCGCGATTGCTCTGTCCGGAGAGGACCAGGATCTTCATCGAGGGATTGAATGCCAGCAGTTCCTCGATGAGCGCGAAGCCCTCCGCAGGCGTGTGCGGCGTGGGCGGCAGGCCCAGATCGACCAGCGCCAGCGCGGGCATCTGTGCGGTTCGCCGCAGCAGCGACTTTACCTCGGCGCGGGTCCCCGCCGTCTGCACCGCATAGGCATCCTCCAGCACGAAGCGCAGCGAGTCGACGATGAGCGGGTCATCGTCAACCAGCAGCAACGCCGTACGCGTCGTGACAGATGGGCTGGCGGATTCCGTGCGACTCACCCGATTCACCTTACGCCGAACGCCGGGGCGCGGCAACTTGCCGCGCCGCGGGCCGCAAAGGGCCGTGTGGCGCTACTGCGCGCGCAATCCGAGGTTCCCCCAGACGGCCTCCGCCGGTTCGTGCTGATTCATGGTGTAGATGTGCAGACCCGGGGCGCCGCGCTCCAGGAGTCGCCGGCACAATTCGGTGGTCACGTCGATGCCGAAACGGCGGATGGAGACGCGGTCATCGCCGAAATCCCGCATGCGTTTCTGGATCCAGCGTGGGATCTCCGCGCCGCAGCCCTCCGAGAACCGCATCAGCTGGGTGAAATTGGTGATCGGCATGATGCCCGGCGTGATCGGGATGGTGATGCCGAGCCTCCGGCAGTCGTCCACGAACCGGAAATAGGCGTCGGGATTGAAGAAATACTGGGTGATCGCCCCGTCGGCGCCGGCATCGACCTTGCGCTTGAAGTTCCTGAGGTCCTCCTGGGCCGACCCGGCCTGCGGATGCACCTCCGGGTAGGCCGCCACCTCGATGTGGAACCAGTCCCCGGACTCGCGTCGGATGAACTCCACGAGCTCGTTGGCGTAACGCAACTCGCCCCAGCCTACGGTGCCGGAGGGCATGTCGCCGCGCAAGGCGACGACCTGGCGGATCCCCGCGTCCCTGTAGCGGCCGAGCACCTCCCGGATCGTCGTCACCGGCGTACCGATGCATGAGAGATGCGGTGCGGCATCGATTCCCGTCGCCCGCTTGATCTCCTGCACCGTCTCGAATGTCAGGTCGCGGGTGCCGCCGCCGGCGCCGAAGGTGACGGAGAAGAAATCCGGCTTCAGCTTTGCGAGCCGATCGCGGGTGGTCTGCAGCTTGCCCACCGCCTCGGGCGTGCGCGGCGGAAAAAATTCGAAGCTGTAAGTCGGCCGAGTAGTAGTCTGCGTCCCCATAAGCCCTGCCTGGAAAACCGGTGTACGAGACCCCGGCGAGCCGCGCGGGCTGGCGCCCGCCCGCGGCTCGCCGGGCTGTTTCGCGGCGCGCGGCGCGCGCGCATCCAGCCGATCAGTAACGGTAGTGTTCGGGCTTGTACGGGCCTTCCTTGTGGACGCCGATGTAGCGCGCCTGCGCATCCGTCAGGGTCGTGAGTTGCGCGTTCAGCTTCTTCAACTGCAGCCGCGCCACCTTCTCATCGAGATGCTTCGGCAGCGTGTAGACGCCCGTCGGATAGCTGTCCGTGTTGGTGAACAACTCGATCTGCGCGATGGTCTGGTTCGCAAACGAGGAACTCATGACGTAGCTCGGATGCCCGGTGGCGCAGCCGAGGTTCACGAGGCGGCCACTGGCGAGCAGAATGATGCGCTTGCCGTCCGGGAAGATGACGTGATCGACCTGCGGCTTGATCTCCTCCCACCTGTACTGGCCGAGGGCGGCAACGTCGATCTCGTTGTCGAAGTGGCCGATGTTGCAGACGATCGCCTGGTCCTTCATCTTCTTCATGTGCTCGTGGGTGATCACATGGAAGTTGCCGGTGGCGGTGACGAAGATGTCCGCCTTGTCGCAGGCGTAGTCCATGGTGACCACGCGATAGCCTTCCATCGCCGCCTGCAGCGCGCAGATGGGATCGATCTCCGTCACCCACACCTGCGCCGAGAGCGCGCGCAGCGCCTGGGCCGAGCCCTTGCCGACGTCGCCGTAGCCGGCGACAACCGCAATCTTGCCGGCGATCATCACGTCGGTGGCGCGCTTGACGCCGTCGACCAGCGACTCGCGGCAGCCGTACAGGTTGTCGAACTTGCTCTTGGTCACCGAGTCGTTGACGTTGATCGCGGGGAACTTCAGCGAACCGTCCTTCGCCATCTGGTAGAGCCGCTTCACGCCCGTCGTAGTCTCCTCGGTGACGCCCTTGATCTTCGAAAGGCGCGTGGAATACCACCTCGGCTCGCTCTTCAGCCTGGCCCTGATCGCGTTGAAAAGGCAGTTCTCCTCCTCGCTGGCCGGATGCGTGATGGAGGTGGGATCCGTCTCGGCCCTGGCGCCGAGGTGCAGCAACAGGGTGGCGTCGCCCCCGTCGTCGAGGATCATGTTGGAATGGCCGCCGTCCGGCCATTCGAAGATGCGGTGAGTGTATTCCCAGTACTGCTCCAGGGTCTCGCCCTTGACCGCGAACACCGCCGTTCCGGCCGCCGCGATCGCCGCGGCGGCGTGATCCTGGGTCGAGAAGATGTTGCAGGAGGCCCAGCGCACCTCTGCCCCCAGCGTCTGCAGCGTCTCGATCAGCACGGCGGTCTGGATGGTCATGTGCAGCGAGCCGCTGATGCGCGCGCCGCGCAGCGGCTGCTGGCTCGCGTACTCCTCGCGGATCGCCATGAGACCGGGCATCTCGGTCTCCGCGATGCGGATCTCCCTGCGGCCCCAGTCGGCGAGCTGCCGGTCGGCGACGACGGATTCGGTGGCGGCGGACTTGGATTTCGATTGCATGACGGCGCTCATCTCGCGCCCTCCTTTCTCTGGTCGAACAAGAAAAAAGTTTGCGAGCGCCGTTCCGAACACCAATGACGGGAATGCCCTGAGCCTGACGTCCGGTGGATCGCTGCAGCGCTCCTCAAGGCAGGCCGCGAGTATAGACGCGCCGCGCCGCGCAGAAAAGCTCGATCTTTGAATCGCCAGTGGCGGGCGGTCGGACCGCGCCGGCCGCCCCGGGGCGCCGGGCGGGCGCAGGCAGCCATATGGCTGCGCCGTCAACGGCGGCGCGCTTCAGCGGATGCCCGCTGCCGAGCGCAGGATCTCGGCCTTGTCGGTACGCTCCCAGGTGAAGTCGGCGTCGCCGCGGCCGAAGTGCCCGTACGCGGCGGTCTGCCTGTAGATGGGGCGCAGCAGGTCGAGCATCTGCACGATGCCCTTGGGGCGCAGGTCGAAGTGCTGCAGCACCAGCTCCGCGAGCTGCTCGTCCGAGACCTTGCCGGTGCCGAAGGTCGTCACCGTCACGGAGGTCGGGCGGGCCACGCCGATGGCGTAGGACACCTGCACCTGGCACTTCGACGCCAGACCCGCGGCGACGACATTCTTTGCCACGTAGCGCGCCGCGTAGGCGGCCGAACGATCGACCTTCGAGGGGTCCTTGCCGGAGAACGCGCCGCCGCCGTGCGGGGCCGCGCCGCCATAGGTGTCGACGATGATCTTCCGCCCGGTCAGGCCGCAGTCGCCCTGCGGGCCGCCGACGACAAACCGCCCGGTCGGATTGATGAGGTACTTCACCTCGCCCTTGATGAGTTCCCTGGGCAGCACCGGTTTGACGATCTCCTCGATGACCGCCTCCGTCAGGGTGGCGTGATCGATCTCCGGCGCATGCTGGGTGGAGAGTACCACGGTGTCGATGGAGTCCGGGCGGTTGTCCACGTAGCGCAGGGTCACCTGCGACTTGGCATCCGGCCGCAGCCAGGAGAGCCTGCCGCTCTTGCGCAGGATCGACTGCCGTTCCACCAGCCGGTGCGCGTAATAGATGGCCGCCGGCATCAACTCGGGCGTCTCCTCGCAGGCATATCCGAACATGAGTCCCTGATCGCCGGCGCCCTGCTCGAGATCCAGGCCGCGGCCTTCATCGACGCCCTGCGCGATATCGGGCGACTGCTTGTCGTAGGCGACGAGAACCGCACAGCCCCTGTAGTCGATGCCGTACTCGGTGTTGTCGTAACCGATTTCCTTGATCGCCTCACGCGCAACCTGGTTGTAGTCGATGGTCGCGTTGGTCGTGATCTCGCCGGCCAGGACCACGAGACCGGTGTTGCACAGGGTCTCGGCGGCGACGCGCGCGTACTTGTCCTTGGCAAGGATTGCGTCGAGAATCGCATCGGAGATCTGGTCGGCCACCTTGTCGGGATGTCCTTCGGAGACCGACTCGGAGGTGAATAGGTGACTGGACATTGGCTGAAATCCTTGCTGGCACGGTCTTGAGGCCGAAAAAAAGGCTGCCAAGTGTAGCCGCAACCCCGGCCTTTTGGTATCCGGCCGGGCGGGCTGTCGCACCCTGGTTTTCACGCCCCGGCCGGATCGAGCCCCCATGGCGCTGACTCACACGCCCGTCTGCGATTTCGGCCGCCCGGCCGTCGATTTTTCGTTGCCCGACGTCGATGGCAGGCTCTGGAGTCTCACCGACTGCCGCGGCGAGCGCGCGACGTTGGTCATGTTCATCTGCAATCACTGCCCGTACGTCAAGGCGATCTGCGATGCGTTGGTGCAGGACATGCAGGCGCTCGCCGGGCTCGGCGTGCGGGCCGTGGGCATCATGCCCAACGACTACTCGAGCTACCCGGAAGACGCGCCGGAGAGGATGCGCGAGTTCGCGCGCGCGCACGGATTCGGCTTCCCCTATCTGATCGATGATACGCAGGCGGTGGCGCGCGCCTACGGCGCGGTGTGCACCCCGGATTTCTTCGGCTACGGCCGCGACCTGCGCCTGCAATACCGCGGCCGGCTGGATGCGACCACGCCGGGCAGGCCGGCGCCGGAGGGCTCCCCGCGCGAGTTGCTGGAAGCGATGACGCTCATCGCGCAGACCGGCCGCGGACCGCGGCAACAGACCCCCAGCATGGGGTGTTCGATCAAGTGGCGCTGAGACACGCCGCGCCCCGGGACCTCGCCAACCTCACATCAAAGGGCGCCGGCCCTCGCCGCCGGAATCGTTGAGGATCGCGCCGATGTCGATGTCCTGCACCCACAGCGGCTGCGGGTCGTCGTGCACGCTCGTATCGCCGTCCTCGACCTTCACTGGGGAAGGCTCCTGCGACTCGGGCAACTCGATGACGTCTTCCAGGTCTTCGGTAGTGCGCGCCTCCTCGTCGCCCGGTTTCCCGGCGGCGGCCCTGCGCGCCTTCGTACCTATCTCCTGCCAGGTCCGGCGCGCCAGTTCCTTGGCCGCCTCGAGCTCCTCGGCCGTCAACAGGCCGCCCACCGCCTCGGCAAGCTTCAGTGCCCGCTCGTCGCCGGTGATCGCGGCAGCGACATAGAACCAGGTGTAGGCGGCAACGAAATCCTTGGCCCCGGCCATGCCGCGCGCGCAAACCACGCCCAGCCGGTAGGGCGCCCGAGGATGCCCGCCGCGCGCCGCCACCTCCAGCCAGTACCGCGCCTCGTGCATCATCGGCTTCTCGCTGTAGGCGCCGGCGGCGTAGAGTCGGCCGAGGCGGTAGGCCGCCCTGACGCTGCCGTTGGCGGCCGCCCGGCTCAGCCACAGAAATGCCTTGGCCTGGTCCCGCTCGACGCCGAGTCCGTTCAGGTAGAAGGATCCGAGGGCATACTGCGAGTCGGCATGCCTGCGGCGCGCCGCCTTGCGATACCAGCCTATCGCCTCGACGTCGCTCTTCTCCACGCCCACGCCGTAGGCGTAGACATAACCGAGGTTGTATTGGGCCTCGAGATGCCCGCGCTCGGCGGCGCACCGCAGCCATTGTGCGGCCTCGCCGGAATGCTTCTGGATACCGACACCGGTGAGCAATGCCTTGGCGAGGCGGAACTGGGCGCCGGCGTGCCCCTGCCGGGCGGCGCGATCGAACCAGATCACGGCCTGCATGGGGTCCCGCTCACAGCCCTGTCCACGCAGATAGGCCAGCCCGAGCCGGAACTGCGCCGGCGCGTACCCGTTGCGGGCGGCGCGACGATACCATTCCACGGCCAGGGATCGGTCGCGCAGGATGCCGCGTCCCAGTGCATAGGCCCGCGCGAGCAGGTAGCGCGCCCGGGCGTGGCCCTTCTCGGCGGCCAGCCGGTACCACTGCACGGCCTTGGCGGGGTCGCGCGCAACGCCACGTCCCAACCGGTAACAATCCCCGATCAGGACCATGGCCGCGGCATGCTGCCCGCTGGCCGCGGCCCGCGTGAGCCAATCCAGATGCTGCAGCTGATCATGGGCGACGCCATCGCCATCGCGGTAGACGAGGGCCAGCTGATACTGCGCCGGCGCGTATTCGGCCTCGGCGGCGCGCAACAGCCACTGCAGGGATTCCTGCGTGTCCCGGTCCATGCCGATCCCGTGCCGCAGATGCTCGGCCAGTTGTGTGGCCGCCGCCGGGTCTCCGGCGCGGGCCCGGTCCATCAGCGACTCCAGGTCCCCGTTGAATGCCAACGCCATGGCAGACATCCCCTGCCGCGCCCCAACGCGACGCGGCGATACGGTTGCGCCGCCGGCGTGGCGAACCGCGGCGTGTACCGCCGCCCCCACCCGCCACGCCCCGGCGGTCCCGGCAACCGCCGATGCGAGTTGCCGCGAGCGCGATCGGCGACCTTGGCACGATATTGCGAATCATCCGCCGCCGCAAGGCGCGGCGAAATCCGGGCGTCCCGCGCCCCCGGATCGCATGGGCGCATTCCTCCTCGCAAAAGACCCGGAGGCGGGGCGTTCACTTGCCGTTAGGGGTCTGCTGCGGGAGAATGTCGCCCCTTCTTATCGGGCTGCCGTTCGGGCCGTTCGATACGTCAAAACAATCATGAACCGGCCCCAACCCCTGATGGAAACGTCCCCGCCGTCCAGCCGCCGCGAACTGGCCAATGCAATCCGTGCCCTGAGCATGGATGCGGTGCAGCAAGCCAACTCCGGACACCCCGGCGCACCCATGGGTATGGCCGACATCGCCGAGGTACTCTGGAACGACTTTCTCCGCCACAACCCGGCCAATCCGAGATGGCCCGACCGCGATCGGTTCATCATGTCGAACGGCCACGGGTCGATGCTGCTGTACAGCCTCCTGCACTTGACGGGCTATGCGGTAACCATCGATGACTTGAAGAATTTCCGCCAACTGCACTCCAAGACGCCGGGCCACCCGGAGTACGGCTCGGCTCCGGGCGTGGAGACGACCACGGGGCCGCTCGGTCAGGGGCTTGCCAATGCCGTGGGCATGGCCATCGCGGAGAAGCAGCTGGCCGCCCACTTCAACCGCGACGGCTTCGAGGTGGTCGACCATCACACCTATGTCTTTGTCGGGGACGGCTGCCTGATGGAGGGCATCTCGCACGAGGCCTGTTCGCTGGCCGGGACGCTGGGGCTCGGCAAGCTCATCGCGGTCTACGACGACAACGGCATCTCGATCGACGGCGAGGTGCACCGCTGGTTCACCGATGACACCCCCCAGCGCTTCGAGGCCTACCACTGGCGGGTGATACGCGGCGTCAACGGCCACGACGCCGAGGCGGTTCTCGCCGCCTTCGCCGAGGCGCGGCGCGACGTCGGCCGCCCCACGCTCATCTGCTGCAAGACGGTGATCGGATACGGCGCCCCCGGCAAACAGGGTACCGAGGGCTGCCACGGCGCGGCGCTCGGTACCGAGGAGATCGCCCGTGCCCGCGCCTACCTGAAGTGGGAGCACGCCCCGTTCGTGATTCCGCCCCCAATCTATGCGGCCTACGACGCCCGCCCGAAGGGCGCGGCCGCCGAGGCCGCGTGGCGGCAGACCTTCGAGGCCTACCGCGGCGCGTATCCGGAGCTGGCGGCGGAATTCGAGCGGCGCACGGCAGGCAGGCTGTCGGCGGGGTGGGATCAGACCGCGCGCAGCTACATCGCCGCCATCGCCGCCAGGGACGAGGCGGTCGCCAGCCGCAAGGCCTCGCAGAACGTCCTGAACGCCTACGCGCCGGTACTGCCCGAGCTGCTCGGCGGGTCCGCGGACCTCACCGGCTCCAACCTGACGTGGTGGTCCGGCTCCAGGGCCGTATCAGCGGCCAACGAGGACGCGAACTACATACACTACGGCGTGCGCGAGTTCGCGATGTCGGCGGTGATGAGCGGCATCAGCCTGCACGGCGGATTCATCCCTTACGGGGGCACCTTTCTCGTCTTCTCGGATTACGCGCGCAACGCCGTGCGTCTGGCCGCACTCATGAAGGTGCGCTGTGTGTACGTCTACACGCACGACTCCATCGGTCTGGGCGAGGACGGCCCGACGCACCAGCCCGTGGAACACGCCGCGAGCCTCCGCCTCATCCCGAACATGAGCATCTGGCGCCCCTGCGACGCGGTGGAGACCGCCGTCGCCTGGAAGGCGGCCGTCGAACGCACGGGCGGCCCGACCTGCCTGCTGCTCAGCCGCCAGAACCTGCCCGCCATGCCCCGTACGGAGACCCAGATCGAGGCCATCGCGCGGGGCGGATACGTGCTGATCGACACGGGCGGCCAACCGGACGCGATCGTCATCGCCACCGGCTCGGAGGTGTCGCTGGCCGCCGCCGCCGCGCGGCTGCTCGCGTCCGAGCAGATCGCCGTCCGCGTCGTGTCGATGCCCTCGACCGATCGCTTCGACGCGCAGGATGCGGCCTACCGCGCGCAGGTCCTGCCTGCCCGCGTGCGCGCGCGCGTTGCCGTCGAGGCCGGCGTCACGGACTACTGGCGCAAGTATGTCGGGCTCGACGGCGGGGTCGTGGGCATCGACAGTTTCGGGGAATCGGCGCCGGGCGATCTGCTGATGAAGCATTTCGGCTTCACCGTCGAGAACGTGGTTCGCGCGATCCGGCAGGTCCTGCAGCGGCAATCGTGAGGCGTCGGCAATTCCGCGGGCTGACACTTTCGTCGCGGCCCGCACGCGTGCTTTCATTCGCGATTGCCTCGCGAGCGAGCGTGTGGCAGCAAGATGTACAGGGCGCGCCCCGGCGAGGGGGCGCACGTTTGGAATCAATGCGGAGAATATGTGCATGGCCATCAAGATCGGCATCAACGGATACGGACGTATCGGACGCAACGTGCTGCGCGCCCTTTTCGAGGCGAAGCGGAACGACGAAATCAAGATCGTCGCCATCAATGATCTCGGCGACGCCAGGACCAATGCCCATCTGACCCGCTACGACAGCGCGCACGGCCGGTTTCCCGGCGAGGTGGTCGTCGACGGCGATTGCATGGTCGTCAACGGTGAGCGCATCCGCGTGTTTGCCGAGCGCGATCCGGCCAAGCTGCCCTGGGGCGAGCTCGGCGCGGACATCGTGCTGGAGTCCACGGGCCTGTTCACGACCCGCGAGAAGGCCGGCCTGCACCTGAAGGGTGGCGCCAGGAAGGTCATTATCTCCGCGCCTGCCAGCGACCAGGTCGACGCGACGGTGGTCTACGGCGTCAACCACGACGTGCTGCGGTCCTCGCACACGATCATCTCCAACGCCTCGTGCACGACCAACTGTCTGGCGCCGCTGGTCAAGCCGCTGCAGGAGAAGATCGGCGTGGTCGCCGGGCTGATGACCACCATACATGCGTACACCAACGACCAGGTGCTCACCGACGTCTATCACAAGGACCTGCGACGCGCCCGCTCGGCGACCCAGTCCATGATCCCCACCAAGACGGGCGCCGCGGCGGCGGTGGGCCTGGTGCTGCCCGCGCTCGCCGGCAAGCTCGACGGGCTGGCGGTGCGCGTCCCGATCATCAACGTCTCGATGGTCGACCTCACCTTCACAGCGGTGCGCGATACCAGCAAGGAGGAGATCGACGCCATCATGAAGGATGCCGCGACCGGCGCACTGAAGGGCGTGCTCGCCTACAACAAGGAGCCGCTGGTGTCCATCGACTTCAATCACGACCCGCACTCCTCCGTTTACGAGGCGTCCGAGACCAAGGTCATCGGAGGCCGGCTGTGCAAGGTGATGTCCTGGTACGACAACGAGTGGGGATTTTCCAACCGGATTCTCGATGTCGCGGTGGCCTGGTCGAAGGCGAAATAGGCGCGCGACGCGTCAGCAGCAGCCGTCGTCATAGCGTGAGGGTGCAGCCATGTTGACCATGTCCGAAGTCAAGCTCGCCGGGCGCCGCATCCTGATCCGCGAGGATCTGAACGTGCCGCTGGAAGGCGGTCGCATCACCGAGGACACGCGCATTCGTGCCGCGCTGCCCACGATCGAGCGTGCCTCGGCGGCCGGTGCCAAGGTGATGGTGATGTCCCACCTCGGCCGTCCCGCGGAGGGCAAGCACGATCCTGCCCTGTCGCTCGAACCGGTCGCCGCGCGCCTCGCGGAGCTGCTCGGCAAACCGGTGCGGCTGATCAGGGACTGGCCGAACGGCGGCTTCGGAGTCGACAACGGCGAGGTGGTGCTGCTCGAGAACGTCCGGTTCGAGATCGGCGAGAAAAAGGACGACGACAGCCTCGCGCGCAAGATGGCGCGGCTTTGCGACGTGTATGTCAACGACGCGTTCGCCACCGCGCATCGCGCGGAATCCTCGACTCACGGTGTGGCCAAGTACGCCCCGACCGCGTGCGCCGGCCCGTTGCTGGAGGCGGAGATCAACGCGCTGCGCCAGGTCCGCGACAATCCCACGCGACCGCTCGTGGCCATCGTCGGCGGCTCCAAGGTCTCCACGAAGCTCGAGGTGCTGACCTCGCTGGTGGAGGTCGTCGATCAGCTCATCGTCGGCGGCGGCATCGCCAACACCTTCATGAAGGCCGCGGGCCTTCCGATCGGGAAGTCGCTGTGCGAGGACGACCTGCTCGATACCGCGCGCCAGCTCATGCAGCGGTCCGCGGCGCGCGGCGCCTCCATTCCCATCCCGACCGACGTGGTCTGCGCCAAAGAGTTCTCCGCGAGCGCCGCGGCCACCGGCAAGCAGGCAACCGAGGTCGCCGACGACGATCTCATCCTCGACATCGGGCCGGTGACGGCGGCCGCCTACGTCAGCCTGCTGAAACGCGCCTGCACCATCGTGTGGAACGGGCCGCTCGGCGTCTTCGAGTTCGACCAGTTCGGCAACGGCACCAGGGCGCTCGCCGAGGGGATCGCCGACAGCACGGCATTCTCCGTCGCCGGCGGCGGGGATACATTGGCCGCAATCGCGAAGTATCGCGTCGGCGGCCGGATCTCCTACATCTCCACCGGCGGCGGCGCATTCCTGGAGTATCTCGAAGGCAGGACGCTGCCGGCCGTCGCCATTCTTCAGGAACGCGCGCGCGCCATGCCGGGCCGCCTGCATCCCAGCGAGGGGTATTGAGCAACCAGATGGCATTACGCCGAACCAAGATTGTCGGCACGCTCGGCCCTGCCACGGACGACCCGAACGTGATGCGATCGCTCATCCGCGCCGGGATGGACGTCGCCAGAATCAACTATTCTCATCAGACGCACGAACACCACGAGCGCCGATTCCGGCTGATCCGCGAGCAGGCCACGGCGCTCGGCACCGAGGTCGGCATCATCGCCGACCTGCAGGGGCCGAAAATCCGCATCGAGCGGTTTCGCGACGGTCCGATCTTCCTCGAGGAGGGCGACGCGTTCACCATCGACACGGCGCTCGGCCCCGATGACGGCGACGAACAGCGTGTTGGCGTCACCTACAGGAACCTGTCGAAGGACGTGAAGTTCGGGGACAAGCTCCTCATCGACGACGGCCGCATCATCCTCAAGGTCGAATGCGTCAGGGGCACGGCCATCGAATGCACCGTGCTTCTGGGGGGACAGCTCTCCGACAACAAGGGCATCAATCGCGAGGGCGGCGGGCTTTCCGCCGTGTCGCTCACCGACAAGGACAGGGAGGACCTGCGGCACGCCGTTTACATGGGCGCCGATTACATCGCAATCTCCTTCGTCGAGAGTCCGGAGGACATCGCCGAGGCGCGTGATCTCATCAAGCTCGCCAACGGCAACTGCGGAGTCATCGCGAAGATCGAGCGGGCCGAGGCGCTCGAGCACGCCGAGGGCATCATCGAGGCCGCCGACGGCATCATGGTCGCGCGAGGTGATCTCGGTGTGGAGATCGGCGACGCCTACCTGGTTCCCGTGCAGAAGCGCCTCGTGCGCATGGCCAGGCAGATGAAGCGGTTCGTGATCGTCGCCACCCAGATGATGGAATCGATGATCGACAAGCCGCTGCCCACGCGCGCCGAGGTCTTCGACGTGGCCAACGCCGTGCTCGACGGGACCGACGCGGTGATGCTTTCGGCGGAAACCAGCGTCGGCAAGCGTCCGATGCAGGCGGTGCAGGCCATGGCGCGCATCTGTCTCGGTTCCGAGCGCCAGTGGGAGGAGCAGGACTCGCAGGTGAGACTGGACATCCATTTCGACCGGGTGGACGACTGTATTGCGATGTCGGCCATGTATGCCGCCAACCGGATCGAGGCCAAGGCCATCGCCGCGCTCACCGAGACCGGCAACACCTGCATCACCATGTCGCGCATGAACTCGGCCATCCCCATCTTCGCCTTCACGCGGCACGTGCATTCGCAGCGCAAGGTCACGATCTACCGCGGCGTGTATCCAATCAATTTCGACGTCATGCACACGGAATCCGCCGAGGTCAATCGGGAACTGGTCAACATCCTCTCGTATCGCAAGGTCGTCGAGCAGGGCGATCTCATCATCATCACCAAGGGCGACTCCCGCGGAACCACCGGCGGTACCAACTCGATGAAGATCGTGCGCACGGGGGATTACATCGAGCAGCTGTTCTGAGGCCGCATGACGCGGGAAAGGGGCGACGCGCATCGTGTTTTCCGCGGCCTTGCCTTTGCGCGGGAAATGCCCCGTGCTATAAGAGCGCGCACATGCTGGCTGGCGCAGCCGGCGGGTTCCGTGGCCTCCCGGGACCAGTCCCGGCCATCGCGTCACACCCCTCCCGGCCGGCGCTGATCGACAACCCTTAAGTCACATCTGGTAAACGAGGACGTATTCCATGTCAGCAAAAAGTCAGGAAATGGCCACTGTCGCCAAGGCAATGGTCGCGCCCGGCAAGGGCATACTCGCGGCCGATGAGAGTTTCCCCAGTATCAAGAAGCGCTTCGACTCGATAGGCACCGAGTCAACCGAGGAGACGCGGCGGACGTACCGGGAGATGCTGGTCACGGCGCCGGGTTCGCAGGAATTCATCAGCGGCGTCATTTTCTTCGACGAGACGCTGCGGCAGGCCACCGCCAAGGGCGAGCGCTTCGTCGACGTCCTCGCCCGCGCCGGCATCATCCCGGGCATCAAGGTCGACACCGGCTCGAAGGCGATGGCCGGTTTTCCGGGCGAAGAGGTCACGGAGGGACTCGACGGCCTGCGCGGCCGCCTGGAGGAGTACGTCAGGCTGGGCGCCAGGTTCTGCAAGTGGCGCGCCGTCATCAACATCGGCGCGGAAGTGCCCACCCCGGCCGGTATACACGCCAACGCCCATGCGCTTGCCCGCTACGCCGCGCTGTGCCAGGAGCAGGGGTTGATCCCGATGGTGGAGCCGGAGGTCATGATGGAGGGGGACCACGGCATCGAGCGCTGCTACGAGGTGACGGTGGCAACGCTCCGCGAGGTCTTCCATGAGCTCGCCGAGCAGCGCGTCGTGTTCGAGAACATGATCCTGAAGACCAACATGGTCGTGCCGGGCAAGAAGTGCGCCGACCAGGCCAGTCCGAAGCGCGTGGCCGAGATGACGATTCAGGCGCTGCGCACGGCGGTACCGGCAAGCGTGGCCGGCGTCGTGTTCCTGTCCGGCGGACAGAAGCCGGAGCCCTCGACGGCCCACCTCAACCTGATGAACTCGATGGCCGTCACCCATCCCTGGCCGCTGTCGTTTTCCTACGGCCGGGCGCTGCAGGACTCCGCATTGAAGACGTGGGGGGGCAGGGCGGAGAATCTTCCCGCCGCCCAGAAGGCCTTCCTGCATCGGGCCAGATTGAATGGCCTGGCTACCCTCGGCAGGTACAGTGAAAGCATGGAGGCGGCCGCCTAGGACCCGCGCCGCCACCCGCGGACGGGACCCTGCGAGACGAGAAAGGCGGGCAATGCCCGCCTTTCTCTTTCTGCCCGCGGACGCATGTCCAGCGACGGGCCTGCCTGCCGGACCGATTATTGCTGCGCCGGAGCCTCGGCAGGCGCTTCAGCCGGTTGTTCGGCGGAGCCGGCGGCCTCGGTGGTCGCCGTGGCGGCCTGCTCGGCCGGAGCGGCGGCCTCGGTGGCCGGCTCGGCGGCCTCTTTCTTCTGGCAGCCGCCCAGTGTCAGGCCCAGCAGCGCGAGGGCGATGGCAAGGTATTTCATGACCGTTTCCTCCTGAGTGGGATCTCGAGTATTGGGATGTCGCGCGGCATTCATGCGAACCGGGTCCGCGCGATGAGTGAAGTGTACTGCAGGAGGGGAGTCGCCCGCACGCAAAATGGGCGCGTGCCTCCAGGTGGTTCGGACCGGGTACGTCAACCCACCAGGCGCCGCTGCGCTTCGCGGTATTTCTCCGCCGTCTCCCGCAGGACCTCCGGCGGCAGTCGCGGGCCCGGCGCTTTCTTGTTCCATACCAGGGTCTCCAGATAGTCGCGGACGAACTGTTTGTCGAAGCTCGGCGGACTGACGCCCACCGCGTAGGATTCCGCGGGCCAGAAACGCGAGGAATCCGGCGTGAGGATCTCATCAATCAGGACCAGGCTTCCCGCCGCATCGATGCCGAACTCGAACTTGGTGTCCGCGATGATGATGCCTCGCCGACGCGCATACGCCGCCGCCTCCTCATAGACACGCAGACTCACATCGCGCACCTGTTCGGCCAGCTTGACGCCCAGGACGGCTGCGGCCTGAGCGAACCCGATATTCTCATCGTGCTCACCCGAGGCCGCCTTGGTCGCCGGCGTGAAGATGGGTCGCCGGAGCTGTTCGGCCTGCCGCAGGCCCTTCGGCAGGGCGATCCCGCAGACCGCGCCGGAGCGCTGGTAATCCTTCCATCCCGATCCGATCAGATACCCGCGCACCACCGCCTCGACCGGCAAGGCCTTCAGTCGGCGGGCGATGACCGCTCGTCCCGCGACCTGCGCGCGTTCGCCAGCCTCGGGCAGCACCTCCTCCAGGGGGCGATCCACCAGATGGTTCGGGATGATGTGCCGCATGCGCCCGAACCAGAAATTCGACACGGCGGTGAGCACCGCCCCCTTGCCCGGGATCGGATCCGGCAGGACGACGTCGAAGGCGGACAGCCTGTCGGTGGCAATGATGAGGAGCTGATCGTCGCCGACCGCGTAGATGTCTCGGACCTTGCCACGGTAGAGAAGCGGCAAGGAGGTCAACGAGGATTCGAACAGCGCGGCGGGGGTCTCGGTCATCTCTCTCCGGGCTCCGGATGCTGCCCACGAGGGGCTCAGCCGATGCTGCGCATGCGGGCGGCCGCCGGCAAGTCGCCGCTCAGTCCCATTGCCAGGCGCATGATCAGCTCCTTGGCGGGATCGCAGCGATCGGTGAGCGACAGCCCGGCCCCGCGCAGCCAACGGACCGCGTCCAGCTCGCTTCCGAACAGGTGCTTGAAACCGTCCATCGTCGCCTGCATGACCCGATTCTCGCCCGAGCGCCAGCGTTCATAACGGCGCAGCGTGCGGATCGCTCCGATGTCCATGTCCGCCGCCGCAGCCTCCCCGACGACCTCGGCCAGCGCCGCCGCATCGAGGAGTCCGAGGTTGGCGCCCTGCCCGGCGAGCGGATGTATCGAGTGCGCGGCGTCGCCGGCGAGCGCGATTCGCGGCAATACGTACCGCTCGGCGCGCGCCTTGGCGAGCTCGAATGCGGCGCGCGCGCCCACCTCCAGCACGCGGCCGAGCCGGTGCTCGAAGGCGGTTGCAAGCTCGCTGCCGAAATCCTCGGCGGCGAGTGCCAGCAGGTGCCGCGCGTGTGCCGGGGTCGTCGACCACACGATGGAGGACTTGTGGGCGTCATCCAGCGGCAGAAAGGCCAACGGGCCCTCCGGCAGGAAGCGCTGACGCGCGGTGTCGTCATGCGGTCGCTCCGTGCGCACGTTGCAGACGACGGCTTCCTGATTGTAGCCGCGACGTTCGTAGCGTATCCCCGCCAGGGCACGAACGCGGGAGGTCGCGCCGTCGGCGCCGACCAGCAGCCGCGCCGAGAACGGCCTGCCTTCCGCGAGCGTGACCTCGAGGCGATCGGCCATGCTCTCCCAGGACTGCAGCGAGGCCGGCCGCATGACGGTCACGTTCGGCAGCTGCCGCAGCCGCTCACCGAGCGCGTCGCACAGTACCCGCTGCTCGACGATATATCCGAGGGTCGGTTCGGCCAGCGCCGCGCTGTCGAAACTTATCCGGCCGCGGCTATGGGCATCCCAGACCTCCATGCGCCGGAAACAGCCGCGGCGGCGGCGCTCGACCGCCTGCCAGGCGCCGGCGTGGGCGAGGATGCACGCCGAGGCGCGCGTGACGGCGAACACGCGCAGATCATGGTCTGCGGGCTCGGGTGCCGGCGCGGCGGCACTCGCCTCCACCGCCGCCACGCGCAAGGCCCGACCTCCGAGCAGGGCGGCGGCCGCCAGACCGACTACGCCGCCGCCGACGACGGCAACGTCGAATTCAGGGGATTCCGTACGGCGCGGCTTGATCACAGGGGGCGCCCCTGCAACAGCCGCGACCGCACCCCACGCAGGCCGCTGCCCTGCACCACCAGCCGCCGCTTCAGCGGCGGCACCAGTTCCACCCCCAGCATTACGGCCTGCCTGGCAACGGCGTGCGGCCACGACTCGTTGCAGAACAGCCGCACGAGTCCATCGGTGAACCGGACCGTGCGTCGATGATCCGCGCGGCAGCGCTCGGCATAGCAATCCGTCACCGAACCCTCGCCGATGTCCCGTCCCGCCCGCATCGCGTCGATGATGCATTCCGCGGCCACCGCGGCGTCGCGCACGCCGAGATTGAATCCCTGCGCTCCGTTCGGATGCACGCCGTGAGCCGCATTGCCGACGACGATGTGGCGATCGCCGGAAACCCGGTCGGCGACGGCGAGGCGCAACGGATACATGCTGCGCCGGCCGAGTCCCGAGAGTTCCCCGAGCCGCCGGCCGAGCCGATCCTGCGCCTGCGCCAGGAAGGCGCCATCCGGAAGGGATGCGGCCGCGGTTGCCGCCGCGGTCGGAGCCACGTAGACCAGGCCGCAACGCCCGGCCTGCTGCGGCAGCACCGCGGCGGGGCCGTCGGGCGTGAATCTCTCGTAGGCCACGTTGTCGTGCGGGCGGTCGGTTCGCAGATTGGCGATGATCGCGGCCTGGCCGTAGTCACGCTGCCGAACCTTGATATTCAGCAGGCCGCGTGTGGGCGACTGCGCGCCATCGGCCACGATCAGGAGGCGCGCTTCCAGCGAATAGCGCTCCTCGCCCCGCTGCACCGTCACTCCGATTGCGGCGCGATCGTGGCGTACGCCCACCACGCGCGCTGGACAGTGCAGCTCGCAGTTTGGCCGCTGCTGCATACACCGCAACAGGCTGGAGCCGAGGTCTCGCGCAAGACTCACGTGCGCGAGCGCCTCGAGATCGAATTCCTCCGCGTAAAGCCGCACCGCGCCGAATCGACCCCGCTCGGAGATGTGTATGGCCCGCACGGGCGTGGCATCGGGCGCGAGGCTCGGCCATATACCTATGCCGCTCAGCACCCGTTGCGTCGCCGGCGACAGGGCCAGCGCGCGGTCATCGAAGCTTGGCGGCGTATCGACGTCGAACGGCACGGCCTCGAGGAGCGCCACCGACAGCGGCGCATCGCGCAGCGCGCACGCGAGCGTGACCCCCACCAGGCCGCCCCCAACGATGACGACGTCGTACCGGTTCATTGCCGGGTCAGGCGGCGTGTGCCAGCGACATCAGCGACTCTATCTGTTCGACGGTCTTGGGCGCCTCGACGGTCAGCACCTCGTTGCCATTGCGAGTCACCAGCACGTCGTCCTCGATGCGTATGCCGATGTTCCACCAGCGCTTGGCCAGGCCGCGGGTGCCGGCCCTGAAGTACAGGCCGGGCTCGACCGTCAGGGTCATGCCCGGTTCCAGGACGCGCCACTCGCCCCCGACCTTGTAGTCGCCTACGTCGTGAACGTCCATGCCGAGCCAGTGTCCGGTCCGGTGCATGTAGTACGGACGGTACGCCTCTGCCTTGATCAGGGCCGGAAGCTTGCCCTTGAGGATCCCGAGTTCCAGGAGCCCCTTGGTGATGACGCGGATAGCCGCCTCGTGCGGCTCATTCCAGTGGTTGCCGGGCTTCACCTTTTCGATAGCGGCGAGCTGCGCCTCGAGCACCAGCTCGTAGGCCTCTCGCTGTGCCGCGGAGAACCGGCCGCCCACCGGGAACGTACGGGTCACGTCCGCCGCGTAGCATTCGTACTCCGCGCCGGCGTCGATCAACAGCAGATCGCCGTCCTTGAGCAGCGCGGAATTCTCGCGGTAGTGCAGGATGCAGCCATTGCCACCGCTGCCGACGATCGGAGGATAGGCGGTCGCGCGCGCACCGCCGAACATGAACGCGTGCTGCAGTTCTGCCTCGATCTGGTATTCGTGCATGCCCGGGCGGCACACACGCATCGCGCGCCGATGCCCCTCCACCGTGATCTGGGCGGCCTGACGCATCGCGGTTATTTCCGCCTTGCTCTTGAACAGGCGCATGTCGTGCAGGACGTGTCCAAGCGCGATGAACTCCTCCGGCGCCCGTACGCCCGCGCGGCCACGGCCACGGACCTGGGTCACCCAGGCGACCACCCGGTGGTCGAAATCGGCGTCATGCCCCATCGTGTAGTAGACCCGCGCCTTGTTCTCGAGCAGCCCCGGCAGTATGTCGTCCATGTCCGAGAACGGGAATGCGTCGTCGGCGCCATACAGCTCCGTGGCGCCCTCGAGACCGGCGCGCAATCCGTCCCACGCCTCCCGCTCCGGGTCCCGCTCGCGACAGAAAAGCAGGTACTCCCCCTGCGGGCGATTCGGCACGAGAACGGCCACCGCTTCGGGCTCGGCATAGCCGGTCAGGTAAAAAAAATCGCTGTCCGCTCGGAATGGGAACTCGACGTCCCGATTGCGGATCCGTACCTGCGCTGTCGGGATGATGGCGATAGCGCGACTGCCCATGGTCTCCATGAGCTGCTTGCGGCGGCGCGCAAACTCCTGCTTCAGCATGCTGGCAATTGTCTCGACGTGTACGGGTTGGACCAGAGTCCGGAAAAATGCAAGGTACGGACGCTCATAATTTTCATCGACAATTTATCACAACTGCGAGTGCCCGATCGGCGCTGTTGACCCCCTCCTATGGCCGCTCTATATTGGCCGAAACCGGGCGAGGACCCGGCGTTCCGGTCCGCACCCTACGTGCACCACGCAGATGAACGAGCAGGAGACTGAATCGCTGGATCTGGCGGCGCTCGAAGCGCGTGTCGACGAGCTCATTCGCACGATCGACAAGCTTTCGAACGAGAATCGCGCGCTGAAGTCGCAGCAGGCCACCCTGTCGGCGGAGCGTTCGCTGCTGATCGAGAAGACCGAGATGGCCCGCACGCGGGTGGAATCGATGATCGCCCGCCTCAAGGCCATGGAAACTCGCCAATGAGTGACGCACCAAAGCCCGTACCCGTGACCATACTCGACAAGGAATATCTCGTCGCCTGCGCCGAGAACGAGCGCGAGTCGCTTTTCCAGGCGGCGGAGTTCCTCAACAAGCGCATGAAGCAGTTGCGCGACTCCGGAAAGATCATCGGTGCGGAACGAATCGCCGTGATGGCGGCCCTGAATATCGCGCACGAGTATCAGGACTACCGCAACCAGAACGAGGGCTATACTCTCAACATCGGCGCCAGCCTGAAGCGGATTCAGAGCAAGATCGCCGGCGCGCTCAGCCGGGAGGAACAACTGGAGCTCACCGACGCCTCATCGGGCTGAAGGTCGGTGATCGATATTGGACGGCCGCGCGACGCCCAACTGCGGCGCGGAGTCAGTAAGAGAATTCTCTGGGGTGTGCGTCAGCAGGCCGGGTATTCTTGAGCCTATACGTTACACCTGCCTGGAGTCGACCGAAAAACGGCGATGTTGAGCTATGCCGTCACGAGCGGAAAGCCTGATTCGCCCGGAACGACTCCAATCTTGAACCTGCGGTTCAAGTCGATGGTCGGCAACGGCATCCCGGAGATCCATCTTTTTTCCGCCTGGCGCGCCCCTGCGGACCGGTCCGCCGACCGAGTTGCCCGGCGCCCGGACACGCAGAGATACCCCCTGGCGCATACCGATGAACCACTGGCTGATGAAATCCGAGCCGTCGGCCTTCAGCATCGATGACCTCGCTGCGAGCCCCGGGAAGACCACGGTCTGGGAGGGGATCCGCAACTATCAGGCCCGCAACCTGCTGCGCGACGAAATCCAGGTGGGCGATCTCGCCTACCTTTACCATTCGAGCTGCCAACTGCCGGGGGTGGTCGGGGTCATGGAGGTGACCCGGGGCGGCTACGCCGATCCTTCGCAGTTCGACCCCGCGAGCAGATACTTCGACCCCCGCAGCGACCGGCATGCTCCGCGCTGGTTCTGCGTGGACGTGAAGCTGAATCGCAGGCTCGGGCGCGTCATCGGACTGCAGGAGATGCGCACGCACGAGCCGCTGCGCGATTTGGCGCTGCTTCAGCGCGGCAACCGGCTGTCCGTCATGCCGGTGACCAAGCCGGAATGGGATTTCATCCTGTCGCTGGAATGAACCATCCGCTCGCAATCACGCGAATCGCCTCCGGCTCTCATGCCGCGTGCCGCGGTGCACGCAGCCGACACCTGCGGACGCGCCGCGTCAGACGTTGAACCTGAAGTGGACGATATCGCCGTCCTGCATGACGTAGTCCTTGCCTTCCAGCCGCCATTTTCCCTTTTCTTTCGCGATCTGTTCACCGCCACAGTCGATGAAATCCTGGTAGGCGACGACCTCGGCGCGGATGAACCCATGCTCGAAATCGGTGTGGATGACGCCTGCAGCCTGTGGCGCCGTGGCCCCGACCGGGATTGTCCAGGCACGCGTCTCCTTCGGGCCGGTCGTAAAGAACGTCTGCAGGCCGAGCAGCTCATATCCCGCGCGGATGAGGCGATTGAGACCCGGCTCGTCCAGTCCGAGCTCGATCAGGAATTCACGGCGGTCCGGCTCGCTGAGCTGCGAGAGCTCGGCTTCGATGGCTGCACAGATGGGCACGCACGCCGCCCCCTCCGCGGCGGCAAGCTGCTCGACCTTGCGCAGATGGGGGTTGCCGCCCTTCACTCCGCTCTCATCGAGGTTGGCCACGTACAGGACCGGCTTCATGCTCAGCAGGTTGAATTCCTTCAGCCGCGCCTTGTCCTCACCGGGAAGCTCCAGGGTGCGTGCCGCCCGCCCCTCGTTCAGATGCCCGACCAGGCGCTCGAGGACCTGTCTTTTCGCCAGCAGCTCCTTGTCGGCTCCCGCCTTCGCCTGCTTCCCGAGCCGGTCCGCCGCGCGCGTCATGACCTCCAGGTCCGCCAGCGCCAGCTCGATGTTTACGGTTTCGATGTCGGAGAGGGGATCGACGCGCCCCGCGACGTGTATGACATTCTCGTTCTCGAAGCACCTGACCACGTGCGCGATGGCCTGGGTTTCGCGGATATGCGAGAGAAACTGGTTGCCGAGACCCTCTCCCTTGGACGCGCCGGCCACCAGCCCGGCGATATCGACGAACTCCATGTAGGTCTGCACGATCTTCTGCGGCTTGGTGATCGCGGCGATGCGATCGAGCCTGGGATCCGGCATGGCTACAACGCCGACGTTCGGATCGATGGTGCAGAAGGGATAATTCTCGGCTGCGATGCCGGCGCTGGTCAGGGCGTTGAACAGCGAGGACTTGCCAACGTTCGGCAGCCCGACGATACCGCATCTGAATCCCATTTGATCTCCGCGGAGCCAATCCCGACGCGTCAGCGTCCGGGCTACCGTGTGGTGGTGGTGCTGCTGCTGGCAGCCGGCGACCGGCGATTGAGATGCGTCATCGCCTTGTTGATCTGCCCGCCGAGCACGAGCGGCAGCACCGCCAATGCCTCATCGATGGAGGCGAGGATCTCGTCCTCCTCGCTCGCAGGAGGCCGTCCGAGGACGAAGGGCGTCACCAGTTCCCGGGAGCCAGGATGGCCTATCCCTATCCGGAAGCGGAAGAATTCGCGGCTCGCCAGCTTCTCGATGATATCGCCGAGACCGTTGTGCCCGCCCGCACCGCCGTCCTTCTTCAGGCGCGTGATGCCCGGCGGCAGATCGAGCTCGTCATGTGCAACGATGATCTGCTCCGCCGCGAGGCGGTAGAAGCGCGTGAAGGCGGCGACGGCGTCGCCGCTCAGGTTCATGTATGTGGCGGGCTTGAGCAGCCACAGCTCGTTGTCCTCGATGCTCACCCGGCAGATCTCGCCATGAAACTTCGATTCCCGACGGAAGCTTCCGCCCCGCCCTGCAGCCAGACGATCGACCAGCCAAAAACCGGCGTTGTGCCGCGTACGCGCGTGATCCGTGCCCGGATTGCCCAGGCCCACGACAGCTGCGATCGACGCGGCCAATCCGCCGGGCCCGCTGATCGACGACTACTTCTTGGCTTCGGCCTTCGCCGCGGGAGCGGCAGCGGCCGCTGTGGCGGCCGGAGCCCCGGCCGGCGCGGTGGCGACGGCAGCGCCGGCCTCGGCCTCCACGGGCGCCTCCTCCACGACCACCTTGGGCAGGTGGCAGGAGACCACGCCCTGCTCGGCGTCTCCGACGGGCTCCACGCCATCGGGAAGTCTCAGATCCGAGATGTGCAGGGTATCGCCGACGTTCATGGCACCGAGGTCCACCGCGATGAACTCCGGGAGGTCCTTGGGCAAACATGAGATCTCGATATCCGTCATCAGGTGACTGATGACCCCGCCGCCGGTCTTCACGCCCGCGCAGGTCGACCCGTTGAGGAAGTGCAGGGGCACGCGCATCGTGAGTTTTTTCCTCTCGTCCACGCGCATCAGGTCCACGTGCAGCACCATGGGCTTGAACGGGTGACGCTGCAGATCCTTCAGAACCACCCTCTCGGCGGCGCCATCCAGTTTCAGCGTCAGGATGCGGGAATAAAACGCCTCGTGGGCGAGGTGCAACATCATCTGGTTGTTGCTGACCGCGATGGACTGCGGTTCCCCGCCGCCTCCATAAAGTATGCCCGGGGCCTTGCCGGCGCGACGCAGGCGGCGGCTCGCACCCTTGCCCTGATCAGCGCGCTTCTCGGCGATGATTTCAAACTGCTGCATGACATCTTCTCCTGTGCTTACGCGATTGAATTCGCGACCGCCCGCGACCAGGCGATCGCTCCGAAAGCGGCCCGGCCGCGCGCGACCGGACCAGCTACCACTAATCCATGAACAGCGTGCTCAACGATTCGCCGCTGGCGATGCGGCGCAGGCTCTCGGCAAGAAGTCCAGCCACGCTCACCTGCCGGATGCGCGCGCACCTCTCGGCGTCCGGCTTCAGCGGGATGGTGTCGGTCACCACCAGTTCGTCGAGCTCGGAGTCCTCGATATTCGCGCTCGCCTTGCCCGAGAGCACCGCGTGGGTGCAATAGGCCGACACCCGCCGGGCGCCGCTTCGTTTCAGCGCCGCAGCCGCCTGGCACAGTGTGCCGGCGGTGTCGACGATGTCGTCGACTATGACGCAGCTGCGATCCTTCACGTCGCCGATGATGTTCATGATCTCGGCGACGTTGGCGCGCGGGCGACGTTTGTCTATGATCGCCAGATCGGCGTCGTCCAGCCGCTTGGCCAGGGCACGCGCGCGAACCACGCCACCCACGTCGGGTGAGACCACCATCAGATCCGAGCGGCTGACCTTCTTCCACACGTCGCCGAGCAGCACCGGCGAGGCATAAATATTGTCGACCGGTATGTCAAAGAATCCCTGTACCTGGTCGGCGTGCACGTCGACGGTCAGCACCCGGCTCACTCCGGCGGCCTGGATCATGTTCGCCACCAGGCGCGCGGAGATCGGCACGCGCGCCGATCGCGGCCGACGGTCCTGGCGCGCATATCCCATGTAGGGGATCACGGCGGTCACCCGGGCCGCCGAGGCGCGGCGGATGGCGTCGGTCATCACCAGCAGCTCCATCAGGTTGTCGTTCGTCGGCGCGCAGGTCGGCTGCATGATGTAGACGTCCCGACCGCGCACGTTCTCGATGATCTCCACCTGAATCTCGCCGTCGCTGAAGCGGTCGACGGCGGCCTTGCCGAGCGGCAGGTACAGATGCCCGGCCACCGCCTCTGCCAGGCGGCGATTGGCGTTGCCGGTGAACAGCGTAAACTGATCGAGCGCCACGCAGCTGCACTCCAGTAATTGGTAACGTTGGGGCCCGTGCCGTGGCGGCACGGTCCGCACTGCCTGTTGGCTGGGGCGCCAGGATTCGAACCTGGGAATGCCGGAATCAAAATCCGGTGCCTTACCACTTGGCGACGCCCCAAGAAATCGTGTCGGCCGCGGTCGGCACCCCCCCTGCTAGTCGATCGACTCGTCCCGCGCGAACTTCGCGCTCGCCCCGCCTGCGCCGCGCGCCCGTGCCAGGCGATCCAGGAGCGGTGATCGATTCAGCCCGCGCACCGCGTAGGCCTGCCAGGGGGACGGCACCTCGGCGACGATGGATGTGGCCTGGGCCTCGCCGGCGCAGATCGCGTATACGCAGGCCCCGGTTCCGGTCAGCCGCGATGGCGCCCGCGCCGACAACCAGTCCAGCGCTGCGTTCACCGCCGGGAAGCGGCGCCGCACCACCGGCTCGCAGTCGTTCCGCCCCGCCCCCTGGAGAAAGTCGCGAATTGTGATGGGCGGTGTATCACGTGTCAAATCCGGGTCCGCGAACACGGCCGCCGTGGGAACGGCGCAATCCGGCTTCAGCAGTACATACCACGGCTCGGCCGGCGCCACTGCGGTCAGGACCTCACCCACTCCCTCGGCGAAGGAGGCCTCGCCGGCGATGAAAACGGGCACATCGGCCCCCAGGTGCAGGCCGATCCTCGCCAAATCCTGCGAAGACAGGCCCAGGCCCCAGAGGATGTTGAGCGCCACCAGGGTCGTCGCGGCATCCGAACTGCCGCCGCCTATGCCGCCCCCGACCGGCAGGTGCTTGTCGATGTTCAGTGAGGCCCCGCACTTTGCACCGCTTTGCGCCTGCAGGGCGCGCGCAGCCCGCACGATCAGGTCCTGCTCGGGGGGAATGCCGTCCACCGCCGTGGTGCGCACGATCCTGCCATCCTCGCGCCGCTCGAAATCCAGCCAGTCGCACAGGTCGAGGAACTGAAAGACCGTCTGCAGGGTGTGATAGCCGTCGGGGCGGCGGCCGGTGACGTGCAGGAAGAGGTTGATCTTGGCCGGGGCCGGCCAGCGCAGCGTCTTCTCTAGGGCAGCTGCCATTCGCCGATGACCACGCGCATCTTCAGGGGTGCGTTTTCCATGAAGATCTTGTCCGGCAGTTCCTCCTCGCCCACCGTCTGGTACCGCTGCACGCTGACGCGCCAGCCGTCCTGTTCCAGGTCGGTCAGGCGCCCGGCATCGTCCAGGTGCACCGCTGTCACGGGCCGGTTGGGCATGGGTATTCCGCGGATCCAGTATTTCAGGCCCGCCACCGGCAGGCTCCAGCCCAGCTGCTCCTGCATCAGCGCCTGGGGATCCGGGGCGGAGACCTGCCGGTTGTCGGGCCCGCGCAGTGTCACTCCCTGTGCACTCCCCTTCAATTCGAAGGTGCCCTGGGACATCGGGGCGGAGATGCGTATCGCGTAGTCCTCTCCATTCTGCTCCCAGCGCATGCTCGCATTGCCGCTGTCCTTGCCGGTCTCGATCCCGACCCGCCCCTGAAGCGACCAATGCACCAGCGCCGCGAGCCGCTGTTGCCGATCCAGCCACCGGCCCGGCGCGCTACCCGCCTCTCCGCGCGGCGGCGCACTCGGCGCGGTGGCACAGGCGCCGATCGCCAGCGTCACCGCCAGCAGTGCAACCCGTACGATGCTCGGGCCGGCAGCCCGCGGCAGCGAGGCTCTCACAGGCCGAACTTCTCCTTGACCTTCTTCAGGCGCCCATCGTCCGGGTGGTTCTTCTGCGCCTCCGCCAGGAGCTTCCTCGCCTGGCTCCGCTCGCCCTTGGCCACCAGCACCTCGATCATGTGCGCCACGACCTCCGGGTCATCGCGCTGCGCGCGCGCCTGCTCGAGATAGTTCATGGCCTCGTCGAGTTTGCCTTGCTTGAAGAGCACCCAGCCCATGCTGTCGAGTATGTAGAAGTCGTTGGGCGCGAGTTCGAGCGCGCGCCTGATGAGGGCATAGGCCTCGTCGTACCGGGTAGTGCGATCCGCAAGCGTGTAACCGAGCGCATTCAGTGCCTGGGAGTTGTCGGGGTCGCGCTCCAGCAGCTGACGCAGGTCGCGCTCCAGTATGTCCAGCCTGTTCATTTTCTCCGCCAGCATGGCGCGGGTATAAAGAAGCTCCGAGTCGTAGGTGTCCTTCAACGCCCGGTCGTAGACATCCATGGCCGCCTGCAATTCCCCTGCATCGGCGAGGATCTCGCCCTCGGCGCGAATCAGGCGGATGCGCTCGGCCTCGGATTCCGGTGCGATGCCCTGCAGATACGTCTGTGCCTCCCCGGTCCTGCCCTGCCTCGCCATGATCAGTGCGACCCGCAGGCGCGACTCCAGCCGCAGCTCGCCCTCTTTCACCGCCTCGAACCATTTGCGCGCCAGCGCGTCGTCCTTCTCCGATTCGGCGATCTGGCCGAGGTAAAAGCGCCCCTCGTCGGCGTGCTCGCCCATTTTCACCAACTCTTCGAAATAGGGTCGCGCCTTGCGGCTGTTCTGCCGCTGCAGCTCCAGCAGTCCAAGGGCATATTTGACGTCGGCGTTCGCAGGCTGTTGCCTCTCCAGCGCCTTGAACTCCTTGTACGCGCTGTCGTATTGCTTGTCGTCCGCCAGCAGACGCGCATAGATGAGCCGCATGTTCTGCTGCTCGGGATGCTTCCTGAGCACGGACTCCAGCCACGCGATGGCCGCCTTGGTCTCGCCCTGCTTTTGCAGCACGCCGATATAGGCTATCGCCACACCCTCGTTCGTCGGCTTCAGCTCCGCCACCTGATCCATCGCCTTGCGCGCCTTGTCCATCTGCTCGGCACGGATGGCGAGCAAGGCGTACGCGAACAGCGACTCGGGCGTGCGCCCATGCTGATCGATGAGCTTCTCCATCACCTCGACCGCCGCCTTCTTGTCCTGTTCCCGGCTGAGGAGATTGGCCACGGCCCACATGCGCTCGGCGGGCTCGCCGGCAGCGGAGTTAAGGATGTAATCGAGTTGAACCAGGGCCTCGTCGCGCCGGCCAGTCCTGAGCAACTCGCCGGCCAGCATCTGGCGTGCCTCGAGATCCTTCGGCTGCAACTGAACCCAGCGCTCGACGGCCTCCATCGTCTCCGGTTCGCGCTGCGCGAAGGCTGCCACCCGCGCGGCACGTTCGGCGATCTGCGGATCGGGGATTGCGCGCATCAGCCTCATGTAATTGTCCAGCGCTATGTCGATCTCGCCGCGCTGACCGGCAAGCTCGGCGACCAGCAGCGTGTACAACGCATCGGCACTCATGCCATCCCGTGAAACGCTCAGGTCCTCGCCATATGTCGGGACAGGCGCCTTCGCGGCGCCGGAAGGCGCGGGACCCCCGGCCGCGCCGGGGCCGACAGGGCGCGGCGCGGCGCATCCGTAAAGCATCAGGGTTGGCAGCAGCGCCGCCATGGCCGCGGCGCGGCGGCCCTGCCGACGGGGAAGATGAACGGATGTTTCGGCCATTTACGGGGGGCCGCCCTGGCGGCGGGAACGGTTTGGTTTGCGCAAGAGACGGTGTCAACGCGGGAATGGTTCAACTATAACGCACTTATGCAGGCGTGGTCAGCATAGTGCGGCGCGGTCGCCGCAGCAGGCGTGCAGCCCGTCCGGTACCGGGATCGCTGCCCGGCACCGGCAGGCGTTCCCGCCCGGATGCCGGCCGATGCGCTCGCTTGTGCTGGCCGCGGCGCATCGCGGAGAATGCGAACGTTCGTGGACATGCAACGCCCGGTCGTAAACACTGCTCCTCGCAATAGCAACACGCGCTCATGCCGCTGACCGTTATTGGCGTCAACCACAAACATGCACCCGTCGCCGTGCGCGAGCGGGTGGCATTCAGTCCGGAGCAGTTGCCCCAGGCACTCGAAACGCTACGCGGCTGCGCGGGAGTGCTCGAGGCGGCCATCCTGTCCACGTGCAACCGCACCGAGGTCTACTGCCACACGGAGAATGATGCCCGGGAAGGGGTCATCGCCTGGCTCGCCACGCAGCCTGGCCTCGGCGACACCGACCTGCGGCCCTACCTCTATTGCCACGATCAACCCGAAACCGTACGCCATCTGCTGCGGGTTGCCTCGGGCCTGGACTCCATGGTCCTGGGCGAACCGCAGATCCTCGGCCAGCTCAAGGAGGCCTACCAGGCGGCCATCGACCACGGCAGCATCGGGCGACTGCTCAACCGGCTTTTTCAGCACAGCTTCCACATCGCCAAGAAGGTGCGTACGGACACGGCCATCGGCTCCAGCCCGGTGTCCATCGCGTTCGCCGCAGTGCGGCTGGCGCAGCAGATACACGGCGATCTGGCCGGCACGACCGCGATGCTCATCGGCGCCGGCGACATGATCGAGCTCGCCGCCAATCACCTGTACGCGAATCGCCTGAGAAACCTTCTGGTCGCGAATCGCTCTGTGGAGCGCGCGCAAACCATTGCCTCGCGCTTCGGTGGCTACGCATTGCCCCTTCATGACCTGCCGGCGCATCTGGCCGACGCGGACATCGTCATCTCCTCCACGGCCTCCCGCACGCCGATACTCATGGCCGCCACGGTCGCGCGGGCCTTGCAGGCTCGCCGGCGTAAGCCGATGTTTCTCGTCGACATCGCCGTGCCGCGTGACATCGATCCGGCCGTCGGCGAACTGGAGGACGTATACCTTTACACGATCGACGACCTGCAGGCCGTCATCGAGGAAAATCTGCGGTCGCGCGAGGCGGCGGCCTCGCAGGCCGAGGAGATGATCGACACGGCGGCACTGCAGTTCCTCGAGTGGATGCAACAAGGCGATGCCGTGGACATGCTGCGCACGCTGCGCGGCCACGCCGAAGCAGCCCGCGACGAGGTGCTGCAGCGTGCGCTGAAACAACTGGAATGCGGGATGCCGCCGCAGGAAGCGCTGCAGTTCCTCGCCAATACCCTCACCAACAAGCTGATACACGCGCCGACGGTGAGAATAAAGGCCGCGGCGACCGAAGGTCGCGACGACATCGTCGCAACGGCAGCCGAACTGTTCGAACTGAAGCCCGGCGGCTGACGGCCGCGAGGCTTTTGCCCCGAGGCCCGCCCTGTGGCACCCGGGGAATCGGGAGAGGGTGCCGGCGCGGTACAATTGCACGCCTGGCCGCCGGGCTCCGACATTTTGAACATGAAGGTCTCTTTGCTGAACAAACTGCAGGCACTTGCCGAACGGCAGGAGGAACTCGGCGCGTTGCTCGCCGATCCTCAGATCATCGGGGATCAGAACCGCTTCCGTTCGCTGTCGCGCGAATACGCCGAGTTGACCCCGGTGGTCGACTGCTTCTCGCGATTTCGCCGCAACGAAGCGGCGATCGCCGAGTCGCGGGCCATGATGCGGGAGAGCGACGAGGAGATGCAGGCACTGGCCGGGGAGGAGATGGCACGGGCGAGGGAGGAAAACGGGCGCCTGGCCGCGTACATGCAGAAGCTGCTGTTGCCGAAGGATCCTGCGGACAGCAGCAATATCTTTCTCGAGGTGCGGGCCGGTACCGGCGGCGATGAGGCCGCGCTTTTCGGCGCGGATCTGTTCCGGATGTATTCGCGCTACGCGGAGGCCCGCGGCTGGCAGGTCGAGATCGTCAGCAGCAGCGAAAGCGGGCTGGGCGGTTACAGGGAGATTATCGCCCGGATCGTCGGGCACGGGGCCTATTCCCGGCTGAAATTCGAGTCCGGAACGCATCGCGTCCAACGGATCCCGCAGACCGAGGCCCAGGGCCGAATACATACCTCCGCGTGCACGGTGGCGATCCTGCCGGAGGTCGACGAGGTCGGCGAGATCGAGATCAACCCCGCCGACCTGAAAGTGGATACTTACAGGTCCTCGGGCGCCGGCGGCCAGCACGTGAACAAGACCGACTCGGCGATACGCATTACCCATCTGCCGACCGGCGTGGTCGTGGAGTGCCAGGAGGAACGATCGCAGCACAAGAATCGCGCCAGGGCCATGAGCCTCCTGAAGGCACGACTGCTGGCGGCGCAGCGGGAGAAGCGGCAGGCGGAGCAGGCGGAGACGCGACGTAATCTGGTCGGTAGCGGCGACCGCTCGGAGCGCATTCGCACATATAATTTCCCACAGGGCCGCATCACCGATCACCGTATCAATTTGACGGTCTACCGACTGACCGACGTGCTGGAAGGCGATCTCGACACCATCATCGAGCCACTCATCGCCGAGCACCAGGCCGATCAGCTGGCGGCCATGGGGATGGAGCCGTGAGCGCCGCCGTTGGGACAGCGGCTGAACCGACGGTCGGCGAGCTGCTGCGGCGGGGAGAGGCAGGGTTGCAGGGCGGTGATTCGCCGCGCCTCGATGCGGAGGTGCTGTTGGCCGGGGCTCGCCGGTGCTCGCGGGCGGCCCTGTTTCGGGATCGCGACGAAGCCCCGGGAGCCGCGGTCGCGGACGTCTTCCTGCGTTGGGTAGCTGAGCGGGCGCGCGGGGTTCCGGTGGCCTACCTCCTGGGGCGCCGGGAGTTCTGGTCGCTCGGCCTGGAGGTCACGCCTGCCACCTTGATCCCAAGGCCGGAGACGGAACTGCTCGTCGAGCGCGTGCTGGAATTGATGCCGTTTGGCGCGTCGACCCGCGTCGCGGACCTCGGCACCGGCAGCGGGGCGATCGCCATCGCGATAGCGAGCGAGCGGCCATCGGCGGCCGTGGTGGCCACCGACAGGTGCGAGGCCGCGCTCGCCGTCGCCGTCCGCAATGCCGCAAGGCTGGGAGTTCGCAACGTGACATTTCGCAGGGGCGACTGGTTTGAGCCTCTGGCGGGGGGGAGCGTCGACGTCATCGTCTCGAATCCGCCCTATGTGGTGGCCGGCGATCCTCGACTGGAGGAAGGCGACCTGCGATTCGAACCGCCATCGGCGTTGGTGGGCGGCCGCACCGGGCTCGAGGCGATCGGACTGCTCGTCCGGAACGGTTACTCCCACCTGACCCCCGGCGGCTGCCTGGCGCTCGAACATGGGCAGGATCAGGGGGCCGCGGTGCGCGGGTTGTTTATCGCTGCGGGCTATGGCGGCGTAGTCACCTATCGCGATCTCGCCGGCAGGGAACGGGCCACCCTTGGGCGGCGTGGGCGCAGCGATGGTTGAGATCGCGCTGCGTAGCCGGGTGCTCAGGGCCGCCACCCCCGCCGAGGGCTCGGTGCTGCAGGGATTGCGCCAGGTGCCCGGCGTTGAGGCGGCCGAAAACGCGGGAAGCTGCGGTATCCATTTGCAATACGACGTGCGGAGAACCGGCATGAGCACGCTGCTTGCGTGGCTGGCCGTTCGCGGCGTTCATGCCGACAGGGGCTGGCGCACGCGGCTGCGCCATGGATGGATGGTCTATATGGATGCCGTTGCGCGGGAGGCGCTGGCCGCCGATGTCGGATGGGAATCGTCGCTGCGAGAACTCTACGGGGGCAGGGCGCCGGCTCGAGAACCTGCGCGGAGCGACGAACACGCGCATCATTGGCGCAGATACCTGGCGCGCACGGAGAGCCAGCCATGACGGCCAGCAAGCCTGCACTGAGTCGCGATCAGCTTGTCCGTTACAGCCGTCACATCATGCTGAAGGAATTCGGCGTGGGCGGCCAGGAGCGGCTGCTCGCCTCGCGCGTGCTGTTGATCGGCCTCGGCGGCCTCGGTTCGCCGGCCTCGATGTACCTCGCTGCCGCCGGGGTTGGCGAGATGGTTCTCGTCGATTTCGACCGTGTCGAGCTCTCGAACCTGCAGCGGCAGATCGTGCATGGCACCTCGGATATCAAGCGTCCGAAGGTGCAGAGTGCGCGCGACCGGCTGCTGGCGATGAATCCGGACGTGCGACTGACGACCTGGGAAAAGGCACTCGACGAACGGGAGCTCATCGATCAGGCGGCCGCGGCGGACGTCGTCGTCGACTGCAGCGACAATTTCGCCACGCGGTTCGCGATCAACGCCGCCTGCGTGCAGACCGGGACGCCGCTGGTATCGGCGGCCGCGATCCGCTTTGACGCGCAGGTTGCCGTCTTCATGAACAGGGGCGATGGCGGGTGTTACCGCTGCCTCTACGACGACGCCGCGACCGGCCAGGAGACCTGCGCCGCCAACGGAGTGGCCTCACCCCTGCTCGGCATCATCGGCTCGGTTCAGGCCATGGAGGCCATGAAAATCCTCGCAGGCGTCGGGCCGGGGCTGGACGGCCGGCTGCTGATCCTCGACGGACTGCGCATGGAGTGGAACGCCATACATCTGCGGCGCGACCCTGGCTGCCCGGTCTGCGGAGACCGGCCGTCCGCACACGCCTCCTGAGGGATGCCAGAGCACCGCATTGCGCCCCGCGCGGACCGAGGCGGGGTTCGGGCCCGCGGGGCGGGCGGCGTCCGCCAGCACGAGGGCCTCAGCAAGCCAGGGTCACGATCCCTCTCGCCGACACCGGGGCATTGCCGGCATTGATGCGAATGATTATCATTGCGGATAGTCGAACCGACCGGATCCTGGGAGAACATTTGCAGATGCGGTTTTCCATCCAGGCGCGCTGGGTCAATGGCGCTCCCCACTTGGAGGTGACGGAGCTCGAGACGGGAGAACTGCGCATGCAATGGCGGCTCGTACGAGCATGGCCTCCCCCCGGCGGGGGGTGCGGTATCGGGACGCTCACCAGGGCGCCAGACAGCGCGGGCACGCTACCGGCCCTCATCCGTCAATTGCTGCTGGTGGCGTGCACCGAGGAACTCGCACGGCCCAACCCGGCAGTCGAGGTCAAGAAAAACGGGGCCTGGTCGAACCGGAAACGCTGAAAACGGGCAGGGCCGCTACGCGACACCGATGGGCGTCGCTCCGGCTCTGGATCGCCACGGCGTTAGGGGGCGTTAGGCGATGCAGGACTCGACGGAGTCCACCCGCGTGCTGGCGCGGCCCTTCGCGAAAGTCCGGAGGTGGGACGACTCGCCGGGGCTGACGTGCTGGGACAGGCAGGCGTTCGCCGTGTCTTCGCAGGCGCCGCAGCAGGTGGCGACCCGGAGGCGGTCGCGGAGGTCCTCCAGGCCGCGCGCACCACCCTCGACGGCGTCGCGGATGTCATGGTCAGTAACTGCGTTGCAGATGCAGACGTACACGCTTTAAGGCCCTGAGTGCAGTAAAGTTGGGATAGCTGGTATCAATGATAGTACAAATGAGAGACATTCGCAACTGACCCTATGCGTGCCCCGCGCCCAGCGCCAGGCACCATGGGTCAAATGGGGACGGGTCGATGCTACGGCACCGGCCAGTCGTTCACCGCCCGCCGACCGCGAGCCGCGCAGTCACATCATGGACTGTTGGTAGTTCTCCAGGCCAACGCGCTCGATCAGATCCAGCTGCGTCTCCAGCCAGTCGATATGGCCCTCCTCATCCTCGAGTATGTCCTCGAACAACTCGCGGCTGACATAATCACCGGCATCTTCACAAGCGGCTATGGCCTCCTTGAGCATTGGAATCGCCTCCATCTCCGAGGTGAGATCGGCCTGCAGCATCTCCAGGGTGTTCTCGCCGATGCGCAGCTTGCCAAGCTCCTGAAGGTTGGGGAGTCCCTCGAGGAACAGGATACGCTCGATCAATCTGTCGGCATGCTTCATCTCGTCCACGGATTCCTTGTACTCGTACTCGTCCAGTTTCTTAAGCCCGAAATTCCGGAACATGCGCGCATGGAGGAAATACTGGTTGATGGACGTAAGCTCGTTCTTCAAGGCCTTGTTGAGGTGCGCGATGATCTTCTTGTCACCCTTCATGATCGGAGCCCTCGTTGCATGGATGGATGCTCTTGAATGCGCACTATAGCAAGTGATCGCGGCCCATGGTTGACCCCTGGGCCCGAGCCTGGTTTCGCAACGCCCCGCACGACCTCCGAACGCCGTGCGCGCTCGACCGGAAACATTGCGATCTCCATGCACCAGAACGGCCCGCCGAGGCCGGGTCCAGCCTCGTGTCCACGTGCAGTCATGTTAAATTCCCGATCCGGGAACCTCTGATCCGCGGATACCGCGCAAGAACCGAGCCGCCACCATGGATACCAACCCGTTGCTCGATGACCGCCCGCTGCCGGGCTTCGCCCGGATCGAGCCGGCCCACGCCGCGCCCGCGATCGATCATCTGCTCGGCGAGATCGAGGCGCAGATCGGGACGCTCCTGAATGGCCCTGCGCCGGGCTGGGCCAATGCGCTCGCGCCCATCGAAGATCTCGATGATCGCCTGAACCGGGCGTGGTCCCCGATCAGCCATCTCCACAACGTGGCGGACACCGAGGAATTGCGCGCGGCCTACAACAAATGCCTGCCGAAGCTGACCGCCTACGCGACGGACAAATATCAATGCGAGCCGTTGTACGACACCTACCGGCGCGTCCGAGATGGAGAGGAATATGCTCGGCTCGGCGCGGCGGAACGCAGGATAATCGATAACGCATTGCGTGATTTCCGGCTCTCCGGCATCGAGCTTTCTCCGGACGGCCGTGCCCGCTTCAAGGAACTGAAACAGGCGCTGGCTCGCCTGCAGACCAAGTTCGAGGAAAATGTGCTCGATGCCACGCATGCGTGGAAGAAGCACCTCACGGACGCAGCGGACTTGGACGGCCTGCCGGCAGCAGCGCTCGCGCTGGCCCGGCAGACGGCGCAGCGCGAGGGCATGGACGGCCTGATGCTGACGCTGGACATGCCCTGTTACCGCCCCGTCATGGCGTATTGCGCCAATCGCGAGTTGCGGGAGGAGGTTTATCGGGCCTACGTGACCCGGGCCTCGGAGTTGGGGGCCGGTGCCGGGAAATTCGACAACCGCGCGATCATGGAGGAAATCCTGCAGTCGCGCCGCGCCCTCGCGGAGCTGCTCGGCTTCGGGAATTTCGCGGAGTATTCACTCGCGACCAAGATGGCAAAATCGACGGCGGAGGTGATCGACTTTCTCGAGGATCTCGCGCGGCGATCCAGGCCGGCCGCGCAGAAGGAACTGCAGGAGTTGCGTGACTTCGCGTCCGCACGCTACCAGGCGCGCGACCTGCAGTCGTGGGACATTGCCTACTATAGTGAACGGCTGCGCGAGGAGCGCTACCGCATCTCGCAAGAGGACTTGCGACCATATTTTCCGCTTCACCGGGTACTCGATGGCCTGTTCGACATCACGCGACGGCTCTATGGCATGCGCATGGAGCCGGCCGACGCGGAAACCTGGCATCCGGACGTCAGGTTCTTCCGGATCATCGACGAGAGCGGGAATGGGCGTGGGATGTTCTACCTCGACCTTTACGCGCGTCCGCTGAAGAGAGGCGGCGCATGGATGGACGATTGCGTGGCGCGGCGCAGGCGCGCGGATGGCAGCGTGCAGATCCCCGTGGCCTATCTGAACGCAAATTTCAGTCCGCCGATCGGGGATAGCCCCTCGCTGCTCACGCACGATGAGGTGCTCACGCTGTTCCACGAGTTCGGCCACGGCCTGCACCACATGCTGACCTGCATCGATCGGCCAAGCGTTGCAGGTATCAACGGCGTGGCGTGGGACGCCGTGGAACTGCCCAGCCAGTTCATGGAGAACTGGTGTTGGGAGCGGGACGCGCTCGAACTGCTGTCGGGCCATTTCCAGACCGGCGCGCCGCTCGATTCCTCGCTGCTGGAGAGGCTGCGCGCCGCACGCAATTTTCAGTCGGGCATGCAGATGGTGCGACAGTTGGAATTCGCGCTGTTCGACTTCCGCCTGCACATGCAGTACCAGCCATCACGCGGCCGCACCATCGAGGCCATCATGGAGGACGTGCGCCGTGAAGTCGCTGTCTTGCGACCGCCAGCCTTCAACCGGTTTCAGAACAGCTTCACGCACGTTTTCGCAGGGGGCTACGCGGCCGGCTACTACAGCTACAAGTGGGCCGAAGTGCTTTCCGCGGACGCCTATTCGAAGTTCGAGGAGCGGGGCATTTTCGATCTGCAGACCGGCCGCGAATTCCTGCATCATGTACTGGAAATGGGAGGTTCCCTCGATGCCATGGAGCTTTTCATGCGGTTCCGCGGTCGCCCGCCGCAGGTCGACGCCCTGCTGCGCCACAGTGGCATAGCCTGACTGCCACGTTGAGAGGGTCTGTCGATGCGCCGAGAACGGAAGCACTCAACCGCAGCGCTCGCGGCCGGTCTTGCGATCGCCTGTGCGCCGGCCTGCGCGGAGACGGTCTATGTCATCGACAGACTGCTGGTCGGCGTGCATTCGGAGGAATCGCTGGAATCCCCGATTATCAAGGCGCTTCCCACCGGCACCCCACTCGAGGTGCTCAGGCGGAAAGGCGATCTCGCACAGATAAAGGGGCCCGAGGGCGTGACCGGCTGGGTCGACGCGGTTTATCTGACCAAGGAGCAGCCGGCTGCCATGCTGTTGGAAAGCCTCGAAGCGCAGAACCGCGAGCTGACCGAGGATCTGAGAACGGCGCAGGCCAGGATCGGGGAACTGACAGCAGAAGACCGGGCCGCGGCGCAACCGTCCGAATCGGGCAAGGTCGCCGAACTCGCGCAGCAGCTCGACGACGCCCGCAGGCAGCTGGAGGCCGAACATACTCGCGCCGGCGAGTTGCAGTCCAAGTTGGCGGCGGTCCCGAGCACACCGCCGGCCGATGCCAAGGCGCTGGCCGACCTGACCCAGGAGAACGCCGCCTTGAAGCGCGAGCTGGAAGAGGCACAGATCAAGGCCATAGGCGCCGCGGAGACCGCACAGGCGCCGGCGCAGCCGGCGGCCCGTGCGAATACGAGCGCGGGCGTGAGCTTCCTGGTCGGTCGGTGGAACATATCCGCCACGGCAGTCATAGGCGTGCTTTTCGGCGCGTTGCTGGTCGGGTTGATGGCGGGCATCTGGTTGATGGACACGCGTCAACGCCGCAGGATGGGCGGATTTCGGATCTAGACGACCACCGGGCCCGCGCGCCACGCCTGTTCATCGTGAAGATTGCGACCTGGAACGTGAACTCCCTGAAGGCGAGGCTGCCGCACTTGCTGCGATGGCTCGCGACGGCACGCCCGGACATCGTCGCCCTGCAGGAGACCAAGACCCAGGACGCGGTTTTCCCGGTCGCGGAGATCCTCTCGGCCGGATACGAGGCGGCCTTCAGCGGCCAGAAGACCTACAACGGCGTTGCCACCCTCAGCCGCCGCCAGTTGGAAATCATCGACAGGGAATTGCCGGCCTACGAGGACCCGCAGCGCCGTATGCTCGCGACGCGGCATGGCCCGCTGCGGGTGGTGAACGTCTATGTTCCGAACGGGGCATCGCTGGATTCCGACAAGTACCGGTACAAGCTCGATTGGCTGGCAAGGCTGCGCGACTACATGGGCGGACTGTTACAGGCAGGGGACCCGCTCATACTACTGGGAGATTTCAATATCGCGCCCGAGGACCGCGACGTGCATGACCCGCAGGCATGGTCCGGACAGGTACTCGTGAGCGAGCCGGAACGCGCGCGCTTTCGCGAACTCGAGGCGCTGGGACTTCGCGATTGCCTGCGGGCTGTCGATTCGCGTCCCGGCATCTATTCCTGGTGGGACTATCGGGCGGCCGCATACCGCCGCAATCTCGGGCTGCGTATCGATCTCATCCTGGCCGACGGCGACAGCACGTCGCGGTGCCGGAACTGCTTCGTCGATGTCGCGCCGCGCAAATGGGAGCGCCCTTCGGATCATGCGCCGGTAATCGCGGAATTG
This sequence comes from Gammaproteobacteria bacterium, assembly GCA_022071965.1. Lineage (GTDB taxonomy): Bacteria > Pseudomonadota > Gammaproteobacteria > JAJPIJ01 > JAJPIJ01 > JAJVHZ01. The sequence goes on from JAJVIQ010000029.1 coordinate 40,161, forward strand.
GACCTGCCTTCCTGATGTGACGCAGTGGTCATCGACGAGGCATTCGGGGCGCGCAGCGGTGATTGGGTGCGCATTCCGCGACACCATTCGCTTCCAGACACATCGTCCGCTGGGCAATATGACCGCAGCCCCTGGCGGTGAACGGCCATGACCACTGAAGAAGAAAAGAAGCGATTCAACTTCGAATACTGGCGTGAACTGGCGGCCACCGACTCGGCCGCGTTCGAAACGGCGCGCGACCGGGCCATCGCCGAACTCATAGCGTCGGTGCCTGAGGAGCGTCAGCGCCGCCGCATGCGAGGCCTGCAATGGCGCATCGATCGCATTCGTGACACCGCGCCCAACGCCATGGACGCCTGCCTGAAGATTTCGGGCATGATGTGGGACAGTTTGCTCGGGGACGACGGGCTGCTGGAGCGATTGCGGGCGTTGGAAGGCAGGATGCCGACGCAGGTCAGGCCGCGTTTGCCCGCCAAAGTCGTACCGCTGGCCCCGAACGCCGGTAGGGACGGTCCGTCAAAGTCCTGAGAGCGCACGGGCGCGCCCATTGCGCTTGCGCCACCGGAAGCCAAGGCGGTAGAATCGCGGCCCCCGTTTTTTTCGCCCGGGCACCAGTGGCCCCGGGCGGTGCAAACTATCAGGACCGCTTTCATGAAAGAGAACATCCATCCGGCCTACAGCGAAATCACCGTCACCTGCAGCTGTGGCAACACGTTCCAGACCCGCTCGACCGCCGGCAAGGCCCTGCACGTGGATGTCTGCTCCGCCTGCCACCCTTTCTACACCGGCCGACAGAAGCTCGTGGATACGGCGGGCCGCGTCGACAAATTCCGCCGCAAGTACGGCATGCGTTGACCATCCTGTCATTCTGGGAGGCAGGAGGAAAGGCGCGCGCAGCGCCTTTTTTGTTTGACCCATCCGCCGGCATCTGGCTGGCGATCCTGCTCGTGACGGCGAGTCCCGTTGCGGCCGATGCCTGCCACGCCGCCCGCTACGACCGGAGCGGGATCATTGCCACCGTGATCGATGGTGACACTGTGCGGCTGCGCGACGGGTCGGCAGTGCGCCTGGTCGGGATCAATGCCCCGGAACTGGCCCACGAAGATCGCAGGCCCGAGGCGTTCGCTGTCCTTAGCCGAGGGCATCTGCGCCGCTACCTGCCGGCAGGCAGTGGCGTCGGGCTGGTCTTCGACGAGCAGCGTCGCGACCGGCACCACCGCTTGCTGGCGCATCTCTTCCGCATCTCCGACGATGAGAACATCCAGGCGCTGATGCTCTCGAGCGGGATGGCCGCGCGGTTCACGGTGCCACCGAACGAACGATTCATCGAATGTTACGGATTGCGGGAGGAGGATGCGCGCCAGACCGGTGCCGGAATCTGGAAAGAGTTTCGAGCGCAGCCTGCCCGGCGTTTACCATACCGCAGGGGCACCTTCGTGCAGTTGGTGGACGACATCCGCCTCGTGCGTGAGTCCCGGCGTGGCATCTGGCTGGAGATGGCCTCGGGACTGACAGTCTTTATCGACCGGCGCGATCTGCGCTATTTTCGTGGCCTCGAGCCCGGAAGCTGGCAGGGCCGACGCGCGCACGTGCGCGGCTATCTCGGGAAACGCGAGCGTCGCCCTGGCATGCGACTGCGGCATCCGTCCAACATCAGGTTCATCGAGCGACTGTAATGGGAGCCATCATCATGAGACGCACTGCTCGCGTGCTCGCAATCCTCGGCGTCGCCGCCGCCTTCCTCGCCAGCGGCTGCGCCACCAACCCGGTCAGCAAACGCTCCGAGTTCGTCCTGATGTCCGAGGAACAGGAACTGGCCCTTGGTCGCCAGATGCACGCGGAGGTATTGCAGGAGTATGGGGAATACAAGGACCCGAAACTGCAGGCCTATGTCCAACAGGTCGGTGAGCGGGTGGCGGCGCTGAGCGACCGGCCCCAGCTCATCTACCGCTTCACGATCCTCGACAGCCCGGAGGTCAACGCCTTCGCGCTGCCCGGCGGCTACATCTATATCACCCGCGGGATCATGGCCTACTTCAACTCGGAGGCTGAGTTGGCCGCGGTCCTCGGCCACGAAATCGGACACGTCACGGCGCGCCACGCCGTGCGCCAGTACACCGCCGCGCAGGCCACGGGAATAATCGCGACCATCGGCTCCATTTTCGTGCCCGGGCTCGGCTCCTACGGTGGCAGCCAGCTCATCAATGTCCTGGGAACGGCGATGCTTCGCGGCTACGGGCGCGAACACGAACTGGAAGCCGACGGGCTGGGCGCGAAGTACATGGCCAAAGAAGGCTATGACCCGATGGCGATGCTCAACGTGCTCGGCACACTGAAAAATCAGGAGATCCTCGAGAACCGGATCGCCAGGCAGGAGGGGCGCGAGCCGCGTGTCTACCACGGCGTGTTCTCCACCCACCCGGACAACGACACGCGCCTGCAGGAACTCGTCGGAGAGGCGCGGCAATTGCAGGCCGGCGGCGCCAAGCGGCTCGATCGCGAGCGCTACTACTCCTACATCGACGGCATGATCGTCGGCGACAGTCCGCGCGAAGGGTTCGTGCGCGGCAATGCCTTTTACCACCCGGATCTCGGTTTCGGGCTGCACTTTCCCAAGGGGTGGAGCGTGAAGAATTACCCGGATCGCATCCTGTTCGTCGCCCCGGGCGGCAAGGCTATGATGCAGATGGGGGCGGAGGACCTGAACAAGCGCATGTCGCCGAAGCAATTCATGACGGAAAAGATGGGACTGAAAAAGCTGTCCTACGACGGGGCGATAAGCCCGGCAGGGCTCGACGGCTACACGGCGGTGGCGCCGGCACGTACCAGCAAAGGGACGCGCGAGGCGCGCTTCTCGGTCGTCTTCTTCGACAAGAAGGCCTATCTGTTCGCCGGGTTGGTTGACGCTGGCGGCAGTGTCGCCGTTTACGATAACGCCTTCCTCGATACCGTCAGTTCCTTTCATCCGCTGACGACGCGGGAGCGCGAATCGCTGAAGCCACTGCATCTGCGGATTACACCCGCCGCGCCCGGAGATTCGTTCGGAAGACTGGCAAGTCGTTCGCCCTATGAAACCAATGCCGAGGCGAGATTGCGTCTGCTCAACGGCTACTTCCGCGGTGGGGAGGTACCGGCCGGGGACCTGATGAAGGTCGTCGAGTAGAAGGCGTCGGACCACGCGCAGCAGCATCCGGCAGCGATGCACGGTCTTGACAATTCCCTGGCCGCAAGGATCTGTGGATAACTCTGTTGAAATCCTGCAGCTATCGGGCTCGAGGCACTGCTGCGCCACGAGTTTTCTTGTTGCTGGCGAGATCATGGCACAATTTGTCATTAGAAAACAACCACTTAAATTTTGAGCCCTCTACTCTTGCGAGGAATTTCGCTAACTCATTCTCCCACCAAGAGAATTTTCTCGATGTGCATAACTGGGCGGGAAGCGGAACTAACCCGACCCGCCCGGGTCTCATCTGGCACGTTCCTCATGAACGTGTTCCGCTCAATATCCTCCCAGAGCGGAACGTAAGCCCGGTCTCCCCAGCCGGGCGGATTGGCCCCGGGACGAAAAAATTCCCCCTATGTGATTTCTCCCGGGGCCTTCTTTAATTTCCTCACGTTCCGATTGCCGCGGCCTGTCGCCTCATTGACCTGACTCAAGCGCGGGCCCCGACCAGCGCGCCCAGCTCATCGTGGTCGGGGATCCGCATCCCAATACGCGGGCTCATGGTGTATGCTGCTGATTCTAACGGCTACTCAACGAGAACACTCCGGAATTCCAGCATGCATCGGTCTTTCCTCGCGTGGATTATTCTCCCGGCACTGGCAGTGAACCTTCCGGCGGCGAAGGCCCAAGGGGGCAGGGAAAAGGCGGCTGTCTGCGCCGCGTGTCACGGCGCCGACGGTAACAGCGCAAACGCCGAGTGGCCGAAGCTGGCGGCCCAGCACGCGAGCTACATCCGCTCGCAGCTTGCCGCGTTCAAGTCGGGCTCGCGGCAGAACGCGCTGATGAGCCCCATGGCAACCGGCCTGAGCGACGAGGACATGAACCTGTTGGGCGAATTCTTCGCCAGCCAGAAGATCCAGCTCGGCACGGCGAAAAAGGAGTTGCTGGGCGCCGGACAGAAGATCTACCGTGGCGGCAATGCAGCGACTGGAGTTCCGGCATGCATGGCTTGCCATGGTCCGCGCGGGTCGGGAAACCCGGCGGCCGCGTATCCCGCCCTTCACGGGCAGCACGCCGTCTACACGGCGAACCAGCTGAAGGCCTACAAGAACGGCGACCGCACCACGGATGCCAATTCCGTCATGCGCACCATCGCCGGGCGTATGAGCAGCGCAGAGATCGAAGCGGTCGCCTCCTATCTGGAAGGCCTGCACTAGCGGCCGGATGCCGGCACCTCCGCCCGCGGTGCCTCAGGCATTGCGAAGGCAGAACGCAAACGCCGGTTCAACCGGTGGGTGGCCGGAAACTTTCGTTCGCAGCCCCATCTCCAAGGAACCACTATGAAGAGACTCCTCGCTGCCCTGACCGCCGTTGCTGGTGTTGGCATTCTGACCGTATCGCTGTGGACCGGCGCCGAAGAAACGGGGCCGGACACGGGGGCTGCAACTCCCGCACCCAATACGGTGATCGTCCTGGAGGAGGGCAAGAATTTCCGAACCGTGAGCCCTCCACAACCCACCCAGTCGGGGGACCAGATCGAGGTCATGGAAATATTCTGGTACGGGTGTCCCCATTGTCACGATTTTGAGCCATACCTGCTCAAGTGGCTCGAGAACAAGCCGGCGGATGTCGCATTCCGCCGGATGCCCGGCATATTCCGTCAGTCGTGGATACCCGCGGCCAGAGCCTTTTACACGGCCGAGACGCTGGGCGTGCTGGACCGGATGCACCCCGCGCTGTTCAAGGCCATACACGAGGAGCAGCGCGGACCTTCGACGAACGAAGAGTGGAGCAAGTTCTTTGGCGAACTGGGTGTCTCGGAGACCGAATTCGCTCAGGCGTGGGATTCCGTAGAGGTAGCGAAAAAGGTCCGCGAGGCCATGGCCCAGGTTCAGAATTACGGCATCGAGGGCGTTCCGGCCATGGTTGTCGCCGGCAAGTACCAGACCTCCGCGGGCATGGAGGGAGTGGGCAGCTTCGATGCCATGCTTAAAGTTGTCGATGCGCTGGTCGATAAGGTCCGTACAGAGACCAAGCCGGCCGATTAGTGGTACGGCGCGATCGCCAGTCCTTACCGGGGCAGTCCTTCAGCTCTGCGCGATGCTGGGGAAGTTCGACGCATTCATGCTCGGTTAGGCCGTCGTCGCGCCCGGACGCCGCGACGGCTGATTCGCCACAGGCTTGGAGGAGTCATTATGGCTCAGCTACCAGGCCAGAACGCGACATGGAACCGACAACATCACGCCTCGGGGCGCTATTGAGAGACGGTCGCACCGACCCAGCGACGGAGCTCGCGCGCGTGCAGCGCTCCCTGCTGAAGCTCGCGTTCGCGCTGAGCGGCCGCAGCACGGAACTTGACCGGGTCCTCGCGAAACTCACAAACGCGCTGCGCAACGGTGAGCGCAACGTCAGCGTGACGGGTACCGTTGACGAGATTATCGCCACGATCGGGCAGGTGGATCTCGCCGCCACACCGAAGAACGTCTCCCTGGCTACCGCGCGCTCGGTTGCCGCGCAGTTCATCGATGCCTTGTCCGCCGCGATGGCGCCCCCCGTTCCAGAGGCAATCGCCGACGGCAAGACCCGGCTCGAGCACGCCGACAACGACCGCGCGTTACTCGCCCTGACCTCGATCATGGCGCAAGCGCTCGCCGGGAGTCTCGGCCAGGTCCAGAGCGATCCGGCCAGCGGCGGTAGCGGGGTTTCCCTGCTGTTGCAGACCTTGAATCAACTCCACTTCCCCGAGTCTCTGACCGGCGGCGTGCGCGCGGTGCGCACACGCCTGACGGAGCCACCGCGCCCGACAGATGCGGAGGCAACGCGCGCCGTGGTCGAGCTCATCACCGCGGCGCAGGCCGAAGCGCAGCAGGAATCGGATCGCCTGAGCTCGTTCCTGCGGCAGGTCGCAGTCAAGATTGCACACCTTCAGCAGCAGCTTCACTACGTGAACGAGTCGCGCTGCGCGTCGATTCGTGAAAGCGAGGCGATGACGGATAATGTCGTGGGATGCGTGAACGACATACGCAGCAGCGTCGAGGTCGCCGACGACATTCACTCGCTGAAAGCCAGCATTGCCGGCAACCTGGAATCGCTGCACAAGGGGGTGGATGAATTCATGTCCTCGGCGCGGCAGCGCAGCGAGCAGACCGAGGAATTGCTGACCCTCCTCAACGGGCAGCTGCAGACGCTCGAGGGGGAAACCAAGAAACTCCGAGAGGGGATCGAACACGAGCGCGAACGCGCCAGCACCGATGCCCTGACCGGGGTGGCGAACCGGCTGGGATTCGAGGCATTCCATGGGCACGAATTCGCGCGCTGGCAGCGTTACGGCGGGGATCTCTCGCTCATCATTGGTGACATCGACCATTTCAAGCTCATCAACGACGAGCACGGGCATCTGACCGGGGACAAGGTGCTGAAAACGGTCGCAGACCAGTTGCGCTCTCAGCTTCGCGAATCCGACCTGATGGCCCGCTACGGTGGGGAGGAGTTCGTCGTGCTGCTCCCCAACACCAGCCTCGAACAAGCCAACGCCGTTGCCGAGAAGCTGCGTCACCATCTCCAGTGCTGTCGCTTTCATTCGGGCGAGAAGATCGTTCCGGTGACCATGTCGGTAGGCGTTGCCACCTACCGCAAGGGAGATGGCAAGGACGCCGCGCTCGAGCGGGCAGACCGCGCGCTGTACCTCGCCAAACGCATGGGGAGGAACCGCGTTGCCAACGAGGGGGACCTCCAGACACGCGACCAGACGGTCGCAGGCTGACGGCCGGTCACCCCCCGGCGTCGCGTCGCCACGCCAGCGCGTAACGCCACAGGAACGTCTCCTCGCCATCCCCAAGCCTCACGACGATGCGGTAGTCGTGCCCCGGGGTGAGCTCGAGCCGGATGGTCTCGGTGTTCTCCGCCCAACTCGCTGACACGGCGACCCGCCGCGCCTCCGTGTCGTCGAAAAGCTCGAGATCCAGATCCACGAGTTCCGGCACCCCCGCAAAGGCCGCAGCGGAGTCGGTCGAGATGCGGACATTCCACGCCAGCGTCGCCGTTAACCAGCGATGCCGCCGGTCGGCACGGAAATGATAGTTGGCCACCTCGTTGCTTCCGGCCTCACCGCCGAATGCATCGTCAAAATCGTACCCGTAGGGTTTGATGATCCCACCACGGCGACGATCGTCCTCGGCGCTGCGCTGCTCCCCGCCGCTCAGGATGGCGTAGCTGTTGAGAACGTTGAGCTGCCCCGCACCATAGATTCGATCCAGGCCGTTGGCACTGCGGCGGACGAGCTCCCGGCGATAGTCACTTGCTCCGTTCCCGGCCCGGAACTCGCGGTTCGCCCCGGCCATCAGCAGGGCCTTGATCACCTCCGGGCGCGCCCCGTCAGGCAGCGCTGCGCCGTCCAGCGTTCGCACCGTGTTCCGCGAGAATGTCGCCCAGCGCTGCGCCGTCTGCACGAGAGCGGCCGCGGCGGCGGCAACCACGGGGGTCGCGGCGCTGGTGGTATCCATCGGCGCCACGAGCAGGGGCATGGTTCTTTCTTCTCGATAGACACTGTCGATCTCCGCGGTTCCGGAACCGTGCCGGCCATCGCTGCGCCCAACCGAAATCACGTTGAACGCATTGCCGAGCAGAGGCGGCGAGGGATTCCCGTTGCCGATGCCGACAACGTGCAGATTGCGGTCGGCATTGACGCTCCAGTCCAGACGCCGCAGCACCTCGCTGTCGTAGACGGGACTGCCCGTGGAACCCACCCAGCTGTGATTGACGACCCGCGCGCTCATCTGTGCCGGGAAGAACATCGAGCCGGTGCGCAGCACATCCCGCATCCAGTTGGTGGCGCTGTAGACGTCGATATCGGTTGCCGCCGAGGCCATGGAACCGGACGCCCCGTAAAGCAGCCGGCCGACAGCCGTCGCATGGCCCGAGATTCCACCCTCGCCCGTCGCAGTCGAGAGGTGGAGGCGCTTGCCCGCGAAGTCACCATCATCGATATCCGGCCGCCATGCGCCTGCCGCGGCAAACTGCCACAGGCCTGGTCTGCTCAGCAGGGGCGCCTCGACCTGCGCAATGCGTACGCCTCTGCCGTTCGGCACGTAGATCCCCAGCACCTCCACGAGACGGCGGTAGCCGATGATTTCACGATAGTCCGCGGCCAGCGCGCCACGAACGCCGCTGAGCAGCAAGAGGAGCGCCGCAATTGCGTTCAGCCGCCGCCGACACCCGCGCCGGCGTAGCGCCGCCCGCGGTCGCTCCGCGAGTTCCCCTCCGCGTCGCCGTTGGCGGTAAGATAACCGGAGCCAGTCGGATCGGGAGCGGCGGAGAATGCGTTGGGAACGGGGTACCAGTCGCGGCAACATCGAGGACAGGCGCAGCGGCGGCATCAGCCTTGGCGGCGGGGGAATCCGGCTGGGATTGGGGGGCATGGCCATACTGCTGGTCCTAAGCCTGCTCACCGGCAGAAATTTCTTTGCCATCCTCGGTCCAGGCGGAGGACCGGGCGGTCCCACGGAGCAGGCTGGCGAACCATACCAGCCCACGCCGCAAGAAGAGGAGATGGTGGATTTCGTCAGTTTCGTGCTCAATGACGTGCAGGATGTGTGGGGTACTGTGTTGCCGCGCGCCGTGGCACGCCAGTACCTGGATGCCCGTCTCGTTCTGTTCAACGGGTCCGTGCAGTCCGGATGCGGCTATGCCCAGGCCCAGATGGGTCCGTTCTACTGCCCGCTCGATCAACGCGTGTACATCGATCTCGGCTTTTACCAGGAACTGAAGGACCGTTTTGGCGCGCCGGGCGATTTCGCGCAGGCCTACGTACTGGCGCACGAGGTCGGACATCACGTTCAGAATCTGCTCGGCATTGCCGAAAAGGTCCACGAGCTTCGTCAGAGCAATCCCGAGGCGTCCAACGCCCTGTCGGTGCGCATGGAGTTGCAGGCCGACTGCCTGGCAGGCATATGGGCGAATTCCACCCGGCAGCGCAACCTGCTGGAGGCCGGCGACGTCGAAGAGGGCATGAACGCCGCCGCCGCAGTGGGCGATGACCGCATCCAGAGACAGGCAACCGGAACGGTCAGCCCGGAGGGCTGGACACACGGCTCCTCGAAACAGCGGGTCGCGTGGTTCATGCAAGGTTACCAATCCGGCGACGTCAACAGCTGCGACACGTTCAACTCCGAGTTGGCTGCTGATCGCGAAAACACCGGCGGCCACCCCTTCTGACCGGCACCTGCGGCTGCCAAGGCCCGCTGCTGCCGCCAGTGCGCAGGCTGGCGGCGACGGGTGGCGGAATCTGACTACCCGGTCGCGGACTGCATTTGCGCCTGCAGGCGGCGCGCCCGCGCCGCCGAGGCGAACTCCCGCAAAAGCGGATCGGTTTCTGTCCAGCTCATGCATGCGTCCGTTATGCTCTGCCCGTAGGCAAGCGGCTTGCCGAGCTTGAGGTCCTGGCGGCCGCCTACCAGATGGCTCTCCAGCATGACGCCGAAAATGCGCGCATCGCCGGCAGCCACCTGTCGCGCCACATCGTGACCGACCTCGACTTGGCGTTCATGGCTTTTCTCGCTGTTGGCATGACTGCAGTCGATGCAGAGCAGTGGCCTGGCGCCGGCCTTGGCCAGCTTGCCGGCGGCATCATCGACGCTCGCCGCATCGAAGTTCGGCCGGCGACTGCCGCCGCGTAGGATCACGTGGCAATCGGGATTGCCGGAAGTCGCCAGGATCGCAGAGTGCCCCTGCTTCGTCACGCCGAGAAAGTGATGCGGGTGAGATGCGGCCTTTACCGCGTCGATTGCCACCTGTAGACCGCCGTCGGTGGAATTCTTGAAGCCTATGGGACAGGAAAGACCGGAGGCCAGCTCACGGTGCACCTGACTCTCGGTGGTGCGTGCGCCAATGGCGCCCCATGCGACGAGGTCTGCTATGTACTGGGGACTGATCGGATCCAGGAACTCGGTGCCGGCCGCAACGCCCATCTCGTTGAGATCAACGAGCAAGCGACGTGCGATCCGCAATCCGTCGTTGATCCGGAAGCTCTCGTCGAGACCCGGGTCATTGATGAGTCCCTTCCAGCCCACCGTCGTACGCGGCTTCTCGAAATAAACGCGCATGACGATGAGCAGATCCTCGGACAGCTCGTTGATCAGCGTCTTGAGTTTGCCGGCGTATTCGCGTGCCGCCTCGGTGTCGTGGATAGAACACGGCCCGGTGATCACCAGGAGCCGGTCATCGACGCCGTTGAGGATGCCTTGTATGGCGACGCGGGTGCCCGCGACCGTCCGCGCCGCGCGCTCGCTAATCGGCACCTCGGCGCAGAGCTGCGCGGGCGGAATCACTTCCTGAGTGGATCGAATTCTGAGATCGTCTGTTCTGGTTGACATGACAGTGTCCTCGACAAACTGCTATTGTACGCGAGCGTCTCCTCGCCCCGCACCTGAAAATGCGCATCTTCGCCCCTTGCCGGCCGGCCATCCTCCTGATGCTTGTATTGCCTGGTTCTCTCGGCGCATGCGGCCGGGCGATGCCCGCCTATTATCCGCTCGAGGAGGGCCTGCGATGGCAGTACGACATCCACGTCATGACGATGGATGGTCCCCAGAGGAAGAAGTATCTCGTCTCGAACTTGCCACCAGTGCAGTATGGTGGTCAACCGCTGAACGTGCGTGCGAGCGCCGATGGCCGCCGCATGTACTACCGCGTCGAGCCCGCCGGCGTCGTGCGCATAGGCGAATCCGCCCCTGACTCGCCTCCGCAGCTATACACCACCCCGCGTCTCGTGTTCCCCGCAAGAACCGATACGCACGTCACCTGGACCGACACCGAGTTCACGGTGACCCTCGAGCATACCGGCCCGCCGGAGCACTCCCTGAATCGAATCACCGTCCCGGTGGTTCTTCAGTATCGAATCGAGGCCACCGATGTGGAGATCACCGTTCCGGCCGGGACATTCAGGAACTGCGTGCGTATTCGGGGCGTGGGAACGACATCGAAAAATGTCGGATTCTACGTCGGCCATACGAACATTCGTGTGGAGAACACCGAGTGGTACGCACCAGGCGTCGGTCTCGTGAAGGCCGTGCGCGAGGAAACGACCACCAGCACCGTGCTGCCCCGCGGGTCCTACGAGCTCGCCCTGACCGCCTTCACTCGCGACTGACCTGCACGACCCGACCGCCGGGCGCCTGGCTGACCTGCACGGTCACGTGAACGAGACGGACCACGCCTTCCAGCAACCGTCGATAGTAATCGGGTGGCTGTGGGGACGTGCTCTCAACCTCGACGATGGCGGCCATCTGGTTCGGCGCGATGTGCCAGATGTGCAGGTCGGCGATGCGATGAGTGCCGTCACGCTCAACCGCATCCCGCATCGCCCGTTCGGTCGCCTCGTCGGCGCGCCTGTCGAGCAGTACCCCGGCGCTGTCACGCAGCAGGCCGTGGCACCAGCGTGCTATCACCAGCCCCCCGACGATGCCCATGAGCGAATCCATCCATATCCAGCCCAACAGCTTGCCGCAACCCAGCGCGACCAGGGCCAGCACGGACGTCAGCGCATCCGCGAGCACGTGCAGATACGCGGCACGAAGGTTGTGATCATGTCCATGCCTGTGCGGATCGTGGGTCCCGCGCTGCTGCGGAGCGCCATCGGGGTGGGAGTCCGATCCGCCGTGATCGTGCAGCCACCAGGCGCTGAGCAGATTGACGAGCAGCCCGAGCAGGGCTATCGCGATTGCCTCATTGAACTCGATACGCCCGGGTTTGAACAGGCGGGCGGCGGACTCCACAGCCATGAAGGCGGCGACCACCATCAATGCGACGCCGCTGGCGAAGCCGCCCAGCACCCCGATCTTTCCCGTACCGAAGGTATAGGCCGGATTGTCCGCATGTATGCGCGCATATCGATAGGCGAGCGCGGTGATACCCAATGCGGCCACGTGGGTCGCCATGTGCCACCCGTCGGCCAGCAAGGCCATGGAACCAAAGACGATGCCGCCGACTATCTCGGCAAGCATCATGACCGCGGTGAGCGCGATTACGCGTATTGTGCTGCGCTCGGCGCTGGCGTGCAGCGTCTCGGCATCGAATCGATAGTAGCACTGACGATCGGCTTTCATCGCGGTGCGGATGGAGCACGGCCGGAGCCGCAGGCATTCCCCCGCTTACAGCGCAGCTGCGCCGGCGGCCGCGATCTGGCCGTCCTCGGAAGACTTCACGCCGCTGATCCCGATGGCGCCGACGATCTCGTCTTCGAACATCAGCGGCACTCCGCCTTCCAGCGGCAGCATTCCGGGCATGGCAAGGTAGCCGTAGCGGCCGTCGGCGACCATCTCCTCCCAGATCCGCGTCGGCCGGCGAAACATCAGCGCAACCTTGGCCTTGGTTATCGCGACCTCGACGGAACCGAGCTGAACCTTTTCGCGCTGCAGATACATCAGGTGACCTCCGTCGTCGACTATCGCGATGACCACGTTCCAGTTGTTGCGCCGGGCCTCGCCCTCGGCCGCGGCGGCGACGCGCTTGGCATCGTCCAGACCCAGGATTTTCTTCTCGTACATGGCAGTCTTCTCCAGCCGGTTGCGCACCTCGAAGGCGTATTCTCGCACAAACAGAGATGCGCGTAGGCGCGTCGATTGATGCCCGCAGGCACACTCGAGGTTCCGCGCCGAGCGCCCGTCCGTGTATTGCCGCGAACCCTTGGCGGCGGCTATTCATCGCCGGGGGCGTCCCCGCCGGGCTAACGACCGAGCTCGGCGGCAAGCTGCTGCACCGCCCGGAAAAAACTCTCCTCGCGATTCTTGCTGCAATGATCGGTGAGCCAGTACTGCAGACCCGAAGGGTCGATCGCGACGTCCCGGCCTTCGGGATTGGTCGCGTTGTAGGCGCTGAGATAGCCTTGTGCCCAGGAGACGAAGCCATTGATGGCGACGTCGGACTTCAGCGTCACGGCCTGAATGAAATCACCGCACTGCTTGGCGCCGCCGCCGGAAATCGTCTGTGCCGATGCGGGCACGGCCAGGGCGAGCCACACGCAAGCAGCCGAACAGCAGGTCTTCGAAACCATCGTTTCGTATCTCCCCGGATCCAATTCTCGATTCTACATTGTGCGACGGCCCCCTCGTCGCCCATTCCGGGCGCCGGTGCCTAGTTCTGGGACACGCACAGGAGGCGGTCGTTTCGCGGCGGCTGAATCGAGAGGAGATCAGGGGCGAAATGCGCCCGCCGACCGACATGAACCGCGCGAGGCGGGCGAACCTGCGCCCCCGCAACCGCGACATCGGGCAAGAGAATACCTCCATACCGGCCCGCGGTCGCAAGGCCGGTCCGCTCCCGCCTTCATACGGCCGCCGGCCGCGCTGCCGGTTCCGTTGCGCGCTCACAGTGCCTATACTCGCGCTCTCCGGTCCGGAGGTATCGACCCGAAAGCTCATGGTTGATTGGGAGCTCATCGACACCGTACTGCTCGACATGGACGGGACGCTGCTCGACCTGTACTTCGACAGCTACCTTTGGAAGGAACACCTGCCCAGGCGTTATGCAGAACGACATGCGCTGGACATCGAAGCCGCCAAGCGCGCGGTTGGCCCGCGCATCCGGGCGCGCGAAGGCACGCTGCAATGGTATTGCCTGGATCACTGGACGGCGGAACTGGGCATCGACATCTCCGCCCTGGAACTGGAAGTCGCTCACCTGATCGCGCTGCGACCGCACGTTCCGGACTTCCTGCAGTTCCTGCGCAACCGCGGCATCGCGGTGGTTCTGACCACGAACGCGCACAGACGCAGCCTCTCCCACAAACTCGATCGCACCGGCATTGGCGCCTTTTTCGATCATATCGTGAGCTCGCACGATTTTGGCGTACCGAAGGAGCAGACCGCCTTCTGGGGTCGCCTGCTTTCGGCCGTGCCCTACGCACCGGACCGAACGCTGCTGGTCGACGATAATCCCGCGGTACTGCGCTCCGCGCGCGACTTCGGCATACGTCATCTGCTCGCGATCCGGATGCCGGACAGCCGCGGCCAGCCGCGCACCCACGGCGATTTCGCGTCCGTCGACAGTTTTCTCGACTTGCTGCCCCCGGCCTGAACACGCGCCCTCAGGCGCGGCCGTACACGAAATCCCGTACCACGTGCCCCAGTTGACCGCCGCGCCGCTCGTACCGCGTCGGCGGCCGCCATGCCGGACGCGGCGCGTACGCCGACGGCGCGGCCAGGTTGACCAGGCCGCCAACCTGCGCCATCACCTCGGCGATGTGATCCGCGTAACCCTGCCAGTCGGTCGCGATGAACAGCCTGCCGTTGGCGCGCAGATGATCGCGCAATGAGGCGATGAAGCTCGGCTGCAGCAGACGTCGTTTGTGGTGGCGCTTCTTCGGCCAGGGATCCGGGAAAAAGACGTAGATGTGGTCGACGCTGGCGACGGGGATCTGGATGGCCAGCGCCTCCATCGCATCCCGGTTGAGGATGCGCAGATTCCGCAGTCCGGCCGCAGCGGCGCGCCGCATCAGGCTGCCTACGCCCGGCCGATGCACCTCGATGCCGAGATAATTGTTGTCGGGGTTGGCCTGGGCAAGCGAGATAATGTAGTCGCCGTTGCCGCACCCGATCTCGAGATGACACGGGGCGCGGTTACCGAAAAGCGCGCAGAGATCGGTCGCGCCATCGGCGATCTGCACGCCGTACCGCGGTGACAACTCGGCAATCGCGCGCGCCTGAGCCGCGGTCATGCGTCCCTCGCGGATTACGAAGCTCCGCACCCGCCGTTGTCGCGGCCATGCCGACGGTGATTCGATCAGAAGAACAGCCCCTCTATCGGTGAGGAAGCCACGCCGTAAGGTCGCCGCGGCATCCGCCCGGCGAGGAACGCCTCGCGTCCCGCCTCGATGGCCTTGCGCATCGCCGAAGCCATCAGGACGGGATCGCGCGCCTGCGCTATGGCCGTGTTCATGAGTACGCCATCGCACCCCAGCTCCATGGCCACGGCGGCATCGGACGCAGTGCCGACGCCGGCATCGACGATGATAGGCACCTGCGCGTTCTCGACGATGATGCGGATGTTGTAGGGATTTCTTATGCCCATCCCCGAACCGATTGGCGCCGCCAACGGCATGACCGCAACGCAACCCATCGCCTCGAAACGCCTGGCCATGACCGGATCGTCGTTCGTGTACACCATCACCCTGAAACCGTCGCGTATGAGCTCCTCGGCAGCGGCTGTCGTCGCCGGGATGTCAGGAAACAGTGTCTTCTCGTCGCCGAGGACCTCCAGCTTGACGAGACTGTGCCCGCCGAGCATCTCCCGGGCGAGTCGACAGGTGCGAACGGCCGAGGCGACGTCGTAACAGCCCGCGGTGTTGGGGAGTATCGTGTAACGATCCGGCGGGAGAACATCGAGCAGATTCGCCGCACCCGGCTCCTGCCCGATGTTCGTGCGGCGAATAGCCACGGTCACGATCTGCGCGCCGCTCGACTGCACGGCGGCGAGTGTCTGCTCAAAATCGCGGTACTTGCCGGTCCCGACGAGCAGGCGCGAGCTGAAGGTGCGACCGTCGATAACGAGCGATTCCTGCCGGGGATTGTTCGCACTCATATTTCCGTCGGGATACCACACCGGGAACGTGGCGTCAGTATAAGCCCGCGGACGCCCGGTTCAATTTCGCCGGCCACGCTGTCGCGCCCGGGTCCGGTGCAATCGGGGCGCCGAAACGGCCTCAGCCACCCCCGATCGCCTGCACAATCTCCACGCTGTCGCCCGCCTTCAGCAAGGTCAAGCGATGCTGGGAGCGCGGGACGATCTGCCTGTTCACCTCGACGGCATACCGTCCGCCGACGCGGAGTTCTCCAATCAGGTCCGCGACGGTGGCGCCCTCAGACAGAGCCAGCGGACTGCCGTTGACGGTGATCTGCAATCCCGATTGTGCGTTCATGGCTGCGACAATATCCCCGCTGCCCCGAGGCTGCCGATCAGATGGCGATGGTCAGCCCCTCGTGGGCGACATGACATTCCATCTTCGATCGTCTGTCCTGCGCTATGCCTACCGCGCTGCGGTGGATCATGGCGACCTCCTTGTCGTCGTACGTGGGGTCATGATGATAAAGGTACAGACTCTTCACGCCTGCATCGATGGCCGAGTTGACGGTATCGATGTAGCAGGAGTGCCCCCAGCCGCGCTTCTTGTGGTAGTCCTCGGGCGTATACTGCGCGTCATGTATCAAAATGTCCGCGTTTCGAATCATGTTGAGCTCGGCATTGCGCTCTTCGTGCTTCATGCGCTCGAGCAGCACCTGCTCCTCACGATTGAACTCCGAGTAGCGCATTTCTATCGATCTCTCCAGGAACATGAATTCATTGTCGGAAACGTAAACGATGACCTTGCCGTTGACCTCGATGCGGTAGCCGTAAGTCACGCCCGGATGATGCACGTTCTGGTAGTTGATGCGCATCGGCCCATGGGTGAACCCTGACTTGTTCGGGGCCGCATAGGAGATGTTCGCCGCCCACGTCTCCGTTTCCACGGGGAAGTAGGGCGCCTTCATCTGATCGGAGATGCGCTTTTCGATGTCGCGGGCGCTTTCCCCCGGCCCAAAGAACGCGATATTCCAGTCCCGCCGGAACGCCGGAGTGAAAAACGGCAGTCCGCAGATGTGGTCCCAGTGATAGTGCGTCAGCAGCACGAGCAGGTTGTGGGGAGTGCCGTCGGCAATCAGCCTTTCACCGAGCGGGATGATGCCCGTGCCGCCGTCGCAGATGAGTACGTGCTCGCCGACGCGGATCTCCACACAGGAGGTGTTGCCGCCAATCTGCATGTGGGTGGCGAACGGGGCGGCGTAGGATCCGCGCACGCCCCAGAACCGCACATATCCGGTACGCATGTCCGCCTCGTGATTGCCGTCCGTCCCCCGTCCAGCGATCGCTCGGCCGCGTCAGCCGTTGGCCGTCCGGCTGGCGGATTTCTCCCGCGCCTGTGTGTATTTCACGATCAGTTCCCGGATCGTCTGCGTGCGCATGGGCTTGACCACGAAGTCGACCGCGCCCAGGTTCTTCGCGACCATGCGGTCCTGCGCGTAATCCTTCGAGGTAATCATGATGACCGGTGTCTCGGCCTGGAGAGGCATCCGGCGAAGCTCCTGCAGGAACGTCAGGCCGTCCTTGTCGGGCATGATGATGTCCAGGAACACCACATCGGGCCGATGGTCGCAGAGATAGGTGACGGCATCGGCAGTGGCGGCGAAGGCGTGATAATCGGCTTCGTAGTGCGACAGGCAGCGCTCGAAAAACGTGTGCACGCTGGCACTGTCATCTATCACCACAACCGTCGGATTCGGCTTTTTCATCAGTTTCGAGGCGACCGGTCTGGTGAAACCCGAACCAGCGTGTCGGAGTGCGCGAGACACCCGCCGCCCGCCATGCCGGCGGTCTCCGGCCTTCTGTCGGGGTACCTGCCGTCGGATCTTGACCGCACTACCGTTGTTTCCACTGTTTAGGCAGGTCATCCTAGCACCAGTGCGCCGGGATGTCCTGCGGCCGGTATGCCAAATCTGTGAGCGTTCACCGGGTTGATATCGTCTGGCCGGACGGCTGCCGGGCCCGGTGGACCACCCGGGCCCCGGCGCCATGAGTTTCCCGGCGGCGGGGAATTTCATTAGAATTCTCACACCTCAATTGCGGGTGTAGTTCAATGGCAGAACTCCAGGTTCCCAACCTTAGGGCCGAGGTGAGGAATCTAGCCGCTACTTAGGTCTGTCCCCGTGGGGTTCTTCGAGCTGTCCATCAGATAGTGCGGCGCAGTA
>JAJVIQ010000030.1 GCA_022071965.1 Gammaproteobacteria bacterium
GGGAACTGGGGCAACGGGAACAACGGTAACGGCAACGGGAACTGGGGCAACGGGAACAACGGCAACGGCAACGGGAACTGGGGCAACGGGAACAACGGTAACGGCAACGGGAACTGGGGCAACGGGAACAACGGTAACGGCAACAACGGTAACGGCAACAACGGGGGCAACAACGGGGGCAACAACGGGGGCAACAACGGGGGCAACAACGGGGGCAACAACGGGGGCAACAACGGGGGCAACAACGGGGGCAACAACGGGGGCAGCACCGGAGGCAGCACCGGGGGCAGCACCGGCGATCAGGGCGGCGGTACCTCCGGCGGGTCGGATTCGACCGGTGGCGCGACGGGCTCCGGTACGGGCTCCACCTCGGGCTCCGGATCGGGGACTTCCTCGGCGCCTCCGAGCGGGCCTTCGACCTTCACGTTCTGTCCCGCTGGCTCCAGCGGTAAGATGGGCCGCATGGTGACCCTGTCGCTGACCGGACACGTGTCGACGAGCTCGGTGGTCTGCGATTAGTCGGTGCGACGCGGACACAGAGGCGCGCGGAGCGTTGCCGGCGCCTGCATCAGGAAGGGCGTCCTTGGAGGTTTCAGTGCGCGGAGGGCTGCCAGCCCTCCACGCCGGTCATGTCCTGCAGGCACTGAGCAGGCCCTTGTGACAGCCATGGCAGGTCTACTCGTCCGAAGGGTGGTCGGTGGCATGCGCCGGCCCTCGGACCCCGGGGCGTGAAGTCCATATAGGCGAAGTCGCAGCAGTTGCGGCTCCCGGTGACTCGTTCGTCCTGGATGGGGCGAGCACACGGCTGGCAGCACAGAGACGCGCAATTCCCCTCGTTCCTCCAGCTCCTGCTCCGCGCCCGTTGCCATGGTCGCACTGGCGCCGCCGGTTGATGGCGAGTGTGTATCCGGGAGGCCCGGCGGCCCGCAATGATCTGCGTCGGGCAGCGCCGGCGTCCGTTGCGGCGGTGCGCCATGTCTGGCGCGCCGCACGACCGTCGTCCGCACCGTGGGCGCGCCGCCGCCACCGCAGCGCACGCTCCGCGCCACGCTGGCGCCAGGCCGCAATCTGGTGGCAGACTACCGCGGACACGAGGGCCATGCGCCGCGGCGACGGCATCTTCGCCACGGGGAAACCACAATGACATCGAAGATCGTGGCGGCCGCGCTGCTGGCGGCGGTCGGCGCCTGGTTCTACATGACGCCCTACAGCGCCTATTCGGCGATGGCGAAGGCGGCCGAGAACCGCGACGCCACCACCTTGGCCCGGTACGTGGACTTCGCGGCCCTGAAGGAGAGCGTGAAGGCGAACCTCGGTGCGAGGTTCGGCGCCCACGTCGTCCGCCAGGGCGAGAGCGATCCGGCCGCCGCGCTCGGCGCCGCCTTCGCCTCGGCACTCATCAACCCGATGGTCGAGGCGATGGTCACGCCCGACAGCCTCACCGCCATGATCCGAAACGGCGTGCCGCCGAGCGGCGACGCCGCGGGAAACCCGGCGGCCGCGGAATCCCGGACGGAGACCACCCGGGGCTACGAGGGTTTCAACCGCTTCGTGGTCAAGGTGCGGCAGCTCGACCGCGATCGCGAGCCGGTTGTCTTCGTGTTTCACCGTGAGGGCCTCATATCCTGGAAGCTCTCCGCCATGCGCCTCCCGTTCTAGAGGACCGGCGGGTAGCGCATCCGAATCCGACGGGCTTGCCCCGCCGCCTCGCCCGCCGGAACCGCGACATGCGACTGTGCCCTGCGCCGCATGCCGGCGGCGCCGCTCGCCGCCGTGCGTGGCGCCGGCGCCAGGGGTCCCCTCCATCGCGCCTCGCGGCGCGCGCCGTAGCCCAAGGCCCGCACGCGCAGGCCGGCGGAGATTTTCGCTTCGACACCGACGCCTGATATCTCTGTCGGCGCCTTCCCCGGGCGACGCGTCCCGTGAAGCGTCCAAGGCTCGAGCCAGCGCCTTCCGGGACCCGCTCAGGCTCCGGACCGGCGGGGGGAGAGGCCCCGCCCATGGACGCCGCCGCGCTCATCGGCTAAAAACTCAGGCAGACCGGGTCGCACGGCGCGGAGGGCATCGAACATGTCGAAATCGACCGTCACGTACTGGAATCCGCTGGATCCGGCCAACAGCGGGCACTGGCAGCCCGTCGCCGGGCTCGAGGGCCTGGCCGAGGAGCTGACCCTCAGCATCGACGAGGACACCGGTGAGTACACGCGGCTGACGCGCTTTCACCCTGGTGCCGATACCGCGGCCTTCGGTCCCAAGTCGCACGCATATCCCGAGGAGGTGTTCATCGTCAGTGGCCGCCTCCACGACCGGACCTTCGATGTGTGGCTGGCGGCCGGACACTACGCGAGCCGGCCGCCGGGGGAGTTTCACGGACCGTTCCGGACCGATGTCGGCTGCGTCGTGCTCGAGGTGTCGTTTCCGAATCGACGCCCCGGCGAGGCCGGGTAGCGCCGCCGCGCGCCCGGGACCCCAAGTCGCATGGAGGATCGCGGGTCCGTTCCGCGCCGCCGTCCTGCGGCGGCCGGCGCGCTGGCAGACTTCTTGCTGCCGCCTCGCCAACGGACAGGCAGTCGGGGGTGCGCATGCTGGAAGGGCTGGACGGGGCACTCGTGCTGACGCTGAGGGTGGTGGCGGCGCTGATGGCGTTCGCCTTCATCGCCCTGGTCGTGTCCGTCGTCGTCATGTACGTGATCGACGTGACGCAGACCCGGCACGCGGTGCGGCGCAACTACCCGGTCATCGGCCGCTTCCGTTACTTCTTCGAATACCTGGGCGAGTTCTTCCGCCAGTATTTCTTCGCGATGGAGCGCGAGGAACTGCCCTTCAATCGCGCCCAGCGCTCCTGGGCCTACCGCGCCGCCAAGAACGTCGACACCACGGTGGCGTTCGGTTCCACGCGCGACCTGCGCACCCCGGGCACCGTCATCTTCGTGAACTGCCCCTATCCGACGCTCGAGCAGGACGCGGTGGAGGCCCCGCCGATGCTGATCGGTCCGCACTGCCGGCTGCCATACCTGGCGCGCTCGTTCTACAACATCTCCGCGATGAGCTACGGCTCGATCTCGCGGCCGGCCGTCCTGGCCCTCTCGCGCGGCGCCCGGCAGGCCGGCATCTGGATGAACACGGGCGAGGGCGGCCTGTCGCCCTACCACCTCGAAGGCGGCGCCGACATCGTCTTCCAGATCGGGACCGCGAAGTACGGCGTACGCGATCTCGACGGCGGTCTCGACGACGGCAAGCTGGTCCAGGTGTGCGGCCACGAGCAGGTGAGGATGGTGGAGATCAAGCTGAGCCAGGGCGCCAAGCCGGGCAAGGGCGGCATACTGCCGGGTGCGAAGGTGACCGCGGAGGTGGCGGCCATACGCGGCATCCGCGTCGGCGAGGACTCGCTCAGCCCCAACCGCCATCCGGACATCGACGGCAACGACGAGCTGCTCGACATGATCGGGTATGTCCGCGACCTGACCGGCAAGCCCGTCGGCTTCAAGGCGGTGATCGGCGATCCGGACTGGCTGGACGACCTCTTCACCGCCATCCTGCGCCGTGGCGCCGCCAGCGCGCCGGACTTCATCACCATCGACAGCGCCGAGGGCGGCACCGGCGCGGCGCCCCTGCCGCTCATCGATGACATGGGCCTGCCGTTGCGCGAGAGCCTGGCGATGGTGGTGAACAGGCTGTACGAGTACGGGCTGCGCGAGCGCGTGCGCGTCGTCGCCTCCGGCAAGCTGGTGACGCCGGCGGATGTCGCGTGGGCGCTGTGCATGGGCGCGGACTTTTGCGTCTCGGCGCGCGGCTTCATGTTCGCGCTGGGCTGCATACAGGCGCTCCAGTGCAACAGGAACACTTGTCCCACCGGCATCACGACCCACGATCACAAGCGCCAGCGCGGGCTGGACCCCGGCGACAAGTCGCGGCGCGTGGCGAACTATGCGCGCCGCATGCTGCAGGAGGTCGGCATGATCGCGCATGCCTGCGGCGTGGTCGAGCCGCGGCAATTGCAGCGGCGTCATGCGCGCATCGTCATGCCCAACGGCATCTCGGTGCCGCTGAGCGAGCTGCACCCCGTGGCACGCCCGCGGCGGGTCGCCTGAGGCCGTTCGCCGCGATGCATGAATCGCCGCCGCCTTTCCTCGAGCACGACGGGCGGCGGTACTTGCGGGTACGCTAGAAGCGGCCGGCCTGGTAGTCGGCGATGGCCTGCGTGATCTGCTGCGCGGTGTTCATCACGAAGGGGCCGTGCTGCGCGATCGGCTCGTTGAGCGGCCGGCCGGCGACGAGCAGCAGCCGCGTCTCTGCCCCGGCACGGATGCTCACGCCGTCGGCGAGCGGGTCGTTGGTCAGCACCGCCAGCCGCTGTGCGCCCACCTTGCGCCGCTCACCGCCGACCTCCACCTCGCCGGCGTAGACGTATAGGAACGCGTTGTGGGTGGCGGGCAGCTCCTGCGCACCGGCGCTGCCCGCCGGCATGTGCAGATCCAGATACAGGGGCTCCGTGGTCTCGCGCGCGACCGCGCCGGCGACGCCCAGCGTGCGGCCGGCGATCACCTTCACCCGCACGCCTTCCGGCGTCGTCAGCTCCGGGATCCCGGACGCCGCGATGTCGCGATAGGAGGGCGCGATCATCTTGTCGGCCGCGGGCAGATTGAGCCAGAGCTGGAAGCCGTGCATGAGCCCGTCCTTCTGCTCCGGCATCTCCGAGTGGATGATCCCGCGCCCGGCCGTCATCCACTGCACGCCGCCGGCATCCAGCAGTCCCTGCCCGCCGTTGTTGTCGCGATGGCGCATTTGCCCGGCGATCATGTATGTGATTGTCTCGAAGCCGCGATGCGGGTGATCCGGGAACCCCGCGAGATAGTCGTCGGGGTCATCGGATCGGAATTCATCGAGCATCAGGTACGGATCGAGACGGCGCTGCAGCTCACGCGTGAGCACGCGCGTCAGGCGCACGCCGGCGCCGTCGGAGGTCGGCTGGCCCACGACCAGGCGCTCGACCTCGCGGGAACGCAGGGTGTCGATGGAACGCGATTCAGTCTGCATGTGTGCCTCCGGTCAATGATAGCCGCTAAACGATGCTTGCCGCCTCGGCAAAGCTCAGCCGCGGGCTGCGCGGATGCAGCCTGCTCCTGTCGCCATAACCGAGGTTCACCAGGAAATTGGATCTCACCGTGCCGCCGGGGAAGAACTCCGCATCGACCATGGCGTTGTCGAAGCCCGACATCGCGCCCACGTCCAGGCCAAGGGCGCGCGCCGCCAGCATGAGATAGGCGCCCTGCATTGAGCCGTTGCGAAACGCCGTCGCCTCGATCAGCGGGTCGTTGCCGGCGAACCACGAGCGCGCATCGACATGCGGGAACAGCTTCGGCAACTGCTCGTGGAACGCAAGATCGTGCGCCACGATCGCCGTGACCGGCGCCGACATGGTCTTCTCGACGTTGCCCGGCGCCAGCGCCGGCAGCAGGCGCTGCTTCGCGGTCCCGCTCTTCACGAATACGATGCGCGCGGGACTGGAGTTGGCGCTGGTCGGCGCCCACTTCATCAGGTCGTAGATCTGCGCCAGCAACTCGTCACTGACCGGCCGTGGCAGCCAGCCATTGTGGGAGCGCGCCCTCCTGAAGAGCAGGTCGAGCGCGTGCGCCTCGATGCGTGCGATACGGGCGGCGGGCTGCGTCGAACGCTCGGTGAGCGGCATGCGGTTGGGATTCACGGCCATGTTCGGTCTCCTCTTCGATGAATACGCGTTTGCCTGGCTGCCAAGGTATTACTGTTGCCAGTAACGCACTAGTCACCGACAATGCAACTTAGCGTTGCAGCGGGAGGGACAATGGATCTCAACCGGGCCGAGCTCTTCGTGCGGGTCGTCGAGGCCGGCAGCTTTACCGCCGCGGCGCGTCAGCTCGAGCTGCCGAAGTCCTCCGTCAGCCGTGGCGTGGCGGCGCTGGAGAAGGCGCTCGGCGTGCGGCTCCTGCAGCGCACGACCCGCAAGCTCAGCCTGACCGACGCCGGCCGCGTATATTTCGAGACCGCCGCGCAGGCCATCAACGGGCTGCGCGAGGCCGAGAGCACGCTGTCGTGCATGCAGGAGGAGCCGCGCGGGACGCTGCGCATCACCGCCTCGCTCGATGTCGGCGTCATGCTGCTGGCGCCGGTGGTGGCGCGTTTCGTGAGCATGTACCCGGGGGTGCGCGTGGATACCGTGCTGACGCCGCGCAACGTCGATTTCGTGCAGGAGGGCATCGATCTCGCATTGCGGGCGGGAAGGCTCGCCGACAACACGCTCGTGGCCCGTCCGATCGGACTGTTGCGGTCGGGGCTGTTCGCGGCGCCAGGATACATCAAGGGACACGGCAGACCGAGATCGGTGGCCGAGTTGCGCGATCATCGCTGCCTGACGTTCCGCGCCGGCGGCGGCGCGACGCGCTGGGAGCTCATCGGGCCGGCCGGGATAGAGCGCGTCGAGGTGACAGGCACGATCAACGCCGATGGCTTCGAGTTCCTGCACGAGATGGTCGTGCGGGGGCTGGGGGTCGGACTGCTGCCGTTGTACCTCTGTCCGAAGCTGGGGGGGCGTCCTGGCCTGACGCGCCTGCTTCGGGATTACGCGACCACGGGCGCGCCGCTGCACGTGGTCTATCCCGGCGCGCGCTTCCTGCCCAAGCGCGTCACGCTGTTGCGCGACATGCTGCTCGAGGCCCTGCCATCGCAATTGGCCGACGGCGCCGCGGCAGGCTGATCGGCGCGGGAACGCGCCGCGCCGCCGGCTGGCGGCGCGGGCGTGTCGGGCTTTATTGCGTGACCGTCGTGCCTTCGACCGGCGCTGCCTGCGCGTCGATGATCAACACGCGATCGACGTCGATCTCGGGGCTCATCATGAAGTCCTTTTCGACTTCACCGTAGATCTCGACGACGGTCTCCGGGCCGATGCGGTGCCTGGGGAAGATGTCTTCATCGATCTCGACCCGGATCTCCCCGCTGCCATCCGAGAACATGTACTTCTCGCTGCTGACCTGGCTGGTCAGACTGCCGCGCAGGACGACGTACTGATCGTCGACCGAATTTTCGAGCACGGCCTTCACGTTTTGCGTCGAACCCTTTGCGCCGGGGCCGAAATACTGCGCGGACGCGAACGGTGCAACGGCGAGCAGCGTGGCAAGTGCGATGGATCGTTTCATCGTGAGTCCTCCTGATGTGAAGTATGGTTGCAGATGCTAGCCGAGCTTTATGAAACGAAGCTTAGCGGCGCGCGGCGGAGGAGTGCGGTGCCGCGGATCACGGCCGCTGCCCCGCGCATCGCGGGGAGGTGTCCTGGCGGCCATGTGTACCTGTGCGCCGCAGGTGCGATGAAGCGCCCGCCCCGGAGGATGATGGCGTGGTGATGGCGGCTGGAGTCCGGGCGCAGGTTCGGCATGCATGGAGCCCGATTGCGATCGGCCGGCGTCAGGACGTCACGGCGCCGGCGACATCTCCGGCGCACAAATGACAAGGGGGCCCGGAGGCCCCCTGTCAATATTCAGGATGAATACGGGTGTCGCTTAGCGGTTGCTGATGTACATCGTGACTTCGAAGCCAAAACGGACATCGCTGAAAGCAGGGGTTTCCCAGGACATGTTCATAACCTCCGGTCGAATGTATCGTTGAAAATCGCTGGTGCTCACTTGGACTTGGTGCAGCCCGTGTGCCAGCTTCGAGAGTCCGCGACGGCATCACGCAATACCAGTGAGTTATCAATGTGTTGAGTTGCCACGATGACACGGCTGCCGGCCCCCCTTCACCCCGGCCCGGCCGCCGGTTGGCTGCGGAGAACCAGCCATGTGGATCCCTGGAGCCAGTCTAAGCACCCCTGGATGCGTCCTTGATATCGCGTTCCAACCCGTCTGCAAACGCCGCCGGCTACTTTTTCAGGACGCCTTCGATGCCGCCGGCGATCAGGGCGGCGATGTCGGTCAGCACCAGGAGCGGACCGAGCCCGCGGCCCGTGACGAGGTAGCGCGGCTCCCAGACGGGATCGAATTTCTCCTTGAAGGCGCGCAGTCCGTGGAAGTTGTAGAAGTGCTCGCCGCGGTTGTAGAGCAGATGGCCGAAGCGATGCCAGAGCGGCGCGAGCGGGTGCCGTTCCATGCCCGACAGCGGCGCCACGCCCAGGCAGAAACCCTCGTAGCCCTCGGTCTTGAAGTGCAGGATGAGCCGGAGCAGCAGGAACATCATCGCATCTTCCGGCGCATCGGCCGCGTGTCGCATCAGGTCGATGGCGGCCTGCTGCCGCGTGCCGGTGGTGAGCAGGTTGGCGAAGGCCACCGCGCGCCCCCGGTGGCGGAGCACCGCGACATCGAAGTGGGCAAGGTAGTCGGCGGCGAAGGCGCCCAGTGAAAAGCGCTTCTCGCGCGTGTTCTTCAGCGCGAGCCAGGCGTCGGAGATCGCGCCCAGTTCCCCGATCCGCGGCGGGACCGCGGCGCGCGGGATGATCTCCAGTTGCAGGCCCTCGCGCTCGCCGTGGCCGAGAATGTAGCGCATGCCCTTGCGGCGGGAGCCTTCGAGGGAGAACTCATGCAGAGGTACCGTCGCATACTCACCGATCTTCAGCGGCATGAGCCCCATGTCGAGATACGCGGGCAGGCTGGCCGGCCTGGTCTGGTAGAAGGCGACGCGGCCACCGTGCGCATCCGCGAGCTCGCGAAACCGCCAGCCGAGCTCCTCCATCGCACCGGCGGGGCCGACCGGATCGCCCAGCGCGATCCAGCTGGTGCCGCGGACGCCGTACATGAGGAAGGCGTCGCGGCTGTCCGGGAACAGCAGATGCTTGTCCCCCATCAGCACCACGTTCGCGTCGACGCCGGACTGCGCGCGCACGATGCCCTCGGCCAGATCCAGCTCCCCGGCGGTGGGCAGCGCGGGGCGCGGCGGCGGCGGTCGCAGCAGCCTCGCCGTGGCGATCAGCAGCAGGACCACCCCGGCGCCGAACACCGCCCGCAGCGATCGCGACGCCTCGGCGTCGTACTCGAAACGCCACCACAGCGTGTCGGCGTACTCGACGTGCTTGTAGGAGAATTGCGTGAACCAGACGACCGTGATCACCACGGCCACGATGGAAACCACCGTGCCGGTGGAGAACGGCGCATCGAGCAGCGCGGTCTTGCGATAGAACTGCCGGCGGCTGGCGTACAGCGCCGCGGCGCCCGCGGTCAGCAGCGACGCCTCCTCGTAATCGAAACCTTTGAGCAGGGCGAAGACGCTGCCGGCCAGGCACAGGAGCAGGGCGAGCACGTAGGCGCCGTTGAGCTTGCGGTACACGCCGCGGGCCACGATCAGCAGCGCCGATCCGGCGAGGGAGGCAAGCAGGCTCGAGGCCTCCACCAGCGAGAGCGGCACGAATGAAGGGATGAGGTGCATGCGGTGCGGGACGCCGGGCGTGGCGGTGGACAGCAGGAGCACCACGCCGTTGACGAACATGGTGGCGCCCAGCACGCTCGGGATCAGCCGGCGCCCGGCGGCGGCGAGCTGGCGTGCCGTGGCGGTGACCGGCTGCAGGTGCGGCGCGACCTCGCGCCAAGCCATCAGCATGGCGGCCAGCACCAACGGCACGAGGTAGTAGATGATGCGGTAGGCGATCAGGGACGCGGCGAGCGCGCCGGGGGCAACGGAGCCGTGCAGCCCGGCGAGCACGACGGCCTCGAAGGTACCGAAGCCGCCGGGGACCTGGCTCAGTATTCCGGCGAGCAGGGCCACCGCGTAGACCGACAGGAACGCGGCAAACGGTATCTCCGGCCCTATCAGCACGTACAGGCAGGCGCCGGCGCAGCAGATGTCGACGACCGAAACGACCAGGGGCAGCGCCACATCGATCGGGCGTGGAAGGCGGACCGACCGGTTCGACAGGCGCAGGGAGCCGCCCGTGAGCCCGGCGACGGCGACGATGGCGCCCACCGCGCACAGCAGCGCGTAGGCAAGGATGGTGAGCCCGGGCGCTGGCAGCCGCAGGAAACCCGCGACCAGCCCCGGATGCGCGAGCGTCGCGAACACGAAGACGGCGAGCAGTCCGAAGCTCAGGCAGATGAAGTTGTAAAGCGCGATCCGCGCGACGTCCGAGGCGTCGATCCCCGCCGGACCGTAGAAGCGATAGCGCACCGAGCCGCCCGTCAGCGCGCCGAACCCGACGGTGTTGGAGATGGCATAGCTGCAGAAGGACACCAGCATGACGAAGCGCCATGGCAGTTCGCGCCGGACATAGCGCAACGCCAGCCAGTCATAGCCGCTGAGGGCCGCGAAGCTGCCGAGCATGAAGGCGAGCGCCGCGAGGGCGCGCCCGACCGGGATCGCCTGGACCTCGGCGAGCAGGGCGTGATAAGAGACGCTCGCCAGCATGCGGTGCAGGGCGAGGCCGGCTGCACCGAGTATCAGCAGTGACACGAGGGGCGCCAGGCGCTGCCAGTGGAGGTCAGGGCGCATGGCCGGACGGATCTCGCGTGGGCATGGTGGGATCAGTATCCGCCAGATGATCATGGTCTGTCGCCATGACGCTGCGTCCCCGCCTGCCGCCGGATCGTGCCGGGCCGCAGGCACGACGGCGCAGGCCATGGCCTATCATGGCCAGGCTCTGATCCTGCACGCGCGCCTGTGCGGCAATGAGGCGGCGCCGGTGACGCCGCTGGTCGCCGCCCCGCGTCGATGCGGCGCGTCTGGTGCCGGGATGGCGGGTGTGGGTGCAGATGGCCGGTCGCCAACGGCCGGATCCCGACAGAACAGATCGGCATCGAGAACGAGTTCGTGGGGGGGCGCTGATGAGCAAGCCCATCGTCCCGTCTCCGGAGGCGGCCTTCGGGCCGGCACCGAACTGCGTAGGCATCGCGCAGCGATTGCGCGCCATGGACCACAATCCGATCTTCGTCTGCGACAATGGCTTCAGGGGCGTCTTCGGGAGGTACGGCTTCGAGGGGAACCCGGTCGACATGTCCGGCGGCATGCCGGAGGAGGAGACTGCGAGGTTCCGGGCCGACTTCATCGCCGGGAAGCTGCCGCACCTCCGCCTCTCGCCGATCGAACGGCCGCCGACCTGCGTCATCCCGGTCTGGAAGGCGATCGTCGACTCGGCCATCATCGCCGCGGGCGTGGCGGGTGCGGGGACCATCACGCGCGACGCGGCGTCTGCATGCTGCGATAGGAGAGATCGAGAAGTGACGACACCCGTACTCTACGACCCGTGTCCCGACGACTTCCATGCCGGGCGCGGCGGGCGCCTCGGGGACGGGACATCATCGTGAAGCATATGTATCACGACAGCGCCCTCGACCCGGCCACACCGGTGAAGAGCTGGTGGGCCGAAACGCTGCCCGGCGTGACGTGCTATTCCGCGTTGACCGGCGACGTCGAGACGGAGGTCGCCATCATCGGTGGCGGCTACACGGGACTGTCGGCCGCCTATCACCTGGCGCACGATCACCAGATCGACGCGGTGGTCCTCGAGCGCGCGTATCCCGGCTGGGGCGCCTCGGGCCGCAGCGCCGGCTTCTGCTGCATGGGCTCGGCCAGGCTGCCATGGGACAAGATCGTCGCGCGCTACGGACTGGATGAGGCGCGGCGTTTCTGGCGCAGCCAGGAGGCCGCCGTCGAACTGGTCGCCGGGTTGATCGCGCACGAGGGCATCGACGTGGAGAGGACCGGGAGCGGGGAGATCACGCTCGCGCACCTGCCCTCGCGCGCGCAGTCCATCGAGGAGGAGGCCGATTATCTCGATACGACCTTCGGCGCGACCCACGTCTTTCTCTCGAAGCCGGATCTCGTCGAACGCGGTATGAACTCACCGCGTCTGCACGCGGGCGTGCAGAATCCGGTGGGGTTCGGCCTGAATCCGTGGAAGTACGTCAACGGGCTGGCCGCGGCGGCGCGGGCGGCCGGCGCGCGCATCCACGGCGGCACGGAAGTCGTCCACTGGACGCGCAACGGCGGCCGACACGAGTTGATGACGCCGGCCGGACGCGTGCGCGCCGCGAAGGTACTGATCGCCACCGCCGCGTACACGCCGGAGGATCTGCACGATGACTTCGGGGGCCGCGTGCTGCCGGCGTTGTCCTCCATCGTCGTGACGCGGCCGCTCGCGCGCGATGAACTCGAACTGCAGGGCTGGTCGGACACCACGCCCGCCTGCGACTGCCGCCATCTGCTGAACTACTTCCGACTGCTGCCCGATGGCCGGTTCCTGTTCGGCGGGCGAGGGGGCGTGTCCGCGGCACCCGGAATGCTGGCGCGCCAGCTCGCGCGGATCGAGGCTGCCTTTCGCCGATATTTTCCGGCCTGGGCCGGCGTCGAGGTCACGCACCGATGGTCGGGACTGGTTTGCCTGGCCGCCGATCTCGTTCCGCATGTCGGCGCCTGGCCGGAGCAGCCAGGCGCACATTTCGCCCTGTGCTATCACGGCAACGGCGTGGCCATGGGCACGTGGTCGGGACGCGCCGCGGCCCGGCTCATCGCGGGGGTGCCGGGAAAAGGCGGGGAAGACGAACGCGCCGACTTCATCCGCCGGCCGCCGCCGCGTTTCCCGCTCGCGTTTCTGCGGCCGCTGTACCTGCGCGGTGCCTACCTGAAGTATGGGCTGGACGACATCATGCCGTGATCTTGCCGCGGGCCACGCTGCCGCGCGGGGTTACTCGGTGATGCCCTCGCAGGTGTAGCCGAGCGCGGACAATCCGTCCTCGAGATAGTTGGCGATCAACGGTGTCGCGATGATGTAATCGGCGGTGTGCGCGCTCAGGCGCTCGCTGGCCTCCTGCAGCGCCTCGCTCCACTCTTCGGTCGAGAAATCGCCGCGCCCCAGCCACATCAGCGCCACCAGGTTGATCTGTTCCTCCAGGTCCATGGCGTCGATGAGCTCGTGCAGTTCCTGATAGCTGGGGTCGTCGCGGTGATCGGCGAGCACCTGCCGCGCCCAGTCCTCCGCCGAACCCATCGGCTCCTCCGGGATCACCACGTCTTCCTTGGCATGAAACTCGCGCGCCTTGCCGATGAGAAAGCACACCTTGTCCGGGCTGACAGCCAGTTCCGGTTGATCGCTCATCTTCGATTCCCCCTCTTCTGCGCCTGCGGGCACGGGACCCATCGTACCGCAAGCAGCGCAGGGCGAGGACCGCGGCCCGGCGTTGACCGCCGTCGGCTCGCATCCTGCCAGGCTGCCGGGGCAGGATGGGCGCACCTCTGCCATATGTATAGTAGATTTGTCGCCCAGGGCGGCGGGTGGAGTCCATTCGGCCGCCCACCCCGAACCAGGAGGAATCAATGCTGGTACGTTTTCGCAGCAAGGAGTCGGCGGAGTTCGTCATGCTCGGCGACATCGCCGTCAAGCTCATACAGCTCATGGGACACAGCGGCACGATTCCCGGCGCGATTGCCTCGGAGGGTGTGCCGGCGGCCTTGCAGCGCCTGCGCGAGGCCCTGGAGACACAGGGCGCCGAGCCGGCTCCCGCCCCGGAGAGCGGGGAGGAGGAGGAACCCGGCGAACGGGGGCCGCGCGTGACGCTGGCGAACCGCGCCTATCCGCTGATCGAGATGCTGAAGGCCGCGGCGGCCAACGATTCCTACGTGATGTGGGACCGGTGAGCCGCGGCGCGTGGGGGCGCACCGCCGCCGGTGCGGCCACGAAGCAGTCGCGTGCTGCCGGTGCAGCGTCTATAGTTGATCGGGACGGCGCCGGCGCCACGGTGCGATCCTCGCCGTGATTGCGTGCGGTGGTTCCCGCGCCAGTGTGCCGCTGCGCCGCCGCGGATTGGCCCGGCGCCAATCGCACGACGGAGGAGACAGCCATGCCCCTCGACACCACCTCGTACGCGGACTTCGCGAAGATCTACGCCCAGGGACTGGAGCTCAATCTCCGCGCCAGCAAGATCATCCAGACCGCCTGGGAGCGCGCAATACACGAGTACCAGTCGCTCATGGAGAGCTCGCTCCGGCAGTTCGCGCCGTTGGCCGGCGGCGACCTGCCCAGGGACCCGATGGCGGCGCAGACCGCCATGCTCGATGCCGAACGCGAGACCATCGCGCGGGTGTCGCAGAACCTGCAGACGATCCAGCAGGAGAGCATGGAACAGCTCGGGGCGCTGATGCAGGAAAGCCTGGAGATGTTCGCACGCCTGAGCCCGTTCGCAGACGCACCGCGGGCCCCCGGGAAGGAATGAACGCCTCGCCCGCCGGCGATGACGGGCCGGGGAGGGGGCTTTCGACGCGCACCGTCCCGCACGCGAGCCGGTGCTGCACGACAGCCGCCATCTCGCGGACGCACGCGATCCGTATGCCAGAGATGTCGGGAACCGTAGGGCCCTCGGTGAGCGGCCGGGATCCTGGTTGAGCACGCCGCTGCGGACCTTCGACGCGCGCCCGCGCACGCTCCCGCGCGGCGGAAGATGCGTGCGCCGGATCGTGTGCCGGAACGCCCTCCTCCCGTAATCGCGTGCCCTTCGCCTATACTGCTGACCGACGGCATCCCGGGGCCAGGAACCGCAGCATCGCGCGATGGGGCAGCGCTGCGGTTACGCGAAGGCGACGCCGGCCTTGCATTCCTTCAGACTGACAGAGGCGCAAATCCATGTCCGAGCATACTTACAAGGTGGTGGAGCTGGTCGGCTCCTCTCAGACCAGCATCGAAAAAGCCATTGAGAACGCCGTCTCGCGGGCATCGAAGACATTGAAGAATCTCGACTGGTTCGAAGTCGTGGAGACCCGCGGCCATCTTCAGGACGGCAAGGTCGCGCACTACCAGGTCAAGCTGAAGGTCGGATTCCGCCTGGAGTAGCCTTTCGAAGGCGCCGGGTGCTGCCGTCCGGACACGGTGCGCGCGTGCCGCCCGGCCGCACACCGTGCCACCCGATCTCCGGGTCTGCGGCGCCGCTCAGGCGAGCAACTGATCGCCGATCGGCAGCGCGCGGATGCGCTTGCCGGTCGCGGCAAAGACCGCGTTGCAGAGCGCCGGCGCCACCGGCGGCAATCCGGGCTCACCGACCCCGCCCAGCGGCTGATCGTAGTTTTCCGCGGGCACGGGATGGACGTGGATCTCGCGCGGCGCCTTGTCGATGCGGGTGACGCGGTAGCCGTCGAAGTTCCTCTGCTCGACGCGGCCGTCCTTGAACGTCGCCGCGCTCACCGTGGCGAGGCTCACGCCCTGGATCACCGCGCCCTCCATCTGCGAGCGGATGCGCTCCGGGTTGATCTGCGGTCCGCAGTCCACGGCGATGTCCACGCGCGGCACCGAGATCTCGCCGGCGTCGCTGACCTCCACCTCGACCACCACGGCGGTGTAGGTCACGAAGCTGCGGTGCGCGGCGATGCCGAGCCCGCGACCCTTCGGAAGCGACCTGCCCCAGCCCGCGGCCTCGGCCACGGTCTCCACGACGCGGCGCAGCCGCCCGGCATCGACCTGGTAGATGGCGGGATCCTCGCCGTAATTCCAGTTGTCGGGGAGCGAGTTGGGATCGATCCGGCGCGCAGGCCCGATCAGATCCAGCAGATAATCCTTCGGATCGCGGCCCGCGGCGGCGGCGAGCTCGCCGACGAAGGACTGGATCGCGAAGGCATGCGGCACGTTGAACACCGAGCGGAACCAGCCCACGCGCGTGTGCGCGGTCGCCTCGGGATTCTCCAGCCGTATGTTCGGCACCGCGAACGGCGTATCGACGAAGCCCATGCCCAGCTCGAACGGCGCCTCGTGCCTGGGATCCGGCCCGAACAGCGCGGTGATGGTCGGCGCGACACTGCGGTGCAGCCACGCCACCGGCATGCCGTTCGCATCGAGACCGGCCTCCAGCCGCTGCACGGCGACCGTGTTCAGATAGCCGTTGGCGAGGTCGTCCTCGCGCGTGAAGGTGAGCTTCACCGCCCTGCCGCCCATGGCGCGGGACAGGAGCGCGGCCTCGATGGCGAAGTCGGGCTTGGACTTGCGGCCGAAGCCGCCGCCCAGCAGCGTGACGTTCACGGTCACGTTCTCGAAAGGCAGGCCGAGATGCTTGGCGACCTTCTCGCGCGTGGTCTGCGGCGCCTGCACGCCGGCCCACACCTCGCATCTGCCGTCGGCGATGCGCGCCACCGCCGCCGGGGGCTCCATCGACACGTGCGCTTGGTGCGGGATGTAGTACTCCGCCTCCACGCGCTTCGCCGCCGTGGACAGCGCCGCGTCGGCGTCGCCGACGTTGCGCACCACCTTGCCGGGCTGGCGCGCCGCGGCCTCGAGCGTGGCGCGGTAGGTGTCGGAGGAGTACGAGGCGTTGGGGCCGTCGTCCCAGGCGATCTTCAGCGCATCGCGCCCGCGGATCGCCGCCCAGGTGTTCGACGCGATCACCGCCACGCCACCCAGCGGATTGAACTCCGAGGGGACGGGCGCGGCCGCGAGCGTGAGTACCTTCAGCACGCCGGGGACCTTCAGCGTCTCGGCGTCGTCGTAGGACTCGAGCTTCCCGCCGTACACCGGCGGGCGGGCGACGACGGCGTAGAGCATGCCGTCCAGGCGTGTGTCGATCCCGAACTGCGCCTTGCCGGTGGTGATGTCGAGGTTGTCGACCAGCCCGACCTCGCCGCGGCCGATGTAGCGGAACTTCGCGGGGTCCTTGAGCTTCACGCTCTCGCGCGCGGGCACCGGCAACGCGGCAGCGGCGCTGGCCAGTTCGCCGTAGCCGAGACGGCGACTGCCCGGTTGGTGCAGGACCTCGTGATCGACGGCCTCGACCTCCGCGACCGGCACGTTCCACTGCGCCGCCGCGGCCTCCTCCAGCATCCGCCGCGCCGCGGCACCGACACGGCGCATCGACATGAAATGATGGCGCATGCTGCGCGAGCCGTCGGTGTCCTGGTTGCCGAAGAGCGGCTCGTTGCCGGGCGCCTGCATCACCTTCACCCGCGACCAGTCGGCCTCCAGCTCGTCGGCCACGACCATGGGCAGGCTGGTGCGCACGCCCTGACCCATCTCGGAGCGATGACAGATGATCGTCACGGTGCCGTCCGCGGCGATGGCAACGAAGATCCCCGGGTCGTCGCGCAGTCCGTGCGGCATGCCCTCGCCGGCGTATTTCCTCTGCTCCTCCCCGGCACGGCCGAGGACCGGCAGGCCGACGGCGAGCACGAGGCTGCCGGCGCCGAGTCCCATGAGGAACGAACGGCGGCTCAGGTTGGTGATGATGAGTTCAGCGCGGGGAGTCCTGCTCACGATGCACCTCCCATGGCGGCGGCGGCCCGTTTGATGGCGGCGCGTATGCGGGTGTAGGTGCCGCAGCGGCAGAGATTGCCGCTCATGGCGGCATCGATGTCCGCGTCCGTGGGGTCGGGCGTCTGGCCGAGCAGCGAAGCCGCCTGCATGATCTGTCCGGTCTGGCAGTAGCCGCACTGGGCGACATTCAGATCGCGCCATGCGACCTGCACGGGGTGCGTGCCATCGGGGGAGAGTCCCTCGATCGTGGTGATCGCCCTGCCGGCCGCGGACGACACCAGCGTGACGCAGGCGCGCACGGCGGTGCCGTCCAGATGCACCGTGCAGGCGCCGCACAGCGCCATGCCGCAGCCGAACTTGGTTCCGGTAAGTCCGATGACGTCGCGCAGCACCCACAGCAATGGCATGTCATCGGGAACGTCGGCCTCGTGCGTTCGGCCGTTGATCTGCAAGGTCACCATGATCGACTCCTCCCCCCGGGTTGCGTCCGGGACTCTTCGGAAGATTGGTTTGAGCACCGGTCCCTTCCGGACCACATTCTATCGGGTATGCGTGCGTCATGGCGCATCGGTGTGGCGCTCCACGACGGCACGCCGGCGTGCGCCGGTCTTCCGTTCATGATCGTCACAGGCGGAGGGCGCCGCGGCCAGGGCTCCACCATGCGGCCGAAGGCCATTGGTCGCATGCCACAGGGGGTTTATCATTCATGTTCATGCGATTGATTTTTCCGGAGCATGGCGGCGAGGGAAGGGGGCTTCGATGGCACGAATGACGGGTGGCCTGCAGACGGCCGGAGCCGAGGCGGAGGACTGGGGCAAGCTGGTGCTGCGCATCACCCTCGGCGTACTGGTCCTCCTGCACGGTATCGCCAAGGTGATGGGTGGACCGGCCTTCGTCATGGAACTGCTGGCCAAGCACGGCATGCCGTTGCAGGCGGGCTACCTGGTGTACGTCGGCGAAGTGCTGGCGCCGTTGCTGGTCATCATCGGGCTGTGGACGCGTCCGGCCGCGCTCATTATCGTGGTGAACATGGTGGTGGCGTTCGCCCTGGTCCACATGCCCGCGCTCCTGACGCTCTCGCCGACCGGCGGCTGGGCGCTCGAGCTGC
This sequence comes from Gammaproteobacteria bacterium, assembly GCA_022071965.1. GTDB lineage: Bacteria > Pseudomonadota > Gammaproteobacteria > JAJPIJ01 > JAJPIJ01 > JAJVHZ01. Next base: position 18,279 of record JAJVIQ010000030.1, read on the forward strand.
AGGGGATGTTCCTGTTCGGCGCGCTCGCCGTGTCCCTGCTGGGGGCCGGCCGCCTGAGTGTCGGCGGCATCTGGGGCCGCTGGAATTAACACGGGTTCGCGACGGTCCGCTCCCGCGCGCCGGGTGCAAGGGGGAGGAGAAAAAGGTCGGGTGACGGCGATGCGCGAGACATCGGAAGGGGACACGACGCAGGAATCCAGCCGCCACGTCGACAAGGAGACGGGTTTCGTTCGCGGTCTCGGGCTGCTCGACGGCACCATGCTGGTGGCCGGCAACATGATCGGCTCCGGTATCTTCATCGTCTCCGCCGACATCGCCCGCCAGGTCGGCTCCCCCGGCTGGCTGCTGATGATCTGGGTCATCACCGGTCTGTTCACGCTCGCCGCCGCGGTGAGCTACGGGGAGCTCGCCGCGATGTACCCGCGCGCCGGCGGCCAGTACGTCTACCTGCGCGAGGCCTTCGGGCCGATGTGGGCCTTCCTCTACGGCTGGGTGCTGTTCCTCATCGTGCAGACCGGCACGATCGCCGCGGTATCCATCGGCTTCGCGCGTTTCGCCGGCGTGATCTGGCCGGCGATCTCACCCAGCAGCCTGCTCTTCGATTTCGGATTGCTGCCGGTGCCCGGCGTGGGCGATCTCTCGCTGTCGCTGTCCACGCAGCAGTTGACCGGCATCCTGGCCACCGTGCTGCTGACCTGGCTCAACCTGCGGGGCCTGTACACCGGCAAGCTCATCCAGGACGTCTTCACGCTGACCAAGATCGGCGCGCTGCTCGCGTTGATCGGGATGGGTCTCGCGTACTTCGGCCGCGACCCGGCCGCGGCCATCCACGCGCAGGACTTCTGGACGCCGCGCGCCAACGGCGAGGCGATTGGGGCGCTGGCGTTCCTGCCCGTCATCGGCACCGCCATGGTCGGCGCGCTCTTCGCCTCGGAGGCCTGGAACAACGTCGGCTTCGCGGGCGACGAGATGAGGAATCCGAGGCGCAACCTGCCGCTCAGCATGGCGCTGGGCGTGCTGCTGACCACGGCCCTCTATCTGCTCGCCAACGTCGCCTATCTGTTCACGCTGCCGCTGGAGGCTATCCAGAACGCGCCGCACGATCGCGTCGGCGTGGCCTCGGCAAAGGTCGTGCTGGGCCAGTACGCGGAGATCCTGATGGCCATCGGCATCATGATCTCGACCTTCGGCTGCATGAACGGCATCATCCTGGCCGGCGCGCGCGTGTATTACTCCATCGCCAGGGACGGACTGTTCTTCGGGCCGGTCGGCACGCTGAATCGCAGGCACGTGCCCGGCGTCGCGCTCGTCCTGCAGGGGCTGTGGATCATCGTGCTCACCCTGCCGCGCACCTACGACGGCGCGACCCGGACCTACAGCAACCTCTACAGCAACCTGCTCGACTACATCGTCTTCGGCGTGATGGTGTTCTACATCCTCACCATGACGGCGATCTTCGTCCTGCGCCGCAAGCGGCCCGACGCCGAACGCCCCGTCCTCGCCTGGGGATATCCGTGGCTCACGGCGCTCTATATCGTCATCGCGATCGGCATCTGCCTCGCCCTGCTCTGGTCGGAAAAGACCCGCCTCAATGCCATCCTTGGCCTGCTGGTGATACTGGCGGGCCTGCCGGTGTATTGGTGGTGGCGCGGTCGCAATAGACGCCGGGCAGGGTAACGAGGCGACGAATCGCACCGGTGCCGGCCGGGCCCTGGTTCGGAAGACGATGTCAGACCCATTGTCAGCCCTCGTAACGAACGGCTACCGCCTCGTCCTCAGCCGGAGCTTGCCATGCCATCACCGCAGGAAATAACACTGCGCCTGGTCTTTCCGCAGTGGCAAGGCGACAATGACCTGCCTTACTGCTTGTCGATCTTGATGTGCTTGACCCCTCGATGTCTGGGGCGTTGTTGTTCGCCAGGCCGAACGTGCCCGCCGATACCTTTGACGGTATTGCGGAGGGGAACCTGACGATGGACGGGATCGTACGGTTGCTGGGCGATGTCGCGGCGGCTGCCGATGTGGTCGGTCCCGGCATTGCCGAGCATCTGCCCTGGAATGCGCTGGCGCTGAAGAACATGCCGGCGAAACTGCCGCTGATCGGAGCACCTGTCAGAGCCTGATCCAATGATTAGAGGGAGGCTGCCATGTCGCGCTATCCGTACATCGAAAAGCCGCTGAAAGGTGTCGCCAGCTTCTCCAGGGTCGGCGAGGACAGCTCCCAGTCACAGGCCGCCGTGCTCCTCATGCTTGGCCGCCAGCTACGCGGCGACGACGCTGCAACAGTCGCGCGCGCTCGCGCGGCCTCCGCGCACGGGAAACTCGATGTCATTGGTCTGAAGAGCGAATCCGAATTTCCGGTGCCCAGGCTGCGGCCATCACCCGTGCGCCTGCTCAGTGCTGCCCGTCAGCAAAACCTCAGAAAAATGCACGGTGCCGGCGCGCTCACGGGGGAAAGTGAAAAAGCGTATCTGGATTGCGCCACACGGCTATACAAGAAACCGACAGTGGAGACGGCCGCTGATCTGTTCGAAATGTGCCTGAGGCATCCGCTGCCATTGGTAAAGATCGCGGCTGCCACCGCGTACTTTCCGGTTAGCGCCGAACCTGGACGGCTAATCAGGATCCTCAAGGCCGGCGTACGAAGCGAGGACTTGCTGGAGCGCGATATCGCAGCCACCGCCCTGGGCCGCATCGACCCGGCCTCCTCGGCACTGCGATTCCTGACACGCGCCAGACGAGCGCGGAAGAAAGGGGCTGCGAAAAAGCACACGGTCATGCTGGTCCACGGTACCTGGGCGGGTGACGCGGGATGGTGGCAGCCTGGTGGTGACTTTCACACTTTCATCAAGCGCCTGCGTTCGGATTTGTACAGCGCCGCGGATCGCTTCGAGTGGTCGGGCGGCTATAGCGACTTCGCGCGTTCGCAGGCCGCCGGTCACCTGAAGGCATGGGTCGATGATCACGCAGAGAGCGGCCTCGACCTGATGGGCCACAGTCATGGCGCCAACGTAATCATGCTTGCCACGTCCAACGGCACGAGAACCGGCAGGCTCGTCCTCCTCAGTTGCCCGGTCCATGTGGACAAGTACTTCCCGGATTTCGGCAACTGCGCCAGCGTATGCTCCGTTCGGGTAAAGCTGGACCTGGTCATTCTCGCGGACCGCGGTGGCCAGAAGTTCACCGATCCCCGCATTAAAGAGAATGTCCTGCCGATCTGGTTCAATCACAGTGCTACACATGATCCCGCGGTCTGGACGAAATACAACGTCGCCGCAAAGATCGGGTTGCGATCGTGAATGAAACTGTGTGAGGCATCCAAGCTGTTTGCCGCACACTGCCTGTGGCGGGCCACTGGCGCGAAATATGCGGGCCGCGTTCTTGTCCGTGGGCTGACTTCCAGCGACGAGAACAATCGACTTGTCGCTGGCATGCTGCTGGTGCGTAGCGGAGGCAGGGCTCGTCCTCTTTACCGTGAGGCGCTCGAGAGTGGCTCGCCGTCAGCGCTCCTGTTGCGTGTGATCGGCGATAGCGGAATCCGAGACTTGAAGTCGCAAGTCGCACGCTACGTCGACAGTGACGATCCGAACGTGGCGCGGGCCGCTGCATACGCCCTGGACGCGCTGGGTCGGAGTTGATATTTGCCGCCTCCTCGACGGAGCCGGTCGTTCAATTCGCGCTCGGCGCATCAAGGCAGCCGGCCGTGGCGCCGGAGGCAAAAAGGGCGGTCCTGGAAAGGCTTGGGCTGGCCGGGGATCAGCGGCCGTTCTCGTACGTCGAGGGAGTGATCCGGGCGCGGGCGAGGTACTCGCGCAGGTGCCGGACTTCCTGCCGATCGAGCACGTTGCTGTGATGCGGGTGGTGCAGTACGCCTTCCGCGCCATTGAGCAGCACTCGCACGCGGGCGCCGGAAAGCTGCTCGATGGTTGCCCCCAGATGACTCAGCAGGGACTCGACCTCCCGCCAGTGGATGTTGCCACTGATGGGGTCGTGGAAGATGGCGCGGATCAGCTTTTCGTGCTTATGGCTCATCGGTGTCGCTCACGGCCGGGGACGGGCGCCGGCACAGGATACCTCACCTGCCGCGCGGGCGATCCGTGCGCTCGGTGATCCAATTCAGCGCGGCCGCACGCGCTTCGTTCCCCATGGAGGCCGGAGCGGCATCGTCCGGATCGTCGCGCCCCCCAGGCGCAGAGCGTGCCCGCCCGGCTTGCCCGTGCCGTCGGCAGATCGTCGACGCCAGCCATGACACTTTACGGCGCCCCGTTCGGGGCGATTCTTGATTGGCGTCAATGCCGATTCCGGCAAGCGATCTCCAATCCGTTCTCATCGGCGACCCCGGCCGCCGGCCGAACGTGGAGATCGCATGCAGCCCATCTTTTCCAAGGTCATCGCCCCCCTGCTGGATGCGCTCCCGGATGCGATCCTGCTCGTCGACGAGCGCGGTCAGATCATGTTCGCGAACCTGGCGGTGCGAGACCTGCTCGGATACGAACCGCCCGGGCTCGTCGGTCAGCAGGTCAGCATGCTCGTACCTGCACACTCCCGCGCTCCGCACCAGCGGCTGATGGCCGCGTTCTGGCAGGAGCCCAGGCGCCGCGCCATGACCACCCGACCCTTTCTGCATGCACTCTCCAGGGCCGGCGAGGAGGTGCCGGTCACCATCTCCCTGGCGCCGATTGTTCTTTCAGGGACGCGGTGTTGTGTCGCGGCATTGCGCGATGCGTCCCCCATGCAGGATCGGATCACCAGCACCTCGGGCGGGATCGGGCTCTGATACGCCGCGGACCGGGGTTCCGGGCCCGCCTTCGTCCACGCTCGCCGGTTGGGCGAGAACCGGTACAGGGGGTCGAGCCTAAAAGGGGCCGAGACGCGCAGGCGTGCAGCGCGGATCGAATCGATTTACTCCTGCCCCATGTGCCGGGATGGCTTGCCGTGCAGGCGGCAGGCGCCTAACCTTGCGAAAAGGGGCGGCAAGGCAGTCGTCACCCGGCCCCGGGGGGATCCGCATGGCGAGGCGAACTGTCATGGCGCTGGTGGTACTCATGCTCGCACTCGCCGCGTGGGGGGTGTTCTTCGAAAACAATGCCATCTCGATCGTGATCGACGGGAGGGAGATCACCGGCCCCATGAAAGGGGCAATCGGGGCGGGCGGGATGCTGGTCGCGTTGATCGCGCTGATCTGCGCGGCGACGCTGCTCGTGTTCGTGGTCACCGGGCTGGGGATCATCGTGCTCGGGATCCTGATCCTTTTCGGCGCAATCGGGCTGGCCACCGCGTCGCCGCTGCTGCTGACCCTGCTGATCCCGGTGGCCGTCGTCTGGCTCGTCGTCGCCATGACGGGTCGCAAGGTCTAGCCGCGCGCGGCAAGTACTTCAATCCGCCGACGATACTCACGAGCAGCTTCGAGAATGGCCCTGACGGGCCGCTCGTGCCCGCGCTGCGGGACATGTTCCCGAATACGCCGTACATCGCCCGCCCCGGCAACATCAAGGCCCGGGATACCGATGCCTCGGGCACTTTCAACGAGGTCACCCCTCACACCGCCCGGCTGAGGATGCATGCCGTCGGCGTGCAGTTGATGAACTGGTTCGGCATGGCATGCGAACCGCGCCGCGACTGGCGCAACGACACCGAAGGTCCCGGGACGCTGTTCTCCAATCACATACCGAACTACCGGGATCTCATGACCACCTACTTCATCCTCGCGGGCGGGAAGGCATGAAGCGCGGCGGGATCGATCCTGCCGACGGTCGCGCCCGCAGTCCGCTCCGGGCGGCCAGCGGCTGAATGGCGCACAACCTGCGGCTGAAGGTCGTGGCCGAGGGCGTCGAGCCCGCCGCCGCGTCCTGTGTCCCCGCCTCCGTGCGTGCGGGAGGCAGGACCGTAGACTCAGGGCTGGTTCACCAGCACCAGTTGCGCCGGCATGGGCGTCGGAAATCCGCGCTTCGCCAGTGCCTCCTTGATCACGCGGTTGCCATCGAAATAGACCTGCCAGTAATGGTCGTTGTGGCAGTAGGGCCGCACGGCGAGCACCGGTCCGATCAGGTTGAACTCGAGGATCTCGACCTCGACCGGGGGCTCGGAAACGGCGTTGGGAACGGAGCCTGCCTCCTTACGCAGAAGCTCCATGGCCGAGACGTGATCGGCGTTGCCCGCCAACTGGCACAAGCGTTGTGAACTTCGATTGCGTTCTTGGCGAGGCTTTCGCTCACCGTGGAGCAAGCGCCTGACCGTCATGCGACACGAGCGTGAAGGCGGTGACCATTCTCAGCGCAGGCAGCAGCCCTCGTCGCCCTGCGACCACGCCCAGTCGACCACCGCATCGAGAAACGGCTGCGCGCGGATCGCGTTCTTGTGATTGACGATGCAGACCACGATCAGCCAGCGGCCGCGATAATCCTGCAGGTAGCCGGCGATGGCGCGAACGCCCTCGAGATAGCCGCTCTTCATGTGTGCCTTGCCGGCGGCCCCGGAGGACTTCAACCGACGACGCAGCGTTCCGTCCACCGCCGGGATCGGCAGGGACGCCAGGTATTCGGGCATCAGCGGGCTCTCCCAGCCGCGCTCCAGGATGCGGGCGAGATTGCCGGCACTGATGCGCTCCTCGCGCGAGAGCCCCGAGCCGTTCTCCAGCACGAGCTCCGGGATCTCCATGCCCGCCTGCCGCAGCCATTCGCGAACGGCGATGTCGGCGCTGGCGGTGGACGCCGACTGTGCGCCTGCGCTCAGGCCCAGGGTGAGGTAGAGCTGGCGCGCCATGACGTTGTTGCTCCACTTGTTGATGTCGCGGATGACTTCGGAGACGGGCGGGGACTGCCACGTGCTCATCAGGCGCGCCGAGGCGGGGACGAACCCGTCGCGCACCTTGCCCCCGAACGTCCCGCCCAGTTCTTCCCACGTCTGCCCGAACACCGCCTCGAGATATTCATTGGGCGTCAGCAGGCTGAAGTTCTTGCTCTTCTCGCCGCAACCCCTGGGGAATCTCCCCTGGAAGACCAGTTGCGCCTGCTCCGCGTCCGCCTGAGGGTTCTCCGGCCAGTACTGGCATGACCCCTTGCCGAGGGAAAGCTGATTGACGATGCGGACCCCGGGGAGATCGGGCATCGAGGTGATCGTGACCTTGCCGCTCGGCTCATCCGGGAGGAACTGCAGGCGCACGGACTTGAAGTTCAGCAGCAGGGCGTCCGGCGGGACGTTGTACGGGCGCGTGGGCCGGTTGTCGAATTGTCCCGGGTCGATGTCCTCCAGCGCGAAGAGGCTGCGATCGACGATGAGATCACCGCGTATGTCCTTCAGGCCGCGAGCACGCAGGTCCTTCAGGAGCAGCCAGAAGTTCTCGATCGTGAGCTTCGGATCGCCGCCGCCCTTGAACACGAGGTCGCCCTCCAGCACGCCGTCACGCAGCGGCCCATCGGCGTAGACCTCCGTCTGCCAGGTGTGGGCGGGGCCGAGCAGTTCGAGCGCCGCCAGCGTGGTGAGGAGCTTCATGGTCGAGGCCGGATTCATCGCACGGTCCTCGTTCCACGACAGGAGCGGCTGAGTCGCGCCGATCTCCTTGACGTGCAGCCCGACGGCCTCGGGTGGAACCTGGCTCGCGGCGAGCTTCGCGCTCAGGGCAGGCGGCCACTGCTGGGCATGCGCGGAGCCGGCCGCGATCAGCCAGACCAACACGACGAACAATCTTCTTCGCATTCAATCCTCCCGCTTCGCATCGACCGTGGCGCGGTGCAGCTCGCGGGCCACGCCACGCGGCGGCCGCCTCGCAGCCGGCGACCGATGGACCGGCTCGCAGGCGAATTCTAGCGACTGATTGGCCTGAAGGCAGCCCGCATGACCGCGCGCGACAACGGCATCGGGGACGATCTAGACTCTGACGATGCGTATGTGGATGCATGCAGCGCCTGCCATCACGGCTCTCGCCCTGGGAGGCGCGATCGCGGCCGGACGCGTGCCCGCTGTGCCGGTCGGACAGGACTTCGTGCTCGAGGTCGGGCAGGCGGTGCTGGTCGAGGCGGCGGGTTTCGGCGTCACCTTCGTGGCGGTCACCGAGGATTCGCGCTGCCCGGCGGACGTCACCTGTGTCTGGGCGGGCAACGCCGTGGTCGAGTTGAAGGTGAGCATGACCGATGCCCCCGACACGACCGTGACTCTCAACACGGACCTGGAGCCGAAGTCCATGACAATCGGGCAACATGCACTGCGCCTGGTCGCACTTGCGCCGGCTCCTCGCAGCGACGCGCCGATCGGACCCGGCGACTATGCGGCGACACTGCGCGTCGAGAAGATCGAGTTCGACCCCGTCGCCGGTCGGGACGCAGCGGCCGAGCCCGGCGCGACCGCAGCAGCGTTTGCGGCCGATTTCACTACCGTGAAGGCGCGCCTCTGAGCGCGGTGCGCGGGAAGGAACCGACGTGCGCGCCGGGCTCCTATTGGCGCAGCACCTTCACGTCGTCGATGCCGGCCTCCACGAGACTGGCGCTGCCGGCGTCGGCGGCCTCGATCAGCAGGCGCACGGTCTCACCGGCATGGGCGTTCAGGCTCACGGAAGCCACGCCCCATGCCGCGTCCTGGTTGACCGCCGCGCCCAACTCCGCGAAGACCGTCGTCGTGGTCGTCGCGCCGACGACCTTCACGCGCAGGAAGTCGGCGTTGGTGCTGTTGCTTCCGTGGGCGAGGTAGTAGCGGAACGTGAGGCTCAGGGTCGCCCCGGCGGGCAGGGTGATCGCGGGCGAGCGGATCGAGGTCACGCCGCTGTCGATGTCGTGGGCGCCCGCGGACGCGCCGGCGAGCCGCCCGGTGACGAGGTCGTTGACGCCGCTCGTCGTGATGCCGAGCTGCTTCACGCCGAGAGAGTTCGTCGCCTCCGGATCGCCGCGTTCCCAGCGCCCGGTCGTGGCCGTATCCGTGCCGGCCGGGTTCGCGCTCCAGCCCTTGTCGGTCTCGAAGTCATCGGCGAACACCACCGGCTGGCCGGCCGCGCCGGTGGCGAACACCAGATCGTCGTGGTCCTCGTAGGAGCCGGGTCCGCAGGGCGCGGCGTCGCGCTGGTAGCGGAACCGCGCCCGCACGGCCTGCAGCGTGCCGGCGGGCAGCGTGTAGGAGGCCGAGAGGGTCTGCGCGCCGGGCACGGCCGGGGTCAACGTGGTGAGGTAGGTCCAGCTCGGGCTCCGGGCGTTGGCCGTGTAATAGAGATCCAGCTTGTCCGCGGATGGCGTCGTCCATGCCCACACGCCGGCATCGATGCGCACGCTCTTTCCGGGCGCAAGCGGCGTGCCGTCCGTGGTCGAGACGCGGAGGCTCTCGAGTGATTCGTCGACGTGGAAGGTGCCGGAGGTGCCGTCGGCGCAGGAGTTGTTGATCGTATTGGGCGCGTTCGGCTCCGGACCCTTGCCGTCGCGGCCGGTGAGCAGCGTGCCGGAGTCGCATGACTTCTCCACCGTGCCGCACATGGGCGCCTTCAGGGCGGCATCGTACGCGGCCTGGCCGCCGGCGTTGCTCACCGTCACCGTGACTGCCGCGCTGGCGCCGGCGTTGCCCGCGGCGTCGTAGGCCCTGGCGGTGATCGAATGCGCGGCGCTGCTGACTGTCGTGGTGTCCCACGGGAATTCATACGGCGCGGTGGAATCCGTGTGCACCAGCGTGCCGTCGACGTAGAGCTCCACCTGCGTCACGCCGACATTGTCGCTCGCCGTCGCACGCACCGTGGTCGTGCCGCTGACCGTGGCGCCATTGGCCGGCTCGGTAATCGAGACGGCCGGTGCGGTGGTGTCGCCGCCCCGGCAGGCGGCCGGCACCGCGAAGCCGTTGGTGGGCGTGGTGCTGGCCGGACCGCCGCTCACGGCATCGGTGCCCAGTCCGAAGGCCGCGAAGGCCTGCCAGACCCGGCAGACGTCCTCGCCGCCGTGCAGATCGGTAGCGGCCTGGATGATGCCGTCGCGCACCTGCGTGAAGGTCGGATTGCAGGCGGTGTTCTTCAGCCCCTCGTTGACGTAGAGCATCGCGCGCTGGTTGCCGGCGCCGCCCGTCGCATTGTAGAGGTTCGCATCGAAGCCCCAGTGATCGACCAGCGCCCAGTACACCTCCCACGCGGCCTGCGCCCACACCGAGCCCACGCCGTGCGGGACCGCCATGCCGTTGATGCTGGCGTAGGTCCACGTGTTGATATTCGGATCGGTGCTGTAACGCTGGGTGCGGATGCCGCCGCCGCCCGGGGGCTGGTTGAAGGCGTAGGTGCCGATGCCACGCCCGTCCGTACCGCGATCGCCCGGCCGCGCCGTGTACGCCAGCGCCCACCAGTCGCTCAGTCCTTCGCCGGCCTGCTGGCGGTTGGTGAGGCAGGTCGTGTTCGACGGGCCGCCCACGAGCCGGTTGGAGATGCCGTGTCCGTACTCGTGGATGATGATGCCATTGTCGAAGTCGCCGTCGCGGTCCGGTGTGGGCGCCGACCACAGGTACATCTGCATGCGCGGCCGCGACCCATCGGGCGGGGTGGAGAAGTTGGCGTTGTTGGTGCCGGACCCATCCTGCGCCTCGGCGCGCACGTCGTCGTTGCCGAGACCGCCATGACCGTAGTTGTTGACCTGGAAGTTGCCGGCCGCCTCGTCGAAGCCGTACTGGTACTGGATGTCGTGGATGAGGTTGTTCCAGTAAAAGAGGTTGGCCACGGCCGCGGGCCGGTAGGTGGCCGGCTCGCGGCCCAGGTCGACGGGGAGATCGAAGCTGCGGCTGGCGCCGCCGTCGGGACTGGAGCCGGCGTCGGGCGAGTTGTTGGCGTCGACGTCCGTATAGGCGTGCACGTTGTTGCCCTGCGTGGTGTTGAACTCGGCGCCGGCCGCGCCGTTGGTGTCGTGCCAGCCATGCGGCGAGGCCGTGGAATCGGCCGGACTGGTCACCAGCACGCGACCGTCGGCGGGGGCCGGCGGCGTGGCGTGGCTCGGGCTCTGCACGGGTTGCGCGTACACGCGATACTGATCCGCGGCCGTCTGATCGAAGCGCGTCCACACCGTGCCGTCGGTGGCGTCGACGGTGAAGTCGTAGACGTGCTGCTCGTCGAGCGTGTGGATCTCGAAGTTCCACACCAGGTGCACCACTCCGCGGCGGATCGGCAGCCACATCAGGCGGCCGTTGATCGGGGCGAGCGAGATCTGATTGGGGTCGACGGCGGCGGCGCCGGGCACCCCCGGGCCCGCCTCGAGCGCCGCCGGCGGCGATGCGAGACCGATGCCGAGGTGCGCGGCGGCCCTGCCTACCGCCGTGGACAGATCGATGGGCGGCTGCCCTCCCCGATCGAAGAAGGCGTCGGTCGCGCTCACTGCCGCTGCCAGGTTCGGCATGAAGGCGTTGTTGACGCCGAGGATGCGGCCCTCGCGATTGACGTTCACCTGCAGCTGCGCGCCGTAGACCGGCCGCCCCTGGTGCATCTGGCGCAGGTAGACGTGCGTGGCGCCGGTCACCGGCGAGTAGACCTCGTCGGTGACCTCGTAGCCCGCGAGGTCCTCGGGGCTGAGGGCGAGCGAGGCGGCGTTCGCCTCGAGATACTCCAGCGCGATCGTTTGCGCGTCCTTGCCCGGCTGCTCGTCGGTGAGATAGCCGCCCCGCCGCGACAGCGAACGCACCGCGCCGGTGAGATCGTCATAGGTGACCGCCAGATCGGGCGCCGCGCGCGCCATGTCCGCGACCGCGGCCTCCTGCACAGGCTGCGGCATCCGCCGGAAGCCGCGGTTGTAGCTGACGCGCGCGTCGTAGTGGCGATCCGCGGTGTCGACCTGCGCGACGGCCGCGGCGCGCGGATCCGCCGTCAGCACCGCGCCCTGCGCGGCGCCGAGCGCCAACGCGATCAGGAAGGTGCGCGCGGGCCTCGCAGGCACGATCATCCGCCACCTCGGCCTGCGTCGGGGGCACGGCGTTGCGGCAGCCTTCGCGCAGCCTTCTCGCATGGAATCCCTCTTCCCAGGGTTCGCGCGCATGGAGGGAGAGCTCCCGCCCTCCCTGGCCTGATCTGAACCTAGGCACCGGCCGCGCCCAAGTCAAGGCGACCGGGTTTCCTCGTCCCGGCAATTCGTGCCCGCGAGCCTCGCCGCCGCGGCATGCTGCATGGGGAGCACTTCCCTCTCTACAGAGGATATGGGCCTTCCGTCCGCGATTCTGCGACTGCTCCGCCAGTTCGCGCGCGGGCGTGGGTGGCCTAGACGGCTCGACGCACGGCCGTTCCGCACAAACTGGAGCCGCCATCGCCGACACCTCCCGCGCTCACGCATTTCGCCTGCGGCATCGGCATGGTGACCGGTCGGCGGCAAGGCCGTCAGTCCTCGTCCCGAGACGGGATCAGATCGCGCTGCTCGCGCATGATGCCGGTGAGGATGCATGCGGTCGCCGCCACGACCGGCAGCAGGTGGCCAGTGATCACGTCCGGCGTTGCCACGCATGCGATGACGAGGCGCGGGCCCTCGCGGGCGCGCGTGGCCGGGCGGGGCCTGCGATATACTCCGCGGACCATCGCCCTGTCGGTTCTCGTTCCCCACGTCCGGCCCGTGGCGATCGCCAGGTCATCAGATCCAGTCCACTCATGAGCATGATCCGAAGCGATGCGGTATACGCGGAATCCTCGGCCTTCACCGCGGAGGGTCTGCTGCGCGAGGCCCGACGGCAGAAGGGTCTGCCGGCGGTGCCGGTGCCGCCGGTGTGCGTGCTCGATCCGGACGGCGATGTCGTGCGGATGCTGCGCGATTCGGGACACGCGCAGCGTGACGGCAACTGGCCCTGTTACCACACGGAGCTGTTCCGATCCCGGATCGACGGGGCGCAGGTCGGTGTGATCGGCTGCGCCGTGGGCGCGCCCTTCGCGGTGCTGGTGGCCGAGGAACTGTTCGCCTCGGGCTGCGAGTTGCTGATCAGCATCACCTCCGCCGGACAGCTTTCCACGGGGTTCGGTCCCCCGCCGTATTTCATACTGATCGCATCGGCGTGGCGCGACGAGGGCACGAGTCATCACTACCTGCCGGCGGGCGACCGGGTGGAGCTCGACCCGGCGCTGTTCGAGTTCGCGCGCGGCGTGACTCGGCAGAACGGGGTGCCGATCTACGTCGGCGAGACCTGGACGACCGACGCGCCGTTTCGCGAGACCGCCTCGGCCATCGCGCACTTCCGCGACCGCGGCGCGGCGGCCGTGGAGATGGAGGCGGCGGCGCTCTATGCCTTTGCCCGCGCGCGCGGCCGCCCGGTCGTCTGCTACGCCCACGTCACCAACCAGATGGCGGCGCGCGACGGGGACTTCGAGAAGGGCCGCGACAACGGCGCGCACGACGCCCTGGAGATCGTTCGGTTGACGATGAAGGCGTGGATGGCGCGCCCGAGACCCTGAGGAAGGAAAATGCAATGGCGCCTCATGCCCGCGAGGCCATGTATCACGCGCCGCATGAGGAGCACCTGCCGACGTGGTACGCCCATGCGCGTCGACCTCGCCCGGGGAGCGTCCGGCATCGGGGCGCGGCTGCGCTTTCCGGTGTCCTGTACCTGTTCTAGACTGGCGGCGGACGTCGGGATGTTCCGCTTGCCGTTGCGGCAGCGGCTGCGTCCGTACAGGGAGTCGCCATGTCGTTACTTTCGATGCTGCAGGCGGAGCACGGGAACCTGGCCAGGCTGCTCAACGTGGCCGAGGGCGAGTTGCTCAAGATCGAGAATGGAGGGGACTGCGATCGCGGCCTGCTGCGCGCCGTGGCCGAGTACTTTCGCGAGTATCCGGAGCAGTGCCATCACCCGAAGGAGGACCTCGCCCTCGCCAGGCTTCGACAGCGCGGCGTTCTCGACCCCGGGCTTGCCGAAGGCGTGGCCAGGGAGCACGAAGAGCTGCGCCTGCTCAACGAGTCGCTGGCACACGTGCTTGCCGGTGTCGAGGGACGGGAGCGCGGGGAGCTCGGGGCGGTCCTGCGCCGGTTCATCGATCGCAATCGCGATCACATGCAGCACGAGGAGCGTTCGTTTTTCCCGGTCATGCGCGAGTACCTGGCCGAGGAGGACTGGGCGGATCTGGAGTTCGATCTCTTCGACCGCGCGGACCCGGTCTTCCACCAGGCAGCAGAGAACAGGTACCGCGTCCTCCTCGATGCAATCCTGGCGATGGAGGAGCGGCGCGCCGCCGGATCGGATCCGGCGCGGGCGGCGGAAGTATTTCAGTCCGGCGCGATGGATAGGCTTGCGGAGATTACCACCGTGGCGCGGTTCAACGACCTCGTCGCCGCAGGCCTTCTGCCCGGCGATGCGCATCTGCGTCCGGAGTCGGAGAGGGGATATGTGCTGGAGCGCGGCGGGACGCCGATCATCACCATCCCCACGGCCGACGAGCAGTGCGCGGCGTGGTGCGCGTGTTTCTACCTGCTCGGCGCCCATCGCGCGTGAACCCGATTGCGAACGGGTCTCTCGTATCCGGATGTGCGGGCGGCTGCGGCTGCGTCTGAGGGGAACACAGTCGCGGAGATGAGTAGAGGGATGCCGGCGGTTTCCGCCCGCACCCCTCTTCATCCGTCGGAGTCGCCGACCGGCGCGCGAGGCGACGGGTGATCACCGCATGACGGTGCCCTCAGGCCGCGACGCGCAGATCGACCCTTGGAAAATCGATCTCGGTGCCGGCGATGAGGTTGACGTAGTTCGTCAGCACGTTGATCGCGACGTGGGCGACGATCTCGAGGATGAGGCCGTCGTCGATTCCGATCTTTCGCAACGTCTCGATCTCCGAGGGCGCGACATTGCCGCGATCGCGTGCCACCTGCTGCGCGAAGGCGAGGATCGCAGCGTCCTTCGCGTTTCTGGCACTGCCGCGGCGCGCCTTGTGCAGTTCCGCTTCCGAAACGCCGAGTCCCTTGCCGAGGGCGGTGTGCGCGCTCAGGCAATAGCCGCAGGCGTTCTCCTGCGCGACGGCCACGGCGATCAGCTCACGCTGCTGCGCGGACAGGCGCCCGCCCGCGAGCGCCTCGCCGAACTGCAGGTAGCCGTTGAGCGCCGCTGGCGCATTGGCGAGCGTCGTGAACAGGTTCGGCAGCACGCCGAGCTTGCGCCTGACCTTGGCGAGGGTCTCCGCGGTCCGGGCGTCGGCCCTGGTCGGTTCGAGGGGATGGATGTTGGGCATGGTGGCTCCTTTCATGGTGGAAGTGGACAGTGGAACGGTTTCGATACGCACGGCCATCTTGACAGGCGAGCGTGAACTTATGGCATCATCGCGTCTCGATTCCGATACCAGGAGTCTCGCCATGCAGGATCGACTGGCCGCCTTGCTCAGCCGTTTCGAGCTGCGTGCGCGGGTCTTCCAGACCGGGGCGCTCTGCCAGGCGGTGAGCTTCGATGCTGCCCGGGGGGTCGGGCACATCCACGTGCTCCGCCGCGGCGCGCTGAAGCTCGTCACCTCGGGCGCCCGCCCGCGAACGCTCGCCGAACCCAGCCTCATCTTCTTCACGCGCCCGGTCACGCACCGTCTCGAGCCGCTGGGGCCCGAAGGTGTCGACCTGGTCTGCGCAACAGTGGAGTTCGGGGCACCGATGCACAATCCATTGACGCAGGCCGTTCCGCCAATGGTCGTGCTGCCGCTGTCCCGACAGGGCACGTTGTCGGACGCATTGCACCTGCTATTCCGCGAGGCCACTGCGATCCACTGCGGGCGCCAGGCCGTGCTCGACCGCATGAGCGAGGTCGTGATCATCCTGCTGCTGCGTCACCTCATGGATCAGAACCTGGTGAGCTCGGGATTGCTGGCGGGCCTGGCCGATCCGCGGCTGGCGAAGGCGATCAATGCCATGCACGCGCACCCGGCGCGGGCGTGGACGCTCGATGCTCTCGCGCGCGAGGCGGGGATGTCGCGCGCACGCTTCGCGGTCCGCTTTCGCGGCACCGTGGGGCAGACCTCCGGCAAGTACCTGGGCGAATGGCGTATCAGCCTGGCGCAGTCGCTGCTGCGCAAGGGCAAGCCGGTGAAGGTGGTCGCGAGCGAGGTAGGTTACGAAAGCGCCTCTGCGCTGGCGCGCGCGTTCACCGGCAGGCTGCGGATCTCCCCGACGACGTGGGCGAAGCGGTGCGAGTCCGCGTCCGCGGCAGAGAGCAGGCAAATTGCTAATTCGGGAAAGGGCGAGGGTCCACGGCCTGCGACGAGGCCGCGGCGCCCGGTGGAGGCGGGCGGAAGGAATTGAGCAGCTACGGTCGTGGTGGACGCGACGGGGCCGGCGACAGGACCAGGACGGTAGCAGCTCGAACACCGGCCGCTGCGGGTGGCTGACCCGATAGACGTAGTGCCCGCCCTCGATCCGATACAGCGGCCGTGTGGCAATCATGGTTTCGTGGATGAAACGACCGCATATTTCGTACACGGGGCGAGGCAAGCACTCCGGACGAAAGACATGCGCGTCGCGGATCTCGTACTCGCGCGCACCGGTCCCCGGGTTGCACAGTCTCATGCCGTCGTAGCGTTTTTCTTCATGCGTTCCCCCCTAGGCGCGCATGACTGCAGGATTGAATGCCCTGCGCGCTCCAAGGGGCGATTTGACGCTGCAGCACGTTGAAGCGCCATCCGGCCCCTCTTGGGGAGGTCTGGGAAGATCGTACGTGGCTGCCTGAATGGCGGGCGCAAGCGTCGGGGACCCTCGGCGCTCGCGATGCGCCGTTCCAGGCGACGCTGAGTGGTATGCAACTTGCTCAGCTAAGGAGTACTCCCTCCTGCTGCGGGACGCGACATGCTACCCGAGATCACGCACCTGCCGACGGCCGACGACACGGGCGGCGCGGAGCCCTTCCGCGGGCCGCGCGCGATTCCGCTCGCGGAGGCGCCGGAGCGCGCGCGCGAGGATCAGGATCTCCTGCGCAAACTTTCGCGGCAGGTCCCGGGCGTCATCTATCAATTCCGGCTGTACCCCGACGGGCGTTCCTGCTTCCCGTACGCGAGCGAGGCCATACGCGACATCTACGAAGTCACCCCGGAGCAGGTGTGCGAGGATGCCTCGGCGGTCTACGCGCTGCTGCACCCCGAGGACCATGCCGGAGTCGTGGCGTCAATTGCAGAATCCGCCGAAAAGCTGACGCCCTGGCAGTACGAATACCGGGTCATTCTTCCGAGGCAGGGCTTGCGCTGGCGTCGCGGCGATGCGCGCCCCGAGCGGCTCGATGACGGCAGCGTCCTCTGGCACGGCTTCATCACCGACATCACGGATCGAAAGAAGGTCGAGCAGGAGCTGCGCGACAGCCAGGTGCGCTATCGCCTGGTTCTCGAGGCGACGCACGATCACATGTGGGTGTGGGACGTCGCCACGGACGAGATGCAATGGCCGCGCACCGCCATGGATACCTCGGCCCTCGCGCCCGCGGAGGTGTGCACCCATGCCGCATTTCGCGATCGCATACATCCCGAGGATCGCGCCGGCTACGATGCGTCCATCAAGGCCGCCCTCGCAGGCACCGAGGATGGCTGGGAGTGCGAGTTCCGGCTGCGCCGCGCGCAGGGTGCGTACTACTGGATGCATGGCCGCGGCCGCGTCGTACGCGATGAGCAGGGCAGGGCGGCCCAGATGATCGGCGCCACCGTCGACATCAACGGGCGGAAGAATGCCGAGGCGGCCCTGCGTGAGCGCGAGCAGCGCTGGCTGCTGGCGCTGGAGGGCTCGAACACCGGCGCATGGGATTGGGACGTGCCGAGCGGAGCGGTGATCTATGCGAGGCGCTGGAAGCACATCCTCGGCTATGCGGAGGAGGAGATCGGCAATACCCTGGAGGACTGGGAGAGGCTGGTGCATCCCGACGATCTCGATGCCGCGCGTCGCGCCGTGGATGCGGTTGCCAGCGGCCAGACCGAGGAATACCAGGCCGAGCATCGCCTGCGCTGCCGGGACGGCACCTGGAAGTGGACCGCGGATCGCGGTACGACCATCGAGCGCCTGCCGGACGGCAGACCCAGGCGCGTTGTCGGCGCGCTCATCGACATCTCCGATCGCAAGCGGGCCGAGGCCGAGCGCGCGCAGCTGCAGGCGCAGCTCATGCAATCGCAGAAGATGGAGGCGATCGGACAGCTGACCGGCGGCATCGCCCACGACTTCAACAACATCCTGGGCATCATCATGGGCAATGTCGATCTGGCCATGATGCGTGCGAAGTCCGACCAAGGCGCCTCGCTCATCGAGTACCTCGCGGGCATACAGGAGGCCGGAGAGCGGGCGCGCGATCTCGTGAAGAAGATGCTCGTGTTCAGTCGCCGGCGGTCCGACGCCGATACCAGGGCGATATCGCTTCAGGCGATAGTGAATGAGGTGAGAACGGTCCTGGCGCGGACCTTCCCGTCCGGGATACAGATTGCGGAACATGTCGACCCCGACGCGCCGTCGGTGTGCATCGACTCCACCGACATACACCAGGCATTGCTCAATCTTGCCATCAACGCGCGTGACGCCATTGGCGAGCACGGCCGGATCGACATGACGCTGCGGCACCGGCGCAAGACCGCCGAGGTCTGCAGCGCCTGCCGCGAGGAGGTCCGCGGGGAGTATGTCGAGCTCACCGTGTCGGACACCGGTGCCGGGATTGCCCCGGAAGACATCGCACGGATCTTCGAGCCGTCCTTCACCACCAAGGAGTCGGGAAAAGGCTCCGGCATGGGCCTGTTCATGGCGCACGGTATCGTGCACAAGGCCGGCGGCCACATCCTGGTCGATACGGTTCCCGGGGCGGGCACGTCGGTGCGCATGCTCTTCGTCCCCGCGGCAGAGGGCACGGAGGAGGAGGCTACACTGAAGGTTCGCCGTACGCTTTCGCGCGCGGCGACCGGCCGCCGGGTGATGCTCGTCGATGACGAACCGGCATTGGCATCGATCCTGGCCAGAACCCTGGAGAACTCCGGCTACCGCGTCAAGGTCTTCACCGACAGCGGGGAGGCGTTACAGGCCTTCCGTGCCGCGCCGGAGGCGTTCGACGTGGTCGTCACCGATCAGACGATGCCGGGACTGAGTGGCGATAGACTGGCCTGCGCCGTCATGGAAGAGAAGCCAGGCACTCCCGTCATTCTGTGCACGGGCTTCAGCAGCAAGGTGGATGAAGAAACGGCCATTGCCCTCGGCATCACCCGGTTCCTGCCCAAACCCGTATCGACCATCCAGTTGATCCAGGCCGTGCACCAGGCATTGACGACCGCACCGGAGCGGAACGCCGACGCGTCGTCAGCGGGCGCCGCGATGTCATCCTGACCACTCGGTCACCACGTCGCCGGCCGTGGTCGCGCGCGCATCGATGAGGCGCGGCAATGCGGCCGGCCATCCGCACCAGCCCCGTCGCCGCGACTGAACCGGAGCTCACGCCGGCACCCTTTCCAGGCACGCGTCACCGTTGAGCCCGCGAGACATGCGTGGCCGGGCGCGCGACCTATCGCGAATTCCAGGAAGTGCCTGTATGCTATTGACAGGACGATGAGATTCGATTGGACGAACATGCGGGCGCTGCTGGTGCTGTTGCTGACAGTGCCGGGAGCGGTTTTCGCTGAACCGGCGCTGCGGCCTTATCTGCATTTCCACTATGGCAAGGCCCTCTATACGCAGCCGGATGACACTCCGGGGCTCGAGCTCGAGTCGCCTTCCGAGGAGCCTTCACTGGGCACCGGTTTTGGCCTGGAGTTCGGCCGGCACTGGGCCTTCGAGTATTCGCTGGACTACGTGAAGACCAATCTGCGCGAGGCCGATGGGTCCAAGGCGGGCGACTATTCGACGGCGACCATGCTCGGACAGATCATGTATCGCTACCCGCTCCGCAACGATCGTCTCGTGCCTTTCGCGATGGCGGGTGGGGGCGTGGGGTTGGGCGAGTTCGGTGGCCGCGAGGATTTCGCGTTCGACGGTGGCGGCAGCGACTACGACGCGCTCGGCGTGATCGGCGGCGGCCTCGATTACTTCCTCGCAGAGAACATCGCGCTCACGGCGCAGGCGAAGTACTACTTCGGGCTCGATCCGACCATCCGCTTCCAGGGCCGGCGTCCGGAGCTGTCGAACGACCAGGTCGTGCTGAGCGGCGGCCTGCGCGTCTATCTCGACAGCCTGGGCGCGGGCGAGCGGGCGCGGGCCTCGCGCGCCGATCCGGGCCGCGACAGCGACGCGATGCGCGGCTACCTCGCGCTGCGCGCCGGCAAGGCCTACTTCACCGATCGGCACACGGTCCCCGGGATCGCGATCGAACGATCGTCCGGACCGTGGGGCAACGGCGCGCTCGGCGTGAACTTCAACCGCTACCTCGGCGCGGAGCTCGCGATTGAGGGCGGCCGCTCGCAGATCACCTCGAGCACGCTGGGGAGCGTCACCGGTTACCCGGTATACACGGGCACGCTGCTGGGGCGGGTGCGCTATCCGATGTTCGGCGATCGCTTCAGTCCCTACGTGCTCGCCGGCGGCGGAGTCGGCTTCGGGGAGACCGGTGACCGCGATCAACCGTATTCGGTGACCGGATTCGGCGGCGGCAACGATGTGTCCGGCATCGCCGTCGTGGGCGGCGGCGCCGAGTATTTCCTGGAGAAGAACGTGGCTGTCGGCCTCGAGGTGAAGTACGCCACGCTGTTCGAGACCGAGGTCACGGTGAACGGGCAACCCGGCGAACTCGCCCCCGATTACGTGTCGGTCACCGCGGGCATCCGCATCTTCTACCCGTAGTCGAGGCGCACCGCTGGAAACGTCCGTCCCGGGCAACAGGAGTCCGTGGACGGCGACGTGTCCTGTGCCCTGCCGTCAGGGGTCTGACGGTACATGTCGCGCGCGTGCGTGTCCGCTCGTGCGCAGGCCCTGCTGCAGGTCTTCGATTCTGCCGGCTTTTCCGCTCCCGCCTCGCACGAGCCGGGTCGCAGGTCGGCGGCGGAAAGGCCTGCGCGCGAGTCGGCACGGGGACTGCATGAGCCTGCTCGGGAGCCGTATACATCACGGCGAATTCTCAGGCAGCAGTGCGGCAGAGGTGGGCGATGGCGCGGGCGACGAGGCGGCGGATGGTGATGAAGTTCCTGGCCGGCGTGGTGGCGCTGGCGCTCTACTTCATGGGCGCAATCGACACTCCGCAGCTCGAGGACGCCTCGCAGGTGCACTACGCCGCGGCGGGCGCCCCCTCCGGCGGACCCACGCCCGCCGACGGCTGAGTCTCGCGGCGATCCCCTGATCGCCGGCAACGCGGTCGTCAAACACGGCGCGCGTGGAGCGGCCCCGCCAGGTAGCGGGAAACCGCGCCGGCATCGAGCTCAGTGCCCGCAAGCCCGATATATCCGTCAGGACGCAGCAGGTAGCAGGCAGGCGCAGCGATCCCCGCACGCGCCAGCGCCCTGGTATTGTCCGGGTCCGCGGGCACCGCATGGACCTGCACCAGATCGCCGTAGCCGGCCGCCGTACCCGCCGGCACCGGCTGTCCGAACACCAGCAGATGGAAGCGCATGTCGTCGAGCTGCTGATACAGATCCTCGGCCGCGCCGCCGGTACGCAGCCTCAGCTTCAACCAGGGAAAGCGATCGCCCGCGACCGGCGCGCCGCCCTTCGGTACCGCGAGCGTCTGCGACAACGGGCTGCGCGGGTAGCGCACGCCGATCTGCGAGATCGTCCTGAAGGCGAGCCGGCGCACCCGCTCGAAGGTCATCGCCACGGCCGCGAGTCTCGCGATGACGCGCGTGCGCAGCAGGCCTGCCACGCGGCTGCGGGAGACCACCAGCGTGAAGGCATGGTCGGTGGTCCGGAGCAGGCGGCGCGCGACCGGCAGCCGTTCCTGCTCGTAGGAATCGAGGAGGCCGGTTTCAGCGCGGCCGCCGAGCACGAGGGCCAGCTTCCACGCGAAGTTGTAGGCATCCTGCAGGCCGGTGTTCATGCCCTGCGCGCCCACGGGGCTGTGGATGTGGGCCGCGTCGCCGAGCAGGAAGCAGCGCCGTTCACGGAATCGCTCCGCGGCGCGGTGATGTATGCGGTAGGTGGAGAACCAGCTGCACTGAGGGAATTCGAGCGCGGTGCCGGCCTCCTGCCGGATCGCGGGAATCACCTCCTCGAAGACGAGGTCGTCGCGGGCTCTAAGGTGCCGGGGCAGGATCCCGATCACCCGCCAGCGGTTCTCGCCGCGCATCGGAAAGAACAGGTGGAATCCGTCCCGCCACAGGTAGACGTTGAGCTCGCCCGGCTTCATGGGTCCGATTGCCGCGGTATCGGCGACGAAGAAGACCTGCTCGTACGGCGCGCCGGGGAAGCCGATGCCGTTGAGCTCGCGCACGGCGCTGCGTGCGCCGTCGCATCCCGCCACCCATGCCGCCTCGATCTCCGTCGTGCGTCCATCGGGCTGCCGGAGCGTGACCTCGACGCGGTCGGGATGTTGCCGCAGGGCGATGAGCTCGGTGTTCCACTGCACGGCCACGTCCCAGTCGCGCAGCCTCGCGCCCATGATCCGCTCGTTGTCGTCCTGCCCGAGCATCAGCACGAAGGGGTAGGGGCTGAGGTCCTTGCCCATGTCGCCGAGCGGGATGCGTGCCGTCCATCGGCCGTTGGCCCACATGTTGGCGCCGCCGGCCTGGAAGCCGAGCGCGAGCGCCTGGTCGATGATGCCGAGCTCCGCGTAGATCTCGAGCGTGCGCGCCTGCACGGCCATCGCACGGGTCTGCTGCGCAGGTCCGGAATGCCGGTCGATGATCAGCGCGCGTATGCCGCGGCGCCCGAGTTGATTCGCGAGCATCAGCCCGGTCGGTCCCGCCCCGACGATGAGTATGTCCGTGTGCATGGGATCCCTGCTGCCAGCCCGGCGTGCGTGGAGCGTCTGCGCGGCGTCCTCGCCGTGAGGGTGCGCGATGCGCGCATCATACGACGGCGCGCAGGCCGACGGGCTGTCGAGGCCCGGCAGGATCTCCAAGTTCCTCGGCAACGTTACCCGCGATCCCGCCACGCCGACGACGTGGTGGTTCCGGCCCTGGATTGTCGTCATCATCACCATCCTCATCGAACCGTGACTGCGGGATCCGGAATCCGGCATCGCGCACGGACGCGGCGCTGCAAGCTCCGGTCCGCGCCGCATTGCGGTCGACTCGGCGCGCGGTCTCAGCTCAGGACGTAATCGACAGGTTGCAGCGGCGGCGGCGCGTCGGTCTCGCCCAGCGCCTGCCGCAGATCGATCTCGATGGTGCGGCAGACCGCGGCGAGCGGCAGCGCGTAGGGCTGGGTGCCGAACGGCTCCTCGATCTGCGTGCCCACCGCGTCCAGGCCGAAGAAGGTGTACGCCAGGACCGCGGCGATCAGCGGCGTGGCCATGCCGCAGCTGTCGAGCAGACCGAAGGGTACCAGCACGCAATACACGAAGATGGTCCGGTGCATGAGCAGGGTGTAGGCGAACGGCACCGGCGTGGTCTTGATGCGCTCGCAGCCCGCCAAGGCAGCGCTCATGCCGGCGAGCTGGGTCTCCATCACGGGCGCCAGGACGGGATCGATCCAGCCCTGCTCGCGGCAGCTCTGCAGTTGCCGCGCGGTCTCGGCAATCAACGCCGTGGTGGGACTGCGCGTCGCGCACACCCTGCGCAGCGTGTCGGTGTCCACCAGCGGCTGCAGATCCCCGGCCGGCGAGCTGCCGCGCAGTTCATGGCGCATCGCATGGGGTATGGCGATGA
Organism: Gammaproteobacteria bacterium; assembly: GCA_022071965.1. Lineage (GTDB taxonomy): Bacteria > Pseudomonadota > Gammaproteobacteria > JAJPIJ01 > JAJPIJ01 > JAJVHZ01. Next base: position 41,890 of record JAJVIQ010000030.1, read on the forward strand.
TGCGGTAGACGAGTCCGCGCGCGACCTCGATCTCGCTTGCCGGCAGCGCCATCAGCGTGGAGGCCTGGCGGGCGAGGTTGCGGCACGCGATCGCCAGGTCGCCCCACAGCTTGCGCGCCTCCCAGTAGCGGTCGTAGCAGACGTTGTTGCGGAAGCCGAGGAAGATGGCAAGCGTCATGCCGATGAGCGTGAAGGGCGCGACGTCCAGGTGCACCTTGACGCCCAGGATGCGGCCGCCGATCAGGGTGATCATCGCGGCTACCGCGATGCTGAACACGAGCGGTTTCCAGATGTCGCCCAGGATGGAACCGCGCAGGGTCAGCAGCAGGCGGATGGCGGAAGGACGGTCGCGGACGATCATGGTCAGCTCATCGCGGGGTCTCAGGCCTTCAGGCGGTAGCCGGTCCGGAAGATCCACCAGACCGAGGCCAGGCACAGGAGGAGGAACCCCAGTGTCGCCGCCACGCTCAACGCAACGTCCACGTCGGCGATCTCGTAGAAGCTCCAGCGGAAGCCGCTCACCAGGTAGACGACCGGGTTGAACATGCTGATCGCCTGCCAGAACGGCGGCAGCATATTCACGGAGTAGAAGGTGCCGCCGAGGAAGGTGAGCGGCGTGATGACGAGCAGCGGGATCACCTGCAGCTTCTCGAAGCCGTCCGCCCAGATGCCGATGATGAATCCGAGCAGGCTGAAGGTGAATGCCGTCAGTACCAGGAACGCGAGCATCCAGACCGGATGCTCGATGCGCAGCGGCACGAACAGGCCCGCCGTGGCCAGGATGATGAGGCCGAGGATGACCGATTTGGTGGCGGCGGCGCCAACGTAGCCGAGCACGATCTCCGGCGGCGAGACCGGCGCCGAGAGCAGCTCGTAGATCGTGCCGGTGAAACGCGGAAAGTAGATGCCGAAGGAGGCATTGGAGATGCTCTGGGTGAGCAGCGACAGCATGATGAGGCCCGGCACGATGAACGCGCCGTAGCCCACGCCGTCGATCTCGGTGATGCGCGTGCCGATGGCGGCTCCGAAGACGACGAAATAGAGCGAGGTCGAGAGCACCGGCGAGACGATGCTCTGCATCAGCGTGCGCCACGCGCGCGCCATCTCGAAGTGATAGATCGCCCGTACCGCGTAGAGGTTCATCGCGTGGTCCTCACCAGGTCGACGAAGATGTCCTCCAGTGAGCTCTGGTCGGTGTGCAGGTCGATGAAGCCGATCCCGGCCGCGCCCATGTCGTCCAGCAGCGCGGTGATGCCGGTGCGCTCGGCCTGCGTGTCGTAGGTGTAGACGACCGCGGAGCCCTCCGCGTTCAGCTCGAGCCGGTACTTCGCGAGCGCGGCCGGGACTTCCGCCAGCCGCTCGCGCAACTGCAGCGTGAGCTGCTTGCGGCCGAGCTTGCGCATCAGCGCCTCCTTGCCCTCGACGAGCAGCAGCTCGCCCTTGGCGATCACCCCGACCCGATCCGCCATCTCCTCGGCCTCCTCGATGTAGTGCGTGGTCAGGATGATCGTGACGCCGGAGTCGCGCAGCGCGCGCACGATGTTCCACATGTCCTTGCGCAGCTCGACGTCGACCCCGGCGGTCGGTTCGTCGAGGAAGAGGATCTGCGGCTCGTGCGAGAGCGCCTTGGCGATCAGCAGCCGGCGCTTCATGCCGCCCGACAGCGTCATGACGCGGTCGTCCTTCTTCTCCCACAACGAGAGGGCCCTGAGTATCTTCTCGATATGCGCGGCGTTCGGCGGTCTGCCGAACAGGCCGCGGCTGAAGCTGGTGGTCGCCCAGACCGATTCGAAGGCGTCCGTCGTCAGCTCCTGGGGCACGAGTCCGATCATCGAGCGCACGGTGCGGTAGTGCGCGGCGATGTCCCTGCCGTCGACCAGCACCTCGCCTTCGCTCGGGTTGACGATGCCGCAGACGATGCTGATGAGGGTGGTCTTGCCGGCGCCGTTCGGACCGAGCAGGGCGAAGATCTCGCCGCGGCGGATCTCCAGGTTGATGCGCTTCAGGGCCTGGAACCCGGTGGCATAGGTCTTCGACAGGTTGGAGACGGCGATGACGGGAGTCACGGCGGAGATTCTACCCGCAACGATCGCCAGGCGGGTGAGTTGACCCTCCGTGCGCGCGGGCGGGTGGCGGTCCTTGACGCGGGGTCCCGGACGTCTCCGGATCGCGCCGGCGCGCGTAGCGGGCCGGGCGGGCAGCGCACGCCGTGGTCGGCCCGAGGCGTCCAAAAAAAACGGCGCCGAAGCGCCGTCTGTCTCCCGAGCGGTGGTTCGCCTATCTCCAGGCGATGCTCGCGTTCGCGGTGGAAACCGCCGCGGACTTCGCACTCTCCGCGCCGGAGAGATTCACCGCGCTGACCGAGTAGCTGTGCGTGCCGCCTGCGCCCTGGTCGACGTAGAAGGTGCCGCCGCGGGTGGAGATGGGCAGCCTGACGCCGTCGCGATAGACGACATACTCGAGCACGTCGGCCTGGCCGTTGTCGTTCCAGGAGACGAGCCACGAATCCAGCATCTTCTGGATCTTCAGCCCGGTGGGTGCCGCCGGTGTGGACGCCGCAGGCGCGAACACCGCGTTGCCGGTGTTGGTGAGCGAGCCCACGGAGCCGGCGCCGGAGAGGAAGGTTGGGGCCTGGTACCTGTTGTTGAGCAGGCTGGCCTGCGTGGTCGAGGAGAACGCGAATGCAATCGGCCGATTGCCGCTGACGCCTCCATTGCGTGCGATCACCGTGTTGTTGCTGGCCACCAGGTTCGTCATGTAGGAGTCGGAGGAATCCGAGCCGATGAAAAAGCCGTTGATCGTGCCGGAGATCCCGTTGGCCACCATGACGACGTTGCTGTCGAAGGCGTTGTTTCCGCTGCCGTAGCGATCGCGGATGCCGTAGATGTTGTTCTCGACATAGCCGCCGGAGGTCGCGACCGCGGAGTACTGCACGTCGATGCGGTTGCGGAACACCCGGTTGCCGTTGGCGCCGTTGGAGGTGCCGTTCTCCCAGCCGTCGAGGATGATGCCGCGGCCGTCATCCGAGACGATCTGGTTCTCGTAGATGTCGAAGTTGTCGGCCTTGGCCAGCAGGATGCCGTAGGGCGCCTTGCTGCCCTGGCTGCGCTTCTGCTGGATGCGGTTGCCATAGATGAGCGAGCGCGCCGTGCTCGCGGTGGTCGTGCCCGTATAGATGATCTGCATGCCGCGGTGACCGTTGACCAGGACGTTGTCGTGGATGCTGATGCCGGCCGTGCCGCCGCCGCCGCTCACGTAGATCGGATCCGCTCCGCTGCCGTCGAGCGAGGTCGTCCCGCCCAGCACCTCGATGTAGTTGCGGAAGATCTGCGAACCCGTGAACTTGTAGCCCTGCGCGTTCATGATGCCGTTGGACTGGAAGCCCGTGGTGCGGATCACCATGTCATGTACGAAGAACCTGCCCGGCGTGGAGGTCGAGCCCGTGAGGAAGACGGCCGGGGAGCCCGCCGTCCTGCCCGCGCCCTGCACCACCGTACCGTTCTTGATGGTGATGTTGTCCGCGAACGTCGCCGTCTCGATGCCGCGGACGCGCGAGCTGCCCGCGGCGTTGTTGTAGGTGATGGTGTAGCCGTTGAGGTCGAAGGTGATGTCGCTCGCCGTGATCCGGACGGCCTGTCCCGCGGTCGTGAGATTGCCCGTCAGCTTGTAGACCTTGCCGGCCTGGTTCAGCGTCACCGCCGAGGTGCCACCCGGCACCGCGATCTCCGCGCCGGTGGGCGGCGGCGGCTCGGGCGTGGGTGTCGGCGTTGGGGTCGGTGTGGGCGACGGCGTCGGTGTAGGCGTGGGAGTCGGCGCCGGTGTCGGTGTCGGTGTAGGCGTGGGGGTTGGCGTCGGTGTCGGAGCCGGAGGGGGCGTCGGCGTCGAGGCGGCGACGAAGGTCGCCGTGACCTTGTTCGTCCTGGTCATGGTTACCGCGCAGGTAGCCGCCTTGCCCGCACAGGCACCGGACCAGGCCGAGAACGCATAACCGGCCTTCGGCGTCGCCTTCAGCGTGACGATGGTCCCGCCGGTGAAACTCTTGCTACACTCGCCGGCCAGCCACGAGCGGCCGTCGAGCGCGCCGCAATAGATCGCCTTCGGCGTCGAGGAGACCAGCCCGGTCGTGGGCTTGGTGACGTTCAGCCAATAGGTTGCCGCATGGGCGCCCAGCGGCGCCAGCAGCGCCGCAGCGATTGCTGCCCGCACCGTGGTGGGGCGTTTGTGTTTTCTCGTCATGTGGGACCTGTCCTTCCTGAAGGAATCGTTGGGTGTATTCGAGCAGGCAATCAGCGGCCGGAGCTCTGCCGTGGGATGCGTGCTCAGCGGTCCTTGGGTGAACGCGCGAGACTTATAGCGACCGGCTGTTGTTATGGTTGACAAGGCTACGGGAAGCGGTGGGCGGCATGATGTGATTGGAATCACACGAAAGGCCGCCAATTTCCTGACGCGTAGGACATCGGATTTACGTTGCGAATCTGTGACTTGCGCATCCCGCACAGGACGCGACGCGGGCCTCGTTGCGCCCCCGCCTCCTACACGCCTTGGGCCCTGTAGGAGTCGCGCCGGCAGCGCGGCGCCGGGGCGCGCACGCGCATCGATCGCACCGGTGTCCCGTACTCTCTGGCCATCGCGCGTGCGGCGGGCGGGACAGGGCCGATGCAGGCGCGCATCTAAAGTTTCGCCGCGTTCGCGCCGATCACCTTACGAGGCCATGGGTGATTGGCCATATGGGATATGAAATGAATGGGACTCGGAGCGACCCGGACAGGACTGCGATGAAAGGCCAGCGTGAGGAGGCACGGAAGGCGATTCCCCGGATCGGTGCACTCGTGACAGGGATCGGCGGTCACGGCATGGCATGCTGGATCACCGGGGTGACGGGCGATGAGATCTCGCTGGTCGTCGCCCACGACGCGACACTCGGTGAAAGGGAAGTCAATGCGCACACGCTGCTCGTCAACCTCTCCTGCTTCACCGGGCGCAAGTGGCACCTGATCAGCCTGCGCGGCAGGGCTTCCGGGATCGCCGGCCGGGCGTTGAGGGTTCGCCTGGCGGCGCCTGTCGGCCCCGAGGTGCAGGCATACCTGCTGGCGTGCCTGTCCGGCGGCGCCGCACCGCTGGCCGGCCGCTCGGCGGTTGCCGAAGCGGCGCCCGTGGAAGGCGCGCCGGCTGGCGCCGGCTCAATCCCGCCCGCGGCCGCGAAGAGCCCCGCCCAGGTCTGCAGGGCGATCGCCGCCGAGCACGGTGCACGATGGATGCATGCGCTTTTCGCAGGGATCGACGAGGCGCTGATCGAGGAGGCCCGTGCGGAGAGGCACCCCGCCTTCCGGCGGCGGCTGGAGGAGGACCGCGCCACGCTCGCGCTGGGGCAGGCGGCGATCCAGGAGGAGGTGGCGGCGCAGTTTGCGGAATCGGTGGACGACATGTTCAGTCCCACGCGCGACGTCGCCGCACGCGAGCGCACCATGGATCGGACCATGGGGCTCATGAACACCGCCGGACTCGCGGACATGATGAGCTTCGTCGACGTGGTACAGGCCGTCGATCGCACCACGCACCCGCAGGTCCTCGCCCTCGAACGGCGCCTCTCGCAAATGCTGCAGAAGGCCGTCAACGAGGACAACAATCTCCTGCGTGCCGAGCGCCTGTGCGAGATCGTCCTCGGCGTCATCATCGACCGCTGGCCCGGTGGCGCGTCGAACCGCAAGGCCGTCACCGACGCCATAGGCGACACCGCGGCAATCCTGAACAAGGCCTATATGGCGATGAACGACGCCCTCGCGCCGCCGGCGACAGCGACCGCATCCGCAGCCATCGGGCTCCGCAGCGCAGCGAGCTGAGCGCTGCCACGGGTGGCATCGCCGCGTCCGGCCTCCGTGCGGCAGCAGGCCGGGCACGCCCGGCGAAGAATCTCCAATTCAGATCGCCAGCGGCGTGGATTGAGCGCATGCGACCGAACCGGTCGCAGCCATGCGAGGGCTCCAGACGCCGGTCGCAGGCCGCTCGCGCAGCCGGCCACGCATCCCGTCAAACTGCCGGCGGATACTGCCGTCCGCTGAAGCGTCGTGTCATTTTATTGGCTATTCCTCCTGCAGTGTTGCCCGCCGTCCGTCCGTTCGCTAATTTCGTTGCGACCCGGTCCAGATGCGATGGTGGATCCGGCATCGATAGACCCCCGACCCTGTCAGGCGTGGCGGATCGTGGTGCCGGATGCCGATCGTGCAGGGATTGCACTGACAAGAGGGAGGTTGCATGCGTCACCTTCGTTCTCTCCTGCCGCTCGCCGCACTTGCGGGCTGTATTGCTACGACGACCCACGCGGCATCGGTTTCGTATTACCTGGATCAATCCAACGAGAATGTCGCGCTTCCCGATGGCAACAACTATGCGGTCGTCACGATCGATGACAATACGGCCGGCTCGATCACCTTCACGGTAACGGCCCTGGCGGCGTTGACCGGCCTCACCCCGTTGTCGAATTTCGGCATCCAGGAGTTTGCCTTCAATGTCTCGGTCGCAAACACCATCGCCGATTCCGGCACGGTCGCGGGGCAATGGACACTACCGGCAGGCTGGGGCGGCAACGTACCGCCCCCGCCCATCAATGAAGATGGTTTCGGAGCCTTCGAGGTGGTCGTCGCCGGCACCGGAGGCAGTCGTCAGGATCCCCTCGTATTCAGCCTGAACGCCACCGGTTTGACCATCAACGATTTCGCCGAGCTGTCGACGGGAAACCCGGCCCAGGGCGGCGTATTTTTCGCCGCCCACATTGCGGGGTTTACCGCGCCGGGCACCCCGAGCGACGTCACGAGCGCGTGGTTCGGCGGTGCGACGCCAGTGCCGGTCCCGGCCGCAATCTGGCTGCTGGGCAGCGCATTGGCCGCCATGGGCGTCACGGGCCGCAGGAAGAAGAGGTCGTAGCGGGTGAGGAGATGTCTCGCGCGACGAGGCGGCCCTTCGGGGCCGTTTTTTTTGCACGGTGGTGGAGCGCGGCACCTTGACCGAGCGGGGCGGGCGGCGCGGCCGCGCGGCCGCCAGGCAGGGCCAGGCGAACTTCACGAGTAGGCGGGCAGGCCCGTGATCGCCGCTCCGAGCACGAGCAGATGGATGTCGCGCGTTCCCTCGTAGGTGCTGACGCTCTCGAGGTTGCACATGTGGCGGAAGCACTGGTGCTCGTCGAGGATGCCCACGCCGCCCAGGATGTCGCGTGCCGTGCGCGCCACCTCGAGCGCCATCTGCACGTTGTTCATCTTGGCCATCGAGATCTGCGGCGGCCGCAGCGAGCCCGCGTCCTTGAGCTGTGCCAGCCGCCACGCGAGCAGCTGCGCCTTGGTGATCTCCGTGGCCATGCACGCGAGCTTCGCCTGCACCAGTTGAAAGCCCCCGATCGGGCGGCCGAAGACGATGCGCCGCAGGGCGTACTGCCTTGCCTCCTCGAAACAGGCCATCGCGGCGCCGAGCGCGCCGCGTCGATGTCCGCCGCACTCAGTCCGAGCACTTCTTGCAGGACCTCCGCGGTGTGCTGACCGAGCAGCGGCGGCGGGCTCGCACCGGCGCCGTCGTTCGTGCCGAGCTTGATGGGCGAGCGCACCATGCGCAAGAGCCCGATCGTCGGATGCGGCAGGTCGATCACCATGCGGCGGGCCTTCACCTGCGGATCGGCAAAGGCGCGGTCCAGCGTGTTGACCGGACCGGACGGCACCTCCGCTCCGGCCAGGCGCGGCAGCCATTCCGAGGCCGCTCGCCCCGCCAGCACCTCCTCCAGCATCGGTATCAAGACCGTGCGGTGGCGCACGCGCAGGGGATTGGTGCGGAAGCGGACGTCCGCGGCAAGGTCGGGACGCTCGACGGCGGCGCAGAAGCGCTGCCACTGCCCGTCGTTGCCAACCGCGACGATGATGTGACCATCGCGGGTCGCGAACGGCTGGTAGGGCACGATGGTGGCGTGCGCGTTGCCGTAGCGCCGCGGCACCTCTCCGGTGACGAGGTAGGCCGAGCCGACGTTCGCGAGCCATGCGAGCGTGGAATCGAACAGCGAGATGTCGATGCGCTCGCCGGCGCCGCTGCGCTCCCGCGCGAGCAGCGCGGCCAGGATCGCGTGGGCGGCGAACAGGCCCGAGGTGATGTCGGAGATCGCCACGCCGACCTTCATCGGCACACCGTCCGGTTCGCCGGTGATGCTCATCACGCCGGCCATCGCCTGGATCAGCACGTCATAGCCCGGCACGTCGCGATACGGTCCGTCCTGTCCGAAGCCGGTGATGCTGCAGAAGATCAGCCGCGGGTTGATCGTGCGCAGCGACTCGTAGCCGAGCCCGGCGTCCTCGAGCGTGCCGGGCAGGAAATTCTCGATCAGGACGTCGCTGTTCGCGGCCAGCCCGCGGATGTAATCGCGGCCGCGATCCGACTTCAGGTTGATCGTGACGCTCTTCTTGTTGCGGTTGCAGCACAGATAGTAGGCACTCTCACCGCCCACGAACGGCGGTCCCCAATTCCGCGTGTCGTCGCCGCTGTCCGGGCGCTCCACCTTGATCACCTCGGCGCCGAGATCGCCCAGCACCATGGCGCAATATGGTCCGGCGAGGACTCGGGAGAGATCCAGCACACGAATGTGCGCGAGCGGGAGAGCCATGGTCGAGGCCATGTTACTCGAAACGACGAGGGAATTTTCCCGACGATCGGCACCGCGCCTCGGGAGTGCTCCCGCGTGCCGGGGCGGTGCTATGGCGCCGCGATGCGCGCGGCGTCCTGCGGCTGCAGCAGATCGGCGAGCGTGTGCGCCTCCAGGTGAGCGAGGAACGCGCCCAGCGCCCCCGAGACGACACCTGCCAGCCGGCAATGCCCGCTCAGCGTGCAGCGGCTGCAGGTCTCGAAGCACTCCACCAGCGCGAAGTCCGGCTCGATCGCCCGCACCACGGCGCCGAGGCTGATCTTCGCGGGGTCGTTCGCCAGCCGGATGCCGCCGCCCTTGCCGCGCAGCGTTTCCAGGAAGCCCGCGCGGCCGAGCTGGTGCGTGACCTTCATCAGGTGCGCCTCGGAGATGCCATAGGCGTGGGCCACCTCGGCGATGGTGCAAAGCCGCCCGGGGCGCTGGCCGACGTACATCAGCAGACGCAGCGCATAATCGGTCATTACCGTCAGCCGCATGCGGGGGGCTCCAGGCCGGAGGGCGGCGCGTTCGTGGGGCTGCCCCGCACGGCGCCCGAGGCATCCGGGCCGGCGGCGGCCACCGAGCGCGCGGCCCCCGCGGGCGGCCGGGCGGCCGATCCGGGATGCCTTGATCCAGGACAAGGCTGCGTGCGCCGTGCCGCGTTTATGTTAGATCTATTCCGGATACATCTTTCATTGTCGCCCCAGGAGCCTGCCCGATGAGCATCACCGTTGACGTCCGCACCGTCGCGCCGCCCGCGCGGCACCCGCTGATCTTCTCCACCTTCGACGGCCTGAAGGCCGGTGAGACGATGGAGCTGGTCAACGACCACGATCCCCGGCCGCTGTATCAGCAGTTGCTCGCCGAGCGCCATGGCCAGTTCAGCTGGGATTATCTCGAGCACGGTCCCGGGACGTGGCGGGTGCGGATCGCCAAGACCGGCCGCGAATGCTGCGGCCACTGCGGCTGAAGGGGGCGGACCATGAGCAACACTCACCTGCATCTTTCTGCCGATGCGATCTATCCGTTCGACGCGCGCGGCATCGCCAAGCGTTTCCGCCACGCCGCCATCTTCGGGGCGCTGGACGCCCTGCGCCCGGGCGAGACCATGCGCTTTGTCAACGACCACGACCCGCTGCCGCTGCTGGAGCAGCTGGCGGCGCGTTACGGCGATGCGGTGACGATCACCTACCGCCAACGCGAGCCCGGCGCGATCGTCATCGACTTCCTGAAGACGGCGTGACGCGGTCCGCCGTCGTCCCGGCGCGGGCTGCGGTGAAGCCGCGGGCATTGCCGTATCATCTGCGCCTGCTCGCCTGGCGGGCGCTGGCGCTGGCGTGCGTAGGACTCGGCATGCTCGGGGTCGCGTTGCCCGGCCTGCCCACCGTTCCCTTCCTGCTCGTGGCCGCGTGGGCGGGCGGCCGCGGCTGGCCGGCGCTGGAGGTCTGGCTGCTCAACCATCGCCGCCACGGACAGGCCATCCGCCGCTGGCGCGATCACGGCGCCGTGCCGCGACGCGCGAAATGGACGGCCACCGCGATGATGCTCGCCAGCGCAACCGTGCTCGCGCTCTCGGCGCTGCCGTCGTGGCTGCAGATCGCCGTGCCCGCCTTCATGGCCTGCGTCGCCGTCTGGCTCTGGCGGCGACCGGAGCTCTGAGGCGAAAGCGGGCGCCGCGCCGTTCCGGTCACCGGACCCTCTCCGTTGCAATGACACGACCGTCATGCCGGCGGCATCGCGGGCTGCGGCGCCGGCGTCGGCGTGAAGGCGTCGGAGAAACAGAACTGCTCGGCGAGGCCGTGGGTGAGAAAGTCCGGCACCGCGGCCTCCACCATCCGTGTCGAGCCGCAGGCATAGACCTCGAAGCCGGCCAGGTCCGGGTGGTCGGCCAGCAGCGCCTCGTGCACGAGCCCGCGGCGGCCGCGCCACTCGGTGTCGTCATCGGCATCCGACAGCACCGGCACGAAGCGGAAGTTCGGATGTTCTTGCTGCCAGCGCTCGGGCAGGTCGACCATGTACAGGTCCTTGCGTTGACGCACGCCCCAGTACAGCCACATCGAACGGCGGATCCCGCGTCGAAACGCGTCCTCCACGATGCTCTTGATCGGCGCGAAACCGGTGGCGCCGGCGATGAACAGGATGGGCCGGTCGCTCTCGCGCAGCGTGAAACGGCCTATTGGCCCCTCGAACTCGATCGCGTCGCCCGCGCGCATGCGCTCGAAGACATGCGTGGTGAAACGTCCGCCGGGCACCAGCCGCACGTGCAGCTCGATGCGGGCATTGTCGTGCGGCGGGTTGGCGAACGAGAAGGCGCGCCTGGCGCCGTCCTGGAGCACGATGTTGATGTACTGGCCGGCGGCGAAGTCCATGCGCCGCCCCTCGGGCAGCACTACCCACAGCCGCATCACGTCCGGGGTGAGCCGCTCCATGGTCTCCACGACGCCGTGCAAGCGCAGCGTCGCCTCCGCCGCGGACAGCGACGCGACGTCGACCTCGAGCTCGACGTCCTCGAGCGCGGTGGCGCAGCACATCAGCGTCTGGCCTCGCGCGCGCATCGCCTCGGTGAGCGCGGCCGGCTGGTAGTTGCCGTGATCCACGCGCCCGTTCAGCACCGTGCACACGCACACGCCACAGCCGCCGGCCCGACAGTCATAGGGCAGGGTGAGACCGGCGCGCAGGCCCGCCTCGAGCACCGTCTCGCCGGAGCGCGCCGCCACCGCCACCGCGCCCGGGTGCATCGTCAGGCGATGGGGCGCCGTCTCGCCGCCGCGCCGGGGCGGCAGCCAGGGCGCGGCCGCCAGCACTGCGGTGGCGCCGAGCACCGCCGCGCCCACGCCGGCCACCGGCCAGGCGTACACCAGCGGGTAG
>JAJVIQ010000024.1 GCA_022071965.1 Gammaproteobacteria bacterium
TCCGCATCCTTGAACGCGGCGGGGAGACCTTCACCCTGGCGGAGCTGGCCGCCGCCTGGCACCGCGTCCACCGCATGAACGCGGCCTGCTGGGGCGAGGAGTCATGAAATTCGTGGGGATCCCTCAGAATCTGGCGCCGTTCCGAAAACCTTGGCGAAATCCGCTTTCTTCAGCGCGCGCGCGGGATTTCCAACTGCAATGCTATCCGGCGGAAGCGGCTTGTTCACCACGCTGCCCGCGGAAACCACCGATTCCGCCCCAATACTGGCCATCACGATACATCCTTCGCCCAGCCAGCATTTTTCGCCGATCTCTACCCGTTCGAATCGCGGCGGACTCTTGCTGTCCACCCCTCCTGTCTGCAGCGCGCCGCCATGCTGATACTTCCCGCTCAACACGGACACACGGCTACCGATCAGGACGTTGTTGCCAATAACGGCAGTTCCTATGATCGAATTGGCCCCGATGACCACGCCTCGACCGACGCGAGCATTGGGATGCGAGAAGAACGAGCCGAACGCGACCGCCAAGTCGCAGTGACATTCATCCAGCGTGATCAGATAGTACGAGGTACGCAGATACTGACCAGTCTTGCCCGGGAAATGGCTGAAGAACTTCGCGAAGAAATCGAATGCGTCTTCCCAACCCAGCCGCCGGTAGCACTCGCGGCTCAGAATGGCAAAGGGACCGGTTATCAGGAAACAGACGGCGGTCGCCGCACACTTCAGGCAATACCGCAGCGAATAACGCGACAGCACCGCTTCGACGGATGCGAGCAGTCTTCTGCGCGATCTATGCTGAACGCCCTCCATCGGCTCTGCGTGCCTAATCAAATCCTCTCACGTCTCAAAGACAGCGAACTGTTTGCCCGCGCGCTGCGTCACGATCAGGCAGCTGTTTGCTGCGGTCTGGTTATTGGGCCGCTGACCGCGTCTATCGTCAGCGCGGGCCAGTGCAGTGGCGCCGTGGTCTTGCGCTTGGCATCGATGTCCCGGTAGATCAATTCGACCTGTTCCACTGTCATCCCCAACTCCTCAGCAAGCTCCGCGGGCATGCTGCCCAGGTTGCGCGCCATAAGTGCAACATCCATTCGCTCATATGGAAGGGCGAAATAGAACTCGTCCTGACCTTGGACCATACTGTACGTGTCCGTAGTAGGCGGCGCCTCGCGGATTACCTCCGGAACGTCCAGGTATCGTGCCAAGGCGTATACCTGCGTCTTGTACAGGTGCGCAATGGGCTTCAGATCGGCAGACCCATCTCCATTCTTGACAAAGAAGCCCTGATCGTACTCGAGGCGGTTTGGCGTCCCGACCACGGCGTAGTGCAATCGATCCCCGTGGAAATACTCGACCGTCTTGCGTACGCGCTGTTTGAAATTCGTGGCTGCGACAATCTGCAGGTAGGCTTTGCGGTCGAGCTTCTCCTCCAGAACTGTCCCTTCGGGGGACTGCACCACCAGCTTGAAGTAGTTGAATCGGCCCGAGTGTCCTCCGGCTATGACTATCTTGCTCTTCCACTCACCGGTGTACGCCGGGAAAACGGTGCGAATGGCATCATCACGCCAGCGATAACAACCCAAGGCTTCGAGTGCTGGCGCGATATCGAAAAGCTCATGCGGAATTTTCAGCTGTTCGACGACTAGGCGGCCCCGGATGGTGCTTTCTGGGGAAGAATCGCGCTCCGGAAGCAGCAGACCGAAGACCCGCTCGTGCCCCGCGGCCCGCACCGCCAGTGCAGCACACACCGCGCTGTCCACGCCACCGGAAATCGCCACTGTCAATCCCCTGCGGTTCAGATCCCGGCTCAGCATCTGCCGCATGCGGGTGATGATTCGATCCACCTCTTTCGCCGGATCAATCTGAAGTCGATGTGCGATTTTCATCACGTGCTCCATCAAGCTGCGTGGGCTCCTGCAAGAGCTTTCTTGTCGATCTTGCCGTTCGCGCTCTTGGGCAGCTCAGGCAGAAAGACGACTTGCTGAGGCACCATGTACGCCTCGAGTTTCTCCCCACAAATTCGCTTCACGTCATGTTCGCTCAGAGTGCTTCCGTCCGCAAGGTTGATGTACGCGTGGACCGCCTGTCCCAGGACAGGATGCGGAACCCCGATAACCGCCGCCTCTCGAATCCCGCCTATTCCGAAAAGCACGGCTTCGACCTCTATCGGACTGACCTTTTCTCCGCGGCACTTGATGATGTCATCGCTGCGACCGACGAAGTACAGATAACCGTCCTCGTCGACCGTGAACAAGTCATGCGTGCAGAGCACTCGCTCGCCGGGCAATCGGCCGGGTTTGAGCATGTGCGCGCTCTTTCCCGGCTGGTTCCAATAGCCGAGCATCACGTGCGCACCACGGACATACAGCTTTCCCACCTGCCCAGGGGCGACGGGCTGGCCCGCATCGTCCAACACCATGACTTCCGTTCCGGGGATGGCTATGCCGACCGATTCCGGCTTGCGATCGACATCGGAAGGTGGCAGATAACTCACACGCTTGCATTCCGTCAACCCGTACATGCGATACAAATCAGCCTTCGGAAAGATCTCGCGCAGACGAGTGTTGAAGCCGGAGGGCAACGCCGCAGCCGTGTTCGTGACGCGCTTGACGCGAGGAAATTCGAGAGACTGCCGTTCGTGCGCAGCGAGCAGCATCGCGAAGATGGTTGGCACGCCAGGGAAAACCGTGACCCGTTCGGCCTGCATTGCCTTGAATACCTGGGCCGGATACGTAAAGGATCGCTCCAATACGAGCGTTGCGCCGGTGCTCATTGCCATGAGCAACTGATACATTCCATAATCGAATGCGAGTGGCAGGACGCACAGCAGGCAGTCCGTTTCGTCCAGTCGCAGATACTCGACCAGGCTCTGCAGCGCAAAAAGCATCGACTGATGCGTATGCATCACGCCCTTCGGTTCTCCCGTGCTTCCCGAGGTGTAAATCAGCGAACATAGATCGACCGTAATGGCGCGGGCGTTCGCGTCCACGCCGGCGGTCCTGGAGAGCGCGTCATCCCACCCGAGCAACCGGGGTTCGGCGGCACTCGCAGCGCCCTGCCCCGCCACGATAACCCTCTTGACCTGCGAGTCCGCAACAGAATGCAGAAAAACGCCGCGCAAGTGCTGGTCGGCGATCAAGGCGCTGGCGCCGCAATCCTTCAGGATGTAAGATAGTTTATCGCTCTTGGTCTGCGGATTGATTATGACGAATACCGCATCCGCCAGAAGGGCGCCGAAGAGAGCAACCGGGCAGTGCCAGGTATTGTCGAGAAAGATCGCCACCCGATCTCCGCGATTGACGCCGATGTGCCTGAGCGCATGCGCCATCGCAACACACTTCTCCCACAACTCCGCATAGGTCATGCGATCCGGACCCGAGACAATGGCGACCTTGTCCGGGTAAAGCTCAACGCTGTGCCGCAACGTCTCCTGCAGCAAGCGAAATGGACGATCATTCGACATGGTATTCGCGCCGACTCGGTACTGATCAGGCCAGTTGCGGCTGCTTCCGCTCTATGTAGGCCACCAGATTGCCGACCGAATCCAGATTGTCCGGCAGCAGTTCGTCGTCTTTCACCGTGATTCCGAAGCGCTCCTCGAGGAACGCAGCTATCTCGAGCGCACCCACCGAATCGATGATGCCCCGAGCAAGAAAGGAGTCGTCATCCCTCAGCGTCGACTCGTCGTCCGTAAAAAGAAAATTCTCCAAGACGTAGTGCCGAATGGTATTTCTAATGTCCATTTAGTCCCCTTGTCATGACTTCAAGCTACGTGATCGAAGCGGCGGAAGCAGCAGATGTGGCGCGGGAAAAGGAATCGATGAAATGGTAATGCCACAACTGCGTGGACAATATGCCGACCAAGGCCATGTTGTCCTTGTAGGCCATGGAACTACCGCGCCGCGCCTTGTTGAGCAGGAATCGCACTTTGTTGTGATCAAAATACCCGTATTGCCTGAGGGTCTGCTCGCTCAGCATGTCCTCGACATATTCGGGTGGTCGCGCGGCAAAGAAGGCCGGGATGTCTGGTGCGCGGTAAGGCTGCTTGTGCCGCTGCAGTATGTCGGGCGGGAGATGGCCCATCATCGCGCGCTTGAGCAGATACTTTTCATTGAGCGCGCGCATCTTGACGTTCGGGTGGAGCCGGTTGGCAAATTCGATCACGCGATGGTCGAGGAACGGGAAACGCCCTTCCACCGAGTTGGCCATCAACATCCGATCCCCCTGCGAGCACAGCAAATAACTACCCATCAGGGTCTTGGATTCGAGATACTGCGCTCGATTGAATGGATGCCACGAACCAAAAGCGGACGGCAGCGTTTCCACCAACCCGTCGGTGGCGTCGTCACGCAACGCCGAGACGATATCTTGCGAGAAGAACACCTTGCATTGCGCCGTCGTGAACCAACGGGTCAGATGGCTGAAGCCGGGGCGAGATGGATCCTCGAGGCCGATGCCGTAGAATTTGCGGAGATAGGCCTTGCCCTGGGATCCGGAAGTGTCCAGATAGGGGTACAGTTTCCTGAGTAGCGCCGGTCTCCACTCGGATTGCGGGCTGCGTGCCCAGAACTGGCGGATCTTCGCCTCCTTGAACAAGTCGTAGCCGCCCAACACTTCGTCGGATCCCTCGCCCGTGAGGACGACCTTGTAACCGGCCGCACGAACCAGCCCTGACAGGCATCGCATCGGTGCTGGCGCGGTGCGCAGGATGGGCGTCTCGGTGTGCAGAATAGTGTCGGGAAACTCCGCGGCGATGTCGCTCGTCCGGCACACTATCCGGCTGTGGTCCAGGCCGAGATGATCGACCATCTGCTGCTGAAATCGCGACTCGTCCAGCGATTGTTCCTCGAAGCCGATGGAGAACGTCTTCAAATGGGCGTCTGAATGCCTGCGAATCAGCGCCACCAATGCCGAGGAATCCAGCCCGCCAGACAGGTATGCGCCGACGGGGACATCAGCGCGAAGGCGGATGCGGGTTGCATCAGCAAGCAATGCGTAGAGCTGGTCCGCAAGAACTTCGGGGGAGCCGTCGAGATAGTCGCCATCGGCAGGGAACCGCCAATCCCAGTAAGTGCTTTCCCTCAGGCGCCCGTTTTCCAGCACTGCCATTCTGCCCGGAGGGACCTCAAAGATGCCCTCGAAGAGGGTGTTCGGGCTTCGCGGCGCCCAAAAGGTGAAAGTCTGATCGAGCGCGGGCGCGGACAGGCGCGGCGCGGCTGGCAGCAAGGGAAGAATTGCCTTGATCTCAGAGGCAAACAGCAAGCGCCCGTTCTGAACCGTGTAAAACAACGGCAGGATCCCGGTCCGATCGCGGATCAGAAGCAAGCGTCGTCTGATGACGTCCCAAAGTGCGATCGCGAACTGCCCGTTCAATTGTTGAACAAAATCATCGCCATACTCTTCGTACGCATGCACGATGACTTCGGTGTCGCTATGCGTACGAAACTGATGGCCGGCCCTGATAAGCGTCTCTCGGAGTTCTATGTAGTTGAAAATCTCCCCATTGAACGATACCCATGCGGTCCGGTCTTCATTCGTCATCGGCTGGGCGCCGCCGGCAAGGTCGACGATGCTCAGCCGCGTATGTCCGAGACCTGCGGCTCCACGCCGATCCAGGTAGACGCCATGGCCGTCCGGGCCACGATGCCTCAGCGCCGGAAGCATCCGTCGTATCTCCGCCTCGGTGACGCGCGCCTGCGATATCGCAGCTATGCCGGCAATTCCACACATATTCGGGCGTCCGACTGCAATACCTGTGCCTGACCTGGAATTTAGATAGCCGATCATTGGGCGAGCCGGCTCGACAGGGATCGGCCCTATTGCGCAAAACACGAGGGAAAAAGCGGAAATAATCCACAGTCATGCGACAAAGCGGACGCCGGGAAGCGCCCACACTCCATCCCATCGGAGATGTCGTCAGCCTGAAAGACGAGACGAAGTCACCTTTTGGCGACAAGTCGAACGGGGTGCGCCACCGGCGTCCTCGCAGCCAGCGAGCGACTCACAAGCCCGGAGCCTGCACTTGGCCGGCGCGGCTCGAAGGGAGCTCCAACCCCTCGGCACGCAGCCTCTCAATCTCGTCGCGCAGGCGCGCCGCCTCCTCGAACTCGAGGTCGCGCGCGTGTTTGAACATGCGCTCCTCGAGCTGCTTCAGCCTTTTCGCCAGCATCTCCGTCGTGACCGGCCGGTAGGGTGCGGCCGGCTCCGAAGCCCTGGCGCGGCGCGACTGGCGCTGCTGATCCTGCGGGTGCGACGCCTCCATGATGTCCGTCACGGCCTTGCGCACGCCACGGGGCGTGATCCCGTGGCGTTCGTTGTAAGTTATCTGCGTCGCGCGCCGGCGATCCATCTCGCTTATCGCACGCTGCATCGAGTCCGTTACGGTGTCAGCATACATGATCGCCTTGCCGCCGAGGTTCCGCGCCGCCCGCCCGACGGTCTGTATCAGCGAACGCTCCGAGCGCAGGAAACCCTCCTTGTCGGCATCCAGTATCGCCACCAGAGAGACTTCGGGCAGGTCCAGGCCTTCGCGCAGAAGATTGATGCCGATGAGCACGTCGAAGGCGCCCAGTCGCAGGTCGCGCAGGATCTCCACGCGTTCCACGGTCTCGATGTCCGAGTGCAGGTAGCGCACGCGCACCCCGTGCTCGGCGAGATAGTCGGTGAGATCCTCGGCCATGCGCTTGGTAAGCGTCGTGACCAGCACCCGTTCGTTTCGCTCGGCGCGTAGCCTGATTTCGGAAAACAGATCGTCGACCTGTGTGGTCGCCGGCCGCACCTCGACCTCCGGATCGATCAGCCCCGTCGGCCGGACCACCAGTTCGACCACCTGTCCGGAGCGCTCCTGCTCATAGGCACCGGGCGTCGCGGACACGAAGATGGTCTGCGGTGCCAGCCGCTCGAACTCCTCGAACTTCAGCGGCCGGTTGTCGAGCGCCGAGGGGAGGCGGAACCCGTACTCGACGAGGTTCTCCTTGCGGGCGCGATCGCCGCGGTACATGCCGCCCAGTTGCGGGATCGTGACGTGGCTCTCGTCGACGATGAGCAGGCCGTCGGCGGGAAAGTAGTCGAACAGCGTCGGCGGCGGCTCGCCGGGTCTGGCACCAGTGAGGTGGCGCGAATAGTTCTCAATGCCGGAACAGTAACCGACCTCCAGCATCATCTCGAGATCGAAGCGGGTGCGCTGTTCCAATCTTTGCGCCTCGACCAGCTTGTTGTTGGCGCGCAGCTGCTCGAGCCGCTCGCGCAGCTCGACCTTGATCGTCTCCACCGCGTTGACCTGCGTCTCGCGATCCGTCACGTAGTGCGTGCCCGGGTAGATCGTCACCCGCGGCAGCTTGCGCGACACCTCGCCGGTCAGGGGATCGAAATGGAAGATCTCCTCGATCTCATCGTCGAAGAGCGCGAGCCTGACCGCCTCGCGCTCCGACTCGGCCGGGAAGACGTCGATGACGTCCCCGCGCACCCTGTAGGTACCGCGGTGCAGCTCGATGTCGTTGCGCTCGTACTGCAGTTCCGCAAGCCGTCGCAGCACGTTGCGCTGGTCGATGCGATCGCCGCGCACCAGATGCAGCACCATCTTGTGGTAGACGGTCGGATCGCCCAGACCGTAGATCGCCGACACCGTCGCCACGATGATCACATCGCGGCGCTCCAGCAGCGCGCGCGTCGCCGAAAGACGCATCTGCTCGATGTGATCGTTGATCGAGGCGTCCTTCTCGATGTAGGTATCCGAGGAGGGGACGTAGGCCTCGGGCTGATAGTAGTCGTAGTAGGACACGAAGTACTCCACCGCGTTGTCCGGGAAGAATTCGCGGAACTCCCCGTAGAGCTGCGCCGCCAGGGTCTTGTTCGGCGCCAGCACCAGGGTGGGCCGCTGTACGGCAGCGACCACGTTGGCCACGGTGTAGGTCTTGCCGGAGCCGGTCACGCCCAGCAGTGTCTGGTGCGTCAGTCCGTCGCGTATTCCCTGTACCAGCTTGGCGATGGCTTCCGGCTGGCCGCCGGCAGGCTGGTAGGGGGCTTTTACGATGAATGACGACATGGCGGGCGGGTTCTGCAATGCACAAAGTTCGAGTATATTACAGCGCCATTTCGGATAGCTCCGTCCGGCGCCAACTCCCTGTACAAACACGAGATAATTGAAATGCAACCGTCACTTCGGGCACAAAGCGTCAAGCCCTCCCCCACCTTGGCCGTCTCGGCACGCGCCAACGCGATGAAGGCAGAGGGCAAGGACATCCTGAGCCTCGCCGCCGGCGAGCCGGATTTCGATACTCCCGATTTCATCAAGGACGCCGCCATCAAGGCGCTCAAAGACGGTTTCACCAAGTACACCGCCGTGGACGGCACGGCGGGTCTGAAGGAGGCGATCATCGGCAAGTTCGAGCGCGAGAACGGCCTGATCTACAAGGCCGATGAGATCCTCGTGTCGGTGGGCTGCAAGCACAGCATCTACAACCTGTTCCAGGCCGTGCTCAACGACGGCGACGAGGTGATCATCCCGGCGCCCTACTGGGCGTCCTACCCGGACATGGTCCTGCTCGCGGGCGGCAGGCCTATCATCATCGATTCAGACATCGATGACGGATTCAAGATCACCCCGGCGAAGCTCGCCGTGGCCATCACGCCGAGGAGCAAAATCTTCGTCATCAACAGCCCGTCGAATCCCACCGGCATCAGCTACAGCCCTGCCGAGCTCAAGGCGCTGGGCGAGATCCTGGACAAGCATCCCCAGGTGCTCATCGCCTCGGATGACATCTACGAGCACATCCTGTGGGAGGGCGGTGGGTTCAAGAACATCGTCAACGTCTGTCCATCGCTAAAGGAACGCACCGCCGTCCTGAACGGCGTATCGAAGGCATACTCGATGACCGGCTGGCGCATCGGCTACGCGGCCGGCCCCAGACCCATCATCGCGGCGATGAACAAGATCCAGTCGCAGAGCACCTCCAACCCGACCTCCATCGCCCAGGTGGCGGCGCAGGCGGCCCTTGAGGGCGACCAGAGCTTCGTGCGTGAGCAGTGCAGGGAGTTCAAGCAGCGCCACGACTTCTGCTACGAGCGCCTGAACCGGATGAAGGGCGTGACCTGCGTGAAGGCGCAGGGTACCTTTTACATCTTTCCCGACATGAACGGGGCCATGAAAGACCTCGGCCTGAAAGACGATATTGCCCTGGCCGAGTGGTTCCTGGAGAAGACCGGCTGCGCGATGGTGCCCGGCTCCGCGTTCGGGGCTCCGGGGTGCATGCGCATCTCCTTCGCCACCAGCATGAATGTGCTGGCCGATGCCATGAATCGCATGCACAACGCGCTGGGTTCGAAGTAAATCAGGACCGGAAACCGCGGGAACTCCCAGGGTGGAAGTGCACGAGCCGGCGAATTGACCCGCCCGTGCGCGACCATTACCATACGCGACCTCAAAACCATTCCCGGGTAGCTCAGCCGGTAGAGCAAGCGGCTGTTAACCGCTGGGTCGGGGGTTCGAGTCCCTCCCCGGGAGCCATTTTCACCTCCCGAATCGATATATTTCGATTCTGAAGCTACCGGCTACCAGTCTCCCGCCGATCCCCCTCGGGCGCCAGAGCGCGCCGCGGGCGGCCATGCCCAAGGGCCCGTCCATCTCGGATCGTCGATGGTGCGTACCGCCAGGGCGGCTTTCCACCACTCCTCGTCGCGAGGTTTGCGCAGGAGATCCTTGGCGCAGCGGATGACACCTCGCAGTCCCGCGTGCATGGCAACCCTCGCCCTGACCGGCAGCGCCCTGCGGCAGATCTGCACCGCGGCGTCATACCCGAAATCGGTTCCGAACTGGCGTTTGTACGGATTCAGATTCCGGAAGAAATTGAAGTGTTTCACCGGAGCGTGCCGACAGAGATCCTCGATCATCAGGTAGAGCAGGACGGCGTCCGGAGAAACGTCGGCGTAGCGATCGTCGAACGCCGGCCGCACGTAGTAATAGACACCGTTGCACTGCCATCCGATGCAGAACACGCAATCGTCTTCGCCCGAACGCGGCAGGCCGCGCCGCGCAGCAGTTCGAAGGCGGCGACCTCCCCCGGCGTGGTGAAGACCAGCGTCCCGTGCCGCCGGAACTGCCATGAGTGCTGGGATATGCACGCCGCACGATCGAGGAAACCCTGGATCTGATCCTCGCGGTTGATACGCACCAGCTCGGGCGCCCCGTTGCTGCGCTCCTTCATCTGTCGAAGCTTGCGCTTGAGGGTGCTGCGGGTCTGGCCGCTGAATTTGCGCAGGCACGCATCAAAATCCGCCGATAACGCGATGGTGTGAAGCTCGCGCGCCCCCTCCGGGAAACGGACGATCCAGTTCCGCCGGATCGCCCCGTCCGTATTGGTATCGAAACTCCACACCGGGTCGCCGGGACACACGTCATTCAGGAAGACGGCATCGATTTCCGGACGGTTGCCCATGAACCTGGCGATGACGGCGGCATACAGACCCTCGTCCTGTGGCATGAGCAAGGGCCCTCCCTGCACCTGGGCGCAATTCAGGCGCAGCGTTCCCAGGTGGCGCCCCGCCGCGTCCATGATCAGCGGGACGGGCCTGATCATCGTCGGCAACACGCCCACCACCTCCCGCCTCGAAGCGTATGCCACGCCCGACAGATAGGTGTGCGCGGGCTGGCGCGCGAGGTGAAACGTCCAGTACGCGGGCGCCTGAAGGATCGCGGTGAGATGATCGTTCCGCGCCACGATCTTGCGCCACGCCGCCTCGAGGCCGGGCGCGCCCGCGCGCTCGGCCGGACTCAGGAACTCGCCGCGGTAATCGATGGAACCGCTGATCGCGGCAGCCGGGGCGTCAACAGTTTCGCTGCTCATCTACGCGGTCCGTTGAACGCAACTCGACAGTGGCACACTCGATCCGATGGATGACGGCAATCGGCCGAGCCCGTTTGCGTCCTGCGGCCCTCGATACCGAGCCACTCGGGGGGCTGTTTCGCGTCTCGCCGAAGATCAGACCGTCCTCATCGACCAGGATCGGTCGATTCGTCAACTGCCGAAAAGCCTGCGGATCTTGCACATCATGCTGCCGCAGTGAACCGCATCGTGAAACAATTCGAAGAGCTCCGTGTCCCCATCCTCGATGGCATTACTCAAATCCCCCGCATCGAGCAAACCCACGGCCTTGTTGTCCGCGGTCAACACCGCGGCGCCGGGGATGCCGTCCTCGAGCGGATTGCCGTAGGCCTTGGCAATGTCGAGATTCTTGGTGAATTGGCCGATGTCGATCTTGACGACGACGAACTCCTTTTCCACCATCCGTCCTGCCTCGCCCTGCAGAGCCTCGCTCAACGCCCGGCACTCGGGACACCAGTTCGCGCCGAAAATGGCGATGACATGCCTGCCGGAACCCCGCGCAGTCTCGAGGGCGGCCTGGAGGTCCGATGCCGCATTCGCCGTTTCGTCGTAGGCGGATTGCGCGCTCGCGGCGCCAACGCTCAAGAAGGCAGTCAGTACCAGTCCCGCCGGGATCTTCATTTGGCTTTCCACCCCATCGCTTCGAATACTCCTGCGCCGCGTCGATCGAGGATCGCCCTGCGGTGCGCAGCCGGTACAAGTATGAAGCCGGCGCGCCCGCTCCGCCGCGGGCGGGCAGTCGATATGTGATGAAGATTTCGATATCGGCGGATCGCAACGCATGGAACACGGCCCGGCTCATGCGTTGCCATGGGAACGACCGCGGGGCATCTTCCAGACCGGATCTCCCGCTAGCGCGTGGTCCGCGCTGCCGGGGCATGCTCAGCGTACCCTTAACCGTCCTGTGACTCTCCCTTCCCGCCCCTTGCCCGCAGGCGCTGCCAAAGCCGCTTCGCCGGGTCATGCACCGCGCAAATGGCGCGGTTGCGCGCCGTCGCACGCATCACCCAAACGGCGCGGTCGCGACCATGCCGGTTGCCGAACTGGCGCTTGTAGTCGGCGCCTCCCATGCCGAAATTCACTCTCCGCGCCGCGGTATTCTCGATGAGATCGCGAATGATGAGGAACAGCAACACACTGCCCGGGGAAAGCTGGATGTCGCTCCTGCTGTAGGCTATGTCGGCGTAGTGGTAGCTGTCACCGAACTGGTAACCGATCACGCAAGCGACCGGGCGTTCGCCATGGCGCAGGAGGTAACCGCGAAGCAGGCCGCGCCGCGCGAGGTCCGCATAGCGGGAATGATTCGCCGGCGTGCGCGCGTAGGCCGCCGTGAGTCCGGGATCTTTCCAGGAATCGGCGGCTACCGCCGCATTGGCGGCGAGAAAGAGTTCGACCTGATCCTCACGGGTTATGCAATCCACGCGCATCTCGCTACCATAGGCCTCCTCCATGAGCCGCACCTGGCGTTTCAGGTTGTAGCGCTTCTTCTTCCCGAACTGGCCCAGATACTCGTCGAACTTCCCGGGCAGCTCCAGGCTGTGGAAGGCGGTCTCGCGGCTGACGTAACCGAATCCGTTCCGGGTCGCGCTGCCCGCCTGCATGATCAGATCCGCCCATGCGCTGGTCTCGGGGATCGACTTGAAATAGATCGCCTGCGCCTCCGGGACATCTTCCAGCACCGCATCGAGCATCATGGCGGCAACGCTGGCATCCACGGGCATGAGCGGCAGGCTGCCGAGCAGCTCCGCGCAACGAATGGCGCTCAGGCCCTGGAGCGCCGCAGGCAAGTTCGTATCGATCGTTCGCACGACCAGTTGCAGCGGAATCACGCCGACGATCCCCGAGCCGATCCTCATGACCAGCAGCCGCCGGTCGGCCGCCTCCGGCGTCGTGCCAAGGTGATCCCACCACGCCGGCGACTGGTATTGCGCGTAGAGATTGGGGTGCCCGCCCAGCAGCCTCTCCCAGGTTGCCAGCAAGCCCGGATCGGCTGCGGCGCTCTCCGGCGGGACAATCTCGAAGGAGACCCTCACATTGTCATGGATGGGCACGGTATGGCGCCGGTGATGCGCCGGGGCGTGCCAACGATTGCGCGCACCCCCGACGCGGCCGTCGCCGGCCCGTTCCTTGTTGCTCATTATTCCTGCACTCCACGATCACTGCTGCTGTCCTGGCGGATTGAGCCTTCCCCTGAAAGGTCCAACCTGGTGCGAATTGTAACAACTCGCGCCCCGCACACGAGGATATGTCCGAGTCCGAGAAGAGCACACGGAAGAGTATCGCCCTTGAAGCTGTATCGTTCCGGATCGCACCTGATCCTTAGCACATTGACGTGTCCTGCGTCACAACGCGGGGATTTCAATCGACGCACGCAACGGCGGCCGGCCGATCGTGCGGCAGGCCGTCGCACCCTGATCCTTACACCGCAGGGCGTCGGACAGCTAGGCCAGACGCACCATCCCGCTCTGCAGGCTCGCCAGGGGTCGCAGCGTCTGCGGCGCCAAGCCGAATTCGCCGCTGGCCAGGCTCGCCTGCAGCGGTATCGAGCCAAGGCCGGCCAACGTGCCGGTGCGGCCATATTGATAGGCGGGATCCCCGCCCAAGGCGGCGACATCACTGCCGTCGATCTGGAATTCCGCCAAGGCGTCGACCAGCGACCAGGCGCCTACCCCCGAGTCGGCCGAAAGCATCTCATCGAACCGTTGGACGATGGCGCCAAAGTCGAACTGTGCGATCCTCCGGTTCAGCATGGGATCGGTCGATGACGGATCGAACTGCGCCATCGCCTCGGTGATCACCTGCAGGCCGGAGACACTTTCATGGTTCGCGATGACGGTGTCCCGATACCAGTCCCGGAAGATGAGCGAGTCCTCGCCGCCCAGACCGAGGATGAGATCGAACCCGTCGCGCACAAGGGTCATGTCCGCATATCCAATCCCGCCGCCGAGCGAAAGGGCATGGTCGGCATCGACACTCGCGAGCACGACATCGGCGCCGTCACCACGGTTGTATGCAATGACATCGCTACCGCCGCCGGTATTAATCTCGTCGTCACCCTTGCCGCCGATCAGGAGCTGCTGGCCGCCTCCGCCCTGAAGACGATCCGCGCCGCCGCCGCCATCGAGCAGTCCGGCGCCACGCGGATCCATCAGGGCGTCGTCGCCCTCGCCGCCCTGGAGGATGTCGATACCATTTCCGCCAAGCAGCAGATCACCCCCCTCCGAACCCCAAATGCTGTCGTTGCCGCGGCCACCGGCGAGGGTGTTGCTCGCGTCATTACCGCGCAGCCAGTTGTCCAGCCAATTACCCGTGGCGTCGATGGCCCCCTGGCCGCTCAGGTGCAGATGCTCGAGGTTCGCGCCGAGCGTACGCGTGACACTCGAGATTACGATGTCTTCCCCTTCCCCTGCCCGTTCAATGGTGAGATCGCCGACCGTGTCGACGATGTAGGTGTCGTCGCCGGCGCCACCGAGCAGAATGTCGATCCCGGCGCCGCCGTCGAGCAGATTGGCGTTCGTATTTCCCGTCACGAGGTTCGAGTGCGCATTGCCCGTGCCGCCGATAGCGTCGCTTCCCGTCAGTATCAAGACCTCTGTATCGTCTCCCAGCAGCCAGTCGATGCCCGATAGCACGGTATCGAAGCCCTGGTCCGGGTCCTCGACGACGACATCGCCGTCACTCTCGACGAAGTATGTGTCATTTCCGCTGCCGCCCACCATCGTATCGGCGCCGCTGCCCCCATCGAGGACGTCGGATCCGCCTCCGCCTTCCAGGCGATCGTCCCCACCCAGCCCGCTCAGGAGGTCCGATCCGGCCAGCCCCTGCATCGTGTCGTTTCCGCTGCCGCCGACGAGGCGGTCTGCGCCGTCGGCGCCGGTCAGCCGTTCGCCGGCGGCCTCCACCGACAGCACGAACTCATCGGCAGCGGTGAGTCCACCCGAGTCGGTGGCCTCGAGCCGCACCGCGTAATCTCCGGCCGCACCGCTTGGCGCCATGCCCCGGAATTTCCGCGCCGCGGGATCGAACTGCAGCCAGGACGGCAGCGCCGTCCCGTCCTGCAGCTTGGCCGTATAGGTGAGGCTGTCGCCCGCATCGACATCGCTGAAGACATCCGCCGGGAGATCGAATGCGATTTCGGTATCTTCACGGACGGCCTGATCGGCCAATGGAATTGCCAAGAGCGGGGCGTCGTTGACGTTGCGCACCGTCAGCACGAACGACTGGCTCGCCTGCTCGCCGTGCGGGTCGGTCGCCGTCACGACCAACTCCAGTTCGCCGACTTCCCCGTTCGCCGGGACGCCGCGAAAGGTCCGTTGCGCGGCGTCGAACGACAGCCACCCCGGCAGCGCGTTTCCACCGGCGAGGGCCGCGCTGTAGGCGAGAACATCGCCCACGTCCGTATCGATGAAGGCGTCAGCGGGGAGGACGAGGTCGAGTTGCGCATCCTCGTCCACCACCACCGGTGCAATCCGTTGGCCCACCACGGGCGCGTGATTACCGGTCAACGACAGCAGCGTGGCGTAGTCCCATTCGGTGCCGTCGGAGAATACGATGCGCTCGAGCCTCGCCCCGCTCACCGGCGCATCGAAGTAGCCGGGTACGGCTACTGCGTCCTCAGTCCCGATCATACGCAGCAGGAGATCGTTTCCAGTGCGGATCGGCAGCACATCCGTAGCCGCTATGCCGGCCCGGAACAGCAGCCGATCAGATGCATCGCCGGGGACGTCGTCCTCCTGCACGATATCCTGGCCCTCACCACGGCCGACGACATAGGTGTCACCGCCGCGGCCGCCCGACAGAACGTCTGCGCCGCGACCGCCGTCGAGCGTGTCATCGGCCGCGCCGGTCAGGATCCGATCGTCGCCCTCGCCTGCCTCGATTCGCAGATCCTCGCCTGCGCGCGGATCATACGGAGCCGGCCAGCGATCGATCACGAACTCGTCGGCGGCGCTCGTACCGACGACGACGCCCGTCTCGTTCATGTCCCGCACGCTCAGCGGGATGAGCACGTCAGGCTCGGCGCCGGTGATGGCAAGAGAGATCAATTGCTCCCGCGAGTAGGCGCCGTCGAGGAATTCGTACCGCTCCACACCGAAGCCGTCGGGATCGTTGCTGCCCGCGAGTATGGACACCACGCCACCATGCGCCTCGACCGGCCCCCACGTCAGCACCAGCGCCTCGCGGTCGGCGCCGTAGGCGATGCGGTGCACGCTCACGGCCGAAAAGGCCGCGTTGATCTGCACGACGTCGTCGAGTTCGTCGGGGGGAGGTCCTCCTTCATCGCTGCCGCTCGGGTCGATGTAGCCATCATCGAGCACGACGTCCACGCCGCCGTCGTGCTGGCCGATCATGTAGGTGTCGGCGCCGTAGCCGCCCTCGAGGCGATCAGCGCCGGCGCCACCCGCCAGGATGTCGGCGCCCGCGAAGCCTACCGCCACGTCCGCACCCTGCCCGCCAACCAGGAAATCCTCTCTCGGAGCCCCGTAAACGCGGTCGCCGCCGTCGCCTGCGTCGATGAGCGAGGGCGCCGGCGTCCCGTAGAACTCGCGATACCAATCCGATTCCGAGGGGTGGAATCCGATCTCCCAGGCCGCCTGATAGCTGCGACGCACGGGATCCCATTCCCAGTGGGGGAGGCCCTCGCTCCATGCCCCCTGCTCGCCGATGACGTCATCGCCGCCGCCGGCGGCCACGACCTTAACGCCCAGTCCGAGCTCCGTCACCTCGACCTCCGCGAGATAGCCGTCTCCGTTTCCGGTTCTCCCTCCGATACTGCCGAGCGGCGCCGCCGTCGCGTAGCCCGGCATTTCCGGACTCAGACGGATCACGTCGCGGTAGAAGTACTCGCGACCACCCGACTGACCCCTGCCGTACGCTCCGCCCAGCGTGGCCCACATCGTCTCGGTGCCGCCGCCCAGGTATTCCGGGATGGGCGTCTCCCGCAGGACCGTGTCGGCGCCCGCGGTGCCCGACTGCACGTTGGAAACCAAGGAGTAATTGGTGATGCGCAACGGCGGATAGGAGATCCGGGGTTCGTCGTTCTCGGGTGCGCCCGGCGAATAGAACTGCAGGATGTACATGTGACCTTCCTCGTCGACGAGCGGTACACCGTTCTCGTCCGTGGCGAGGTAGGTCCACAGGTATGCGCCTGGTGCGTCTCCGCCGCTCACGCTCATGCCGATGGGTTGAGATTGCCGCACCCGGCCGAAAGCGCTCTGCTGCCAGCCCGATTCCTGGTTGTAGCGCTGGATGTCGGCGGCAAGCTGCGCACGTTCGCTGGAATAGAGAGTGTTCCACGCCATCTGCACCCAGGTATGGTCGGGCAGGGCAGGCGAGGCGACCGAGGCGAGATCGACGGGCGCTCCGTCGGATGTCCGGACATCCCAAAGATGAGGAGCCTGAAAATAGCCGGCCACGACACTGCTGTCCGCGCCATAGGTCAGCAGCAGATCGTTGCGGAAACGCTGGATCTCGATGCCGTTCGCGACGACTCCGGCCGCCAGGCGCAGCACGTTGACCTGCGCATCGCTGGAATCGTCAGTGATCGACGTGTTGCCGGCGCTCAGGACGTAGGTATCGGCGCCACGGCCGCCACTCAGCGTATCGTCGCCACCGCCGCCGATGAGTATGTCGTTGCCGTCGCCGCCGTCGATGTGATCCTCACCCGGACCCCCATCGAGGGTATCGTTGCCCGAGCCGCCGGCGAGCTCGTCGTTCCCGAGCGCGGCAAGGATCTGATCGTCGGCGCCGTCGAGGCCGATCAGCGTATCGTCACCCGGGGTGCCGTTCTGGGTGAGCAGCGGTGCGACCAGCTCAGAGGCCGTCCGCACCACGCCGTCGGCGAACTCGACGGTTTCGATCCGGTTGCCCGCGAACCAGTTCCGGATCGAAACGGAGTTCGCGCCGGAGGTGATCTTCAAGTCGCTTCCCACTCGCGCAACGCTTACGCCCCGGGACATGGCATCCAGTACGAGGCGATCATCGCCCTGCGCATCGTCGATGAGGACGGCGCCCCACTGGCCGGATGCGCGGTAGACATCGTTGCCGCCCGTGTCGATGAGTATGTCCTCGCCCGCGCCGTCGTCGTAGGCGTCGTTGCCGTCACCACCCTGGAGCGTGTCCTTGCCTTCGCCGCCCCGGAGCACGTCGTCGCCATCCATCCCGTGGAGGATGTCATCGCCGCTCCCGCCGTCGAGCATGTCGTCGCCCTCCTCGCCCTTCAGCAGGTCGCCGTCGGCCCCGCCCTCCAGGACATCGTTGCCTCCGCCCCCGAACAGCCGATCCCGTCCCGCCCCGCCTCGCAGCGTGTCATGCCCCGATGCGAGTTGACCGTCCCCGTATCGACGGTTGCGCAAGACATAGGGTGGCGACGAGGGCATCGTCGCGAGTATCCCGCCGTCGAGCTCGAACCTGGCCGGATCGGCGTCGCCGTACAGCACATCGTCACCGTCGCCGCCATCGAGCAGATCATCACCTGCCTCGCCGGCCAGGCTGTCCTCGCCCGCCTCTCCGTACAGACCATCGCTGTCGAAACCACCGAAGAGCAGATCGCTGCCGTCCCCGCCCCGCATCTCGTCCCGTCCCCCTTTCTCCGCAGCGACATCCTCCACGTAGTAATGGTCGCGCAGCCAGACGCCTGGGCCCATGTCGAACACACCCATGTTGGTCCCATCCCAGGCCACGGTGCCGTTGATCAAAGTCGGAACACCGGTCACGGAGTCGCCATACAGCCAGTCCGCCCCCTTTCCGCCCAGCACGATGTCGGCGCCATGTCCCGCCAGCAGGCGGTCTCCGCCTTCGCCGCCAACCAGCACGTCGCTGCCACCGCCACCGTCGATCCAGTCGTTGTCCATGCCGCCGTTCACCACGTCGCCGCCGGCGTACCCCTTCACGACATCATGCCCGGTTCCGCCATCGAAGTACTCGGCGAGGGACGTGCCCTCCATGTAGTCGTTGCCGGCATCGCCGAACGCACGCGGACCGTGGCCACTGGTGTCGGAGATGTCGTCGTAGCTTCCGCTCGTATAGCGATCGAAATAGTAGGTCAGCACATAGTCGTCACCATCGCCGCCATGCAGCGTCAGCCCGGACAGGTCGTAATGGTCGACCGGGCCGATCTTCACGCGTTCGCCGAAGGTGAACGTATCCCTGCCGGCACCGGCATCCGCCATCGTCCACAGGTCAGGCGCGTCCGCGCTCAGACCGACTGCGTCGTCACCGCCAGTGCCGATGAACGCAGGGCCGGTGTTGTCCGCGGTGTCCCGCAGGTCAATCCCAAGGCGACTTCCTGCCGCGAGGGCCGCGAAGTTCCCGATAGTGACCGTGGAACCGGGGTGCCGGGTATTCGTGATCAGCAGATCCTCGCCAACGACGGTGAAGGCGAAGACATGATCGCCGCCGGTGAACACGGCGGCGTCCGGCGGTATCCCGTCGCCGAAAAGCCCGGGCGACAGGAGAGTCGCGACCGGAAGCGTCTCGCCGTCCCAGGAGATGGACCCGACTCCGTCGAGGTCTGTTATGGTGACATTCGCGTCGCCGGCGACGTGGTAGACATCGTCTCCCCCGGCGTCGAAGGCTTCGTCGCGCTCGCCCAGTTCCTCGTAGACATCGTCATTCAGCCCGCCTTCGAGATGGTCGCTCCCGTCGCCGCCGGCGAGCGTGTCGTTGCCGCCACCGCCGTAGAGGTGATCGTCCAGCTCCGCGCCGCGCAGCGCGCCATCAGCGGCGTCGTCGCCTTCCGTGCCAAACACGTATTGCCGCCGCACCGTGGCCGGATCGCCGAAGGTGGTGGCCTCGAAGCCGGCCTTCCGATCGATGTAGTGCGTGACCGGCATCGGGGTGGCGGTCAGGTAGTAGTTGCCAGCCGGATCGACATCACGAAAGTTGAACCAGAGTTTCGCCTCCAGCATCTGTGCACGATCAGTCAGGTACTGATCGGTGACGATCCCGGTCCCGTCCTCGGAGTTGAACAACGCCAGTTCTTCGGAGTGGGGCTCATACAGCGACGCGTTTCCGGTAATGACGAACGGATTGAGATGCACGAGGGCGTAACGATAGGCGGGATCCGATTTCGCGCGGCTCAGCATCTCGGAGGCGTCCATGCCAATCAGGCTCTGTACCGTGCCCGCCCGCCCGGCAAATCCGTCTCTGACACGCTTGACGTTCTCGTAGAACTCGTTCCTTAGGGCGAGATCGCCGAAGGCTCCCAGGGCCCTCGAGTAGGGTGTCGGTGTCCATCCGTCGCCGTAGAGGAGTTCTCCCAGCGCATCGAGCACGCGCTCCAGGCTGTCGCCCTCCGCGACGCTGTCCACCGGCAGTGGCTCGACGCCGTGCCACTGCGCCCGGTTCGCGGACATGGCGGTGAAGATTCCGTTCAGGAGGCGCTGATCGACGCCGGCGTCGAGCAGTTCGAACAACGCCATCACCGCCAGCGTATCGGCGATGAGCGTAATGCTGTGTGTGTCGCCGAACACGTCGAACAGCGTCTTCGGATTGGTGACGGTCAGCATGGGCTGGTTTTCAATGAAGATGCCGTCGAAGCCGCCGACGATCTGGCCCGCGCCGGCCACGAGCTCCGGATCGAACTGGGTCGACAGACCGAACAGATTCGTGACCTTGGGGTCCGGCGTGCGGTCCTCGCCGTGGCCGAAGATGGAAAGAAACGGCAGGATCTCGTTCGGCTCGACGAGGCTGGACCACAGCGCCCCGCCGGTGCTTCGGTTCAGGACGAGCTGAGCGTACTGATAAAGCGGATCGTCATAGATGCTTTGGTAGGTATTGTTGTTGTGTTGGTCGAGCACGAACGCGAGCATCTCCTCCTTCGTACTCGGCACCACGTTTTTGAAGTGCGTCTGCAGATCGCTCAATGTGAACCCGTCGAGGAACGAGGCTGGATCGGCCATGATCCGGTCGTACAGGTCCAGCTGGTTCAAGACCTCCTGTCCGTACGGCAGGCCCGTCCCGACGCCGTCGAACCAGCCGAAGCCGGCGCCGTTGAAGGTATACGCGTGCTCGACCTGTTCGTAGTGCATCAGGGTGAAAAGCTGCGCCAGGTGCGAGCCGAGCGAGTAGCCGGTCACCGTAATCTGGTCCGACTGGAGGGCCCCGCGCACCAGATCGCCCGCGGAGGACGAGGCGTAACCGACGGTGTACAGCTCGCCGCGCAGGAGATGCTGAAAATACTGCTCCATGCTGTGCAGTTGCGCCCAGGCGAATCCATTGAACGAGATCTCGCCGTCAGCGCCGTCGCCGCCGTCGCGCTCCTTGTCTCCGCCATCGTCCCATGGTTTCGACTCGGTGCTGCGGAAGGACAGCGTGTACGTGCCGGTCTGACGGTTCCTCAGGAGAGTCGCGGAGAACCCGCTGGTGTCGTTGGGGATGTGATCGATGACCTCCCAGGCGGCCAGGAAGTCGTCGATCATGACCTCCGTCAT
The DNA here is from genome assembly GCA_022071965.1 of Gammaproteobacteria bacterium. Classification (GTDB taxonomy): domain Bacteria; phylum Pseudomonadota; class Gammaproteobacteria; order JAJPIJ01; family JAJPIJ01; genus JAJVHZ01. The sequence goes on from JAJVIQ010000024.1 coordinate 21,313, forward strand.
TCGCGTGGCGCCGAGGCGGCCTTCGCGCTGGAGGCGATCCATATGGTCATAATGGTTCGCTCCGTTTCGAAGTCGATCTCGTAATATCACCTCGTCCTGTAAATCAATCGAGTCCAAATAACTGTCGGCAGCGTACTGCGCAAGTATCCACTGGTACCAGGTACTGATGTTGCCTTCCATGGCCTGTTCCTTTCTGAGTTATCGTTTCATTGGTCGAAGTGCACGGACAACTAGCCTATAAGCAAAATCCCCATCCTTCCCCTTTGGACATGTATTCATCTCTTGCTTGAAAGGACCAACGATGAAGAATCCAACCCGTCGAGCGAGAATCTGATCGTTGCTTAGCTCTACGATTTCCATTACTCCCTTTCTAACGCCAAGCGCCCTATCAAGGGCAGATCGCTCCTCCCTCCATGTGAACCCAAACTTACTCTTCAGATCGGTGACATGTTCTTCTACCATCGGTTTGACTGGCTTGTAATCGCCGCGGCGATATGTCAATCCCGAATATCGCCGATATTGTGCGCCAGGCACCATTGGCTTCACATCGGCAGGGAGCGGATTCTCGAAGAACTCATAGTTTCGGAACGGATGGTCCACGAACATGGTCTGTGGTTCCTGCGCCTCCCAGTTCGTGTGACCGTAGGGATCTTCGGGGATGTCGCCCTTGCGCAGGCGGTCGAAGTAATCGCGTGGGTCGCGAAGGCGCATCTGGAACACGCCCTCGACGTTGTCGACGGTGCGGTAGATGAACTCCCCGCCATGCACCTTGCACTGATGGCGGAAGTATCTGAAGGCGATCGCGTCCCAGGTTCGGCCCGCGACCTGGTAGACGATGAACAATCCCAGCAGCGCCAGAAGGATCCGCTTCATCGCCTTACACCGTGCGACAATCTCGCCCCAGCCACCGGCCCAAATCCAGATCACGGAGAGAGGTACTGTACGGAGCGCACGGCCCGCAAGCATGGGCGGGCCCCTGCGCCGGCGGCGCCTTCACGCGCGTGGAAACTCCAGATTGGTCGATGCGGACCGCGGACCGGCCGTCGCGCCAGCAGTGTGACACCGGGCCGGGGTCGATGTGAGATACGAATCCGTGTTCAGACATCCGTGTCGGTCCTTCTCTGCCAGGCGCCTGATGGCGCTCGAGGTGTTTTTTCAATGCTGCTCGTGCATGCCTATACCGTATCGTATCCCTCGCACGCCGGCAAGCCGTCGTTCGCGCGCAATGCCGATCCGGATCAGTGAAGCAACTGCATGCATAACCGGAGCAGGGCCCTGAGCCCCATGTAGGTAATAGCGCACGAAGCGGTCATGAACAACAGCAGCCATCCGATACCCTCGAACGCGTGCCGAGCCTGCCGTTGATAAGGAAACAGCTCCACGACCTTGGCATCCATGCCCTCCCCCTCCCTTTTTCAGATACGGACGCTTCACGATTCTGTCGTGACTACATATCCGTGGGCGGCGTCGCATCCGATCGCCTGCGCCTGGGCCATTCCTCCATCGCGCGGTGGGCGCGTCCTTGCGCCATCCCCTCCCGAAGCCGGTCACTGTCGAGGGCACGCCCGCGATACACGCACCTGCTGATCATCGCCACCTCCGCCGGATGGGGCGTCGCGCGGCAAAGCGCTTTATAGGCCTCCCGCCTTTCTCCATCCGTCCCGCCCAGCGCCAGATACTCCACGTGCGGCCGTACCAAGACCGACGGCGCACCCTCCGCATTGTGCCGGTAGCTCGACCACTCGTAGTCGCCGGGATGTCTTGCGATGCCGGCCCTCACCGGATTCAGCTCGATGTAGCGACAGCATCGCAGCAGAAGGTCATGCGCCTGCACGAGCCCGGATCGGAAGCGCCCGTCCCAGAGAGTGCCCCGGCGGCCGTACGCGCGATTGAAGTACTGCACGTAGCGCTGACTCAGCTGCTTCATCAGCCTGGAGACTCCGTCGGCGCACTCCGGCGTCATCAGCAGGTGCACGTGGTCCGTCATCAGCACGTATGCATGCACGGCGCACCGATGCCTGTCGGCCAGATCAGTCAGATGGTACAGATAGAAGCGGGAATCGTCCTCGGTCACGAAACAGACCGACTGATTATTCCCGCGTTGAACAATATGCTGCGGAATACCTGCCGCTTTCACCCTCGCCTGCCTTGGCACATCTTCCTCCCTCACCATCCATGATCATTGCCAAACAATGCCATTTCCGTCACTGAGGCCGGTCTGATTTCACTTGGTGCCTGCACCGTGTTCTTTACTCCGCCCCTGTGGTTCGATCAAGGGTCCCTACCGTTGCTCGTCATTGCCGCCATGTTTGAGCAATGCGGCGCCCACAATCAGCGATGAAAAGAAATACAGGACCGCTTATCGGCAGAATCCAATTGCCGCCTCCGGAGGCGCCACATTTCACCGCGATCAGACTGCACAAGCCGCCTGTCATGACCCCGAGCATGCAGATGAAGAGCAGACATCCCTTCAGCAAAGACAGAATCGTGCGCATGGCTCGAACTCCCTACGCATCATCGCTCTCGCGCGGCTTCCAGAAGTGTTTTCCGAATGGGCGAAAGCAGATACTCCATCGGGGTGCGCCGCCCCTGATCGATCTCCGCCACCACCTGCATGCCCGGCGCGAGGTAGAAGCGCCTGCCGTCCTTTTCCAGAGCCTGACCATCGAGCCGTACGATTGCCTTGTAGCGAAGCGGTGGCATCTCCGGCGTGCCGGCTGGCATCTCCGCGTGGTTCGGGGCGGCGTCGCTCGCCTCCTCGGCGTCGGCGCTGACATGGGAAACCGTGCCCTGCACCAGCCCGTACCTCTGGAACGGATATGCCGCCAGCTTCACCTTGGCGGGCTGTCCTACGCGGACGAATCCGATGTCCTCGTTGCGGACCATGACCTCCGCCTGCAGCGGCTCGTTCCGCGGCACCAGCGTCAGCAGGATGGTGCCGGGATCCACCACCGCCCCCAGCGTGTGCGTGGCCACGTCCTTGACGACACCGTCCTGCGGCGCCTTCAGTTCCAGCAGCGCGTTGCGGTGCCGCTGCTTGGCGCGCTCCTGGGTGAGCCGGTCGAACTCCGCCTGCGCCTCGACGCGCTCATTCTGAAGCTGCTCCTCGTAGCGGGAGGTGATCTGGCTCAGCCGCTGCTCGGACTGGGCGATGGCGGCCCTCAGACTGGCGAGCGTGCGCTCCTGGGTCTTTAGATCCTGCTCGGCCCCGATGCGCCGACGCTTGCGCTCCAGCACGTCGAGCGCGGCGGCGAGGTGACGCTCGCCGAGCCTGGCCAGCGCCGCCTCCTCCTGCCTGTAGGTGGGGAGCAGGGTGGCGAGCTTCTCGCGAACCTGCCCGGCCGCGGCGAGGTCTTCCCTCGCCTTGCGCAGCGCTGCCCGCTCCTCGGCCAGCGCATCCTCGTGGGCACGGCGGCGGGCGTGGTATTGGGCCTGGACCTGCGCAATGAGCTTGCCGTCCAAGGAACGGAATGAAACTCTCTCCCGAATTTGACTCGCCCCCTCACCCTGACCCTCTCCCGCAAGGGGAGAGGGAATGGACTGCGTGAGCGCGAGCCGCCGACCGGTGAGCTCGGCGTCGATGCGGGCGAGCTGGAGGGTGCGCTGCGCGATCGCATTTTCCAGGATGCGGGTGTCGGCCTCGGCAAGCTGACGGTCCATGCGCATCAGCACCTGGCCGGCTTTGACCTGATCACCCTCGGTGACGAGGATGTCCTTCAGGATCCCGCCCTCGGCCGGCTGCACGATCTTCACGTAGGTCTTCGGCACCAGTTTCCCTTCCGCCACCGCGATGATTTCGAGTTGTCCCCATGCGCTCCACGCGATCAGGGTGACGATCAACACCAATATCAGGGTCCCCATCGCGCGTGGCAGCGGCGAAGGCGGGCGGGCCTGCAGGGCGAGGACGCCGGGCGCGAAGTCGAGCGCCGCGGGATCGAGTCTTTCGCTCAGTGCGCTCATGTCAGACCAGCTGCCCCATGGATCCAGTCCCCCTCACCCCGACCCTCTCCACGAATCGGGGGAGAGGGAGATATGCAGGGGAACTGCGAGTTGAAGTTACGGCGGTCATGAGACCACGCTCATGTGCTTCTTCTGGACGGCGCCGCCGTCGAGCTGGATGACCTCGTCGATGGCCAGCCCCTTCGGCAGATGGTGGGCGATGAACAACGTGCTCACACGGCCCTTGAAACTGTTGATGGTCTTCGCCAGGCCCTCGGCGGTGACGGCATCGAGACCGCTGGTGGCCTCGTCGAAGAGGAGCACCTTCGGGCCCCTGAGCAGCGCGCGGGCGATCGCCAGCCGCTGCCGCTGGCCGCCGGAGAGCCCGGTGCCGCGCTCCCCGAGCGCGGTCTGATAGCCCTTGGACAACCGCTCGATCGTCTCGTGAATCCCGGCGAGCTTGCACACCGCGATCACCTGCTCGAAGCGCGCATGCGGATTGGCGAGGATCAGGTTCTCGTAGACCGTGCCCGCGAACAGCACCGTCTCCTGTGGCACCACCCCGAAGATGCCCCGCAGCTCGTTGGCCGGGAGGTGGCGGATGTCGCGTCCATCGAGCAGGATCTGCCCGTCACTAGGCAGGTAGAAGCCCTGCATCAGGCGCGCGAGCGTGCTCTTGCCGCAGCCGCTCGGGCCGATGACGGCGACACACCGCCCGGGCGTCAGGGTGAGATTCAGGTTGCGGTAGAGGAACGGCAGGTGCTCGGCGTGGCGGAAGGCCACGCCGCGGAACTCGATGAGGCCGCGCCTGGCGTTCTCGCGGGCAGGGGTGAGCGCGTAGGGCTCGGGCGGCACGTTCAGGATGTCACCCAGGCGCACCACCGCGATGTTGGCCTCCTGAAACTGCTGCCAGAGGCCCACCAGGCGGAGCAGCGGCTGGGACAGCCGCCCGACGAACATCTGGAAGGCCACCAGCATGCCGATGGTGAAGTCCGTGTGCCTCATGACCAGCCAGGCACCGAGCCAGAGCACCAGCAGGGTCATGAGCTGCTCGAGCCCGTTGGCGAGCGTGTGGTAGGTGTTGGAGAGACTGCGGGTGCGGAAGCCGGCGTGCAGATAGCTCGCCAGGTACTCGCCGTACTTCTCCTTGAGTTGCGGCTCCATCTGCAGGGACTTCACCGTCTCGATGCCGGCCACGTACTCGGTGAGAAACGCCTGGTTGCGCGCCGCGAGCAGAAACTGCTGGTTTAGGCGCTGCCGGAAGACCGGCGTCACCATGAGGCTCATCACCACGACAGCGGCGAGCACTGCGACGCTGACGGCGCTCAGTGGCACACTGTAGTGCACCATCACCGCGAGGAAGATGAACAGGAAGGGGACGTCGAGCAGCAGCGTCACCGCCGCCCCGGCGACGAACTCGCGGATGCTCTCCACCGCGTGCAGCCGCGCGGCGATCACGCCGGTGGGACGCTGCTCGAAGTAGCGCGGCGGCAGAGCGACGAGGTGGGCGAAGACCTTCGCCCCCAGCACCGCGTCCACGCGGTTGCCGGTGTGCAGCACGAGATACTGCCGCACCCAGGACATCGCCGCGGTGAACAGCATGAAGACCAGCAGTGCGACGCCGATGACGGTGAGCGTGCTCAGCGTGTGGTGCACCACCACCTTGTCGATGACCACCTGGGTGCAGAGCGGGGTGGCAAGCGCCATCAACTGGATGGCGAGCGAGGCGAGCAGGACGTCGCGCCAGATGGCCTTGTGCTTCAACAGCTCGGGGAGGAACCAACGGAAGCCGAAGGTCTCGTGTTGACATACCGCGTCGTCGCCGTCATCCGTAAGGAATTTCGGCTCAGGGCGGAAAAGCAGCACCGAGCCCGGATAGCGCCTGGCGAAGCCCGCGATTGGAATCGTGAGGGGCCGATCACCACCGAATTCGAAACAGACGACACGTTCGCCATCGGCGCCGATGATCAGGGCAGGCAAGGCATCGTCCGAACCTCCGGATGCATCCCGGCCTGTGCCGGAGTCACGGACTGCGGTTTCCGGCGAGTCGCCCGACTCCTGCCTGTCTCCAGACCCGACGCCGTGCGTCGGCACTGAGACTCGCCCGGATTCGTCAACGAGCGGAGCTGGGTCGAGAAACGTCAGACAGGGAAATGGAACCTGACGCAGACGTAGTGGAGGCACTGCCTTGCATGCCACCCGCAGGCCGCAGGCCCTCGCCGTCTCGATGAGGCGAAGTGCGGAGAAAGGCGGGGCGAGCTGCCCCCGCGCGAGGGAGGAATTGAAGGGAATGCGATGCGATGTGCACATCGTCGCGAGTGCCCACAGCATCTTCTCCGGCGAGAGCGTCGTGGCTTCCATGCAGGACTCCATTCCTGATATGGCGTTGCTTCCATGCTCCCGATGCCTACCCTGCACCGGGCATTCCCTGACGCGTAAGCTACGTATGCATCAGCTCGTATGCAAACGCACCAGCCGTTTTCTTTGAATGACCGCACGAAGTTCCTTCGTGCAATGATCCAGGTCTCAAAAATCGTGAGCTGGATGGAGTCTGCTCGAAGAGCCGCGAGCCATGACATTCAACTTTCGTTGAATGACATTCAATTCGGGCAGGCAAGCGAGCTCATCTTGCTCTGCCGCTCGTCCCGGGCCTGCGGGTATTGGGGTGTACTCGGCGTTGGACTGCCGTTTTCCCGTCTTCGAGTCACAGTCGTAGCGCCTGCCGTCGTACCTGAAGGACGACGCGTGCTCGCGCTCGAGCAGTTGCCGGAAGCCGTCGGCGAGCGGCAATTCCCCACCGGTGCCGCCTTGATGGACTCCCGCACGTCGAGGGTGGACGGGGTGAGGATGTGTCGGCCAGAGTGGACGCTCTCGCGCGGGGCTTTTCGGAACTGGTTTCGATGTGTCTTATGACATGACGTTTGAAGGCGTGAAGCGGGCTGTTACCAGTAAGACAACCCACGCGCGCGGAAACGGCGATTCCGGTGTCGAGGAACCGCCATCAGCAGATTGACTCCAGGTTTGACCTGCGGGTCGGCCGGGCATTGCCGGCAGACGAAGCGTCAATACAGTTACCCGTAGGGGCGGCATTTCGAACAGATACGCCCAAGTCTACCGAGCCCGGGAGCCCATAATCTCCCGCATCCAGCGAAGAACTCAAAAGTCGACTATTAGAACCTCGGAGCGTGATAGCCGGCCCGCGGCGCGCCGGTCAGCACTTCATTGTCGCCGTGCGTGAACGTCCAGTTGTAGAACGTCGCCTCCGAGATACCAAAGCTCTACTTGCATTCGGTCCGCTCGCACGGGACGATTACGAAAACATCTCGCTTACACGGTCTACGAATGCATCCCACATACTGAACGGCCTCTCCCCTCGCCACCACTGGCGCGAACCTTTGCGGACTCTCGAGTAGACAATCCTCGGCCCGCAATGCCCTCGCAAGATCATTCGTTCCTTGCCCACTGCCACCGTGCCTGCATGATGGTACGTATCCGTGTCAAACACAATCAGGGTTCCTGCCGGAGCTGTGATATCGACCACCGGTCCAAGGCCTTCTGGTACTTGGTCATTGCCGATTTTTTGGTAACGGTCGTCGCCCATGGATAGACTCTTCAAGCGTTCGCGATCGAATACAGATCTGAACGCCGCACGAGCGTACGGGGCGCTTTCTGGGATCACGCCAAACGCTCCGTTATCTCGGTCTACGTCATTCAGATAAAGCATGAACTTGAGCGTCCACAGCTTATCGAAATGTGTTGGCGCAATATTGGCCTCTGGTCGATACTCGTGAGTCGCATAGATCTCGTAGTTCACAAGGCACGGATACCCAATGTACCGGCGCGCGACAGCCATTAACCGCCGATCTCCGAAGAACCTGTCTATTGCCGGATACGCTCCGTTAGGCACCTTTTTCCGCATCATCGACACGGCAGTTCCGGCCTCATAGTCGATCTTGTAGATGTATCGCCCATCCCGGTCATCCAGCAACGCCCTATACTCTCGCCGCAAGTCTTCGAGCGCTTTCCCGCAGGCAAATCCTGGTAGCACTACCGCCCCGTAGCGCCTGACACACTTCTCCACGTCAACTGCGCTACTATCCGGACGCAGCGTAAAATCGTTGGCGCTTGCCATCTCCGTAGTCCTCAATTCACGTGCGCGTTTGAATGCGGCCCGCCGCGCTGCCGTGCCAGCTCCATGAGCTCCTTCCCAATTCTCTCTGTGCACCGACCGTCAAGGATCCCCCAGTCTGACGCAGATTCGCACTGTCCGGATGCTACTGCTTCAAATTCGCCCGGCTGGGATGCCAGCTCCGCCAGCATCTCCTGAAGCTCACGCGCCCGTGTGGTGCTCCTGAACCCCTTGGCCGAATCATAAATATCGAGATTGAGATTGTAGGCATCGTAGTTGATTACTGGTTTGCCCGCGGCGATAGCCCAGCGTATCGTGCTTGAGTAGTACGTGACAAAGACGTCGTTCCTAGGAATCAAACCAATAACATATTCGTCCGATACATTTATTCCTGCCTTAAGGAGTAGCTCGCGTATCCCCCTCGTCGTGGCCGGATGTAACGACACCGTCAGTTCCACTCCAGGGATCTCCCGCGCCATTCCCAATACGTTAAGGGTCATCTCCTCATACGATCCGAACTCACAATGAGTCGCGCGAGAGCCATGGTAGCTAGGCGGCCACGAAGCAAGAACTCGCAATGCTCCCTCTGAAATACGCTGCGGCTGTTTCAACGCACACTTTGCCCGCTCGTCGCCCGCTAGCGACTCCATCATTTCGTCGCAATACGGTGATCCAGTAAGAACAAGCTTTCTGTCTGCAATCCCCTCTTTCCGGTATCGGGAGAGTGTCGCGTTACTTTCAGCACAAAGTCGATTCGCATGCCCACCGTGGATTATCCATGGATCGCCAACTGTGATACCAACAGCTTCCATCCCCAGAATGAAATGCTGCGGAAACATGATGGCACCGGAGAATCTACCCTTCTTGATCCACTGCGGCGCCACAATACTCAGCACAGCACCCTCAGCGCCCGCCACCATCTGCAGTTCCCCGGTGTTCTGCTTTCGCTCCAGATCGATTTCGAGATCTTCTCGCACGCCGAAACCGTAGGGGATATCGACGCATGGGACTCCCAACTCGCGCACTGCGGTCATGAAGTGAAGATTGGAGGAAATTCCATCTTCACTTACTACGACAACCGTCGGGGCCAACTTTCTTAGGATTGACAAGGACGCCTCGACGTTCGCGAAATGATATCCGACAACCTTTGCCGACTCTCGAAATGGTGGCAGGCCCAGCAAAAGCGATAAAGCTCTGGCCTTCCAAGAGTGCAATTTCGGTTTGGCGCGCATGAGGCGGCCAGGTGACGCCTCAGCTTCATGGAGGCGCGTCGCCGGCCATCGGCTGCCAATTTCCGCAAGCGCTGCCAAATACTCGTCGTTATTCGATGACCAATAGAGGAATGTCGGAGTCCAGCCCTCGCGCTGTAGCCTTGAGGCTACGACAATTTGGAGACGAAGACTGGGTCGATTGCCAAACGCAAAGAGCAGTGTTTTGCTCATCGCTAGGCAGAGCCTTTGCGAAATCGCTCCGTCACCGGCATGAAGACGAGTTTTTCATTGATGGGCATTGCCTTGGTCGAACAACCGCGAAGGCACTTCCCACAGAGTGTGCCCTCTAAGCGATCATCAATGTGACGCTGCCTGAGCTCTCTGAATCGCTCGCTATGCCACGCGGCCGCAAGCCCCATGGACTTAACGTCGTCGATAGCCAGCAGATTATCGTAGTCATTGCAGCACGCCTTGATGTACCCTTCCAAACTCACATGGAGCTTGTTGAATGGCAATGCGCATTCGCTGAATGGCACCAGCGGTAGATCGGCCATCTGCCCGGATTGGTTATTCGCTTCGTAGTACAAAACCTCATCAACATGCGGAGCAAGGAGAGATTGAAGTTCGTCGAACTCGTGTGCGGTGTCAGGCATTGCGACAAAGGACGCTCCGAGGTATATGCGCTGTGGTAGTGTCTTGCGGTATGCAGAGACGGACCTTACGTTTCCGATAACCTTCTCAAAGTCATCTCTTCCATGCACCCTCTTGTATGTTTCACGGGTACCTGCATTGATGGAAAATTTTATTGAGGACAACCCGGCATCGAGTAGCGCCTTGAACCGCTCCGGATTGCCCAGACTTCCATTGGTCGAGATGTATTGGTACTCGTACCCAATTCTCTTGCAGTAAGCGACATAGTCTTCGAGCCACTTGCAGGCGAGCGGCTCCGCACCTGCGAAAAGTCCGATTTCGCGCGCACCAAGCGAATACGCCTCGGATACCAGTTGCCTGAACAGCGCTTGATCCATGAGCCTCTTTGGCCTCTCCATCATCGGGTAGGCACAAAAGGAACAGCCATGATTGCAGATATTGCTGGTTTCGATCTGTATCTGCCTCGGGAATGGCGGAGTAACAGTCCGAACACTGGTCTGTACCATCCTCACTAGGCGCTGGCCGACGTGGCTACCCTGCGCGTCCTTGTCGGTGAAGATCCTGTTGAGACTTGCGACGGGCGTATTCTTATCCACAGGCGGTTACTTCTTTCTGTTTTGAGTGGCACAAGGGTAAACGGACGAAATACTACCTCGTGGCGCGGCCTGATTGCGAGTATTTCTTGACTCTGTAGTTTGCGAATAACTATCTGTGGCCATTTGGAGTGGTTGCGCTCGACCCTGCCTGCATGGTCATCAAGATTCTCCGGTACTCGCCTCAAATGCAGCGAGGTCTCATTCGAGGTCGGTGCCGCGGATTTGGCACCACTATCGAAGACGGGACAGGCGCGCGAACTCCTGTTTGAGCGCCGGGCGCCGAAGGGAATATTCGACCTCGATGAGCAGGCAGCCCATCTGCGATGAGGACCATACTGGCAGAGCCGGTGATTGGGCTAATATACTGAACGTTGGCCAGTTTCGCGGTGCATTTTCTCAGGAGAATCGATGCAGGAACACAAGGCAACGAACATCCGGTGGCACGCCGGCGAGGTCACGCGCGCGCAGCGCGAGGCGTTGCTCGGACAGAGGGGCTGCACGATCTGGATGACCGGCTACTCGGCGAGCGGCAAGTCCACCATCGCCGCGGCCCTGGAGCGGGAGCTCCTGCAGCGCGGCCATCACGCATACCGGCTCGACGGCGACAATATTCGTCACGGTTTGAGCCGGGACCTGGGCTTCAGCGCCGAGGACCGGGCCGAGAACATCCGTCGCATCGGCGAGGTCGCCAAGCTGTTCGCCGACGCCGGCATCATCACCATCGCCAGCTTCATCAGTCCGTATCGGGCCGATCGCGAATCGGTGCGCGCCTCGCATGCCGAGGCAAGTATTCCCTTTCTCGAGACCTTCATCTCCTGTCCCATCGAGGTCGCCGAGCGACGCGATCCCAAGGGACTCTACAGGAAGGCGCGCGCGGGGGAGTTGAAGGGCTTCACGGGTATCGACGACCCCTACGAGGCTCCGCTCAACCCGGAAATGGAGCTGAAGACCGATGAGCTGACCGTCGGGGAGTCGGTGGGCCTGATCCTGGCAAGGCTGCAGGAGGATGGCCTTCTGCACCCGGCGCAACAGTAGATGGCATCCCGCGGACGGCGGCGACCAGGCATGACGTTCGAGCCGTCTTGCCGTTGACGGTCGTCATCTCGGCCGCATGGCACCGTGGGTCCGGCCTGCGCTGAAGCTACCCCTGCTGCAGGCTGGCGAGGTACTGCGCAAACTCGTTCTTTACCTCGGGATGTCTGAGGGCGTACTCCACGTTGGCCTGCAGGTAGCCGATCTTCGAGCCGCAGTCGTAGCGCTTGCCGTCGAAGTTGTAGGAGTACACGTACTCCCGGTCGAGCAGCCTGGCGATGCCGTCGGTGAGCTGCAGCTCCCCGCCGGCGCCGCGCTCGATGGTCTCCAGCATGTCGAAGATGGCCGGGGTGAGGATGTAGCGGCCGACCACGGCGAGGTTTGACGGCGCGTTCTCCGGCCTGGGCTTCTCGACGATGGTCTCGATGCGGCCCACCCGGTCGCTCAGCCTGTTGATCTGCACGATGCCGTAGCGGTTGGTCTCCTCGTGCGGCACGGTCTCCACGGCGATGACGCTGCCGCCGCGCTGCTCGTAGACCTCCACCATCTGCTTGAGGCAACCGCCGCCGGCGCCGTCGATGAGATCATCGGCAAGCAGCACCGCGAACGGCTCGGGGCCCACGGCGGCGCGCGCGCAGAGCACGGCGTGGCCCAGGCCAAGAGGGTCGGCCTGGCGGATGTAGATGCAATTGACGTGCGGCGGCACGATCGAGCGCGCGGCCTCGAGCATCTCGTGCTTGCCGTACTTCTCGAGCTCGGCCTCCAGCTCGTAGGCCTTGTCGAAGTGATCGGCGATCGAGCGCTTGGTGCGCCCGATGATGAAGATGAGATCGGTGATGCCGGCGGCGACCGCCTCCTCGGCGGCATACTGGATGAGGGGCTTGTCGACGATGGGCAGCATCTCCTTGGGATTGGCCTTCGTCGCGGGGAGAAACCGGGTGCCGAGACCGGCGGCAGGAAACACCGCCTTCCTTACCTTCTGCTTCATGAAACTCCTCTCTTGAACGGGATGACGTTGTCGGGCGCTGACACATCGGCGACGGTCATCTCGGGTACCAGGCGCTTGATCAACGCGGTGATGCGCTGCTCGTCGAAGCGCTCGCAGGCCTCGGTCAGCTCGCCGATGGTCTGCTCCACGGCACTGCGGTCGACGGTGCGGTGGCGGGCTAGAAATATCTTGCGATGCTGCGTCTTCTCCAGCCTCTCGTCCTCGTGGAAGAGCTCCTCGTGCAGGCGCTCGCCAGGGCGCAACCCGGTGTAGTCGATGCGGATGTCCTCGCCCGGTACCAGGCCGGAGAGGCGGATGAGCTGCTGGGCGAGGAAGGCGATCTTTATGGGCTCGCCCATGTCCAGCACGTAGATCTCCCCGCCCCTGCCCATCGCGCCGGCCTGCAGGATGAGCTGCGTGGCCTCGGGAATGGTCATGAAGAAGCGCGTCATCTCCGGGTGCGTCACCGTCACCGGCCCGCCGTTGCGGATCTGTTCCTGGAACAGCGGCACGACGCTGCCGGCGGAACCAAGCACGTTGCCGAAGCGCACGGTGGTGAATCGCGTGCCGTCGAGCTGGTTGAAGGATTCGGCGACGATCTCCGCGATGCGCTTGCTCGCACCCATGAGACTGGTGGGGTTCACGGCCTTGTCGGTGGAGATCAGGACGAACTTGCGCACGCCGTGCCGGCTCGCGCCGCAGGCCATGCGCCAGGTGCCGAGCACATTGTTGCGCACGGCCTGGCGCACCTGGTACTGCAGCATGGGAACGTGCTTGTAGGCCGCGGCGTGGAACACGACCATCGGGTTGAACCTCTCGAGGACGTGGTCCACCGCGGCCTCGTCGGTCACGTCGCCGATCACCGCATGCACACGCAGATCCGGGTAGCGCTGCCGCAGCTCCATCTCGATGCGGTAGAGGTTGTACTCGCTCTGCTCGAAGATGACGAGCTCGTGCGGACCCAGGCGCGCGATCTGCCGGCACAGTTCCGCCCCGATCGAGCCGCCGCCGCCGCTCACCAGCACCACCTTGCCCGTCAGGCTCGCCTGCACCACCGGCAGCTCGAAGGACACGGCATCGCGGCCGAGCAGGTCCTCGATGGAAACCTCGCGCAGGGCGTTGACGCCGGGGTCGCCCTGCACCTGGTCGATCAGCCGCGGCAGAGTCCGGAACGGCAGGTCCGTCGCCTCGCAGAGCGCCACCACCCGCTGCATCTCGGCGTTCGTGGCAGAGGGCATGGCGATGACCAGGATCTCCGCCTCGGTGGTCTCGGAAACTTCCTTCAGGCGTTCCAGGCCGCCAAGCACCGGCACGCCGTGCAACTGCGTGTTCCGAAGCGTCGACTCGTCATCGAGGATCCCGACCGGCGAATAGCGGCCGTCGCGGATCATGTCGCGCACGAGCGTATCGGCCGCCCGGCCGACGCCCAGGACGAGCACCCGCTTGCTGTTGGCCGTGAGGCGAATGCTGAAGGTGTGATCCTTCCAGAACCGGAAGGCCAGGCGGGGCCCGCTCAGAAGTCCGACGAGGAAAACGGGATAAAGGAGCAGGATCGAACGCGGCACGTCCGCCAGGCGGTTGTGCACGAACATGACCAGTCCGATCGTCACCGTTCCCAGTGCTGCCGACCTGAGGATATTCCAGAGGTCAGGGAGGCTGGCGAAACGCCAAAGGCCGCGATACAGGCCCAGGTAACGGAAGATCAACGCCTGCGAGACCATGGCGATGACGAAGCTGTACAGCGTCGGACGCCAGACGAAATCGGGCGCATAGAAGTTCGACCTGGCCAGCCACGCCCCCTGCCACGCCAGTACCACCATGGCGAGATCGTGCAGGTAGACGGCGTTTCGACGATTGAATATTGTCATCGGCCTTCGAATGTCGGCTCTCGCTCGAGACTGATTCCGTGGCCAGGCCCCACCTGCATGACCGTCTCGTCCCGCGCCGATCTTGGTCGGGCATTATCCCACAAGCACCGAACCGGCCCCAACCCTCACCGTCGCGGGGAACAGCATGACGAAGTCCGGGCCCGAATTGCGCCGACCCGCACGCAAAATTACCGGGCCGGCGGCGCGAAATCCGGCCGGATGGATGGGGCATGTCTCGCGCGGACTCTCGCGCACCGCCCCCTGCCCAGGGCAGTGTGCGGGCCGAACAGCTGCAGCCGGGCATTGGACGATCTGGCGCCGGTCGCAAGGACGTCGGCGGACAGTGGAATGGCTGGGTCGAGTCGGCCCGGGGAGGACGAGAGGTCAGCCCTCAGGGTGAGGCCGACGGGAAGGAACAGACGCCGGAGGTATGCCGGCAGGACCGCGCGCCGCGGTCCGCGCCCCTCGGCAACAGGGAATAAAGGATGGCGGACACGCGAATTCCCCGGGCGCGCCGGCGCGCCCGGGAGGAGCAGCACCGCAGGCGCCCGTGCCGCCAGGGGGGAATCGCAGCGGGATGCGGGTGCGCCTAGGCCCCGCTGTCCGTACCCACTGCCCGTCGGGCAGAGGCGGCAAGTCCGAGGAGCGCACTGAGCAACAGCCACGCCGCCGCCGGCAACGGAACCGGAGCGAGCGGCGCCGCCGCGAGGCCGCACGCGCCTGATACGCAGACGGTTTCCGGCCCTCCCAGGCGTACGGCGATCCTGCGGTTGCCACTGAAATCCAGCAGGCTGGAAACCAGGTCGTCCAGGGTGCCCGAATATCCGTACCGGATGGTCACCGCGTCATCGAGATCCTTGAGTGACTTGCCGAACTCGCCACGCTCGGCAACGAACCGTGCGAAGTTGTCATCCAGATCGGGTCCGGAATAATCATCGTCGCCCCACGGATTCGAGGGTACGAGCGCGGGTTCGTCCGGCAGTGCCCCGTTCGTGTTCAGCGACAGTTCGAATAAAACGCCGCCGCTGTAGGAGAAGGCGGGGGGGCCGGTCAGTATCGACCCCAAGCCCACCTCGAAGAGTATCTGATTCAGGCCGAACTCACCTTGTGTGTCGTCGCTCGCCACCTTGATGAAGGTGAAGTTCGCCAGCGGATTGCTGGTGGTGCCACCGAGCGAGACGTTCAGAGTCCATGCATTTCCATCCCCGGGAACACCGGTCCCATATGACTGCAGCGGGATCGTAACGGCGCCTGCGGTCCCCGATGCCACCAGCATGAATGCGCCGGCGGCGATCGAAGTGGATACCCTCCGCGTTCGAAACAGCACGTACTCAAGAATGCTCATGACCTTCCTCCTTTCCCTGGCGCGCCGGTCCGGACTGGCCACACGCGACGCCCGTAATGAACCTCTCCCTGCGTGGAGTATGACAGGTAAGGAAGGAGTCCTCAAAGCGCGCCGTGCCGCGCGCCAATTTACTGACGGTGCACGGCGGATTGGGACATGTCCTCGCACGCCGCGGTACGGTCGAGCGATGAAATTGCCGCATCCGCATCAATGCGCCGCACGGCCCGAAATGTCGTTCAGGACTCGGGCAAGTCGCACGGCAAGCGAACGATAGTCGTGATTCCGCTCGACATATCGACGGGCATTCATTCCCATCGTTTCCCGTTCCGCCGGCGTCAGCCGCGCGATCGTCGCGATGGCGTCCGCAAGGTGCTCCGGCCGATCCGGCGGGACCGTGATGCCTGCATCCGCCTCCGCGACCGGATTGTTCACGGACTCGCAACTGAATATGACCGGGCGGCCGGCCGCCATGAAATCGAACAGCTTGTTGGAACTGATCCCGTATCGAAAGACCGGTGAGGCGACCAGGTTGAACACGAATGCATCGGCCTGTGCGGCCATGGCAGGAATGTCGGCCTTCGGCACGGCATCCTCGAAACGCACGTTGTCGAGGTGCATGTCCGCAGCGAGCCGCTGCAGCGATGCCTTCATCGGCCCGTCACCGATGAGCCGGAGCACCGGCGCCGGGCTCGCCCGACGTTCCCTCAATATTGCCATCGCCCGGATGAGGTTCTCGAGGCCATTGGCGGTCCCATGCGCGCCGAAATACATCATCGTGAATACGCCATCGCGCCGGCCAGACGGTGGATGGTACGGAAACTCCGCGATGTCGACGCCATTCGGGAGCCAGACGATCCTGTTGGGCGATATGCCGAGAGGTTCGATGTATCCGGTCGCGCCAGGCATGAGGATGAGGATGCGATCGGCGCAGCGATAGAGATGCCGTTCGAGGAGGCGCAACGCTTGCGCTGCCAGGCTGCGATCGCGCAGTCGCCCGAGATCGATCAGTGTCTGCGGCCACAGATCCCTCACCTCGAACACGAATGGGACGCCGTGCCGGCGGGCCAGCCGTGCCCCGGCCCAGGCCGCGAATGGGTGCACGCTCGAGCCGATGATCACTCGCGGGCGTGGCAGCTTCCGCAGATTCCATGGCATCAATGCCCGCAGCGCGTACACGAGCATGTTCGCCATCCGGCCGGGGCCGTTGCCGGCATAGACCGGCACCTTCAGCCACAGGAATTGCACACCGTCGTAGCTCTCGAGTCGACGATGCTCTGCGCGCGCCAGCCGCTGTCTGCCGGTATTGAGCTCCACGCTGCCGGCGATGATGCAGGCATTCCAGCCGCAGGCGCGCAGATGCCTTGCCAGGGCGAAATGCCGGGTGCCGCCGGGCCCGCCCGGCTCCTGGGCGTAGTGATTGAGTATCCAGACGGTTGGCATCCAGTCGTCCGCCACTCGGGAGAGCCGCCTACGAAACGTCAATCACGGCACGCGCTTCGAACCGCGACGCTTCTGCCATGTGACCGGGCATCATCCGCACAGCCACTTCCTTCAGCGTCGGAACTGAAGCCACGTCAATCCCAGCGCCAAGCCTGCGATCATCCCCAGCAGCGCCAGCGCGAAAATTCTGGGCGTGATGGGTTCGCTCGATACCTCGGCGGGCGTGAGCAGCCGCCCCGGCCGATTCGCCGTGTCGAGTGCCTTTTCCCGCAACTGCTGCTCGCTTCGATGCAACTCGGCCAGCAGACTCTGCCGCGACGTGTAGTCCATGATCCATGCAAGTATTGCCTTCTCCCCGGCAATCTTCTCTACGCGATCCTGCAGCCTGGACGCGTCCCGCCGTACGGTATCGATGGTCGTTTGAACCTCGGCCAGAGAAGTTCGATAGCCCTCGATGATCGGCGCCTTCCTTTCGGCCTGGATCGCCTGCATGTGCTGCACGACCAGCCCTATCAGTTCCAGCGCGTGCGCCCGGCTGTACGCCCGGACCCGGACATCCACGAACCCTACCAGTGCATGCGAGCGCGTCTTGCGCAGCGACTTCCGCAGCAGGTCCTGCTCCTTCTCGTCGGTGATCCCGTGCTCCCTGGCTGCCGCGACGACCTCATCGCTGAACGCCGTCGAACGGAACTGCTCGACCATCTCCGGAACGCTCTCCAGGTTGCCACCGCCGATCAGCGCGGTCTCGTAGGCGGCGGACGCCTCCCACTGCGGTTCGATCACCATGCCGGTGACGGTACCGACCGCGGCGCCGATGACGGCGGCGGCAATCACGAAGCGCGCCTCCCGCGGGCTGAACGGCAGCACATCGCGGAACCAGGTTGCCAGCCTCGCCGGTATTCCACTCGATCGGTTCACTTCCTCCATACGGCCTCGCAATCCTGTGGAGTCGCGGAGACAGCCACGCTCATGGTCCGATCAGCCGGTCGACAATGGCGCTCGCGGCCCGCCCGTCGCCGTACGGCGATGCCGACACCCCGCGCGACCCCACGCGCTCGCTGATCGCGGTGGCAATGACCGCGGCCGAGCGCGGAGGCACGACGCAGTTCCACCCGAGCTCGACCAGCTCCACCCATTCGGTCTCCTCGCGCAGCGTGACGCAGGGCACCCGTGCGAAGAACGCCTCTTTCTGCACGCCGCCGCTGTCGGTCGCGATCAGCGCCGCGCACTGCTCCAGGCGCGACATGTCGAGGTATCCGACCGGGTCGATGATCGTCAGGTTCTCGGGTACGACGATCCCGGCCTCCGTGATCTGCTTGCGGGTCCTGGGGTGCATGGGCAGGATGACCCGCATCCCGCAACCGCCGAAACCGTTCATGATCGATTGCAGCGTGGGCGGATGGTCGACATTCTCCTGACGGTGTATCGTCGCCAGCACGTATTTCCCGGGAGTTGCGCCCAGCGTCTCGAGGACGCTGCTCTCCGTCGCGGCGCGCCGGCCGAAATACAACGCCACGTCGTACATGACGTCACCCGTTCTGTGTATCGCGCTGTGTGCGATTCCCTCCCTGCGGAGATTCGTCACCGCCGCCTCCGTCGGTGCGAACAGGGTCGTGGCGACGTGATCGACCACGACCCGGTTGATCTCCTCGGGCATCCGGCGGTTGAAGGAGCGAAGGCCTGCCTCCACGTGCGCCACCGGTATGTGCAGCTTCACGGCGGCCAGCGCGCCGGCCAGCGTTGAATTCGTGTCCCCGTACACCAGCACGACGTCCGGGCCTTCATCGACAAGGACGCTCTCCAGCGCCTCGAGCTGACGGCCGGTCATGGCCCCGTGTCCCAGGCTGCCGATGCCGAGATTGTACTGCGGCTGGTCGATCTCCAGCTCGCGAAAGAACACCTCGGACATGGCGTCGTCATAGTGCTGGCCGGTGTGGACCAGTATCTCTCTGACGCCGCCCCGGCGGCGCAGCTCCCTGGACACGACGGCCGCCTTGACGAACTGGGGCCGCGCCCCGATGACCGTGGCTATCTTCTTCATCTCAGACCTTCATACATCGCGAGGAGCTTTTTCTCCTCTTCCGACCAGTTGAGCCTCTCGATTACCGCCGAACGGCCTTTGGACCCCATGGCCGCTGCCTGCTCCGGATGGTCAAGCACCCACTCGATGGCCCTGGCGATCGCCCCTGGGTCCATCGGATCGATGAGCAGGCCCGCCCCGTTGCGGCCGACGATCTCCTGCCACAGGGGGAAGTCCGAGGCGATGACGGGCAATCCCGCGGCCATGTATTCGTACAGCTTTATGGGCTGTGCGTTCAGATGGTTCGGGTGCGGATGCAGCAGAACGAGACCCGCCCGGCTCGAGCCCAGCAGGTTGCGTATCCCGGCGCGGTCCAGAACGCCGTGCGTCGTCGTGCGCGCCCAGCCGCGACGCTTCTCGAGCGCCTGGCGCAGGGATGCCGGGACGAACTCGCCGGCGAGATGCAGTTGCGGATCCAGCCGGCCATCGACCTCGGCGATGGCATCCACCATCTCGTATGCGCCGCGCGCCTCGGATATGCCACCGGCATAGCAGATGACCGGCGGCCGCCGCGCGTACGGAGTCCCCTCGACGTCGAAGAGCTCCTCCGGCATCGGATAGTTCTGCACGACGATCGTCTTGCCGGGGGGGAAACGCCGCGCGATCACCGGCGTCACGACGACGATTCGATCGAAAAACCTCCCCGCCATCCACTCGATCGCCCCGGAAAGCAGGGCGATCGGGTGCTTGAGAAAGGGCACAATCCAGTGTTTCGACTCGATCTGCCGGGGCAGGTCCTCATGCACGTCGTAGATGACCTTGCGTCCAAGCAGTTTCAGGACGAATCCGACGAAGATCAGCTCCGGGTCGTGAAAGTGGCAGATCTCCGCTCGCGAGCGGACGGCCTCCCGCAGGACCGCACACACGGTCAGGGTCATGCGTCGCAACCGGCCGTTAAAGCCGCGGATTGCCCTGATCTGCACGCCGTCGACCTTCTCGTCGTGCGTGTGACGGGCGATCAGCGTGACCGGCCATCCCACGCGCGCCAGCGATCTCAGCTCCTTCTGGAAGATCCGTATGTCGAAGGGCCGATGCACGGAGGTGAGGTGCGCGACGCTCGGCCGCGGGATTTCCGACATCCCCGTCAAATCGAAAGCGCCTCATCCACTTCGCACGGATCGGCTGCGCTCACCCTTCGCGCGTCCGATGACATCATCGGCCAGAGTTCGCGCAATGCCCACAATATCCACGCCAGCAGGACGATGAGGCCGAAGCCGTGCGTCAGCCACACGGTCGTGTAGTCGCTCTGGATGAACTTCAGCACGGCAACCGAGGTGGCGCCCAGGGTCGGCACCAGCCACGGCCGCGGCAGGAGCCGCAACAGGACGAGCGGCAGGTCGCAGCACAGCAGCATCGCCAGCGCGAGCGGGAGACCGAAGAGACCGAAACAGGCGTAGGCCGTGAAGAGAAAGCCCGTATTCGCGCTGAAGTGTTTCGCGACTTCGCCTCCGTAGTAAGCGGGGCCATAGTACTGTCCGATCACCATCGGCAGCCTCATGGACCCTTCCCCCAGCGCGGTCGCGAGTCTGAGCTGCCCCGCGATGCCGACCGGGCCCTCGGTCTGCGCGTAGTCGATGTGCCAGATCCCCGTCGTCGCCGGCACCAGGAAGGCGCGCTCCAGGACCGCCTCGAGCAGTCTGTCCATCAATGCCATTGCGCCGACCTCGTAATTGGCGTTGGCTATCACCACGACGTAGGCCGCCGCGGGAACTAGCATGATCGGGATGGCCAGCACCGCGGCGGCGAGCGGCAGCCTCAGACGGCGATCCCACAGGTATGTCGCGAGGACCACCATGACCAGGAATACGGCGATGCCCTTCGCGCCGCTGAGCAGCGCCAGTCCCCAGACGGCGGGCAGCAGCATCGCGGGGTACACGCTGCTCCATCTGCCCCCGTTCGTACGGTGCAGCCAGGCGTATACCGCGAAGGCCGTGAACAGCGGCGCGATCGTCGAACTGAGAACGCTCAACGCGTACTTGGCCCGCATCGAAGCCAGAGTCTTGAGCGATTCCACGCGCGCCTCGGACGCATGCACGGGATCGGTCAGCAGCACGTACAGGCCCGTGTCCCTGATATCCACCGCGGTCAGGTACACGGCCGCGCAGCCGAGCGCCGCCAGGAACAGGGCAATCACCGCCCATGCCTGGTCCGGGGCGCCTGCCGCGCCGCCGCGCAGCCTGGACCAGATCTCGCTCACGGTGCGGCGGCCGCTCGAGAGCGCCAGCGGAATGCCGATCAGCACGAAGCCGTGAACAAGAATGAAGACATGCCAGTGATCATGCACCCAGCTCTCGATGAATCGGGACAGGTAGACGACCGGCCACTGGATCAACAGATGGTAGAAGGCGAGCACCTGCATGCTCGGACGAACGAAGACCCGTGGCCGCCGCATGAAGAGGTATGCGAGGATGGACAGCGCCAGCAGCGTGGCAACGACGTTGCCAAGCTGAAACCAGGTCGCGCCGTGTTGTGAGTAGAGCCAGGTTATCGGCATCGAAGATGACTTTGCGGCTGTCGCATGCCCGGGAAGCACCAATGCATGCGAGCGGCGCTATGGTAGCGGGATAAGCAGCTTCCGTCACCCTGTCCGGCGGGTAACGCCGGGTTTCGATACGCCTGCCCCCCGGCGCAGCATTGCCGCCGCGATGGCGGCGACACAGACCAGATGAACGAGGATGGCCGCGGGGCCTTCGAGTACCGCTCCGACGGAAGCTCCGGCGAGCCACGCCGCGATCCACATGCCGAGGACGGAAGCGAGCAGGCGCGACAGCACGGCCCAGCCCATCTTCAGAAGCCCGAAGATCAGTGACAGGCAGATCACGTGATACGCGACCTGGCAGGCGACGTATCCGATGACGGCATCGAGCGGCGGCCTGCCGCCGAGGAGCAGGACGAGCACGACGAGTATCGACAGGGTGTCGGAGCTCATCTGCAGCAGAAATGACCTTCTCTGCTGCTGACAGACCTCGAAAGTCCGTGTCGTCCAGGACGAGATCAGATGCAGCGATGCGGGTACGCAAAGCGCCGCGGCGTAGGTCCCCGCCGGCTGCCATCCCGTCCCGAACACGCCGCCGAAAATCTCCGTGCCCCAGTATGCCATCCACGCCAGCAGTGGCGTGCCGGCGCATGCGACGGTGCGCACCATGCGCGCGATCAGTGCGGCGAAGGCGGGCGTGCCGATCTGTTCGGACGCCTCGCGGAAGAACACCTGGGTCAGGGTCGATGAGACGAAGAACACGGGTGCGGAGACGACCATGCGGGCGACGCCGTACAGGCCCGCGGCATCGGCATAATGCCTGTATGTCAGCGCCAGCACGAGGAAATCCCTCGAGAAGCTACCGATGAGGGAGTACGGAAGATTGTACTGCGGAAACTGGCGGTACCGGCGGCAGACCTGCCTGCTTTCGGCGAACGTCCATGTGCGCGTGCGCTCCACCACCAGCCCCCGCATCCGCCGCCAGAAGGCCGCCGCGTAGGTCGCGTGGCCGGCGAGACGTCCAACGATCAGCCCGTTGAACGGTGCCGACGCCAGGCCGAGGAGGGTGGCGACTGCAGCCGCAGCGGCCTGCTGCAGGATCGCCGCGGCGGCCATACGCGGGTAGTCACGGGCGCGGTTGGCGATGCAGTTTCCGATCTGGCCGCAGGCCATCAGCCAGGCGATCGCCGGGACGGCCGCGATCCACGGACCTAGCCGGCTGCTGCCGGCCATCGCCGGTGCGGCAATCTCCGCCAGCACTATCAGCGCCATCGCCGCCACGCAGACGGTGGTCGCGAGGATCGTCGCGGCGCCGGCGACCGCCCACGCATCCCGCTCGGACTCCGGCAACACGATCGCGAGCTCGTAACGGGCCGTGGCAACGACGGAGAGGAGCAACGCCAGGGCCACGGTCGATGTCATCAGACCGAATTCGTAGGGATCGTACAGGCGCGTCAGCAGCGGACCGGCCGCCAGCGGGATGGCCTGCGCCACGGCCGTCCCCGCGCCCATCGTCAGGACATGTCTTCGAAGGTCGACGGAAGTCACGGCGGATATCCGTCCGGCCGCGGCATCGTGCCATCGCCACGAAGCCGGGCGCGGACCTGGCGATCGACCGTCACGCGGTCGCGGACTGTATGACTGCCGCCATCCCCGCGGCGGTACGCCGGACCTCGTCGATGGCGAGCGTGGGGTGCACCAGTGTCATCAGGCTCGTTTCGCCCAGCGTGCGCGCGACCGGCAACGGCTGCGACGGGGCGAATGCCGTATCCGCAAAACACCGCTCACGGTAGATCTCGCCGCAACTGCCGCTGAAGCATGGCAGGCCCCGGGACTGCGCCGCCTGCAGGATGCGATCGCGATCCCATCCGCTCTTCAGCCGCTCGGGCCGGATGAACGCGTAGTACTTGTAATAGGCGTGCCGAACGTGCGGCGGCGGCGGCATCAGTCGCAATGCGGACAGATTTTCGAATGCGCCGTCGAACACTCGCGCGTGCTCCGCGCGCCGCGCCAGCCAGCAATCCAGCTTGCCGAGCTGCACACGGCCGATCGCCGCCTGCATCTCGGTCATGCGCATGTTGGTCCCTATCGTGTCGTGCAGCCAGCGGTACTTCCACGACTGCGCGGGCGGCTGCAGCGCCGCAGGGCTCTTTCCATGATCCTTGTACGCCCATGCCCGCTCCCACACCTCGTGGATGCCGGTGACGAGCATGCCGCCTTCGCCACCGGTGCTCATGATCTTGTCCTGGCAGAACGAGAACGTCCCGACGTGACCGATGCTGCCGACCACGCGCCCCCGGTAGCGGGCGCCATGGGCCTGGGCGCAGTCCTCGATCACCTTCAGATCGTGGGCCTCCGCCAGCGCCATGATCGGCGTCATCTCGCACGGCCGCCCGGCCAGGTGCACGACGACGATCGCGCGTGTCCGCGGCGTCAGCACCGCGCGAATCGACTCCGCGGTGATCCCCTGGCTGTCGGCATCGACGTCGGCGAACACGGGCCGCGCGCCGCAGAGACTGGCGCAGCTCGCCGAGGCGACGAACGAGCGCGGCGTCACGACGACCTCGTCACCATGTCCGATCCCCAGCGCCCGCAGCGCAAGCTCCAGCGCAACAGTGCCGTTCGCCAGCGCGATTGCGTAGGTCGTACCGCAATAATCGGCGAACTCGCGCTCGAAATCGCGGCACTCCGTGCCGAACCAGCTGTTGGCGCGCCCCGACCGGAGGACGCGGGCGACCGCCTCGATCTCGTCCTCGCCGTAATGCGGCCATTGCTGAGTGAGCGACGAGACGTCCTGGCCGGTCTCCGACACCTTCTTTATATGCGTCATTCCGCCGCCCTGTCTGAATCCCCGCGAGTCGATATGCGCGCGGGCACGCCCACTGCCACGACATTGTCGCCGATGTCGGCGACTACCGCCGCGCCGGCGCCTATCATCGTGTCGCTGCCGATGCTGGCGCCATGGCGAACGCTCGCCCCGATGCCGACCCAGCTGCGCCGCCCCACACGCACATTACCGCCCAGCGCCGATCCCGGGGCGACGTGGACGGCGTCGTCCAGGCGGCAGTCGTGATCGACGATTGCGCCGGTATTGACGATGCATCCGCGACCGATGCTCGTGCCAGCGTTGATCACCGCGCCCGCGAACACGACGCACCCCGGCGCCAGCGTTGCGCGCGGACTAATCACCGCTGCGGGATGCGCGACCACGGTCAGTTTGATGCCGCGGCTCAGCAGCTCCTCGATGATCGCCAGGCGACGCGCGTTGTCTCCGATCCCGACAATCACCTCATCGTCCGCCACGACCACGCGGGCAATGTCGACGGGCCGCGCGATCACCTTCCAGTCCTCGAGCCTTCCGTGTTCCGGGTGGCGATCGTCGAGGAACTCGATCACCGCCCACTTCCGGCTCGCGGACGCCGCGTCCGCGACGACCTTTCCGTGCCCGCCGGCGCCGAGCACCAGCAGCCGTCTCATGTCTTGTCGCCCCGGAACTTCGGCATCGTCGCGTGACCCGGGCTGCTGACGCCGGCGCCGCTCAGGACCTTGCCGATGGTCGCGACGATGATCCGGAGATCCAGCATCAGGCTCTGGTGATCGACATACCACACGTCCATGGCCAGGCGCTCTTCCCAGGTCTGGTCGTTGCGGCCGTGGATCTGCGCCCAGCCCGTCAATCCTGGCCTGACCGCATGCCGTCGCGACTGCTCCGCCGAGTAGAGCGGCAGATACTCCATCAGCAGCGGCCTCGGTCCGACCAGGCTCATGTCACCCCGCAGCACGTTCCACAAGGTCGGCAGCTCGTCGAGGCTGGTGCGGCGCAGGAATGCCCCGAGCGCCGTGATCCGCGTCCCGTCGTCGTCCGTGGCCCGCTCGCTCGACAGCGGCGGCAGCATCGTTCGGAATTTCAGCAGCTCGAACGGCGCGCCGCCCTTGCCGGGCCGCTGCTGCCGGAAAATGACCGGGCTGCCCATGCTGACGCGTATCGCGGCTGCGACCGCGAGCATCGGGACGGCGAACAGCACCAGGCCGAAGGTCGCGGCGGCGATGTCGATCGCTCTCTTGATGTACGGCGAGCCGCTCACAATATCGTCGAATACTGCGCTGTCTCCGGTATCGCCGGCGCCCGGCTATTGAATCGCGTTGTTGGGCATCTCCAGAGGCGTCTCGCCGTCCCGGCCCGTACCCGTGACCGGCTGAGCATAGCCCGAGATGACATTGTCGGCGATTCGTGAGGCCTCGTTGGCATAGACGAGGTAGATGCCGTATGTTTCCAGGCTGCCCGAGCTCGCATCGAGAACAAAACGGTTGGCCTCGATTCGGGCTTTCGCCTCGCGTCCGGCTATCCCTCGCTCCACATTCCGAAACAGGTTCTCGCGGATCTCGCTGGAAGAGTCGACGCCCAGCCAGATACCGATGCTGCCCGATGCGGCCTGGGGCACGAGATCCACGGCGTTGCCCTCGATACGGATGGCCTTCGACCCGCTGCTGACGATAACGGCGACTCCCTCGCCGACGGATGCCTCTGGAGATGGCTGCCGCCGGACGTCTTTGAACGTGTTGCCCTTGATGAGAGCGTCTTCGGCCCGGATGTTGAATCCGACGGCATACGCGCCGGTATCATCCGGCACCGTCGAAGGATCCTCGTAGCCAACTCGATCGACAACGTTGTTCAGCAGCGCGATTTCCTTGCCGTCCGCAATGATCGCCGCTATGAAGCCGATATTCGAGAATCGAATGGATTCGACAGTGAGCTTCTCCGCTCCGCTCGAGTTGATCCCAATGTGAAAATCGTCGATCGTGCCGTTCCTTATCCGAACATCAGCAACATCGCCAATCTTGATCGCCGGCTGTGTGTCCGGATGGCTTGCGTCGCGAACCACCCTGTGTCCGTGAAGATCCAGGACCACGTCAGAGGATACGATGTCAATGCTCGCCAGACCAATCTCGATGTCCGACAGGAGACAATAGGCCCCGGGCCTGTCGATGGTGGTGTTGACGCCGTCGATGACGTAGCACTCGTGCTCCGCGCTCCATGCTCGCGCCGCATGCTGCTGTCGTATCGCCGCCATCGCGATGACGACCACGGCAATGGCCGCAACCCCGATCAGTAGTGTCTTGTTCAGCCTCTTGTTCATTCGTCGTGCACTGGACCTCGGTGTGGCAGGAGGATCCCTTCAGCGGCCTGGCGCGGGCGGCAGATCGACCCGGCTCTTTACCACCCTGGCCGGCACCCCGACCGCGAGGCAGTCCCCGCCGATGTCGTCGACGACGGCGGCGCCCGCGCCGATGATCGCCCGGTCTCCGATGCGGATGCCCTGGATGACGCTGGCGCCGATGCCGATCAAGGTCATGCGGCCGACGCTTACGCCGCCGGCCAGGGCCGCATTGGGCCCGACGAAGGCGAAATCGCCGATGGACGTGTCGTGATCGACCGACGCGTTGGTATTGATCACGGCATGGCGACCGACTCTCGCCCCGCAATTGATCGTCACGCCGGCGGCGATGAAGCTGCCGTCGGCTATGGTGACGTCCTCGGCGATCACCGACGCCGGATGAATCACGGCGGCAAACCGGATCCGCGGAACCAGGCCGAGGACCTTGTCCTCCACCCGGGCCCGGACGGCGTTGTCACCGATGGCGATGATCGCCGCCAGTCCGTCGACCCTGGCCGCGATCTCCGGCAGGCATTCCTCGCCGCCCAAGCTGCGCAGGCCATTGAGCGTCGTGCCTGCCGGTATGTCGGGATCGACGACCCCGAGCAGCTCGAATGCCGACGAGCGGCGCGCGGCGTCGATGACGACGCGGGCGTGGCCCGAGGCACCGAGGACGACCAGCGGCACCGCCATTCAGCAGTCCCTCAGGATGATTATCCGACCGTGGTGCGAATCGGCGACGACGAGCCGGTCGTGCAGGATCTGCGCGTCATACGGTCGATCGAGCCCGAGGTCGTCCCGAACCTGCAGCAATCCACCACCCTCGTCGAACCACATCAGCCGCGACCCGCCCCAGTCGGTCACCAGCAGGCGGCCGTCACCGGTTTCCGCCACCGCAACCGGCGTCATGAACCCTTCGTCGGCCTCGATGTCGTCGCCGTCGCGCCATCCCTCCCTGCTCTCGAGCACCGCCCGTCGCCGCCCCTGCGCGTCGAAGCGCTGCAGCCGATGATTCCACGTATCGGCGACGACGAGGGTTCCGTCGCGCAGTTCGATGGTCATGTGCGGTCGATCGAGCAGCATGCCGGGCCGAACCGGGTCGGTGCCGCCTATGGTCATGAAGGGTACCGCATCCTCACCGATCACCGCGACGACATTCATCCTGTACTCGGTCAGCAGCAACCTTCCGCGACTGTCGAACCGCGCCGTGGCAGGACCCTGGAGCGGGCCCAGATCCGCGACGGAGGTGTGGCATGCGCGGCAGACGCCGCCGGCATCGTAAAGTGCCAGCGATGGCCGGTAGTAGGTGACGATCCAGCAGGCACCGTCGGGCAGCGGCGCGACCGAGTGGGGACCATTGAGCATGGCCGGTTCTCTCGCGGCCGCCCGCTGCAGCGTGCCGCTCTTTATCGGCGCACCCTCGCGCCATCCATCTGCCGCGAGTCCCAGCCATGTGCACCTGTCGAGATCCGGCGTCAGGCGCGCGATCGCGTGAAGGTCCATGTCGGCGACGTAAAGGCTGCCGTCGGCGCCCGCCGCCAGGCCCATCGGACGTCCGAAACCGGAGAGGACGGTCCTGCCCGCGGTCGTCTCCACACCCAGCGGCGGCAGTTGCATGCGCGAGCCCCGGCCGGCGATCCTTC
The DNA here is from genome assembly GCA_022071965.1 of Gammaproteobacteria bacterium. Classification (GTDB taxonomy): domain Bacteria; phylum Pseudomonadota; class Gammaproteobacteria; order JAJPIJ01; family JAJPIJ01; genus JAJVHZ01. Next base: position 49,867 of record JAJVIQ010000024.1, read on the forward strand.
ACTCGCCGAACATCCGATGGATGAGCTCCATCGTCCGCAGGCTTTCCTCGATGCCGATGGCCGCACTCGGCTCGCCGCGCACCCCGCGGATGACCTCCTGCGCCTGGCGGCGGAAGCCGGCCTTGAACTCGGCGTCGACCGGATCCGGATCGACCGGATTCTGCTTGCGCTCGCCCGCGTTCTGAAACGTCGCCCGCTCCAGCGGCTGCATGACCCAGCGGCGGCTGGGCGTGGAGACGGTGCACGCCCAGGGTCCCGGGCCCTGCCACAAGCCTTCGTACAACGCCGCGTCGCCGCTGTCGAAACGGATATGAGTCAGCACGACCTCGGTGGTCTCGCCCTGCCACGGCATGATCGGGGTGACCTCGACCGGCTTGCCCCGGCCGAAGTACAGGATCAGATCGATGATGTGGATGGAGTTTGCATACATGAACTTGCGCACCACCTCTTCCGGATGACGGTATCGGCGCGCCTCCGCGAAGCTCTGCTGGTCCTGCACGTGAATGAAGCGTCGCTCGTCGCGGCTGCCGATGTCGGCGGCGACGGCCAGGCTGCTCGAATAGAATCGCCGGTTGAACCCCACCATCACCGGCTGACTGCGGCCGGCCGCGGCGGCGGCGATGTCGCGCGCGTCGCCGAGATGATAGCCGGCCGGCTTCTCCAGCAGCACGGCCCAGGGCTGGGCAAAGCAGGCCTTGCTGACGCTGTTGGCGGCCAGTTCGGGCACGGCGACGACGACCAGGTCGGCGCCGCTGTCGCGCTTCAATGCGGCGATGTCGTCGGCGACACACGGGATCTCGAACTCGGCGGCCAGGTCCTCGGCGCGCTTGCGCGTCCGGCTGTGTATGCCGGTGACCTCGACTCCCTCGAGGCTGTTGAATGCCCGGATGTGCTCGCGGGCCATCGAACCGGCACCGACGATTGCGACCTTGGTCTTCATGGTTACTCCTCTGCTCGTTTCCAGATTCTGACGTGGATACTCAATGCGTGACCCGCGGCACGGGGTTCAGCGATGCCAGCTCCCCGATCAGTCCCTCGATGCGGTCGACGGACCCGCCGTCGAGATTACCCCAGCGCCCCGCGCCCTCCTCCGCCCGCCGCCGCCATTGAGCCAGGCGATCGGATCCGGTGTGCAGGTCCCGCAGGGCGCGCTCGAAGTCCGCATACGACTGTACGTTGACGACACCCCCGACGCGCTCGAAATCCCCGTACGCGTAGCGAAAGACGTCATAGTTGACGACCGGGATCGCGCAGGCGATGGCCCAACGGATCGTCGCCGATGCGAACGCGACATAGGCGTCGGCTAGCGCGACCAGGCGCGCGGTGTCCATGTTCGTCACCGCCCACCCCTTCGCGGCCAAGCGCTCGCCCATGCGGCCGTAGTTGGGATGCGGGCGGAACACGATCGTGTAATCGGATGCCAGCGCCGAGACCGCGTCGAAGAGCCGGTCGATGAACTCATCGATATCCGCGAACTCGAAGCCCGGCGGGCAGGAGCGGGTCTGATCCGGGCAACCGCCCACCAGCAGGATCGGCTTTTCGCTGTCCAGCGAGATCTGCTGCAGCAGGCGCGCGCGCTCGGCGGCCCGGTTCGCCTTGTAGGATGCGAGCTCATCGTCATAGATCGCCCCGACGACGCGCAGCTTCGACGGCGGTATGCCGGCCGCGCGGTAGTAGTCCTGCATCGCCTCGCTCTCCACCGCGATGACGTTCGCGTAGCCGCTGTTCATCATCCACGGGTCCGGCGGCGTGGTCCGCGTGATCTCCTGGCCGAGGATGTGCCAGGCCGGCAGGCGGACGAGCGACACACCGTCCTGCGTCATGACCCAGCGGGGAAAGAGTGCCGCGGCAATGCGGTTCGGAAGGAAGTCGCGCTGGTAGTGCGGCTGACCCATGAGGCTCTTGAACGCCTCCTGCTGGTTGGCGATCGTATAGGGCAGGATCAGGCTCGGGACGCCGCGGCGATGCGCCGCCTTGATGAGCAGCGGCGAGAACGCGCCGACGACGTCCTCGGGCAGGATCAGAGCCCGCGGACGGGACTCCTCGATCATCCGCTCAAAGTCCTTTATCGAACGCAGATATACGAGGAGCGTGTTGATCAGTACGCGGATGGCCTGTCGCAAATCGTAGATGCCGGGGAGCCTCAGGGTTGTCCTCACCGCGAGTTTGAACCATCCGATGCGCGGCCGTGCCTCCGCGTCGGCCCGGTTCGCCGACGCTCCGCTGCCCGCGCGCGGCGGCTCGTCGCCCAGCACGCGAAACTCCTCGAACG
>JAJVIQ010000028.1 GCA_022071965.1 Gammaproteobacteria bacterium
ATGGGACCTCTCGGCCATATCCCTCCCGCAGAAGCTGAGGCAAACTACCACAGGCAACTTAACCGTCGGCCTGCGATGGCGGCGTAACTTAAACCGAACAGCCTCCCCGATACCCGGGGCGATTCAGTACGTCACGCGCATTGCAGGACCGTGGTCGGCCTAGATCATGCCGCAGTTATCGACTCAAGGAGCCATAGGGGGGTTGGGGGATCACATGAATCCAATCGTGAGACACTTTCTTCCGTCATTAACTCGTGGTGTCTATCGCTACGACGATATGCTTGGGAGGGCGCTGACCTCTCCTAGTGAGTATCCAACCTTCATTGAAGGGAAACTCCGATTTCTCCCGCTCTCACTCCTCCCATATTCTAAGAGAGCCTTGGGTATTTCGGACTCGGATATCGAGGCGATTCAACCCACGCGACTCGGGCCTATTGTGACCACTGGTCATCAGCAACGTGCCTCTGAATATTTTCGGTCATTTGACTACTTCGCAAATGCCAGAAATGGAGATGACATAGCTGGCAAGAACTATCTTGAGGTGAAGTTTGTATCCCAGATTCTAGCCCCCATCCTAAGTTCGGCTGGCCTGCGACAAGTGATTCCCCAGCGCAAGGTAGGTCCGTACTTTCTTGATTTTGCGATTGAAGGTGAACGCAATTACGCCATTGAGGTAGATGGATTCGGTAAGTTCGAGCATCCGGGCGCCTTGGACAGATTTCTTGATCGCCAAAACTACATCATCGCGCGAGGGTGGCAGATCCATCGATTTAGCTATAACCAAATCATGGAGTCACCTAGCGTGACCCAAAGACAGATTTATGACATCTTCCGTAAAGACCCAAGACTTGCATCCTGTCTTGAGGCACGACCGACAGAAGATCCTTATGACCTACTCGCGACCGACAGCCACGACATAATTGCATTAGTTAATGATTTTTATCAGGTGCAGGATCATTTTGTCTTTAGGTCCGTTACACAAGAAAAAGAGAATACATATGTGATTCGAGACAGCCTTGAATACCCGCTTCCTGTCGTGGCTTATTCATTGAACGCGCTATACATCTACCTCTCCGCGATTGAGAAGGTGGTTGACGTAGATTTCGATCTGCCGAGTATCGATGTGTGGGGGGCTAAGGCACCAGTACAGATACCTCTTGATAGTAGGATTACTGTTGCTGCAACCAGGGAGGGTCCACACGACACCTACACGCGGGACGCAATCAAGACCTATGCATCACTGGTCCCCACGCCATTTCGCGACGGTAACGTGCCAAGGTTTCGCGAGGGTCTTGGCCCGGGCGAGATCCATGAGTACATATCTCCAATAACATCTGATCTATTCGGTTACCCGGAAGGCACCACCCAGTTCCAAGACGAGACACTTCGCCGCTTGTGTGATCGGCGCGACGTTCTCGGGATAGCGGCAACTGGTAGCGGGAAATCGCTGTGCTTCTGGCTACCGGCTCTAATTCGTCCGGGGCTCGTGTTGGTTGTGAGTCCTCTTCGGTCATTGATGCGAGATCAACAGCAAACGTTATTCAGTTACGGGATCGCGTCCATGGAATTCATCAACTCGGACGTTGCAAAAGAACAGCAGCAACGCATTCTGCATGAGGCAAAGCTCGGATACATCCGCATGCTCTATGTCGCCCCAGAACGCATGCGAATGCAGAGTTTTGTCAATCAGCTTTCTGAGCTTCAGTCATTCGTTCCAATCACAATCTTGGCGATTGATGAGGCTCACTGTATCTCCGAATGGGGACATGACTTCCGACCTTCTTATCTGAAACTCCCTCAATGCCGGGACGTCCTTCGAAGAACCTATCCGGCACTGCAGCTCGTCGGTCTTACCGCCACGGCGGGGCAACAGGTTGAGAAAGACATCTTGAGAACGTTGTCACTTTCCGATGCGGATGTGCATCGTGGGCAAACGTCAGATCGCGAAAGGTTCAGCTATCAGGTCGCAAGAGCGCATGATGGAACATCGAAAGACGAGCTGTACCGTAGCATCATGACCACATCCGTGCCGCGGGCTTTGCGGCATCCGGATTTGCGCGCCCTGACGTCAAGCTGCAATCGTGAGGGGGAAAAGGCTGTTGGACTCGTATTCTGTATATATGCCGATCCGCATGGACAGCACTCAATTTGCGACGGCATCTCTCACTACCTGTACCAAACCCGGGAGGTGCTCGCGACGAGCCGTGAAGGTTTGCTCGACGGCACGGCTCCTTTGGATACCAGGATATATGGCACGGGGCCAGTGCGCGCATTCTCAAGTAAAGAACCTACGGTATGTCCACGCTGCAAGTCGTACGCGTACACAACAGCACGTGCCTTTCCAAGGGACGGCGCGGACGATGATGAAGAAGATGAGGATGGTGATATTAACGAAGTGCCCGCACGACAAAGAGGAATGAAGAAATGCCACAGATGTGGTTATGAGTTCTCAGGTGAAGATGCAAAAAAAATTGAAAACTGGAACAGTTTGACCCGGCAAAACCAGAACGATTTCAAGCACGGGCACTTCGATATCATGGTGTCAACGAAGGGATTCGGAATGGGAATTGACAAGGGAAGTGTGCGTTTCGTGGTTCACACATCCATGCCGTCCGGAATTGAATCATGGTATCAAGAGGTTGGGCGTGCGGGCAGGGATAAAGAGAGGGCGCATACGGTACTTCTGGTAGATCCGCCGACGGAGCAGTGTGAGAAGGACTTAAGGAGCAGGCAAATCAAAGAGCCACCCTGCAGTTACATACGCGGATGTCCGCATGGTCACAACAACGGCCTGTGCGACTATGGGAAGCAACACATGTTCATCAAGCGGAGCTATCCCAGCGTTATCTCTGACGCTCTTGCAGCTGTAAGATTCATGGACCGCTTGTGTGTCCTCCTTGCCGCAGCCCCCGATAAGCAGATAGTCGTTAAGTCCGCATCGCCGTGGTTATCTCGCCACGAGCTGGCAGCACATCGGCTAGGCATAATTGGACTGATATCTGATTACGTAATCAGCTACCAACGTGCGATACCTCAACTGGAACTGACTCTCCCGAATCTGCTTCTTAAGGAGTCGGAGCGAAGCCAGAGTCACCTAGAGCAGTTAATGGGAAAGCGTCTCGAGGTCTATTTTCAGCAGGCGTCCCTAGAGAAGCACCTTACAATCCAGAAAAGGCGTGAACGGTGCAAGCCCTTCGGGCGCCTTGAGATGCATTTGGATGACAAAAAGCCGCTCTTGACATACGACACAAACAAAGCACTTCTAAACGCTACTTATGAGCATCTGATCGTGCTTTTAAACCACGTCTACACGGAAGTGGTGAAGATGCGTTACGACATGCTTTGGAATCTTATGTCGGTCATCGACGCCGACAAAGACAACAGGTGTCGGCGGACCGTATTTGTTCCTCATTTCGATGGGCGCAACAGTCTCGGCAACGATTATCGATGTAAAGCGTGCGACGTATGCTCGCCAGAGCTCGACTTCCCAGATATTAGAGTTACGCCGGTCACCAAGACGGATGTCGAAAAGGAAAATATACTGGCGCGACTTCTACATGAGGACATGTTTTTGGTATCAGATATCGAGTATCTGCGGGCCCTTCTTCCTGAGTTCGTTGATTACTCTGTGTCGAAGTACAGACAAGCGAGGGCCGTTCTGGAGGGCGATCCAAATAACCTGACCGCCTTGTTTATAAGTCGCGAGTTTTCGCCGGAGGACGAGCGAAAGGCGAATTGCCATCGACTTCTTGAGACAGCCAATCTACGGCCAGCACCTTTGGATGTTATTGATGCGATATTCGAAAGTTCTCCACGCGAGATGAGGGGTGCTCTATATCTCGCGCTGGATGTCTCCAACTCCGCTGTAGATTGCGATAATGGATGGCGGCTGCTAATTGACAAGGCGAAGCAGCCAAGCATTCGTGGGGATGGAGATGCGAGAACAATGGCGGAGTGCCTGAAGTTCTTTCTCTTCGTTGATAAGGAAATGAATGCGTTGGTTGATCGTCTTAGAACAAAGGCTAACGACATGGAAAGGGCGTTTTATGCCTGAACGTGATTCCGCAAGAATTACAAGCATAGAAGCCATTCAAAAGCGCATACAGATCTTCGATGAACAACTAAGCGAGGCAACAGAGGCGGCAAGGACGCTAGCAAGGATTCGGGGCGATGCATCGGAGCTGATGGAGCGCGCGGCGGAGCTGCACGAGATGCTGCGTCGCTCGTTGGCAGAGTCGGAGGGTCACCGGGAGGCGTTAGAGAGCATAAGGGACGAGTGGAGTGGACTAAAGGCTGACTACAAGGCCGCAGAGGAGCGGTTGATCCAGGCGCATAAGAGCCTACTAGCGTCTTATGGGGAAAAGTTTCAGCAGATTGAACAGACGGCAAGCAAGACTGAAAAGCGGGTGCTCGAAGCGAGGGACAGCGTCATTGCTGAGACGAAGGCGCTTAAGGAGTTTGTCGTGGCTACCAAAATGGAGCTGACGAGCGAAATTCGCAAGGACTTCAGGATTGAGCTGGAATCACTCAAGTCCAACGTGCAGCAAGTGATGAATGGAGTTCAACAGACACTGAACGAAGGGGTATCACAGCGTAAGGAGGCGTACGAAGGTGCGATCAAGGATTTGAATGTGCGGCTAGTGAATGCTAACGAAAGCATGCGGGAGAAGGTGTCGGCCGCAGTGAAGAAGGTGGAGGAGCTCGCGAGAGAGTCGGCAGCTCGAAATGCTCAGGCGATTGTGAGGAGTGAAGCAAAGGTGCAGGAGGTTGTTACGTCAACTAAGAAAGCGTTGACGCGCGATGTAGGTGAACATAAGGCCGCATTCGATAGGCAAGTTACTGAGTTTCTGGGAAGGCAAAATGTACTGGTGCAAAATCTAACACAGCAGGTTGACTCATTTCAGCATGGCGTCGCCACGTTGAAGGAGGACGTCGCCGTTATGAAACGCGACTTGGGCACAATTAAGCAGGATATTGTTTCAGTTCAAAGCGAAGGCGGCCTTGTGAAGGCAGATATCGCGAGGATTCGGGCAAATGAGATGCCCGCGCTGCTGCAGCGCGTTGACCGCATGGAAGGTAAAGTTGGTGCTGAGATGAAGAAGCTGGAGACGCGCCTCGTGGCGGTAACTAATAAGGTTAATGAAGTTGTTGGCAAGCTCGGAAAGGGCCTAAAGGGAATTATTTTCGGCATCAAGGAATAGTGGCACGAGAGCCGAGGAGGTGAAGCCGGGGCGGACGAATATCGGCAATGGTCTTGTGAGACGTTGTCAACGCCAAGGTGCGGTTTGCGCTTGAGACGCTACGATGTTTGCAATGGCGACTGGTAACGACTTCTCATAACGGTATCGCCCCCATTGCGCGGAAACTGTATATGAGTACAGTAGGCCGCCATGCGCGTTCTGGTTCGGGTGTTTCGGAAGCGAGGAAGGCAATTGCCGTGGGGAGAGGTGGCGGTTGTCCCGCCCATCGAGGGTGATCTAGGGACCCACTACCAGCTATACAGGGATCGGCCCTATCAGGTTGCAACGCTTCAGCTCACAAACACGGCCACGGCCGAGGCTGCACTTCCTCCACTTTATGAGCCCGTGCTGGTGGCTATAGGTGCGGGAGGTCTCCGACTTCGTGGTTTCGAGCGTCTGGCCGATGGGCATGCGGTCGTTCAGGAGTGGCTGTGCGAGGTGGTGCACTTCGTCGTCGCGTCGCCGAACAGATAGGCTGTTCGTGGGGCGCGACATCTTGGTCCGTGCGCAGGATAACTTAATCGCTCACTGAGGACTTAAATCGGACTTACGCTGATAACGCACGGGGAGGACAAGCCGAGAAAATACGGTAATGCCTTGATATTATGGTGGAGACGGGGGGGATCGAACCCCCGACCTTCGCATTGCGAACGCGACGCTCTCCCAGCTGAGCTACGTCCCCACGTGAGGAGGCGCGTAGTTTACCCGCCCGGGGCGGCCGCGCCAATATGGACTGCCCGCAACCGTGGCCCGAACCGCCGCCTGGTTCGCAGTGTGCGCGAACCGTGACGCAGGATTCTAGCGCGTGGCTCAGGCCAGCCGCTTGCGCTTCATCTCGCGATCCAACTGGGCGATGAACTGCTCGAGGGCGTGCTGGTCGCTGCGGTCGACGTGCGCGAAGCGCACGCCGCAGCGCGAGATGCGCGAGGCCTGCACCACGTCGGCATAGCAGATCAGCCCGCTGCCGTGGATGCGCGCGCCGGAGGGCAGGGTGATGACGAGGTGCTGGATCTCGTTGCCCGTGGCGAATTCCGAAGGCGTCGCGCCGCGCAGTCGGGCGCTCAATCCGCCCATCGAGATATCCCGCAATTCGGCCGTGTACAACGTGCCGCTCGGCATCGCCAACTGCACGGGTATCTGCTTCTCCATCGGGACGCCCGCGCGGTAGTGTTCGCGGCGCTGTATGTAGTCGAGCACCGGCGGGAACCGCAGCTGGTAGTAGGGCAGGCCCGCCTCCTCGCCCACGGCACTCACCTCGGTCTCGAAACGGATGGTCACGTTGTTCATGCGGGCGCGCACGACAAGCCTGCGCTGGGGCTGGATGAACTTGTTGACGGCGCGCGGCGTGAGCTCGTCGATGACGAGGTAGCTCTGGTTGCGAACCACCTCGATGACTGCGCTGGAGTAGTAGTCGTCGGTGCCGTCCACGCTCACGCCGAGCAGGCAGCGCTGTTCGTAGAGCTGCTCGAGGACGCGGGCGATCTGCTCCGGACGGGTGATCGCGTCCGGGTTGCTCAGGTCGACGAGGGGTTCGCGCTCTTCGCGCCGGGCAGGCGCCGCCTGGGACTTCGAGAATGGCCACAACGCCACGGTGACATTCCTCTGTCGCGCAGCGCTCGGTGTATCAGGCGCTGCCCAGTGCCTTGGCCTGGCCGTCCCGATACACGTTGCCGGTGCGCCCGTAGATCTTCGCCCGCCCTTGGCCGCCCTGCAGCAGGGCCAGGAGGTTTTCGGCGAAGTTGCGGCTGGCGTTGATGGTCACGCCGTTGATGCGATTGCGTTCCTCGCAGCGTTCCAGCAGCCGACACATGCGCGACCACGCATCGGCCATGACCGAGGTGACCTCGGCGCCGAAGAGTCCTTCGCGGTTCGGTTGAACGCCGGCCTCCTCGCAGAGGCGGGTGAATTCCTTGCCCATGCCTTCAAGCTGTCCCAGCAGATCGTTCTTGCGATCCGTCGCCGCCTGCAGACTGTTGAGATTGCGGCTGCCCAGCGCCTCGGTCTCTCCCTGCAGGACCTGATCGAGCTCGGTCAGAAGGCGGATGTGGGCGGCGGTGATCTCGAGCAGGCGCTGCTGGGCCGGATTCATTTCTTGCCCACCTCGCCACCGGAGATCATCATCATCTCGTGGCGCAGGAGGTTCTGCGCGAGCTTCTCGTCGTCGACCTGATAGGTGCCCTCGGCAATCGCCTGGCGCAGCCGGTTGACGCGCTCGATGTCGACGTCGGGAGCGCCGTGCACGGCCTGTTCGAGGTCGCGCATCTCGGCGGCGGTCCTGGTCAGCGAGACGTTCTCGCCGCTGACAGCCCCCGGATTGCCGGGTGCGACGACACCGGCGACCTCCGCCGTGGCGGGACGCTGGGTGGTCGGGCTGACTGCTCCGCTCGCTGTACCTTTGACCTCTGCAACCATGGTCTCTTACTCCAGTTTCTACTCATCCGGGTAGCGGCAGGCCCATCTCGGACTTTAGGCCACCCGTGGGGAACGATCGTTCAATCACAACCCGATGTCCACGGAGCCGTCCGGGAGCACCGTGCCCTCGACCACGCGTGCGGAGGAATTGTTCTTGACTTTCAAGCGGTCACCGATGCCGCCGTCGGCCAGGGCGGTGCCTTCCATGCGCACCAGGATGCCGCCGCTGTTGGCCGTCAGCGTCACGTGCTGACCGCGCTGCACGGCAACTGCCCCCGTGACCAGGGTCGGCACCACGACCTGGCCGGGTGACCCGGGGCGGGTGAGCACCTTGCCCAGCACGGCGGCCGGATCCTCGAAGTACCCGGAGCCGAGCCCTCCCGTCTCGCGCAGTTCGACGTCGATGTCCAGGGCCGTCAGGGTCGCGCCGCGTGGCACCGGCCTGGTCAGTACGACGACCGGCCGCGGCGCCGAGACGCGGACCGGAACGTAGACCGTCCAGGGCGTGGTCCCGGTGCAGCGCACGCCGACGGTCACGTTGGTGCGGCCCTGCATGCTGTCGGGCACGAATCCCTCCAGTGGCGCGGGGCAGGCCGGCAGCCGCAGTCGCGGGTCGAGTTGTCCGACGACCAGCGACGCGGCGCTCGCGGCGTCGTTCCCCGCCAGCAGCGACTGCTCGACGGTCTCCTGCGCCGCTGCCCTGATCGACTCGAGCGGCTGCACCGCCTGCTGCTGTTGGGCCAGGGCCGGGATCGGCAGGAAAGCTGCAAGCCACAGCAGAGCGTCCGGGCCGATGCGAAGCGGGGAGCGGTGGACCTTCATGCCTCCCGAAAAGCAAGTTGCGTGCCTTGGCTGGCCGGAAGGCCCGGCGCCTAAAGCTTTGCGCGCGGCCCGTCGATAAAGTCCGAGGCAGTCGCGATCCGCGCTTAGCGCGCGGCGCGCAACGAAGGGGGAATTCCCGCATGGCAAGCGTGATGGACGGCGTCAATCGTCTGACGCAACTGGTCGGCCGTAACAAGTTCGAGTTGTTGCTCTTCAAGCTGGGCAGCAAGCAGCGATTCGGGATCAACGTCTTCAAGGTGCGCGAGGTGATCAAGTGCCCGCCGCTGACCCGCATGCCGCATTCCAGCCCCGTGGTGACCGGGATCGCCAACATGCGCGGACAGACCATCACCGTGATGGATCTGAGCGCTGCGATTGGCCGCCGCCCGCTGCATAACGCACAGGACAATTTCGTCGTGGTCGCCGAGTACAACCGGCAGATCCTGGGCTTCCTGGTCGGCAGCGTCGATCGCATCGTCAACAAGAACTGGGAGGACGTGAAGCCGCCGCCGACCGGGATCGGTCACGGAAACTATCTCACTGCGGTCACCCAGGTCGACAACGAGCTGGTCGAGATCATCGACGTGGAAAAGGTGTTGAGCGAGGTCATCGGGTTGAAGGTCGAGATTTCGCGCGAGATCTCCGAGGCGGTGGCGGGCGCGTCGGTGGGCGAGGCCGCCATGCGGATCTTCGTCGCCGACGATTCGGCGATGGCCCGCAAGCAGATCACCCGCGTGCTGGACCAGACCGGCGTCCCCTACACGGTGGCCGAGAATGGCCGCATCGCCTGGGAGATGCTCCTGGAGGAGTGTGCCAAGGACGACCGCCCGATCGATCAGAAGATCGCGATGGTGATCTCCGACGTGGAGATGCCCGAGATGGACGGCTATACCCTCGCCACCAGCATCAAGAGTCACCCGCAACTGCAGAACCTCTACGTCTGCCTGCACACCTCGCTGAGCGGCACGTTCAACGAGTCGATGGCCAAGCGCGTGAAGGCCGATCGCCTGTGCGCGAAGTTCGATCCGGACGATCTGGCCAGGATGGTGCTGGAGCGGCTCGACGCACTCGGGGCGAGACGCGCGGCATGACCCGCTGAGGGAGCGCTGGCCCCGGCTGGTGCGGGCGAGGCCCACGAACGAGCTCCAGCGGGCTGACAGGCGGAAGGGGAAGAGCTTGGCGATACAGACAACCGCGAGCGCGATCGGCAGCACCCGACTGGACATCTCCACCGAGGACTACGATCGCTTCTGCAGGTACCTCGAGTCCGCCAGCGGCATCACGCTGGGCGCCAACAAGGGCTATCTGATCCGCAGCCGCCTGAGCCGCATCATGGAGGAGGTCGGCGCGCCCACGCTCGGCACGCTGCTGAATCTGCTCGACCGCGGCTCCTCGGCCAGCCTCAAGGTGCGGGTCATCGACGCCATGACCACGAACGAGACGCTGTGGTTTCGGGACGAGTATCCCTTCGAGATCCTGAAGGACACGATCTTCCCCGAGATCGGTGGCCCGCGCGGGCTGCCCATACGTATCTGGTCCGCAGCCTCCTCATCGGGTCAGGAGGCCTACTCCATCAGCATGATGGTGAGCGAATACCAGCAGGCGCGCCCTGGCACGCTGACCGCCGGGGTTCAGATACTCGGCACGGATATCGCCCCCAGCGTGCTGAGGCAGGCGCGCGAGGGCGTCTACGACGAGCTGGAGATCAACCGTGGTCTGTCCGTCGAGCGTCGGAGTCGTTTTTTCACCAGGGAGGGCGCCAAACTGCGTGTCCGTGACGAGCTGAAGGCCCGGGTGGAGTTTCGCGATTGCAATCTGTTGCAGGGCTTCTCGATGCTGGGGCCGTTCGACGTCGTCTTCTGCCGCAACGTCCTCATCTATTTCTCCAACGACAACAAGCGCGACATCCTCGCCCGCATTGCCAAGACCCTGAAACCTAAAGGGTATTTATTCCTGGGCGGCTCCGAGCCTTTGGCCAGCTATTCCCAGGAGTTCGACATGGTCCGCTGTCCCCGCGGCGTGGTGTACCGCCTGCGGGGCTGAGCGGTCCTGGTACTTTCCAGAGCTACCCCGGCGCCCGCCGCGCGGGAAATTGACCCGCATCCATTTACGGAATTAGTGGGAATCATTATCATTCTTGCTGTCGGATAGGCAATCATCCGGAAGGCAGATCCCAACGCGCCGAGCCGCCATGAGTTTTGACGTGATCAGTCTGCGGGCATTGAAGACCGGCCAGTGCGCAATCATCACCGCACTCAGCCATCGCGTACCCGCTGTCCGCCAGAAGTACCTGTCGCGCGGCATCGTGCCCGGTGCGCATCTGCTATTGCTGCACCATGGTGACCCGGTCGTCGTGGCGCTGGAGGAGAGCCGCTGGGCCATCGATGGCGACGAGGCGGAGTACATCGAGGTCGCCCCGCTGGCGGGCGTCAGTGCACATACCACCTGGTGGCGGCGCCTGAGGCACGGACTCCGCGACAGGTTGCGGCGCGCTTGACCCTCGATCAGCTCCAGCCCAATCACCGCGGGCGAGTGACGGCACTGACCGCGCCCGCCGGTCTGCTGCAGCGCCTGATGCAGTTCGGTCTGCTCGAGGGCACCGAGATCGAGTGTGTGCGCCGTGCGCCGGCAGGCGATCCGATCGAATTCCGGTTGCTCGGGTACGCCCTGTCCTTGCGGCGGGACGAGGCGCGCTTCGTGCAAGTGGAGGCGCAGCCATGAGCGCGGCCCGCGTCGAACTCGGGCTCGACGACGATCGTCTGCCGCTCATCGCCACCATCGGCAATCCCAACACCGGCAAGAGTACGCTGTTCAATCTGCTGACCGGGCTGCGCCAGAAGGTTGGCAACTATCCGGGCGTCACGGTCGAGCGTCACGTCGGCGAGACGACGCTGGGCGGGCGGCGAGCGCAGCTCGTGGATCTCCCGGGCGCCTACTCGTTGAGCGCGCACTCGCCCGATGAGATGGTCGCGGTGGACGTCCTGCTCGGCCGCATCGCCGATCTCGGCCGGCCCGACGCCGTCGTGGTGGTGGTCGACGCCTCCAACCTGCGGCGCAACCTCTACATCGCCAGCCAGGTACTGGAGCTCGGCATCCCGGTCGTGGTGGCACTGAACATGGTCGATCTGGCCGAATCGCGTGGCATACGGATCTCCGCGGAGATGCTCGCGCAACGCCTGGCCTGCCCGGTGGTGCCGCTGGTGGCGTCCAAGGGGGTGGGGATCGATGCGCTGAAGTCCACGCTTGCCGAGACCTTGACGAGCAATCCGGTCCCGTTCGTCTCCTTCTCCACCACCATTCGCATGGCGGCCGCGGCGCTGGTGCGGGAACTGGCGCCGGCCGGGGAGCCGCTGGAACCCTACGAGGTCGAGCGTGCACTGATCGACGAGGGCGGGTACGCGGAGACACGGCTGCAGCAGCGCTTCGGGGCCGCGGCGAAGTCGGCGCTGGCGCGCGTCCGCGTCGAACTCGGCACCGCCGGATCGCTGGCCGCTCTCGATGCACGGGCGCGCTACGCGTGGATCAACCAGGCGGTCGATGCCGTGGAGACCCGCGGCGCGGCGCGCACGACGGCCTCGGATCGCATCGACCGGTCCGTCGGCCACCCGGTGCTGGGGTCGCTCCTTTTCCTGCTGCTGATGGCTGCGGTCTTCCAGTCGGTGTTCGCGTGGGCCGCGCCGCTGATGGATCTGATCGACGGGGCCGCCGGGGCGACGAGCGACTGGATCAAGACGACGCTGCCGCCCGGGGCCATCGCCAGCCTGCTGGCCGACGGCGTGGTGGCAGGCGTGGGGAGCGTGGTCGTGTTCCTGCCGCAGATCCTCATCCTGTTCGCCTTCATCATCTTCCTCGAGGACAGCGGCTACATGGCGCGCGCGGCCTTCCTCATGGATCGCCTGATGCGATGGTGCGGTCTTTCGGGGCAGTCGTTCATCCCCATGCTGTCGAGCTTCGCCTGCGCGGTCCCGGGCATCATGGGCACACGCGTCATCGCCGATCCGCGCGATCGGCTGGCGACCATCCTGGCGGCACCGTTCATGACCTGTTCGGCGCGCCTGCCCGTCTACGCGCTGCTCATCTCCGCTTTCGTGCCCACCCGCAGCTATCTCGGGGGGCTGGTGAATCTGCAGGGCCTGGTCCTGCTGGGGCTGTACCTGCTGGGCATTGCCGGCGGCGTCCTGACGGCGTTCCTGCTGAAGCGCTCGTTGTTGCGGGGACCGACGCCGCCGTTCCTCATGGAATTGCCGCCTTACAGGGTTCCGAACCTGAAGGCCGTGCTGTATCGGATGTGGGAGCGTGCGCGCATGTTCCTGGTGCGGGCGGGCACGATCATCTTTACCGTCGCAATCGTGGTCTGGGCGCTGGCGTACTTTCCGCACTGGGGATCGACCACGGAGCGGTTCGCCGCGGAGCGGGCGCAGGCGGCGCAGACACTGAGCGGCGGGGAACTGGACGCCGCGTCAGCCGACATCGATCATCGCGAGGCGGCCACGCATCTGGAGGAGAGCCTGCTCGGACACATCGGCCGCGCGGTCGCCCCGGTGTTCCACCCCCTGGGCTGGGATTGGAAGATTTCCGCGGCGGTGCTGGCATCCTTCCCCGCCCGCGAGGTGGTCATCGCGGTGCTCGGTACCATCTATGCCGTCGGCGCCGATGTGGATGCCGAAAACCCTGGCCTGGTCGCGCGCATCCGTGCATCGCAGTGGCCCGACGGGAGCAGGGTGTTCTCGCTGGCCGTCGCCCTGGGATTGATGGTGTTCTACGCCTTCTGCCTGCAGTGCGCCGCCACCGTCGCGACCATACGCCGCGAGACCAATTCGTGGCGATGGCCCGCGTTCGCGTGGGTGTACATGACCCTTCTGGGTTACCTGAGCGCGTTCATCGTCTATCGCCTGGCGTCATGAAACGGGGGACCACATGAATCTCGATCGGGTGCAGGACCTGCTCGCCATTGCCGTGGTCGTCGCCGTCGCCGCCTGGTATGTGCGCTCCGCGCTGCGTGCGCGCCGCAACGCCGCGGCCGGCGGATGCCGGAGCGCCTGCGGCGGATGCGCGGCCCGCTCGAGTACTTGTCCGGATCCGGAATCGGGGCCGGCGGGCCACTCCCCGCGTTAGTGAGGGCCTCCCGCAGTTGCCGCCGGCTAGGCGCCCCGGCGGCCGCGGGGTTACACTTGGACGGTCAGCCACGTCCCCAAGGCTGCATGATCCCACTGCACGACGACAATCCCACCCGCATCCAGCCGGTGGTCACGATGATGACCATAGCGCTGTGCGCGCTGGTGTTTCTCTGGCAGATGTCCCTCGGCGGCGAGGGCGGCCAGCGGGTCGTCTACAGTCTCGGCGTGATCCCGGCCGTGCTGTTCGACCGCGCCGAGTTGCCGGTGGAACTCGCGCTGGTGCCGGCCGAGGCGACGGTCTTCACCTCGATGTTTCTGCACGGCGGCTTCATGCATCTGGCCGGCAACATGCTCTATCTGTGGATCTTCGGCAACAACGTCGAGGATTCCATGGGTCATGTGCGGTTCGCCGTCTTCTACCTGCTCTGCGGCGTGGTCGCAGCCGTCGGCCAGGCATGGATGCACCCGGACTCGCAGATCCCGATGATCGGGGCGAGCGGCGCGATCTCGGGGGTACTCGGGGCCTATCTGCTGCTGTATCCGCACGCGCGGGTGCTCACCGTGGTGCCGCTGGGCTTCTATGCGCAGATGATCCGGCTCCCGGCACTGATCGTGCTGGGGTTCTGGTTCGTCATGCAGATATTCTCCTCAGCGATGGCCGGTGGCGGGGAGAAGGGTGGCGTGGCCTGGTTTGCACACGTAGGGGGATTCATCGCCGGCATGATGCTCATACCTGTTTTCAAGCATCGCGACGTGCCGTTGTTCCACCCCGCACAACCCGCGCCGGCGCTGCCGGATGGCCGCCGCCGCTGGTGAATCCGGGTTGACCACCGGCCACTGGGACGAGGGGCTCGACGGTCCGCTGTCCGAGGCCTCCCTCGGCAGGAAGCTCGCGGCGATGGGGTACCGCGCGACCATGTACGCCTATCCGCCGGGGACCCGGTTCCCGCCGCACAGCCATGCCGTGGACAAGATCGACGCCGTGCTGAGCGGGCGATTCCGGATCACCCTGCGGGAGGGCGCGGTGGAACTCGGGGCGGGCGACTGGGTGATGGTGCCCGCGGGGGCGGTGCACTCCGCCGAGGTCGTGGGGGAGGACCCCGTGGTCAGCCTGGACGCGGTCCGGGGGGCCTGAAGAGGTATGGCACGCTCCATGCTGCGGCAGGCGTGCATATATACTAGAAACAACAACATTCGGGGGTAACAGGCGGATGGACAAGCAAGAAGGTGCCGCTCCGGAATTCGCCGGTCTGCTTTATCGTCAGACACGGAACGAGGCACCGGGTCTGGCCGTGGCGGGTCTGGTCTTCGCCTTCCTTTGTCACGACCACGTGGACAGGCGCCTGCTCGTCGGCTGGGTGGTCGCGGTCGCGCTCATCATCGGGGTGCGGCTGTGGCTGGCCGGGCTGTATCGCTCCCGTGGGCGGCGCCACAAGCGGCCGCGCAACCCCGCCTGGTACCACGGATTCATCGCCGGCGCCGGCCTGCTGGGCCTGGCCTTCGGCGGGCTCGGGTTCCTGGCCGTGCGTCACGCCGACATCGAGGCCGCCAGCGTCCTGCTGTTCTGGCTGGCCTTCGCCACCATCTGCACGGTGCCCATCTATGGCGGCATCCGGGCGCCGGTGCTGGCCTTCGCGGTGCCCGCCCTGCTGCCGGCGAGCCTGAGCATGCTCGCCAGAGGCAACGCCCAGGCCTCGGCGATTGGGGTCATCATGCTGGTCGCCCTCGGACTGACAATCTTCGCCTCGCGTGCCCTTTTTCGCGTCAACAACCGGATGCTGGTGCTGGAGGACGACGTCCAGCAGATGCGCGGCGTCCTGGAGGCCCGTCGCACCGAGATCGACAAGCTCAACCAGAGCGTGCGCGTCAACAACGAGCGCCGGCAGGTGGCGGAGAATGAGGCGAAGCGCGCCGGGGCGGACCTCGGCCTGATGAAGAGCAAGGCGCAGGCGCTCTCGGAGACACTGAGCCGGGTCTCACCATTGTGCCCGGTCACCGGCATCGCCAACCGCCGCACGTTCGAGGAGCACCTGGACGCGGAGTGGCGCCGGCAGATGCGCGCGAAGCGGCCGCTCTCGCTGCTGATGTGCGAGATCGACGAATTCGATCATTATCGCGAGGCGCATGGTGCACAGGCCGCCGATGCAATGCTGCACCGGATCGCGCGCCTGGCTGCCGCGATCGGGCGCCGCCCCGGCGATCTGGCGGCGCGCTACGACGGCGCGGGGCTTGCCATTCTGCTGCCGGACTGCGACGGCCGCAACGCGGTCCGCATCGCCGATGCGCTGCGCAAGCGCATCGAGCAGCAGAAGATCCCGCACGAGGTCGTGCACGCGGGGCAGACGCTCACGGCCCACGTCGGCGTCGCCACGCTGATCCCCATCAAGGAATATGAGCCGGCAGAGCTGGTCAAGCGCATCGACACCGCCCTCTACGAGGCCCGCTTCCAGGGCGGCAACTGCGTGGTGTCCTTCCGCACCATGGACAAGCTCAAGGTCGAGCATTGGGATCCGAAGACCGACGACCTGCTCAGCAAGCAGTCGATGCTGCAGAAGATCATGATCCGGGGCTACAAGTGCCAGCCGGTGGGGTATCCGCCGAGCAGTGTGTTGCCCGACAAGAATGCCGACGTCGAGACCGTGTGCGCGCTCTACCAGGGTGAGATGAAGCTCATCATCGAGGGCGAATCGATGCTCCTGCGTGCCGGCGACTGCATCTACATCCCGCCGGCCACCACCTGGGGTGCCGAGGTCGTCAGCGCCCGCGACGTGCTCGGCTTCGAGGGCGTGCGCGCCAACTGACGGCGCCAGGCGCGCTATGGGCCGCGCTGCTCCATGTTCTGGAAGTCCTCGAGGCTGACCGCCGCGAGGTCTATCTTGTTGGCGAAGATCGAATAGCACAGATAGGCGGCGAGGCAGCTGCGCTGCTGCAGCCACGGCGGTTCGTATGACGGCGGGGCGATGATCCCGCTCTCGAAATAAGGCTCCAGCGCGATGACGTCTCCGAGCGTCATGCGTCCCGCGAACAGGTGTTCCGCGTAGTGAAACTTGTTGGACTGCACCGACTTGCGCAGGAAGGTGTGCGTGCGCAGCAGCCCCTGCAGATACACGACGTCCTTCGTGAACACGACCCCGCCGCGCGGATCACCGCCACGGAAGATGCGGGCCGCCGACTGAAAGCTCTCGTACTCGTCCTGGCCCGAGTCGAGGAAGAAGCGGAAGATGTCGATGAAATCCGCGCCATCCAACCCCATCTGCACCGCATGAGTGCGCAGTGCTATGCGGCGCATTCGGTGCAGATCGACCGAGGCGCTGATCAGCTCTGAAAACGTCGCCAGTCCCTCCTGCGTCCACGTCGTGCGCGGGGCGGCCAGGCCCAGGCTGGCAAGCCGTGGCTGCTCCCGGCCGTTCAACGCAGTGAGCATGTGGACATAGCCCTCGTGATGTATCAGTTGAGCGACGTCCATCGCGGTGAAGCGCGTGGCCGATCGCAGGCGTATGCGCAACGCGCCGGCGGCGGCCTTGGATGCCATCGCCGGATCGATGACGATCTTGACGGGGTGACGCCGGAAGAACGGGATCAGGCGATGACGCAAGGCCTCGGCGACATCCTCGGAGCCGAGCGAGAACTCCGCGTCCGGTATCGACCCCGCGTTGGCGAACTCGCCGGTCATCTCGGTGAAGAAGTCGGCGGCGTGCAGATGGGTCAGGCTACCGGTTGCAATGACGTCCTTCGGCTGGCCGTAGAGAGTCACCGACAGCTCCCGGAACTCCGGTCGACCGATACACTGCAGCATGCGGGCCGCCAGCATGTAGCTTTCCGCCGTCAGGTAGATGTAGTTGCCGAGGGGATGGCCGCGATCGCAGGCCGCCATGATCGACTGCAGCGAGGGGATGCGGCTGGCGTGGTCGTTGCGGGGATACTCGACCTGCGGCAGCCGCGCCTCGCCCCGCCGCCATCCTTGCCGGAACTCCTCGTAAACGGACTCCGGCCATGCCAGCGCGGTGAGCAGCTTGATGGACTGGGCGGTCTCAACAAGCCGCTGGTCGAGTGCGATATGATGCGATATGGGGTCCCTCATTCCCGTCGGCACCCGCGTGACGCTTGGAACGGCCATTCCGCTTTCATCACCCACCGCGCGACCCGTGATTGCAGGGAGGTTGAATACATGAGCATCGAAGGCCTGCTCTCCGGTTACCGGCGATTTCGTCGTACCAGGTTCCTGGCGGCCCACAAACTGTTCAGGGATCTCGAGGCGCGAGGGCAATCCCCGCAGATCATGTTCATCGCCTGCTGCGACAGCCGGGTCGACCCCGCCACCATATTTGACACCAGCCCGGGCGAGGTGTTCGTTCTGCGCAACGTCGCCAACCTCGTGCCGCCGAACTCGCCGATCGCGCGGCACCAGGCGACGGGTGCGGCGCTGGAATTCGCCGTTCTGCACCTGAACGTGTCGCACATCGTGGTGATGGGGCACGCACACTGCGGTGGCGCGGCGGCATTGCTGGAAGGCTATCACAATCAGATACCCAACGCCGAATTCATCGGCACCTGGATGAACATCGCGATGACCGCGCGCGATCGCATGATGCGCCTGCCGCTGCCGCCGCAGGAGCGCCTGCTACACATGGAGTACCAGATCGTGAGGCTGAGCTTGGAGAACCTGCTCACCTATCCGTGGATCGGCGAGCGCGTGGAAGACGGCCGGATCGCGCTGCACGGCATGCACTTCGGGATCGCTGACGGCCATCTGTCCATGTTCGATCCCGTCACCGGCCAGTTTCAGACCGTGCTGACGGATGGAACGGCCGTCGACGTGTGACCCGCGGCGGGGGCGCGCCGCATCAGCTCTGGCAGGTCCACTCCAGTCCGGCGATGAACTCCCCGGCGCTCTGAAACCGCTCGGCGGGATCCTTCGCCAGCAGGCCGTCTATGAGTGGTTGATACTGTCGCAGTTCGTCGGGAAGACGCGGCACGGGGGCGCGTATGTGGGCATCGATGATCTCCGGGATGCTGCGCCCCGTGTACGGTTTGCCCCCCGTCAGCATTTCGAACATGACCACCCCGAGGCTGTACAGATCGCTGCGCGGGTCCACCGGGCGACGTTTGCACTGCTCCGGGCTCATGTAGGAAGGGCTGCCGATCAGCACCTGCGTCTCGTCGATGCCGCTCATGCCGGCGGCGAAATGTGCCACGCCGAAGTCCGTGATCGCCACGGTGTCGTTCTGGCGGAACAGTATGTTCGACGGCTTCAGATCCCGGTGCACGATGCTCAGGTTGTGTACTGCCCCCAGCGCCTCGGCGATCTGGCGTATGTACTGCAGCGCCTTGTCCGGCATCAGGCCCTTGCGGATGCGCGCAACCAGGTTGCCGGCGGGCAGATACTCCATGGCGATGTAGGCGAAGTCCTTCGCGAACGCCCGCTCGAAGATCTTGATGATGTAGGGGTGGTTCAGCTTGGAGATGAGCGCGTATTCCTGCATGAAATAGCGCAACAGCGGCGTGTCGGGCTGATCGCGCGTGAACATCAGCTTCAGGACGATCTCCAGGTCGTCCTCGACCCTCTGGGCGAGGAATATCGTGGTCATGCCGCCCTG
Organism: Gammaproteobacteria bacterium; assembly: GCA_022071965.1. Lineage (GTDB taxonomy): Bacteria > Pseudomonadota > Gammaproteobacteria > JAJPIJ01 > JAJPIJ01 > JAJVHZ01. The sequence continues at coordinate 19,189 of JAJVIQ010000028.1, forward strand.
CGCGATCGGGGCGATGATGCGGTAGCCCGGGATATGTACGCGTATCGCTTCCTGCGGCGCGCCGTTGCGGCGCGTACCGGCGGATTCCGAGCGCTGCGAGACCGGGGCGCTCTGTTCATGTCCCTGGGTCCGCTCGGTGGCTGCGGTGGATACCTCCAGGGCCGGGATCTCGTTGAGGGTGCTGGCCTCGGCTTCCTCGCCCTCGATCCCGAGCGCGCGGTAGATGATGTTGGCCAGGTCCGCGTTTTTGAGGTCCCGTTTCAGGACGTAGTCCTTGGCGCCCGCCTTGATTGCCTTGACGATGACGCTGACGCGCTCCTCGTCGGTCAACATGATGACCGGCGGCATGTCGGCGAAATTCTGGAACTTGCGCATCCAGGTGAGGCCGTCCTCACCGGCCAATCCGAGGTTGTAATCGAGGAACACGATGTCGTAATACGACCATCCGAATTCCGAGCCCGGGAATCCCTGGATGCACGGATCGTATTCGTCGACGGCGGCGCCCGAGAATTCGGCGCGCAGGGACTCCACCATCATCTTGCGCACGACGCGCGAGTCGTCAATGACCAGAACCTTGAGCACAGCAGGCGCCTTCTCGAGCTGAAGCTAGCGGCAGATTATCGGCGGAATGAGATGCCAGATAAACAAGGTCGGCTGTACCCCCCGGATCAGGCCGGCACCGAGGAGTCGTCATGCTTGCCGGCTCCGGTTCCGGTGGGAACCAGGATCCGCTGCAGGACCTCCTCGAGCAGCGGTCGTAATCCGGTCTTGGGCAGCAGCCACGTGGCGCCCGCCTGTTGGGCGCGGGCACGGTAGGCGTCCGCATTGGCACTGATCATGATGACCGGCACGGGGCGCAGGCGATCATCGGTGCGGATCCTGGAACACAGCTCCGCGCCGCTCATGCCCGGCATGTTGGCGTCGACGATGACCAGGTCGGGGGTAACCGATTGCAGATATTCCCAGGCGCGCGCGCCATCCTGCAGGCTATGTGTCCGTAGCCCGCGAGCATTCAGGGTCTGGCTCAGCTCGCGCAGGATGCTGATCGAATCGTCCACGGCCAGGGCCAGAGGGCGGCTGTCCTTCAGCGGCGCGTCTTCCGGCTCGCTCGGCGCGTTCGGCGTCCACCCGGCGGGGTGCGCGAGCAGCTCGGTGAGATCCAGAACGGGCACGATTATCCCGTCGGCCATGGTCGTGGTGCCCAGCAGGCCCGGCATCGTGCGCAGGTAGAGCCCCGGACCCGTCAGGCTTATCGTGCGCGTTCCGAGAATGCTCTCCACGATGACGAGGCAGCGCGTCTCGCCCGCACGCATGAGCAGCGCAGGCAACTGCGTGTGCGGCATCGCGGCCAGCGGGGGGGCATTGGCGAACAGCAGCGAGTTCAACGTCCGTACCGGCAGGCGGTCGCCGTCCAGCTCAGCGTAAGCGTCCTCGCCCTCCGCGCGGATCCTGTCCGCCTCGATCATGCTGACCCGCAGCAGGCCTCTGTTGGAGATTGCCACGGTGTGGCTGTCGACGGCCACCAGTACGGCGCCGACCGACAGCATCGATTCCGGAACGCGGATCTCGAGCGTGCAACCCTTTCCTGGTTGTGAACGGATATCCACCGAACCCTTCAGGCGCGCTATCTGCGCGGCGATGGCGGACATGCCGATGCCTCGACCGGAGGTCTGCGAGGCGCGTTCGCGCGTGGAAAAACCGGGCCGGAAGACCAGCCGGACCAGTTGTTCCTCGCCGAGTTCCTCGCCGGGAGTGATGATCCCGCGTGCGATGGCACGCTGCCTTATGAGCGCGGTATCGAGCCCGCGCCCGTCGTCCTGGCAGCGGATCAGGATCTCGTTGCCCTCGTGCTGGAAGGTCAGGTTCACGCGGCCGATCCCGGGTTTCCCCTGGCGCAGCCTTTCGGCGCCTGGCTCGATGCCGTGGTCGACCGCGTTGCGCAGGGCATGCATGAGCGGTTCCACCGCAGCGTTGAGTATGTAGGTATCGATCAGGGTATGGCCGCCCGCGACGGCGAGCTCGGTTTCCTTGCCCGCCAGGCTTGCGGCCTGCGCAACCGCCCGCTTGAGCCGCGGGACGATCTCTCCGGCCGGCATCATGCGGCATTGGCGCACGCGTCCGCGCAGTTCCTCGTTCAGCCGCTCGTGAGCATTGAGCTGCTCCTCGATGAGTCGGATCTGCGATTGCAGGTCTTCGCCGAGGATCAGCGCATCGGCGATGGCTTCGTGCAGGTCCTGCTGTTTGACCGGCCCCAGCGCACCGGCCGCTGCACCGCGTTCCGGCCCGCCGGGCGTGCGCATCGCCAGCAGGATCCGCGCCGGCTCCCGCGCCGCCATCACGCGCCGTGCGAGTTCCTGGACGAGCTGGCGGGTGCGCTGGAGTTCCTCGCGCATGTGATTCACGGAAACCGTGCACTCACCGGCGATCCGGAAGACCTCGTCGATGAGCGTGGGGTTGATCCGGATGCCGGCCGGCGGCAGGGCCGAGACGGCAGCGGGGCCGTCATCGACGCCGGCGATGGCCCCCGCGCCGCTGTCGGCAGGACTCCTGGCAAGGGCCACCTCTGCCGCCTGGCCGTCAGCAGTCAACCCGTCGAGATGCGCCTGCAGGGCCGCAAGTATTGCGGCCGCATCACCCGGCGCGGAGCCCAGACCCAGCAGGGCATCGCTCATCTGGTGCAGGCACGCGACGGCGCGCGCAACCAGGGAACGCAGGGGCCGGGATAGTGTCGGCGAGTGATTCTCGTGGGCAAGCACGTCCTCCAGTACGTGCGTGAATCGCGCGATGCCGCTGATGCCGACCGCGTTGGCCGCGCCCTTGATCGCGTGCGCCACGCGCTGCGCCTCCATCAGGCTGTGAGCGGCCTTGCCGTCCTCGCTCCATGCATCGATCAGGAGGGCCAGCCGTTCGGTGAGGTCCGGGACCTCCTGCAGCAGCTCGACCACCATCGCGGGGGAGACGTCTTCGGGGATCTTCAGCGACAGCGGCTCTTCGGCACTCGGCGGTGGCGGCACCGGAGTCTCGGCGCCATGATCCGTAGCGAGGGCCTCGTACTCCTCGGGCGGCAGCGGCCGCAGCCAGTCCCTGCTGCCGAGAAAATTGCAGAGTGCGGCGATTGAATCCGGCGAATCGATCCGATCGAGGTAGCGATTGACCTCCAGAGGCCATTCCACCACCAGCCGCCACAATTGCGGTTGCACCGCGTTCGGGTGCTGGCTCAGCCAGGCCCGCAAGTTGACCTGCGCATGCTCGATCGCGCGTTGCAGACCGGCCAGGCCGAGGGCACGTGCCATCCCGGCGAGGCGGTGCAGACGCCGGGACAGATCGCGCAGCGCCTGCGCCGGCGTATCCCCGGGCCCGAGCGGCGAGGACAGGAGGCTGGCTGAGACGTCCTGCAGTTCCTCCTGCAGCATGCGCACGACGTCGCGGCTGGGATTGTTCATACGTCCTGAGATGCGGACCGTCGCGGCGTGGGCAGGCAGTTCATCCTGATCGCGCTTCCGGTGCGCGGCTCATGCCTGTGGAGACGGTTCATCGTCCTCCTCCGGCAGGCGATAGGCACTCACCGATCCCACCAGTGCCATCGCCTGCTCGGCGAGGTTGTCGGTGTGCTCGGCCTGCCCGAGCAGATATGCGCCGGTGCGGCTCACGTTCTCGATGATCGCCGTCGTGCGCTGGCGTACGGTGGCGCTGATCTGTCGCTGTGTGGCAGCGGCAGCCGCGATCTTCTGGATCAGGTCGACGAGGCTGCCGGCCGCCTCCTCGGTGACCTGCATGTCGCGGCCGCTGCGATCGACCAGTTCGATCCCGCTCTGCACGTGCGCGCTCAGCATCTGCAGTGAATGCATCGTGTCGGCGGTGTCCGCCTGCACGGACTGCACGACAGCGCTCACCTGGGCGGCCATTTCGCGGGTGTTCTCGGCCAGTCGCTGTACCTCGTCGGCCACCGCGCTGAAGCTGCGTCCGGCGTCGCCCGCGGCCGAGGCGTGCATGCTTGCGTTCAGGGCGAGTATGTGGGTGCGCTCGGTGAGATGGCTGATGAGGTTGACCGCTCCGGATATCTCCTGGCATCGGTCCAGCAGCAGTCGCACGCGCCGTTCGGTGTCGGCCAGCGTGAGGCGTATGGATTGAAATCCTGACACGTTGTTCTGCACCGACACGCGCGCGATACGCGTGGCCATCAGGGCCTTTTCTCCCGCCTCCGCGCAGGCGGCGGCCATGCGCGCGATGTGGCTGTGGGCGTCCGCCGCGACCTCGAGATCGTTGACGCACTCCTCGAGGTTCTCGCGTTCGGCGCGGGCCAGCATGACGATGTGATCGGACTGAGATTTGATGAGGTTGGTGGTCTCGGCAACGTTGGTGGCGACCTCCGTCACGTTGCGAAGCACGGACGCCGTGTCGCCGATCATGGTGTTCAACGCCTCGGCGATCGGTCCCGTGGCATCGTTGCGCACCGGAGCATGGGCGCTGAGATCGCGCCCGGCCATGCGCGTGATCGCCTGCATCATTGCACCGACGGACTGGTGGAGACGATCGCTCTCACCCTCCATCTGCAGCGTGCTGCAGCGTTGCGCGACGACGTTGTCGATACCTGTCCCGAGGGCCTCGAACTCGTCACCGGTGCGAACCGCGGCGCGGGCGTCGATATCGCCCTCGTTTACGCGTTGCAGGGTGATGCGCAGGCGGTCCAGCGGCGCGAGCCATCTGCGGATTGCGAGCACCGCCACGACGCAGACCGAAAAGGCGCCCAGCGCAATGACGGCGATCAGAGGCAGAGCGTCGGCAAGGCGAGCGTGCGCGGAGCCCGTGCGGTGCGTCAGCGCGGCTCCGAGGAGCAGGCCGACGACGTGCGCTGTCAGCGCCAGGGCGATGAGGCGGGCGCGGACGGACCATCTTGCGGACTTCATTGCTGTTGCAGCCTCTCGCGGTTTCCTGCCGTGCCGAACGCAGCGGGTTCCTGATCCCGGTCTCAGGCCTCTTGCATGCGGGCGAGCGCAGAGAACAACGCCATGTGATCCAGGTCGAACCAGCGCTCGCCTGCGGCGACGCGGGTGCCCTGCATGGTATCGGACAGCGGTGAAGGCAGGTCGCTGAAATCGGGATGCTCGTCGGCCTCGCAGACCAGCATGGTCGGCAAGGTGTCGACGAAGACTCCGCCCGCCCGCTCGCCGCAGTCGAGTATCAGGAGGTAGGCGCCGGGTTCACTGCGCACCACGGTGTGAAACAGAGCGGACAGGTCGAACACCGGCACCACGTTGCCGCGGTGACTGACGAGTCCCCGCATTTGCGGCGCCCGCCAGGGCATGCGATGGATGACGGGATTCTGCACGATTTCGCTCGCCACGCCGGCCGGCACGAGAAATCCCGTGCCTCCGATGCGAAAGCCGAACCGGCGTTCCCTGCGTGCGGGGCCCTGTACCTCCGCCGCCAGGAGCAATCCGGCATCGGCGGCGCTCATGCGAAGATCCCGGATGCGGCGACGGCTGCGCAGGGGTCCGGGCCGCGGAGATGATGCGCGAGCTTCACGATGCGCCCTGCCGCCATCGCGCCGGTTCGCCTAGCGCACCGAGAGATACTGCTCCAGCAGCTGGCGCAGGACCTGCGGAGTGACGGGCTTGATCAGGTAGGTGTCGCATCCAGCGAGCTTCCCCCGGACCCGATCAGCCGGGCTGGAGACGCTGGTCAGCATCACCACGGGCACCTCCTTCGCGCGCCCCGCCTTCGCGTAACGGCAGACTTCGTAACCGTCCATGTTGGGCATGATCGTGTCCACGAAGATGATGTTGTAGTCGTTGTTGTCCAGGAATGGCAGCGCCTTCTCGCCGCTCTCGGCGAAGTCCACCTGCCAGCCCAGCGGGTGCAGCGCCTGCTTCATCTGGATGCGAACCGGCAGGCTATCGTCGATGACCAGGGCGCGCACCGCCGCTACGTTCAGATCGACGTCGGGCGCGACCATGTCGTTGGCGGCCGAGACAAGCGGCAGGGATTCGTCGGCCGAGGGGTTCATGTCGAGCAGACGCGGCGGCAGCGCGGTTTCCTCGAGCGGCGGCGAGTAGACCACCGACAGCGGCGGACGCTGTGGGGCCTCGATCTCCTTCACCGTCAGGCGTTCGCTGACGATTCGATTGAAGAGCCGCAGCGCGGCGCGGCCGTCGAGCGGACTGGTGAGTTGATAATGTGCCGTGTCGAACGTTCGATCGCCGGAGATGACGACGCTCGGCGGTTCCGCGCCCAGCTGGCGGGCATAGTTGCGGTAGCGCACCCAGGTGGCCAGAGAGCGGGCGTCATCGGCGTTGACGAGCAGAATATCGGGGCGCTGATGCAGCGCGACCGGCCGGTAGAGGATGCGGTCGTCAGGGATCTCCTCGAACGCATCGAGGAGCTGGCGCCGGTCATCGGCACTGACGCCGATCATCGACAGGGATATGGGTCGGGGCGGGAGCGGACCGGCATCAAAAGGGGGCGAGCCTACGTTCTCGGGGCTGGCGCTCACGCTCACGCATCCTCGACGGTCAGGTAGACCATCGTCTGGTTCAGAAGCTGGTAGGCAATCTCGCCGAAGGTCATCGGACCGGTCATGTGCGCAGTGTGCTTGCCTTCCAGTTCCGAGTACAGGTAGTTCAGGACACAGTTGCAGCTGAACACAACCGGCTGATCCAGCTTCGGAATCGCCGACTGAAATGCCTCGACGTAATTCTCCACCGGCGAGGCAAACCGGTAGCGGATACCCTTGAAGACCGGTGCGTAGAACGACACCTCGTCGCCGCGCTCGTCGACGCGCTGCAATCCGACGTTGATCATCGTGCCCGAGTAGTCCGCCACCAGCGGCAGGCGCTGGTCGATCTTCTGTTCGCGCACATACTCGGCGAAATTGCGTTCCACGCCGTTGACCTCGCAGCGGTGGGCGGCGAAGGCGGTCTCGGGAAAGACCAGCGTGTCGCCGCTGCCCTGCCTGAAGGTGTTCACGATGCCGACCTGGGCGATCTTCTCCGGACGCAGCGCGACGTGCATGGCCAGTCCGCGTTCGCGCGAGGCCTCGCCGGTCCTGCCGTTGTATACGACGGGATGCGACCGGCCGAGGTCGTCGAGATGCACACCCGTGACCCAGCCGGCGATCGGCTTCAGGAACATCTCCTCGTAGCCGGGCGCATTCTGTGCGTAGCTCAGATGCAGGGCGCTGGTGGCCGGAATCAGAAGGATGGTGAAGCCGTTCTCCGGCGCCTCGACGGCGATGCGGCCGATGGTGTCCAGATCGTAGAAGCGTATGTCCATGCCCGTGGCGATGCTGGGCGGCAGTTCCGAGCAGAACACCTGCTCGCGCGTTGTTTCCCCGCCGTTCTGTGCGACGAAGTAGGGGATCGAGCCGCCTATCCACTGGCCGGTGGGAAGCTGACGCAACAGCGTCTCGTCGCCGCCGATCCAGAGCACCCGTCCCTGACGGATGGCGGCCGCGGCTTCCGCGACCGTGACGAGGCGGCCGCTGACGCTGGCAAGGGGTGTGTTCGCGGACTGCGGGCTGGTGATCCCGAACATGAGGCCTCCTTTCCCTAGGCCGCCTTGAGCTGCTCGAGTTCGGCGCGGTGGCGGCTGCGATGCTTGATGAAATACTGCCGCAGCACGCGCGCGGCGGCGAGTCGCAGTGCGTCCGTGGGTTCCGAACCCAGCGACAGGCGCACCCGCTCCAGCAGCATCTTCAGACCCAGCGCCTCGGTGCGGATCTGCAGTTCGCCGCGTATCAGCTTGTCCCAGCTCGGATGGTTCTCCGGCGGCACCTCGACGAACTCCACCACCTGGCCGCCCGCCTCCGGACGGTAGAGCACGTCCTCGGCGACCAGGAGCCTCAGCTCCGCCTCGTGGCGGCTACGGTACTTCTCGAAATACTGGCGCAATACCCGGGCCGCGGCGAGCCGTGCGGCGGGGGACGGCACGCGACCTATCGTCAGCCGGATGCGCTCCAGCAGCATGGTCAGTCCCACGGCGGAACTCTGGATCTCCAGCTGACCGTCGATCAACAGTTGCCAGCAGCGTGCCGCCTCGGGCGGCACACCTACGGCGGCCGCGGTCTGCGGGCGTGCCGCCGGCGCCGTGCGCTGCATGTGCGCCTTGCCAGCCGCGATCACCTGTGCCAGCTCACTCTGATGACGGGCGCGATGCTTGACGAAGAACTCGCGCAGGATGCGGGCACCGGCGATGCGGCTTTCGGGGGCAGGGCGCGAGCCCAGCGTCAGTCGCAGGCGCTCGATCAGCATCTTCAGTCCTATGGTATCGGCGTGAACCGGTATGCGACCCTCGATGAGATACTGCCAGCCCGGGTCCGACTCCGGCGGCGGCTCGATGAGCGGCCTGGCCGGCGCCTGGGCCGGCTGCGCGCCCGGTTTCGCGCGCGCCTCGCTCAGCAGCGACGCGAGCTCCGCCTGGCTGCGGCGCCAGTGCTTGACGAAGTACTGCCGCAGGATACGGGCGGCCGCCAGGCGTGCGGTCTCGGAGGGATTGCCGGTGACGCTGAGCCGGATCTGCTCGAGCAGCATCTTCAGGCCCAACGACTGCAGGCCGGCGTGCGCGGAATGATCGATGAGATGCTGCCATGCCGGATCGGATTCCGGCGGCACGGCGTCGTGGTTTTCCCTGGGAGGCGCGGGTCTCGGGGCGGCGGGCTCGGTGTGGTATTCCTCCTCATCGATGTAGGCCACCTCCAGTCCGCCGTCATTGAAGTGCGCCTGGGCGTAGGCGACGGCGTGAGTGGGCGCGGGTTTGTCGAAATCGATGATGCGGTGCTGTGCATTGATCTCGCGGACGTCGGCCGCGTTGACCAGGAAGAGCTTGGCGACGGCATCGATCGAGCGCAGCAGATGCAGGCCATCGACGACCTGGCGTTCCATCTCCTGGGTGAAGCGCGACCCCGGATTGTTCCACGCCCGCCGGCATCCGCAGTCGTTCGCGCCTCCCTCCGCCGCTGCGGCCGGCACGGTCAGGTAGGTGCGCATCTCACCGATGTTGAGGTGCCTGAGGACGCGCTGACCGCCATCCGTCTTGGGGAGGGCGCGATGGCAGCGCGGACAGGTTGCCTGGCGAGCGAAGAGGGAGCGCTTGGGCCTGGGCATGCCGATCCGGACGTCGATGCGGTTGGAGGGCTTGTCCACGCGCACGTCCTCGACCACCCATGGTTCCGGCAGCTTGAGGATCTGCCGGCAAAACTCTGTATCCAACATCCTGCGCACTCCTACATTCCAGTCCCGATCTCCCTATCGTGAACAAGCTGGAGTCGGACTATCCGGCCGACCAAGCCCACCCGGGGGCATATCCTCCCGCGGCGCGGCCGGCCCGGGGCCGTCGCGACGGGCACGGATGCATGAGGAGGACGCGGGTCGTCGAGACACCCTGCGTCCGACCGCATCCTGCTGCCGGTAACATGCACTCAGTCCCCGACTAACTTGGTCGATGTCTCCGCCGGCGTTCGCCGCGGTGATCATCTTCCGGTCGCCCAATATCTAAGTTATTGTTTCGTCGGGGTCTCGTTGGGATTTGTACGCTTACGCGCGCCTCTGCCTACAGGCCATCGCTGGTGTTGGACGATCCGGTTCGCGGTATCGGATAACCGCGTGGTTACTACGATAACATGAAGTGAAAGGTCTTGTTTACTATCCCGGCGCCACGCGTACTGTGACACAGGCGACGCTTCACTCTGATTGCCGTGGCGATTCTGGCATCATGTTCAGCACCTGCGTGCGAACGCGGCGCTTGGGCGGCGGTCGCGCACTGAGCGGGGCGCACAGGCCGCGGCTACCGGGTGCCGGTCACGACCGCCTCGCGGCAGCATGCAGGCAAACGGAGACCGATGACATGAATGAGCGCCGCGAATCGGCCATGGTCTTTCCCTGCCGGTTTCCCATCAAGGTGATGGGCTACTGGGCCGAGGACTTCGATGCCTTCGTCGCCCAGATCGTGCGCCGCCACGTTGGCGACCTTGGCGAGGGCGCCCTGCGCTCGCGCGAGAGCCGCGCCGGACGCTTCATATCCGTCACCGTGACCATCGAGGCCAAGAGCCGCAGCCAGCTCGACGCCATTTATCGCGATCTGACCAGCGAGGCGCGTATCGTGATGGTGCTATGAAGACCATCGTGCGACGGCTCGGCCTGCAGGACTACGAACCGGTCTGGCGGGCGATGCATGCATATACGGACGCCCGAGGCGCGGAACACGAGGACGAGGTCTGGCTGCTGGAGCATCCGCCGGTGTATACGCTGGGGCTGGCGGGGCGCCCGGAGCACATCCTGGACGCGCGCGGAATTCCCGTCGTGCGCAGCGATCGCGGCGGCCAGGTGACATACCACGGGCCGGGCCAGATGGTGGCCTATCTGCTGCTCGATCTGAAGCGTCATGGACTTGGGGTGAAGGACCTCGTCCGGCGCACCGAGCAGGCCGCGATCGATGCGCTCGCGGGGCTCGGCGTGGCGGCCTCGAGGCGTCAGGGCGCCCCGGGCGTGTATGCGCGGGACGCCAAGATTGCGGCTCTGGGCTTTCGTGTGCGCCGCGGATGCTGCTATCACGGGCTTGCCGTCAACGTGGATATGGATCTCGAGCCCTTCACGCGCATCAATCCATGCGGTTACGCGGGCCTGCGGGTGGGCAGCCTGGGCGATCAGGGGGTGCGGATCGGCGTGCCGGAATTCGGCGAACGCCTGCTGCGAGCGCTCGACCGGAGCCTTGGTCTGGGCGTGATGGAATCGGCCGGTCCGGAGGTTGCATCCGTCATAATGAGCGGGGCCGCATAGGGGGAGCGCATGACCGAGAGGACAGCGACGGGTAGAGAACCGGGGCGCGCGATGCGCGGCGCGGAGAAGGTCGCCCGCATCCCCGTCAAGGTGGTCGCCACGAGCGGACCACTGCCGCGCAAACCGGATTGGATCCGCGCGCGGGCTCCCACCGACCCCAGGGTGATCGCCCTCAAGCAGCTGCTGCGCGCCCAGAACCTGCACACGGTATGCGAAGAGGCCGCCTGCCCGAATCTCGGGGAATGCTTCGCGCACGGGACCGCCACCTTCATGATCATGGGTGACATCTGCACCCGCCGTTGTCCCTTTTGCGACGTGGCGCACGGCAGGCCGCTGCCGCTCGACGCGGAGGAGCCCGCGCGACTCGCCGAGACCGTGGCGAAGATGGCTCTGCGTTATGTCGTCATCACCTCCGTCGACCGCGACGATCTTCGCGACGGCGGCGGCGGTCACTTCGCCGCCTGCATCGCGGCCGTGCGCGCCGCCAGCCCGGGCATCCGCATCGAGATCCTGACCCCCGATTTCCGCGGTCGCATGGATGCCGCGCTGGCGGCGCTGCGCGGCGCGCCTCCGGATGTCTTCAATCACAACCTCGAGACCGTGCCGCGGCTGTATCGGCAGGCGCGCCCGGGGGCCGATTACGCCTGGTCCCTGAGGCTCCTGCAGCGCGTCAAGGAAGAGCAGGTCCCGATACCGACCAAATCCGGATTGATGCTGGGGCTGGGCGAGGAGATCGCTGAAGTGAAGGAGACCCTGCGGGACCTGCGCGCGCACGGCTGCGACATGTTGACCCTGGGACAGTACCTTCAACCCAGCCGGGCGCACCTGCCGGTCGTTCGCTACGTTCACCCGGAGGAGTTCGCCGGGCTCGGCGAGTACGCGCGCACACTGGGTTTCGCCAATGTCGCCAGCGCACCCATGGTTCGCTCCTCGTATCACGCCGACCTTCAGGCCGGAGGCATCGTCGGCTGACCGTCTTCCCCGGTGGCGGTACCGGGGTCTCGCCGCGGTGCCCGCGTCCGGCGGGCCGGCAGCCCTCTATCTCGCCTCGGCCTTCGGCGGCGCGGATGCCAACGGCAGGAAGAGTACCGGATCGACCATGGTGCCGTTGAGGACGACGGAGAGGTGCAGGTGCGGACCGGTGGCACGGCCGGTCATGCCCGACAGGGCGATGCGCTCACCGCGGGCGACCCGGTCGCCGGTGTGCACGCGGATCTTGCTCAAGTGGCAGTACATGGTCAGGAATCCCTGGCCGTGATCGATGAATACCGTCCTGCCGTTGAAGAAGTAATCTCCCGTATCGATCACCGTACCGGCGGCCGCGGCGAGCACCGGCGTGCCCGCGCCGATGGCGATGTCGAGACCGGAATGCGGGTTGCGTTCCTGATCGTTGAAGAACCGGCGCAGGCCGAAGGGGCTGCTGAAGCGCCCCCGCACCGGCAGATCCAGCCACAGCGAATCGGGCTCCTCCTCGCCCCAGTGCGCCTTCACCGCGGCGATGCGCTTTGTCTCCCGGGCAATGCGCACCTGGTCCACGGAGTCGGGGTTGACCTTGCGCGTATCGGTGATCGTGAGGCGCTGCTCGGCATATCGTTTCGGCTCGACCCGGAAGGAGTAGCTTTTCCGCGTGGCGCCGCGCGCAGCGATACGCTGTTCCCCGGGCGTGGCCCTGAGTGGTATCCCGACGATTGCCGCGTAGCGCTCGCTGTCGGAGATCACGAGCACGCGGCGGCCGTTGAAGGTGGCGGTCGGGCGATCCGCCCCGACCGCCTCCAGCGGCACGACCACGAAGCCGCCCGGCACATTCGACCCGGGCGGCAGTGGGGACGCTGCGCTGCCGGCCTGCTGCGGCGGATCCGTCGCGCCTGCTGAGACCGAAAACACGGTCGCCAGCGCGAGCGTGGCGAGTGAACCGGTCCCGACTCGGCTACGCATCGGGTTTCGGTGTAACGTCGGCCGGCCGCTCCCCGGGAAAGATCTCCTCCACCGTGCATTTCAGGCGACCGTGCGCGAGGCGGGCCGTGACCCGATCGCCGATCCGCGCCGCGCCGGCATCGCGCAGGATACGCGCCCGTGCATCGGCGACGATGGCGTAGCCGCGCTCGAGCGTGGCGAGCGGACTCACTGCATGCAAGGCCCTGATCGCCGGCTGCAGGCGCGCCGCCTCCTGCTGCAGGCGATTGCGCATCGTCTGCACGAGGCGCAGGCGCCATTGCGCGAGCTGCCCGCGCAGGTATATGAGTCGCTGCGCGGGGCTCAGCGCCGCCAGGCGCGAGGAGAGCCGTGCCAGCTCGACATGGCGTCGATGCATCAGCGACTGCGCCGCGCTGCCCATGCGCGCGTACACATCGTCGAGCCGCTGCGCCAGCTCCTGCAGACGTCGTCCCGGATGTACCACTCGCCGCGACAGCCACGCCATACGCTCATGCTGGCGGGCGAGCAGTGCGCCGGTGAGCTGGATGAGCCGCGATTCCAGCCCGCGGAGCCGCGCCAGCAGCTCGCGCCGGTCGGGGCTGACGAGCTCGGCGCTCGCCGAGGGTGTCGGAGCGCGCACGTCGGCCACGAAGTCGGCGATGGTGAAATCGATCTCGTGTCCGACGCCGCTGACGATCGGCGTGCGGCAGGCATGGATGGCGCGCGCGACGACCTCCTCGTTGAACGGCCAGAGGTCCTCGAGCGAGCCGCCGCCGCGCGCCAGCAGGAACACGTCGCATTCCTGGCGCGCATCGGCGGTGTCGATCATGGCGGCAATCTGCGGCGCAGCCGCCGCGCCCTGCACCGGCACCGGGTAGACGATGACACCGAGGTGCGGCGCCCGCCGTCGCAGTACGCTCAGGATGTCGCGGATGGCCGCCCCGGTGGGCGAGGTGATGACGCCGACCGTGCGGGGATGCAGGGGCAGCGGCTGCTTGTGCGCGTCCTCGAACAGGCCCTCGGCGGCGAGCTTCCTCTTCAGCGCCTCGAACTGCATCCGCAGCAGGCCTTCGCCGGCCGGCTCGGCGTGCTCGACGACGAGCTGAAATTCCCCGCGGCCCTCGTAGAGGCTCACCCGCGCGCGAGCGAGGATGTGCATGCCGTCCTGAGGAAGGAACTTCAGACGCATGTTGTTCTGCCGGAACATCGCGCAGCGGACCTGCGCCTGTGGGTCCTTCAGCGTGAAATACCAGTGCCCGGATCCGGGGCGGGCGAAGTTCGACACCTCCCCCTCTATCCAGATGAGCGGGAACCGCCCCTCCAGCAGCGCGCGGGCCTCGCGATTCAGGCGCGAGATGGTGTAGACGTCGCGCCGCGGAGCGAGATCCATGGGCAACTGGTTCGTCGTCTTCATGGCGGAATGATACGGGAATCCGGCCCGTGCAGGCGCATACCGCGGTGCGTTGGATGCATATATAATTGCCCGCCTCCCGTTGCGAGAGCGAAAGACTGCCATGCGCCTGGCCGGTGAAGCCTTAACCTTCGACGACGTACTGCTGCTGCCCGCGTATTCCAGGGTCCTGCCGCGCGAGGCGGATCTGGGCACGCAGCTCACCCGCGCCATCCGGCTGAACATCCCGTTGATGTCCGCAGCCATGGACACGGTCACCGAATCGCGCCTGGCGATCGCGCTCGCCCAGGAGGGCGGCATCGGCATCGTCCACAAGAACCTGAGCGCCGAGGAGCAGGCGCGCGAGGTCCGGCGGGTGAAGAAATACGAGAGCGGCATCATCCAGAATCCGATCAGCGTTCCGCCGACGATGAGCATCGGCGAGGTGCTGCAACTCACCCACGCGCGCAAGATCTCCGGTGTACCCGTCGTCGACGGCGAGGATCTCGTCGGGATCGTCACCGCGCGCGATCTGCGCTTCGAAACGCATTACGACCATCCGGTCGCCAGCATCATGACGCCGAAGCAGAAGCTGGTGACGGTCAGGGAGGGCGCCAGCCGCGAGGAGGTCATCGGGCTGCTGCACAAGCATCGCATCGAGAAGGTGCTCGTGGTCAACGACAGGTTCCAGCTGCGCGGCCTGGTGACCGTCAAGGACATGCAGAAGGCCAAGGAGTATCCGAACGCCTGCAAGGACGACCAGGAGCGCCTGCGCGTGGGCGCCGCGGTCGGAACGGGCAAGGGCACGCACGAGCGCGTGGAGATGCTGGTGAAGTCCAACGTCGACGTCATCGTCGTCGACACCGCCCACGGCCATTCCCAGGGCGTGCTCGACACGGTGCGCTGGGTGAAGCAGAAGTTTCCCGACACGCAGGTCATCGGCGGCAACATCGCCACCGGCGAGGCGGCCAGGGCGCTGGCCGAGGCCGGCGCCGACGCGGTGAAGGTTGGCATCGGGCCGGGATCGATCTGCACGACGCGCATCGTGACCGGCGTCGGCGTCCCGCAGATCACGGCGGTGGCCGCGGTGGCCGAGGCGCTGAAGGGCACCGACGTGCCCCTCATCGCCGATGGCGGCATCCGCTATTCCGGCGACATCGCCAAGGCCCTGGTCGCCGGCGCCCATGCAGTGATGATCGGCGGACTGTTCGCCGGCACGGAGGAGGCGCCGGGCGAGGTCGAGCTCTTCCAGGGCCGCACCTACAAGGCCTATCGCGGCATGGGATCGCTCGGCGCGATGACGCAGCAGCACGGCTCGGCGGATCGCTATTTCCAGGAGGCCGGCGAGATCGAGAAGCTGGTGCCGGAGGGCATCGAGGGCCGTGTACCCTACAAGGGACCGATGACCGCCATCGTGCACCAGATGATGGGCGGCATCCGCGCCGCCATGGGCTACACGGGCTGCGCCAACATGGAGGAGTTCCGCAACCGGCCGGAGTTCATGCGCGTATCGCTCGCCGGCATGCGCGAGTCGCACGTGCACGACGTGCAGATCACCAAGGAAGCACCCAACTACCGGATGGAGTGAGTGGCACCCCTCGAATCATGATGCCGTCTGGTGACCGGTGGGCGACTGGCGGCCGCCAATGATCGCGTGTCGGCGCGCGCCGGCGGCCGCGGACCCGGCCCCGTCACGCATCACCGATCGCCGCCCGGGAACACCGGATCACGGGTCATCGACATGACCGACATCCACGCCGATCGCATCCTCATACTCGATTTCGGGTCGCAGTACACGCAGCTCATCGCGCGCCGGGTCCGCGAGGCCGGAGTCTATTGCGAGCTGCACGCCTTCGACATGGACGAGGCGGCGATCCGTGAATTCCGGCCGAAGGGGATCATCCTTTCCGGCGGCCCGGAGTCGGTGACCGTGGCGAACGAGGTGCGCGCGCCGCGCGTCGTTTTCGATCTGGGCGTGCCGGTGCTCGGCATCTGCTACGGCATGCAGACCATGGCCGCACAGCTCGGCGGGCGCGTGCAATCGGTCGAGCAGCGCGAGTTCGGTTACGCGGAGGTGCGCGCGCGCGGGCATTCGCGCCTGCTCACCAGCATCGAGGACCGCACCAACGACGAGGGGCACGGCCTGCTCGACGTGTGGATGAGCCACGGCGATCAGGTCGTCGATATGCCGCCCGGATTCAAGGTGATCGCCTCCACCGGCACCTGTCCCATCGCCGGGATGGCCGACGAGGACCGCAGTTTCTACGCGTTGCAGTTTCACTCCGAGGTCACGCACACCCGCCAGGGCATGCGCATACTTTCCCGCTTCGTGCACGACCTGTGCGGCTGCGGGTCCACGTGGACGACCGCGAACATCATCGACGACAGCATCGCCCGCGTGCGTGCGCAGGTTGGTCCGGGCAAGGTGCTGCTGGGGCTGTCCGGCGGTGTCGATTCCTCGGTGGTCGCCGCGCTCCTGCACAGGGCGGTGGGTGATCAGCTCACCTGCGTGTTCGTCGACACCGGCCTGCTCAGGCTGCACGAGGGCGACCAGGTGATGGCGACCTTCGGCCAGCACATGGGGGTGCGCGTGATCCGCGTGGATGCCGAGCAGCGTTTCCTCGGCGCTCTCCAAGGGGTGGAAGACCCGGAGGCCAAGCGCAAGGCCATCGGCGGCCTTTTCATCGAGGTCTTCGAAGAGCAGGCGGCGAGGCTCACCGACGTGCAGTACCTCGCGCAGGGCACGATCTACCCGGATGTCATCGAATCCGCCGGCAGCAGGACCGGCAAGGCGCACGTCATCAAGTCGCATCACAACGTCGCCGGCCTGCCCTCGCAGATGCGCATGCAGCTGGTCGAGCCCCTGCGCGAGCTGTTCAAGGACGAGGTGCGCAGGCTGGGCCTGGAGCTCGGCCTGCCCTACGAGATGGTCTACCGCCACCCGTTCCCCGGACCCGGCCTGGGCGTGCGCATCCTCGGCGAGGTGCGGAAGGAATACGCCGAGATGCTGCGCCGCGCCGACGCCATCTTCATCGAGGAGCTGCGCAGGCAGGATCTCTACGACAAGGTGAGCCAGGCCTTCGCCGTGTTCCTCCCGGTGAAGTCGGTCGGGGTGACCGGCGACCAGCGCAACTACGCCCACGTGATCGCCCTGCGCGCCGTGGAGACCGTCGACTTCATGACCGCCCGCTGGGCGCACCTGCCCTACGAGCTGCTCGATCACCTCTCCCGGCGCATCATCAACGAGGTCGCCGGCATCTCGCGCGTGGTCTACGACATCTCCGGCAAGCCGCCCGCGACCATCGAGTGGGAGTAGCGCTCTTCCGGGCGAGCCGTGTCTATCGAGATCGATCGGGAGAATCGGCTGCCACTCGGGTCTGTTTCTTGGGGTACGGATTTCCGCTGAAGAGTGTCGGGTCACATGGAGGGCCAACCTTCAGATCGACCTGAACACTCAGCCGTGGCCGGTCCTTCTTCTGACCATGCAACGGCGAGAGGGCGCCGCAGAAGGGGCGTCTTCATGCCCACCGGGCCAATGGCGTCTTGAGGAGGTCGCCACCCGCATCGCCGGCCAGCTGCCCTCGGAGGGACAGTCGGCGGCGTTCAAGGAGTTCGTCTGGCGCTTCGTGAACGTGATGGCCCGCGCGCTCGTGGCGCTCGGTCGCAAGCCCGACTACCAGGAGATCAACCGCTACGCGTCCGACGTCGAGCCGCTGCTGATCGACTACTTCGAGTACTGGCTCGACCGCGAGCCCGCCGCTTCAGGCTGGCGCGAGGAGCTGCGGTCGCTCGCCATCGACAAGAAGAACCTCGACAAGGGCCTGCAGTCGCGCGGCGCGCGGGCGGTCAGCCTGGTGGAGTACGCGCGGCGCAAGATGCTCTACGACCCAATCGCCCACGCGCTCGCCTCGACGCTCAACTACGAGAAGAGTCACTTCGACAAGCTGGTGGCGTCGCTGCTGCCGCTGATGGAGAAGCTCACCACCGGACGCACGGCCTCGCTGCTCTCGCCCGAGCTCGACGATCCGACCGACTGGCGCCCGGTGTTCGACTGGACCTCGGTGATCCACCTGGGTGGCATCGTCTACGTCGGGCTCGACGCGCTGTCCGACTACGAAGTGGCCGCGGCGGTGGGCAACTCGATGTTCGCCGACCTCACCAGCGTGGCCGGCAGCCTCTACAAGTTCGGCACCGGTCGCGGACTGCCCGGCGAGGTCAAGCCGCGGCGGATCGCGATCCACGCCGACGAGTTCAACGAGCTGATCGGCGACGAGTTCATCCCGCTGCTCAACAAGGCGGGCGGGGCGGGGTTTCAGGTGACGGCCTACACACAGACCTGGTCGGACGTGGAGGCGCGCATCGGCTCGCCCGCCAAGGCCGGGCAGATCGCCGGCAACTTCAACACGCTGATCATGCTGCGGGTGAAGGAGGTGGCCACGGCCGAGCTGCTGACCAGCCAGCTGCCCGAGGTACACGTCGTCTCGACCGTCGTGTCGTCGTCGGTCTCCGACACCAACGATCCGATCGACTTTGCGGACTTCGCCAGCCGCAACGAGGAGCGCATCGCGCCGGAGACGGTCCGAATGCTCGAACCGACCGACCTGGTGCAGCTGCCGAAAGGCGAGGCCTTCGCGCTCATTCACGGCGGCCAGCTGCACAAGATCCGCATGCCGCTGCCCTCGGCCGCAAGCGATCCGCTGATGCCGGCGAGCCTGGCGGCGATCGGGACGACGCTGAGAGCGCGGCTCGACGGACCGTGGAATTGCCTGGACGAAAGAGCCGAGGCGGAGGAGCGGCGTGTCGTCTAGGAACGCGGCGTTTCACGACGGGGCCCTGGCGGGCGTGCTGCTGAGCCCGCTGAAGCTGGCCTTGTCGCTGGCGCTGGGGCTGGCCGCGCTCCTGCTGTGCGCCTGGATTCTCGACTGGACGTTCGTGTTCAAGGTCTGGCCGCAGGGGATCGAGCGCCTGCGCGAACTGCTCGCGCACGACCTCGAGCAGGGCGTGGCGCTTGCCGCCTGGCAGGGTGCCGGCGCCGGCGCCATCACCGCGCCGGCCAACGCGCTGTACTCGATCGTGTTCGAAGCCACTGGCATCCACGACATGGGCGTGCAGTTCGCCAACGGGGCGGCCCTGTCGATCCCGGACACGGTCATGCGGCGCAGCTACGTGTCGCACCGGGAGAGCATCGAGGCGGCGATGGTCGGCACCCAACTGCTCGGCGTGCGCGCGGCGACCCTGGCGCGGTTCGCGCCGCTGCTCCTGCTTCTCTACGCCGTCGGCGCCGCCGACGGCTTCACCCAGCGTGCGATCCGCCGGGCCTGCGGCGGACGCGAGTCGGCCGGCCTGTACCACCGGGCCAAGTACCTGCAGGTGGCCGTGCTGGGGCTGGGCGGTGTCGGCGCGTTGCTCTGGCCGGGGCCGGTGCGGTGGGAGCTGTGCGTGGCGCTGGGCGCGCTGCTGACCGGCGTCCTGGCGAGTGTGCAGTGGGCGTACTACAAGAAGCACATGTAGACGCGGCGACGCCAGAGCG
This sequence comes from Gammaproteobacteria bacterium, assembly GCA_022071965.1. Taxonomy (GTDB): domain Bacteria; phylum Pseudomonadota; class Gammaproteobacteria; order JAJPIJ01; family JAJPIJ01; genus JAJVHZ01. The sequence goes on from JAJVIQ010000028.1 coordinate 38,795, forward strand.
TGTGGCGTTGCCCAAATTCGTATGGCGACTTCATTCCGTTGTTCGCCCCCAAGCCTGACCGCCGACAACGGCTCCGGCACGGACACAGCAGATGCGTGCAGGTCAGCTGGGAGACTTCAACCAGGCAATGAGCTTCGCCCACAGGCCACGCCCGTCACGATTACGGAAATCGGCCCCTGTTGGCGGTGGCCTATCGGAAGGACGCGTTGGACCGGAGTTCGGCGCCGACGGCGTCGGGGCACCGTAGTACCGAGCTTTTGCCGCGCGATCGTGGGCCCGGCCTGCCTCGATCCGATCCCGGGACATCTGCCCGGCCCAGTGAACCCTGTTACGTCTGATCCAGTAGTGCGATCGACAGG
>JAJVIQ010000008.1 GCA_022071965.1 Gammaproteobacteria bacterium
ACTCTGCGCGATGCTCCTGCACCATCCGAACCGCACGCTCACGGACCTCAGGTGAAAACTTGTTTGACTTGTTCATGGCTCCATTCTCTCAAGAGTTGAAGCCTCCTCAAAACCCGGGGCGATTCAAAGGGCTTATCGCGGCAGAAAGCAGCTGCTTCCTCTGATACCTGTCCTGACGTTATCAGGACCGCGCGCGATGCGCCTTCCGAGACGAGGACGCCGTAAAGCTCGCGAAGTACCTTGATGCCAACCGTACGGGCGTTCCAGTGCTTACACTGAACCAGTACGGTCTCTGTGTCGGAGCGAAGGACGAGATCTACGCCACCATCAGAGCCGGCACCACCTCTTTCCTCGACCCGGTAGCCCTTAGTTCGATAGAACTCACCAACCAGCATCTCGAACTCGCGCCACGTAATCTCCTCACTAATCGCCGGAAGGGACTTTGCGGTCACACGCGACAGAAGTCCTTCTCGTTTTATCCTCCGGGACACGGAGATAACTGCGCCCACGAGAAAGATAGCTGGGATAACGTACTGGCCAATAGATGCCAGGGTTACCCCGAACGTCTGCGCCATCGCCTCGCCCAGCTGACCAGGCGCCGATGTGACGGGCACCTTCTTTAAGGAGATGTGGTGTAAGACCAAGTACGCCACCGCCGCCAACACGCAATCCACCCACCACGGGAGCGCTGACGCAATATCGAGCAAATCATCGAGTAAGCCGGATCTTCGCCTGCTCATTTCTCCCAACCTTCTATTCCGTTGACCTAAACGTCCTTCCGCACCGCCGAGTCTGCTGTGACCGCTAGTCGATATTAACTCGGGCCTCCAGGAAGACATCGTTACGATGGAAGTCTAGGAATTTGCGCTGCCCCTCCGAGAAGGTGCCTACGGACACTGGACGGTCCACTGTTATCCCCATACGGGTTAGCGATTCGCGGTGTGCGCACGGCGATATTAAGAGTCGGCCGTCGTTCTCGAAGGAGATAAATCCACGGTCGAACAGATGATCGATGGTCGGAGTCAGTAGCAGTCCATTCTCACCATCCAGTCGTTGCTCATTACTCGCGTCACGCCACGGTCTGATATGGCTGGCGCGCAAATGCTCAACCCGCTCTACCTTTGTAATTCGACACGCATGCTCTACCGTGCGGACGCGATCCTTGAACAGACCCTGGCCGCGCCGTACCAGGACCAGTTGTAAGCGGTCGGTCGTGGATAGTCGCGAGTCGTTTTCCACCTCCACCTCAAGGTGCTCCTCCCATTCGACGGCAGACTGGCTATTCGGCAAGTTCTCGTCCATCACAACACTCATCATCATCAGATCGCGGAGTCGAGGACCAATTAGGTCGGCCAGCGCCGTCATTAGCGGCGCCGGGATGGCGGTCAGGTACACCGCCTGAGAGCCCCGCCCATCGGACGACAACGGCGAGTACTTCGATGGAAGCAGCGGCGAAACTTGCCGCATGTGGTCGGCAGGCCGAATCTGCACAATTGGGTCGATATAACGAACGTCCACCTTCCAACCGATGCGATCCCAGTTCGGTCCAGCTGTGCCAAACTCGGCGGGTTTCGGGCATTCGTAACAATAGGACTGCGCGACCCCAATTCGCCGGATGAAAGTATCCTGGAACGACAGAATCAGGTCGCCCGGCGCAACCTCCCGCATGAATTCATAATAGGGATTACGGTCGCCGTTGGCCTTGCGCTTGGGCGACCAAAGGTAGCCGCCTTCCGTCTCCTGGCGGAAGGTCTGATTCTGGTTCACCCACCAGTAGCGCATGACTAACCGGTATTAATTGCCAAGAAACTGCCCGTTGTGCCATTCGAGGAAGGCCGCGGACGGGCGTTCTTCGGGAGCGTCGGGGAGGTTCACGAGTGGACGACCATGAAACTGATAGTACTCCCGCCCATTCTCGAACTCTTCTCGCACACGTTTGCTAACGAGGAAGCGCAAATCACGGTCGATAGTCACGTAACCATCATCGAACAGTCGATGAATGTCCGCCCGAAGGAGCAGCCCATTATTGACGTGATTTGGCCCAAATGCCGAATGTGCCTGAATATGAGCGGCCTCAAGCGCGGGAAGCGTCTTCTCGCCTGTCACGGCGCAACGCCGGTGATAGGCGTCGGTGACTAGCACACGAAATGCACCCTGTCCGAGGCGTGCGTGGGTAAGGTACTGCGCCCCGAACCGCGGCTTATCGGCGACCTTAGTCGCATCCGCTATTGCTAGCGTGGACTGTTCAAGCCTCATCACAACCTCATCCCACAACGCACGGCCATAGCTTTCGTTCGTGTCGTATGTCATGCCTCGTTGCACGTTTGCGGGCCAGTTCTTCGGGATCGGAATCCACTCGTGCTCGAGGAAGAAGAATGGCGCGTTGAGGATGTTACAACCAAGCACACTACCGGGGGTCTGTGGAGCATGGCGATACCGTGCCACACGCTCGATGAGTTCTCGCAAGCTCGTTGCGCCGTTCTTCTCCCCGAACGCCTCCCAAGCCAGGAAACAGGGCAGCTGACTGAATCGGATAAAGAACCCGCCACCAACGATAAAATTCTTCGGCGAATGAAGTTTGAATAGAAATGGCCATCCTGGCTCCATGGTTCGTGGTGCCCTGGCACCCGGTTGCCAGAAATTCACCTCGTCCGGGCGGCGGGCAGACAGATGAGCAAACCAGTCACCGTCGGTTATGCCAACCCAGAATTTCATGTCCGTTCAAATCTACCCTGGCCAGTAGACCTTCCGCAGCGACAGCAGCCGCTGAGTCTCTATATCCACCTTGTCGTAGTACTCGACCACGGCTTTCACCAGATCATCGAAATCGAGAAACATTAATGGGATAGCGGCTCGGTCTTTCAGCGCGGGAAGGTCGCCAACAGCTCCCCATCCGATAGCCACCATCTTTTTCTCCAGGAACTCGCCGGCCAGTTGACTGCCCTCGGCGGCACGAATCCTCCAAATAGGCTTAGACATGGCTATGATCGCTCCCTTTCGGATGCAATGTCCGAGGCTATTAAACAGAAGTGCTCAAGTGCCGCATCAAGGTCGTCGACGATTTCCAGCGCGTTTAACGCCTCGTATTTGTAACCGCGCCAGCGCCCTCTTGATCCCCTCTCCCCGAAATCAAGCAGCGGATTGGGAGGCAGGCTTGCCTCGTCGAACCGCGCCTGCCTACGCTCGCGCCGATGCGCACGGTTGTAGGATCGCACGAACTTGTCCACGTCAGCGCGCTTCAGTGGGTTGGTCTTGAGCGTGAAGGACTTGTTGTTGCGCGAGTCCTGTAGCCACATTTGCTTGGTCCACAGCGTTTCGCGGGCCAGCTCCGGCTGGCATTCGCTCGCCGCGTAGAACTCAACGGTTAGCCTGAGCTTGGTCATAGGTGAGGCCAAACACCGTGTCCGTGAGCCATCGCCTGAACGACTCGTTGTCCATGAACTGCTTGAACAGCTCCGTGTCGTCCTTCAACACGGCGGTCATCACGCGCGCGAGCGCCTTGTCGTGCTCGATGCGCGCGTTTTGCTTGTCGGAGTTCTGGCGCGCATTCTGATACGCCTTGTCGGCCGCCACCCGGTTTGGGATTTCTTCCGTGATCAGTTTGTGCACGCGGTCGGCGTCGGACCACGGGATGTTGCCGAACTGGTCATTGAACGCCTTGAGGATGTTCGAGAGCCGGTCCAGCTCGGGTTCCGGCTTGCGGCCGCCGCCCGTGGTAGGCACGGGCTCGATCTCGGCATCGGCATCGGAAAGCTGGATCTTGGCCGCCGCCCGCTTCTCGACGCGGTAGCTGTCCATGTCGATCGCCTCGAGGATGCCCTTGGACAGGTCCTCCTCGACCGGCGCCGGCAGTTTGGGCACGAGAAACGTCAGGAAGATCGAGAGCTTCTCCCACTCGGCATTCGTGTAGGGCAAGATCGACGACAGGAAACCGTAGGTCCGCAGGAACGCCTTGGCCTTGCCCTTGAAATTCACCTGCCCGTCCTCGTCCAGCCGCTCGCGGTAGTCGGCCACGCAGGCGTCGAGGACCGGGTCGAGCCGGTCGCGGTCCGCACCACCGAGGTACAGCGCCGCGAACTCGTCCACCTGCGCGGCGGCATAGACCTGGTAGCCATCGAGCGCCGCCTTCAGATCGTGCAGCTTGTTCGGGTCTGTCTCCTCCGCGAGGATCGTCGTGCGGTAGTAGTCGGCGAACGCCTGCTGGATCGTGTCGGCGTCGTTCATGAAGTCGAGCACAAAGACGTCGTGCTTCTTCGGGTGCGCGCGGTTCAGGCGCGACAGCGTTTGCACCGCCTTGATTCCCGACAGCTGCTTGTCGACGTACATCGTGTGCAGCAGCGGCTCGTCGTAGCCGGTCTGGAACTTGTCGGCGCAGATCAGGAAGCGGTACGGATCCTCCTGGATCTTGTCGGCGATCTGGCTCGACGGAAAGCCGTTGAGCGACGCCTCGGTCACCTTCGCGCCGCCGTAGTCGTGCTCGCCGGAGAAGGCGACGATCGCCCTGTAGCGGCTCTTGCGATCGACCAAGTAGTCGCGAATGGCATGGAAATACTGGATCGCCCGCTCGATTCCACTGGTGACGACCATCGCCCGCGCTTCGCCGCCGATCTTGTTCAGCGCCTGCACCTGCTCGTGGAAGTGGTCGACCATGATCTCGGCCTTCAGCCGGATCGCGTGGTCGTGGCTTTCGACGTAGCGGCGCAGCTTCTTCTTCGCCCGCTTGGTGTCGAACTCCGGGTCGCCCTCGACTTTCTTGACCAGCCTGTAGTAACTGTCGACCGGCGTATAGTGCTTGAGCACGTCCAGGATGAAGTCTTCCTGGATGGCCTGCTTCATCGTGTAGCTGTGGAACGGCCGATGCTTCACCGTGCCGTCGAGCTGCGGGTCCGGCTCGCCGAAGATCTCCAGCGTCTTGTTCTTCGGCGTGGCGGTGAAGGCGAAGTAGCTGGCGTTGGGCAACAGCTTCTTGGCCTCCATCAGCTGGTTGATCCTGTCCTCCAGCGTCTCGTCGTCGTCCTCGGTCCCCGCCGCGGAGAGCGCCATCGACACCGCCGCCGACGTACGCCCGCCCTGGCTCGAATGCGCCTCGTCGATGATAATCGCGAACTTGCGTCCCCGGTGGTCGGAGCCGATCTCGTCCAGGATGAAAGGGAACTTCTGCACAGTGGTGATGATGATCTTCTTCCCCTCGGCGATGAACTTGCGCAGGTCGCCCGAATGCTCGGCGTGCCCTACCGTGGCACCCACTTGCGCGAACTGCTTGATCGTGTCGCGGATCTGCTGATCGAGGATGCGCCGGTCCGTCACGACAATGATCGAATCGAACACTGTCGCCTCGTCCTTATTCAGGCCGATGAGCTGGTGCGCGAGCCAGGCAATCGAGTTCGACTTGCCACTCCCGGCCGAGTGCTGGACCAGATACCGCCGGCCCGCGCCGTTGGCCTGCGCATCGGCAAGCAGCCGGCGCACCACGTCGAGCTGATGGAAGCGCGGCCAGATCTGCAGCGCCTTCTTCTTGCCAGTCTTCTCGTCTTTGGTTTCGACGATCTGCGCGTAGTTCTCGAGGATGTCCGTCAGGCCCGCGCGGGTGAGGATGCGCTTCCACAGGTAGTCGGTCTTCAGCCCGTTCGGGTTGGGCGGGTTGCCCGCGCCGTCGTTCCAGCCCTGGTTGAACGGCAGGAACCACGAGCCCTTGCCCTTCAGGTGCGTGCAGAAGCGCACCTCGTGGTCGTCCACCGCAAAGTGCACCGCACAGCGCCCGAACTCGAAGAGCTTCTCGCGCGGGTCGCGGTCGCGCTGGTACTGCTGGACGGCGTCCTCCACCGTCTGCTTGGTCAGACTGTTCTTCAGCTCGAAGGTGGCGGCCGGCAGGCCGTTGATGAACAGGCCCAGGTCGAGTGCGCGCTGCGTCTCATCGCGGCTGTAGCGCAACTGCCGCGTGACGCTGAAGCGGTTGGCGGCATAGCGCTCGGCCGCCTTGGCATTGCCCGGCGAGGGCGTGCCGTAGAAGAGGTCGATGTGATGCGGTCCGTGCTTCAGGCCATGGCGCAGCGCGTCGATGGTGCCGCGCTTGCTGATCTCGCCCTGAAGGCGCGCGAGTAACTTGCGCCGCGTCGGCCCGTCGTGGTCGAAGTCAAGCGCCTCGCACACCTCCGGCTGCGTTTCGCGCAGGAAGGCCGAGAGCTGCGCGAGGTCGACGCAGTACTCGCGGTCGTAGTCCTCCGGCGCGCTGCAGATCCAGCCGGCGGCGTAGGTCGCCGGCCGCTGCTGCACCACGTTGACCGGCACGCCCGGATCGCAGGGCGCGCCGGTCAGCGCGGTGCAGATCAGGCGCTCGAGGCCGCGCTCGGAGGTGTCGGTGGTCATCGGACCATTCCCCGGATCCGCTCTTCGTTCATTCCTTTGCTAAAACCTTTGCTAGACCGGCGCATCACGACAAGTCCTAACAAAGACCTATGTGCCTGTTTCAAAAGGCCTTGCGGACAACAAACCGCGCCGTGATTCGCGTTTCTGGTCGGAATTCCTTGCCAAGTCATGGCGCGTCCTCAGCCGGCGTCGGCTCGACGGCCACCCACTGGGGTTTCGACCGACTGCCGCGGTTGTCGATCAGGCCGGCTCGGCGGAGTTCCTGCAGGAGGTTGTGGACCTTGCGTAGCTTCTGCTCCTGCGAGAGGCGGTCCGGCAGCTTGGTAAGCAGGAGCTGATCCACGTCCTTCCGATCCACCGGCTGGTGCTCGCGCACCAGAGCCAGAATGAGATCGAGGTAGTACTGCTTGTTGAAGCCGCGCTCGCGGATGTGCCGGCCCGCCTCGCCGGCCGCCCTTGCCACCGCACCCGCCACGATCAGGTTCGGATAGCGGCCCTCCACCAGACCCGCGGACTTCAGGCGGTGGTGCTCGTCACGACCGATCCGCTGGCCCTTCTGCACCCGATCGAGCAGCATGACCTGCCCAAGGTCGAGGTCGGTTCGCTCCATCAAAAGGCGCGTGTAGCGCTCGTCCAGTATGCGACCGCTCAGACTCACCGCCACCAGAGCCGGCGCGCTCAGGTCGTAGTCCGGCAGCGGAAACCAGCGCCGTCGCTGCGTCTCGAACATGCGCTTGATGCCGCCGCCCTGGGTGTCGATCAGGTTCAGCTCGACCATCGCATCAGCGAGGAACGGATTGCGGTAGAGGGCCTGCGGCGCGTCCTGGCGAATCACCGTCTCGACGTCGCCGGGCAGGAAGTCGCCGACATTCGTGACCAGCACCCGGTCGGGGAACTCGACCACGACGATGCGCCCGTGGCGGCGGTAGTCCTGGTGCGCGATGGCGTTGTGCAGCGCCTCGCGGATCACCCAGGGGTCGTACTGCGCGATCTCCTGGGGAAACAGCGTGCCGCTCGGCAGCGCGCGCACGATCAGATTGCGGATGCGCTTGAGCAGCCGATCGCCGACCAGCAGGAACGGCGGCCCGAAGTGCTCGTAATCGAGCTCGTGGTTGTTTGCGTCCTTGAGAATCCACGAGATCTTGGCCACCGCCGGCGACAGTAGTGTCGCCGACTCGGGGCGCCCGAGGAGCAGCAGCGCCGTGTTCGTCACGGCACCCTGCCTCAGGACGCGGGCCTTGTTCAGGAAGGTCGAGTTGTCCCAATCCGCGACGGCCGCCGCCTGGCCGGGATGCTTGACGACGAATTGCTCGCGCGCCTTGGCGACGGCGTCCGGGTCTAGGTCCGCCAGCGCTGCCGCCGCGCACGCCTCTGCGGACCAGTCGCTGCCCCGCGTCCAGAGCGCGCGGGCTTTTTCCGGATGGTTGCGGAGTTCGGTCTTGCTGGTGCCTACGCGAATGTAGGGCGTGCCATAGAAGTTGACCGGTTCGCCGTTCGCCGGGCCGATCTCGAACAGCACGATGCGGCCGTCGGGATGCGCGATGACGTGCGGCTCGAAGCCCGTATTTGGCCGCAAACCAGAGGCCAGCCATGGCAGCAAGTCCTGATTCCCTTTGGCCTTCACCGTGTAAGGATCGAAGTCCGTGCCGACCACGCCGTGAGTGGCGTCGTCGATGCCGAACACCAGATAGCCGCGCGGCTGACCGGACAGGCAGGCCGCGTTGGCGAGCGCGGACAGGTACTCGCCGAGTTGTTGGGGTTCGTGCCGGTTGCGCTTGAACTCGAACCATTCCGTCTCGGTCGGCAGCGCGCGGAGCCGATCGATGAGCGCGATCTGCTCCCATTCGCTCACGCCTCTGCCTCCTCGGGTACTCCGTCGCTGTCTCCGGCGTCGCCTTCTTCCACGTCGCCCTCGACCTCGGCTTCGTCGAGCGGCTCGAACTCCTCGGCGCCCTCGGGCAACCGCGCCGCCGCCTCGCGCACGTCGAGCTTGCCGGTCACTACGTCGCCAATCAGGCGAGTGTGGTATTCACGGAGGAAGGAGATTTCGCGTTGGGCATCCTTCACTGCATTAGATAAAGCGACGGTCTGCCGCGCAATGTCATCGATGATTGCCTGCTGTTCATCAAGCGGCGGCCGGAGAATCGGGAAGGCGCGCAGCGTTGTGCTATTCGTCGCCGCGAGATTTGTGGTCTGCTTTGCGGTCAATTGGAAATATGCACGTCCATGCTGTGAGGCCATCAGGCCTACGAGAAACTCCGGAAGCAGAAGGGACCGATCGCAGCGGACGGCGAACACATGGTTTTGGTGGAGGCACACAGGAATCTCAGCGTGCCATACGCACCCTCGTCCCAGCTTGTCGATGTCGCCGCCCTCGGTCATGAGGACGTCACCTGATCGAAGCATTGCCCCTAGGGCCTCGCGTTCCGGCACATCAATGTGCTTGACGTGCCTCAAGTCAACTCGTCCGACTTGGACGTTTGCGACTCGGAGGTACGGGTAGGACTCGGTCGGCGATCCAAGGTAAGCCTTGCCAAGGGTCAAGCCAGTCTGGACGCCGGCTACATCCTTGAGCCGCCGTACCTCCCAATGCTCCGGCACATCCCCCAGCCACTCCACGCCGGAGGGCTTGAGGCGGACGTTGGGGTCGAGGCCGCGGGTGACGGCGCGGTGGATGATGGCCTGCTTCTGCTCCTCCAGCAGCTTGATCAGCTTCTGCTTGGCGCGGATGTAGCGCCGAATCCGCCGGTCCGCGTGGTCGAGGAAGCGGACGATGGCCGCCTGTTCTTCGGCAGGCGGAATCGGAAACGGCGCCCCCAAGAAAGCCTCGTCCGTTAGCTGCAAGCGAGACACCCAAATGCCCTTGGATCGGACTTGAAGCTCCCAGTTGAACGGCGCGGACCGGGCAAGCTCGTGGATGTAACCGGAGTAGGTCTTGTGCGGCTGCCGCAGACGGTAAACACCATAGGCGGAGCTGACGATGCCGTGATGGCGAGCTACACCGAGGCCGCGTCCCCACGCCCACAGGCTGTTGATTACAAGGTCGCCGGGCCAACAGAGTTTGTAGCCGACGTACGACTCCGCTTTGAACATCGTCACGGTAGCTGACGACCGCGGAACAACACCGCGATCCGACGACACGGTGAGCAATTCTTCGGTCCCAGTCGATGATCTGACGTCGATGCTCCGAAAGATCGCTTTGCCGCGCCTCACGTCCCAGTGCGCTGGCGCCATCCCAAGCCACGGCACGCCAGAGTCCTTCATCTGCGGATAGGGCTTGAGGCCACCGATCATCACAGCGCCACGAACCAGGTCTTGATCTTGAGCGCCATGAGCTTGCGGCGCTCCTCGAGAAAGCCGTCGTAGTCCGGGATCGCGCCATCGAGCATCGCCTCGGGGATGCAGCTCTCCCGCAGGTTGGCGCGCAGGTCTTCCGCGTCGGTGATGCCGCCGTACTTCTTCTTGCCGCCGTTCACCTGCTCGGCCAGCTCCGCGAAGTACTTTTCGGGCGGCTTGTCGCCGATGGCGATGTTGATCTCGCTCTGCGCCAGCACGAAGTTGGCGATCTGGTTGTAGCGGCCGCGCGCGAGGCCCTGCGACTTCAGGTGCTTCTTCGGATAGGCGTGGTGCACGTCGCTGCGGTTGAGCAGCAGGTCGAGCACGGTGATGTCGCGCGAGAGGAAGCCCTTGTCGCCGAGCTTCACCTGCGCGGCCTGGTAGCAGAGGAAGTAGGGGCTGTTCGACGACGAGGTGTCCATGAGCTGCGGCAGCATGCCGGTCCAGAAGCTCGCGGGCAGTTCGTTGTCGATCACCGCGTCGGCGTAGGCGGCGAGTCCGCGTGCCTCGACTTGTCGGATGTCGAAGTCGAAGGCCGTCTCGGGGCTGCCGGTGTAGCGGCCGCGCAGGACGGACATCGCGTACCAGCGCCGCACCAGCCGCTCGAGATCGGCGGCGGGCAGGCCCTCGGCCCGCCCGCGCAGATAGAGGATGTAGGCGAAGTTGACGGCGTTACGGCCACCGATCAGATCACTGGTCACGAAGCCCGCCGAGCGCAGGATCATCGTGATGCGGTCGAAGTGGGTCTTGTTGATGAAGGCGAGCACGCCCTGCTTGAGCTTGCCGAAGGACGCCTCGGCGATCGCCTCCTCAAATTGCTTGGTCTCGAAATTGCGACCCGAAAGCAGCGCCACCAGATCCTGCAACTTGCCACGCCCGAACTCGGAGGTGAACGCCACGCGCAGCATGTCCGTGTAGGTCGGGTCGTAGATGTCGTCGTTGACGTCTTTCAGCCAACGCATCTGCGGCAGGAACTCGGAGGCGGCGAAGGCCTTGTCGCCCTTCTCGATGCGAGCGAGGAACTCCGGGGCCACGGCCAGGTGGCAGAAGTAGTCGATCGCCTTGCGCAGCAGGTTGCCGCCATAGGTCTCGTTGACGGCAATCTTCGACATCGCGAAGTCCGCCTGCGAGAGCTCGGTGCCAGCCGAGTTGACGCGAATGAAGATCTCGGTGACGGTCTCGATGTCGAGGTCGTCGGCCAGCTCGATCACGCCGACGTGGTTGTTGATGATCTTGCGCAGCTTCTCGATGGTGGCGAACACCGCGTCCTGCGAGACGCCCGCGTTTTTCTGGCAATAAGCGGTCACGAGCTGAAAGACGCTGGTGGAGGGTGCGAACACCTCGGCCACGTCGTCGATCCAGGCGACGTCTTTGCGGATGGCCGGGTTGGCCACCTCGAAGCGCTCCTCCTGCGGGTGGAAGGCGATGCGGATGCGGACGGTCTCGTAATCCTTGGTCAGCACTTCGCGGCCGAGCAGCGCAGCCATCAGGGCGGTGACCCGCTGCTGGCCATCGATCAAGATGCGCTTGCCGGCAGACGGGGTGCCGTCCTTGAGCTTGACGGTCGGGTTGCGCCAGGCGATCAGGTAGCCGACCGGGTAGCCCTGGTAGAGCGAGTCGAGCAGATTGCGGACCTTGGTCGCCTCCCACACGAAGGGGCGCTGGATCTCGGGGATGGCGATCTCGCCCGACTTCACCCAAGTGAGCAGGGTCTCGATGGGGTGCGGTGTGACGGAATAGCGTTGCGTGGACATGGCTCAGACCTTGGTTTCTCTTGCGATCGCGGCGACTATTCGTGCCCGCGCCTGGGCGCGATCGGCGACAAGCGCCTCTTCGCCGGTCTGTGCCAGCCACTCAAAGAATCGCTGCGCGCCGTGTCGAGTCGTGCTTTCGTCGCGGCAATTCACGATGAAGGCGAACTGAACTTTCTGCACACCGTCGGCGACAAAGACGCCGAACGGCGCGCTCACCACAGTCGCGTCGGGAAGGCCAAGCAGTCTGATCGCTTGCGCCTCTGTCGCCGTCTTGTGGCATGCGATGACGTGGACTGGACCACCGTGGGTCCCTTTTCGTCTGCTGAGGACCGGCGAGAGCTCATGATCGCGGAGAAACGGCTGCCCAACCATCTCCTTGGCCGCGCTGACGGTCAGGGCCGCCGGGATAGCGGTCGGAACACACAGAACATCCACGTCCCTCAATCGAACGAATAGGTGGTCGCCGTCCTCGCTCGAACCTGTACGTTGGCGCATGGCGTCACGCAGCACGCGGCGCATCTCGGCGTGGCGAGCGTTGAAGTGGAGGCGGCTCCAATCGAGCGCCTCTCCGCTGTGGAACCGGCCTTTGCTCGACTCGCGAACGCCAGCCTGAGTCAACGCTACCAACGCATCGCGCAGCGGCTCCTTCACGCGCTCCATCAGCTCCCGTTCTGTGGAAACCGTGCCGCCACGAAAAAGGCTCTGCTTTTCAACGTATTCCTGGAATCGACGGTTGCGTTCCCCTTCGGCAGCCTTGCTTACCTTGACATTGCCAAGCGATATCAACCGCACCTTTCCCGGCGAGCGTGACAGCCCGGTCATCAGCCCTGCATGGCAAATCCCGATGTCTCCGCCGCTCTGCGCCCAGCCGGCGTTGCCATTCGACAGGGCAATGAGGACATCGCATTGCGTGACAGCCTGTATGCAGACATCCCAGCTGTCCCACGTCCCACCCTGCGGAGGGATGTCCTCGTTGATCCAAACTTCCACGATGGGCTTTCCGAAGACCTCGACTGCCTCTATCTCCGCCTTCAGAGTCCTCCTGATTTCTGATAAAGGCCGACCCTTTGAATTGGCCGGAAAGGTGTCATTGCAGTGGCTGGAGATCATCACGCGCAGTTTGGACGACTTGGCCATCGCTATCGCACTCCCCCGATGATCTCGCCGAGCAACCCCTCGGTCTCCTTCTCGAGCGCGAGGATGTCCGCGCGGATCTCCTCCAAGGTGCGCAGCGGCTGGGGCTTGTAGAAGTAGCGGGTGAAGCTGATTTCGTAGCCGGTCTTGAGGCTCTCCGGCACGTACCAGGCGTCGGGCGCGTGGGGCAGCACTTCGCGTCGGATGAAGGCCTCGATGCCACCATCCTCCAGCAGCGGCACCTGCTCGGTATCGCGCAGGTCGGAGTCGGGCTCGTACTCGACTACGGCAGGCTTGCCGCCGATCGTGGCCGCGAACAATCCGCGCAGCGGGTCGGCCGCGGCGCCCTTCTTGTGGATCTTTCGGATCGCCGGCGGCGCGTCGTCGGCGCGCTCAGCAGTCACCTTGAGCGCCTTGATTTCCTTCGGCGTATACGCGCGCTCAGGGTCGATGCCCTTCAGGCGCAGCGGCCGCTCGACGGTCACCTTCCAATAGCCGAAGGCGGCGTTTGGGAAGAGCTTCGACTGCTCAGCCTCCTCGAACTTCAGGAACGCGTCGCAGATGCGCGCGATGTCGTCGTCCGACACCTCGCAGTTCTTCTTGCCCAGGTTTTTGCGCAGCGGCTTGTACCACTGCGTAGCGTCGATGAGCTGCACCTTGCCCTGGCGGTGCGCCGGCTTGCGGTTGGTGAGCACCCAGATGTAGGTGGCGATGCCGGTGTTGTAGAACATGTTGAGCGGCAGCGCGACGATGGCTTCGAGCCAGTCGTTCTCAATGATCCAGCGGCGGATGTTGCTCTCGCCCTGGCCCGCGTCGCCGGTGAACAGCGACGAGCCGTTGTGCACCTCGGCAATCCGGCTGCCGAGCTTGGTGCCACGCTTCATCTTGCTGAGCATGTTGGCCAGGAACAGCATCTGGCCGTCGCTCGAGCGGGTGATGAGCGAATACTCGGGGTCGCCGGCGTGTTCGATGAGGAAGCGCGGATCCTTGATGCCGTCTTTGCCGCCCATGCGCTCGAGGTCGCTCTTCCAGCTCTTGCCGTAGGGCGGGTTGCTGAGCATGAAGTCGAACTCGCGCGATGGAAACGCGTCGTTGGCGAGCGTGGAATGTTCCGGGCCTCCGACGATGTTGTCTGCAGCATCGCCTTCGCCCTTGAGCAGCAGGTCGGCCTTGCAAATTGCGTAGGTCTCGGCGTTGATCTCCTGCCCGTAGAGGTGGGTGGCGACCTGCTTTCCGTGCTGCGCCGCAAGCTCCCGCAGCGTCTCCTCTGCGACGGTGAGCATGCCGCCCGTGCCGAGGGCGCCGTCGTAGAGCAGGTACGTGCCCGATTCGATCTCGTCGGCAATCGGCAGGAAGATCAGCTTCGCCATGAGCTTGACGGCGTCGCGCGGCGTCCAGTGTTCGCCGGCTTCTTCGTTGTTCTCTTCGTTGAAGCGCCGGACCAGCTCCTCGAACACGGTGCCCATGCCGTGGTTGTCCAGACCAGGGTACTTGACCGAGCCGTCGCCTTTGAGCACCAGGTTCGGGCTCAGGTTGATGTCTGGCGAGAGGAACTTCTCGATCAGCGTGCCGAGCGCGTCGGCCTTCGAGAGTCGCGGGATCTGGTTACGGAACTCGAAGTTTTCGAGGATGTCCTGCACGTTCGGCGAGAATCCGTCGAGGTAGGCCTCGAAGTCCGCCTTTAGCTGCTGCTGGCTGGCACGTGACCTGAGAGCGCGCAGTGTGAACTTCGACGTGTTGTAAAACGCCTGTCCGGCGGCCTGCCGTAATGCTTGGTCCTGATGCACAATCTTCGCTTTGTCAAGCGAAGTCTTCATGTCGAGCACGGCCTGCTTCGTCGGCTCGAGCACGGCATCGAGGCGACGCAGTACGGTCATTGGCAATATGACGTCGCGGTACTTGCCGCGGATATAGAGATCCCGGAGCACGTCGTCGGCGATGCCCCAGATAAAGTTGGCTATCCAGTTGAGCTGTTGCGGTTCCATCAGTAGACGTTTGCTCTCCGTTCGTCTGCGCGATCACACGCTTTCAACAATCGCTCCGCCACCGCCTGGTGAATGATAACCGGTCAGATAATCGGCAAAGCCAAAGCCAGATTCGAGCGGAAATTCGCTGATCGCCGCGCGGCGAGCGGCGTGGATGTGGCGGGCGCTAACGTCCTGCAGGGCCCAGCCTGCCGTCGTGAGCAGCGCATCGATGTTGGCGCGTGCAAGTTGTTCCGCGGTGGGCATGGCCTACCCCGCCCTTCTCCGTGGCCTGGACTTCTTTATGCCTGAAACTAGCAGGGACCATCGGCGGTGGGCAAGGGTTGGCATTGTAGGGAGCCCTTCCGGGCGCCGGAATCGTCGGTCACGCCCCGAGGCCACGCTGGGCCGCCTCATGCGTCCTGCTCAATGGCCTTCAGGATCGGAGCAGCCAGGTAGAGCTGCCCCCACTTGCGCCCGGAGACCTCCTTGAGCATGCCCGCGGCCTGCAGATGGCCGACGGCTTGGCGTGCCGTGGGGTTCGATACGCCGAGGATCTCCGTGGCTCGCGCGACGGTGATGTAGGGGTTCTCGAACAGCGCGTCGAGCAGCTCGACCGCGCGCGGCTTGTCCATGAGGCGTTTGCGGAACTTCTCCCGTAGCGCCGTCAGTCGATTGGCGCGCTCCACCGCGTCGCGCGCGGTCTCCGCCACGCCAGTCAGAAAGTACTGCAGCCAGCCGGACCAGTCGCCGCGCGTGCGCACACGCTGCAGCAGGTCGTAATAGTCCTGGCGATGCGCCTCGATGTAGGCCGAAAGATAGAGCAGAGGCTGCGCGAGGCGTTCACGTTCCATCAGGAACAGCGTGATGAGCAGCCGCCCGATGCGCCCGTTGCCGTCCAGGAAGGGGTGGATGGCCTCGAAATGCTCGTGCATCAGGCCACACTGAATGAGGTCCGGATGGCGGTCGCGTTCGTGCAGGTATTTCTCCCAGGCCGAGAGCGCCTCGTGCATCTGCGGCGGCGGCGGCGGGACGTAGATCGCAGTCGCCGGGGTGCTGCCGGCCGGGCCGATCCAGTTCTGGGAGCGCCTGAATTCCCCGGGCGTGGCGCGATTTCCCCGCACGCCCTTCATGAGGCGCTCGTGCAGCTCGCGCACGAGGCGTAGCGACAGCGGCAGCGTCCGCAGGCGTTTCATCCCGTACTCGAGCGCCGTGATGTAGTTGCGCACCTCACGGATGTCCGCCGCATCGACGGCCGACGCGCCGGCCGCCATTTCATCGAGGAGGATGTCCGAGAGACCGGCCTGCGTGCCCTCGATGCGCGAGGAGAGCACCGCCTCGCGGCGCGCGTAAGGGGTGATGAGCAGGTGCGGGTTGAGGATGAGGCGGCCGAGACCCGACAGTTCGCCCAGCGCGGCGTCGGCGCGCGAGAGCGTCAGTACCAGCTCTGGCGTGTAATCGATACGCGGCGGCAGCGGCGCCGGCACGAAGGCGTGGTAGCCCTCCGCGGTACGGATCACCCTGCCCGCTTCCGGGCATTTGAATTCCGTGGGATCCATGGCCGTGGCCGCCCGCTTTGTAAGCAATTTTCAAAGCTTAGGACGCTTTGTAAGAAAGCGCCATGATTTTTTCAAAGTGGATGCCCTCGTCCCTGTACTGATCGTGCATGGAATCCCTGAGTTCACGAAATGACGGCGGGCGACCGGCCGGCATGGATATCGCGCACCTGGCCGCCGAGTTCGGCGATCCGCCCGCGCAGCCCCGCCGGCCTCACCACCTCCACCTCCGCCCCGTGCCGGAGGATGTCCATAACAATCTCCCGGTCATCGGCATACGGCACCTCGAGCAGGTAATAGCCCTCCTCGTCGTACCAGGCCCGCTGCTGCGGGTGCCACTGCTCCTTCGAGACCCAGCGGGCGCGCGCGGGGGTGAAGCGCAAGAGCGCCGTGTGCTTCGGCTTGCCGGCGAAGATGCCGTAGCTGCCGGCCAGTTCCTCGTCGAGCTCGCGCTCGGGCACGGCCTTGGCGCGCGTGCTCAGCACCTCCACGGCGCTGATGGCGTCCAGCCCGAACACGCGGATGCCTTCGCGCAAGTGACACCAGGCATCGAGATACCAGTTGTCGCGGTAGTGCACGAGGCGCTGCGGGGAGACCTCGCGCGTGAGCTCCTCGCCGCGCTCGCGGTTGTAGTGCGTGATGCGCAGGCGCTTGCGCGTGAGCACGGCCTTGGCGATGGTCTCGAACTCCTTCGCCGGCACCGAGCGCCGGCCCATGGGCAGCAGCTTAATGCGCTTGAAGATCTCGGCGGTGGTGTGGCCCGCGCTGTCGAGGAGGGTCGCGATCTGGGCCTTCAGCGGCGCGATGCTCTCGGCCAGCAGCCCCGGCTGGATCCCCTCCAGCAGATGCTGCATTGCAAGAAGGGCGTGCGCCTCGGTGTCGTTGAACCACAGGCCCGGCAGCTCGTAGCGCGGGCCGGCCTGTTTGCCCCTCTGCTCCTCGAAGCGGTAGCCGCGCTGCGCCCGGTCCCAGACGATGGGGGCGTGCAGGCGGCTGCGCAGGTATTCGAGATCGCGCTTCAGCGTGGCCGGTGAGACTTCCAGTTCCTCTTCAAAGACATGGAACGGCACCACCCGCCGGGACTCCAGCAGCTGGTTGATGCGGTAGAGGCGCTCGGTGCGGTCCATTCGTGGCGTCGTTTGTGTGTTGGGGTTGGTCTTGCCCCCACCCTGCCCTCCCCCGCACACGTGTGGGGGAGGGGAAAAATGAGGGTTCCCGCCGGCGCTTCACACTAGTCTAGCGCTGAAGTGGCTCACCGTGTGAGCCACTTGCCCCCGCATCATGAGCCTGCCGCAACGCCTACCGCGGCAGAAAGAGAAAGCGAAAACATGCAAGTAATCAATGAGACGCTGATGGAAGTGCTGGTCGGGGACCCCACGCTGTGCCGGAACCTGGCCGTGTTTCCGTTGTTGTCCGGGAAGGACTCCCGGTTCGAGTACCTGACGCTCGACGAGGCACTGGAGAGCGGGCTCGCGGAAGTCGCCGAGGTCTCCGAGAGCGGCAGCGTGCCCGAGCTGCGCTTCGTCAACCGCGCGGAGAAGGACGTGCTGCTGGTCGACGGCGAGGAGCTGGTCGGCGCCAAGCAGAACCGCGTGCTCAACCTCACCATCCTGGTCGGCGCCGGCCACACGGTGAGCATCCCGGTGTCCTGCGTGGAGAGCGGGCGCTGGCAGTACAAGTCGCGCAAGTTCACCTCCGGCGGCAAGGCGCTCTACAGCCGGGCCCGGGCGCGGAAGATGGCCTCGGTGAGCTTCTCCATGGAGGCGGCGGCAGTGCGCATGTCCGACCAGGGGGAGATCTGGGACGACATCGCCGCCAAGTGCGAGCAGATGGCGGCGCCCTCTCCGACCGGCGCGATGGACGCGATGTACGAGCACCACGCCGAGCCGCTGCGCGGCTACGCCGAGACGCTGCAGACGGTGGAGAACCAGGCGGGCGCGGTGTTCGTGGTGAACGGCAAGGTCGCGGGCCTGGAGCTCTTCGACAACCCGAGGACCTTCGCGCGGCTGAAGGACAAGCTGGTCGAGAGCTTCGCCCTGGATGCGCTCGGGGAGGCGGCGAACGACGCGCCCGCGCCGGATGCGCAGGTGGTGCGCGACTTTCTCGAGCGGCTGCAGGCCGCGCAGGCGAGCGAGCACCTGGCCGTGGATCTGGGCACCGACGTGCGCATGACGGGCGAGTCACTCGTCGGCGGCGCGCTGGTGCTGGACGGCGAGGTGGTGCACCTCGCCGCCTTCAACCTGGACGCCGATGCGCCGCGGGCGTGCGGCAGGGAGGAGGTGATGTTCGACTGATGAAATGTGCCAACCTTTGTGGTGCCGGCGACACGCGCCGCATACGCGTTCAGTTCATGACGAGGGACCTATTCCTCGTCATGCCAGCGAAAGCTGGCATCCATTCTTGGCTGCCGCGTAATTGTGCGTCATGCCAGCGTACGGCGCGTTCGGCTCATGTCGAGGGACCTACTCCTCGTCATGCCAGCGAAAGCTGGCATCCATTCTTGGCTGCCGCGTAATTGTGCGTCATGCCAGCGTACGGCGCGTTCGGCTCATGTCGAGGGACCTACTCCTCGTCATGCCAGCGAAAGCTGGCATCCATTTGAGGCTGGCTAATGACTATCGATGTGTTTGTTTCTCCCCAGTTGGGTTTCGGCCACCCCTCCGAAACGACGGCCCTCCCACGACCGTCATGCTGGCGACGGATCGCCAGCATCCAACCCACGGACGGACGATTGAAATAGTGTCTGGAGAAATGCGATGACGACACTATTGACGATTCTGGTTCTGCTGACCTTCATCTTCGCGGTGTGGCAGGGACGTTCCCCGTCTTGGCGCCGCGCCCATCGCTGGCGCGCACATGTGATCTGGGTGCCGCCGGCGCGCACCGGTGATGCCGTCCTCGACGCGCGCAACCTGCGCGACCGCTCGAAGTGGACTCGCCTACACACCAACCGGCCCTAGCACGGCTCGGCGGGCAGAAAGACTGAATTCCGAGCCCTTGGGGTTCCGAATGACCTGATTGATTGACAGGTGTTGTCATAACTGACAACATCTCGAGGAGGTTTCGATGACAAGGACGACGAGGCCCATATCCTGGGTCAGTGCCGCCCGGAGGGCATTCGAGGAGTTTCCGGAAGCAGTGCAGGCCCTGTGCCTTGCGGCCTTGACAATTGCAGCGGAAGGCGGACACCGCCAAACCGATCCACGGACTGGGCTCCGGGTTATTCGAGGTCGCGCTGGCTTACCGTGGCAACGCCTTCCGAGCGGTGTATGCGGTGCAGCTTGACGAGGATGTCTGGGTCGTCCATGCGTTCCAGAAGAAGTCGACCAAGGGCATCAGGACACCGAAACATGAAATCGATCTGGTCCGGGACCGGATCAATCGACTGAAGCAGATGTTGCAATGAAACGGGAAAAGATCGAAATCATCCGCGGCAGCGGCAACGTATACCGCGATCTCGGCGATGAGAAGGCCGATGTCAGGCAGCTCAAGGCGATCCTTGCCGCCGAGATCATCAAGGTCATGGACAGGGAAGAACTGAGCGTCCGGAAGGCCGAGGCCCGGACTGGCATCGCGGCGGCGGATTTCTCGCGCATCCGCAACGCCGATCTCGAGCGCTTCACGGTGGATCGGCTGATGTCCGTCATCAACCGACTGGGCTCCCGAATCGACGTCAAGGTCAAGGTCCGCCGCCGAACCGCCGAGGAATCGGCCCACGCCTGACCTGGGTGCTGCCCGCGCACCGGCGATGCCGTCCTCGATGCGCGCAGCATGCACGACCGCTCGAAGTGGACCCAGGTGCACAGCAATCCCTACTCGTGAGTCTTGTAGCTCGACAAATGGATTCCAGCTTCCGCTGGAATGACGAACCTGAACGTTCCTTGGCTCGTCGGTGGAATGGAGATCGGGCGGCACCACCCCTTCCTACGACGCCGTCATGCCGGCGAAAGCTGGCATCCATTTTCGTCGAAGTATGAATAAGCAACCCGCCGTCTACATGCTGGCCAGCAAGCCGTGGGGATCGCTTTACTTGGGCGTGACCTCGGAACTCGTCAAGCGCGTTTGGGAGCACAGGAGCGATCTCGTCGACGGATTCACCAGGCGCTACCAGGTCCACACGCTCGTGTGGTTCGAGCAGCACGAAACCATGCTGAGTGCGATCGGGCGCGAGAAGGCGATCAAGGCGTGGCGCAGGCAATGGAAGTTGGATCTGATCCGGAAGACCAATCCGGAATGGCGTGATCTGTATCTGGATTTGATCCGGTAACCACAAAATGGATGCCAGCTTTCGCTGGCATGACGGAGTTGAAGGCGACCACCTTGCCAACCGATCGTCATTCCAGCGCAAGCTGGAATCCATTTTTGGACGCTGCACGAAAGACAAATGGATGCCAGCTTTCGCTGGCATGACGGAGCCGGCGAATCGCGCACGCATTCGGTGCATGCGGACTTGTGTGAGCGAGGCGGCGTTTCGAATTGCAACCGGCCGTTGCGCCGCAAAATTCGCTGTGCATAGAATGCGACTACGTTCATGAGTCGCCGAAGGGGATCATGAGACCGTCGCTGTTGCCGGCGCGCCCGTACTTTTCGTCCGGGCCCTGCGCCAAGCGTCCTTCGTGGACGCACGAAGTGCTGCATGATGCGGTGCTGGGCCGTTCCCATCGCTCCGAGATCGGGCACGATCGGCTGCGCGCACTGCTCACACTCAGCCGCGATCTGCTCGGCCTGCCCGAGGACTACCGCATCGCCGTCGTGCCCGGCTCCGACACCGGCGCCGTCGAGATGGCGTTGTGGTCGCTGCTCGGCGCCCGCGGTGTGGACTGCCTCGCCTGGGAGAGCTTCGGGCTGGGCTGGGTCGAGGACATCAGGTCGGCGCTGAAGATCACGGACCTGCGCGTCCTCAGGGCCGACTACGGCGAGCTGCCCGATCTCGCGCAGGTCGACTGGCGGCGCGACGTGGTCTTCACCTGGAACGGCACCACCTCCGGCGTGCGCGTGCCCGACGGCGCGTGGATCGCCGATGACCGCGAGGGCCTGTCGATCTGCGACGCCACCTCGGCGGTGTTCGCGATGGATCTGCCCTGGCGCAAGCTCGACGTGGCGACCTACTCCTGGCAGAAGGTGCTGGGCGGGGAGGCCGCGCACGGCATGCTGATCCTGGGTCCGCGCGCGGTAGCGCGGCTGGAGAGCCACACGCCGCCCTGGCCGATCCCCAAGGTCTTCCGCCTGACGAAGAAGGGCAAGCTGACCGAGGATCTCTTCACCGGCGCCACCATCAATACGCCGTCACTCCTGTGCGTGGAGGATCACCTCGACGCGCTGCGCTGGGCCCGGTCCCTCGGCGGCCTGCAGGCGCTCATCGCCCGCTCGATCGCCAACCTCGACGCCATCGGGCAATGGGTCGAGAGAACGCCATGGGTGGAGTTCCTCGCCGCCGATCCGCGGGCGCGCTCCAACACCTCGGTGTGCCTGAAGATCGTCGACCCGTGGTTCACGGCACAGTCGCTCGAGGAGCGCTGGGCGATCGTGAAAACGCTGTGCGCGCGTCTGGAAGACGAGCAGGCCGCCTACGATATCGCCGCCTACCGCGACGCGCCGCCGGGCCTGCGGATCTGGTGCGGCGCCACCGTCGAGCGCGAGGACGTCGAGCGCCTGCTGCCCTGGCTCGACTGGGCCTATCACGACATGGCGCGCTGATCGCCCGCGCGGAGAATGGCACGATGCGCGCACGTTGAAGGCGCGGCCATTGAATCCGTCCGGACAACGACCCGAAGGAGTGGATAGCAGCATGTACTCGATACTCGTGGCAGACGCCATCGCCCGGGAGGGCGTGGCCCACCTCACCGACCAGCCCGGCTTCCGCGTCGACGTGAAGACCGGCATGAAGGAGGCGGAGCTCCGCGCCTGTGTGGCCGACTACGATGCCGTGGTCGTGCGCAGCGCGACGAAGATCACCCGCCCGGTGTTCGAGGCGGCGAAGCGGCTCAAGGTCGTCGGGCGCGCCGGCATCGGTGTGGACAACATCGATGTGGAGGCTGCCACCGAGCACGGCGTGGTGGTGATCAACACCCCCGACGCCAACGCCGTGAGCGCCGCGGAGCTCGCGCTCGCGCACCTGTTCTCGCTCTGCCGGCGCCTGCCGGCGGCCGATGCCTCGGTGAAGGCCGGCGAGTGGGCGCGCGGCAGGTACACCGGCACCGAGGTGACCGGCAAGACCCTGGGCGTGATCGGCTACGGCACCATCGGCCGCATCGTCGCGGCGCGCGCGCTGGGTCTGAAGATGAGGGTCGTGGCCCACGATCCGTTCGTGAGCGCGGAGATCTACGCCGCGCACGGCGTGCAGCCGCTGGCGCTCGATGACCTGCTCGCCGGCTCGGACTTCGTCACCCTGCACTGCCCGCTCATCGAGCAGACCCGGAACCTCCTCAGCCGCGAGCGGCTGGCGCTGATGAAGCCGGGCGCGCGGCTCATCAACTGCGCACGCGGCGGGCTCGTCGACGAAGAGGCGCTGCACGACGCGCTGGTCTCGGGGCATCTGGCCGGTGCGGCGCTCGACGTGTTCATGAAGGAGCCGCCGGGCTCCTCGCCGCTGCTCGCGCTCGCCAACGTCGAGTGCACGCCGCACCTGGGCGCCTCCACCGAGGAGGCGCAGTTCGCGGTCGGCGTGGAGATCGCCCGCCTCGTCGCCGCCTATCTCATCGACGGCGAGGTGGTGAGTGCCGTCAACCTGCCGCGCGTGGCGAGCGAGCAGGCCGGCCGGCTGCGGCCCTACCAGGACCTCGCGCACCGCCTCGGGCGTCTTCTCGCGCGCATGATCGACGCGCCGCTGCAGGGCATCGAGGTCTCGCTGCAGGGCGCCGCCGGCGAGCTCGACACCCGCCCCGTGGCCATCGAGGCCCTGGTCGGCTACCTGCAGGAGCACCACACCCGGCCGGTCAACCGCGTCAACGCCCTGCTGGTCGCCGACCGCGAGGGCCTGGCCTTCGGCGAGTCGCGCTCACTGAAGGCGCACGATTACGTCTCGCTCATCGTCGTCACCGGCAGGGCCGCCGATCGCGGCGTCGTGCTCATGGGCACGCTGTTCGACGAGCGCTATCCGCGCCTGGTGCGCATCGACAACTACGAGATCGAGGCGGGGCTGAAGGGCGACATGCTGTTCACGCGCCACGACGATCGCCCCGGCGTGGTCGGCGCGCTCGGCACGGTGCTGGGCGAGAGCGGCATCAACATCTCGCGCATGCACATCGGCAGCGCCGAGGATAGCCCGCACGCGGTGGCGGCGATCGAGATGTCCACGCCGCTCACCGACGCGCAGATGGAGCGGATCCGGTCGATCCCCGCGGTGAGCAAGGCGTTCCAGGTCACGCTATGAGACGCGGGGCCTTCTTCGACTGCGACAGCACGCTCTCCGCCGTGGAGGGCATCGACCTGCTCGCACGCCGCGCCAACGTCGCCGCGCAGGTGGTGCCGCTCACGAAGGCGGCGATGGAGGGCAGTCTGCCGCTCGAGCAGGTGTACGCGCAGCGCCTGGAGCTCATCAGGCCCGCGCGCGCGGACGTGACCTGGCTCGGCGCGCAGTACGTCGAGCAGCGCGCCGCCGGCGCCGCGGAGACGGTGGCCGCCCTGCACGCGCTCGGCTGGCAGGTGCACATCATCAGCAGCGGCATCCGCGAGGCCGTGCTCGCGCTCGCCGCCGATCTGTGCATTCCCCCCGAATGCGTGCACGCGGTGGCGGTGCACTTCGATGCCGCGGGCGCCTACCGGGACTTCGATCGCGCCTCGCCGCTCACGCGCGCCGGCGGCAAGGCCGCCGTCTGCCGCTGGCTCATGGCCCGACTGGACCGCGCGGTCATGATCGGCGACGGCGTGACCGATCTCGAAGCGGCGGAGGCCAACGTGCCCGTGGTGGGCTACGGCGGCATCGCGCGGCGCGAGCGGGTGGCCGCGCAGGCATGGCGGTACGTCGACGCACCCTCCCTCACCGCGGTGCTGGATGTCATACTTGGCCCGGCCGATCACGCGCGGCTCGCGGGCCAGTCCGGCACGCCGAAGCCGTGAGGCATGAGCCGCGGCCACACCGGCCGCCGGGCCAGAGAACGATACGCAAGGAATGAGGGCTTGACGCAGACATCCGCCGACGAGGGCATCGCGGACGGCCGGCGAACGCCGCTCCACGAGCTGCACGTGCAGGCCGAGGCGCAGTTCACGGAGTTCGCCGGCTGGCAGATGGCGCTGCGCTATCCGGAAGGCACGCTGCGCGAGCACCTGCACACGCGCGCCCACGCGGGGCTCTTCGACATCTCGCACATGGGCCAGATCGCGCTGCGCGGCGCGCGCCGGGCCGCGGCGCTGGAGGCGCTCACCCCGGCGGACGTGATCGATCTGCCTGCCGGCCGCCAGCGCTATGCGCTGCTCACCAACCGCGGCGGCGGCATCATCGACGATATCGTCGTCGCCAACATGGGCGCGGAGCTCCTGCTCGTGGTGAACGCCGCGCGCACCGCCACCGTGCTGCCGTATCTCGTCGAGGAGATCGGCAGCGCCTGCGAGATCCGGCATCTCGACGACCTCGCCCTGCTCGCCGTACAGGGCCCGGAGGCGGCCGCGGCGGTCGAGACGCTGGCCGCCGGGCTCGGAGACCTGCCGTTTCAGTCCGTGTGCACGCCCGAGATCGACGGCGCGCCCTGCCGCGTCAGCCGCTCGGGCTACACCGGCGAGGACGGCTACGAGATCGCCGTGCCGGCACCCGATGCCTGCGACCTCGCCCGCCGGCTGCTGGCGCAGGAGGGCGTGCGGTGGATCGGTCTCGGCGCGCGCGACTCGCTCAGGCTCGAGGCCGGCCTCTGTCTTTACGGGCACGACATCGACGACACTACCACCCCGCTCGCCGCGGGCCTGGGCTGGACGTGGCCGACGGTGCGGCGCCCGGGCGGCGCGCGCGCCGGGGGATTTCCGGGTGCCGGGGAACTCGCGGACGAGCTCGCCGCCGGCTCCGCGACGCGCCGCGTGGGCCTGCTGCCGGAGGGCCGCGCGCCGCTGCGCGAGAACACGGGCCTGCTGGACGAGGATGGCAACATCGTCGGCCGCATCACCAGCGGGCTCTTCAGCCCGACCCTCGGTCGACCCATCGCCATGGGTTACCTGCGCGCGGACCACGCGGCGGCCGCCACCACCCTGCGCGCGATGCTGCGCGGCCGCGCGCTCACCGTCGCCCGCGCCGCGCTGCCGTTCGTGCCGCATCGCTATCAAAGAAAATCCAACGAGCCCTGAAGGAGACGCACCCATGTCCGAGCTCAAGTACTCCCGCGATCACGAGTGGCTGCACATGGAGCCCGACGGCACCGCGACCATCGGCATCACCGACTACGCGCAGAAGGAGCTCGGCGACGTCGTCTACGTGGAACTGCCCGAGGTCGGCCGCGAGGTGCGCCAGGGCGAGGAGGCCGCCGTGGTCGAATCGGTGAAGGCCGCGAGCGAGGTCAGGATGCCGGTGGCCGGCACCGTCGTCGCCGTCAACACCGCGCTGGCCGAACACCCCGAGACGGTGAACGTCGATCCGTCCGGCGACGGCTGGTTCCTGAAGCTGAAGCCCTCCAGCCCCGATCAGATCACCGGCCTGATGAGCGAGGCGGAGTACCAGGCCTACGTCGCCGGCATCAAGTGACGCGGGAGCGAGGCCGATGACATCGACCGGACAGCGGCGCACGCTCGAGCAGCTCGAAGATCGCGAGGACTTTCTCCATCGCCACATCGGCCCGGACGAGAACGAGATCCGCGGCATGCTGGGGACCCTCGGCCTCGGCTCGCTCGATGAGCTCATCGAGCGCACGATCCCGGAGGACATCCGCTCCACGCGCCCCTTCAACCTGCCGCCGCCGCGCAGCGAGCGGGTGATCGAGGACACGCTGCGGCGCATGCGCGCGCGCAACCAGGTGTTCACCAGCCTCATCGGCACCGGCTACTACGACACCATCCTGCCCAACGTCATCAAGCGCAACGTGCTGGAGAACCCGGGCTGGTACACGGCCTACACGCCCTACCAGGCGGAGATCAGCCAGGGCCGCCTGGAGGCGCTGCTCAACTTCCAGCAGGTGGTGATCGATCTGACGGGCTTGCCGGTCGCCAACGCCTCGCTGCTGGACGAGGCCACCGCCGCGGCCGAGGCGATGACCATGTCGCATCGCCTGACGAGCGGCAAGGCCAACACGTTCCTGGTCGATCGCGACTGCCACCCGCAGGTGATCGCCGTGGTGCAGACCCGCGCGCAGCCCCTCGGCATCGACGTGATCCTCGGGGATCCGTGGGAGCACTCCCTGACGCGCGCGGTCTTCGGCGTGCTGCTCGCCTACCCGGGCTCGAGCGGCGCGGTGCGCGACATCGCGCCGGTCATCGCGAATGCGCACGCGCATGGCGCGCTGGTCACCGTCACCGCCGATCCGCTGGCGCTCGTGCTGCTCACCTCGCCCGGGCGGATCGGCGCCGACATCGTCGTCGGCAGCGCCCAGCGCTACGGCGTGCCGATGGGCTACGGCGGCCCGCACGCGGCGTTCTTCGCCACGCGCGAGGAGTACAAGCGGCAGATGCCGGGACGCATCATCGGCGTGTCCGTCGACGCCCGCGGCCGGCCCGCGCTGCGCATGGCGCTGCAGACCCGCGAGCAGCACATCCGCCGCGAGAGGGCCACGAGCAACATCTGCACGGCGCAGGTGCTGCTCGCCGTCATCGCCGGCCTCTACGCCGTGTATCACGGCCCGCGCGGGCTGCGCACGATCGCCGAGCGCGTGCACCGCGTGACGCAGATCTTCGCCGCGGGCCTGAGCCGGCTCGGCTTCGAGATCGTCCACGATCACTACTTCGACACGCTCACCGTGCGCACGCCGGGGGTCGCCCGCCGCATCGCCGCGCGCGCCCGCGCCGCCCGCTTCAACCTGCGCATCGTCGATGCCGATCACCTGGGCCTGAGCTTCGATGAGACCTCGCGCCGCAGCGAGCTGAGGCTGCTCTGGCAGTGCTTCGCCACGCACGCCGAGCAGCAGCTCGACGTCGCCGCGATCGACCGCGATGTGATCGAGAACATCCCCGCCGCGTTGTGCCGCGCCGAGCCCATCCTCGCGCACCCGGTTTTCAACCGGCATCACACCGAGACGGAGATGCTGCGCTACCTGCGGCGGCTGGCCGGCCGCGACATCGCGCTCGACCGCTCGATGATCCCGCTCGGCTCCTGCACCATGAAATTGAACGCCACCATCGAGATGCTGCCGGTGACCTACAACCTGTTCAGCGCGCTGCACCCGTTCGCGCCGCTCGAGCAGGCGCAGGGCTACCAGCAGCTCTTCGAGGAGCTGGAGGAGCGGCTGTGCGAGCTCACCGGCTTCGCGGCGTTCTCCTTCCAGCCCAACGCCGGCTCGCAGGGCGAGTACACCGGCCTGCTCGTCATCCGCCAACACCATCTCGCGCGCGGCGAGCCGCAGCGCGATGTCTGCCTCATCCCGGCCTCCGCCCACGGCACCAACCCCGCGAGCGCGGTGATGGCGGGCATGAAGGTGGTGGTGATCGAGTGCGACGAGCGCGGCAACGTCGATGTCGCCGACCTGCGCGCCAAGGCCGCGCAGCATGCGCGGCAGCTCGCGGCGGCGATGATCACCTACCCCTCCACGCACGGGGTGTTCGAGGCCCCGGTGCGGGAGATCTGCCGCATCGTGCACGCCGCCGGCGGCCAGATGTACCTGGACGGCGCCAACATGAACGCGATGGTGAACCTCTGCAGGCCGGCGGAGATCGGGTTCGACGTCTGCCATCTGAACCTGCACAAGACCTTCTGCATCCCGCACGGCGGCGGCGGTCCCGGCATGGGGCCGATCGGCGTGGCCGCGCATCTCGCTCCCTTCCTGCCCGAGCACCCGGCCCACACGGGCATCAATCCCGCCGCGAGCCTGAGCCCCATCGGCACCGTCGGCACGGTGTCGGCCGCGCCCTGGGGATCGGCCAGCATCCTCGCCATCCCCTGGACGTACATCGCGCTGATGGGCGCGGATGGGCTGAAGCGCGCCACCCAGGTGGCGATCCTCAACGCCAACTACATCGCGCACCGGCTGAAGGCCTGCTACCCCATCGTCTACAGCGGCGCCAACGGCATGGTCGCGCACGAGTGCATCGTCGACCTGCGGCCGCTCACGGAGCGCAGCGGGATCACGGTGGAGGATGTGGCCAAGCGGCTCATGGACTTCGGCTTTCACGCGCCGACGGTGTCCTTCCCGGTGGCCGGCACGCTGATGATCGAGCCTACCGAGAGCGAGGACCGGCGCGAGATCGATCGCTTCTGCGAGGCGATGATCGCCATCCACGCCGAGATGACGGCGGTGGAGTCGGGCGCCGCCGACCGCGAGGACAACCCGCTGCGCAATGCCCCGCACACCCACGATCTGCTGATCGCCGAGCAGTGGCCGCACCCGTACTCCAAGCAGCAGGCCTTCTTCCCGCTGCCGTGGATCGCGGAGGACAAGTACTGGCCGCCCGTGGCGCGCGTGGACGGCGTGCAGGGCGATCGCCACCTCGTCTGCACCTGCCCGCCGGTCTCCGACTACGCCCCGTAACCCGCGTCGCGCCTCGGCTGCGACATGGCGCGCGCATTCACCGGCGCGCGATCATGAAGCGGCCGCGGTTCAGGCCGATGTGCTATCCCCCTGATGCCTCCCACGCCGCCCCGGCGGTGGGCGGCAGGCGCGCCCTCGATGCCTTCAGCGCGCGTGCGAGCTGACGGGCCGCACTCCCCGGCGCGGCCTTCCTTCGCGGCGGCACTGGCCCCATCGACGCGTCCAATCCGGCGGCGAACTGGCCCCATTGGCACCAGATCAGTTTTCCATCGCGGCCCTTTCTCCGATCGATGCACGGTTCGAAGATGGTCATCGGGGAAAAAGGGGGAACTCCCGCCCCCTGAGTCGGGATGAGCCGCGAGGAGGACGTCTCATGGTCACGAAAAGAAGAAGTGGTGTCTCGTGGTCGTTGGCAGTGGTGTCCGCAGTAGTACTGGGTTGCGCATCGGCCGGCCCCGCGCAGGCCGACATCCCGAAGGAGACTTTCGAGGCGCTGAAGCTCGATCCCTCGGCCGGGCCGAAGGAGCTGCACGAGGCGCTCACCAAGCGCTACCGGGATCCGGAGCAGGGCGCCGGCAAGGGCAAGTACTCCGAGCTGTGGGAACCCATCCCCATGAGCAAGTACACCGACCCCCTGACCTTCTATGAGCCGCCGGCGACGGTGAAGGAAGTGGCGGGCCGCAAGGATTGCGTGGAGTGCCACGCCGACGAGACCCCGGGCTGGGTCGACGCGTGGAAGAAGAGCGTGCACTCGAAGCTCGACGATGTCCGCGCCCTCAAGCCCGACGACCCGACCTATTACAGGAAGCAGAAGCTGGAAGAGGTCGAGAAGAACCTGCGCGCGATGGGCAAGCTCGCCGCCGACGCCCCGCTGAAGGAGGTCGGCTGCATCGACTGCCACGTGGACATCGGCACCGACAAGAAGGCCGACCATCGCACCGACCTGCGCCTGCCGACCGCCGACATCTGCGGCACCTGCCACCTGCAGGAGTTTGCCGAGCGCGAGTCGGAGCGCGACACGCAGATCTGGCCGAAGGACCAGTGGCCCAAGGGCCGTCCGTCGCACGCGCTGGACTATCGCGCCAACGTGGAGACCGGCATCTGGGCCGGCATGCCGCAGCGCGAGGTGGCCGAGGGCTGCACCCTGTGTCATTACAATCAGAACAAGTGCGACGGCTGCCATACCCGGCACGAGTTCTCCACGGTCGAGGCGCGCAAGCCCGAGGCCTGCGCGACCTGTCACAGCGGCATCGACCACAACAATTACGAGAACTACTCCTATTCCAAGCACGGCATCGTCTACAAGACCCTGGGCCACGAGTGGAACTGGAACGTGCCGTTGAAGGACGCCTTCGCCAAGGGCGGCCAGACCGCGCCGACCTGCGCCACCTGCCACATGGAGTACAACGGCAAGTTCTCGCACAACGTGGTGCGCAAGGTGCGCTGGGCGAATTACCCGGCGGTTCCGGGCATCGCCGAGAATATCAAGGACAAGTGGTCCGAGGAGCGCAAGGAGGCCTGGGTCGTGACCTGCACCAACTGCCATGGCGAGCGCCTGGCCCGTTCCTACCTCGAACTGATGGACGAGGGGACGCTGGCCGGCGTCGAGAAATACAAGGAGACGCACGCGGTCGTCGACAAGCTCTACCAGGAAGGCCTGCTGCCGGGGCAGAAGACGAACCGTCCGCCGCCGCCGGCGCCGGAGAAGGAGGGAATGGCCCAGTTCTACCAGTATTTCTGGACCAAGGGCAACAACACCACGGCGGTCGAGTTCGAGGTCGGCTCGATGGGCGAGAACCAGCTCGCGAAGATGCACGTCTCGCTGGCGCACGTGAACCCCGGCAACTGGAGCTACTCCGACGGGTGGGAGCAGCTCAACGCTTCCTATGCGAAGGTCATGCAGTATGACACCGAGATCCGCGAGCGCGTGGCGTTGCAGGAAAGGGTCGCCAAGCTCGAGGGGGGCTCGCCGACCGCGATGCTGAAGCTCGACAGCGCCGGGAAGATGGTCTCGCTCGGCAGTCTCGGCGGCGGCATGCTGCTGGCCGGCTCCGTGATGTTCTGGCGAGGTCGCCGCAGGGATGGCGAGGAGTGATGGCAACCCGAGGAGCGATCAGGTGAGACGTGTGGCTCCGGTCGCGGGCATCGGGCTCGCGGCCGGAGGCGCCCTCCTGCTCGGCTGGATCGGCTGGGCGGTCCTCGGCCTGTCGTCGCCGCCGCCCTATCACTATACGCTCGTCGCCGAGGGCGGCGTCGGGAAATTCCCGGAGCTCGGGATGAAGGATCAGGCCGGGCTCGCACTGAAGAAATACGAAGTCCGCGCCGATTCCGCCGGCAAGCCCGTCGCCACGGCCCTCGTCGCAGCCAAGGGCGGCGGCGCACCGGTGCTGCTGTCGTGGGAGAACAGCACCGCCGAGCCGGTGCTCAGGCTGGGGCCCGCGGTCGGCGAGCTGACCACGCTCGCCGCGGCGGTCGCCCGCCACGCGCCAGGGCAGTCCAGGATCCTCGCCTGGTGGGATACCTCCCGGCAACTGCAGCTGCTTGCGGGCAGCAACGTCGTATTCGAGGAGAACCTGGTCGCGCCGCTGCTCCTCCCGCCGCCGTGGCGCGCGGCGGAGAAGTCCATCGTTTCCCTGGAACGCGACTTCTGGCGCGCCCCCGCCTCGGCGCGGACAGAGCGGCAGTTCGCCGAGTTCGCCGACGCGATGCTCTCCGATCTGCCTGCCGGGCTGGAGAAGCTGCGCCGGCTCGCCGGCGGCACCGAGGCCTACGTGGTCGTCCACATCACCGACGCCTACCGCCTGGGCGCCCTGTATCCCGCGCGATTCGGCGTCGGCTTCAAGGATTTCCGCATGGCCGGCCAGGTGCACGGCACGATCAACGGCGTGAAGAGCTGGCTGAAGAAAGAGGGCTATCCCGCCTACGCCGTGGAGCGCCGGGACGACACCACCGTGCGCGTGCACTTTCTCACCGACAAGGCGTCCACGCGCACGCTCGCCGCGCAGTTGCTGCCGTTCGACACCTCCACCCCCCTCGCCCTGGATGCCCCGCGCATCGTCTATCAGCACGGCGGCTACTGGGTCTACAAGCTCTCGCCGGGCGCCCGGAAGGTCGAGACCGCCGCGGCCGGCCCGCGGCCCTGAGCCGGCCGGCATCCCTTCTGGCACCAGAAAGCAGTCCGCCGCTGGCCCTAAGAGCCATCGCAATCCTGCGCTTACATTAGGACCACGAGTCTCGCGCGTTCACGACTGAAAGGAGAGATGCCACATGCGGACCTCCAGCATATTGCTCAGGGCGTTGTTTGCGGTGGGCGCGGCAGCCATCCTCGCGGGACCCGTCCTCGCCGAGGAGCCTGCCTACGAGGGGCGCAAGAAGTGCAGCTCCTGCCACAAGAGCGAGTACAAGTCCTGGGTAGAGACCAGACATGCCAAGGCGCTGGAGTCGCTGATGCCCGGCGCCAAGACCGAGGAGAAGCTCAAGGCCAAGCTCGACCCCGACAAGGACTACAGCGCCGACAAGGACTGCGTGGGCTGCCACGTCACCGGCTACGGCAAGGAGGGCGGCTACGATCCGGAGGACCCGGGCAAGTACCTCGTCGGCGTCGGCTGCGAGTCCTGCCATGGCCCGGGCTCCGAGTACCGCCTCGTCCACCGCAAGGCCGGTGAGGCGTTCGAGAACAAGCAGGAGACAACCCCCCGCGAAGAGCTTGCCGCCGCCGGTCAGGAGTTTCACTTCATCGAGCGCTGCAACGCCTGCCACCTGAATTTCGAGGGCTCCTCGTGGCCGGGCGCCGCCAAGCCGTACACGCCGTTCACGCCCGCGGTCGATCCGAAATATACGTTCGACTTCGAGAAGGCCGTGCGCGACAACAAGGCGATGCACGAGCACTACAAGCTCGACGGCACGTTCACCGGGGAGCCGATGCCTGAATTCCACAAGGAGTTCCAGTCGCAGGCCAAGGCCGGCGAGAAGGGCGCGGAGGAGTAGGCCGCGCCCATGCGAGCCCTCTGCCGCTATATCGGGGCTCACCGCGGACCGTTTCTGCTCGGCGCCGTGTCCGCCGTCGTCCTGGCGACGCTCGTCGTCGGGGGTGACGCGGCGATCTCGACGACCACTTTCTGCACCAGCTGCCACGAGATGACCTACCCGGCCCAGGAGCTGAAGAAGTCGACCCACTACGGCGCGCTCGGCGCCGATCCGGATTGCCATGACTGCCATATCCCGAAGGGGATCGCGAACTTCCACCGCGCCGTCGCCACGCACCTGCTCGACGGCGCGCGCGAGACCTGGCTGCATTTCAGACGCGATTACTCCGACGTCAAGAAGTTCAACAAGTACCGCCTGGAGATGGCGCACCACGCGCGCATGAACCTCAAGCGCTGGGACAGCGTCACCTGCCGCGACTGCCACAGGAACCCGCGGCCGCCCGGCGCCCCCGCCCGCGAGGCGCACGCGAAGATGGCGACCCAGGGGGCCACCTGCATCGACTGCCACCAGAACCTCGTGCATCGGGAGGTCGACGAGACCGATCTGGACAGGAGCCTGGCGGAAGGCAAGATGGTCGTGCGCGTGGTGGAGTAGGCGATGGCGGCAAGCCGCCCCGGGGGCCCGCGCCGCCTCCGGACCTGGTCTGCGCCGCCATCCCGGACGTTTATCCGGCCCAGGGCACGGCGGCGCGGCCGGTGCGGTTTTTTGATCCAACGCAATGCCGGGGCGCAAGTAAGCTGCTTGAGTAAAAAAAGGATCACCGGCGAGGCGTGGGACAGATGCAACTGCCAATCGTACTGTGCCAGACCGCGCGGCAGCCATTGCAGCGGCAGCTGTTCGACCAGATCCGCGAGCTGGTCCTGAGCGGCCGCCTGAAGCCCGGCACGCCGCTGCCCGCGAGCCGCGCGCTGGCCGATCAGCTCGGCGTGTCGCGCAACACCGTGCTGCTCACCTACGAGCAGCTCCTCGCCGAGGGCTACCTGCAGACGCGCCAGGCGGTCGGCACCTACGTGAGCCTGGAGCTGCCCGAGGGATGCCTGGCCGCGCGCCGCGCGCCGGACGAGCCGGCCGCCGAGGCGGGCGTGCACACCTGCCCGCACCCGCTGCCCTTCAAGGGCCGCAGCCAGGCGCTGGTGAATCCGCATCCCCTCGCCTACGACTTCTGGCTGGGGCGGCCCGACCCGCATTCCTTCCCGATCAAGGCCTGGCACCGGCTCACCAACCGGGCGCTGGCCAGTGCCGGGACGCGCTTCACCGAGTACCGCGAGCCGGCGGGGCTGTTCGAGCTGCGCAAGGCGATCGTCGATCATCTCGGGCCCGCGCGGGGCATCTCCGCCAGCCCCGATCAGGTCGTGATCGTCGCCGGCTCGCAGGGCGGACTCAATCTCATCGCGCGGCTGCTGGTGCGGGAGGACTGCCGCGTGGCCACGGAGAACCCCTGCTACCAGGGCGCGGCGTTTCTCTTCGAGAGCCATCGCGCCGAGCTGCTGCCCGTGCCGGTCGACGAGGATGGCATCGTCGTCGATCTGCTGCCCCGCAGCGGCGTGCAGCTCCTCTACGTGACGCCTTCGCACCAGTACCCCATGGGCTTCATGATGTCGCTGGAGCGGCGGCTGCGGTTGCTCGACTGGGCGCGCCGCAGCGGGGCCTACATCATCGAGGACGACTACGACAGCGATTTCCGCTACCGCGGATCGCCGCTCACCGCGCTGCAGGGGCTGGATCGGCACGACAGCGTCATCTATCTCGGCACGTTCTCCAAGTCGATGGGTGCCGCGCTGCGGCTGGGGTACCTCGTGCTCCCGCGGCAACTGGTCGAGCCGGCTCGCACTGCCAAGGCGCTGATCGACAACGGCCATCCATGGCTCGACCAGGCCGTGATGGCGGAGTACATCGGCAGCGGCGCCTACGACACCCATCTGCGGCGCATACGGCAGATCTATCGCGAGCGCCGCGACTGCCTGCTCGAGCGTCTCCAGCATCACTTCGGCGAAGTCGTCATCACCGGCCAGGACGCCGGCATGCACGTCGCATGGCACCTGCCGCGCTCGTTTCCGCAGGCCCGCGCGCTGCAGGACCTGGTGGCGGCCAAGGGGGTGGGCATCTATTCGCTGCAATCGGGCGCGGCCTACGACTTCGGCGGTTGCGCCTACAGCGAGCGCACCGTCGTGCTCGGATTCTCCTCGCTCGACGAGCGGCACATCCGCGCGGGCATCGATCGCCTCGCCGAGGTCATCGCGCGCAACCGCAGCGCACCCGCCCACGCGACGGCGGCGGACAGCGTGCATCCGCCGCTCACCACGAACCTGACGCTATGAGCATGAGGCGCGGCGTGGCGCGGGCGCACACGGGCCGCCGGCCCGCCGGCGCCAGGCGATGCGGCGCAACGGCTGCCCATGCCGGCCCTTCGGGCGTCATCCCGCCGGCGCGCAGGGCGGCCTCCACACGGCAGGCGCGAGACGCGCCAGGGGCATGATCCCGGAGCTCGGACATCTTGCCCTGATCGTCGCCCTGACTCTGGCGATGACACTGGGCGTGCTGGCGATCGCCGGGGCGCAGCGCGGCAACGTCCGCTGGATGGCGGTGGCACGGCCCGCGGCGCGCGGTCAGTTCGCATTCGTCGCGATCGCCTTCCTCTGCCTGACCTACACCTTCGTCAGCAACGACTTCTCGGTCCACTACGTCGTCTCGAACTCCAATTCGCGCCTGCCGCTCGCGTACCGGATCGCCGCGGTCTGGGGCGGACACGAAGGCTCGCTGCTGCTGTGGACCCTTTGTCTCTCGGCGTGGATGCTCGCGGTCACCTTCTTCAGCCGCCACCTGCCCGAAGCGATGGTCGCGAGGGTCCTGGGCGTCATGGGACTGGTTTCCGTCGGCTTCCTCGTTTTCATGCTCTTCGCCTCCAATCCCTTCGGGCGGGTGCTGCCCGCCGCCCCGGAGGGCAGCGACCTGAACCCGCTGCTCCAGGACCCCGGGATGGTCGCGCACCCGCCGCTGCTCTACATGGGCTACGTCGGCTTCTCGGTGGCATATGCCTTCGCGATCGCGGCGCTGCTCGGCGGGCGGCTCGACGCCACCTGGGCGCGCTGGTCACGCCCCTGGACCACGATCGCCTGGATGTTCCTGACGCTGGGGATCGCGGTCGGCAGCGGCTGGGCGTACTACGAGCTGGGCTGGGGCGGCTGGTGGTTCTGGGACCCGGTCGAGAACGCCTCGCTCATGCCCTGGCTGGTCGGCACGGCGCTCATCCATTCGCTCGCGGTCACCGAGAAGCGCGGGGGCTTCCGCGCCTGGACGGTGCTGCTGGCGATCTGCACCTTCGCGCTCAGCCTGCTCGGCACGTTCCTGGTGCGCTCGGGCGTGCTCTCCTCGGTCCACGCCTTTGCGACCGACCCGAGGCGCGGCACCTTCATCCTCGTGTTCCTGAGCGTGGTGATCGGCGCCTCGCTGGTCCTCTACGCGCTGCGGGCGCCGCGGGTCGGTGCCGGGGCCGGTTTCCATCCGATCTCGCGCGAGTCGATGCTGCTGGCGAACAACGTGCTGCTGCTGGTGGCCGCCGGCACGGTGCTGCTCGGCACGCTCTATCCGCTGTTCCTGGACGCGCTGGGGCTGGGCAAGATCTCCGTCGGGCCGCCCTATTTCGAGACCGTGCTGGTGCCGCTGGTGACGCCGGTGCTGTTCCTCATCGGCCTGGGGCCGATCGCGCGCTGGAAGAAGGCCGCGCTGCCCGAGCTGGCGACCCGGCTGCGCTGGGCGGCGGCGGTGGCGGCGATCACCGCGATGCTGTCGACGCTGGCGCTGGGGCGGTGGCGGCCGGCCGTCGCCTTCGGCCTGATCATGGCCGCCTGGATCGCCGCGAGCAGCATCGTGGCGCTGATCGGCAACGCCCGCGGCGCCGGGCGCATGGCCGTGCGCCTGGCCGCGATCCCGCGCGGCTATTGGGGCATGGTGCTCGCCCACCTCGGCCTGGCCGTGTTCGTCGCCGGGGTCACGCTGGTGCGCGGCTACGAGTCGTCGAAGGACGTGAAGATGCGGCGCGGCGACAGCGTGACACTCGCGGACAACGTCTTCACGATGCAGGCGCTCGGCGCCGCGGACGGACCGAACTACACGGCGACCCGCGCCACGATCACGGTGACGCGCGCCGGCGCGCCGGTGGCGACGCTCGAGCCCGAGAAGCGCGTGTACCACGCCAGCGGCATGGCCATGACCGAAGCGGCCATCGACTGGGGGCTGATGCGCGATCTGTACGTGTCGATGGCCGAGCCGCTGGATCACGACACCTGGATCGTGCGCGTCCAGCACAAGCCCTTCATCAGCTGGATATGGCTGGGCTGCGTGGCGATGGCCGCCGGCGGCCTGCTCGCCGCCACCGACCGGCGCTACCGGCTGGCGGTGCGGCGCGGCCCCGTCCTGCACCCGGCGGCCGCGCCGGCGGCGGTGTGAACGGCCGCCTCGGGGATGCGTGTGATCACGGTGCCGCGGCCAACCTCCAGCGCGCGGCGGATCGCCCCCGGCACCCGTCTCGCCGCCGGCCGCGGGCGCGCGGGCTGGATGAGGAGGCTCCTCCTCGCGCTGTGGCTGGCGGCCCCGGCGAGCGCCGGATGGGCCCGGGAGGCCGAGCCCGCCGCCGCCGATCCGGGGCTGGAGGCGCGCGTGATGGCGCTGGCCGCGGGGCTGCGCTGCCTGGTCTGCCAGAACCAGACC
>JAJVIQ010000016.1 GCA_022071965.1 Gammaproteobacteria bacterium
CCGGCGCCCCCGGCGCCGAAGGTCGAGAAAAAGACGTTGTCTGCACCGGCGCGGTCCGCGATCGTCCTCGGGGTGGGCGCGGTGTTGTTCTGGTTCATCGGCGCGCATGCGCCGCCCGCGTTCATGGAGCATTTCACCGTGTTCGTGCTCGGCTGCTTCATCGGCTACATGGTGGTGTGGAACGTGACGCCGGCACTGCACACACCGCTGATGAGCGTCACCAACGCGATCAGCAGCATCATCGCCATCGGCGCCCTCATCCAGATCTCGATACCGGGGGTGTGGCTGACGCTGCTCACGGCGCTGGCCATCGTGCTGACGGCAGTCAACATGTTCGGCGGATTCGCCGTCACGCAGCGCATGCTGGCCATGTTCCGGAAATAAGGAGATCGCGACATGAGTGAAGGACTGATTACCGTCGCGTATCTCGCCGCGACCATACTTTTCATCCTCAGCCTGGGCGGCCTGAGCCATCCGGAGACCTCGCGCCGCGGCAACCTCTACGGTGTCATCGGCATGGCTGTCGCCATCGTTGCGACCCTGCTCGGACCGCAGATCTCGGGCGCGGGCTTCGCCTGGATCATCGTGACCATGCTGATCGGCGGCAGCATCGGCCTGTACGCGGCGCGCAAGGTGCAGATGACGCAGATGCCCGAGCTGGTCGCGCTCATGCACAGCCTCGTCGGTCTCGCCGCCGTGTTCGTCGGCCTGGCGAGCTACATCGACCCGGAGGTGCGCTATACCGGCGCCGAGAAGATATTTCACGAATTCGAGGTCTACATCGGCATCCTCATCGGCACGGTGACCTTCTCCGGCTCGGTGATCGCCTTCGGCAAGCTCTCCGGCAAGATCGGTGGCAGACCGATGCTATTGCCGGCGCGGCACTGGATCAATCTCGCCGGGCTCATCGCCGTGATCGTGCTCGGCCGGATCTTCCTGGATGCCGGTTCCGTCGGCAGCGGCATGGCGCCGCTGCTCCTGATGGTCGCCATCGCGCTCGCCTTCGGCGTGCACATGGTCATGGCGATCGGCGGCGCGGACATGCCGGTGGTGGTGTCCATGCTCAACAGCTATTCCGGCTGGGCCGCCTCGGCGACCGGGTTCATGCTCTCCAACAACCTGCTCATCGTCACGGGCGCGCTGGTGGGCTCCAGCGGCGCCATCCTGTCCTACATCATGTGCGAGGCGATGAACCGCAATTTCATCAGCGTCATCGCTGGCGGCTTCGGCACGGAGGGCGGCAAGCCGGCCGCCGCGGGCGGGGCGCAGCCGGCCGGAGAGGTGGTGGCGGTGAGCGCGGCGGAGACCGCGGAGCTCATGCGGGAGGCCAGGAGCATCGTCATCGTGCCCGGCTACGGCATGGCGGTGGCGCAGGCCCAGCACACGGTCTACGAGATCACGAGGCTGCTGCGCGAGCGCGGCAGCGACGTGCGCTTCGCCATCCATCCGGTCGCGGGCCGCATGCCCGGGCACATGAACGTGCTGCTGGCGGAGGCCAAGGTCCCCTACGACATCGTCATGGAGATGGACGAGATCAACGAGGACTTCCCGGAGACCGACCTGGCGATGGTCATCGGTGCGAACGACATCGTCAACCCGGCCGCGCAGGACGACCCGAACAGCCCGATCGCCGGCATGCCGGTGCTGGAGGTCTGGAAGGCGAGGACCTCCATCGTCATGAAGCGCAGCATGGCCTCCGGCTACGCGGGCGTGGACAATCCGCTGTTCTACAAGGACAACAATCGCATGCTGTTCGGCGACGCGAAGAAGATGCTCGACGAGGTGCTCGCGGTGATGAAGTCGGCGGCCTGAGCGCCCGCCTGTCAGGCGTGGCGATCATGATGACGGCAGGGGGCGAGATGCCTCCTGCCGGGTGTGCCCGGGACCCGGATACCCGGGATCTGCAGAGGCGGTCCCCGCGCCGCGGCGCCGCATGTGATCGCGTGGTCTCCGGCCAGTGTCGACGCCTGTATACGCCGTCACACACGCGGCCGCCCTCGCCGCGGAAGATCATGGCTTGACCATTGCAGGGGTCCGGGGGACAGACTAAGCTAATTCTCACAACTAAGAATCGATGCAAACGGCTTGATCCAGCATCGATTCGGCGAACGAACGTCAGCCCTCCCGGCTGTCCGGGGCAGCGGACAGTCCTCAGCCTACGGGACAAGTTTGTGGACGCAAGCCAGCTAAAAGAGCATTTTCGCCGCCTGGTTCCCTTCAATCGCCTGCGCGAACCGCAGCAGGAACGCGTACTCGGAAAGGCCGAGGTCGTGGATCTGAGGCCCGGCGAAGAGCTGTTCCGACAGGGCAGCCATGACTCCTACACCTACTATCTCCTCGACGGATCGCTGGTCCTGAACTCCGACGGCGTGCGTGCCAAGAAGCTCGCGGCCGACAGCGACGCCGCGAAATCGCCCCTCGGGCACCTGCAGCCGCGGCGTCTGAGCGCGGTGGCCGAGACCGGCGCCTCCGTGCTGAAGGTCCGCTCGGCCCTGATCGAACGGGTGCTCGCGCCCAGACCCGGCGATGCGGAGAACCCGCACGCCTACGACGAGGTCACCGAGGGCGAGGAGACGATGAACCCGGCCCTGATGGCCGCGGCCCTGAAGCCGGAGCTGTTCGGCAAGCTCCCTCCTGCCCACATGCAACGCCTGTCCAATGTCATGGAATGGGTGAAATACAAGGCGGGCGACAACGTGATCCGGCAGGGCGACGTCGGCGACTACTACTACATCATCAAGGAGGGCAGCTGCGAGGTGCGGCGCACGACCTCGGTGAGTACGCACGGCATCAAGCTGGCGGAGCTCAAGCCCGGGGACGCCTTTGGCGAGGACGCCCTCATCTCCAACATGCGCCGCAACGCCACCGTGCGCATGATCACCGATGGGGAGCTGATCCGCATCGGCAAGGACGACTTCAACCAGCTCATCAAGGATCCGCTGCTGAAGTTCGTGACCTTCGAGGCCGCCTCGGAGCGGGTGCGCGACGGCGCGGTGTGGCTCGACGTGCGCTTCCCGGAGGAGTGCCGCAACGGCGCGCTGCCCGGAAGCATGAACATCCCGCTGAACATGCTGCGCATGTATGCCGGCAAACTCGATACCGCGAGGACCTACATCACCTACTGCGATGACGGCAGCCGCAGCTCCGTGGCGGCCTTCATCCTGCGCGAGCGCGGATTCGAGGCGGCGTGCGTGGAGGGCGGCTGCGGGGCGCAGCTGGCGGCGCTCTACGCGCTGCACGCGCCGGGGTCGGAGAATCCCGACCTCACAGCCACCGTCATCCCGCGTCCGCTGGGGCAGGGCGAGGTGCAGGACACGGTGCCGATGGAGGAGGAGACGCTGCGCATCCTCGATCACCTCGCCTCGCTGCAACTGTTCTCGAGCGCCGCGGAGAAGGCCGTGATCCTCGACAAGCCGCACATGCCGATCGGGCCGGATGCCGCCACGCAGGCCGCCAACCAGATCGCGATGCCGATTCTCATGGGCAAGGATCCGACCGCGACCAGGCCGCAGTTGCCGCCGTCCATGGAGGCGGACGTCGACGGCGACGCGACCATCGTCAGCTATGAGGAAGCGCCGGTCGAGGAGGAGGCCGCGCCGCCGGCCGCGGCCGATCCGCTGGCGCTACAGGCCGCGGAGATCCGGTTGCGCGATCTCGAGGCGCAGTTGCGCTACGAACGCGAGAGTGCGGAACGCCTCGGACGGGCGTTGCGCGATGCGGAGCTCCTGCTCGCCAGGCAGGCGGAGGCGGCGAGCGCCGGCCCGGCCCCGGCAGCGCGCGCAGAAGACCAGGCCGCCGCGGAGAGTGAACGCCTGGAGGCGGCACTGGCGGCCGAACGGGAACGTCTGGCGCAGGCCCATCAGCAGGCGATGGCGGGCGCCGTGGCGGCGGAACGGGAGCGTCTCCTGCAGGCGCACCGGCAGGAGCTGGCGAACGCCGTGGCCGCCGAGCGCGAGCGCCTGGAACGCGCATATCGCGAGCAACTGGCCGTGGAGCGGGATCAGGCACAACAGGCGAGCGAGGCGGCGATCAGGGCGGAGCGCGAGCGCCTGGAAGGCGAGCGGCACGCCGGCGCGGCCGCGCTGGAGGAGGAAAACGCCCGTCTGCAACGGCGGCACGCCGAGGAGTTCGCCGCCGCGCTCGACGCGGAGCGGGCCCGGCTCGATCTGTCGCACCGCGACGAGATCGAGGCGCTGCAGGCCCGGCTCGACGAGAACATCGTGCTGCTGGAACGCACCGGGGAGCAGGTCCGCAACTATGAGACCGCCCTGCAGCAGAGCAGTGCGGTGTCGGCCGAACGGGACCAGCTCGAGCAGTCGTACCGCCAGCGCATCGAGGAACTGGAGAAGCTGCTGGCGGCGCAGTCGGAGGCCGAGGAGCTCTTGAGCGCCGATCGCCAGAAGCTGGCCGGCGAGCTGGCGGAGCAGCGCAGGCTGCTGGAGGAGGCCAAGCGCCAGCTGAAGGAGACGCCTGCGCAGGCCCAGCAGCTCGAGCAGGCGACCGAGGGGCAACTGGCGGAGCTGCGCAAGATCCTCGGCGCGGAGTTCGCGCGCAACGCCGCGCTCGTGGAGCTGGCCCGCCAGGAGCGCTCCTCGGCGGAGGCGGCGCGCAAGCGTCTGGTCGAGCATACCGAGCAGGTGTTCACGGAGTATCGCGGCCGGCACGAGCGCGTGCGCATCCAGGAGGAGGAACGCGTGCGCGAGGAACGGCGCCTGATGGCGATGGAGCGCAACTTCCTGCGTTCGGCGATGGATGCGGCGAACCGCGTGCGCGAACAGGCCGAGCAGATGATCCGCCAGGCCGAGGAGCAGGCCACGCGGTTGCGCGCGCTCACCAGCACGCAGATCGACGCCATCGAATCCGAGGCGCGCAACGACATGAAGCGCGTACAGGCCTCCATGCCGTGGCTGCGCGAGGACAACAGGGCCGATGCGCTCGCCGAGGCCGAGGCGCGCCTCGGGCAGGAGATCCGCCACCAGGTCGATGACATGCTGACGGCCAGGGCGCCGGCGCCGGTCGCCTCGGCCAAGATCCTCGAGCTGCAGCGCCAGGACATGGAGCGCATCCAGCGGCGCACCGAGGAAGTGAAGCTCGTCCAGAGCGGCGGCATGGAGCTGATCCGCGGCGGATTCTCCGATCTGGACGGCTCGCCGGTCGCCGACTAGGGCGCAGTGGCGTTCAGCCGCGTTCCCTGACTGCGGGCCGTGCTGTATCCTGACGGCCCCGCGAAGGAGAGGTGGCAGAGCGGTTGAATGCACCGGTCTTGAAAACCGGCGTAGGGCGACCTACCGAGGGTTCGAATCCCTCCCTCTCCGCCAGTTTCTTCAATTCTTCATCCGCCACGCCGTTTCGGCCCGGCAGGAATCGAGCCCGGCTCCGGAGCGGCGCATGTGTCTTTGCACCCTCGCGGCGCCGTGCCGGTGGTCGTCCCGGAGATCTCCGCGGAGTTCACGCCAGATCGAAACGATCGAGGTTCATCACCTTGTTCCAGGCCGCGACGAAGTCCTTCACGAATTTCTCCCCGGCATCGTCACAGGCATAGACCTCGGCGAGCGCTCGGAGCTCGGAGTTCGAGCCGAACACGAGGTCCACGCGGGTGCCCGTCCACCTGATCTTGCCCGTCTTGCGATCGCGGCCTTCGTAGACTCCTTCCGTTGAGGAAGGCTGCCACTCGGTGCTCATGTCGGTCAGATTGACGAAGAAGTCGTTCGTCAGGGTCCCGGGTGCGCTCGTGAGGACGCCATGCCTGGTCTGACCGAAGTTCGCATCCAAGACTCGCATGCCGCCGATCAGCACCGTCATCTCCGGGGCGGTGAGCTCCATCAGTTGGGCGCGATCCACGAGCATCTCTTCCGCGGGCGTCTTCAGTCCCCTGCGCACGTAGTTGCGGAAACCGTCTGCGATCGGCTCCAGAACGGCAAACGACGGTACGTCCGTCTGCTCCGGAGTGGCGTCCGTGCGCCCGGGCGAGAAGGGCACCTTCACGCGGTGGCCCGCCTTCTTCGCGGCCTCCTCAACGGCAGCACAGCCGCCCAGCACGATCAGATCCGCCAGCGAGATCTTCTTCCTGCCGGATGCGCCATTGAACTCCTTCTGGATGGCCTCCAGCTTCTGCAGAACCTCGGCGAGTACGGCCGGCTGGTTCACCTCCCAGTCCTTCTGTGGTGCCAGGCGAATGCGTGCCCCGTTGGCGCCGCCGCGCTTGTCGGAGCCACGGAACGTTGCCGCTGACGCCCAGGCGGTCGTCACCAGTTGAGAAGTGGACAGGCTCGAAGCAAGGATCCTGGTCTTCAGCGTTGCGATATCCTGGTCGCCGATCAGTTCATGCTCCACGGCCGGCACCGGGTCCTGCCAGATCAGCTCTTCTGCCGGGACCTCGGGACCGAGGTAGCGTGATCGTGGGCCCATGTCACGGTGGGTCAGCTTGAACCAGGCCCGGGCGAAGGCGTCGGCGAACTCTTCCGGGTGCCTGTGGAAGTGGCGCGAAACCTTCTCATAGGCCGGGTCCATCCGCAGCGCCATGTCGGCGGTGGTCATGATGGTGCTCACGCGCTTCGACGGGTCATGCGCTGCCGGCGCGAGGTGCCTGGGATCCGGATTGACCGGCACCCACTGCCAGGCGCCGGCGGGGCTTTTCACGAGATCCCAGTCGTAGCCGAACAGTACGTCGAAGTAGCCCATGTCCCATTGGGTCGGGTTTGCCGTCCAGGAGCCCTCGATCCCGGAGGTGATCGCGTCGTCGGCCT
This sequence comes from Gammaproteobacteria bacterium, assembly GCA_022071965.1. Classification (GTDB taxonomy): domain Bacteria; phylum Pseudomonadota; class Gammaproteobacteria; order JAJPIJ01; family JAJPIJ01; genus JAJVHZ01. The sequence continues at coordinate 6,747 of JAJVIQ010000016.1, forward strand.
TGCCGCTGCCGTGGCGCGAGATCCAGCCGAGGCCCATCGCCTCGAGCGGCGCGGCCTCGGGCTCAGGGCCGACCAGCGTCGCGCTACCCGCACCATGGCATTTCCCGAAGGTGTGGCCGCCGGCGATCAGCGCGACGGTCTCGTAGTCGTTCATGGCCATGCGCGCGAAGGTCTCGCGGATGTCGCGCCCCGAGGCCAGCACGCTCGGCTGGCCGTCCGGCCCCTCGGGATTCACGTAAATCAGCCCCATCTGCACCGCGGCCAGGGGACTCTCCAGCTGCCGGTCGCCGGAGTAGCGGCTCCCGGGCTTGTCGCTGGTCGCCAGCCATTCGGCCTCGGAGCCCCAGTAGATGTCCTCTTCCGGCTCCCAGATGTCCTCGCGCCCGCCACCGAAACCGAAGGTCTTGAAGCCCATCGATTCGAGCGCGCAGTTGCCGGCCAGAATGAGCAGATCGGCCCAGGAGATGCTTTTTCCGTATTTCTTCTTGATGGGCCAGAGCAGCCGGCGCGCCTTGTCGAGGTTCGCGTTGTCGGGCCAGCTTCCGAGCGGCGCGAATCGCTGGTTGCCGGTGCCGGCGCCGCCGCGTCCGTCGGAAATGCGGTAGGTGCCCGCGGCATGCCAGGCCATGCGGATGAACAAGCCGCCATAGTGGCCCCAGTCGGCGGGCCACCAGTCCTGGGAGTCGGTCATCAGCGCGTAGAGATCCTTCTTGATCGCGGCAAGGTCGAGGTTCCTGAACTCCTCGGCGTAGCTGAAACCCTCGCCCATGGGGTCTGATTTGGAGGAGTGCAGGCGCAGGACCTTCAGGCTCAGCTGGTTCGGCCACCAGTTCCGATTCGACCGGGCGCCGGCCGTCGTTGGCGCACCGTGCATATGGGGGAATGGGCACTTTGCCTCGCTTGACATGGTTCGCTCCTTTCTCGCTGAGGGATTGCTGCGCTCGAAGGTAAAATCTTGTCGGCCGTCGTTCCAATTCTTTCTTTTTATCGGATCCATAGGCGCACTCACTCGCATCCGATCTCCGCATGTCGCGGCCACGGCGGCGCCATCGAACGCTCGCGGTGGACGGCACCGTTCCGACGCAGACTGCGCCAGCGCTTGTACTATGCTTTTTATCTGGGTCCCTGGATCACCTCCCGGGTCCGACCGGATGCAGACCATGCGATGGCTGAGAATGTTGCTGCCCGTCCTGTGGCTGGGCGCTGCCGTCGCCGGCGGCGACGGAGGCAGGATCGTGATCGTCCTGAGGATCGACTCGGCCATCGGCCCGGCGGTCAGCGACTATGTGCACCGGAGCCTCCATCTCGCCGCCCGACGCGGCGCGGAGTTGATCGTGCTCACGCTCGACACCCCCGGGGGCCTGGACGACTCCACCCGCGAGATCGTGCGCGACATACTTGCCTCGCCGGTGCCGGTGGCGGTCTATGTGTCGCCGGCCGGGGCGCGCGCCGCGAGCGCCGGCACCTATATCACCTACGCCGCGCACGTCGCGGCCATGTCCCCGGGCACCAACCTCGGGGCGGCGACCCCCGTGCAGTTGGGAGGCCTGCCGGATCTCGGCGGGCCGGCGCGGCCCGAGGAGAAGGAGAAGAAGCCGGAGAAGGACGCGGCCGCGGGCGGGGAGGCCCCGGAGAAGGCGGACGAGGCGGATGAATCGCAACGCGACCGGCCCGCGAACACCGGCGGCGCCATGGAGCGCAAGCTCGTGAACGATTCGGTGGCCTATCTCCGCAGTCTCGCCCAGATGCGGGGGCGCAATGCGGAGTGGGCGGAGAAATCCGTGCGCGAGGGTGCGAGCCTCCCGGCCAAGGAAGCGCTGGCGCAGAACGTGATCGATCTCATCGCCGTCGATCTCGACGCATTGTTGAAGGTGCTGGACGGCCGCCTGGTCAAGGTGGGGCAGGTGCGGCGCGCGCTGAGCCTTGCGGGTGCGGCGGTGGAGACTATCGAGCCGGACTGGCGCAGCCGCGTGCTCGCCATCATCACCAACCCGAACATCGCATACCTGCTCATGCTCCTCGGCGTCTACGGGCTGTTCTTCGAGCTGGCCAATCCCGGCACCGCCGTGCCGGGCGTCGTCGGGGCGGTCAGCCTGCTGCTCGCGCTCTACGCGCTGAACGTCCTGCCGGTCAATTACGCCGGCGTGGCGCTGATCCTCGTCGGCATCGCGTTCATGGCCGGCGAGATGTTCATGCCGAGCTTCGGGGCGCTGGGCATCGGCGGTGTCGTCGCGTTCGTCATTGGATCGGTGATCCTCTTCGACACGGAGGTGGAGTTCTTCCGGGTGTCGCGGCCGGTCATCGGCGGGCTGGCCCTGCTGAGCGCCGTGTTCTTCATGGGCGTGGCGGGGCTGGCGGTGAAGGTACACCGTCGCCGCGCCGTCAGCGGGATCGAGGAGATGATCGGCAGCCTGGGCGTGGCGCTGGAGGACTTCGAGGGCACGGGCAACGTGCGGGCGCATTCCGAGATCTGGCGGGCGCGCTCGGAGACGGCGTTGAAGCGAGGTCAGACGGTGCGCATCAAGGCGCTCGACGGCCTGACCCTGATCGTAGAGGCGGCGAAGGCGGAGAACTGACATGCCAACCGACATCACCATTACTGCCACACTGCTGGTCCTGGCTCTGCTCGTCCTCTGGACCATCCTGAACATCCTGCTCGAGTACGAACGCGGCGTGGTCTTCTTCCTGGGGAGGTTCCAGCGGGTCAAGGGCCCCGGCCTGGTGATCATCGTCCCCGGGATACAGAAGATGATACGGGTCGATCTGCGCATCGTCGTCCTGGACGTGCCCACGCAGGACGTGATCTCGCGCGACAACGTCTCGGTGAAGGTCAACGCCGTCATCTATTTCCGCGTGATCGATCCGGAGAAGGCGATCATCCAGGTGGAGAACTTCCACGCCGCGACGAGCCAACTGGCGCAGACGACGCTGCGCTCGGTGCTGGGGCAGCACGAGCTGGACGAGATGCTCGCCGAGCGCGAACGGCTGAACCTGCACATCCAGAGGATCCTCGACGAGCAGACGGCGGCCTGGGGCATCAAGGTGAGCAACGTGGAGATCAAGCACATCGATCTGGACGAGAGCATGGTGCGCGCGATCGCCAAGCAGGCCGAGGCCGAGCGCGAGCGGCGGGCCAAGATCATCCATGCCGAGGGCGAGCAGCAGGCCTCGGAGAAGCTGCTGCAGGCGGCGCAGACCCTGGCGAAGAACCCGCAGAGCATGCAGCTGCGTTTCCTGCAGACGCTCACCGAGATCGCCGGCGACAAGAGCTCCGTCATCGCCTTCCCGCTGCCCATCGATCTGGTCCGGCCGCTGCTGTACGGCGCGCCGCCGCAGACGGAACGCTGACAGGAATTCCCGCTCTCGGCGCCGGGCGGGCGTGCCCGGCCCGCGCGCCGGCGATGGACGGCGACGCGCGTTCCCCTGTAGATTCCCACTCCATGAACATGCTCGACGACATGCTGCCGGCAGTGGAGCCGGCGCTGAAGATCCCGGCGCGCCCGCAGGATGTCAACATGTACGGCGACATCTTCGGAGGTTGGCTCATGAGTCAGGTCGATCTCGCCGGGGCGATGCGCGCCATCGAGCGCTCGCGCGGACGGGTGGCGACGCGCGCCGTCAGCGATTTTCAGTTTCTCAGGCCGGTGAAGGTGGGCGACATGGTGCTCGCCTACGCCGATGTCGAGCACGTCGGGCGCACGTCGCTGAGCATCGGCGTGCACGTCTACGTCGAGCGCCGCACGCCGCCGGACTTCGATGCCGTCGTGCAGAAGGTGGCCGAGGCCAGGCTGGTCTACGTCGCCATGAATTCCGATGGCAGCGCGCGCACGGTCCCGCCGCCGTGAGCGCGCCGGCACGCCACGTTCGCCCGCAGCCGCGGCGCCCGCCGTCATGAGCGAGGAGATCTTCGCCGTCGTCGATGAGAGCGACACGGTGATCGACTATCGTCCGCGCTCGGAGGTGCACCGGCTCGGGCTGCGCCACCGCTCGGTACACATCTGGGTCTACAGCGGCGCGGGCGAGGTCCTGCTGCAGAAGCGCTCTCGGCGCAAGGAGTGCTTCCCGGGCATGTGGGATTCCGCGACCGCGGGTCACGTCGATCGCGGCGAGGACTACGATCAGTGCGCGGTGCGCGAACTGCGCGAGGAGCTGGGCGTCGTCCTCCACGCACCGCCGGAGCGCCTGTTCAAGCTGCAGGCCTGCGCCGCCACGGGTTGGGAGTTCTGCTGGGTGTATCGTCTGACCAGCGACGGACCGTTCCGGCCCGACCCGGAGGAGGTGGACGCGGTGGCGTGGTTCGCGCCCGCCGATCTCGGGCGGCGCCTTCACGTCGAGCCGATGGCGTTTGCGGGCACGGTGCCGCTCATCTACGCCAGGCTGCATCCGCAAACGGGGAACTGAGCGCGTCCCGCGACCGCCGAGGAACTCACCGCGCCGGGGTAGCCCGGCCACCCGAGCCCGAATGTCACAGACGACGGACAGCGAGGTCCCGGCCTTCGACGGCAAGGCGTTCTGCAGGGCGCTGACCACCCGGCCCGGCGTCTACCGCATGTTCGACGCCGACGGCGGCGTGCTGTACGTCGGCAAGGCGCGCAATCTGAGGAAGCGCGTCGGGAGCTACTTCGGCGGCCCCGCGCGCCTGAGCCCCAAGATCCGCGTGCTCGTGTCGCGCACCGCCGCGATGGAGGTGACGGCCACGCACACCGAGTCCGAGGCGCTGCTGCTGGAGAGCAATCTCATCAAGGCGCTGAAGCCGCGGTACAACGTCACGCTGCGCGACGACAAGAGCTTTCCGTGGATACACCTCGCGAGCGACCAGGAGTTTCCGCGGCTGCGCTTCCATCGCGGCGCGCGCAGGGGCAAGGGGCGGTATTTCGGCCCGTATCCGAACGCCGGCGCCGTGCGCGCCACGCTCAACCTGCTGCAGAAGCTGTTCCGGATCCGCAATTGCAGCGACGGCTTCTTCCGCGCCCGCACGCGCCCCTGCCTGCAGCACCAGATCAAGCGTTGCAGCGCCCCGTGCGTGGGCCTGATCGACGCCGCGGCCTACCGGCAGGACGTCGAGCACGCGGTGATGTTCCTGGAGGGCAAGGGCGAGGCGGTCATCGCCGAGCTGGTCAGGCGCATGGAAGCGGCCGCCGCGGGGCTGCAGTACGAGTCCGCGGCGCGCTATCGCGACCGGATCGCGGACCTGAAGCGCGTCGAGCAGCGCCAGTACGTCGCGCAGGAGGGCGGCGATTGCGACATCGTCGCCGTGGCGACCGACGCCGCCGGCGGCTGCATCCAGCTGTTCGTCATCCGCGGCGGCCACAATCTCGGCAACCGCACCTTCTTCCCGGCCAACACGGAGGGCGCGGACGCCGAGGAGCTGCTCTATGCCTTCATCGCGCAGCACTACCTCGACAGCGCCGGCGACCGCGCGCTCCCACCGCTCATCCTGGTCAGCCACGCGCTGGCGGAGGCCGAGATCATCGCCGAGGCCCTCTCGCAGCACGCCGGCCGGGGTGTCGCCGTGCGTCGCGAGGTCCGCGGCGATCGGGCGCGCTGGCTCGGCATGGCGCTGGAGAACGCGGAGCTGGCTCTCCGCCAGCGCCGCAGCCTCTCCGGCGAGGAGGGCAGGCGGCTGGAGGCGCTGCAGCAGTTCCTGGAGCTCGAGGACCCCATCGAACGCATCGAGTGTTTCGACATCAGCCACACGATGGGCGAGGCCACGGTCGCCTCCTGCGTGGTGTTCGGCGCCGAGGGCGCGGTGAAGTCCGATTATCGGCGCTTCAACATCGAGGGCGTGACGGCGGGCGACGACTACGGCGCCATGCGGCAGGCGGTGGAGCGACGCTACGCACGCGTGCAGCGCGAGGAGGGCCGCCTGCCGGAGGTGTTGCTGATCGACGGCGGCACCGGGCAGGTGGCGCAGGCCGAGGCGGTCATGCAGGAGCTCGGGATCACCGACGTGGCGATCGTCGGTGTGGCCAAGGGGCCGGCGCGCCGGCCGGGGCAGGAGGCGCTCATCCTGGCGAGCACGGGTCAGACCCGCCACCTGCCGGCGGACTCCCCGGCGCTGCATCTCATCCAGCGGATCCGCGACGAGGCGCACCGCTTCGCCATCACCGGCCATCGTCAGCGCCGCGGCAAGGCGCGCACCACCTCGGCGCTGGAGGAGGTCGAGGGGATCGGCGCGCAGAAGCGGCGCACCCTCATCCAGCATTTCGGCGGCCTGCAGGGCGTGGCGCGCGCGGGCATCGAGGACCTCTGCAAGGTCCCGGGCATCAGCCGCGCGCTGGCGCGCCGCATCTACGACCGCTTCCACGAGTAGCATGGCGCACGCTCGACCTGCGCGGCAGCGGCCGCACGCGGCCTCGTCACTACCGCTTCCGGCCGCGATTCCATTATCCTTGCGGCCGCGCGGCCGCCACGGCTGCCCCGCTCCGCTCATGACGCTCGGACCCGACAGCCGCAGATGAACACCCCGAACACGCTCACCCTGCTGAGGATCGTGCTGATCCCGGTGTTCGTCGTGGTCTACTACCTGCCCTGGCGGTGGTCGCACCTCGCCACGGCGCTGATCTTCGCGCTCGCCGCCGGCACGGACTGGCTCGACGGTTATCTCGCCCGGCGCTGGAATCAGACCTCGCCGCTCGGCGCGTTTCTCGACCCGGTGGCCGACAAGCTCATGGTCGCGGTGGTGCTGGTGGTGCTGTTGCAGAAGCATCCCACGGTCTCGCTGGCGGTGCCGGCGGCGATCATCATCGGTCGGGAGATCACCGTCTCGGCGCTACGCGAGTGGATGGCAGAGCTCGGGGCGCGCTCCAAGGTGGCGGTCTCCTTCGTCGGCAAGTACAAGACCGCCGCGCAGATGGTGGCTCTCATCCTGATGCTGTACGCCGAGCCGATCGGCGGTTTCGACACCTACCAGGTCGGATTCGCCCTGTTATACGCCGCCGCCGTGCTGACGATCTGGTCGATGTGCCTGTACGTCGCGGCCGCCTGGCCGAAGCTGCGCACCGGCGCACGCTGAGCCGTTGCCGACACGGTGATCGAGGCGCCGTCCGCCGGCCCGCGCGCCCGCCGATCGCAAGGGCCGATCGACGATTGCCGCCTGTGCGGCCAATGAGTTATTCCGGCTTGACACCCCGCACGTCGCCGATAAGAATACGGCTCCTGTCGCGGGAATAGCTCAGTTGGTAGAGCACAACCTTGCCAAGGTTGGGGTCGCGAGTTCGAGTCTCGTTTCCCGCTCCAAATACCAGTTTTGTGGAACAAGCCCCGACATCGTTCGGGGTTTTTTTCTTATAATTCGTCTGCGTTCGGCCCACGATCCGATGCAGACCCTTGAGCGTTCCAAGGTGCGACCTTGGCTGAGTGGCAGAGTGGTCATGCAGCGGCCTGCAAAGCCGTGTACGCCGGTTCGATTCCGACCTCAGCCTCCATCATCAAAGGCAGATCGGCGGTCGGGAACGACGCGCCAGTTCCGTAGAGTTCAGACCCATTGGCTGGGTGGCAGAGTGTTCATGCGGCGGCCCGCAAAGCCGCTCAGGCCGCGTTCAAATCCGGCCCCAGCCTCCAATCCGCTGACCATGCCCGATGCGCCGGCGATGCACGCCGGCGCATCGGGCGTCGTGCCCGGCTCTCCACCGGCTGCGCGCGCCATCGCGGGCATTCCCGTGGGGGCGCGAATCGAGTAAAAGACGATGCTTCGGCGCCAGCACGAAATCCCCCGGCCCGGGTGGCGGAACTGGTAGACGCAAGGGACTTAAAATCCCTCGCCGCGCAAGCGGCGTGCCGGTTCGATTCCGGCTCCGGGCACCACCAATGACGCCGCGGTCATCCGCCGACGGCGGACAAGCATCTGCCATATGCTGTTTCGGCGGGGGCATGCAGCCCCGTTCGTCCCCGACTGCCCGGTGACAGCCAAACCCGGGCGGGGGCATATGCGCTGACGCGGTGTCACGATGCCCCCGACCGACACGGCTGTACGCAACGCCAGACCGCACGGGCGGGCGGAAACGCTGTCTGAAGGTCATGGCCTGTCTCATCGAGGTCCACACCAACGGATCGAGGTCCTCGCGGACGAAGGCTCGCGCCGCGGGCAGGGAGAACCGCCTCGCCCAGGGCGTTCATGGTGGGGTGGCCGCCATGGAGGCCCGCGACGCCGCCCGTGGCGGCGCGCCGGGAACCCTCCGCGAGGGGACGACCCGTCGGCCCGGGAGCGGGCCTCGAAGCGGGACCCCAGACTGCCGCGCTCCATCCGCTCGAGCACAGCGCCACGCAATGGCGCGGCAGCGGCGCGGAAAGCGGAAGGCCTCCCATGCCGACCGCGCGATCGTGTCGGTTGAGCCGGGAACCCGTGCCTGCGCCTCCGGGCGTGACGAATTCATGAAGATCCTGCGACTCATCGCCGGCGCATGCCGGATCCTGGCGGTTGGCCTGCTCGAGCCGTTCCACGGCCCCGGGCCGCTGACACGTCGGCTCGAGGGCGCGGGCGAAGCGGCATGAGCAGGCAGCCACCCCCGCAAGAGGCGCAATGGCCCGAGGGCGTCATTTTCACCGTCGGACACTCGACCCTGCCGATCGAGGATTTCATCGCCCTTCTGCACGCCTATCGCATTGAATGTCTCGTGGACATCCGCACGGTGCCGCGCTCGCGCCATAACCCCCAGTTCAACGGCGACGCGCTCGCCGACACGCTGAGACCGGAGCACATCGAATACGTACCCCTGACCGCGCTGGGCGGTCTGCGGCACGCTCGCAAGGATTCTCTCAATGCCGGCTGGCGCAACAAGAGCTTTCGCGGGTACGCCGACTACATGCAGACCGACGCGTTTCGGCACGCCCTGGAGACCCTCATCAACATGAGCAGACAGAGACGCCTCGCCATGATGTGCGCGGAAGCGGTGCCGTGGCGCTGCCATCGTTCGCTGGTCGCGGACGCGCTCAGTGTGCGCGGCATTCCTGCTGTCGAGATCCTGTCGCAGGGCAGCTACCGCGTGCATGAGCTCACGCCTTTCGCGCGCGTGTCAGGAACGCAGATTACCTATCCGCCCGAGGACGCGACATAATTGCCATCAGTCACGCTGCCCGGCTCGTGGAGAATGTGCAAGTCCCTGTCGCAGCTGCTCAGGAAAATCCGCGCATGCACCCAGTGTGCCGATGCCCTGCCATGCGGCCCCCGACCTGTCGTTCAGGCGCATGGATCGGCGCGGTTATGTATTATCGGGCAGGCGCCCGGTCGAAAAGTGCACGAAACCGGCATTCCCTGGAACGATTCATCCGGCGACCGGCTGCGCCACTGGCTTGGCCTGACGCGCGAGCAATTCTACGATCCGCGCAAAGTGGCCATTGTCCCCATGGGCTTCTGCTACCCGGGCAAAGCCGCCTCTGGCGACAACCCGCCGCGCCCGGAATGCGCGCCCCTCTGGCATGCAAGGCTGAGTGCCCATCTGCCCGGGGTTTCACTGACCTTGCTCGTCGGGCACCATGCGCAGGCCTATTATCTGCGGGAACGCCGCAAGCGTACGCTGGGCGAAACGGTGAAGGCATGGAAAGTATATCTGCCGCTGGGCTATCTTCCTCTGCCGCATCCGTCGCCGCGGAATCAGCCATGGATCGTCGGAAATCGCTGGTTCGAGGGGGAGCTGGTGCCGGAGCTCCGGAAGGTCATACGGACAATGAACCTGTGAGGCTGCGCTTCGCGCATCGCTTCCCCCGGCCCGATGCCTCATGCATCGGGGCATGTTCCGCCCTGCCGCCCCCGATCGCGTATCGTGGCCCGTCCCCGGGTGTCCGGCCCGCGCACGCGAGCCTGCCGCACGCGCAAGGCGCCCGCATGGTTCCGCACTTGCCCGCAGGCAGCACTGCGCGCACGATGCGCCATCAGGGCGATCGGTGCGCGTCCCGCGTCGGGCCACCGGCACATCCATGACACGCTCAGGAACGACCATGGCGAAGCCGTTCGAGGTCGGCGATCACGTGAGCTGGAATTCCGAGGCGGGACGCGTGCGCGGCAGGATCGTCAGGGTGCACACCGCGGACGTGAACTACAAGGGTTACATCCATCACGCGAGCCCGGAGGATCCGCAGTACGAGATCAAGAGCGACAAGACCGATCACGTCGCGCTGCACAAGGGGCGCGCGCTGAGAAGGCTGCGCCGTTGATCCGGCGCAGCGGCGCGCGCCGGCGCTCGCGGCCCGAAGCGACGGAACCCGCGGCGAAGAGCACCGGAGAGTACCTGACATGACACAAAGGATCGACTACGGCAAGGCCGCGCCCGAGGCTCTTGCCGCGATGCTCGGGCTCGATGGCTACGTGAGACACTGCGGCCTGCCGCGCAAGCTCGTCGAGCTCGTGAGGATGCGCGCCTCGCAGATCAACGGCTGCGCCTACTGCCTCGACATGCACAGCAAGGACGCGCGCGCGATCGGCGAGACCGAGCAGCGCCTGTACGTGCTGTCGGGCTGGCGCGAGGCCCCCTTCTATGACGAGCGCGAGCGCGCCGCGCTCGAATGGACCGAGGCGATCACGCGCATCGCCGACTACGGCGTGCCGGACGAGCTGTACGCGCGCGTGCGGCGGCAGTTCAGCGAAAAGGAGATCGTGGACCTCACCCTCGCGGTGATCGTGATCAACGGCTGGAACCGGCTCGAGATCCCGTTCCGCTCGCGCGTGGGCGAATACCAGCCGAAACGGACGTGAGCACACCGTCACCGGGATCGCCGACGGCGTCTGCCGGCTCCGCACCCGTGTGCCGCAAGCGAATGTCCGGTTCAGCCGGCTCCCGGTGCGCCAGGGCGGGCCGCTGCTGGGCCACCGTGGCCATCGGCGGCTCCTCGGCGCGGTGCGCGAGACGGTCGCGGCGCTGATCGATCCGACGTTCGGCGATCTGGTGAACCTTCATCGGCACGTTCAAGTGCATGTGCTCGCGCACCGGGGCCCCTGGCAGCCCCAGCCCCTCGGGTGGCCATCGTCCGTGCCGGCGGGCGACCGGCACGCGCCCGCGAGCCTGCCGCTCAGGCATGGCGTCCGCATGGATCGTCACCATGGATCTTCACTTGCCGGCAGGCGGCAATCGCCGGCACGATGCGACGTCAGGGCGACCGGGCGCATTGCGGTTCGGGCCGCCGGCACGCTCCTGACGCGTCGAGGACGATGATCGCGATGCCGCTCAACATCGAAGACTATGCCATGATCGGCAACACCCGCACCGCGGCGCTGATCGGCAACGACGGCTCGATCGACTGGCTGTGCCTGCCGCGCTTCGACTCCGGCGCATGCTTCGCGGCGCTGCTGGGCGAGCCGCGCCACGGGCGCTGGCGGCTGGCGCCGGCAGGCGGTATCAAGGCGGTGCGGCGCTCCTACCGCGACGCGACCATGGTGCTCGACACCGAGTTCGAGACCGCAAGCGGTGCGGTGCGGGTGACCGACTGCATGCCGTTGTCGGAGGACCGCTGCGACGTGCTGCGCGTGGTGCAGGGACTCGCCGGCCGCGTGGGCATGGAGATGGAGCTCGTGATCCGCTTCGACTACGGCTCGATCGTGCCCTGGGTGCGGCGTCTCGACGGCGGCATCGTCGCCACGGCCGGTCCCGATTCACTCGAGCTGCGCACGCCGGTGGCGACGCGCGGCAGGGATTTCACCACCGTCGCCGGATTCACGGTGACGCAGGGCGAGACGATTCCGTTCACGCTCTCGCACTTTCCCTCGCACCTGCCGCCGCCGTCGCCGATCGATCCGCCGGCGGCGATCGAGGCAACCGCGCGGCGCTGGCGCGAATGGTCGCGGCGCTGCGCCTACCGCGGCGAGTGGAGCGGCGAAGTGCTGCGATCGCTGATCACGCTCAAGGCGCTGACCTATGCTCCGACCGGCGGCATCGTCGCGGCGCCGACCACCTCGCTGCCGGAGAATTTCGGCGGCGTCCGCAACTGGGACTATCGCTACTGCTGGCTGCGCGACGCGACCCTGACGCTCGACGTCCTGCTGACAGCCGGGTTTCAGGACGAGGCGGCGGCGTGGCGCGAGTGGCTGCTGCGCGCTGCGGCGGGCCGGCCCGAGGACCTGCAGATCCTCTACGGCATCGCCGGGGAGCGCCGCCTCGCGGAATCGGAAATCCCGTGGCTGCCGGGCTACCGGGGCGCGGCGCCGGTGCGCGTCGGCAACGCCGCGGCCGGGCAGATGCAGCTCGACGTCTACGGCGAGGTGATGGACATGCTCGACCTGGCGCGCGCCAGCGGGCTCGCGCCGGCGGCGCATGCGTGGCAGATCCAGCTCAGGCTGATCGAGCATGTCGAGTCCGTGTGGGACAGGCCGGATCGCGGCATCTGGGAGATACGCGGCGAGCCGCGACACTTCACCCATTCCAAGGTCATGGCCTGGGTCGCGGTGGATCGCGCCGTGAAGGCGGTGGAGCGCTACGGCCTCGATGGCCCGGCCGATCGCTGGCGGCGGCTGCGCGACACGATCCACCGGCAGGTCTGCGAGCGGGGATTCGACGCGAAGCGCAACTCGTTCGTCCAGTACTACGGGGCGCAGGGGCTGGACGCGAGCCTGCTGCTGATCCCGCTGGCCGGCTTTCTCCCGCCGGAGGATCCGCGCGTGCGCGGTACGACCGAGGCGATCGAGCGCGAGCTGATGGTCGGAGGATTCGTCGCACGCTACGGGACTTCCGGGATCGTCGACGGGCTGCCGCCGGGGGAGGGCGTGTTCCTGCCCTGCTCGTACTGGCTGGTTGACAACCTGGCGCTGCTCGGCCGGCGCGATGACGCGCGCGCGCTGTTCGAGCGCCTGCTCGCGCTTGCCAACGACGTCGGACTGATTTCCGAAGAATACGATCCGCAGTCGAAGCGCCTGCTCGGCAACTTTCCGCAGGCCTTCACCCATCTGGCGCTGATCAATTCCGCGCGCAATCTGTCGCGCCGGGGCGGGCCGGGCGACTAAATAGCCGATCGCAGGAGCGGGCCGCCGGGGAGTCCCTATTCCACGATCACCCCGAAATCCGTTCCCTCCCAGCGCCCCGCTTCGTGCCAGAAGAAGGTGAATTTCACCGTTGCGCCGGGCTGCAGCCGATCGCTCGGCAGATCGACCACATGCACGCCCAGGCCGGTGTCCCGGGTCGTGGAGTCGTGCGCCGTGCGCCAGTTGTCGTCGCTCCAGTGGACGGTGGCCTCCGCCAGCGTCTCGATGCGCAGCACGCGGCCGGCCGCGAGCGAGCGGCGCTTGTGATTGAAGCGCCATATCGCGTGAGGCGACTCGGTCTGCTTCTGGATGTAGCGCTCGACCGTCTGCGGCGGCGTGTCGAACACGCGCCCTTCGCGCAGTGAACGGGCGAGCTTGACGTATTCGGCGTGCGCCCATACCAGCGGCATCGCCGAGCCCGAGGGGCGGCCGAAGAACAACTCCCGGCGCGCGATGTCGGGCGCGTCCCAGACCTGCTCCGGCAGCATGCCGCCGTCGTTGGCGAACGTGATCATGGTCCGCGCGAGCCGGCGCGCGGCCTCCGGCCGGTCCGAGGCCAGCTCGTAGTGCGCCCGCTCGCCGGTGAGCAGCGGCCAGGCACGGCCGCAACCGGTGCCGTCGAACGGCGCGCCGTCCTCGTGCTCGCCGTAGCCGTCGCCGTTGTAGCGATGCCAGGCCGGTCCGCCGGGTGTATCCACCTTGAGCAGCGCGTCGATCACCTTGACGGTGCTGACGATGCGCGGGTCGTCCGCCGCGCGCAGTCCGAAGCGCACCAGCGCCAGCGCATCCGGACTGACGACGTGTCCGGCCGGCGCCGTGCTCTTCTCGGGCGGGCGGTTCTTGATCGGAACGAAGCCCTGCGCGGGCGACGCCGCCGCGCACACTTCGGGCGGGGCGATGCGCACGTAGTAGCCGTCCACGCCGACCCGCCGTGCCAGATCGGTACCGGTCACGTAGGTCCAGTGCTCGATCTGGCCGTTCCAGATGTCGGCGGTCTCGCGCAGGTAGGATGCGATCGCGCACTCGCCGTCCGCATCCGCGAGCTGCGCGGCGGCGAGCAGCGCGGCGATCACCGCGGCGAGCGTGAACGGCGAGTAGCCCGCATCCTCCTCCCAGCGGTCCTGCTGCGTAACCGGCCCGTTGCGCGCGAGGAAGCCGGCCGCGCGCCGCACCATCGGCCACAGCCGCCGGAGATCGGCCTCGGAGAGCGCGCCCTCGCGTCGCGCGAGATCGGCGAGCAGGATCGGGAACGCCGCCTCGTCCATCTGGATGCCGTTCCAGTACGGCGTGCCGTCGAGCCACATGTTCTGCGGCCAGTGGCCGTCGGCCTCCTGGGTGGTCTGCAGATAATGCAGCACGCTCCGCACGTCGTCGTGCGCGCCGGCGGCGAGCAGGGCGCCGGCGGACTCGACCAGATCGCGCGGCCACACCAGATGGTAGCCACCCATGTCATCGTCGCCCTTGGCGAATCCCCAGGGAAAGGACAGGCTTGCGATCAGGCCGCCGGGAAGGCGCTTGGACTGGTGCGTACGCAGGACCATCATGCTGGTGCGGTAGGCATCGTATCCGGCGCCCTGATCCTCGGGGATGCGCAGGCAGAACTGCTGCCACTCCTGCCATTCACGCACGTAGGCGGCCCGTGCCGAGTCGAAGCCGTCGGCAAGGCTCGCCAGCGCGCGGTGGCCGGCTTCCGCTGCCGAGTTGCCGAAGCCGAGCGCCAGCACGAAGCCGCCGGCGCAGGCGTCGAGGTCGACTTCGCCGGTGAGCGCGACGTTGCCGTTCTCGGCGCGCGTGTATTCCCACCTCATCAGCCGGTGCCGCGACAGGTCCTGCCAGCCGTCGCTCGCGCCGACGAATCCCGCGGAACGCTTGCGCCAGGGCCCGGAGCAGGCGATGGCGAGCGCGAGACCCTCGCGCTGCGCGAACAGCATCGGTACGCCCTTGTAGTCGTCGAGCCAGGCGCTGTTGCCGCGGCCGCGGTTGCCGAGGTGCGGCGCGGCGAGCGCATACAGATGGTAATCCTCGAGCCCGCCCGCGAGCGGCACGAAGCGGGTCCGCTGCAGCACCGCGTCGCGCCGCGGATCGGCGAGGATATCCTTCTCGATGCGGTAGCGCCCGGCGTCGCAGGTGTTGACGAGCCGGAAGAGCGGAACGCCGTCGTAGGGGTAGCTCACGCGCGAGCGCGCATGCCGTTTCTCCTCGGAGAAGAAGTTGCGCCCGTCGGTCACGATCAGGCCGAGATCGCGGGTGCAGGGCATGTCGAGGCGCGGGTAATAGACTTCGTTGAGGATGCCGTGGCTCAGCGTGAACCAGACGCGGCTGGCGCTGGAGAGCGAAGTGCCGACGCCCGCCTTGGCGCTGGAAGTCCAGCGCGGCTCCGTGCCCGGCCAACCCGGAGCGTAGACGGGTGCTGTCGTCATGGCTGCCTCGGGACCCCGTTTCGCGCCGTCCGGCAGGCCGCCGTACGGCTTCGGGCGGGCGTCCCCGTCCAGCGCGCAATCTCCCGGTACAACGACCGCGCCCGCTCTCCCGCAACGCCCCTCAGCCCCGGACCGCGGTGCTTCGCGATCGATGCCGGGTGGCGCCTGCCGTCCCGGATCGCGTGACTGTCCATCCTGCAATCTTTCATTCTCCGATATTATCCCGCCGTCTGAGCGCGAGGGGTTTACGGATCTCCGATGGAGGACTCCAACACGCCGTTGAAATTCGGGGTGAACAATCAGCCCATGGCTTTGTCACAATGAGGATTCATCCACCGTCGCGCGCCAGGAAAGCCAGGTCCATGCTTCGAGACGGGCCAGCGGCCTGCTGCCGGCGGACGTGGCGATCGAGCGCATCGCGGGACCTGCCCGATCGTTGCCTGCCGTCGCCGCGGACAACGCAGCGCCCATTGCACCCGGCCTGAAGGAGACGCGATGAAACCCACCCGCACACTGCACGATCTCGGCCAGAGCCTGTGGCTCGACAATATCACGCGTGATCTGCTGGAGAGCGGCACGCTGAAGCGCTATGTCGACGAGCTGTCGGTGACGGGGCTCACCTCGAATCCCACGATATTCGATCGTGCGATCAGGAACAGCCGGATCTACGACGAGGAGATCGCGCGCAAGGCGGCTTCCGCCCGGTCGCACGAGGACCTGTTCTTCGAACTCGCGCTGACGGACCTGACGCGCGCCGCCGACCTGTTCCAGCCTGCCTTCGCCCGCACCGACGGGGTGGACGGCTTCGTGTCGCTCGAAGTCTCGCCGCTGCTCGCCCACGACACCGGCAGCACGCTCGCGGCCGCGCGCAGGCTGTATCAGCGCGGCGGGAGGCCCAATCTCTTCATCAAGATCCCCGGCAACGCGGAAGGATTGCCGGCCATCGAGGCGGCGATCTTCGCCGGCGTTCCGATCAACGTCACGCTGCTCTTCTCGCGCGAGCAGTACCTCGCGGCGGCGGATGCGTATCTGCGCGGCGTCGAGCGGCGCATCGCGGCGGGGCTGAATCCGGCCGTCGCCTCGGTCGCCTCGATCTTCATCAGCCGCTGGGATGTGGCGGTTGCCGGCAAGGTCCCCGCGGAGCTCACCAACCGGCTCGGCATCGCGGTTGGCCAGCGCACCTACAAGGCATATCGCGAGCTGCTCGATTCCGCCCGCTTCCAGCGCATCGCCAATGCCGGCGGCCGGGCGCAGCGGCTGCTCTGGGCCAGCACCGGCACCAAGGATCCCGAGGCGTCCGACATACTCTATGTCAAGGCATTCGTCTCACCCTTCACGATCAACACCATGCCGGAAGGCACGTTACGGGCCTTCGCCGACCACGGTGAGGTGGGCGAACCGCTCGCTGCGGACGGGGGCGACTGCGAGAGTGTCCTCGACTGCTTCGCCAGGGCGGGTGTCGACATCGATGCGCTGGCGGCGCGGCTGCAGGAGGAGGGCGCGGCATCCTTCGTGAAGTCCTGGAACGAGCTGATGGCCCGCATCGATTCCAGGAGCGTTGCCCTTCGCAAGGCGGGCTGACGCCAGAGTCCAGGATCCGAGGGGGGGGAACATCGATGAGCGTACCGGCCTTGCGCCTGCGCCCGGCGTGGGCGTTGCTGAAGCAGCATCATCGGAAGATGAGGCGTGTCCACCTTCGGCAGCTCTTCGCAAAGGATCGCGACCGTGGCGAGAGATTCGTCGTCGAGGACGCGGGTATCTATTTCGATTATTCCAAGAACCGGATCAACGGGGAGACCCTGCAACTGCTGATCCAGCTCGCCCGGGAGTCCGGGCTGCGGGAACGCATCGATGCCATGTTCCGGGGCGACAAGATCAACACCTCGGAAAAGCGTTCGGTCCTGCATGTCGCCCTGCGCGCGCCGCGCGACGCCACCATCCTGCATGACGGCCGGAATGTGGTGCCGGAAGTCCATGCTGTTCTGGACAGGATGGCCGACTTCGCCAATCGCCTGCGCAGCGGCGACTGGAAGGGCCATACCGGCAGGCGTATCCGCAACGTGATCAATATCGGCATCGGCGGATCTGATCTCGGACCGGTCATGGCCTACGAGGCGCTGAGGCACTACAGCGAGCGGAGCATGACCTTCCGTTTCGTCTCCAATGTCGACGGCACGGACTTCGCCGAGGCGGTGCGCGATCTCGATCCCGGGGAGACGCTGTTCATCGTCTCCTCCAAGACCTTCACGACGCTCGAGACCATGACCAACGCGGCAACCGCGCGGGACTGGCTGCTGGCGGGCCTCGAAGGCGATGCGACCGCCATTGCGAAGCACTTCGTCGCCGTCTCGACCAATGCCGGGGAGGTGGCCAAGTTCGGCATCGACACGGCCAACATGTTCGGTTTCTGGGATTGGGTCGGCGGCCGCTATTCCATGGATTCGGCCATCGGCCTCTCCACCATGCTCGCCATCGGGCCGGACGATTTCCGCGCCATGCTGGAGGGCTTCCATCAGATGGACGAGCATTTCCGCACCGCGCCGTTCGAGCGCAATCTGCCGGTGCTGATGGGCCTGCTCTCGGTCTGGTACAACAATTTCTTCGGCGCCCAGACGGTCGCCGTGCTGCCCTACGAGCAGTACCTCAAACGCTTCCCGGCCTACCTCCAGCAGCTCACCATGGAGAGCAACGGCAAGCAGGTGACCGCCGACGGGCGCGCCGTCGGATACGACACCGGACCCATCTACTGGGGCGAGCCGGGGACCAACGGCCAGCATTCCTTCTACCAGCTGATCCATCAGGGGACGCGGCTCATCCCGTGCGATTTCATCGCCTTTGCGCGGACCGCGAACCCGTTGGGCAGGCACCAGGACATGCTGCTGGCCAACGTCTTCGCCCAGACCGAGGCGCTCGCCTTTGGCAAGACGGCCAGGCAGGTGAAGGCGGAAGGCACACCCGACTGGCTCGTCCCGCACCGGCGGTTCGAGGGCAATCGGCCGACGAACACCATCCTGCTGGAGGCGTTGACGCCCGCGGCACTCGGCAAGCTCGTGGCGCTCTACGAGCACAGCGTCTTCACCCAGGGCACGATCTGGCAGATCGACTCCTTCGATCAATGGGGGGTGGAACTGGGCAAGGCGCTGGCCCGGCGCATCATCCCCGAGCTCGAGAGCACGGCGGACCCCGAGCTCGGGCACGACAGCTCGACCAACGCGCTGATCCGGCGCTGCCGCAAGCTCAAGGGATCGGGCTGATACCTCGCGGATTCGAACGCCCGCCCGATGTGCCGCCCTGCGATCACCGCGGTTCCCTGCGTCGAACCGATGGCAGGCGGATCGGCCGAGGCGCCTTCCGGAGACCGCGGCAGCGCGAGGCCGCCGCGTCTTCGTGATCGAGCGCATGGCGCCGGCGGATCGGGCGCGGCGCGACAGGCCCGGTGGCGACGATGAGGTCCGTGGCCGCGAACTCGGACCGCGCCCGGAGGTCCAATCGGTGCGCGGGAGGAGATCTGCGGCGATCCCGATCCGTGAGAGATCGAAGGGCTCGATCCCGATGAGAATTGCGAGGTCGTCTTGGCGCCGGCGCGGGCGGACGACCATGACCGCGTCGACGGCGTCGATCTCGGCCGCGCCGAGGTCGCTCGCCACCTCGCGGTTTCCTTGACCATTTCGATTAGGCTTCCAAGGAGTGCCGACGCATGCAGTTGGGAATGATCGGCCTTGGCCGCATGGGTGCGAACATGGTGCGCCGCCTCCTGAAGGGTGGCCATCAATGCATCGTGTTCGACAGGTCGCCGAACGCGGTGGCGGACCTGGTGAAGGAGAGGGCGATCGGCACGGCTTCCCCGGCCGAGTTCGCCAGGACCCTGACGGCGCCGCGTTCGATCTGGCTGATGGTGCCGGTCGGCGCGGTCGACGCGGCCATCGCCGATCTGCTGCCGCACCTCGAGCCTGGCGACATCCTGGTCGACGGCGGCAATTCCTGCTATGTCGACGATATCCGCCGCGCCAGGGAACTTGCGCCCAGGGGCATCCGCTACGTCGACGTCGGCACCAGCGGCGGCGTCTGGGGCCTCGAGCGCGGCTACTGCATGATGATCGGCGGCGAGGCCGGCGCCGTGAGGCATCTCGACCCGATCTTCGCCACCCTGGCCCCGGGTCGCGGCGACATCCCGCGCACGCCCGGGCGGGAGAAAGAGGGCGGAACCTCTGAGCTGGGCTACCTGCATTGCGGGCCCAGCGGTGGCGGCCACTTCGTGAAGATGGTGCACAACGGCATCGAATACGGGGTGATGGCGGCCTATGCCGAGGGGATGGCCGTCCTGAAGGCGGCCAACGTGGGAAAGAAGGTGGGCGACGTCGATGCCGAGACCACGCCGCTGCGCGATCCCGAGCACTACCGCTACGATTTCGATCTGCCGGACATCGCCGAGGTCTGGCGGCGCGGCAGCGTGATCGCCTCCTGGCTGCTCGATCTCTCCGCCACCGCCCTGCTGCAGGACCCGGCCCTGTCGGGATTCGCCGGGCGTGTGTCCGACTCCGGCGAAGGCCGCTGGACGATCAAGGCCGCCGTCGATGAGGGCGTGCCGGTCCATGTCCTGTCCTCGGCCCTCTATGAGAGGTTCAGCTCGCGCGGCGAGGCGGACTTCGCCGACAAGCTGCTCTCGGCCATGCGCTACCAGTTCGGCGGTCACCTCGAGAGGTCGGCCGGCCAATGAACAGCGAAGAGCGCGATCAACTGGCGATCAATACGATCCGCACTCTGTCCATCGATGCGGTCCAGCAGGCGCAGTCGGGCCATCCCGGCACGCCGATGGCGCTGGCGCCGCTGGTCTACACGATCTGGAACCGGGTCATGCGCTTCGACCCGAAGGACCCGATCTGGCCCAATCGCGACCGCTTCGTCCTGTCGAACGGGCATGCCTCGATGCTGCTGTGGTCCGTTCTGCACCTGACCGGGACTGTCGCGGTGGACGCCGAATATCGGCGCCTGCGCACGCCGTCGATCAGCCTCGACGACATCCGCCGTTTCCGCCAGCTCGGCAGCAGGGCGCCGGGACACCCGGAATACCACTGGGTGTCCGGGGTCGAGGTGACCACCGGGCCGCTGGGCCAGGGCATCGCGACCAGCGTCGGCATGGCGATCGCGCGCAAGTGGCTGGCCAACCGCTACAACCGGCCCGGGATCGAGCTCTTCGACTACGACATCTACACCGTCTGCGGCGATGGCTGCCTGATGGAAGGCGTGGGATCGGAGGCGGCTTCGCTCGCCGGCCATCTCGGGCTCGACAACCTGTGCTGGGTCTACGACAACAACCACATCACCATCGAGGGCAGGACCGACATCACCTTCACCGAGGATGTTGCGGCGCGCTTCCTCGCCTATCGCTGGAACGTGCTGCGGGTGGGTGACGCCAACGACCTGGAGCGGATCGCAGACGCGCTCGCCATCTTCCGCAGGACCCGGGGCCGGCCGACCCTGATCGTCCTGGACAGCCATATCGGTTATGGCTCGCCGCACAAGATCGATACGGCCGCCACCCACGGCGGGCCCCTGGGCGAGGAAGAGGTCAGGCTCACCAAACGCGCCTATGGCTGGCCGGAAGACGCCCGGTTCCTGGTGCCGGACGGGGTGCGCGAGCAGTTCGGCGCCGGGATCGGCAGGCGTGGTGCCGAGGCGCGGGCCCGCTGGGAGGCGCTCTTCGCCGAGTACCGCAAGCAATTCCCCGGGCTTGCCACGGAGATCGACCAGATGCAGCGGCGCGAGCTGCCGGCAGGATGGGATCGTGACCTGCCGAGCTTCGCCGCGGATCCCAAGGGCATCGCCGGGCGCGACGCCTCGGGTGAGGTGCTGAACGTGCTGGCCCGGAACATCCCCTGGTTCCTGGGCGGCGCGGCGGATCTCGGTCCCTCCACCAAGACCACGCTCCGGTTCACGGGCGCCGGCGACTTCGAGGCGGGAAGTCCTGGCGGCCGCAATCTCCACTTCGGGATCCGTGAGCATGCGATGGCGGCCGTCGTCAACGGCCTGTCGCTCTCCAAGCTCCGGGCATTCGGCGCGACCTTCCTGATCTTCAGCGACTATGCCCGGCCGGCCATTCGGCTCTCGGCGCTCATGGAGCTGCCGACGATCATGGTCTTCACGCATGACGCCATGGGCGACGGCGAGGATGGGCCGACTCATCAGCCGGTCGAGCAGCTCGTCTCGCTGCGCGCCATACCGGGGCTGGTGGTGTTGCGGCCCGGCGACGCGAACGAGGTCGTCGAGGCCTATCGCTACGTCCTGCGGCTGCGGCACCAGCCGGCAGTGATCGCACTCTCACGCCAGCCGCTGCCGACCTACGATCGGCGCAAGTACGCCTCGGCCGCCGGCGTCGCGCGCGGCGCCTATGTCATGGCTGATGCCTCGGGCGGCGCACCGGAGATCATTCTCATCGCCTCGGGCAGCGAGGTCTCCCTGGCCGTCGACGCCCATGAGGCCCTGGCATCCCGCGGTATTCGCTCGCGGGTCGTGTCCATGCCTTCGTGGGACATCTTCGAGCATCAGCCGCAATCCTATCGCGACGCCGTGCTGCCGCCCGCGGTGAAGGCGCGTGTCGCCGTGGAGCAGGGTTCGGTGCTGGGCTGGGAGCGCTATGTCGGCGCCGAAGGCCGTGTCATCGGCATGAAGACCTTCGGCGCCTCGGCGCCGCTCCAGGCGTTGCAGCGCAAGTTCGGCTTCGAGCCCGAGCAGGTCGCCGCCGCCGCCCTGGAGCTGCTTGGACGCCGGTGAGGAGGGGGCATCGCGATGGCCGACAGCCACGAACAGCGGGCGCCGCCCTGCGCGATGGTGATCTTTGGCGCGGGCGGAGACCTCACCAGGCGGCTGGTCGTGCCGGCGCTCTACAACCTGGCGGGCGCCCGGCGGCTGCCCGACGAGTTCAGGCTCGTCGGCGTCGACCTGGCGGCCGGGACCGTGGAGGACTGGCGTTCCGGCCTCACGCGCATGATGGACTCGTTCGTCGGCAGCGACGGCGCGTTCAATGCCGATCATATCGATCGGGCCACCTGGCAATGGCTCACCGATCGCATGAGCTACCTGCAGGGCAACCTCGAGGACCCGCAGACCTACCGTCGCCTGGGCGAGCATCTGGCGTCACTCGACAAGACTGCAGGCACGGCGGGAAACCATCTCTTCTACCTCGCCATCGCCGACCGTTTCTTCAGTACGACGATTGCGGGTCTCGCGAGCGCCGGCCTGACGCGGGAAGGCGACGGGTGCTGGCGCCGGGTGGTGGTCGAGAAGCCGTTTGGTCATGATCTCGCCTCGGCCAAGGCGCTCAATGCCGGGATCCTGAAGGTGCTCGGGGAGCGCCAGGTCTACCGGATCGATCATTTTCTCGGCAAGGAAACGGTCCAGAACATCATGGCGCTGCGCTTCGCCAACGGCGTGTTCGAGCCGCTGTGGAATCGCCAGCATATCGATCATGTCCAGATCACCGCGGCGGAGACCGTCGGGGTAGAGCACCGCGGCAGGTTCTACGAGAGGACCGGGGCACTGCGCGACATGGTGCCCAACCATGTGTTCCAGCTGCTCGCGATGACGGCCATGGAGCCGCCGATCTCCTTCGATGCCGACGCGGTGCGCGCCAAGAAGGCGGAGGTCATCGAGGCCATCCGTCCATTCGGCCCCGGGCAGGCCATGCGGGATGCCGTGCGTGGCCAGTACGGTGCGGGCACCGTCCTGGGCAGGGCGGTACGGGCGTATCGCCAGGAGCCCGACGTGGCGCCTGACTCGAACATCGAGACCTACATTGCCTGGAAACTCCAGATCGACAATTGGCGTTGGGCTGGCGTTCCGTTCTATCTGCGCACCGGCAAGTCCATGCAGCGCCGCTCGACCGAGATCGCCATCCGCTTCCATCAGGCACCCTACACGCTGTTTCGCGACACGGACGTGGAGAGGATGAACCCGAACTGGATGATCCTGCGCATCCAGCCCGACGAGGGCATCGCGCTCCAGTTCGCCGCCAAGCAACCCGGGCCGTCGGTGCAGCTCAGCACCGTCAGCATGGATTTCGCCTACAAGACCTACTTCAGGATGGCGCCGAACACCGGCTACGAGACCCTGCTCTACGATTGCCTGATCGGCGATGCCACGCTGTTCCGGCGTGCCGACAATATCGAGGCGGGCTGGCGGGCGGTGCAGCCGATCCTGGATGCCTGGGCGAACACCCGCCCCGGGGATTTTCCCAACTACGCTGCCGGCAGCAACGGTCCCGCCGCGGCCGACGAGCTGCTGGGACGCGATGGCCGCGCCTGGCGGCCCCTGGAATGAACGGGTGCAGGGATGGCGATGCCGGGGACGCGAGCGATCGGGCGCATCGAGATACTGGCCGATCCGGCCGCGCTCGCACGCCACGTCGCCGAATGGCTGACGGCGGCGGCGCAGGCGGCAGGGGGGGAGTTTCGCGTATCGTTGTCGGGCGGCTCGACACCCAGGGCGCTCTACGCGCTGCTGGCGTCCGATGCGTGCCGCGAGCGCTTTCCCTGGCGGCGTGTCTGCTGGTACTGGGGTGACGAGCGCTTCGTTCCCTATGACCATCCGGAGAGCAATTACGGCATGGCCCTCGATACCATGCTGGCCCGGGTACCGGTCCCGCCCGGCAACATTCATCCGGTGCCGGCCGATGGCACGCCGGAGGATGCGGCGTCGCGTTATGAGCGGACCCTGCAGTCCGACTATGGCGCCGCGGTGCTGGACCCGGCGCGGCCGATGTTCGATGTCACCTTGCTTGGCCTTGGGCCCGACGGCCACACCGCCTCGCTGTTGCCGGGCGAGCCGGTGCTGGAGGAGCGCAAGCGCTGGGTCGTGGCCGTGTCACATGGGCGGCCCGAGGTCCGCATCACCATGACCTACCCGGCGATCGAGAGCAGCCGGCGGGTCGCATTCCTGGTGGCAGGCAGGGAGAAGGCCGCGATCTTCGAGGCGATCCGCGCCGGCGGCAGCCGGGTACCGGCCGCCCGTGTGAACCCTGTCGGCGAGCTCGTCTGGTTCGTCGATCGGGCGGCAGCGGGTTGAAGGCAGGCGCATGTCAAGAATTCTCGTGGCGCCCTCGATCCTGTCGGCGGACTTCGCGCGGCTCGGCGAGGAGGTGCGTGCCGTCGAGCAGGCCGGCGCCGACTGGATCCATGTCGATGTGATGGACGGCCGCTTCGTGCCCAACATCACGATCGGGCCGGTCGTGCTGCAGGCGATCCGGCGTTCTACGGCCAGGCCGCTCAATGTCCACCTGATGATCGTCGAACCGGAACGCTATCTCCGCGCGTTCGCCGAGGCCGGCGCCGATCATCTGCTGGTCCAGGCCGAGCCGGGCTCCACGGCCCATCTGCATCGCGTGCTGGCCCGGATCCGCGCGCTCGGCAGGAAGGCCGGCGTCGTGCTCGACCCGGCGAGTCCTCCCGAGCTCATCGAATATGTCCTGCATCTCTGCGATATCGTCCTGGTCATGACGGTCAATCCCGGGTTCGGCGGGCAGCCCTTTCTGCCGGAGATGTTGCCGAAGATCCGGCGCATCCGCGCGATGTGTGCCGAACGCGGGTTCAATCCGGTGATCGAGGTCGATGGCGGGGAGAACGTGAAGACGGCCGGCCAGTCGATCGCGGCGGGCGCCACCGCGATCGTGGCCGGCTCCGCGATCTTCGGCGCCAGGGACTATCGGGAGGCCATCGAGGCGATACGCCAGAGTGCGGCTGCGGGCGCCGCCCCCTCATGAGCGCAGGCCGCGATGCGCGGGGGCCCGTGACGGCGGAGGCCGCGGTCGAACCACTCCAGGGAGGCATGGCCGTTGGCCCGGGCACGGGCCCGACGGCGGTTGCGGCGGAATAGTCCAGCGACCAAGAGCGCCAGAGAAACCGGCCATCTCGAGGCCGCCGTCCATTCGCCTCGCCCCCGCTACCCGGCATCCCCGCCGCGGACGTCTGCCGCCAAGGTCGGATGCGGCAGCGGCCCGGTGTATCGCCCCGTCTTGCTGCTCTCATTCGCGGCCCGATGCACGGAAATTTCCAGGTCCAGCATGATATCTTGTAGAAAGCCTTAGATATCCGTGCTAAAGTTATGTAAAAGCAGGATTTTATATTTTCGCAAATGGACGGAAGCCGGGTCCCGACAGGGATCGTGTCGCGACCGGCGATTGTGGGGGTGACAGGCATGAGGTCAAAGGTGGGGCAGCGAGGCGCGGTACGGGCATCGGTGGCCGCAGTGGTGTGCGCCGCGGCGCTCGCCAGCGCCATGGCGGCCGCGGCGGCGCCGTGGATAGACGTCGGCAGGCCGCTCGATGCCGACAAGGCCGCCACGGGCTCGGACGGCGCGCCGCCGATGAACGCGCAGGTGCGCGCCATCGCCGCGGAGGCCGCTGCGGGCGATCACGTCGCGGAGGTTCCCCCCGGGACGCCCCCCGGGACGCCCCCCGCG
>JAJVIQ010000035.1 GCA_022071965.1 Gammaproteobacteria bacterium
CCCGTTGCCCCAGTTCCCGTTGCCGTTACCGTTGTTCCCGTTGCCCCAGTTCCCGTTGCCGTTGCCGTTGTTCCCGTTGCCCCAGTTCCCGTTGCCGTTGCCGTTGTTCCCGTTGCCCCAGTTCCCGTTGTTCCCGCCGTTGTTGCCCCAGGCATATGAGTTCTGGATCGGGGACAACGCAATCAAGGCCTTCTCGACGACTGCATACCACGTGCGGCGCTCCGCCTCCGACATGCGCGAGGACGCGGTGGACGCCTCGTTGTCCGAGAGCGGCAGGAAGCCGTTCGGGAGGAAGCATATGTATTCCGGCCCGTTGGCATTGAGATCGATGTCGACGGAGGTCGCCGGAATGACCTTCAGCACGGTGTCCGCGCCGTCCACGGCGCCCAGCGTTCCGCCATCGGTGAAGACGATGCCGCCGTCCGTCCACGAGGCGGAGTTGCAGTCGCTGCCATCGGCGCTCGGGCAGACGCTGACCAGCGAATTACGGCGGATCGCCTCGCTGCGGGCATAGTTCAGCGACACGACCAGGTTGTTGGCGTCGGTCGTGAGCCGGTTCTGCTCGATGAGGTTGAAGAGGTTCGGCAGCCCCACGCCCAGCAGCACGCCGAGCACGGTGACCGTAACCATCAACTCCACCAGGGTGTAGCCGCGGAGCCCGATCCTTGAATAACTGCGTTCCGGCATCATGAGAACCTCCTGAGTCTTAGTTCCGTCCCGGCGATCCCCCGTCAGGATGGCGAGGACCATTGCGCGGGGTATCGGCCGGGCCGCGGCGCGGTGGAGTCGTAACCCGCTGATCGGAGAACTCATTCACAGGAGTCTGCCGAAAACGACGCAAATGCCCCAATTTGCTGCGCTGGCGCGCAGGCGGCTGGAGATCCCTATTCCGCCCGGCCGGAGACGGGTATGCGGGACGGCGTTCGGGCAGCACACCGCCGGATGCAAGCCGACAGCGCCGCGGCCTCAGCGCGGGATCCAGCGAAACAGGAAGCCGGTGCGCACCATTAGCAACACCGCTGCGATCACGAGGGTATGCGCGAGCGTATTGAGCAGGAGCGAACCGCGCTGCAGCGGCGGCAGATTGTCGACCAGCAGCACGAACGCCACATGAACGATGAAGACATACAGGCTGGCCTTGCCAATCGGAATGCACAACCAGCCGAGCGCACGCCGGCAGGGATCCCGGCAACGCGTAAGCAGCAGGTACATCATGGCCACGAGCAGGAAGGTGTTGGCGACGCGCCCGATGCCGAGGGTCTTGCGGTCGAAGAAATAGTAATACACCCATCCGAACTGATGCTCCGGGATGAGATCGAAGCGCAGCCCCAAGGGGATCTCGAACCACGGGTTGTTGAGCGCGTAGAAGCCGAAGGCCGCCAGCAACACCGTGCAGGCCACCATCAGTCTGCGCCCCGCCCACCCTTCGAGCCATTTCGCCAGCGCGCGACGATGATATCCGGCGGCCATGCCGTGCACGAACAACAGCTGCCAGGCGAGCACGGGGAATGCCAGCTCCGACTGCAGCGCCAGCAGGCGCACCGGATGCAGCGTGTGCAGGGTGTAGACCAGCCAGCTCGCGGCGAGCAGTGCCACCGTATGGCCGCGATGCAACAGCCACACTAGGAACGGCGCGAAGGCCACCAGCATCACGTACAGACCGAGGACGTTGATCTGGCTGATCCCGTAGTGGAGCGAGAGGATCCCGTAAACGACGTTCACCACGGTCGGGTCCTCGCCAAAGAGATTCCAGACCTCGTGACTGCCCGGGTCCGTGTACGTGGTGAGCACGGTGTGATCGATGATCGGAACCAGCCACTGGACCAGAAAGACGGCAAGATTGGTGATGACCACGACGAGGTACAGCTTCAGCGCGCGCCGCCAGACGGGGGCCATGCTCACGGCCCAGCCGTCGCGCTCGACGCGCGGCCTGTAGATGAGGCCGAGTATCGTGCCCGAAACGAGCACGAAGATCTCCGCGCCGGTCACCACCCCGATCGCCTCCATGGTCACCATCTGGTACAGCGAGGGGATGTTGATGTGGTTGACGACCACCAGCAGCATCGCGATTCCGCGGATGAAGTCGAAGCGCTCGTCGCGCACCGTGCGGGTCATCCGCGCGCCGGAGTCGCCCGCAATGGGCGATGCCCGCCTTCCGGTGCGAACGCGCGACGGCAGATCTGCGGGCAATGAACGCATGGCGGGCCTTTGCGCAGGGAGCATGCAATCCTAGTCTCGACCCGGGGATTTGAAAACCTGCCGCGGAAAGGCAAGCCAGCGACATTCCGGTCGATGCCGCATGCGCCGGGGTCATGCCGTGACGCACAAGGCGCGCTCGGCGATGCGACGTGCGACGGTCCGGCGGCAGCAGAGCGGCGCACCGCGATGCGCACGGACCGCTGATCAGGTATTGCCCTTGATGAGGCTGAGCTGCGGTGCCGCAGGGCGGTCGCGTTCCCGCTGCAGATAGGCTGTCAATTGCGAGGTGTTGAGCGCGGCGCTGAACAGGAAGCCCTGCGCCTCGTCGCACTGCCGTTCGCGCAGAAAGTTCACCTGCTCCCGCGTCTCCACACCCTCGGCGACCACCGTGAGGCCGAGATTGTGCGCAAGGCCGATGATGGCCGTGGTGATGGTGCAATCGTCGTGGTCGTTGGGCAAATTGCCGATGAAGGAACGATCGATCTTCAGCGTATCGATGGGAAAGCGCTTCAGGTAGTGCAGCGAGGAGTGCCCGGTGCCGAAATCGTCGATCGCGATGCTCACACCGAAGTCCTTGAGGCGCTGCAGCGTCGCCACCGAGGCGGCGGTATCTTCCATCAGCAGGCTCTCGGTGATCTCGATCTCCAGGTACTCGCCTCCGAGCCGCGCCTCCTTCAGCGCGTCGGCAATCATCGCCGCGAGGTTGCGCTTGCGAAACTGCTGGGCGGAGATGTTCACTGCCACGCGCGTGGCCGGCAGGCCGCTGTCCAGCCACTGTCGCACCTGCTCCAGCGCCTTGTGCACCACCCACTCGCCCAACGCGATGATGAGCCCGGTCTCCTCGGCAACCGGGATGAACTCCGCGGGCGGTATCAACGTGGTATCCGGGCGCTGCCATCGCACCAGCGCCTCCACGCCCTGCAGCCTGCTGGTCTGCAGGCTCACGCGCGGCTGATAGTGCAGTATGAACTCGCTCTGCTCGATCGCGAGCCGCAGCGCGCCCTCCATCCGGCGCAGCTCGCCCGAGCGTTCGCTCATGCCGGGCGTGAAGAACTTGTAGCCATTGCGTCCCGCACCCTTGACTTCATACATCGCCGCGTCGGCGTTCTTCATCAGGCTCTCGGCGCTGTCGCCATCGCCGGGATAGATCGTGATGCCGATGCTCGGGGTGATGTAGATCTCGTGTCTCTCGACCACGAACGGCTCGGATACCTCCTCGATGATCCGCTGCGCCACGCCCTCGGCCTCTTCGAGCGAGTGAAGACGCTCGAGGATCACCGTGAATTCATCGCCGCCGAGGCGGGCGAGCTTGTCGGACTTCCGCAGGCAGGCACGCAGTCGCTGCGCGACCGTCACCAGAAGCTGATCGCCGGCCATGTGGCCGAAACCGTCGTTGACGGTCTTGAAGCGATCGAGGTCGATCATCATCAGGCCGACACTGCCGTGATTTCTGGCGGCATTGGCGAGGGCATGCTCCAGTCGCTTGCGGAACTGATCGCGATTGGCGAGCCCGGTCAGGCCGTCGTAGTGGGCCATGCGCCGCAGCTTGATCTCTGCCTGCTTGCGCTGGATCGCCTGCCGGATCGTGCGCACGATGGCCGCGCCGTCGACCTGACCCTTGACCAGGTACTCCTGCGCACCGCATTCGACCGCCTTCAGCACGAATTCGTCGTCGCTCAACACGCTCAGCACGACCACTGGGATATAGCGTCGCACCTCGAGCAGCCGCTTGACCGTGCGGATACCGTGGGAATCAGGCAGGTTGAGATCCGCCAGCACCGCATCGAAATCGCCGCTGCCGAGCGCGGCCAGCGCCGATCTCAGGTCGCTGCAATGCGTCACCTCGATGCGGGCATGGGTGTAGGTGGCCAGGCGCAGCATGACCACGTCGGCCGTATCGGCGTCGTCCTCGACGAACAATACCCTGATTATGTTGGCGTGGTCCGGCCCGGCCATCTCATTCGCCAGTTTCCAAGTGCGCGCAGGTGCGCCGCGTACTGACGAGTAGCGGCAGGGGGCCGCTCAAACTTGATGCATCGGGGGACAGCGCGGGTGCGCTGGCGCGCAGAGGGAGCGCGATTGGGCCGCCCGGCCGTCAGCCGCCCGTTTTCTTACGACCCTCACCCCTGCGGACCAATGTCACGCGCGGCGGCTTCGGGGAGCCGACCTGACAAAGGTGATGCGCGCATTGCGGGCAGGAGTAGGTCTGACGATCGTCCTTTGTCGTCCTGGACTCCAGTTCGACGCGAAACACGCTTCCGCACGCGCCGCAGGTCTGCACGAATTCGACTGTCGGTCTGAATGCTGTCGCAGAATCTTCGGCCATGGTCACTTGCTCCGGTTCGAACGTCCGCCCTTCGAAAAAAAACCGCAGTCCGACGACCGCGGCTTTCTTCAGGCCTGGCTCCCCGCCGAGCATTTGACGCCTGGCGGGGAGGCTGAAACCGATGATCTATCAGAGAGGACGAATCTGCGTCGCCTGCATCCCCTTGGGACCGCGTGTCGCCTTGAACTCGACGCGCTGACCCTCGGAGAGGCTCTTGAAGCCGCTGCCCTGGATCTCTTTGAAATGCGCGAAGAGGTCATCGCCGCCGTCGGCCGGGGTGATGAACCCGAAGCCCTTGGCGTCATTGAACCACTTCACGGTACCGGTAGAAAACTCACTCATGGATACATCCTCATTGATTGAAACGGGCAGACCGCCCGCAGGTTGCAAGCGAACAAGTAATGTACCGGTGAGATTTTCGTACCGCCGCAGGAGGTCGAGCAAAGCTCGCAGATAAGACCACTTGAAACGACTGCAAGGGCCACAGTACACGTGCAGGGGGGTGCTGTCCATCCCTAATTTCGCCCACCTCGGGTCAAGCCGGCGGCCCGGCTCCGGAGCCGGGCTTCCGCTGCCCCCGCGGGCGGGGCGGCTGTTGCGCCACCGAGCCTTCAAGTCCATGGGCGCGCGGTCGATATGTCGGCTGGAAGGCATCGCCGGAATATGCCACCGAACGGTCGTGGTCGTACGCGCGCCGTGCTGTCCGGATCCGCGTGTCTGAAGGACCTGAAGTCGGAGCTGGCATGTTCAAGCCGCACAAATTGAAGACGACCGGGGCGCCGACCGCGCCTCCCCCACCCTGCAGCGCGGACACGCCGGGCACCGGGGTCAATCGGGAGGAGGAACGCTGGCTGCAGCCGCTGTTTCTCGGCAGGCAGCCCATCTTCGACCGCGCGCTGACCGTCCAGGGCTACGAACTGCTGTTCCGCGCCAGCGACACCGACCGCGCCGAGTTCGCCGACGGCGACACTGCGACCGCCGACACCATCGCCAATGCTCTCCTCGAATTCGGGCTCGAGCATGTTGTCGGCGATCGACGGGCGTTCATCAATGTCACGCGCGCGTTTCTGACCGGGGCGAACGTCCTGCCCTCGCTCGGCGCCCGCCTGGTGCTGGAAGTCGCCGAGCACCAGATGGCCGATCAGGAGATTATCGCGGCGATTGCGCGGCGCGCGGAGGAAGGATACACCATCGCGCTCGACGGCTTCGTCTTCGAGGAGCGCAGACTGCCATTCCTCGCGCACGCGCAGGTCGTGAAGACCAACGTGCGTGAGTTCACCCGCAACGATCTGCTGCGCGAGGTGAGCCGGCTGCGTGCGCACGCGAACGGCGCCAGGCTGGTGGCGGTAAACGTCGAAACCGACGAGGAGTTCAAGTACTGCCGGTCGCTGGGCTTCGATCTCTTCCAGGGATATTTCCTCGGGCGCCCCGGCGTGATCTCGGGCCGGCGATTGCCCGCCGATCGGATCTCCATAATGAAGCTGCTGGCACGGCTGCAGGATCCGGATCTGCAGATCCAGGAGCTGGAGACGATCATCGAGCAGGACGTCGCGCTGTCCTTTCGCGTGCTCACGTACGTCTCCTCGGCTTACGTCGGTTTGGGACGCGTCATCGAATCGGTCCGCCATGCCGTGCGCCTCATCGGCATCGAGCGGATCCGCACCTGGGCGGCGATGTTCGCGCTTTGCCGTCTCGACGACAAACCGCCAGAGCTGGTTCGGATTGCCCTGGCGCGTGCCAAGACCTGCGAGTTCCTCGGCTATGCGCTGCGCCAGGGGAAGCCCGAGCAGTTGTTCACGGCCGGGCTGTTTTCGACGCTCGACGCCCTGCTGGATCGTCCGTTGCGCGAGATCCTGGCCTCGCTCGCCCTGGAGAAGGGACTGGCCGGCGCCCTGCTCGAGAAGACCGGCCCGATCGGCGAGATCCTCGCGTGCGTGCTCGCCTGGGAAAGGGCTGATCGGGACGAGGCCACCAGGGTCGGGCTGGACAAGGGCGCCATCGGCAACGCGCACTACGAGGCGATCCTCTGGCTGGAGCGCCACAGCCACCTCTTTGCCGGCATTCACCCGCCTCGCCGGCAATAGGCCGGAGCCCTGGCCCGGGTAGCTCCCGGCGGACAGCGGGGCGGTTCCAGGCCCGATCCGAAGCACGTCGCCAGGCGGACCCCGTGGTTATTCCGTCCGCTGATCGCGCAACGAGCCGCCGAAAGCGCGGACCTTTTCTCAATCTGCCGCCACCGCCCGACTATCCTGAGGCTTGGGCGCGGAGCCCGGAGGGAATGCAGACGTCGTGGGCCCCATATCGATTGCGCCGCACTCCGAGGCCGCAGGCCGGATGTGCGCGATGAGCAGCGACACCACGTCCTCCCTGTTTCGGGGCATGGCCGTGGTCTTGGCGCGAATCAGGACGCAGGAAAAGCACCTCGAGCGACTCCGGGCGGAGCTGGCATTCGTCAGTTTCTCCGCCGAGCACGGCGACGCGACGGCCGTGGCGTGCCGCGATGAGCTCCTCGGCGGCATCGTCGCCGTCGAGGCGCACCTGGGATCATTGCGGGCGGCGCTGGCGGATGACGACCGCAAGGCCGCAGAGGCACGCCAGCGCGTGCTGGCACTTCGCGATCGACTGTGAGACGAATCGCAGACTCGCGCAACCCGCCTTGGTCGGCTGCGCACATCGGCGTAGCGTCAGCCGCGGGGAGGGAGAGATTTCCGGCGCACCTCGTGTGCAAGGAGGCCATCCGTGATGCTTGTCACGCGCAGTCCGCGACAATCCCTCTTCATCTCCCGCGCCCCCGATACCAACCCACTCACCCCCGTATCAACGCTGTTCAGGCGAGGCCCATGGCGTGTGCGCGTGGCCGAGATCAGGGCCTTCAGGGTCGGGCTCGATCTTCAGGTGCCGCCGCAACTCCACGTCCACTGCGACGATAGCGGGCAGAGCATCCTCGCTCAGTGCGCGGCCGAAGGCAGGAGCCGTGGCGTGTTCCTCCTCTCCCGTCACCTGCTCGAATCCGTCGCGATCACGCTCGAGGCCGGCATCCCGCCGACCACGCCGATCGCGCGCCTCTTCAGAAAAGGTCCTTTGGAATTGCATGTGATCGACCTCAGGGGCAGGAACGTGAGGTTCGGTCTCAGGGCGCCGAGAATGCTGCACATACATCGGCGCGAATTGCCCGAGCGGATCCGCATGGAGAACACCCCGCAGAATGCCATTGACGTGGATCGATCGTCACGCGCCGCAGCAAGGGCGCACGGCCTCTTGCGGGATATCCCGGGGAAGCTCCTGTTCGGGAGCCCATCGCCGCGGTCGATGCCGGGTTCCTGGATGAAACGCACTCCGCCGGATCTCTAGAGGATCACGGCACCCGGGGCACGCGTCCGGCGGCGGTTCGGGGAGCGTCCGTGGCCAGACGTCCCTGGAGCCGCCCGCTCGATTGGACGAGGGGGTCCCTTGCTGCGACTTCCAGTATTCCGCGCAGGGGCGAGCCTGTCGGCGCTACGCCGACATCGCCGCAAATCGCGAGCGCCTGCGCTCCCCGGGGTGAGTGTTTACTGATCCGGGTCAAGAAACCCGGCATGCGCCGAACTAGGTTTCGATCCAGGGAAGGTGTGATCGGGGCGAGCCCGATCGCCTGGATCGGCCCGGGAGTGGCGACGGAGATTCGTCCTGTACCGGCGGAGGCAATGCCTCGAGGAGGAAATTCGATGGATCCTCTCAACATGGTTATCTTGCTGGCTCTCCTTGCGACCGTGGCGGCCCTGGGTATCGGCCTGGGGTCCATGGCGCACGGCGGCGTATTCGACGAACGGCACAGCACCCAGTTGATGTTCGTGCGCGTGGGCGCACAGGCCCTCACCTTCGTACTGCTGCTGATCGCCATCTACTTGGCAAGCGTCGGCTGATGCGCTGATCGCAACTCCGCGCGCGATGCGCGTCTGAGCGGTCTGCGGTTGTGATCCTTTCTTGGAACGCGGCGGATATATCGAACCGCGGGGGGTATGGTTTTGGGGACTCGATCGCGGCAAACCGAACTGAACCGAACCGCGGAGCGCGACAGAAGAGATTGGCGGAGAGAGCGGGATTCGAACCCGCGAGGGGTTTCCCCCTACACGATTTCCAGTCGTGCGCCTTCGACCACTCGGCCACCTCTCCGGGAAACGCGGACGCGCGATTCTACACGAAATGCCTGCAGGTTTGACCCCGCGCCCGGAGCGGCAGGGGCGCGGGCGCGATCCACTCGAACTGCCTTGGAGTCAGCCGCTCACCGGGAGCTGCAGTTCGGCCTCCAGCCCCCCCTGGGGATGGTTGCGCAGCGTCAACGTTCCGCCCAGGCGCGTGGCGATGTTGCGGGCGATGGGCAGGCCCAGGCCGGTGCCGCCGGTCTCGCGCGAGCGCGACACCTCCAGGCGGTAGAAGGGCTCGAATACCTTCTCCAGCTCGCCCTGCGGGATGCCCGGCCCGCCGTCGCGCACCGTGATCCGCGCCCGCCCGCCCTGCGTCTGCGCGCGCACCCGGGCGTAGCCGCCGTACTTCACGGCATTCTCGATGACGTTGCTCAGGCAGCGACGCAGCGCGGTGGGATTCGCGCGCACCGGGACCGAGGCCCTGCCTTCGGCAGTCACGTCCATGCCGGCATCGGCGAGGTCGGCACACACACTGCCGATGAGCGCATCCAGATCGAGCGTCTGCACGGCTTCGGGCACATCGAGGCTGCGGGCGAGTTCCAGCCCCTCGCGGACCATGTCCTGCATCGCGGTCATGTCCTCGATGAGCTTCGCCCGCAGCGCCTCGTCGCTCACCTTTTCCAGCCGCAGGCGCAGGCGCGTGAGCGGTGTCTGCAGATCGTGCGAGATGGCCGCCAGCATCTGCGTGCGCTCATGCAGATGACCGCGAATGCGCGCCTGCATCGCATTGAACGCCGCGGCGGCACGCCTGACCTCCGCCGGTCCGGATCCCTCATCCAGCGGCGGCTGATCGAAATCCTCGCCCAGGGCCTTGGCGGCCTGTGCCAGCCGCGCAATCGGTCCCGTCGCCATGCGCGCCACTCCGTAGGCGAGCAGCGCGACGCAAGCGGCGAAGAACAGCAGGTACGGCGACTGCCACCGGATGAGCTTCATGCGCGGTGGCGGCACCATGCCCGTGTGCATCACGAAACTGAACGGTGTGCCGTCCTGCAGCGTTAGCGAGATCGCCCGACACTCGGGCCTGAAGCGAGGTCCCGGCGGCTTGTCACTGAATCGATGGCCGTCACGATCATGTCTGCGGAATTCGGGACACTGGGTGTCCGGCACGCGGATGACCGCGAGTTTGCTGTCATCTCCGAGCTGCGCCCGCAGCGCGGCGGCGAGGGCGGCATCCTGCGGCCCGCGGCGATCCGCCGACCAGCGGACGTCGAAGAAGCCGCGCATGAGGCGCCGATCGCCAACGATCCCGTTGCGGGCGCCGGCCGGTACCGAATCGAGCAAGGAAACGAGCTCGGCCACTCGCTCGACGACGCGCGATTCGTTCATCTGCGAGAACGCGCGCTTGCGCTCCAGGCCGGAGAGGAACGCGGTCACCGCCACGGCCAGGATGATCCCGGCGAGCAGCGCCAGGAACACGCGCCCGGCCATCGATCCGAGGAAGCCCTGCATCAGCGCTCCACCGTCACCGGCAGACTGAGCACGTAGCCCTCGCTGCGCACGGTCTTGATGATCTGTGGCGAGCGCGCGTCCTCGTCGAGCTTCTGCCGCACGCGGCTGACCAGCAGGTCGACGGAGCGGTCGTAAGGCTCGGCGTCGCGGCCACGCGTGAGATTGAGGAGCTGATCGCGGTTGAGTACGCGGTTGGGGTGATCCAGGAACACCTTCAGCAGACGGAACTCCGCGCCCGAGAGCGACACGACGACGGCGCCGGGGCTGACGAGCTGGCGCGTGTCCAATTCGAGCGTCCAGCCGCCGAAGCGCATCCGCCTCGCCGCCGGGGCCTCCATGTTCGGGGGCAGGGCGCGCGTCCGCCGCAGCACGCTGCGTATGCGCGCCAGGAGTTCGCGCGGCTCGAAGGGCTTGGTGATGTAGTCATCGGCGCCCATCTCCAGTCCCAATATCCGGTCGACCGGCGCGCCGCGCGCCGTAAGCATGATGACCGGCAGGTTCGACTGCGCGCGCAGGTCGCGGCAGAGGGTCAGCCCGTCCTCCCCGGGCAGCGTCAGGTCGAGCACCAACAGGTCGACGCGCGAGGTCTCGAGCACGCGGCGCATGGCGGCGCCGTCGGCCGCCGTCAGCGTCCTGAATCCGTTGCCGTCGAGATACTCGGCGAGCAGCGTGCGGATCTCCCGGTCGTCGTCGACGATGAGTATCTGGGCGTCCGATTCCATGCGCGGATTATCGCCTCGGCCCGTGGCGCAGTGGTGAGCAGGATTGTACGGGCCGGTAGCGCCCGCCGGAACCGATACACAACGATACAAATCCCCGTCCCCGCGTACAAACCGGATACAACAACGGGCCCCCGCGACACATCCGCGATACACGCGCGGCGTTGAATGCTCCCCAATCCCCGCCGCCCGGCGGGGCCACCGAACGACAGGAGACATGCAGATGAAACGAATATCCGGAAGATTGCTGACCGCCGTGCTGCTGGCCGGGGCGCTCGGCGCCGCCATCCCCGCCGCCTATTCCAACGAGGGCTGGGGCCAGGGCCGCTGCTACAAGGAACGCGGCGCGAAGGGTGATCACGCGGCCCGTTTCGAGGACCGCCAGATCCTCCTGCACGCCAAGCTCAAGCTCACCCCCGAGCAGGAGCCCGCCTGGAACACCTTCGCCGGGAAGATTAAGCCCGCTGCCGCCGACGAGCGGGCCGAGCGTCCCGACCCGGAGGAATTCGCGAAGCTGACGGCGCCGGAGCGCATGGAGGCGATGCTGGCCGGGATGAAGGCGCGCGAGGAGCGCATGACTACGCACCTGGACGCCGTGAAAGAGTTCTACGCGGTGCTCACGCCGGAGCAGCAGAAGGTGTTCGACGCGGAGTTCGGGCACGGCATGCGCGGATTCGCGTATCGCATGCACCGCGACTGAGCCTGCCGCCGTGTTCCACCCCGGACCGGGGTGCATCGATTCCTCTCCTCGATGCGCCCTGGACCCGGGTTTCCCGCCCGACCGGCAGGTCCCCCGGGCCGGCATGCCCGGGGAAGAACTCAGGCGACGCGGTTCTGCAGCCGCTCGAGGTGAGCGATGAGGTGCGCCTCGCCGCGCGACAGGCCACAGGAGCCGATGAGGTCCTCCTCGTCGGCGCCGCGGCGCAGCAGGTCGACGGCCTCGCGATAGCGTGCAGTGCCGCCGCTGTCCTGCGTGGAGAACTGTTCCTGGCGGCTGGAGAGCTGCCGCAGGCGGCGATCGTGCTCGTGCAGCGTCGCGTTCAGTCCGCGGCTGCAATCCATGAGCGCATCCACGGTGCGCTGATACTCCCCTGCGGTCTTCTCGCGCATGCTCATGTAGGCCGCGAGCTGCCCGCGCAGCGCCTGGATCTGCCTGGCCTGGCGATAGACGTAGGGCAGGGTCACCAGCCACGCGGCGAGACACAACATTTGCAGCACGAGATCAGGCATGGAGGGTCTTCTCAGACGTATTCATCGAGCTGGTGGTCGTCATCGCGCGCAGGCTGCTCCCGTTCGCGCCTGCCGCGCCGGTCCTGCTCGCGCGGCGGCAATCGCGGAGCCCGGCGATTCGCGGATTCCGCGCTGTTGAGCCGCGCCGGCATCACAGCGTGCGTTCCGGCGATGTCGCGGACGTCTGCCATGCCTGCACGCTAGCAGGAGGCGACCTCGCCCCACTCCTCGGCCGACAGCAGCTTGTTGACGTCCACCAGGATGAGGATGTCGCCGTCGCGGCTGTACACGCCCTGTATGTAGCGTGAGCTCTCGCTGTTGCCGACGTTGGGCGCGGTCTCGATCTCCGAGCCGCGCAGGTTCACGACCTCGGCAACGCTGTCGACGAGGATGCCGACGATATGGCCGTCGGTCTCGATGATCACGATGCGCGTGGCGTCATCGGTTTCCTTGGACTCCAGTCCGAAGCGCGTGCGCGTGTCCAGCACCGTCACGACGTTGCCGCGCAGATTGATGATGCCGAGCACATAGTGCGGCGCGCCCGGAACCGGGGCGATCTCGGTCATGCGCAGGACTTCCTGAACCTGCATCACGTTGATGCCATAAGTCTCATCGCCAAGCCGGAAGGTGACCCAGCGCAGGACCGGGTCCTGTACCACCGCTTGTGCCCTGATAGCTCCCATGTCTGCTCTCTCCAGCGTACAGGATTGTTTCGTCGATTACGGCGCGACGCTCGCTATGATCACCGGTAGGTGTGCGCCCGGGGATCGGCATGCCCGCCGGTTCCTGGAATTCGAAAAGCATTCTCCGTGCCACGCACTCACGGCCCGGAGGCGAACGCGGTGGCGGTGCGCGCGTCGAGCCAGGCGATCATCGCCGGCACGTCGACGAGGGCGCAAAGCTCGCCCGCGACCACGCCGGCGAACCAGGGGACCTTCTCGCGCCGCTCACGCCACCGCACCGCGTCGGCGGCGAGCGAAATGGTCGTCTCGACCCCGTTGCACGCCAGCGCCCAGCGGCCGGCGGCGATGGCGACCAGGTGCAGATCGGGGTACTCCTGCGGCGTGCCGCCGCGCGCCAGCATCATCGTGGCGTCCACGACGACGACGCGATCGCCGCCCATCGCCGACACCCCAAGGACCCACTCCGGCTGGCCGGGAAGTCGCGACAGTCGATCGGCCTGGCGGCGGATCCCGTAGAGTTCGATCAGCGGCAGGGCGAGGCGCAGGGTGCCGACCCGGATCACGGCGCATCGCCCCGGATCCGAGGTCGCCGCGGACGGCGGGATGAACGTGGATTGCGGCCTGGCCACCGTGAGCGCCTCGAGAGCTTCCGGTGCCACTGTTTCCTCGGCGAGCGCCGGCGCGTCGCGGAACAGGCTTTCGAGGTAGCCCGTCAGCGCCTCGCGCGGCTCGAGCAGCTGTGTCGGGATCGGTCTCATGAGCGGGGCGCCGCTGTCGCATAGGCCGGCATTTCACCGTCGGCCATGCGCAGCGATTCGAGCAGTGCCGCGTAGGCCTGCAGGCCGCGCGCCGAGCGCGGCGCAAAGTGCGAAATCGGGATGCCGGCGCGGCTGGCGTTGCGGAACCGGGTGTCGATCGGGATCACGCCCTGCCAGAGCTGCGCGGGATAGCGGGCGTGCAGATTCTGCAGGCCCTCCTCCGCCGCACGCGTGCGCGAGTCGTACATCGTCGGCACGACGGTGACGGCGAACGGCCGGCCGCGCGAGCGCTCGATCATGGCGAGCGTGTGCATCAGACGCTCGAGTCCCTTGAGTGCGAGGAAGTCCGTCTGCACCGGCACGATCACCCGGTCGCTCGCGGCCAGCGCGTTCACCATGAGCATGCCCAGGGTCGGCGAGCAGTCCATGAGAACGTGATCGAACTGCTGGCCCCACTGGCGGAACGCGTGCGCGAGGACGAGCCCCATGCCGTCACGCGCGCCGAACTGGCGGTCCAGCGACACCAGCGCGGTGGAGGCCGGCAGCAGGTAGAGGCCGTTGAACCGTGTGCGCGCCAGCATCGAGGCGAGCGGCACGTGCACGCCGCCGGCGGCGCGCTCGAACAGGGTGTAGACGCTGCCGTCCATGGCATCCGGGCTGCGGCCGAAATAGCTCGTGAGCGAGCCATGCGGATCGAGATCCACCAGCAGCACCCGCCGCCCCTCCGCCGCCAGCAGGCCGCCGAGCGTCACCGTCGTCGTAGTCTTGCCGACGCCGCCCTTCTGATTGCAGATTGCCCACGCCTTCATCTTTGCCTCGCTCAGAACTCCAGCCCCTCGGGCTGCGGCCGCGTACGCACCGTCTCCAGCTCCGGCAACGGTCCCTGGCCCTGCGCCCCGGGTCCCGGCGCTGCGTGCCCCTGCGGGGCCGGCCCCTTCCCGGAGCTGTCCGGCTTCGCGCCCGCGGGCGCGGGCTCGGGGGTGCGCGTCGGCGCACCGTGCTGCGCATCGGGCCGGGACCCTGGCGCGCCGGGCTGCGTGGACCCCGGTGCCGGGGCCGTGCCCGGCGTGCCCGCGCCCGTCGGCCCCGGGCCACGCTCCGTGGTGCTGATGCGTATGACCACGCGGCGATTCTGCTGGCGGCCCTGCGGCGTGTCGTTGCTCGCCTTGGGCCGGAACTCGCCATAGCCCACCGCCGCCATGCGCTCCGGCGCCACACCCGTGCGGCTGAACAGCTGCACCACGCTCGCCGCGCGCGCCGCCGACAGCTCCCAGTTCGAGGAGAATACCGGCGTGCGGATCGGCGCGTTGTCCGTGTAGCCCTCCACCTGCAGCCTGTTTTCGAAGCGTCCGAGCGTCGTCGCGATCTCGCGGAGTGCCGGCAACGCCTCGTCCTTCACGCGCGCGCTGCCGCTGTCGAACAGGACCTGACTCTTCATCTCCACCTCGACCCAGTCTCCGCCCTGGGCGACGACGACGATCCCCTTCTTCACCAGATCGCTGAGCGCCTCACGCACCTTCTGTGCCATGACTTCGGGCCGCTTCACGAACTCCTTCCCCGTCCCGTCGGTCTGCATCGCCGGCTCGTGCGGCTTCCGCTCCTGCTCGGGTCCGCCGATCTGGGCCCCTGGAAACTCCGCGTTCGGACTGACGATCGGCGCGCGCGCCGGCTCGCCGATGTTGACCAGGTTCGCGCTGCGTTCGGGCGCGCGAAAGGCGGCATCCAGCGTGTCGGAGAGCACGCGGTACTTGCCCTCGTTGACCGAGGAGATTGCGTACATGACGACAAAGAACGCAAACAGCAGCGTGATGAAGTCCGCGTACGAGACGAGCCAGCGCTCGTGACTCTCGTGCTCCTCGGCGTGCTGTCGGCGGGACCGCATGGCTTTGTGGACCGGTCAGTGGGTTCGGCTCATCGCCCGGGACGACAGCAGGCGTGGTGCGCCCCGGGGAACGCGCGAGCCTTACACCAGCCCCTGCAGGCGGGCCTCGATGATGCGCGGATTCTCGCCCTCGGCGATGGCGGCGATGCCCTCCATCACCAGTTCCTCGAACCGCGACTGTTCCCTGATGACCGACTTCAGCTTGCTCGCGGTCGGCAGGAAGAACAGGTTGGCGAGCCCCACGCCGTAGATCGTGGCCACGAAGGCCACCGCGATACCGCCGCCGAGCTTCGCCGGATCGGCGAGATTGCCCATCACGTGTATGAGCCCCATGACCGCGCCGATGATGCCGATGGTCGGCGCATAACCGCCCATGCCCTCGTAGACCTTGGCGGCGGCGAGGTCGCGCGACTCGCGCACCTCCATGTCCATCTCCAGGGTCTGGCGTATCGTCTGCGGCTCGTTGCCGTCGACCAGCAACTGCAGTCCCTTGCGCGTGAACAGATGCTCCTCGGACTCGACCACGCGCTCCAGGCCGAGCAGGCCCTCCTTGCGCGCGATCTGGCACCACTGGATGATGCGCTCGAGGGTCTCGGCGGACTTCGGCGCAGGCGGCATGACCAGCCACGACAGCATGCGTATGGCGCGCATGAAGGTCGGCATCGGCGACTGCAGCATGACCGCGCCGACCGTGCCCCCGCCGACGATCAGGATGGCCGGCCCGTTCAACAGCGAGGTGAGATGGCCGCCCTCGAGATACTGGCCGAGCAGGATGGCGCCGAATGCCATCACGATGCCGGCTATGCTGAGGAAATCCATCTCTCGGATCCTCAGCCGGACTGACTGAGTACGCGGGCAATGTCGTCGACGGACAGTACGTGATCCGCAAGACCGGCGTTGACGATCGCCGCCGGCATCCCATACACGACGCAGCTGGCCTCGTCCTGGGCCCAGATCGCCGCTCCGTTGCGCTTGAGCTTCCTTGCGCCATCGCAGCCGTCCGCGCCCATGCCGGTCAGGACGATGGCGAGCACGTCGTTGCGGTAGGCGGCGGCGATGGATTCGAATGCCAGATCGACGCACGGCTTGTAGGGCAGGCCCGGTTCGCCGTCGCGCACGACGATGCGCGCGCGCCCGACGTTTCGCTGTATGGCGAGCTGACGGCCGCCGGGCGCGATGTAGGCGCAGCCGGCCTTCAGTTCATCGCCGTCCTCGGCCTCCCTCACCCCGATCCTGCAGAGATCGTTCAGGCGTTGGGCGAAGGTCGACGTGAAGGTCGCGGGCATGTGCTGGACCACGACCACCGGCAGCGGAAAGCTCTCCGGCAGGCGGGCGAGGATCTTCTGCAGGGCCACCGGCCCGCCGGTCGACGCGCCGATGACGAGCAGCTGGTAGTCGCCCAGGCGCGGCGTGGGCCGCGCCGACTGGCGCGCGGGGGCGGAGGCCGCCACGAAACCCGCCGGAGCGCCTGCGCCGGCCATCCTCAGCGCCGGGCGCGCGACCATCGCACCGCGGCGCCGGCCGAGCAGGCGCACGCGCTGACGGAACTGCGCGATGGCCTCCTCGCGGTTGCTGGCGATGTCCTCGAACTTCTTCGGCAGGAAATCCATGGCCCCGGCGTCGAGCGCGTCGAGGGTCGCCCGCGCGCCTTCATGCGTCAGCGAGGAGAACATCAGCACGGGCGTGGGCGACTTGCTCATGATCTCGCGCACGGCGCTGATCCCGTCCATGACGGGCATCTCGATGTCCATCGTCACCACGTCCGGCTTGAGCCTGGCCACCATGTCGACGGCCTCGCGCCCGTTGGCGGCGCCGCCGGCCACCTCGACCTCGGCATCGGCCCCGAGGATCTCCATGATGCGCTTGCGGAAGAACGCAGAGTCATCGACCACCAGTACGCGCACCACCATTCATCGCCCCCTGTGCTCGGACAACATTCCCGCGTTGACCACCGACCTCGAATCGCGCTCGCCCGCGCGGCCACCGGCGCCGGCCGGGACCGCCCGCGAGGCGCGGTAGTACGCCGACAGCTCCTGCAGCCATTGCATCGCGATGGCCTCGTGCGTCAGCTCGCGGCGGCGGGCGCTATCGTCGCGCATACCGGTCGAGCAGCGAGGGCAGATCGAGGATGAGCGCGATGCGCCCGTCGCCGGTGATCGTGGCGCCGGCCAGACCCTTGGTCCCGTGCAGGAGCGCACCCAGCGGCTTGATGACCACCTCTTCCTGGCCGATGAGCTGGTCCACGAGCAGACCGATCTTCTGCGTGCCGACGCTGACGATCACCACGTGACCGGAACCGGCGCTGTAGTCGCTGACGCCGCGCACCAGCCAGCGGCTGAGATAGAAGAAGGGCAGCGGCTTGTCGCGCACGACCATGACCTCCTGGCCGTCGACACGGTTGATCCTGCCGAGATCGAAATCGATGATCTCCCCGACGTTGACCAGCGGCAGCGCGAAGATCTGCCGGCCGAGCGTAACCATCAGCGTCGGCATGATGGCGAGCGTGAGCGGGAGCTTGATCTCGATGGTCGTGCCCTTGCCCGGGCGCGAGTCGATCTGGATCACGCCGTTCAGTTGCGCGATGCGGGTCTTCACGACATCCATGCCCACGCCGCGGCCGGAGACGTCCGAGATCTCGGTCTTGGTCGAGAAGCCGGCGGCGAAGATGAGCTCGAAGCACTCGCGCTCGGAGAGCCGCGCGGCGGCCTCGGCATCCATCATGCCCTTCTCCACCGCCTTGGCGCGCAGCCTCTCCGGATCCATGCCGGCGCCGTCGTCGCTGATGGTGAGCAGGATGTGATCGCCCTCCTGCTCGGCGGACAGAACGACGGTGCCGCAGCGCTGCTTGCCGGCGGCCTCGCGCACGGCAGGCAGCTCGACGCCGTGATCCACGGAGTTGCGCACCAGGTGCACGAGCGGATCGGCCAGCGCCTCGACCAGGTTCTTGTCGAGATCGGTGTCCTCGCCGATGAGCTCGAGCGTGACTTCCTTCCTGAGCTGGCGGGCGAGGTCGCGCACCACGCGCGGAAACCGGCCGAAGACCTTCTTGATCGGCTGCATGCGCGTCTTCATCGCCGCCATCTGCAGATCGGTGGTGACGACATCGAGCGCGCCGACGGTCTTGCTGATCTCCTCGTTGCCGGCGGTGGCCTGCAGGGTGGCGAGGCGGTTGCGGATGAGCACCAGCTCGCCGACCATGTTCATGATGCGGTCGAGCACGCTGGTCTCCACGCGCACCGTGGTCTCCGCGGCGGTGGATGCGGCAGCGGTGCTGCCGGCCCTGGCCGAGCGCGACTGCGCCCCATCCTCGGAATCTGTGGTCTCGGAGCGGGCCGCTGCCGGGGAGGCCGCGGCGGATGCGGTGGCGGATGTCGGGGCCGCCGCCGGGGAGGCCGACGGCGCAGATGCGGCCGGTGACGCGCTTGCGGCCGCCGCCGGGGAGGCCGACGGTGCGCCCGTCGCGGCGGGGGCCGGTGACGGCGAGGAGATCGTGCTCGCCGTCGGCGCCCTGCCCTTGCCGTGC
This sequence comes from Gammaproteobacteria bacterium, assembly GCA_022071965.1. Classification (GTDB taxonomy): domain Bacteria; phylum Pseudomonadota; class Gammaproteobacteria; order JAJPIJ01; family JAJPIJ01; genus JAJVHZ01. Next base: position 18,954 of record JAJVIQ010000035.1, read on the forward strand.
AGGTTGTCGAGCAGCTGCTCGAACTCTTCCTCGGTGATGTCGTCGCTGGCCGCCGCAGCGGCGGCCATCATGGCGGCGGCGGCCGCATGCTGACGCGACGGGCCGGCGGGTGCGGCCGGCGCCCTGCCGTTGCCGTGCAGCCGGTCGAGCAGTTGTTCGAACTCCTCCTCGGTGATGTCCTCGGAGACGCTGGAAGACTCCGTGTTCGCCCCGGCGGATGTCGCGGCCGGCGCCGGGCCGCTCACGGCATCGAGCAGGGCGTTGTATTCATCGGCGCTGAGCTCGTGATCGCCGCCGGCCGCAGTCGCGAGGGGCTGCGGCGCCGCGTCCGGTTCGCCCCCGGCGGACACGGCCGTGGCCTCCGGCATGGTGGCGGCCGGCGCGGGCGGTTGGGCCACCGGGACCGCGGGCGCGGCGGTACCCGGGATCGCGAAGGCCTTCAGTATCGCGATGAGCTCCGGGGGCGCCGCGCCGGGATCGAGTCCGCCGCGGATCTCCTCGAACATGCCGTTGAGCACGTCCAGCACCTGCAGGATCGAATCCATGAGCGCCGCGTCGACCTGGCGCTCGCCGCGACGCAACAGATCGAAGACGTCCTCGGCCTTGTGGCTCACCTCGACGAGATTCTCCAGTTGCAGGAATCCCGCGCCGCCCTTTATGGTGTGGAAACTGCGGAATACCGCGTTCAGCAGATCGCGATCGTCGGGCCTGCCTTCCAGGCCGACGACCTGATTGGTCAGGTTCTCGAGGATCTCTCCCGCCTCGACCAGGAAGTCCTGGACGATTTCGTCATTCAGATCTATTGCCATCGGCTGTCACCCGTCAGAAACCGAGGCTGGACAGAAGGTCGTCCACCTCGTCCTGGCCGTTAACGCGCTGTCCGGCCCCGGCCGTGCCCTTCACCTCCGGCCCCTCCGCCTGCAGCGCCGACCCGGATACCTCCGCCTTCCCCGCACCGGCGCCGGCGCAACGGATCAGCCGGACCAGGTTGCCCTCCACCTCCGTCACCATGGTGATGACACGGCGAATCACCTGCCCCGTGAGGTCCTGGAAGTCCTGCGCCATCAGCACCTCCGACAGCGAACCGTGCAGGATGGCGCTGTCGGTCTTGATCTGATCCAGGAACAGGGCGAGCCTCCCGCTCAGGGTCTTGAACTCGTTCATGTCCATCTCGCGGCGTGTGAAGCGATTCCAGTCGCTGGCGAAGCTCCTTGCCGCATCGCCCAGCCTTTCCGAGATCGGGAGCAGCGTCTCCACCGCGTTCAACGTGCGGTTGGCCGCCTCTTCGGTCTTCCGGATGACATAGCTCAACCGCTGCCTGGCGTCCGGCATCTCCTGCTCGGCGAGACCGACGAGCCGGCCGTCGATCTGAAGGTTCATCAGCGCGTCGTGCAGTTCGCGGGTAAGGCGGCCGACGTCCATGAACAGGCTGGCCTCCTTGTCGTGCGCCATGAGATCGAGCAACTCGTCGGCCTTGCCTCCTTCGCCGGCCTCCAGATGCGCGACCAGGTCGCGCGCGATCTGCAGCTTCGCCAGATTGTCCATCCCAAGGCCCCCCACACCGTGTTGCCCCTGTCCTGCGCTGCGCCTACGCGGTGGCAGCGACGCGTTCAAAAATCTTGTTGATCTTTTCCTGCAGCGTCTGCGCGGTGAATGGCTTGACGATGTAGCCGTTCACGCCGGCCTGCGCGGCCTCGATGATCTGCTCGCGCTTGGATTCGGCAGTGACCATCAGCACCGGCAGCGTGGCAAGCTTCGCATCCGCGCGCACCGCCTTGAGCAGATCGATGCCCTGCATGCCCGGCATGTTCCAGTCGGTGACAAGGAACTCGAAGCTGCCGTTCTGCAGCATCGGAAGAGCCGTCTGCCCATCATCGGCCTCCTGCGTGTTCTGGAAGCCCAGATCGCGCAACAGGTTCTTGATGATGCGCCTCATCGTGGAAAAATCGTCCACGATGAGAATCTTCATGTCTTTGTTCACGATTTCCTCCGTCGCGAAGTGTCGAATGCCGTCTCGCGCCCGCCCGCTTCCAGACGCCCGGCCCGCACAGGCAGGTGGTACGCCTATTCCGTCTCGAGCCAGTCGCTCATGCGTGCCCGCAGGCGGATGAGGGCCTGGCCATGGATCTGGCAGACGCGTGATTCACTGACGCCCAGCACCTCGCCAGCCTCGCGCAGGTTCAGGTCCTCGTTGTAATACAGCGAGAGCACCAGCCGCTCGCGCTCGGGCAGGCTCGCCACGGCCTTCGCCAGCGCCTGCCGGAAGTGCGCGTCCTCCACGTCCGCGTCGGGGCCCTGTATGCATGCAACCAGGCCCTCCGCCATGCCGTCCTCGCCCGCCGGCAGTTCCTCCAGGCTGAAGAGCCTGTGGCTGGTGGCGTCGGCGACGACCTCGTAGTACTCGTCTATCGACACGCCGAGCTTCTCCGCCACCTCCGCGTCGCGCGCGTCCCTTCCCTTTTCGCGCTCGACCTCGGCGACCGCCCTGGCCATCTCGCGCACCTTGCGATGCAAGGAGCGCGGCGCCCAGTCGCCCTTGCGGATCTCGTCCAGCATCGCGCCGCGGATGCGGATCCCGGCGTAGGTCTCGAAGCTCGCCCCGAGCGTGGGGTCGTAGTTCTTCGAGGCCTCGAGCAGTCCGATCATGCCGGCCTGGATGAGGTCCTCGGCCTGCACGCTCGGCGGCAGTCTCGTCATGAGGTGATACGCGATGCGCTTGACCAGCGGTGCGTGCTGCTGCACCAGCTGCTGGCCGCCGTCGGCGGCCTCCGAGGAGATCCGCGCGGTGGTCTTGTACGCAGCGATCTCGCTCATGCCATTGCCCACCTGCCGCTGCCCGGCGCGGCCCTGATCACGCTCTCGACGAAGAATTCGAGCTGACCGCTGGCCGTCTTCGGTACAGGCCAGCTATCGGCACGATCCGCCAGTTTCTTGAACAGCTGGGCCGCCCCGCTGTTCGGGAACATCTCCACCAGCGCGCGGCGGCTCTGCACGCTGCGCAGGACGTGGCCGTCGTAGGGCAGAGTGCCGACGAGATCCAGCGACACCTCGAGGAAGCGGCTGGTGGTCTCCACCAGCTTCTGGAACAGCAACTGCCCGTCCGCCGCGGTGCGCGCCATGTTGACGAGGACGCGGAAGCGCGAACGCCCGGCCTCCTGGTTGAGCACCTTGATCATCGCGTAGGCATCGGCCATCGATGCCGGCTCGTTGCACACGACCACCATCACCTCCTGGGCGGCGGCGCAGAATTTCACCGAGGCCTCGGAGATCCCTGCCGGCGTGTCGACGATGAGCACGTCCGGTTGCGGCCGCACGTCGCTGAAGGCGTAGATGAGACCCGCCTGTTCGCGCTCGCTCAGCTCCGCCATGCGTCGCAATCCGGAGGCGCCCGGCAGCACGCGCACCCCGAAGGGCCCTTCCTGCACGATGTCCTTCAGTTCGCACTGGCCGCCGACCACGTGCGAGAGATTCCGCTGTGGCTTGAGTCCAAGCATGACGTCGATGTTGGCCAGTCCCAGATCGGCGTCCATGAGCATCACGCTCTTGCCGGTCTGCGCCAGGGCCAGCGCCAGGTTGATGGACACCGTCGTCTTGCCGACGCCGCCCTTGCCGCTCGTCACCGCGATGACCCGCACTGGCCGCGCGCCAGACAGCGTCGAGATGTTGTCCGTTCCACGCTCAGGTGCGCGCATGTACTTTATCTCCGCCACCGAAAAGCTCCTCCATCATCAAATCCACTTCGCCGCGCTCGATCCGGCAGTCGGCGGACGTTGCCGCTACGGCCCTTTGCACGAGAGTGCTGGCGGCGGCCACTTCCACGTCCTCGGGTATACGCTGACCGCCACTGACGTATGCCACGGGCAACTTATGCAAGATGGCTGCCGACAGAGCCGGTGCGAGCAGCGTTGCATCGTCGAGCTTGGTCAGCATCGCGCCGGCCGGCATCACCGGCGCGTAACGTGCGAAGATGGCCTCGAGGTCGCGCGCCTGCGTGGCCGCCGAGGCGACGACGAAGCAACGCACCAGCGGCGCGCAATCGCGCAGGGCCGCGAGCGTGATGTCGATGCGGCGATCGCGGGGCCCCATGCCGGCGGTGTCGACCAGCACGAGCTTGCGGTCGTACACCGCATCGAGCGCGGGCAGGAGTTCCTCCACGCCGGCGGCCACGCGCACCGGGATCCCCATGATGCGGCCGAAGCTGCGCAACTGCTCGTGCGCGGCGATGCGCTGGCTGTCGGTGGTGATCAGCGCCACCTCGCGCGCGCCGTGCTCGAGCGCGAACCTGGCGGCCAGCTTGCAGACCAGCGTGGTCTTGCCAACCCCGGTCGGTCCGACCAGCACCGCCGCACCGCCGCGTTCCATCAGATCGTTGCCGGTCACGCGCAGGTGCTGCGCGTAGCGGCTCAGGAACTCCCCCCATCCCTGGTCGAAGGACAGCGTGGCCGGGACGCCCTGCGCGAGCCCGCGCGCCAGGCGCGGTGTGACGCCGGCGCCGATCGCGCGCCGCAGCAGGTACGCGCCCAGCGGATTGCATTGGCGCATCTCCGACCACGCCAGCGTGGCGAACTGCTGCTGGAGCAGGCCGCGCAGCGAACGCAGTTCCTGCTGCATCTGATCCATGATCGGTTCGCGGGTCCACAACGGTTCGCCGCGCACCGCGCCGTTACCGCGGCCCTCCGCGGCATCTCCATGCGCCGGTGCCCCGGCGCGCGCGACAGGCCCCGGCCGGGTGCGATCGCTGCCCGGCTTCGCCGCCGGCACGGGCGCGGCCACGGCCGGCTTGCGATGTTTGACGGCCACCTGCGGAAAAACATAAGGTTTCACGCTGGCGGGCTGCGGCGCGGGCGGGCGGGCAGCGGTGTCCGGTTTGCGTGCCGATGGCGCCGGCGCCTCTGCGCCGTCGCTGTCATCGACGACGGCGCGGAAGGACGATTTCGGCGGCGTGTAGGAGGCGAGGATCTCCGCGTCGTACTCCTCGGCGGTGATGAGCTCCAGGCCGCCGTCGACCTTCCGCTGGCCGATGATCATCACGTCCGCGCCCTGCTCGCGGCGTGCCGCGGCCAGGGCCGTGCGCATGTCGGGTGCAAAGTAGCGACGCACCTTCATCTCGCCGACCCCCTGCCTTCGTAGTGTCTGTTGTTGCACCACCGCACCGTCGTCTCCAGTCTCAGTCCGTCCGTTGCGCCGTCATTCACTCCGCGCGCCCGACGTTGGCGACGATCTTGATCTGCCGGTTTTCCGGCACCTCGGCGAAGGCCAGCACGTGGATGTTCTTGACGCCGTGGCGAACGAAGCGCGCCATGAAATCACGCAATCCGTCCGGCACCAGCAACACCGCGGGCTGACCCTGCATCTCCTGCCGCTCCGCCGCCTCGCGTATGGACTGAATGAGGCGGTTGGCGAGACCCGGTTCGAGGGGGATCGATCCTTCGCTCAACGTTCTGATCGACTGGTGCAATAAGTGTTCCAGTGAAGGGTCGAGCGTGATGACCGGCAATTCATCATCCAAACCAATGATTTGCTGCACGATGGCGCGACCCATCGCGGCGCGAACGGCAGCCGTCAGCACGACGGGGTCCTGGCTGCGGTGAGCGTGTTCCGCAAGCTCCTCGACGATGGTGCGGATATCGCGGATCGGCACGCTCTCGCGCAACAGGTTCTGCAGCACCTTCACCACCACGCCAAGCGGCAGGACCTTTGGCACGAGGTCCTCCACCAGCTTCGGACTGCTCTGCTGCAGGCGGGTGAGCAACTGCTGCGTCTCGTCATGACCCAGCAGCTCGTGGGCGTGCTCCTGCAGGAGCTGGCTGAGATGCGTGGCGACGACGGTACTGGCGTCGACGACCGTGTAGCCGAGCGACTGGGCATGATCGCGCTGCGTCTGCTCGATCCACACCGCCTCGAGTCCGAAGACCGGGTCCCTGCCAGGCGTGCCCTTGAGCTTTCCGAACACCTGGCCCGGATTGATCGCCAGCTCGCGATCGGGGAGCACCTCGGCCTGGCTGACCGTGGCGCCCATCAGGGTGATGCGGTAGGCGCCGGGCTTCAGATCGAGGTTGTCACGGATGTGCACCGCGGGGATCAGGAAGCCCAGTTCCTGCGAGAGCTTCTTGCGCACGCCTTTCAGCCGACCGAGCAGCTGTCCGCCCTGCGCGCGATCGACCATCGGGATCAGCCGGTAGCCGACCTCCAGTCCGACCAGGTCCACCGGCGTGACGTCATCCCAGCCGATCTCCCTGGTCTCCGGCTTCGGCGGCGCCGGTGGCGGCTCGGCCCTCACCGCGGCGCGCTTGCGCTCCTCCTGCGCCAGGTACCAGGCGGCGGCGCCGGCCGCGCCGGCGAGCAGCAGGAACACGAAGTTCGGCATGCCGGGGATGACGCCCAGGAGGCCGAGGATGCCCGCGGCGACGCCCAGCGTGCGCGGATTGGCGAACAGCTGCTTGATGATCTGCTGGCTCATGTCCTCGGCCGTGGACACGCGCGCCACCATGATCGCCGAGCCGGTCGCCAGCAGCAGCGCCGGGATCTGCGCCACCAGGCCGTCACCGATGGTCAGCAGGGTGTAGACCCTGGCGGCGTCCGCCACGGCCATCTCGTGCTCGAGCGTACCGATCGCGAAGCCGCCGATGACGTTGATGAACAGGATGAGGATGCCGGCGACGGCGTCGCCGCGGACGAACTTGCTGGCACCGTCCATGGAGCCGTAGAACTCCGCCTCCTCCGCGATCTCCTTGCGGCGCGCCTTGGCCTCCTCCTGGTTGATGATGCCGGCGTTCAGATCGGCGTCGATCGCCATCTGCTTGCCGGGCATCGCATCGAGGGTGAAGCGCGCGCTGACCTCGGAGATGCGCCCCGCGCCCTTGGTGATCACCACGAAGTTGATGATGATCAGGATGGCGAACACCACGAAACCCACCGTGTAATCGCCGCCGATGACGAACTCGCCGAAGGCGTGTATGACCTGGCCGGCCGCCTCGGTGCCGTTGTGGCCGTGCAGCAGGACCACGCGCGTGGAGGCGATGTTCAGCGACAGCCGCATGAGTGTCGCGACGAGCAGCACGGTCGGGAAGGCGCTCAGCTCCAGCGGCCGCTTGCTGTAGACCACCGCCATCAGCACGACCAGCGACAGCGAGATGTTGAAGGTGAACAGTATGTCGAGCAGGAAGGTGGGCAGCGGCACCACCATCATCGCCAGGATGACGAGCAGCAGCATGGGCGTGCCGAGCCCCGAACGCTGCACGTTCCTCAACCCGGTCATGACGGCCTGCTGATTCACCCGATCGCCCTCCCCCCGCTATCAGTCCCGGCGCAGCTCATCGGGGATCGGCAGATCCGCCGGCGGCCGCACCTCGCGGCCGCCGGGTATCGCTCGCAGCTGGAAGACATAGGCCAGCACGCGCGCCACGGCCACGTAGAGTCCGGCCGGGATCTCGCTGCCCACCTTCGTGCTGTGGAAGATCGCGCGGGCGAGCGGCGGCGCCGAGAAGGTCGTGACCCTGTGGTGGGCGCCGATGCGGATGATCTGCTGCGCCACCTCGTCGGCGCCCTTGGCGACGACGAGCGGCGCGACGTTCATCTTCGCGTCGTAGCGCAGCGCGACGGCGTAGTGAGTCGGGTTGGTGACGATGACGTCGGCCTTCGGCACCTCCTCCATCATGCGACGCGCCGCGACTTCCAGTTGCATGCGCCGGATCTTGCCCTTCACCTCCGGACTGCCCTCCGTTTCCTTGTGCTCCTCGCGGACCTCCTGCCTGGTCATGCGCAGGCGGCGCGCATGCGAATAGAGCTGCCAGGGTACGTCGACCATCGCGATGACGATGGTGACGGAGGCCAGCACGAGGAAGCTCCTCGAGACGAGATGCAGCGACTCGAGGAGCCCGGCGCGCGCATCCGCGTGCTCGAGCCCGACGATCTGCGCCGCCCAGTTCCACAGCAACGCCAGCAGCACGGCGGTGAACAGCACCAGCTTCAGCAGCGCCTTGCCGAGCTCCACGAGGCTGTTGGCGCTGAACATCCGCCCGAAGCCCCTCAGGGGGTCGAGCCGCTCCCACTTCATTCCCAGCGCCTCGCTGCTCCATGCCCAGCCGCCGATGGCCACGGGCGCGAGCAGCGCAATCGCGAAGGCGGCGGCGATCAGCGGCAGCACGCTCATCAGGGCATCGCCCAGCGCGCCCATGAATACCTCCGGCAGCGACATCGTCGAAAGCGCCTCGCGCGTGGACAGCGTGAACATCTCCTTCATGGTGCCGGTGAGCCCGCTGCCCATGCGCCCGCCGGCCAGAAGCATGATCGCGCCCGTGCCCATCAGCAGCATCATGGTCGTGAACTCGCGCGAACGGGCGATCTCGCCGCGGCTGCGGGCGTCGCGCAGGCGCTTGTCTGTCGCCTGTTCCGTGCGTTCCTGACCTTCGCGTTCCGCCATCGCCCTAGCCTCCCGCCAGGATCTGCCGGGCGGCGGCCATCGCGAGTTCCATCAGCGCCTGCACGTGGTCCGGCAGCGCGGGAAGCGTGACCCCCATGAGCACCGCGCCGGCGATGACGGTGATCGGTATGCCCACGGCGAAGATGTGCAGTTGCGGCGCCGTGCGGGAGAGCACGCCGTAGCCAAGGTTTACCATCAGCAAGGCCGTGATCATCGGCAGCGCGATGACCGTGGCCTGCAGGAACAGCTCCCCGCCCCACTGCAGCAGTACGCCCAGCCCCTGCTGGGACACGCCCGTCACGCCGATCGGCAGCGTGTGAAAGCTCTCGGCCAGCGCGTGCAGCGCCAGCAGGTGACCGTTGACGCTGAGAAACAGCAGGGTGGTCAGCATGACGTAGAACTGCCCGACCACCGGCACCTGGGCGCCGCTCTGAGGATCCACCATCGCCGCGAAGCCCAGGCCCATCTGCTGGCCGAGCACCTGGCCGGCGAACTCGACCGCGGTGAAGACGAGGCGCAGGGAAAGGCCCATCACCAGCCCGATCATGATCTGCTGCATGGTGACCAGGGCGCCGGCGGCGCTGATGGGCTCGATGACGGGGGCCGGCGGCAGCACCGGCACCAGCACCGCGGTCATGCACACGGCGAGCAGCACGCGGATGCGCGCCGGCACCGCCCGCGTTCCGATCACCGGTGCGGAGCTGACGAGCGCGGCGACCCGCACCAGGGGCCACAGCCAGGCGGCGAGCAGGGCGGCGATCTGCGCTTCGGTGAAGTTCATCGGCGCACGCGCGCCTGATGTGATGGCGAGGGACTTGCGCGGTCTCGGTCGGTCATGAATCACCGCCGCCGCCTTCACCCGCCGACGAGGGCGGGTATGTCGTTCATCAGCTGCTGTATGTATTCGACGAGCATGCGCAGCATCAGCGGGCCGCCGATCACCAGTACCCCCATCGTCACCATCAGCTTCGGGATGAAGCTCAGCGTCATCTCGTTGATCTGGGTGGCGGCCTGGAAGATGCTCACCAGCAGCCCCACGATCAGCGACGGAACCAGCAGTATGGCCATGAGCACCAGCGTCAGCTGCATCGCGTGCCGTCCAAGTTCCATGACCTGATCGGGTGTCACCGGCGCATCTCCCTAGACGTAGAAGCTCTGCACCAGCGTCCCGACGATGAGCGTCCAGCCGTCGACCAGCACGAACAGCATCAGCTTGAACGGCAGCGAGATCATCATCGGCGAGAGCATCATCATGCCCATGGACATCAACACGCTGGCCACGACCAGGTCGATGATGAGAAACGGAATGAAGATGACGAAGCCGATCTGGAAGGCGGTCTTCAGCTCGCTGGTGACGAACGAGGGCAGCAGCACGGAGAACGGGATGTCATCGGCGGACCGGAACTCCTTCTTCTGCGCCAGCCCGGCGAAGAGGTTCAGGTCGTTCTCGCGCGTCTGGGCGAGCATGAACTGCCGCACCGGACCGGCGGCATTCTCCAGCGCCTGGTTGATGGTGATCCTGTCCTCCAGGTAGGGCCCGACGGCATCGGTGTAGACGCGGTCGAAGACCGGCGTCATCACGAAGAAGGTCATGAACAGGGCGAGCCCGACCAACACCTGGCTGGAGGGGGTCTGCGCCGTGCCCAGCGCCTGCCGGAGGATGGCGAGCACGATGATGATGCGGGTGAACGAAGTCATCGCCAGCAGCGCGGCCGGCAACAGAGTGAGCGCCGTCATCAACAGCAGGATCTGCAGCGACAGGCTGTAGGTCTGCCCGCCGCTCGGCTCCGTGGTCACCGACAGCGCCGGCAGGCCCGGCGCCGCGAAGACCACCATCGGCAGGAGCGTGAGCACGAACAATGCGATGACCCGCGATCTCATGACGCCCCTCCCGCGGCAGGGATACCGGCTGCCGGACGCACGACGGAGGACGTGCCGCCGGCCCGCATGGACTCGTTCAGGGTGTCGCCGAAGCTCGAAGGCGGCGCCCCGCCACCCAGCACGTGCAGGCAGGCGATGCTGCCCGTGGTGACGCCGATGAGCAGCCGCGTGCCGGCCGCGTCCACCAGCAGCAGACGGTCGCGCGTGCCCAGCGGTACCGCCTCCACGATCTTCAGCGAAGAGTTGCGCGAGGAACGGATGACAGGCAGCCGCCGCAGCACGAACGCGCAGCCCGCGACCACCACCAGCACGATCCCCAGGCCGACGACGAGCTGCGTGAGCTGCGCCAGCGAGACCGCGCTCTGCGGCGCGGAGGGTCCCTCGGCCGCCAGCGCGGGGACGCTGGCCGCGAGCGCCGCGAGCGCCACCGCCATGTCATGCCTGATACCATGCATCGACGCTTCCCCGGCGGCGGCTATTGCAGCTTGCGCACACGTTCCTGCGCGCTGACCACGTCCGTCAGCCGGATGCCGAACTTCTCGTTGACCACCACGACCTCGCCGTGGGCGACCAGCGTGCCGTTGACCAGCACGTCGAGCGGCTCGCCGGCCAGCCGATCGAGCTCCACGACCGATCCCTGATTGAGCTGCAGCAGGTTGCGTATGCTGATCTTGGTCGCGCCGATCTGCACCGACAGGGTCACGGGGATGTCGAGTATCGCCTCGAGGTTCGCCGGGGTGTCGGCGCGGACCACGCCGGGCTTCAGATCCTCGAGCGGCGCGGGCTGGACGTTGTCCTTGGCCCCGCCCGCTGCCTGGCCGGCCTCCACGGCGGCCTGCTCCGCCATCGCGGCCGCCCAGTCGTCGGCGGCGCCGGCTTCTGCCAGTTGTGCGTCGGTCATGCTGCAACTCCTGAATCATTGATGGTGTTCTGTCGTGAACGTATCGGTTCTATGACCTGCAATGCCTTCATGCCGCGCGAGGCGCCGAGGCGGCCGCGGAACACCGGCACGCCCTCCACCTTGGCGAGAAGGCTCTCGGGGATGTCCAGCGGGATGACGTCGCCGGGCTTCATCTCCATGAGCTCGCGCACCAATATCTCGGTCTTCGCCAGCGTGCTGTCGATGGTGACGGTCGCGGAGCGGATCTCCTCGCGCAGCGAATTGATCCAGCGCTCATCGCGGTCGTTCGAATCGCTCTGCACGCCGGCGTCGAGGATCTCGCGGATCGGCTCGATCATCGCGTACGGAAGCATCACGTGCAGCTCACCGCCGCCGCCCTCCAGCTCGATCTGGAAGGAGGAAATCACCACGACCTCGCTCGGCGAGACCACGTTGGCGAACTGCGGGTTCATCTCCGAACTCGTGTATTCGAACTTCACCTTGAACACCGGCTCCCACGCCTCGGCCAGGTCGGCGAAGACCAGCTCGAGGACCTTGTGCACGACGCGCATCTCGGTGGCGGTGAACTCGCGACCCTCGATCTTGGCGTGCCAGCGGCCGTCACCGCCGAAGAAATTGTCCACGAGAGTGAACACGAGCTTCGGATTGCACACCACCAGCGCGGTGCCGCGCAGCGGACGCACCTTGCACATGTTCAGGTTCGATGGCATGAACAGCGAATGTACGTATTCGTTGAACTTGCTCATGCGCACGGCCTCCACCGAGATCACCGGCGAGCGGCGCAGCATGTTGAACAGGCTGATGCGGAAATTGCGCGCGAAGCGCTCGTTGATCATCTCCAGGGTGGGCATGCGCCCGCGGACGATGCGGTCCTGGCTGGTGAAGTCGTAGCCGCGCACGCCGCCCGCGGCGCCATGGTCGTCGTCCTTGGTATTTACCGCGCCGTTGTCGACGCCGTTCAGCAGTGCGTCGATCTCGTCTTGCGAGAGCAGATCGGAATTTGCCATGGTTCTGCGTCTGAATTCGCTATTGCATCACGAAGCTGGTGAAGTAAATTTCCCTGATGCCCTTCTTCCTGATGGTCTTCTTCAGGACCTTCTGAATCTCCAGCAGCACTTCGTTGCGCAACGCCTCCTTGCCCTCCGGCGTGATCAGCGTTTCGTAGGTCTGCCTGCTCAGGAGCAGGATCACCGCATTGCGTATCGCCGGCATGTGCGTCTTGATCCTCTCCGCGAGCTCCGCACTCGACGGTACCGCCTCGATCTCCACGCTGAGGAACTTGGCCTTCGGCTTCTCGCCGCCGGCGCCGGGCTGGAAGTTCACGACGAAGGCCGGGGCGAGCGGCAGATACGCCGTCTCCTCCTCGCCCTCCTCGCCGCCCTCTTCCTCGGCGGCAGCCTCCTCCTCGCCCGTCGACTCCTCATCGGCGGCCGCCTCCTCCTCGCCGCCCCCCGTCTCGGCATCCGCGGCATCGGTCTCCTCGCCGGTGGCCTCCCCGTCGGTGCCATCCGTCTCGACGGCCTCCTCGTCGGCGACCTCCTCATCCCCGGCGGCCTCCTCCTCCGCGGCGGCCTTGGCCTTCTTCTTTTTCTTCTTGGTCTGCTCCGCGGTCTCCTTCTGCTTCTGCATGTAGAAATAGCCGCCACCGGCCCCGGTGATCAGCACGGCCAGGATCGCCGCGATGACGATGATCATCTTCTTCTTGCCGCCCTTGCCTCCTTGCGCGGGTGCGTCGTCCTTCTTTGCCTCTGTCATCGACCGATACTCTGATGAGTGGATGCACGGCGTGCAGCAATCGCCATGCCACGGAGAATTGTCTTGTACGGACAGCGGCTTAGGGATTCGTGCGCCGGGGCGCGCGACAGGGAATTGACTGCGCCCGCGATGGCCCGCGACGTGGCTCC
>JAJVIQ010000039.1 GCA_022071965.1 Gammaproteobacteria bacterium
CCGCTCGAGGCCTGGATGCGTATCGACTGCTGCTTGCCGGTCGCCTTGTCCTTCGCCGAGACGTTCAGTATGCCGTTGGCGTCGATGTCGAAGGTGACCTCGATCTGCGGCACGCCGCGCGGCGCCGGCGGGATGTCGGCGAGGTCGAAGCGTCCGAGTGACTTGTTCGTCGCGGCGCGATCGCGCTCGCCCTGCAGGACGTGCACGGTTACCGCCGTCTGGCCGTCCTCGGCCGTCGAGAAGACCTGCTGGGCCTTGGTCGGGATGGTGGTGTTCTTCTCGATGAGCTTGGTCATGACGCCGCCCAGCGTCTCGATGCCGAGCGACAGCGGAGTCACGTCGAGCAGCAGCACGTCCTTGACGTCGCCGCCCAGCACGCCGCCCTGGATCGCCGCGCCGACCGCCACCGCCTCGTCGGGATTGACGTCCTTGCGCGGCTCCTTGCCGAAGAGACTGCGCACGACCTCCTGCACCTTGGGCATGCGGGTCTGGCCACCGACCAGGATCACCTCGTCGATCTCCGAGGGGGCGATCCCGGCGTCCTTCATGGCCACCTTGCAGGGCTCGATGGTCCGGTTGATGAGGTCCTCGACCAGCGATTCCAGCTTGGCGCGCGTGATTTTCACGTTCAGGTGCTTCGGCCCGCTGGCATCGGCCGTGATGTACGGAAGGTTGACGTCGGTCTGGTTGCTCGAGGAGAGTTCGATCTTCGCCTTCTCCGCAGCCTCCTTCAGGCGCTGCAGGGCGAGCGGATCGTTGTGCAGATCGAAGCCCTGGTCCTTCTTGAACTCCTCGCACAGGAAGTCGATGACCCGCAGGTCGAAGTCCTCGCCGCCAAGGAACGTGTCGCCGTTCGTGGACAACACCTCGAACTGCTTCTCGCCGTCGACGTCGGCGATCTCGATGATCGAGATGTCGAAGGTGCCACCACCCAGGTCATAGACGGCGACCTTCCGGTCGCGCTTCTCGGCCTTGTCCAGCCCGAAGGCGAGCGCCGCGGCCGTGGGCTCGTTGATGATACGCTTGACCTCCAGCCCGGCGATGCGGCCGGCGTCCTTGGTCGCCTGGCGCTGGGAATCATTGAAGTACGCCGGCACGGTGATGACGGCCTCGGTCACCGGGTGGCCGAGGTAGTCCTCCGCCGTCTTCTTCATCTTCATGAGCACGCGCGCGGAGATCTCCGGCGACGCCATCTTCTTGCCGTTGACCTCGACCCAGGCGTCGCCGTTGTCGGCGGCGACGATCTTGTAGGGCACCATCTTGATGTCCTTCTGGACCATGTCCTCGCTGAACTTCCGGCCAATCAGGCGCTTGACCGCGAACAGCGTGTTCTTCGGATTGGTCACCGCCTGGCGCTTGGCCGACTGACCGACCAGGACCTCGCCATCGTTGGTATAGGCGACGATCGACGGCGTCGTGCGCGCACCCTCGCTGTTTTCGATGACCTTGGGCTTGCCGCCCTCCAGGATGGCCACGCAGGAATTCGTGGTACCCAGGTCGATGCCGATGATCTTTGACATGTGCTCTCTCCGCGGACGGGGAACTGGTTGAATTACGGGCTTATCTGGGGACGCGGGACGACGATTTCAAGGGCTTGCGGCGGGTTGGCCGGCGAGTCAGCTCTTCGATCCGGCGACGATGACCAGCGCCGGCCGGATCAGCCGGTCGTGCAGGCAATAGCCCTTCTGCACCACCGTCACCACCGTATTGGGCTCGACGTCCGCGGGCTGCACCGAGATGGCCTGGTGCAGCTCGGGGTTGAATTTCTCGCCCAGCGGGTCGACCTCGGTGACGCCCAGCTTCTCCATGGCCTGGGCGAAGGCCTTCCGCGTCAGGGCCATGCCCTCGCGCAGGGACTCGATGTCGGTGGCGCTCTCCGCGGCGGCCAGCCCCAGGTCCATGCTGTCCTTCACCGGCAGCATCTCCACGATGAATCGCTCCTGGCCGTATCTGTGGGCGTTCTCGACGTCGCGGGCGCTGCGCTTGCGCACGTTCTCGGCCTCGGCCCGCGCCCGCATGAGATCGTTCAGATAGCCGTCCGCCTTGCCCTGCAGGGTCTCGAGCTTCTGCATCAATTCCTCCACGCTCGGCTGTGCGCCGCCAGCGGAATATTCCACACCGTCATCGGGGCTGGCCACCTCGCCGTCAACCGCTTCGGCCGTCATCGTGCCCTTCTGCATCTCTGCGCCTTCGGATTTGGAACTCATTGCCTGCTGTCTCTCCTCGGGGGGCGCTCACGGGCGCCCGTTCTCGTCTCGCACGCGATCGGCGCGCGCGCCCACGAAGCCACGCACGCCCGGCCTTTCTGAAGATGGGACCTAGGTCAGCGATTTCAAGGCCGCGCCAAGCATCCGCGCGGTCAGGTCGACCAGCGGCACCACGCGCGAATAGGCCATGCGGGTGGGCCCGATGACCCCCAGCACCCCCAGGTTGCGGCCGCCGGTGCCGTAGCCGGACGTCACCACGCTGTAATCGCTCAGCACCTCGTAGCCGGATTCCTCGCCGATGAATATCTGTACCCCGCTGGCGCCGATGGCCTGATCGAGCAGATGCAGGATGTCGCGCTTCTGGTTGAAGGCCTCGAAGACCTGACGCAGCTTCTCGATGTCCGAGAGCTCGTCGATCGCCATGAGATTGGTGTGGCCGGTGACCACGAATTCGTCGCCGGCACGGTTCGAGACAAAGGTCTTCTCCGCCATCTCGATGGCGGTCTGCATCATCCGATCCATCTCCGCCCGGGTGTTCGCCATCTCCCGCACGAGTCCCTCGCGCACCTGGCCGATCTCCCTGCCGGCGAAGGCCTGGTTGAGGTAGTTCGCCGCCTGCTCCAGCTCCGAAGGGCCGTAGCTGCGGGCCGTGTGTATGATGCGGTTCTGCACCTCCCGCTCGTTGACGACCAGGATGGCAAGCACGCGATTGTCGCTCAGGGGCAGGAACTCGACCTGGCGCAGCGACTGGTGATCCGGCCGCGGGACCATCACGACGCTGGCCAGCTTCGTGACTTCCGAGAGCATGCTCGAGGTGCGGGCAAGCAGCGTGCTGATATCGGTTTCGCTGGCAATATCCGCGTTGATGCGTTCGATGTCGATGGCGGTCGGCTGGCGAACCGTCATCATCGTGTCGACGAACAGCCGGTAGCCCTGCGCGGTCGGCACGCGCCCGGCCGAGGTATGCGGCGAGCGAATGAGGCCCAGGTCCTCGAGGTCCGCCATGACGTTGCGGATGGTCGCCGGACTCAGCTCCAGCCGTGAGTCCCGCGCGAGCGTGCGCGAGCCCACGGGCTCGCCGTCGACGATATAGCGCTCCACCAACAGCTTGAACAGCAGTTGCCCGCGCTCGGACAGCGCGACCGAGGGCAATTTGCGATGGGTGGGCGGAGCGGTCATATGGCCATCGAATCTAGCACTCTGCCCTTGAGAGTGCAAAGCCGCCCGCGGCGTTACCCCGCCACGGTTGGCGGCCCGGGGCGAAAATGCTAACTTGCCGTGAAAACATTTGCTTACCAACACCACGCCTGCACATGTTCAATCGCGTCGGTATGTTCGCCAAGAAGGGTGATCCCCAGGTCAAGCAGACCCTGGAGCGGCTGGTGGCCTGCCTGCAGGGGCGCGGCGTGGACATCCTCCTGGACGATACCTGCGCCGCCCTGGTCGGACACCTTGTCGCCCCACCTGCGGGCCCGCCGGCAGCCGACGGCGGCCGCGAGCTGGTCATCGTCGTCGGAGGCGACGGCACCATGCTGAGCGCGGCCCGCAACCTGTTCGAATTCGATGTACCGCTGCTGGGCGTGAATCTGGGCCGGCTGGGCTTTCTTGCCGACCTGAGCCCTGCCGACATCCCCGCGGGCATCGAGGCCATACTCGACGGGCGGTACACGGAGGAGCTGCGCATGTTCCTGCGCTGCGAGGTGGTGCGCAACAGCGAGGTCGTGGCCACCGGCAATGCCTTCAACGAAGCTGTCGTACAGAAATGCAACACGGCGCGACTCATCAGCCTGAGCACCTACATCAATGGCCGCTTCCTGCACAGCCAGCGATCCGACGGCCAGATCATCGCCACCCCGACCGGCTCCACTGCCTATGCCCTGTCCGGCGGCGGACCGATCCTCCACCCGGCGCTGGATGCGGTGGTGATAGTTCCCATCTGCCCGCACACCCTCACCCAACGCCCGATCGCGCTGGCGGGCGACAACCGTATCGAGATCCTGGTGAACACCCGCGAGCCGGATCGGGCGGAGTTCACCTGCGACGGTGAGTCCATCTGCACCCTGCAGCCCGGCGATCGGGTGCACATCGTCAAGCACGAGCGCACCGTACGGCTGCTGCACCCGGCGGGACACGATCACTACGCGACCCTGCGCGCGAAGCTCAACTGGGGCACCGACCCCTGCTGAGAGATTCTCCGGGCGAACTCGTGCTGCGCTACCTGCAAGTCAAGCATCTCGCGGTCATCGACGAGATCGAGCTGGAGTTCGACGGCGGGATGACCGTTTTCACCGGCGAGACGGGCGCCGGCAAGTCGATACTGATCGAGGCCCTCGGGCTGGCCCTCGGCGACCGCGCCGAGAGCAGCATGGTCCGTGCAGGCTGCGAGCAGGCGAGCATTTCCGCGATCTTCGACCCGCTGCCTGACGCCGCCTTCTCGGAACTCCTGGAGCAACACGGGATCGAGCGCGAGGAGGACCTGGTCATCAAGCGGCAGGTCGGCAGCGACGGGCGTTCACGCGCCTTCGTAAACGGCTCGCCCGTACCGGCGGCCGTGCTGCGGTCCATCGGCGAGCGGCTCGCGGACATCCACGGGCAGCATGAGCATCATTCCCTGCTCCGCCGCGCCGCGCAGCGTGAACTGCTCGACGAATTCGGCCATCACGAGCCGTTGCTCGGCGTCGTCGGCACCGCCCATGGGCACGTGCGCGCGCTTCAGGATCGGCTCGCGCAGCTCGAGGGCGACTCTGGCAGCGCCGACAGCGAGGCGGAACTGCTGCGCCACCAGGTTTCGGAGCTGAAGGCGCTGCAGCCGACCGCAGAGGGCATTGCGGCGCTCGATGAGGAGCATCGCCGCCTCGCCAATGCCGGGCGCCTGGCCGAGGGATGCGGACAGCTCCTGGATCTCCTGAGCGATGCGGAGGACAACGCGCAGGGCATGGTGGATCACGCCGCGCGCGAGGTTGGCTCCCTCGCCCGTCTGGACGCGCGCTTTGCCGAGGTCGCGGCCATGCTGGAGGCCGCCTCGATACAGCTCGGCGAGGCCGCGCTGTGGCTGCGTCACTATTGCGACGGCATGGATGCCGACCCCGCGCGCGTGGAACAGATCGAGCAGCGGATCGCCGAGCTGCACGACCTCGCGCGCAAGCATCGCGTGCCGGTCCCGGAACTGCCTGCGCAACTGGGACGCCTGGAGCAGCGTCTGTATGAGCTGGAGCACGGCGCGGAGCTGCGCCAGCAGGTGCGCGCCGACCTCGCTGCCGCGCTGCAGGCGTACGACGAGGCGGCGATGCGGCTGCACGAGGCGCGCGTCGAGGCGTCGACGGGGCTCGCCGCGGCGGTCACGCGCAATATGCACGAGCTTGGCATGCCGGGCGGCAAGTTCGTCATCGGCGTGGGGCTTCAGGACGATGCCGCGCGCGCCGCGCACGGCGGCGACCGGGTCGAGTTCGAGGTGACGGCCAATCCCGGACAGCCCCTGAGACCCCTCAGCAAGGTGGCCTCGGGCGGCGAACTCTCGCGCATCAGTCTGGCCATCCAGGTGCTGAGCGCCGAGGGCAGGCACGTCCCGACATTTGTCTTCGACGAGGTGGACGTCGGCATCGGCGGTCGCGTGGCCGCGATCGTCGGACGAATGCTCCGGGAATTGGGCGGGAACGGCCAGGTGCTCTGCGTCACTCACCTGCCGCAGGTGGCCGCGCTGGGCCACCATCACATTCGCATCGAGAAGACCGTCGGGGCCGGCACCACCCGCATCGAGGCCGCGCCCCTGGGGAGGGAGGCGCGGGTCGAGGAGCTTGCGCGCATGCTGGGCGGCGTCACCATCACCAAGCAGACGGTCGCCCATGCGCGCGCGATGCTGGAGGCCTCCGCCACAGCCTAGGCGGGCGGGATCTCGGGACTACGGCGTCGGGATCAGGAAGGCGATCAGTTCTTGCGACTCGCGCATTGCCTGCATTTGCCGTACAGGACCAGCGAGTGCTCGATCAGCTCGAAACCGTAACGCCCGGCGATATCGCGCTGATGCTGTTCAATGACCTCGTCGACGAACTCCTCGACCTTCCCGCATTGCATGCAGACGATGTGGTCATGATGCCGGCCACGATTGATCTCGAAGACGGCCTGGCCGCTTTCGAAATTGTGGCGACTGACCAGGCCTGCGGCCTCGAACTGCGTCAGAACGCGGTAGATGGTCGCGAGCCCGACGTCTTCGCCGTGATCCAGCAGCGCCTTGTAGACATCCTCGGCCGTCATGTGGCGCGGGTCGGCCCGCTCCAGGATCTCCAGTATCCGAAGGCGCGGCAGCGTCGCCTTCAGACCGGCCCGCTTCAGCTCTTGTGAATCCATAGTCGATCTTCTTCTGAGCGCGATTGACCGGGAACAAGAATGCCTGGAATCGGTCTGCAGTATAACGGAATTCAGGGTAGTGGGACGCCGTGGCGATGCCCCCCGGGCAACACGTCCCGACGGCATTCCAAACCTGAATCCGGAGTCGCGGTCACAGTCAGCGTGGTCTTGAACACCCACGCGGGTTACCATACCGGCCCTAACTCCCCGTCAGTCCCCGCATGCATCCCAAGAATTCGATCCCGACGTTCGTACTTGTCACGCTGGCGCTTGCCCTGACCGCGGCCTGCAGCCGCACCGGCATCCCCTCCCCGGCCGATCTGCCGATCGTATACAAGATCGACGTCCAACAGGGCAACCTGGTGACGCAGGACATGCTCGCGCAGCTCGAGCCCGGCATGGACAAGGCGAAGGTGAAATACGTCATGGGCACCCCGCTGGTCACGGACACCTTCCACGCCGATCGTTGGGACTATATCTATACGATGCAGGAGCGTGGCGGCAGACGCAGCCAGCGGCGGGTATCGTTGTTCTTCACCGACGGGAAGCTCGCGCGAGTGGAAGGCAACGTGCGGCCCGCCGCCGGGTCGATCGCGCCCAGCACCGAGGCGCAGGCCACGACGGTGGAGGTGCCCGAGGCGGAGAAGTCGCTGGTCGAGAAGATGAAGGGCACGGTCAGCGGCGACAAGCCGGAGTCCACGGGCAAGGCCGCTGCGGCGGAGCCGGCCGCAACAGCCGCGGCTGGCGGTGGCGCCTCGGAGACCGTCCCGGCCGACGTCCAGGGCGGTCAGGGTGAAACGGCCGCCGAGAGCAGCGATTTCGCCGTCGACAACGATGCCGGGGCGGGCACGCGCGCGGAACCGGATGGGGAGGCGGCGGACGGCGCCCCGCTGCTGCCGCGCTTTCAGGCCGAATCGGACCTGGAGAATGCTGTGCTCACCGACGATTCCCCGCCAGCCGGGCCGCAGGCTGCAGCCGCCGAGGCCGCGAGCGGCACAGACGCCACCACCGGGGAGGGCGGCTCCTCCGGCGCCAAGGGCAATACCGCCGCGGCTGCCGAGGTGACCATCCCCGACGACGCCCCGAGACCGCCGAAGAAGGGATTCTTCCGCCGGATGCTGGAAAAGGTGGGGGTGGGCGACAATGAGGACGGGGAGTACGAATCCGCCGACCCGAAATACCGGGATCCGTCCAACCCCGAGGTGCAATAGTCCGCACTCGTTGCATCCGTGCAACTTGCACCGGTGCGATCTCCACCCTGGAGCCTGATCTGTGGCGCCATTCGCATATTGCCTTCGCGGCAGTTTGCGACTATACAACTACCGTCCGGGCGAGAGTCCGCCTGTGGGGCCCGCCGTTCGGGTGGCAATCTCCGGGGGAGGGATCGGATGTCACACGCAACATTGTTCGCCAGGCGCGCGTCAGTGGAGGTCGCATGCGCCTGAGTCACGCCGAACAGACACATCTCGGTATCGGGATTCGCGCCCACGGAACGGACAGCTGGCCCGAGTATTTTGCCTCGCTACGCGAGCGCATCCCCGCCATCCGGCGCGCCGTCGGCGGCGATGCGGAACTCGGACTGAGCCTGCAGCTCCCGGCCCTGGCCGCCTTCGAGCTCTATGACCCGGCAAACCTGGCCGCCTTCCAGAGCTTCCTCGGCGATGAGGGCTGCTACGTTTTCAGTCTCGACGGTCGCACCTTCGGCGCGCGCGGCATTCCGCCCGACAGCCGTTGGGGCAATCAGTTTCCGGACTGGCGCGACATGCGACGGCTGGCGTACACCAACGTGCTGGCCGACATACTCGCAGAGTTGCTGCCGGAAGACGTGCCTTACGGCAGCATCAACACCCTGGCCGTGGCCGGCCGCGAGAGGATCGAGATCAACGAGATACCGGCTGCCGCGCGCAACCTGCTCCGGTTCGCCGCCTATCTCACCTTCCTGAACCGGACCAAGGGCAGGCACATCGCGCTCGCTCTCGAACCGACCCCCTGCTGCCTGCTGGAAACGGGCGCGGAAGCGGTGAAGTTCTTCCGCGATTATCTGTATTCACCAGTGGGTGTGGCGCATTTCGCCGGGGCATCGGGGATCCCCGCGGCGGAGGCCGACGGATCGCTCCGCTCATATCTGGGCGTATGCGTGGACACCAGTCACGCGGCGACGATGTACGAGTCCCCCGAGACCTGCGTTGAACGTCTCCGTCACGCGGGGATACCGATCATGAAACTACAGGTCGCCTCGGCACTGCGCACGCGCAATGCCGAGTTGACATGCCGGCTGCCGGGGGCTGGGGAGCTGGCGGACAGCCCGGTCGTGCAGCGGCGCGGTGAGGCGCTGCTGCGATTCCTGGATACCCGCACCGCATTCGCCGGATTGACCGAGGCGACCGATGACGACAGGGAGTGGCGCATTGCCTGTCACGCGCCGGTGTCGCAGGCGGAGGTGGCGCCGTTCGAGACCACGCAATCGGTGACCCTCGAATTCCTCACCATGCATGCGCGCGACCCGCTGACCGGTCACATGGAGCTGGAGATCGACGGGACCGCCGACGGCAGGGCCTTGCCGGCAACGCGCTATGCGCGCGAATTCGCCTGGACCATCGAGGCACTGGGCCAGCCCAGTCGCGCATCGGGAGACACCGAGGCAGAAACCCTGAAGGCGCGCCGCAAGAAGAACCCGACCCTGCGGATCGCAGGCTAGCGCTGCCGCGCCCTCACCGGCGGCCAGCCTGCGCAGCTCGCGCGGTCGCGCGCAATCGCCGCGCCTCCTTCGGATCGACGCGCAAGGGACGGTAGACCTCGATCCTGTCACCTTCGCGCACCACGTCCTCCAGCGCGCAAAGCCTGCCGTAGATACCCACGCGATCTGCCGCGAGATCGATATCGGGAAACCGGTCGAGCAGGCCGGAGATCTCGATGGCCTCGCGCACGCTCGATCCCGACCCCACCTGCAGCGGGATTCTCACCTGCTCAGCGGGTGTTGCGTAGACCACCTGCACCGCGACCCGCTCAGGCCCGGCAGCCATACAGGTCGCGCGCGCGCGCGCAGAAGGCGTCGATGAGCGAGCTCGAGATCGAGTGGAACGCCCTGCCGAAGGTCATTGCCAGCAGCCTGCTGCTGAACTCGAATTCCAGGTGAAGGGCCACGAGGCAACCCTGCCGCTCCGCACCCACCGGTTCGAAGCTCCAGTGGCCGTGCAGGCTCCGGAACGGGCCGTCGACCAGTTGCATGTCGATCCGTTCTCCGTCGCGCAGGCGATTGCGCGTCGTGAAGGCCTGTCGAACGCCGCTGCGGGCGAGCGCCACCTGCGCGGTAACGTCATGCTCTCCGCGGGCCAGGAGCTTCACCTCCGTGCACCAGGGCAAAAACAGCGGGTAGGACTCGATATCGGCAACCAGGGCGTACATCTGCCCGGCCGTGTACGGCACGATGGCACTCTTCTGTATCTTAATCATGACACGATGGCATCTCTCCTCCGCGCAGATTGTCGGTGAAATCCACCCCGATTCTCAATCGCGCGGGCGTCCTCCCGGGGGCCGGACCGCCGGCTCTGCAGACCTAAAGAAAAGGGCATTCCCGCCGCTAGCCAACGCAGGAACGCGAACGGCGTCGTTGCGCCCTCAGGAAGCCCGCATGCAATCTGCCGCCAGGACGACCGCCCCGGCGTTACCCGAAAGGATCGGCCGGTTCCGGCCGACGCAGGTCATCGGCCAGGGCGGCCAGGGCGTGGTGTATCTGGCCAGAGACCCCGACCTCGACCGCTTCGTCGCGGTGAAGACCCTGACGCGCCGCTGCGCCGACCCGGGGCGCATGGTCACGGAGGCGCGTCACGCCGCCAGGCTGCAGCACCCGAACATCGTCACGCTGCTGGAGATCGGGACGCACGAGGAACTGCCCTTCCTCGTCTACCAGTACGCCGAGGGCACGAGTCTGAAGCAGATGCTCGATGCGCACCAGCCGATCCCGCCGGCACGCGCCATCGCGCTCATGCTCAGGATACTGGAGGGCATCGCGCACGCACACCGTGCCGGCATCCTGCATCGCGACCTGACGCCGGGCAACATCCTCGTCGATTCGGAAGGCAATCCGCTCATCCTGGACTTCGGGATATCCAGCCTCGTCGGCATGACCGCCACTGGCAACAACGTGTTGGGCACGCCCAATTACATGTCGCCGGAGAATCTCTCCGGTGGCGAGGTTGGGCCGGCCGCCGACATCTTTTCGCTGGCCGTTATCCTGCACGAGATGCTCACCGGCCACCCGCTCGTCGTCGCCGACAACGCGATGACCGCGATGTACAAGGTGATGAACGAGACCTTTCTGCCGCCGTCGGTGACCAATCCCGCGATCGACGCCCCGCTCGACGAGATCGTCATGCACGGGCTGCAGCGGGATCCGGCCCGGCGCTACGCGAACGCGCAGGAATTCATGGACGCGCTGAAGGGCTACGTCGACCCACAGGATGCGCCGCGCGAGCTGGACGGCAGCACCGGCGGCAACGGCGCCGTGGATTTTCTGCTCCGCCGCCTGAACCGGCGCCCGGATTTCCCCGCCATCTCGCGGCACGTCGCCGAGATCACGCAGAAGACGAGCAAGAGCGACGACACCCACGCCAACGAACTGGCGAACGTCATCCTCAAGGATTTCGCGCTGACCTCCAAGCTGCTGAAGCTCGTCAACTCCTCCGTCTACCGCCACGGCGGCGGCTCTGCCATCACCACGATCAGCCGCGCGGTCATGATCCTCGGCTTCGAACAGGTGCGGCAGGCCGCCCTGAACCTCACCATGTTCGAGCACCTGAAGAACGCCGAGCAGGCGCAGGACATGCGCAACTCGCTGCTGAGCTCGTTCTTCAGCGCGATGGTCGCGCGCGACCTGGCGACTGACACCCACGGCGTGGGCGGCGAGGAGGTATTCATCGTCGCGCTGTTCCTTCGCCTCGGCAAACACCTCGCCATCTTCTACTTCCCCGAGGAGTATCGCGAGATCGAACGCCAGGTCGCCAACCGGGGCTCGAGCGAGCTGAAGGCGTCCAAGGAGGTGTTGGGCGCCTCCTATGTCGAGCTCGGCGCGGCGATCGCCAGACAATGGCAGTTGCCGGATCTGGTGGTCAGAGGGATCAGCTGCGCATCGTCAGCCGCCGGTACCCAACCGGACTCGCCCGCCGACAGGGCGGTGGCGATCGCCGCGTTCTCCAACGAGCTCGCCGAGGTATTCGCGCGCGGCGGTCCCGATGTCGCCGCGAGCGTCGAGGCACTGGCGTCGCGCTACAGACGCACGCTCAAGATCGACGCCGAGGCGCTCAGGAAGGTCGTTACCGTGGGCATGGAGCGGGTGACGGAGTACGCCCGTATCCTGAATATCAGCACGCGCGACAGCGCGCTCTGCGCGGGCATCAGCAAGGCCACCGGCAGACCGGTACCCGCGACGGACGCGGCGGCCGCCACCGACGCCACGGGCGGGGCTGGCGCCGAGGCCGCAGCGACCGCCGAGGAGAGTGGCGACGCGGCGATGAAGCGGCGAATGCTGCTCATCAACAGCATCTCCGAGATCGCGACTACCGTCATGGGGGAGTACGACCTCAACAACGTGCTGGTGATGATCCTCGAGACCCTTTACCGCGGCATAGGCTTCTCCCGCGTGCTGATGGTCGTCAAGGACGCCAGGAGCCGTTGCATGCAGGCCCGATTCGGCTTCGGTGAAGGGGTCAATGAGCTGATTCCGAAGTTCCGCTATTCGCTCGACGGCGGCTCCGACATATTCCTCGAGGCCGCCACCACCGGTCGGGAGTTCGTGGTGGTCGACACGACCGCGGCGGATTACCTGCACCGCATCCCGTCCTGGTGCCGCAGCCTGACCGCGCCCCGCGCCGTGGTGCTGCTGCCCATTGTCGTCAACAAGGCCGTCATCTCACTCATCTACGCGGACTTCACCGCCGCCGGCACCCGCATCTCGGTGGAAGAGATCAAGCTCTTCGCCACGCTCACCAAGCAGGCGGCGCTCGCGATCCATCAGAAGTCGCAGCGCAGATAGCGTCGCCGCCCGCGCCGGGGGCCCTGTATAATTGCGGCCCCTTCCGCGAATCATCTTTCGTTGCGATGTCCAGAAAAGAGGAAAAAGCCGCGAGCAGCACCATTGCCCTGAACAAAAAGGGCAAGCACGACTACTTCATCGAGGACCGCTACGAGGCGGGGATTGCGCTGGAAGGCTGGGAGGTGAAGAGCCTGCGCGCCGGTCGCGTGCAGCTGCGCGATTCCTACGTGATCATCAAGGATGGCGAGGCCTACCTGTTCGGCGCGCTCATCACGCCGCTGCCCACGGCCTCCACTCACATCACGCCGGATCCGCAGCGCACGCGCAAGCTGCTGCTGCACCGGCAGGAGCTCAGCCGCCTGATCGGGGCCGTCGAGCGTAAGGGCTACACGCTCATCGTCACGGCGCTGTACTGGAAGAAGGGTCGCGCCAAGGCCGAGATTGCGCTCGCCAAGGGCAAGCAGGAGCACGACAAGCGCGCCACCATCAAGGAGCGCGACTGGCAGCGCGAGCAGCGCCGCCTGCTCAAGCAGGGCTGACCATCGCTCTCCGCCACGGGGCACCGTGCCCCCGGTCCGGGAGGCGAGGCCGACGGCCATGCCGTCGGTCCGCCAGCCTGTCGAGCCCCGTCTGTCCACGCGCGGCCGCAACTTTGCTACAGTAGCGCTGTCTGACCATGGAGTTCCCGGGGGCGACCTGGCTTCGACGTGGGTTTGAAACCTCAAGGGGCATGCCGAGGGGCAGAGCACCTCGTAAATCCAACTGCAAAACACATAGTTGCCAACGACGACAACTACGCCTTAGCCGCTTAAGACGGCTAACCTTCGACCCGGTCGTGCTTGTGCGCTGGACTCGAAGGTCATCCACACAAGATCGTGACGAGGCACGCCTGGGGCCGAAATCACCAAAGCAGTACAGGATCGCCACGTGGTCCCCCTGCCGCTCGGAGGCGCGTGGTCAAATCAAAGAGACGGCTACGCATGTAGAACCTTAGGCGTATGGCTTGCGGACGCGGGTTCGATTCCCGCCGCCTCCACCATCAATACCCTCAGCAACATCCAACGCCGTCCGAGTGACGGCGTTTTTCTTTTATCCTCAGCGTATTGACCGTCTAGCAGGGTCTTGCCCCGTCCCAGGGCTTCCGCGCATAATGGGGGTATTCGGGGGGGTATTATGGAAAATCGAACCGAGAGAAATGCTTCTTCTGGGGGTATCAGAGGCAAACTCACCGACAAGGCCGTCAAAGCCTTCGTCGCCAAAGCGGCGCGCGGGAAGAAGCTCGCCGACGGCGGCGGGCTGCATCTGTTCATAACCCCGGCTGGCAGCGCCACCTGGCGCGTGAAATACCGCATGGAGGGCAAGGAGAAGATCTACTCGATCGGTCCCTACCCTCTTGTCAGCCTCGCGGCGGCCCGGGTCGAGCTGGGGGAAGTCAAGGCACTCCTGCTGGGCAACAAGGACCCGGTGACAGAGCGGCGGGTAAGCCGCGCGGCCACGGCGGCCGGATCGGATAACACCTTCAAGGCGGTCGCCCAGGAATGGCTGGCAATGAAGCAGAGGGAATGGAGCGCCGTGCACTACACCAAGTCGCAACGCGCCTTGGAGCGCGACATCTTCCCTGCGCTCGGGCACCTTCCCGTCGCCAGCATTACGCCGTCAATGGTTGCAAAGTCCATCGAGGACATCCACAAGCGCGACGTGCTGGAAACGGCCACGCGCATCCTTCAGCATCTGAACGGCGTCTTTCGCTATGCCCAAGCCAAGGGTCTCTGCCGCGACAATCCGGCCGGCCCGGCCCGGGAGATCCTGCCACGCAAGAAGGACAACGGACGCATGCCGGCGCTGCTGGATTGGGCGGCGCTCGGGGACGTATTGCGGCGAGCGGAAATGGCTCGGCTCTCGACTTCTGTGCGCATGGCGCATCGCCTGTGTGCCTTCTCGGCCGCGCGCATCGGTAATGTCGTCAATGCCGAATGGCGCGAGTTCCATCTCGACGACGAGCAACCCGTCTGGATCATTCCCCGCGCAAAGATGAAGGTCGCCACCCGCGACATCGATCACCGCGTTCCCTTGTGCCCGGAAATTGCGGCCGAGCTGCGCCAATGGCAACAAGTGTTCGGACGCAAGGGCTACGCATTCCCCTCGCCCGCAGGCGGTAAGCACATCGGCCGTGAGTCCATCGAAAAAGTGTACCGCGTGACGCTGGGGCTGGACGGCAAGCACTCGCCCCACGGCTGGCGCAGTGCCTTTTCCACCCTAGCTCGCGATCAAGGCTTCGCCCGCGACGTTGTGGAACTGGCCCTCGATCACGCACACGACAACGAGGTTGCCCGTGCCTACGACCGTGGCGAGCGATTCACTCAACGGGTGGAGTTGTTCAACTGGTGGGGCGAGCAGCTCACCGCCGCACAGCGTGGCGCGACAATTATTCCGCTGCCGGGGAAAAAGGAAATAGCTGCATAACGACTTGCCTCGCGAAGCCGCATAGTCAATTATCGATTCGGATGACTTTCATTATGGAATGCTTTGCGGTTGATGAAAGTGGATACACGGGCTTTGATTTGCTGAATAACGATCAGCCGTTTCAAGGTGCTTCTGCCGTATCGATTTCTAACGAGGAAGCGGCCGCACTAATTAAAAAGCACTTCCCGAGACTGCAAGCCGACGAGCTCAAATACAGTTCGCTGACACGCAGACCGAACTACCGCGAGCCGCTTTTCAACCTGCAAAGAGATGTCCTGGCGAACCATAAGTGCGTGACGTGCGTTGCCAATAAGCGCTTTCTGCTCATCCTGATGTTCCTCGATTACGCGACGGAGCCATGGTACTACGAGCGCGGGTGCAATTTTTATCAGGACGGCCAAAACTACTCTCTGGCTTCCCTGCTGTATTACACCGCTCCAACCTTCTTGAGCGAGGAGAGATTCAACGGCATCCTTGACGCGTTTCAAAGAGCAGTCAAGGAAAAATCTCGGGATGCGATAGATAAGCTTGTGTATCGCGTTGGCCGGTCTAACTGGAACGCGATAGGAGAAGCATTCGGGCCCATTGCAAAGAACTCGCCGGAGTGCAGAAAGGCCATTGCTACGCCGGGGGTATCTACCGATGCTGCTCTTGTAATCCTCCAGGCACTCATTAACCGCATGGAAGTCATGTCCGATGGGCCGTATCGCGTCGAGCATGATCGGTCGACAAACCTCCTCCAGTACCACTCGCTCATTCAGCAGCTTGTCGAGCACAAGAATGATACTCAGTTCACGCAATCGAAGATCGCATCAATTACGTTTCCCTTAAAGCTGTCTGAGGTCACTCAGGTCGATTCAAAAGACAGTCCGGCGGTCCAGATTGTTGATGTTCTTGTTGGTGCCGCCATTGAAGCAACCAAGGTAATGACCAAGCAAAAGGAGGCGAACTATGACCCTGAGACGCTCATTCGCCTCTACCGAGATGATCAGTTCATTCACTACATACCGTCCCTGAACTTCGACGAACAAAAGGAGTTCCGGAAAGGCAGTCAGGGCGCAGATGTCATTGATTACTTCTCCAAGAACTTCAAACCTTAGTTCTTGGTTGTCGATTCCCGGCTCGCGCTTATAGTCCTTGCACGTCTTGGCGTGGGGAAAGCCGTCGTGTTGTTCGGCAACTCCATTGAAGCGGATCAGTCGGAACGATCTGGCTGGCGCAATTCGTGAGCGATAGCCTTGGCCAATTCGATAACATTTGACTGTCCGCCACGCAGCTTCCCCATGGTCATAATGATCTCCCCCTGGCGCGGACTCTCGACCTGCCCATAGCTGAGAAACGTCGTCAGCACCTTGTCGTGCCCCAGGTTCTGGCTCCACGCTTTGAACTCCTCTGGCGTCTGGCAGACGGTCTGTCCTAGCCGGACGAGCGTGTTCCTGAAGCTGTGCGGATTGAAGTACGGCAGGCCTGCGCTGGCGAATGCGTCGCGGAAGATGGCGCGGATGCGCGCGGCGCTTCTCCAGTGCGCCCTATCCAGCCCTACCACCTCGAATTGACGTAACGGCCCTACGGCTATTCGCGTCGCGGGGAACAGTGGATCGTCATTGCCCCACAGCATCTCCTCCCGTAGAAACGCCACCCACTGCGCCACGATCCCGCGGATCTCCTCGCCGACCGGGAAGAAGTAGGTGGTGAAGGTCTTGCTGAACTTGGTCTGGACCTCGCGGGCGTCCTGCTCGACGAATCCAGCGGTGAGATTGACGTGCTTCAGCTTCATCGAGGCGATGGCGCTGTCCCGCGCGCCGGTCAGCAGCGTGAACGCGATGAGGGCGCGGTCGCGGCGGTGGATCGGGCTCGCGGTCGGCATCAGGGTGATGACGTGCTTCACCTGTTCCACGGTCGGCCCCACCTGTTCGCGCCGGGCCGTCGCCACGCGCACATCCTTTTCGGAGAGATTGAAATAGTCAGCGTCCGAATACTGAAAGCGTGACTTGTAGCCTGGCTGCCATGCAAGCCATTGGAAGAACCGCTTGCAGTGCGCAAGCGTCGCATTCAGGGTCGCCTTGCTCAGCTTCTCCCCGGACCTCTGCGCCTTTTCCTCCGCCAGGCGCTTCTTGAAGGCTATGGCCTGCTCGAAGTGAAACGCCTTGAAATCCCGGTGCCGAGTATCGGCCTCGAAGCGCGCCAGCGCCTTTGCCACCGCGTCCACCGTGGGCTCGCTGTGGCGCTTGGCTTCCTTCAAATAGGCAAAGTAGCGGCGCTTGATGCGCTCGTTGTCGGCGTTGTGGTTGGCACTGTGCGTTGTCATGGTCTGGTATTCCCTATCCGAAGTCACTGTTCACGGAGGGCTCGGCGCTCTCGCCTATATGTGGCAGTGCCTGCGGCAGCGTGATCTCCAATTTCCCGCGAACCTGCTCGATCCGGGCCAGACTGACGCGCCGGTACATCATTGCTTCGCACGCAGGGCAGATGCCGATCAGGTTCCCCAGCGTCGCGGTCAACGGCTGGTAGTCCGCCATGTCGCCAGCCGGGGCCCGCGGCGCACGGCAGCGCACGCAATACATTTCCCCCGGCTGACAGGTGCGCTTGTTCTTCACCCGCCGCCCCCGCAGGAAGGCAGCCAGGTCGGACCCAAGGACCAGCATCGGGCGCCGTTTGTCGCTCGTCGGAAGTCCCCGTTTGACCCACTCCCGCACGGTATTCCGGTGAATGCCAAACAGGCTGGCGACCTCTTCCACCGTGTAATTCCGGTGGATCTTGGCAAGGCGCGGATTCGGGTGGCGCTTACTCATCGTTCTGTCCGGCCACCCTGTTCATTCGCCGCGACTGGCGCGGGCATAGGCGCTGGCGGTATCGACCGGGTCAACGATGCCGCTGACACTTTCCGCCCTTGGCGCGCCGGAAGCCGGTGAAACCGGCGAAACCGATGCCACCTGCCAAGCTTCCGCCGAGCGGTTGCCGCTGGCGCGCACGAAGCGTCGGCCATCGACAATGCGACCGGCATGTCGCCTGATCCACCAGCCCAGCCGGCGGCGGTTGATTTCGCCGCGTTCGTCGGCAATGTCCCGCAGCACTTCGCGCAGGTCAGCGTGCTCGTCGCCAAATGCCGATACGCGGACGGCATCGCGCACCATCGCGGCGGTCCTGCCGAATGCCGCTTGCCAGGCAGTCAGCAAGCGGCCCAACGTCTCACGATCCGGGTCTTCGGCCATCGCCTCGAACACGGATTCCGTCGCGTCGGCGAGGCCCAGCCAGAGCAGCGGTTGGCGGCATAGATCGGACCAGTCGCCGTACCCCGCCATCGACTTGCACTCGGCCTTGGGCCTGCCGGCCACGATCCAGGCGCGCACGATGGTCAGTGCCGCCGCGACATAGCGCCCGCGCTCGCGGAGGACCTCGCGCACCAGCTCGGGCCGCCTGAAGCTGCGCGCTGCCGGGACCTCACAGCCGGGATCTAGGTGAATCGTGATGCAGCGCCGGGTCATGTCCTGCACCGGCCCGACGTTATTGCCGCTGGATAGGAACAGGGTTCGCGTGCTGACGGTGGCGGTCTTCGACACGCCCAGAATGCGCCCGCTCAGGTGCTCGGACGTGAGCGCGGTGCACAGGCTCTTGTGCGCGACCAAATCGCCAGTGAGGTTGTCGAACTCGATCACTGCGGGCGCGCGCAGCAACTCCGCCAGCAGCAGTTTGCGGCACTCCTCGTCGTCGGCGGGAAAGGCGGTCGGCGTGCCTCGCTGCGGGGTGGCAAACGCCGTGATCAGTTCGCACAGGTAGGACTTGCCCGAACCCACCATGTGCGCGCGTGCGTGGAACATCGGCGCGTGTACGAGGCTGGGGCGGACGGCGGCGGTGAGCAGCGCCGACAACGCAGCCGCCAGGTCGGGCGCGCTCGTGAAGCTGAATTCCGCCAACAGGTCTTTGAGCAATGCCAGTGCGGCCTTTGCGTCGGCAAGGCTCGGAGCGTCGGGAATCGCGAACTCCCGCGCATCGAATACTCCGAACATGCCGGCGGTCGGGTCATACCCTGCCGCCGTCATCAGACTGCCATCCGGCCGCAAATAGGGCTGCCGCGTCAGACCGTTCAGCACCGGCAGGTGGTGGTAGCTGGTGGAATCGAATAGCACCATCGCATGGCGGGCCGGCGGATCGGCGCGTACCCAGTCCTCGGAGCGCGCGTCGAACCGTTCCCAAGTAGCCGCCCCCGCCAAAGCCCGCACCAAGGCTGGCGCACTAATCTCCTGCACGCGGGTCTCGCGAGTGCCGGGGTCGGTGACCACGGTCACGATCAGCCCGCCGCGCTGGTAGTGCCGCCGCGAGTGCGCGAGTTCCCGCTCGGCGGCATCCACCACGCGATGGATCTCCCCCGCCATGACACGGATGGTGGGCTTCATGCGCGCGGCACTGACCTCGATGTCCAAGAAGCGCAGCAGGTCGCGCACATGCCGCTCGGCGCAATGCCCATGCAAGCACTTGAAACCGCCGATGGGCCAATTGTCGTCGGGCTCGAAATACGCCGTGCCGCCGTTCACTTCGCCGGTGTGTTCCATCACCCAGGGACAGGTGATGTC
Source organism: Gammaproteobacteria bacterium (assembly GCA_022071965.1). GTDB lineage: Bacteria > Pseudomonadota > Gammaproteobacteria > JAJPIJ01 > JAJPIJ01 > JAJVHZ01. The sequence continues at coordinate 19,617 of JAJVIQ010000039.1, forward strand.
GTGCTTGCCATCGCCCAGCGGCGCCTTGTACAGGCCACGGGCGCGCAAAGCGACTAGCACGCTGTTTTCCTCGGGGCGGGGTATCCAGACCGGGTCGCCGTCGCTCGGGCGTTGCTGCGCGGCGCGCGTGCCCGGCCGCGCGGGCCGCCCGGCGGATGCCATCTCCAGCTCAAGGCCATCGACAAGTTCCTCGACCGAATAGCGCAGGTCAGGCAACCAGGTGACCATGCGGCACTGGAACGGCGGCGTGTGCTTGCCGTTCACCGCGACAGGCAGGCGGGCCAACCGCGCCCTCGGGCCGTTGGCACCCGGGTCGCATAGCCCCGCGGCAACGATGGCGTTCATCAGGCGATCGGCGACGGTGCCGTCGGCGAGCGGCTCGCGCAACAGATAGCCGGCCTGGTGATTGCTAGGCGAGGTCTCCAGCAGCCACGATGGCGGCAAGGTCAGCCGCTCCTTGGCCACCTTGGTGCCGATGTCGTCCAGCATCACCGCGTAGAGGGCCTGAAAGCGCGCCTTCTGTCTCCGGAATTGGCCTGCCTCGTCGGGCCTGAAGACCGCGAGACTGAAGTAGTTGTTGGCACTGGCGGGCAGACCGGCGACCTCGTCGGGCGCGCCCTGCCAAGCCTTGCCGGACCAGACCCTGCCCAACGCGGTAGCGGGGTGTCCCTCGAAGCTGATCACCACCGGGCGCGCGTCGACAACCTCTCCGAATACGGCCAGCAAGAAGTCACCGTTGCCGACCAGATCGGTTTTGCCGGTTATGTCGGTTTGCGCCGGGTTAGAAGACGAAAGTGTCGCGCGCGTGCTCATCACCCCGACGCCTACACCGCGGCCTTGCGTGCCGCTTCCAATTTCACGACGAGAGCGCGGATCTCCTCGTCTGACTTCCCGGCGACCCGGGCTGCGTTCAGGGCCTCGACTTCATGCGCAGGCCAGCCCACACATCGCGGTCCCAAGCTCACCTGCTTGGTCCACAAGCCTTGAGCAATGCGAAGGTAGATCGTCGAGCGCGAGTAGCCCGATTCAGTCTTGACGGCAGGAAGCCTCAGTATCGTGTGCGTCATGTTCAAACCTCTCTGAGTGAAAATGAATTCCACAAAATTATTCTGGATAGAGAGGTTTCATTGATCCGTGTGAAGTGCAGAAAAATGCATGGCGGAACCGCTTGTCAGGAAAGCATTTTTCCGAAGGACGGGGTGTGGACCTTTCACACCCCCATGCGCAGAAACAAAACAATCTACTCCGAGCGGCAGGCTTCGAAGTGCGGCGCGACCGCAGGTTTATGCCGTGGCTTTCTGGAAGAGCGCGGGAATGCTGGTGACTGCGATTTGTTTCTCGTTGGACCGTAGGCAAATGCCGTACAGCCGCTGCCCATTCCGATCCTTGTGGGCGGCGGTGAAGAGATTCTTGAGGTTCTTCTCCTTCTCGATCTGGCGGACGAACTCGCCCCACATTTTCTGGACCCGGTAAGCGGGCCTTTCCCTGTCCTTCCCGGAGAACTGCAGATAGCCGTCGCTGCTCCACTTCAGCAATTCCTGGGATGCCTCTGCTTCCGTCACCACCGTGATGCGCTCGCCCGCAATGTCAAGCGTGTGATTCGACCTGAACAGAAGCCAGACAAAGAAGAGTTCCCGCGAGCCGATCTTCTTGTTGACCCCCTCGAACCGTTCGTTCCCCACGATGCGCGCCAGCAGTCCCCGATTGGTTTCACCGTCCCTGATCTCATCGAGGACCAGCACGGGTGTGGACGGCACATCCGAAAACGTGGCGGGCTTCTTGTACTCGTCCGGCAAAGCCAGAATCAGCAGGCAGGTACTGGGCACTTTGCCATCGCTGATGTCCCGCGCGTGGTCCTGGATTCCCTTGGTGATGACGTCGCCGACTTGCGTTGCGTGGCGCTAATACAGCGCGAGGATTTGGGTGGCGGCATCATGGACGCTCATGCCCTGAATGTGCCGGGTAACGCGGTGCACCTCGCCGAACTCCGTGAAAAACGCCGTGTCGGTCATGCCCCTCACTCGCTTAGCCATACCGACGTAGGACTCCAACATGGTGCGGCTGTCCCCCGGCGGCCGTTCTCCCCGCAGTAGGTCCACGTCATACATTTCCTGCGGGTCCTCCGCGTCCGCGCATCCGGCGGACAACGTCCCAAAGCGCCGGTCAATGCACTGCGAGCAAGTACCGCAGTGCGTTTTCAAGGTGGTCATTTCCCACACATGGGTGCAGCTCACCGTGTGCTTGATAAGCTCGCCGCACCCGTGGTCGCGAATCGACTTCACTACCTCGGCCTTGGTCTTCCAGCGAAATGGGTTCTCCACCTCGAACCGCTTCTGCAGGACGGACGTAAAGATCTCTGAAAAGCCATTGAGGACCTGAGGGTGTGTGGTCCGCGTCGCCCGCCCACCAACGACTTGGGGCGAAATGGGGAGATTGATGCTAACAACCCCGTTTTCGTAGAAGCGAACCCTCCACAAGCCAAATATGCGCGCGACCACGGCGCCCAACGAGGCGTAGAGGAAGGACCGCGTGCGCTGCGTGTACTCCCTCCCCAGCGCCTTCTCTTTGTTGATCCAAACCGGTACGTGAAAAGGTTGAGTAGGCGGACTGTGCCTCTTCAGGTCCTCCAGGAGCGCCCTTTGCCTGTTGTCGATTTTTGGGGAAGACCGGTGACTGACCAATGCAACCGATCTCTTGTCGGCGATAGCCTCCTGGATTGCCCCGCCAAGGGAGTCGAGCCCACCCGAAAACAAGACGACCTCCTCTGCCTGGAAGCCGGTAGCGCCTTCATCACCGAAATCGAGGTACTGATCTACGGGCGGTGGCTTGGCCAGTTTCTTGAATGTGAACTCATACTCATCATCGGACAGGAACCCCAGTGTGTCGCACAACGCCGTGCGAACCGGCCTGGATGACCATAAGTCAGGCTCCCGCACGGGAATATGGAACCGGAATTGGCGCCGCCACTTTGCGCCATATTCCCGCGAACTGCCTCCGCCGCGGGTGGTCGCCTGATCGGCGCAGTAGACGTAGGTGGCGATTTCCAGGAGATCGATCAGGGCCGGAGCGATGTTGGCCACCATCTTCTGGCTGATGTCGCTGACCTTGAGCGTGACGTTGCTGTCCTTTCCCCAAAGGGACAGCGGCACCGTGTCAATCCCGCGTGCATCGCTAGAGGCGCTCAAGCCCCCGCAAAGAATGACACGCTCGTTACTCACCGCCGGGTTCCCCTTTGGCGAACTCCGCACGGAGTTTCTTCAGCGCGATATGGACAAACCCCGCCGCCTTCGCCTGTGTGATCCCCCCCTCGAAATTGGTCTTCGAAAACCAGCCTCCGGAAAACTCTTCGATGATGCGAGACGCCTGCCGGCAGTAGAGATCCAGCCCTTGGTTGAACTCTGCGTGCCTGTCGATGTTTGAGAAACGGCCATCCCCACCGACGTAGTTGGAGAGTTCACGACTGAGGAAATAGGTGAGGTACTTCCTTGAGAGGCGTGTGAAGAATTCCTTAGCGAGCGTGCTGAATTGCTTGGTGGTGGAGAAAGTCTTGAATGTCTGCTGCGCATCGGACGCCGTCGTCTCGAACAGACTGGCGTTCGCCGGCGTTCCAAGCGCAGCAAGCGCCTCGGATGCCGCCATCTGCGCCATCTCACCGAGATCGGTACGGCCACCGGTGCGGCGCAGGTGGGCGTCCACCGCGCCCGTGAACGCCCCCACCACTTCCAACAGACTTGGGGAATCGGAAACTCCCAGTCCGAGCTTGCGAAGGCGCGCGACGAAATCCTTGCTCCGAGCCGCCAACGGCACCTGAGTCAGGAGCCAGACGGTGTAGACGAGCCCGGGGTCCTTTGCTGCGCTGATAAGACCGCGCTGGGAGGCGGCCATCGTCGCGGCCGCCACATCGGGCGTTCCCGCCCTGCCGCCGATCAGATCAAGGACCTGAATCCACTGCCGGGTCCGTGGAAGCGTCCCTAAGCGGATATGCCCCATCTATGCCTCCCCGGCGAGTTCTCAAACAACGCCATTGGATGGTACGGGATCTTGCTGTACAGTGCAGTATATCCGCACTACATCCGCCGCACGAGGGGAGCTCCATGCCCACCGGCAAGACCAGCACGTTGACGTTTCGTATCAAACCGAGCCTGAAGGAAGGGCTGCGCGCCGCGGCCGTTCAGGAGCACCGATCAATCGCCAACATGATCGAAGTGCTGATCCGGGACTATTGCAGGCGCAACGGCATCACGATCCTGGAGGAAAAGGCACTGTCCTCCGGTCACAACCGCGCTGCCAAACCGGCGAAAAGGTAAGTGCCGTGATGTTCGCGAAGGATGCGACCATCGATTCCGACGCTGGAATGGAATGAAACTAGAGGATCTCCAAGCCGACGCCACCGTACGTGGCATCATCCCCGACGCCCTGGTCACAGTCGTCAACGTGGCGTGGCACGGGTCCGATGCGCTGACCTTGGTGTACCGAGCCGCGAACGGCCGCGTCGCGGACGAGATCCTCTACCGCCACGACGAGCCTCGTCTCGAGATCGTCAAGTCCGGTCGGCCCTGGAGCTTCGACGGCGACGGCGCGCTCTTCCGGCTCGTCTCCGAGGCACACCGCATTCGGCTCGCGCACCTGTTCGACCCGGCGCTCGCGGTGCACACCTCGTTGGTCGAGCCGCTGCCGCACCAGATCACCGCGGTCTACGAGGCGATGCTCCCCCGCCAGCCGCTGCGCTTCCTGCTCGCGGACGACCCCGGAGCCGGCAAGACCATCATGGCCGGCCTGCTCATCAAGGAACTGATCGCGCGCGGTGACCTCAAGCGCTGCCTCATCGTCTGCCCCGGCAGCCTGGTTGAGCAGTGGCAGGACGAGATGCACCGCCGCTTCCACCTGCCCTTTGAGATCCTCACCAACGACAAGCTCGAAGCCGCCCGCACCGGCAACTGGTTCCTCGAGAACGACCTCGCCATCGCGCGTCTCGACAAACTGTCGCGCAACGAGGACGTGCAGCAGAAGCTCAGCGCCCCGGACTGCCGCTACGACCTGGTGGTATGCGACGAGGCGCACAAACTCTCGGCCACTTTCTTCGGCGATGAGGTCAAGTACACCAAGCGCTACCGCCTCGGGCAGCTCCTCTCCGGCCTCACGCGCCACTTCCTGCTGATGACGGCCACGCCGCACAACGGCAAGGAGGAGGACTTCCAGCTCTTTCTCGCGCTGCTCGACGGCGACCGCTTCGAGGGCAAGTTCCGCGACGGCGTGCACCAGGTCGAGGTCTCCGACCTGATGCGCCGCATGGTCAAGGAGAACCTGCTCAAGTTCGATGGCAAGCCGCTCTTCCCCGAGCGCATCGCGTACACCGTCCCCTACAAGCTCTCCGACCCCGAGGCGCGACTCTACAAGGAAGTCACCGAGTACGTGCGCGAGGAGTTCAACCGCGCCGAGGCACTCCAGAACGATAAGCGCGCGGGGACGGTCGGCTTCGCCCTCACCATCTTGCAGCGGCGTCTGGCCTCGTCGCCGGAGGCGATCTACCAGTCGCTGCGCCGCCGCCGCGAGCGCCTGGAGAAGCGCCTTCGAGAACTGGAACTGCTGCAGCGAGGAGCCGCGGTGCCCGCGGCGACGCTGGCGGCGCCGGTGCTCGATGCCGACGACGTCGAGGATCTCGAAGAAGCGCCTGAGAACGAGATCGAGGCTGCGGAGGAAGAGATTCTCGACCAGGCCACGGCGGCTGCAACTGTTGCTGAACTGAAAGCGGAGATCGCCGCCCTCGGCCGCCTCGAAGCCCTCGCCGCCGAAGTGCGGCGCAGCGGCCAGGACACCAAGTGGCGCGAACTCTCGCACGTGCTCGGCGAGATCTTCACGCCCGGACATCTCGGCGGCCGGGTCGCCGAGCCCACCGTCCCCTACGGCGCCGGCCGGATCCCGAAGCCCGTTCCCTCGCCGCGCCAGAAGCTCGTGCTCTTCACCGAGCACCGCGACACGCTCTGCTACCTCGAACGCCAGATCGGCTCGCTCCTCGGCCGCCCGCAGTCGCTCGTCCTGATTCACGGCGGCATGGGGCGCGAGGAGCGGCGCAAGGCGCAGGAGAGCTTCCTGCACGATCCCGAGGTCCAGGTGTTGCTCGCCACCGACGCCGCCGGCGAGGGAATCAACCTGCAGCGCGCTCACCTGATGGTGAACTACGACCTGCCTTGGAACCCCAACCGCCTGGAGCAGCGCTTCGGCCGCATCCACCGCATCGGGCAGACCGAAGTCTGCCACCTGTGGAACCTGGTGGCCGAGGAGACCCGCGAGGGCGACGTCTACCGGCGCCTGCTCGAGAAACTTGAGGAAGCGCGCCAGGCGCTGGGCGGCCAGGTGTTCGACGTGCTCGGCAAGCTCCAGTTCGACGGCCGGCCGCTGCGCGACCTGCTGATCGAGGCGATCCGTTACGGCGACCAGCCCGAGGTCCGCGCCCGCCTCACGCGCACCATTGAGCTGGGCGTGGACCGCCCGCACCTCGAAGGACTGATCGAGGACCGGGCGCTCGCCCACGACGCGATGGACTCAAGCCGCGTGGCGCGCATCCGCGAAGAGATGGAGCGCGCCGAGGCGCGCCGCCTGCAGCCGCACTACATCGAGTCGTTCTTCCTCGAAGCCTTCAAGCGCTTGGGCGGCACCGTCCGCCAGCGCGAGCCGCGCCGCTATGAGGTCACCCACGTGCCGGCGCCGGTGCGCAATCGCGACCGCCAGATCGGCGCCGGCGATCCGGTGCTGTCGCGCTACGAGCGCATCGCATTCGAGAAGGAGCTGATCGCGCCGCCGGGCCAACCGCTCGCGGCCTTCGTCTGCCCGGGGCACCCGCTGCTCGACGCCGCGCTCGACCTGACGCTCGAGCGCCACCGCGATCTCCTGAAGCGCGGCACGGTGCTGGTGGACGAGCGCGATTCCGGCACAGCCCCGCGCGTGCTCTTCACCCTAGAGCACGCCATCCAGGACGCGAGCCTGCTGCCGTCGGGCGAGCGCCGCACCATCTCGCGCCGCCTGCTCTACGTCGAGATGGACGCCGAGGGTCACACGCGCCATCTCCAGTACGCCCCCTACCTCGACTACCGCCCGCTCGCCGACAACGAGCCTGCGGTGGCCGACCTGCTCGCCCGCCCCGAGTGCGCCTGGATCGCGCGCGCCACGGGCCAGAACATCGAGCAGAAGGCGCAGGGCCATGCCATCGCCCACGTGGTCCCCGAGCACATCGCCGAGGTGCGCGGCCGGCGGCTCACGTGGATCGACAAGACCCGCGCCGCGGTGAAGGACCGCCTGACTAAGGAGATCACCTACTGGGACCACCGGGCGGAGCAGTTGAAGCTCCAAGAGCAGGCGGGCAAGGCCGGCGCGCGGCTCAACTCGCAGGAGGCCCGCCGCCGCGCCGACGACCTGCAGGCCCGGCTGCAGCGCCGCCTGACCGAGCTCGACCGCGAAGCGCAGATCTCGGCGCTGCCGCCCGTGGTACTGGGCGGTCTCGTGGTGGTGCCGCTCGGGCTCGTCGCCGCGATAACGGGCTGGCCGCTCGCCGCACCCGCGAGCCCCGCGGATACCCAGGCATCCGCGGCCCGCGCCCGCGCCATCGTGATGGAAGTAGAGCGCGCCATGGGCTTCGAGCCTTCCGACCGAGAGCTCGAAAAACTCGGCTACGATATCGAGAGCCGCGTCGTCTCCGGCCCGGACAAGGGGCGCCTCCGCTTCATCGAAGTGAAGGGGCGCGTGACGGGCGCGGACACTGTGACCGTGACCAAGAACGAAATCTTGACGAGCCTCAATAAGCCGGACGACTTTATCCTCGCGATCGTGGAGTTTCTGGACCGCGACGAACACCGCGTTCACTACCTGCGCCGCCCGTTCCAGCGCGAGCCGGACTTCGGGGTGACGAGCGTGAACTACGACTTTGCCGACCTGCTGGGTCGTGCAGGAGATCCAGCATGACTCAGAAGAAGAAACTCATCGAAGTCGCGCTGCCGCTCGAAGCCATCAATGAAGAGGGATCGCGGCGAAAGAGGAAGGCGCCAGCCGGATATCCGACGACGTTGCACAAGTGGTGGGCCCAGCGTCCTGTGGCCGCGGCGCGGGCCGTGATATTCGCGCAGATGGTCGACGACCCTTCGGCCTACGTGGGCACGCTGCGCGCGGACCCAAAGCTGAAGCGCAAGGCCGAGACCGCCCTCAAGGCCCGCATGAAGCTATGGGAGGAGGCTCGCGAGCTCGCTCGCAAGGCCAAGGGCACCAATCTCGCGGTGCCGGAACCCGGACCGCAGCCGACGCTGGATGACATGCTGGCCGACATCGAGCGGCAGCGCCTCTTTCGCATTATCGAGGACCTGGTGCTATGGGAAAACACCACCAACGAGAGGGTGCTGCAGGCGGCGCGTGACGAGATCTGGGCGAGTTGGCGCCGCGCCTGCGCCGAGAATGCCGACCATCCGCGGGCGAAGGAGCTGTTCGATCGCAAGAAGCTGCCCACCTTTCACGACCCATTCGCCGGGAGTGGAACGATTCCAATGGAGGCGCAGCGGCTCGGACTCGGGAGCTACGCCAGCGATCTGAACCCGGTGGCTGTGCTGATCAACAAGGCGATGATCGAGATTCCGCCGAAATTTGCCGGCAAGCCGCCGGTGAACCCCGACTCGCGCAAAGAGAATTCACTTATCGCCCGAGAGTGGAGAGGCGCGCAGGGTCTCGCCGAGGACGTGCGCTACTACGGTCAGTGGCTGCGTGATGAGGCTGAGCGTCGAATTGGCCACCTCTTTCCAAAGGTCGCTGTCACAGCGGCGATGACGGATCGGCGGCCCGATCTGAAGCCATACATAGGCAAGAACCTAACGGTCGTCGCTTGGCTCTGGGTTCGAACAGTAAAGAGCCCAAACCCGGCTTTCGCCCATTGTGATGTGCCACTCGCTTCGACTTTCGCGCTTTCGAACCTTCCAGGCAGAGAGGCATTTGTCGAACCGCTTGTTGAAAGCAACAACTACCGCTTCACCGTGAAGAGCGGCAAGCCCAAGAATGCGAAAGCAGTGAACGAGGGCACCAAGTTGGAACGGGCGAACTTCCGTTGCCTCATGTCGGGCGTGCCAGTCTCAGGAGAATACATTAAGAGCGAAGCCAAGGCTGGACGCATGGGGATGCGGATGATGGCTATCGTCGCCCAGGGTAGTCGCGGGCGAATCTATCTGCCGCCCACGGATGAGTCAGAGGCCATCGCACGCGATGCGGCGCCAGAGTGGAAGCCGGAGGTGCCGATTTGCGGTAGCACTCAGTACGTCGGCGTGAAGCCCTATGGCATAGAGCGTTTTTCAGAATTGTTCACCGACCGGCAACTTGTAGTTCTAACGACTCTTTCGCATCTGGTGCAGGAACTAAGAGCGAAGGTCGCGCGGGACGCGTTGGAGGCCAGTCTGCCAAATGATGATCAGTCCCTCGCCGCGGGTGGCTCTGGTGCGATGGGGTACGCGGACGCACTCGCGGTTTATCTGACTTTCGCTATCAGTCGCGTCTTGCACCATTGCAGCACGCTATGCTCCTGGCTGAT
>JAJVIQ010000010.1 GCA_022071965.1 Gammaproteobacteria bacterium
CGACGGCATCGGCAAGGTATACGAGCAGAAGCTCAATCGCGCCGGCGTCTACACCTATGCGAAGCTCGCCGGCATGAGCGCGCGCCGCATCACCGAGATCATTCAGCCCAAGGAGTGGCAGAAGATCGAGCCGGCGAAATGGGCGCGGGAGGCGGAGAAACTCGCCAGGAAGGCGGCGGCGAAGAGGCACTGAGCGGGGGGCTGAACGTCCATGTATTACGTTTCCGTCCAGGACAGCGTGCGGCAGTTCGATCGCTTCAAGACCATCGTGCTGATGCTGCTGGTCGCGGTGCTGCTCCCGCTGCTGTGGATGGGGCGCGATGCCGCGCGCGGCATCGTGGCCCCCGGCGAAGGCGCCCCGGCCGAGTCCGCGCCGCCGCAGGCGGTCGCGGCGCCGGCGCCGCCGATCACGCTCGATACGCCTGCCGACGGCACCACGTTCGTGACCGACAGCGCGACCCTCATCGGCACTGCCACGCCGGGTGATACGGTGGTCGTGCTGGTCAACGGGACGGGCGCGGGGGAGGTGCCGGTCGCGGTGGACGGCGGCTGGAGGTACGACCTGGCGATGCCGGAACCGGGGGACTACCGGATCGTGGCCAGGCTGCTCGGGGCCGACGGGGTCGAGAAGGGATTGAGCCACGCGATCATCGTGACCCGGCTGCCATCGCTGAAACCGATCTCCACACCGGCCATTACCGGACCGCAAGCGGATGCCACGGTCACCGCCGGGGAGCTGGATTTCGGCGGCACGGGCGAATCCACCAGGGAGGTGGTGCTGGTCGTCGATGGCAGGGAGCTCGGCCGCAGTATCGTGGCGGCCGACGGGCGCTGGACCCTGAGGGCGACGCTGGCGGAAGGTGATCACGACGCTCACGTCTATACCCTGGACGATGCCGGCAACGCGCTGATGTCGAATACCGTGCACCTCACGGCGAGCGGCGAGGCGCCGGCGGCGACCGGCGAGCAGGATCGCGAGGGCGACGGCGAGGGCGACGGCGACGGCGACGGCGACGGCGATCGCGTCGCCGACGGCGTGGATCGGTGTCCGGGCACACTCGCGGACGTCGCGGTCGACGAGCACGGCTGCCCGCGCGCGGGCGAAACCCTGCTCACGCTCACCGGCGTGACCTTCGAGAACAACGAGGCCGCGCTCGAGCCCGAGTCCGCCGAGGCCCTGGACCGCGCCATCGAGACGCTCCGGCGCAGTCCTGGCCTGAGCATCGTCATCGAGGGCCATACCGACGATCGCGGCGATGCCGATTACAACCTCGAGCTGTCGCGCCAGCGTGCGGAATCGGTGCGGCAGTACTTCATCGACCATGGCCTTCCCGAGGAGCGTCTGGAGGCGGTCGGCAAGGGGGAGACCGAGCCGCTCATGCCCAATGACAACGAAGCGGCCCGCGGCAAGAACCGGCGTGTCGAGCTGGTCGTGAAGTAGTGGCGCCTTGCCGCGCCGCCCGGCCGGACTGCGGGCTCCCCATCCCGCGGCCGGGTTTGGGAATCCGCGGTCATATGTTGTAAGCTTTTGTCAAGGGTTCGAACGGAGAGCCCGCTCGTAAGGGTCGAGGTGTCGGCAATATCAATAAAAAGATCTGGATCAGGTCGGGGAGGAGAGGGGTATGTCCGAGCGCGAGCAGGGTACTGTCAAGTGGTTCGACAATGCCAAGGGATACGGATTCATCAAGCGGGAGAATGGCGAGGACGTCTTCGTGCATTTCCGACAGATCCGCGGTGATGGTTTTCGTTCTTTGAAGGACGGTCAGCGGGTCGAGTTCAGTGTGGTAAAGGGCCAGAAGGGACTGCAGGCCGAGGATGTTACCGTCGCCGGCTGACGTGGCGGGACGGCGTGTCGCCGCCCGACCGTCCGCCAGGAGCAGTGTCGTCGCCATCTGCGCGGTCCGCCGCGTGGGAGGGCGCGCTGCGGGAGTCTGACCTTCCCCGCCCATCCCCGCTGTGCCGGGGGCACGCCGTGACGCTGCGCATCCTGTTCGTCTGCACCGGGAACATCTGCCGCTCGCCGATGGCCGAGGGCGTCATGCGCTCGCTGCTGGAGCAGGCGGAGTTGCTCGACCGCGTCGAGGTCGACTCCGCCGGTATACAGGCGCGCGAGGGCGAGCCACCGGATCCCACCGCCATCGAGGTCGCCGCGCAGCACGGCATCGACATCAGCGCCCTGCGCGGTCGCCAGTTCGAGCTCCGTGATTTCGGAGCGTTCCACCTGATCCTGCCCATGGATCGCGACCAGCATGCACATCTTCGATACATCTGCCCGCCGGGCGAGGAGTCCCGGCTGCGCATGCTCATGAGCTATGCGGCGCCCGGCGAGCCGGCCGACGTCGCGGACCCCTATCGGCGCCGTCGCCGGGCGTTCCTGCAGGCGTGGCGGGACATCGGACGTGGTTGTAGCGGGTTGCTGCGCTCCGTGCATGCCCTGCTGGCCGGGCCCTGAGCCGGGCGGGGCCGCCCTGCGCCGCCGAGCGACGTCAGCGGCCGCGGAAGGTGATGCGCCCCTTGGTCAGATCGTAGGGCGTCAACTCGACCGTCACCGTGTCGCCGGTGAGGATGCGGATGTAGTGCTTTCTCATCTTGCCGGAGATGTGCGCGGTGACTATGTGGCCGTTGGCAAGCTCGACGCGGAACATCGTGTTGGGCAGGGTCTCGATAACCTTGCCTTCCATCTCTATGTGCTCTTCCTTCGGCATAGGGCTGCGCCGACCCCTCTTGAATGACATGGAACGGCGCGCATTGTGCCCTAAAGCGCGCGATCGCGCCAAGTTCCGGGGCGCGGGGCCGCCACCGCTGCGAACCGCCCCGCGTACCGCATGCCGGGACGCGCGGGGCGCCTGCCGTCAAGCGGCGCGCACACCGGCCTGCGCGGCCATCAGCTTCCCGTCCGCATCCCGCAACGCGGTGCGCAGACCTTCCTCCACGACCGGGTGGTAGAAGGGCATCTGCAGGGCCTGCGCCACGGTAAGCTCGCACTGGATGGCCCAGGCCAGCAGGTGCGCGAGATGTTCGGCATCCGGACCCATCATCTCCGCGCCCAGGAGGCGTCCGGACTTTCTGTCCGCATATAGATGCAACAGGCCCCGGTTACGGAGCATGACCCGGCTGCGGCCCTGGTTCTCGAAGGAGACCTCGCCGGTGACGAAGCTGTCCGGCTTCAGGGAGCGGTATCCGGCACCGACCACCGCGAGCTGGGGATCGGAGAACACCACGCCTATCGCGGCCCGCCGCCGAACGGCCCGCGGCCCGTCGTTCCGCGCCGCGTTCTCGCCGGCGATGCGGCCCTCGTCGGCCGCCTCGTGCAGCAGGGGCACGTCGTTGTTGACGTCGCCGGCGATGTAGATGTTGCTGTCGCCGCAGCGCATCGTCTCGCGATCGAACAGCGGCACGCCGCTGCCGTCGAGCCGGACGCCCGGATTGTCCAGATTGTCCAGTCCAAGGTCGTGGACATTGGGCGTGCGGCCGGTGGCGGCGATCACGAAGTCCACGCTATCCGTGCGCTCGGTGCCGTCGTGATGCACGTAACGGACGGCAACACCGCCGTCGATCCGCTCGATGGCGCGCACCTCGGCGGTGGCGTCGAGGTAGAACTCCGACTGGAACGTGCGCGTGGCGTAGGCGCGCACGTCAGGATCCGTGAACGGGCCGACGCTCTGGTTGCGCCCGAACATCAGGACCTTCACGCCCAGGCGGTGCAGCGCCTGGCCGAGCTCGAGCCCGATGACGCCCGCACCGAACACCGCCACGGAGCGGGGCAGATCATCCCAGTCGAAGACGTCGTCATTGACCACCAGCCGATCGCCGGCCGCGCGCAGGAACGGCGGCAGGCTGGGCGATGAGCCGGTGGCGATCACGGCGCTCCCGAAGCGTACGCGGGTGTGAGCATCCACCGTGAGATGGTGGCCGTCGAGGAAGCGCGCGTAGCCCCGCAGCCTCGACTCCGCCGGTATGGCCTCCACACCCTCCAGCACGAAGCCCACGAAGCGATCGCGCTCCTTCCTGACGCGCGCCATGACGGCCTTGCCGTCGACACGGACGGCCCCCTCCAGGCGCAGACCGAACTGCGGCCATTTCTCCACGACGTGCGCGGCCTCCGCGGCGGCAATCAGCAGCTTGCTCGGCATGCAGCCGACGCGCGCGCAGGTCGTCCCGTAAGGACCGCCTTCGATGATCACCGCCCTCCGGCCGGCCTCGGCGGCGGCACGATAGGCGGCAAGGCCCGCGGTACCGGCGCCGAGGATCGCGACATCCGCGTTCAGGTCTTTCATCCGGACAATGCTCCTCAGAGTTGACCTCGCATGGACCGGCCATGCGGGCTGAATTCCGTCTTGCGCACACGCGCCGGGAGGCCCGGCGGGAGCGCGACCCGTCTTCGGCCGCGATCCTCCTCGCACCTGCCGGGGCGGAGTTGCGTGCTGATGCCTCAGGCGGCCTTCTTCGCGGACTTCGCCCACTGCTCCAGCGCCTCCAGCCCGCCGATGTGCTGACCGGCGACGAACCCCTGTGGGACCGTCTATTCGCCGGTCACCGCGCCCACGATACGGCGGCGGGCGGTGTGCGACGGCGCGACATCCGCGCAAGCGTAGCCGGGTCCGGAGAGCAGCGTCTCGGCCCTGGCGCAGCACTGGCAGCCCTCGCGGGTGAAGATCTCCACCTGTGCCGGCTCCTTCGCCTTCGGGTCGATGCAGTCGATGTACGGGAGCATGGTGTCGGCGTCGGAGACCTCGAACGGGCCGCCCGGCTCGTTCGGCTCGATGAACATCGTAGCGCGGCAGATGCGTGGAGGAACACGTCGGCGTGAACGCGCCGGGCAGCGAGAAGACGACGACTGTCCTGCCGTCGAAGATCTGCGCCTCAGAAAAGAGTTCGACAGGAAAGCGCTGTCGCCACGACCATCGCCCGCGGCGGGCAAGGCGCGCCGGGCGGCAGCCTCGTCACTCGGCGGCGGCCTCGGGGGCGCGCCCGGCGGGGGCGGGCGGCTCCCTGGTCCACATGCCGCTCCAGAAATACTCCATGGGCTGGTAGGTCACCTTGTAGCTCATCTTGCGGCAATCGCGGATCCAGTAGCCCATGTACAGCCACTGCATGCCTGCCTCCCGCGCCGCGAGGATCTCGTGCAATACCGCGTACTTCCCGAGGCTGCGCGCCGGGTAATCCGGGTCGTAGTAGGTGTAGACCGCCGAATAGGCATCGGCCATCACGTCGACCACGGCAACGGCAACCAGACGGTCCTCCAGCCGCATCTCGTGGAAGTGCGTGGTCGACCAGCTTGCGGTGAGGAATTCCAGGTATTGCTGCGGCGTGGGATTGTCCATGCCGCCGCCGGAGTGCCGGCCGGAGAGATAGCGCCGATACAGCGCGAAATGCTCGTCGCTGTAGCGCGCGGGGACCACGCGCACGCCGAGATCGCTGTTCGCCTTCAGGGTGCGGCGCTGGTGGCGGTTGGGTTCGAATTCCGCGACCGGCACGCGCACCGGAACGCAGGCGCGGCAGCCCTGGCAATGCGGGCGATAGAGGTGTTCGCCGCTGCGGCGGAACCCGTGCGCGGACAGCAGTCCGTAGACCACGTCGTTCTTGGGTATGCCCGGATCGGCGAACAACGTCACCGCCTGCCGTCCCGGCAGATAGCTGCACGCGTGCGGCGGCGTGGTGTAGAAGTTCAGCGATGCGGCACGCGTCGGTTTGTTCATGGGCCTACCAGGGGCCGCGCCAGGCACGCGGGTCCGGCGGCACGGCACAGGCGTTTTCTAGCATGCTCGCGAAGGTTTTGCGAGGGATGGGTTCGGCCCCGAGACTGGCGAGGTGTCCGGTGTGCACCTGGCAGTCGATCAGCACGTAACCCCACTCCCGCAGCCAGGCGCAAAGCTGAACGAGCGCGACCTTGGAGGCATCGGTGCGGCGGGAGAACATCGACTCACCGAAGAACACCAGTCCGATCGCCACCCCGTACAATCCTCCGGCGAGCTCGCCGCCGTGCCAGCACTCGACGCTGTGCGCGTGGCCTTTCAGGTGCAGGGCCTGGTAGGCCGCCGACATGTCGCGCGTGATCCAGGTGCCGCCGCCGTCGCGGCGCGCGGCGGCGCAGCCGGCCAGCGCGCCCTGGAAGTCGCGGTCGAAGGTGACCTCGAAATCGCCGCGCTCGAGCCGGCGCCTGAGACTGCGCGAGACATGCACGCGGTCGGGCCGCAGCACGGTGCGCGGATCCGGGCTCCACCACAGGAGCGGCTGGCCGTCGCTGTACCACGGAAAGATGCCGCGGCGGTACGCCTCCAGCAGGCGGGAGACGCTCAGGTCGCCGCCGGCGGCGAGCAGGCCGTCGGGGTCCGGCAACGCGAGCTCGACCGGCGGGAAATCCTGCGCATAGCTCTGCGTGCTGAACCAGAACAGGGGCGTCGATTTCACGGCATCGACCCGCGGTTCCACGCACCCATTCGGTAGGGCGAGTGTGCGCCGAGTTCGCCGAGGTAACGGTCAACGGCGATCCGCTCGTGATGCAGGAATTCGGCGACCGCGCCGCGGAAGCCGGGATCGCGCAGCCAGTGCACGGACCAGGTGCGCACGGGCGCGAAGCCGCGCGCCAGCTTGTGCTCGCCCTGCGCGCCGGCGTCGAGCCGCGCGAGTCCGTGCCGGATGCAGTACTCGACGGTCGCGTAATAGCACAGCTCGAAGTGCAGGTGCCGGACGAAGCGGCTGCATCCCCAGTGCCGGCCGTACAGCGTGCGCGAACCGCGCATCGCGAACGCGCCGCCGACGTACTCGCCGTGCTGGCGCGCCAGCAGCAGCAGGATGGCGCCCGGCATGGCGCGGGCCAGCGAGCGGAAAAACGGCAGGGTGAATCGCGGCTCGCCCCACTTGCGCTCGAAGGTCGAACAATAAAACCGGTGGAAGACCGACCATTGCGCGTCGCTGATCGCCTCCCCCGGCAGGACCTCGATCGCGACGTCGCCGGCGGCGACGTCGCGGCGCTCACGCCGCAGCTGCTTGCGATGCCTGGAATCCAGGACATCGAGAAAGTCGGCGAAGTCGCGGTAGCCCGCGTTGTGCCAGTGATACTGGACGCCCACGCGCCGCAGGGCGGTGCCGCCGCCGGCCAGCGCGGCCGCGGCGGGCTCCGCCGGAAACAGGCAGTGCAGGGACGACAATCCCCATTCGCGCATGAGCCCCTCGGCGCGGGCGAAGAGCTGGCGGGTGAGGGTGGCGCGGTGCCGCTCCTCCGCGACCAGGACCCGTGGTCCGGTGACGGGCGTGAACGGGATGGCACTGACCAGCTTCGGGTAGTAGCGGCCGCCCGCGCGCTGATAGGCCTCGGCCCAGGACCAGTCGAAGACGAATTCGCCGTGCGAATTCTCCTTCAGGTACAGCGGCAGCGCACCCACCAGGCGACCGCCGGCCCGGGCCAGCAGGTGCACGGGGATCCAGCCGTGCGGGCGCAGGCAGTCATGTTCCTCCATGCCGTGCAGGAAGCCGTGGCGCAGGAAGGGGTAGTCGGGATCGACCATCCGATCCCAGTCCTCACGCGCCACGGAGCCCAGATCGCGGGCGACTTCGATGGCCGGCGTCGGGGCAAGGTCGGGATCGATATCGATATTTGGCTGCATACTGGGCACGGGATCCTGCGCGGCGGCGCTCGAATTTTGACAAGGCGGCAGCGGTATCGTTTAGTGTCAGTGTAACCGTTTGCCGATGAGACATATGTGAAGCGTCGATACTTGCTGAGCACTGTCGCGCGCTGCACGGCGCTGGGGATGTGGCCGGGGCGGAGGTACTCGTGGGCGGCGGCCGCGGCGACGGGCTGGGTCTACGACCCGGTCTTCCTGACCCCCGTTTTCGGACCGAATCATCCTGAGCAGCCGCGCCGCGTACTGGCGATACTCGCCGCCATGGAGGCGAGCGGCCTGCCGGCCCGGCTGCGGAACGTGGCGCCGCGCGCGGACGTCGAAATAGCGCTGCGGCTCGTCCACACCGAGGCGCACATCGCGGCCATACGCATCGGCTATGGCGAGGCGGTCGATGCGCTCGCCCGCACGGGGGTGGGCGGCGCGCTGGCCGCCGTGGAGGCCGTTGCCGGCGGCGGCGTGCGCAATGCCTTCGTGTGCTCGCGTCCACCCGGGCACCATGCCCGCAACACGGGCCGCGAGGAGGGCTTCTGTTTCTTCAACAACGTCGCGATCGCGGCGCGCCACGCCCAGCGTGAACTGGGGCTGCGCCGCGTGCTGATCGTCGACTGGGACTACCACCACGGCGATGGCACGGAGAGCTTTTTCTACGAGGACCCCACGGTGCTGTATTTTTCCACGCACGACTGGCACGCCTATCCCGGCACGGGCGATCCGGCGCGCCGGGGGGCGGGCGCCGGCGCCGGGTACAATATCAACGTGCCGCTGCCATGCGGCGCCACCGACGCGGACATCGTGACGGCGTTCGAGCAGCGCCTGCTTCCGGCGGCCAATGCCTTCCGTCCCGAGCTGGTGCTCGTGTCCGCCGGTTTCGACAGCCGGGCCGACGACCTGCTGGGGTGCCTGGGCGTCAGCGACGAGGGTTTCGTGCGTCTGACCCGCCTGGTCATGGCGCTCGCGGATCGACATTGCGGCGGGCGGCTGGTATCCGTGCTGGAGGGCGGATACGACCCGCGCGGTCTGGCGAGCGCGGTGGTCGCGCACGTGCGGGCCCTGGCCGGGGGCCGGTCGGCCAACTGACGGGATCGCGGCGGAATTTTTCACGCATGCAGGGGTCTTTCACCAAGATGTGCACCGTCTTCCGGGCGCGCCCCGTTGGGCTGTCGATCCTCGTTCTGTGGTGCGCGGGCGCGGCGGCCCAGCAGGCCGGCCCGGTTTCACCCAAGGGGCAGTCCGAGGAGGCCCCGCCCGCCGTCGTCGAGGTCGCCCCGGTGCTCATCGAGCCGGCCCGTGAGGAGATCGGCGTCGTCGGCAGTCTGATGGCGGAGGAGTCGGTCATCGTGCGCCCGGAGGTGGCAGGGCGGCTCGAGAGCATCGAATTCAAGGAAGGCCAGGCGGTGGAGAAGGGGCAGGTGCTGTTCACACTCGACCCCGCGGAGTTCCAGGCGGAGGTGGCGCGCACGGCGGCGGCCACGCGCCTGTGGGAACTGAAGTACGAGCGTGCCCGCGACCTGCTGCAACGCAAGGTGATGAGCCAGCAGGAGTATGACGAGTCGCTGGCGCAGCTGCAGACGGCGCGCGCGCAGCTCGCCCTGGAACGCGTGCGGCTGGCAAAGACCAGGCTGGTGGCCCCGATCAGCGGCATAGTCGGACTGCGGCAGGTGAGTCCGGGCGACTATGTCGAGGCCGGCCATGACATGGTCAATCTCGAGGCCGTGGACCCCATCAAGATCGACTTCAGCGTGCCCGAGCGCTACAGCGCTGTCCTGACCGCGGGTCAACGGTTCACCGTGCGTGTGGAGGCCCACCCGGGGCGGGAATTCGCCGGTGAGGTGTACGCGATCGATCCGCGCCTGGACGAGGCCAACCGCACGCTGCGCGCGCGCGGCCGCATCGCCAACGGCGACATGGCCCTGCGCCCCGGCATGTTCGCCCAGGTGCAGATCACCCTGGCCACGCGCGAGCGCGCCGTGTGGGTGCCGGAGGAGGCGATCGTCCCGCGCGGCGGCGAGCAGTTCGTCTTCCGGGTGCGGGAGGGTCGGGCCGCGCTGACGCGCGTGCGGCTCGGCGTGCGTCAGGTCGGCAGGGTCGAGGTCGTCGACGGGCTGAAGGAGGGCGACACCGTGATAACGGCCGGTCACACGATGCTGCACGACAACGCCGCCGTCCGCATCGTCAATCTGCCGGTCACGGCTGCCCCGGGCGTGTAGTCGCGCGCCCATCGCCTCCGAGCGTCATGAAGATCTCCGATCTCTGCATACGCCGTCCGGTGCTGGCGACGGTCATGAGCCTGGTGCTCGTGCTCATCGGCCTGATGTCGCTCGCCCGCCTGCCGGTGCGGGAATACCCGAACATCGACGCCCCCATCGTCTCCGTCAGCACCGTCTACACCGGCGCCAGCGCCGCGGTCATCGAGAGCCAGGTCACCCGCCCGCTGGAGAATTCGCTCGCCGGCATCGAAGGCGTGAAGGTGATGAAGTCGGTGAGCCGCGAGGAGGTCAGCCGCATCACCATCGAGTTCGAACTGACCCGGAACCCCGACGCGGCGGCCGCCGACGTGCGCGATCGTGTCTCGCGGGTGCGCGGCCGGCTGCCCGATGACGTCGACGAGCCGGTCATCAGCAAGGTCGAGGCCGATGCCCGGGCGATCATCTGGCTGGCGTTCTCCAGCACCCGCCACGACCAGTTGCAGATCACCGATTTCGCGGATCGGCAGGTCAAGGATCGGCTGCAGACCCTGCCCGGCGTGGCGAGCGTCATCATCGGTGGCGAGCGCCGCTACGCGATGCGGCTGTGGATCGATCGGGAGCGGCTCGCGGCCTACGGGCTCACGGTGCAGGATGTCGAGGATGCGCTGCGCCGGCGCAACGTCGAGATCCCCTCCGGGCGCCTGGAAAGCCGCATGCGGGAGTTCACGGTGCTGAGCGAGACGGATCTGAAGACGCCCGAGGAGTTCAACGCGCTCATCATCCGCGAGCAGGGCGGATCGCCGGTGCGGCTGCGCGACATCGGCTACGCCGAGCTCGGCGCGGTGGACGAGCGCAGCGAGGTGCGGGTGAACGGGAAGGCAGCCGTCGGCCTGGGCATCGTCAAGCAGAGCACGGCGAACACCCTCGAGGTCGCCAATGCCGTGAAGGCGGAGCTGCCGAGCATCTCCGCGGCCCTGCCCGAGGGCATGTCGATCACCACGGCCTTCGATTCCTCGCTGTTCATCGATCGATCCATCCGCGAGGTGCTGAAGACGCTCGCGGAGGCGCTGGCGCTGGTCATCCTCGTCACCTTCGTGTTCCTGCGCTCGGTGCGCGCCACCCTCATCCCGCTGGTGACCATCCCGGTGTCGCTGATCGGCGCCTTCGTCTTCCTCGATATCATGGGATTCACGGTCAACGTTCTGACCCTGCTGGCGTTGGTGCTGGCCATCGGCCTCGTGGTCGACGACGCGATCGTGGTGCTCGAGAACATACACCGCCGTATCGAGCGCGGCATGGCGCCGATCGCGGCCGCCTTCGAGGGCAGCCGCGAGATCGCCTTCGCGGTGATGGCGATGACCCTGACGCTGGCCACGGTATTCACGCCGCTGGCCTTCATGACCGGCAACACCGGCCGCCTGTTCTCCGAGTTCGCGCTCGCCGTGTCGGCCGCGGTGCTCGTCTCGGGCTTCGTGGCCCTGACGCTGACCCCGATGATGTGCTCGCGCATGCTCCGGCCCCACGCCACGCACGGCTGGTTCTACCGCGCCGGGGAGCGGTTCCTCGACGGGCTCACCGCCGTGTACGCGCGGATGGTGCGGGCCATAGCCGCACCCGCGGCATACCTGCGCCGGAGCGTCCCGGCGCTGCTGCGCTGGGTCGGCGTGGCGGCGGTGTTCGCCGTGATCGGGCTGGGCATCTACCGCTTCGGCGCCACCATCAAGCGCGAGCTCTCGCCGCTGGAGGACCGTAGCTTCGTCATCGCGATGATGAACAGCCCCGACGGGGCGACCATGGCCTACACCAATCGCTACGCGCGCCAGGTGGAGGCCTTCATCAGCGGGATCCCCGAGGTGCGCACCTCCTTCATGGTCGTCGCGCCGGGCCTGGAGCGTCCGAATCCGGTGACACTGGCCATGGCCTTCGTGAGCCTGGCGCCCTGGGAGCAGCGCGAGCGCAAACAGCAGGAGATCGCCCGCGAGCTCATGCCCAGGCTGCAGGGCCTGCCGGGCGTGCTGGCCTTCGTCGTGAACCCGCCGTCGCTCGGCCAGAGTTTCCGCTCCACGCCGGTGCAGTTCGTCGTGCAGGCGGACTCCTACAAGACGCTGCAGGAGATCGTCGACAGGATCCTGCAGCGCGCGCGCGCCTGGCCTGGGCTGACCAACGTCGACTCGGATCTGAAGCTCAACAAGCCGCAGTTCAGCGTCACCGTCGATCGCGATCGGGCCGCGGCGACGGGCGTGGAGGTCGAGACCATAGGGCGCACGCTGGAGAGCCTGCTGGGCGGGCGGCAGGTCACGCGCTTCAAGCGCGAGGGCGAGCAGTACGACGTCATGGTGCAGATGACACCGCAGGAACGCGCCACGCCGACGGACCTCTCGAGCATCTACGTGCGGGGCCGCGGCGGCCAGCTCGTGCAGCTCGACAACCTGCTGCGGATCGATGAGACGGTGGCCGCGCGGGAGCTCAATCACTTCAACCGCCTGCGCGCGGCGATCGTCTCCGCGGGCCTCGCGCCGGGCACTTCGCTCGGCGAGGCGCTGGCGTTCATGAAGAAGACCGCCGCGGAGCTGCTGCCGCCGACGGCGCGCACGGAGCTCGACGGTGAATCGCGCGAATTCCGCGAGAGCGGCACGGCGCTCTATTTCGTCTTCGCCCTGGCGCTGCTGTTCATCTATCTGGTGCTGGCGGCACAGTTCGAGAGTTTCGTCGACCCCTTCGTCATCCTGCTGACCGTGCCGATGGCGGTGTGCGGCGCGCTGTTCGCGCTGAAGTGGAGCGGCGGCACGGTGAACGTCTACAGTCAGATCGGCCTGGTGATGCTGGTCGGCCTCATCACCAAGAACGGCATCCTGATCGTGGAGTTCGCCAACCAGCTCCAGGACCAGGGCCGGGGACTGCGCGACGCGGTCTGCGAGGCCACCCGGCTGCGCCTGCGGCCGATCCTCATGACGACCTTCGCCATGGTGCTCGGTTCCCTGCCGCTGGCGCTCTCCACCGGCGCGGGGGCGGAGAGCCGCCAGCAGATCGGCTGGGTGATCGTCGGCGGGCTCAGCTTCGGAACGCTGTTGACCCTGTTCCTGATCCCGGCGGTGTACCTGCTGCTGGCGCGGGTGAGGCAACCCGTGGCGGCTACCTCGACGGCGACCACTCCCGGGGGCGGCACTGCAACCCCGGGTTGGGGCGGAGCGCCGGCGCCCGGCGGCGCTCAGTCCGCCGGCGGCGGGGCATGACCCAGGGCGTGCGCCTTGACGACGGCCTGCGTACGGCTCTCGACCTCGAGGGCCTGCAGGACCGCGCACACGTGCAGCTTCACGGTGCCCACGCTCAGACCGAGCCGGCGCGCGATGAGCTTGTTCGACTTCCCGGCGCAGATGAGCTCCAGCACCTGCTGCTGACGCGGGGTCAGCTCTGTTCCACCGGCGTGCGCGGGTGCGCCGCCGGCGGCCGCCGGCATGGCGGGTGAGGCCGGCTCCTGAAGCGGCGCCTCGCCGGCGATGATGCGCTCCAGCGACGCGCGCATCTGCGGCTCGGGGACCGATTTGGAGATGAAGCCCACCGCGCCGGCCTGCAGCGCGCGGCGCGCCTCCCAGGCGTGCTCGGCCCCGGAGACGACGACGATCGGGACCTGCGGGTGGCGCAGGTGCAGGCGCCGCAGCATCTCGTGACTGTTCCCCCCGGGCATGCGCAGGTCGACGAGCAGGAGATCGAAATCGGGATCCGCATCCAGGCGGCGCAGCACGGCGTCGTAGCTGTCGGCCTCCATGACGGCGGCCTGCCGGAAGACGCGGGCCACGAGACGCGCCAGCGCATCGCGGAACAGTGGGTGATCGTCGGCTACCAGTACGCGCATGCCCCGCCAAGGCTACCGATTCGGGCGCGAAGAATAAACCCGGCAGCATCCCTGCCGCCGGGTAGCCTCGAAAGTCGAGCGTTATTTGGCGTTGAAGTAGGTCGCCAGCCTGCCCAGGCCCGCGTCGTAGATGCCGGCGATGACCTCGCTGGCCTTCTCCGCCGGGGCTCCTTTGGGATCGAACGTCGAGCTCCAGCGGACCACGCTGCCGCCGTCCTCTCCGGGCAGCACGACCAACGTCGAGACGTAGCCGTCGACGGGCAGCGGCGAGCCCTCGATGGCGTAGGTATAGCTGCGTTCCGCATCGCTGTAGGCCACGAGCCTCTCGGTGATGGTCGCGCCGTCGCGCAGGGTGAGGACGCGTACGTCGCCCGCGCTGGTGCCGCTGCCGGTCAGGTCGCTCGCGGCCACCGCCGGGTGCCACACGTCGAGGTGGTTGTAGTTGCCGATCATCTTCCAGACCGTGGCCGGCGGGGCCGCGATCTCGACCTGCTTGTCGACCTTAAGCGCGCCCTCGGCCGTGGCTGTTGCGGGGAGGAAAGCCGCGCCGAGCGCAAGCGCGAGCGGGATTACGCGGTATAGTTTCTGCATTACGACCTCCGTCCGGTGTCTTTTGGTGAGGCTGCATCGGCAGCGGGGGAATTGTTTCCTTCGAGCACGCGATCGGCAATATGCCCAAAGACATAGGTGTCATGCCGGAGGACATCGGGCCGCTGGTCGAGCCCGGGGGACCCGCGCGCGCCGAGGGGCCCTCGCTGTGGCGGCAGGGGCTCAGCGCCGGCGCGGTGCTGGTCGCGGGCGTGGCGCTCAGCGTGCTCGGCAGCAAGCGCCTGTACGACCTCGCGCAGGAGCGCGAGCGCCGCGCCATCGAGGAGCAGGCCGGGAGCAAGGCCGAGCAGGCGCAGATCGCCATCAACCGCGCGCTGGAGTCGCTCACCTCGGTGCGCGCCCTGCACGAGGCCTACGGCCGGTTCAGCGCCGAGCAGTTCGGCCGCTTCGTGAAGTCCGACGCGGCGTTTCACCGCGGCACGCTCGCGCTCGGCTGGGTGCCGCGCGTGACGATCGCGCAGCGCGCGGAGTTCGAGCGCGGTCTGCGGCCGGTCGGCGGCGGCGCGCGCATCTTCGAGCCCAATGGCCACGGCATGCTGGTGCCCTCCCCGCCGCAGGAGGACTACTTCCCGGTGCATTTCCTCGTTTCGCTCGTCGACGGGGAGCTGGTCCAGGGCATGAATCTCACTGCGATGTCGTGGCTGCGCGAGCCGCTGCGGACCGCCATGGCACAGGGCCGCGCCGTGGCCGTGACGCGCATGAGCGCCGCGGCGGGAAATCGTGACGACTATGTGATCCAGGCCTTCCTGCCCGTGTACCGGTCGGGGAGCGACGGCCGCACCGCGTCGCGCACGGCGATGACGGGCTTCTCGATGGGCGTGTTCAGCGTCGGCGAGCTGTTTCGCAGCGTCTTCGACGCCGGAACGGAGCCGTACGAGCTGCGGGTCTACGACGTCAATCGCCACGGCGACGAGCGCCAGGTCTTCGCGCTGCGCGCCGAGGGCGCCGAGGCGGCGCCGGCGGCGGGCTGGACGCGGCAGTTCCATGTGGCCGACCAGGTCTGGCGGGCCGTGTTCACGCCCCGCGGCCGGCGCGCCGAGACTCCCGGTCTTCTGCCGTACGCGGCGCTCGCCGCCGGCGTGCTCATCACCGCGATGCTGGCCGCGTATTTCCTGCTCTCGCACTGGCGCACCTTGCAGGTGCTGCGCCTGTCGCAATACCTGCAGCGCGTCCAGCAGCGCTTGTTCGAGGAGCGCGTGAGCGCTGCCGTGCAGACGCGGCTGCGCGAGCAGGCCCAGGCCTCCGAGGCGGCAAAGACGCGGCTGTTGCAGGTCGCGAGCCACGATCTGAGGCAGCCCATGAATGCGCTGGGACTCTATCTCGGCCAGGCGCGCGCCGCGCTTCCCGAGGCCTCGACGTGGTTGCGGGCGATCGAGCATGCCTTCGAGTCCATGCGCACCATGTTCGACGCGTTGCTCGACTGGAGCCGCCTGGAGACCGGCACGCTGCAGCCTTGCGTGCGCGAGGTGGAGATGCGACCGCTTTTGGAGCGGCTGGGACAGGAGTACGCCGCGCTCGCGCGGGAACGCGGGCTGCGGTTCGTTCTGCGGGCCCGCGGGGTCTTCGCGCACAGCGACCCGGTGTTGCTGGAGCGGATGTTGCGCAACCTGCTGACGAACGCGGTGACGTATACGGAATCGGGCGAGGTTTCGCTGCGCTGCGGTCCGTACGGCGACGGCACCCGGGTGCGCATCCGCGTCGCCGACACGGGAGCGGGGTTCAGCACCAGCGGGCGCGGGCGGCTGTTCAACGCCTTCGAGCGCGGTGCCGCGCATCGCGCTCACCACAAGGGGCTGGGCCTGGGCCTGGCCATCGTTCGCCAGGGCGCCGACCTGCTTGGCCACCCGCTGCGGCTACGCAGCTCGCCGCGGCGAGGCAGCGTCTTCACGATCGTCGTGCCGGCCGGGGATGGGGCCATGGCGGCCGCGCCGGCGGATCCCACGCTGCAGGATCGGCGCGTCCTGCTCATCGATGACGACGCCGCGGCGCTGGCCGAGATGGGCGCGTGGCTGCGGCGTTGGGGCGCGCGCGTGGAGTGCGCCGCGGATCTGAGCACGGCGGCCGGGCGTATGAAGAACGGCCGCCCCGATCTGCTGATCGTGGATCAGCACCTCGCGGACGGCAGCGGACTGGAGTTCCTCGAGCGTCAGCGGCAACGGTGTCCCGGTCTGAAGGCGATGGTCGTGAGCGGTGACCGCGCGTTCGTCGACGGCGCCCGCGCCCTGCATGCGGATCTCGTCGTGCTCTCCAAACCCGTGGCGCCAGCGCGCCTGAAGAGCCTCGCCCATTTCCTGCTGACGGAACCGGCGCCGCCCGCCACCGGGGCGTGAAGCGCGGAGCGGTGCGCGTCGGCGCGGGCTATGGCGCGGCGAGGATGCGCCAGGTCCCGTCAGGCTGGCGGCAGGCGGTCCCACGTCCGGCCTGCTCGTGCCCGTCGACCTCCACCCTCTGGGTGAAATCACGGCAGTTGGTGCCGTCACCCATCCGGTAGGTTCTGGTCGGGGTGACCGAACCGGCGTGGCCGGTGTCGGGATTGATCCATGTCGAGGTGGCGCCCGTGCGCTGCGACTCGAACGCGTCCTGCGCCGTGTCGGCGTGATACCTCTGATCCTGGCAGGTCAACTGCGCCGCGAGCCGGTTGCCGAGCAGACCGCCGGCGAGCACCCCCGCCCCGATGGCGACCCCGTTGCCGGTCCCGTCACCGAACCGGGAGCCGATGAGCCCGCCCACGGCGGCGCCGAGCAGGGTGCCGACGATCTCGCCGCCGCTGATTTCCTGACCGGGCGGGCAATCGGAGTGCGCCAATGACGGCATGGCCGCAAGCGCCATGGCGAGGGCCGCGCCCAGCAGTGAGGCCCGGGGCTGCATCGGTGAGTGCTTCTCCAACTGTCGGCGATGTCGCTCCGGCGATGCCAGGGCGAGGATATGCAGTGCAGCCACGGGAGTCCGTTGCGCACACCTCGCCTCGCGCCGGACTCCAGCGATTGAAACGGAACGGGACGGGGTCGGGCAGGGTGATCCGGCCGGCGCCCGCCATCTCGAGTTCGCGACCATTCTCCTGGACCTGCGGTGAATACGGACTTAACGCCGGTGGCCTCGCGAGGGTGTGCTACCATCCGTGCATGGCGGCGCGGCGTACCTACAAGGTCATCTTTCAGAACCAGGGCAAGGTCTATGAGATCTACGCGCGCGCGATCCAGCCGAGCAGCCTGTTCGGATTCGTCGAGGTGGAGAAGCTGGTCTTCGGCGAGAAGAGCACGGTGGTGCTGGATCCCTCCGAGGAGCACCTGAAGAGCGAATTCCGCGGCGTGACCCGCACCCACCTGCCGATACATTCCATCGTCCGCATCGACGAGGTGGAGAAGGAGGGTCATGGCCGGATCACCGTGGTGACGGAAGGCCCGGGCAACGTGGCCACCTTTCCCGTTTACACGCAGGGCGACAAGCCCAAGAAGTAGGAGCGCCCCGCGCCGCTCGGCCGGCGGCGGCGGGGGCCGATGCCGGGATCGCCGTCGTTTCAGCGGCTTGGATGACCGGTTCCGGGGTCCGCCGCCCTTGGCGAATCGTCGTCTAAAAATCCATATGTTCAGTGTGTTATATTCCTTTTCAAAGAAACGGATTGAGATCCTTTGGCCCAAGCCGTACGCAAACGACACGGTGCCGGTCCGGCACTGAATCTGAACCTGGGCAGACGCCTGCAGGAGGCGGCGTTCATCCTGCTCGGGATCGCCGCGCTGATCCTCGCGCTCGCGCTGTGGACCTTCAGCGTGCAGGACCCGGGCTGGTCGCACACCAGCGGTTCCAGCGTGGTCACCAACCAGGTCGGCCTCATCGGCGCCTACGCCTCGGACATCCTCCTGTACTGTTTCGGTTACTCGGCCTACCTGTTGCCGCCCATCCTGCTGTTCGTCGGCTGGCGCATCCTCAGGCGCACCGACGACTCCGCGGCGGCTGACTATTACCACCTCGGCATGCGCAGCGTCGGGCTGATGCTGACGATCCTGATGGCAAGCTCGCTGGTCTGGTTGCGCACACAGGGGCGTGCCGAACTGCCGCACGCCACCGGCGGGGTCATCGGCGAGGTGGCCGGCAGCACCCTGATGGCCGTGCTCGGCACGGTCGGCGGCCCGCTGGTGATGCTCGCGCTGCTGCTGATCGGCATCACGCTGTTGACGGGGCTCTCCTGGGTGGCCGTGATGGATCGGATCGGGGCCTGGACGCTGCGCGGACTCGACCTGCTCGCCGCGGCCGGCGAAAACCTCACCGACTGGAACGCCGGACGCATCGCCAAGCAGCGGCGCGAGGCGGTGGTCAAGGTCGAGAAGGAGAAGAAGGTCGCGCGGCCCCGGCCGCGCATCGAGCCGCAGATCTCCGCCTTCGAGCCGAGCCGGCGCGCGGTCAGGGAGCGGCAGGAGACCCTGTTCGAGAAGCCGGCCAGCGCCGCGGAGCTGCCGCCGCTCGGGCTGCTGGACGATCCCCCTCCGGCCAGGGGCGGGTATTCCGAGGAGACCCTCGAGGCGATGTCGCGACAGGTCGAGCTGAAGCTCGCCGACTTCGGCGTGGAGGCGCAGGTCGTCGCGGTCCATCCGGGTCCGGTCATCACGCGCTTCGAGTTGCAGCCGGCCGCCGGCGTGAAGGTGAGCCGCATCACCAATCTTGCCAAGGATCTCGCCCGCTCGCTGTCGATCGTGAGCGTGCGCGTGGTCGAGGTCATCCCCGGCAAGCCGACGGTAGGGCTGGAGATCCCGAACGCACAGCGCGAGGTCGTGACCCTGAGCGAGATGCTGAGCGCGCGCGAGTACGAGGCGAGCGCATCCCCGCTCACGCTCGCGCTCGGCAAGGACATCGGCGGCAAACCGGTCGTCGTCGACCTTGCCCGCATGCCGCACCTGCTGGTCGCGGGCACCACCGGCTCGGGCAAGTCCGTCGCGCTGAACGCGATGATCCTGAGCCTGCTGTACAAGGCTACGCCGAGCGACATCCGGCTCATCATGATCGATCCGAAGATGCTCGAGCTGTCGGTGTACGAGGGCATCCCGGCGCTGCTCGCGCCGGTGGTCACCGACATGAAGGAGGCGGCGAATGCCCTGCGCTGGTGCGTGAACGAGATGGAGCGTCGGTACCGGCTGATGGCGGCGCTCGGCGTGCGCAACATCGGCGGCTACAACCGCAAGGTCCAGGAGGCGATCGAGGCGGGCAAGCCGCTCGCCGACCCGTTGATGCGCGCCAGCGGCGCGGACGAGGAAGAGACCCCGACGCTCGACACGCTGCCCTTCGTGGTGGTCATCGTCGACGAGCTCGCCGACATGATGATGACGGTGGGCAAGAAGGTGGAGGAGCTGATCGCGCGCCTGGCGCAGAAGGCCCGCGCCGCCGGCATACACCTGATACTCGCCACGCAGCGGCCGTCCGTGGACGTGATCACCGGTCTCATCAAGGCCAACATCCCGAGCCGCATCGCCTTCCAGGTCTCCTCCCGCGTGGACTCGCGCACGATCCTCGATCAGATGGGCGCGGAGACGCTGCTCGGGCACGGCGACATGCTCTATCTGCCGCCGGGTGTCGGACTGCCGACGCGCGTGCACGGCGCCTTCGTCGCGGATCAGGAGGTGCACCAGGTCGTCGCGCACCTGAAGGCCTCGGGCACGCCCGAGTACATCGATGCGATCGTGCGCGGCGATCTCGACGACGACCTCGCCGGCAACGGCGGCTTCGGGGAGGCGAACGGAACCGGGGAGGATATGGATGTCTTATATGACGAGGCGGTGCGCTTCGTGACCGAGACGCGGCGGGCGTCGGTGTCGGCGGTTCAGCGGCGGTTGAAGATCGGCTACAACCGCGCCGCGCGCATGGTCGAGGAGATGGAGCGCGCGGGCGTGGTCGGCTCGCTGCAGTCCAACGGCACGCGCGAGGTGCTGGCGCCGCCGCCTCCGAAGGACTGAAGCCGGTCCGCGCGGGGCTGGCGTGTCGTCGACGGCCAACATATCTGCAGGAGGAAGGTAGTCCGATGAGCGTGATACACCCCGTGAGGGCGGCCGCGGGCCTGGGCGCGCTGCTGATGGCGGCGGCGGCGCACGCCGGTGCGGCGCGCGAGGCGCTGGATGAGTACCTGGCGCAGTTCAGGACGCTGCAGGCGCAGTTCGAGCAGACCGTCGTCAACGAGCAGGGCAAGACGCTGGAGACCTCCAGCGGCATCGTCTATCTCGAACGGCCCGGCAAGTTCCGCTGGAATTACACCAGACCCTATGAGCAGGTCATCGTCGGCGACGGCAGCAAGGTGTGGTTCTACGACAAGGATCTCGAGCAGGTGACCATACGCCGCGTCGAGAAGGCGCTCGGCAGCGCCCCGGCCCTCATCCTCGGCAGCGACGCCAGGGTGGATGAAAACTTCACCGTCACCGAGGACGGCAGCGAGGACGGCGCGGAATGGGTGACGCTGACCCCGAAGGAGGCGAAGAACGCCTACGCCAGGGTGCGCGTCGGCTTCGAGGGCAAGGATCTGCGCTGGATGGAGCTGTTCGACAATTTCGGCCAGACCACGCGGCTGAAGTTCAGCGGGGAGCGTCGCAACGCCGCCATCGATCCGAAGATCTTCTCCTTCACGCCGCCGCCCGGCGTGGATGTGAACGACCTGACGGCGGTGCCCGCATCGCCGTAGCCGCCCCCGTGGTGATCGCGACGACGCGCATGCGCGCCGCGATCCTTCGCGGCAGCCGCCGCCGCACGGGCGCGGGGTGAATGGCGCCGCAGGCCGTATAATCCGGCCATGAACGCCGCCGCCGATCTCACGGAGCCCGATCACCGGCCGCTGGCCGATCGGCTGCGGCCGACGCGGGTGGAGGAGGTCATCGGCCAGGATCACATCCTCGCGCCGGGCAGGCCGCTGCGACGGGCGATCGAATCCGGGCAATTGCATTCCATGGTGCTGTGGGGGCCGCCCGGCAGCGGCAAGACCACGCTCGCCCGCCTCGTCGCCAATCACTGCAGCGCCGAGTTCGGCACGCTCTCCGCCGTGCTCTCCGGGGTCAAGGATATCCGCGCGGCGGTGGAAACCGCGCGCGAGGCGCTGCAGACCCGACAGCGCCGCACCGTGCTGTTCGTCGACGAGGTGCACCGCTTCAACAAGTCCCAGCAGGACGCGTTCCTGCCGCATATCGAGGACGGCACGTTCACCTTCATCGGCGCCACCACCGAGAATCCCTCCTTCGAGCTCAACAACGCGCTGCTCTCCCGCGTGCGCGTCTACGTGCTCAAACCGCTGGATGCCGCGCACACGCACCTGGTGATCGAGCGGGCGCTGAGCCGCACCGGCGCCGCCATGGCCCCGGGGCTGCGCGAGCGGCTTGCAGCCGCCGCGGACGGCGACGCCCGCCGCGCGCTCAACCTGCTGGAGATCGCCATCGACCTGTCCGATGGCCGGGAGATCGGCGAGGCGCTGCTCACGGAGGTGCTGGCCGGCGGAACGCCGCGACGCTTCGACAAGGGCGGGGAGGCCTACTACGACCAGATCTCCGCCCTGCACAAGGCGGTGCGCGGCTCCTCGCCGGACGGTGCGCTGTACTGGTTCGTGCGCATGGTCGACGGTGGCTGCGATCCCCGCTACATCGCCCGCCGCGTCGTGAGGATGGCCGCCGAGGACATCGGCCTGGCCGACCCGCGCGCCCTGCCGATGGCGCTCGATGCCTGGGAGACCTATGAGCGGCTCGGCAGCCCCGAGGGCGAACTGGCGATCGGGCAGGCGATCGTCTATCTCGCCTGCTGCGCCAAGAGCAATGCCGTGTATGCGGCCTACGGCGCGGCGATGGAGGAGGTGCGCCGCAGCGGTTCCCTGGAGGTGCCCCTGCACCTGCGCAATGCCCCGACCACGCTGATGAAGAGCCTCGATTACGGGCGCGGCTACCGGTATGCCCACGACGAACAGGACGGCTACGCCGCCGGCGAAAACTATCTGCCCGAGGCGCTCGCGGGGCGCCGATACTACGAGCCCACCGATCGCGGCCTGGAGGCGAAGATTGCGGAGAAGCTGAGGCACCTGCGCGAGCTCGACGCGCAGCACCGCAAGAACAAGCAGTGAGACGGCACGGCGGCGCGCATGCGGGCGGTGGTGCCGAGGCACCGGATCAGTCGCGGCAGGTGCCTTCCCGCGGCCGCTTGAGCGCCTCCGCCACGGACGGTAGAGTATGCGCACGGAGATGGCATTCCTCCTCCAACCGCCTCGTCGATTCTCCGACCGGGCTGATGATGCCTGCACGATTGTCCGGCGTGACCCGGGCGACGCAGGCCGCCGCTCGAGCCAGACCGGGCCCCCGCGTTGATCGTGTTCACTCCGGTCCGATTGGGACTGAAGAAAGGAATGACATGGCGTGGCCAGGCCTGGTTGCTGTTGGTGTCGGCGCCATGCTCGGCGCGTGGTTGCGCTGGGGATTGAGTCACGTCCTCAATCCCGTCTTTCCGACGGTGCCGCTCGGCACGCTGGCTTCGAACCTCGTCGGCGGCTTTCTCGTCGGCGTGGCGATCGGTTGTTTCGACCAGCATCCCGGGCTGCCGCCCGAGGCGCGGCTCGCGCTGGTGACCGGATTTCTCGGCGGACTGACCACCTTCTCGACGTTCTCCGCCGAGGTGGTCACCCTGATCGCGCGCCAGCAGTTGGGCTGGGCCCTGGGTACGGTGAGCCTGCATCTCATCGGCTCACTGCTGCTGACGGCGCTCGGGTTGGCGGTCGTCAGGCTGGCCACGGGCGGTTGAGCAGGCGGGCGGCACGGGCCAGGGGGAAAGGCATGCACGGCGCGTTCTTGAGGTTCTACGTCCACGAAGGCGAGCGGCACCACGGCATCCTGCTGTGGGAGTGGCTGCTCGAGCAGGCCAACAGGATGGGGCTGCGCGGCGGGTCGGCGTTCCGCGCCATGGCCGGTTTCGGACGACATCACACGCTGCACGCAAGCCATTTCTTCGAGCTTGGCGGCGAGCTGCCGATCGAGGTGGAATTCATCGTCAGCGACGAGGAGGCGGACGCGCTGCTCGATCTCACAAAGCGCGAGGGGGTGCGAGTCTTCTACGCGCGGATACCCGCGAGTTTCGACGTCGTCAATCCCGACGACGCCAACGGCGCCGGCAGCCGCGGCTGATCACGGAGTTTCGCGCCGGCGGACATCTCCACGGGCAGCGGTCGCCATCAGCATGGGCGCACGCTACACTATGGCCCGGATTCGGCGCGACCCCGCTGGGAACCCATCGAAATGCACGCCACCTTCCCGCGCACCCGGCGTGCCGCGGCGCCGCGGCCGCTGCACCCGCCGTCGCCCGGGACAGGTCAAAGACACAAGGCAGGAACAGAGGGGGACATGATCGATCCGGTGCTATTGCGAACCAGCATGGGCGTCGTGCGCGCGGGTCTGGCCAGGCGCGGTCTGGACGTGGACGTGGCGGCCTACGAGGCCCTCGAGGCGGAGCGCAAGGAGCTGCAGGGGCGCACGCAGGCGCTGCAAGCCTCGCGCAACGCCAGGTCCAGGGCGATCGGCATCGCCAAGGGCAAGGGGGAGGATGCCGCCGCCCTGATGGCCGAGGTCGCCGGGCTCGGCGAGGAGCTGCGCGACGGCGAGGCCAGGCTCGCCGGGCTGCAGCAGCGCATCAACGATTTCGTGCTCGGACTGCCCAACATCCCGCACGCGAGCGTACCCGACGGCCGTGACGAGACCGGCAACGTCGAGGTGCGCAGGTGGGGCGCGCCGCCGGTATTCGACTTCGCTGCGCGCGACCACGTCGAGCTGGGCGAACGCCTGCACGGCATGGACTTCGAGACCGCGGCGAAGATCGCCAGCGCCCGCTTCGTGATCCTCTCCGGGGCACTGGCCCGCATGCAGCGCGCGCTCATCCAGTTCATGCTGGATCTGCACACCCGCGAGCACGGCTATACCGAGGTCTACGTCCCCTACATGGTGAACGCCGACAGCATGCGCGGCACCGGCCAGTTGCCGAAGTTCGCCGCCGATCTGTTCGCGATCCCGGAGCAGGGTTTCTATCTCATACCGACGGCCGAGGTGCCGGTGACCAACATCGCGCGCGATCGCATCCTCGCCGCAGAGGAGATGCCGAGGAGATTCGTCTGCCATACGCCGTGCTTCCGCAGCGAGGCGGGCTCGCATGGCCGCGACACCCGCGGCATGATCCGCCAGCACCAGTTCGAGAAGGTCGAGCTCGTGCAACTGGTGGAGCCCACGCTGTCCTACCAGGCTCTGGAGGAGCTTACCGGCCACGCCGAGCAGGTGCTGAGGCGGTTGGAGCTGCCCTACCGGGTGATGGTGCTGTGCGCCGGCGACATGGGGTTCGCCGCGGCCAAGACCTACGACCTCGAGGCCTGGCTGCCCAGCCAGGGTGCCTACCGGGAGATCTCATCGTGCAGCAACTTCGAGGCGTTCCAGGCCCGCCGCATGCTGGCGCGCTACCGCCATCGCGAAACCGGCAGGCCGGAGCTGCTGCACACGCTCAACGGTTCCGGCCTGGCCGTAGGCCGTACCCTGATCGCCATCATGGAGAACCATCAGAATGCCGACGGCAGCATACGGGTGCCACCGGCATTGCAGCCGTACATGGGGGACATGACGGCAATCGCGCCGCCTTAGACGCCGCGGCGTGGCGGGGATGCGAGTCGCGTGGCGGGAAGGCGGGAATGAGCGTGCGGGCCCGTGCGCGACGGAGCAGTGACGGTCCCGGAGCGGTGTCCATTTTTCAACCTGGATTGGGGGAGTGACATGAGAATCGGTGTGCCGAAAGAGGTGTACCCCGGGGAGAAACGCGTAGCTACGTCTCCGGAGGTCGCGGAGAAGCTCATCAAGCTGGGCTTCACGGTAGCCGTGGAATCCGGCGCCGGCGCGGAGGCGAACTTCGACGACGACGCCTACCGCGAGGCCGGCGTGGAGGTCGTGCCCGACGCCAGGGCGCTATGGTCGACCTCCGACATCGTCTTCAAGGTCCGTGCGCCGGCGGCGGAGGAGATCGATGCGATGCGCGAGGGCGCAACCGTCGTTAGCTTCATATGGCCCGCGCAGAACCCCGAGCTGATGCAGAGGCTGGCGGCGAAGAAGGCCACCGTGCTCGCCATGGACAGCGTGCCGCGCATCTCGCGCGCCCAGAAGCTCGATGCGCTGAGCTCGATGGCCAATATCGCGGGGTACCGTGCCATCATCGAGGCGGCGCATCACTTCGGACGCTTCTTCACCGGCCAGATCACCGCCGCCGGCAAGGTGCCGCCGGCGAAGGTGTTCGTGATCGGCGCCGGCGTGGCCGGACTGGCGGCCATCGGCGCCGCCTCGGGCCTGGGGGCGATCGTGCGCGCCAACGACACGCGTCCCGAGGTCGCCGACCAGGTCAAGTCCATGGGCGGGGAGTTCGTCGCGGTGCACTACCAGGAGGAGGGCGCAGGCACCGGCGGCTATGCCAAGGTCATGAGCGAGGGCTATCAGAAGGCGCAGCGCGAGGTGTTCGCACGCCAGGCCATGGATGTCGACATCATCGTCACGACAGCCCTCATCCCCGGCAAGCCCGCACCGAAGCTCATCACGGCCGGCATGGTGGAGTCGATGAATCCCGGCAGCGTGATCGTGGACCTGGCCGCCGAGCAGGGCGGCAACTGCGAGCTGACCGAGCCGGGCAGGGTGGTGGTCAAGCACGGCGTCACCATCATCGGCTACACGGACCTGCCGAGCCGGCTCGCGAAACAGGCGAGCACGCTGTACGCCACGAATCTGCTGCGTTTCGCCGAGGAGCTCTGTCCCGGCAAGGACGGCGCCTTCAGCGTCGACATGGACGACGAGGTGATCCGCGGCGCGACCGTGGTGAAGGGGGGCGCCATCACCTGGCCGCCGCCGGCGCCGAAGATCTCGGCCGCGCCCGCGCCCGCG
>JAJVIQ010000031.1 GCA_022071965.1 Gammaproteobacteria bacterium
GATCGGCGCGCCGCCGCACGACCGACAGCGCCGAGACCGAGAAGACGAGAAAGCCGCCCGTGAACAGCGCCACCAGCGCCAGCACCGTGAGATTGACGCGATAGGCGCGCGAGAGCGCCGCGGCGCGCGTGGAGGCCTGGGCGGGCGTGGTCACGATCACGCCGGCGGGCAGCGCGCGCTGCAGCGCGCCGCGCACCTCGCGCGGATCGCCGCCGGCGCGCAGGCGCAGATCGATGCGCGTGAGCAGGCCGAGGAGATCGAAGGCGTCCTGCGCCGCGGCGATGTCCATCACCGCGAGCGGCGTGTCGGAATCCGCGGCGCCGATGCTCCCGGCGATGGCCAGCGTGAGCGGGCCGCGCGGGGACTTCAGCGTGAGCCCGGCCCCCGGCGCGCGCCCGGGCAGGCGCCGCGCCGCCTCGTTGAGGAAGACCTGCCCGGGGCGCAGACTCGCCAGGAGATCGTCCCTGTCGACGGGGCGCGGCAGCAGCGCGGGCTGCACCCGCGCCAGGCGCAGGGGGTCGACGCCGAGCAGCCGCAGCGTGCGCTCCTCGCCCTTCGCCCCGGTGAGCACCGTCGCCTCGATCTCGATGATCGGGCTCGCGGCGGCGACGCCTGCCTGCCGGAGCACCGTCGCCAATGCCTGTTCGTCGAAGCCGCCGCGGCCGGCCTCCACGCGCAGGTCCGCATCCCCGGCGAGCAGGCGCGCGGCCCGGTCCATCTCCGCGATCGCCGAGGCGTTGATCGTGTGCACGGCCACGCCGAGGGCGACACCCAGCGCGATGCTCAGGGTCGCGAGCAGGGCGCGGCCGCGATGGGCGAGCAGGCCGGCGAGCAGGAGATCAGCCGGCATGTTGCGTGAGCAGCCCGTCGCGTGTCAGCGTCAGCACGCGATCGGCGGTCTTCGCCGCCAGCGGCGAGTGGGTGACGAGCATGCCGGTGGCGCGGTTGCGCCGGATCTCCGCGGCCAGCAGGGCGAGCACGCTGCCGGCCGTGCGCGGGTCGAGGTTGCCGGTGGGCTCATCGGCGAGCACGAGCCTCGGGCGGTGCGCCAGCGCGCGCGCGATGGCCACGCGCTGGATCTCCCCGCCGGAGAGCTCGCGCGGGTAGCGCTCCTCCTTGCCGGCGAGGTCGACTGCCGCGAGCATCTCCCCGAGGCGCTGGCGGATGTCGGCCTCGCCCCAGGCGTTCAGCCGCAGCGGCAGGGCGACGTTCTGCGCCACCGTGAGGTAGGGCAGGACGTGGAAGGACTGGAACACGAAGCCGAGCGCGCGCCGCCGCCAGTGCGTGACGGCGTCGTCGTCGAGCCCGCCGGGCTCGATGCCGTCGACGAGCACGCGCCCGTGATCGGGGCGATCCAGCCCGGCGATCACGTTGAGGAGGGTGGACTTGCCCGAGCCGGACTCGCCCATGACGGCCACGTACTCGCCGCCCGCAAGCCGTGCATCGATGTTCCGGAACAGCAGCGTCTCGCCGTAGGACTTGGCGATGCCGGTGAGCTCGAGCATGCCCGGAATGTAGCATGCGGCCCGCGGCGCGCGGAGGTTCCCGGCCCGCCGCGGACCGGGCGGATGGCGCGCCGCCGCGGGCTCAGGCCTGCCAGCGGCCGTTGCCGGGCCGCATGTCCGCGGGCTGGAGCCTGATCGGGAACCGCGCGCGCAGCCGCGCGTCTGCCGCCGGGTCGATGTACTCCGGGTAGTGGGCGGAGAGGATCGCGGTCACGCTCTCATGCGCGCGGCGGTAGATGTCCCGGCTGCCGGCCTCCTCCCAGGCGCCCGGCGCGGTGCGATCGGCGAGCTCGGGGTAGTGGAACTCGCTGCGCATCAGGCGCAGCGTCTGGGGGTGGCCCAGGAAGTGACCCGCGCCCTGCACGGTGCCGGCGATCACCTCGTAGGACAGCGTCTCGTCGTTGACCTCGATCCCGCGCAGCAGCCGCTGCACGTTGCCGAGCATGTCGTTGTCGATGAGCATGCCCTCGAAGGACTGGCCGATGAGGCTGCCCACCATGCCCGGATAGGTCGACACGAGATTCCCCCCCGCCAGCGCGGCCGCGGTGGTGGTGATCGCCTTCTCGTAGCCGGCCTGCGCGTCCATGGTCTTGGCATCCGTCATCCCGGCGGCGACGCTGCTGACCAGGCCGTAGTGATTGCAGAGCTGCGCGGTGGCGGCCATCAGCAATGCCTCCTCGCCGCTGCCCCCGGTGAAGGCGCCGGTGCGCAGATCGGAGACGAACGGCCACATCCCGAAGTTCATCGGCGAGCCCGGGCGCACGCAGTTCACGACGGCCAGGCACGCGAGGGTCTCCGCGAAGCACTGCACCAGGGCGCCGGCGAGCGCCGCCGGCGCGGTGGCGCCGGCCTGCGGGGCGACGGCCACGTCGACGGTCAGCCCCAGCTCGGCGAGCCGGACCAGCACCTCCGTGCCCTCCTTGCCGAAGCGCAGGGGCGAGACGATCGGGCAGCCGCCGAAGGTGCAGAACGGGCGCCGCAGGAATGCGCCCTCCTCACCGAGGAAGGTGTCGAACAGCGAGACGATGGCGTCGACGTGCGCGGCCGTGGAGATCCCGAGCGCAAAGGACTTGCGGGTGCCCGCGAGCGCGGCGTAGGCGATGTTGATGTCGTGCACGAAGACGTCGTGGCTGTAGTCGGCCGCGATGAACGGCTGCCCGTAGTTGTGGATGTGCTGCAGACGGTCGACGAGCCGCGCGGCATCGTAGAGATCCACCAGCCGGGTCGGACGATAGGTCTGCGTGGCGTAGTCCAGGATCCGCACCGCCTCCCCGGAGGTGCCGTAGTACACGCGCTGCCCGCTCACCTCGTGGTCGTGCGCCGGGTCCACGGCGTACAGCATGTAGCCTCGCGCGGACGCGGCGATGAGATCCTCCATCAGCGGGCGCGGGATCCGCAGCCGGTTGTCGGCACCGAGCTCGCAACCCCTCGGCAGCGCGTGGCGCAGCACCTCGGGGATGGGGTCGCCGATGCCGACGTTGGCCAGCACGTCCAGGGCGGTGTCGTGGATGCGCCGTACGTCGGCCTCGCTCAATGGCCGGTACGCGCCGCCCGGCATGCCCGGTCTGACCGCCGCCTCCGGCGCCTGGTCCGGGCGCGCCGTGCGCCGCGGGTGGCGCCTGCCGGGCCGGGATGCCTGCTGTACCGTGTCCATCGCCGATTGGGGTTCCACCATGCCACCTCTCTGTCCCGTTGCGGGCCGACAACGGCCTGGTCAGCATGCGCCCGAAAGGCCGATGGCGCCCTGATCCCGATCAGGACGGCGGCGGAGGATCATCGGAGCATGCGGGTATGGAGGCTGAGCGGCGTCCGCCCGGGATCGTCAGGGGCCTCGCGCCGGTCCCGCGGACGTGAACGGGTGCGGAAAGCGCAAAGGGATTGGAAGCTTCCGCCGGAAGTTGCTGCCATAATTCAATTCCGCGCCGCGGGCGGACGGCCGGCGGCCGTCGTCTCATGACTCGAGCCTCGACCCTCGGCCCGGCGGGCGGGGGGCGCGCGGTGGATCGGATGGGCAGGGGGTGTCAGATGGGCAACGAAACGGGCAGACCGCTCGCGGCCGACGCGGCGGCATCATCGTCTCGCAACTCGCCGGATCCGATCGCCGACATCACGCGCCTGGCGGCGGCGCTGAGCGCGGAGCAGCGCCTCGAGATCGTCAACCGCATCCTGGCAGGCCTGGCCGAACCGCCGCCGGCGGAGCCGCCTGCGGCCCCGGAGGCGGAGGTGCCCGTGGTGCGCATGCGCGAGGCGTCCGGGTCGCTGGGGCTGGATGAGTTCCCGGAGGTGGAGGCGACGATGGACGTGCCGCTGCCCGACGGCAGCGGAAGGATCGATCTGGACCGGGTCGTGGCGCGCTACGACCGGAGCATCGAGGAGACGATGCTCGCCTGGCGCGAGGGCCGCGAGTAACCGTCGTTCCACACCCCTGCGCCCCGGCCGGGGCGCGCGAGGCGCGTCCCGCCTCGTATCGTCTCCCGCAGCGGGGGAGCCATCATGGCAATACGGTGCGGATCGGAGGCCGGGTCTCCTCTCGGGGCATGGCAGAGGGGCAGGATCATTCGCGCATGGGCGGACCGGGTTGAGAGGGCGATAGCGTAAACGTGGAGCCGTTGTTCGGACTGGTGGTCGCCACCGCGGTGAGCATGGCGATTATTCCGCTGATGTGGCGCGTCGCGCCGGCACTCGGGCTGATCGACAGGCCCGACCCGCGCAAGGTACACAAGGCGCCCGTCCCCTGCGTCGGCGGGATCGGTATCGTCATCGGCGCGCTGGTGCCGCTGTTCCTGATGCTGCCGCGCAATCCGCTGGCGGAATCCTACACCCTGGGCGCGCTCGTGCTGCTGGTCTTCGGGGTCTGGGACGATCGCCGCACGCTCAGCCACCGCGTGAAGTTCATCGGCCAGTTCATCGCCGCCGCGCTGGTGGTCTTCCACGGCGGCCTGTGGATCGAGCACGCGCCGTTCATGGGCATCGACGAGCTGCCGAAATGGGCGGGCGTGACGCTCACCTTCGTGGCGATCGTCGGCATGATCAACGCGATGAACACCTCCGACGGCCTGGACGGGCTGGCCGGCGGCGAGGGCCTGCTGAGCCTGCTGGTGATCGCGTTCCTCGCCTACATGATCGATGGCGCCGAGACGCTCACCTTCGCGGTCACCACCATCGGCGGCGTGCTCGGCTTCCTGCGGTTCAACACCTTCCCGGCGCGGGTCTTCATGGGCGACGCCGGCAGCCAGTTCCTGGGCTTCTCGCTCGCGTTTCTCGCCATACACCTCACGCAGCGCACCTTCACCTCGCTCAGCCCGGCGGGGACGCTGCTGTTCCTCGGGCTGCCGATCGTCGACATCTTCTCGGTGATGATCATGCGCGCGGTCAGGGGCGAAAGTCCGTTCCGGGCGGCCCGCAATCACATCCATCACCGGCTGCTCGACCTCGGCTTCACGCACTACGAAGTCGTCATCCGGATCTACGCGCTGCAGGCGCTGTTCGTCCTGAGCGCGGTGGTGCTGCGCCACGAGAGCGACTGGACGATCGCCGGGTTC
This sequence comes from Gammaproteobacteria bacterium, assembly GCA_022071965.1. Taxonomy (GTDB): domain Bacteria; phylum Pseudomonadota; class Gammaproteobacteria; order JAJPIJ01; family JAJPIJ01; genus JAJVHZ01. The sequence goes on from JAJVIQ010000031.1 coordinate 5,048, forward strand.
TATCTCGGTGCGGTGGCGATCCTGTTCACGCTGCTGGTGCGCGCGGAGCGCTCCGGATGGCGCCGCAGGGAAGAGGGGGCGGGCGGGAGCCGCTGGTGGGAGCGGCTGCTGCAGTCGGCGCCGGTCGCCCGCTATCCCTACTTTCTCGTCGCGGTGGGCATGCCGCTCTATCTGGCGATCGCCGCGCTGGCGACGTCGGAGGTGCCCCGCGACTTCGGCATGACCTCCGCGGTGCTGGCGGTCGTGCTGCTGGCGGAGATGCTGTACAAGCGCGAGCAGGTCCCGTTCCTGATGCGGGGCGCGGTGTACGTGGCGGTGGTGTTCGTGTCCTATCTCACCACCACGGAGGGCTCGCTGGCGGAGGCCACGGCGATGGAGGTGGCGTTCTTCGCGGTGCTCACCGCCGCCATCGCGCTCACCGTGCGCTACAACACCGGCGTGCGCTTCCAGACCACGCCGATGGATTACCTCATCCTGGCGGGCGTGGCGATCGTGGCCCTGTTCGGCCAGCGCGGCCTGGCGGTGACGGCGGTGTCGCTGACGATGGTGAAGGCGGTGCTCATGCTCTACGCGATCGAGATCATCTTCGAGCGCACGCAGAGCCGCTGGAATCTGCTCAACCTCGCGGCGCTGGTGGCCCTGGCGGTGTTCGCCTGGCGCGGCCTCGCGCCCGGCTAGCCCGCCTCCAGGCCGAAGAAGCTGCGGATGCGCTTCAGGATGTCGTCGTGGCGCGGCGCGGAGCGCGCGTCGAGCTTCACCGTCGCGCGCTGCCTTTCCAGCTCGGCGAGCCGGCTCGCCAGGACCTCGGAGAGCTTCGCCGCCACGTCCGGGCGCGCCGTGAGGATGTGCCGGAATCCCTCCTTGTCGAGGCGGTAGCATTCCACGTCCGTTCTCGCCGTCAGGCTGGCGCGGCGGGGCTCGCCGGTCATCATGCCCATCTCGCCGAAAACGCTGCCGGTCTTCAGCGTGGTGATGTACTGCCGCTCGTTGCCGAGCTCCATCCACACGTCGGCCTCGCCGGCGACGATGATGTACAGCCAGTGCGCGACCGCACCCTGGCGGGTGATCGTGTCGCCCCTGACGAACGGCGCGTGGACCAGCCGCTCGACGAGGGAACTGCGCTCGGCCTCCGAGAGCGAGGCGAACAGGTCCACCCCGTCGAGCGCCTTGCGGCGGGCGGCCATCTCCTCGGCCAGCAGGGCGGTGCGGCGCGCCTCGTTGTCCTTGATGTTCAGGCGCTCCTCGCGCGGGATGCCGGGCTGCATGCCGTGGCGCGCCAGCGCCGCGAGCGCATGCGCGCGCACCCGCGAGTCCGTCGGATCGTCGTTCTGCGGATCGATGAGCCAGTAGCGCAGCGCGTACCGCCCCATGCCCTTGTCGATGTCCATCAGCACGGCGCTGGGCGGCGGGTCGGCCGCCACGTTGTCGACGTTCGCCTCCCTGGCCGCCGCCTCCAGCACGTCGCAGACCTGGCTCGGCGGGCAGCCGATCTCCACGTAGAGCCACACCCACCGGCGCCAGCGCAGCTGCGCGTCGGTGCGCGAGCCGATCACGGTGAAGCGGTTCTTTATCAGCCAGCTGTTCGGGAAGATGACCGTCTCGCGGTCGCGGGTCTCGATCGCGGTGTGACGCCAGCGGACCTCCACCACCTTGCCGCTCACGGCGTCGACCTTCACCCAGTCGCCCACGCGGATGGAGTTGTCGAGCTGCAGCATCACGCCTCCCAGGATGTTGCCGAGGGTGTCCTGCATGGAGAAGGCGATCACGGCGGTGATCACCGCCGAGGTCGTTATCAGGCTCGCCAGGTCGACGCCGGCGAGTCGCAGCCAGACGAACCCCCATGCCAGGAACAGGCCGGTGATCAGCAGATCCTCGACGATGCCGGCGGCGTTCAGCCCCGCCTTCGGCAGCACGACCCGGAATATCAGCCGGCCGGCCATGCGGATGATGAGCAGCCCGAGCACGATCGTGGCGACATGGTCCATGACGGCCGCGAGCCTCGGGGCGCCGCTCGCGTCGACGAGGTATGCCACCGCCCGGGTGAGTGCGCACAGCACCACCACGAGCAGGAAGGTGCGGGCCTGGGCGCGTCTCGCCGGCAGCAGCCAGCGCAGCAGCAGGACCATCACGAGCGCCGTGGCGAACGCGAAGATGACCTGGTGCTGCAGGATGGTCGCGAGGTTCACGATCCCCGGGCCCTCAGCCGCCGGTCGCCTGCTCGATGGTGTCGGCGAGATGCCGCACCACCTCGATGCGCGCCAGCAGCTTGTCGTCGGTGCCGATCACGCGCCACGGCGCGATGGAGGTGGAGGTGCGCTCGAGCATGTCGGTGACGGCCCGTTCGTAGAGCGGCCACTTCTCGCGGTTGCGCCAGTCCTCCGCCGTGATCTTGAAGCGCTTGTACGGCGTCGCCTCGCGCTGCCTGAACCGGCGCAGTTGCTCGTCCTGGCTGATGGCGAGCCAGAACTTGACCACGACGGCGCCGTCCTCGGCGAGCTGCTGCTCGAAGTCGTTGATCTCGTCGTAGGCGCGCATCCAGTCCCCCTCGGCGCAGTAGCCCTCCACGCGCTCCACCAGCACGCGGCCGTACCATGATCGATCATAGATGACGGCGCTGCCGTGGCGGGGGATGTGGCGCCAGAACCGCCACAGGTAGGGCTGGGCGCGCTCCTCGTCGGTGGGGGCGGCGATCGGCACCACGCGGTAGTAGCGCGCATCCATCGCCGCGGTCGCGCGGCGGATGGCGCTGCCCTTGCCGGCCGCGTCCATGCCCTCGAAGAGGATCACCATGGCGCGATCGTGCATGCGCTTGTGGCGGGTGAGCATGCCGAGACGGGCCTGCTGTTTCGCGAGCCGGCGCCGGTAATCCTCGCGCGTGAGCGCACGCCCGTAATCGAGCGTGTTGAGCAGGTTGCGGCCGTCGAGCGGCTCGGGCGGCAGCGGCGGGGGAGGAAGCACCGGACAGTGCGCGCCGCCCAGGCGATGCTGCAGCGCCTCCAGCAGCACCCGTCCGGCGGCGAGCGCGCGGTATTCCGGGTCGCTGCCGTCGATGATCTGCCAGGGCGCCTCCCCGGTGCTGGTCTCGCGCAGCGCCTCCTCGCACACACCCACGAATTCCTCGTAATGCGCGAAGCGCCGCCACTCCCCCTTGCTGACGCGCCATGCGGTCTTCGGATCGGAGGCCAGCTCGCGCAGCCGCTTCTTCTGCGCGCGCCTGGAGAGGTGGAACCACAGCTTCACGACCAGCGCGCCCTCGGCGACCAGCATGCGCTCGAAGTGACGGATGCGCTCCAGCCGGCGGCGGAACTGCCCGCGCTTCTGCCTGCCCATGACCCGCTCGATGATGGGGTCGGTGTACCAGGAACCGAACAGGATGGCGATGTGGCCCTTCGGCGGCAGCGCCTGCCAGAAGCGCCACATCTCCGGGCGGTCGCGCTCCGCCTCGCTCAGGGCGCCGAAGGCCTGGGCGCGGATGTGCCGCGGGTCCATCCACTCGTTGAGCAGGTTGACCGTTTCCCCCTTGCCGGCGCCGTCCACGCCGTTGACCAGCACCACGACCGGGAAGGTTGCGTTCTCCAGCAGTTCGTACTGCGCCTGGAGCAGGGCCTGTCGCAGTGCAGGCTCCTCGCGCTGATAGACGGATTTCTTGATCCGGTGGCCGATCTCGGCGGATTCGAACATCGGGGCTCCGTGTCCTCGGGTCCTGGGTGGCGGGCGCGCCGGCCGGCGTCGCCCTGCCTGCATATTCTGCATCTTGGGTGCCAGCGCATCGCGGCCGCTTGACGCCGCTCACCTCCGGCGGCCAGGTTGCCTGCCGGAGGTCCCGTCCCGGCCGACGGCGGTCCCGGCTGAGGCGCCCGCGCCGGGGCGAGCGGGTAAATCACTGGAATGTCATGCCGTTTTCGCCGCCGGCGGGTATTGTGTGACGGTTTGGGCAGGTGGCCCCGCCCGCGACCATTTATTAAGATACGCGCCGGAGTCAAATGCCCGTACAGGGGGATGCCGCACCGGCATGGCCGGGGGTGGCGGAAGTGGATGCCAGGCAGTAGCCATCTGTTTTGCCTGATGTTTCTGATCTCATTCAGCTGAGGAACGCATCGATGACGAAGCGCGCAGTCGTTCGGACACTGCTTGTGGGCGTGATCGTGGGGCTGGCCGCGTGCGGCGGCTCCGCCGATCGCAAGGCCGCCTACATGCAGAAGGGCAGGGAGATGTACGAGCAGAAGAACTATGACAAGGCGCGCGTGGAGTTCAGCAACGTGCTGCAGATCGATCCCAAGGACATCGAGGCGCGCTTCCTGCTCGGGGAGACGATGGCGGAGCTGAAGGACTTCCGGGGCGCGGCCGGCCACTACCTGCGCGTGATCGAGGACGACCCCAGGCACGTGCAGGCGCGCGTGAAGATGGGTGAGCTGTACCTGGTGAGCGGCGATCGCGACAAGACCGAGGAGATGGTCGAGCAGATCATGAAGCTCGATCCGAACAATGCCGACGGCATCGTGCTGCGCGGCAGCGTGAAGGCGCAGAAGGGTGATCTCGCCGGCGCCCTGGAGGACGCGGAGAAGGCCATCCAGATCGCGCCGGACAACGTCAACGCCGCGGCGCTCACGGCCTCGCTGTACGTGCGCCGCAAGGAGACCGATCGCGCCATCGCGGTGCTGAAGAGCAGCATCGGAAAGAACCCCACCACCATGGCGCTGCGCACCGCGCTCGCCAAGGTCTATTTCGACGCCGGCAGGAAGGCCGAGGCCGAGACCGAGCTGCAGGCGATCGTCAAGGCCGACCCCGGGGCGCTGGCGCCGCGGGTGCAGCTGGCGCAGTTCCTGATCGGCATGGATCGCGTCGACGACGCCGAGCAGGCGCTGCGCGACGGCATCGCGGCCGTGGACGCGAAGGAGCGCACGCCGCTGAAGCTCGCCCTTGCCGAGCTGCTCGCGAACAAGCGCGGCAGGGACAAGGCGGTGGCCGAGCTCACGCAATGGGTGGAGGAGGACCCGAAGGCCTACGACCTGCGCTTCGCGCTCGGCACCGTGTACGCCGGCGGCGGCGACCTCGCCAGGGCCCGGGAGATCTACGAGGGCATCGTCAAGGACGACGACATCGGCCCGAGCGGGCTGCAGGCGCGCACGCGGCTGGCGGCCATCGCGCTCTCCGAGAAGAAACCGGAGCTCGCCGACCAGCTGGTGGCCGAGGTCCTGAAGGAGAACGCCCGCGACAGCGAGGCCCTGACGCTGCGCGGGCAGATCGCCATGTCGCGGCAGGATTACGCCACCGCGATCGGCGACTTCCGCGCCATCCTCAAGGAGCACCCGGAGAACATGCGGGTGCAGCGCATGCTGGCGCGCGCGCACTTCCTCAACAGGGAGCCGGAACTGGCGCGCGACATCCTGAAGAAGGCCATCGAGGCCGCGCCGCAGGATCTCGATCTGCGCAGCGACTACGTGCAGATGCTGGCGCAGGCCAACGACATCCCGGGCGTGGTGGCGCAGTTGAAGGAGGTGCTGCGGATCTCGCCGAACAACTTCGTCGCGCTCGAGACGCTGTTCAAGGCGCACGCCGCCTCCCAGGACTGGTCGGCGGCCACGCAGATCGCGGACCAGCTCAAGCAGGCGTATCCCGACAAGCCGCACGGGGACTATTTCGCCGGCCTCATCAGGCAGGCGAACAAGGACTTCCAGGGCAGCATCGCGGAATTCGAGGCGGCGCTGAAGAAGGCGCCCGACGCGGTCGAGCCGCTCTCGCAACTGGTGAAGAGCTATCTCGCGCTGAAGCAGCCGGAGCAGGCGCAGGCGAAGCTCGACGAGGTGATCGCCGCGCAGCCGAAAAACCCGGTGGCGATGAACCTCAAGGGTGAACTGCAGATGCTGGCAGGCCGGAACGAAGAGGCGATCGCGCTGTTCGATCAGGCCATCGCCGCCAACCCGAAGTGGCCGGTGCCCTATTCGAACAGGGCCATGGCGTTTGAACGCATGCAGCAGCCCGAGAAGGCGCTCGATGCGATCAGGCAGGGCGTGGCGGCCACCGACTCGGCGCCGGCCCTGGTGATGGCGCTGGCGGGCAGGTACGAGCGGATGGGGCGTGTCGACGACGCCATTGCCGAGTACGAGAAGGCCCTGGAAAAGGCGCCGGACGCGCTGGTCGTGGCCAACAACCTCGCCATGCTGCTGGTGGACCACCGCGACGACACGGCAAGCCTGGAGCGCGCGAAGAAGCTGATCGGCCCGCTGAAGAACGCCAACAACGCGGCCTTTCTCGATACCGTCGGCTGGGTGCAGTTGAAGGCCGGCGATCTGGAGGCTGCGCTGCCCAATCTGGAGCAGGCCGTGAAGGCGGCGCCGGGGGCGGCGGTGCTGCAGTACCACCTCGGCATGGCCTACCTGAAGAAGGGCGACAAGGCCGCGGCGCTGGAGGCGCTGAAGAAGGCGGTGGACACCAGGGAGGTCTACACCGGCCTGGACGAGGCGAGGTCCGCGCTCGAGGATCTGAACGGCGCCGGCTGAGCGCGTGGCGAGGTCTGTGCGACGCCCGGCGGCCGGTGCGGCGGGAAGGATGGAACGCCTTCCGCCAGCGGACGGTCTCATCTCACCGGGAGACCGTGACTGATTTCAACTTGACGCGCCCGCATGGCGGGCGGCGAAGGCAGACGAGGAGAGGAGGCCGGCGATGATGACGACGACACGCTCGGTGCTGGGCAGTGTGGCGATGGTGTTCCTGATGACGGTGACGGCGGTCCCGCGCGCCGACGCGCGCGACCCGCAGAGCATCGTGCGATCCACCACCGACGACGTGCTGCAGGCGCTGCGCGCGGGCGGCACCGACAAGCAGCAGGTCTACAGCCTGGTGGAGCAGAAGGTCCTGCCGCACTTCGACTTCCGCAAGATGTCGCAGTGGGTGCTGGGCAAGAACTGGAGACAGGGTTCGCCCGAGGAACAGGAGCGGTTCGTCGGCGAGTTCCAGAAACTGCTGGTGCGGACCTACTCGACCGCCCTGATGGAGTACTCCGGGGAGACCGTCACCTATCTGCCGACCCAGGCCGGCGGCGATGGGAAGATCGCCGTGGTCAGGACCCAGGTCGTCAGGAACGGCGGCCCGACGATACCGATCGACTACCGGCTGTATCCCGCGGGCGGCGACTGGAAGGTGTTCGACGTCGCCGTCGACGGGGTGAGCCTCGTGGCCAGCTACCGCACCTCCTTCAACGAGGAGATCGGCGCCAGGGGCTTCAGCGGGCTGGTGGACGAGCTGGCCGCTCGCAACGCCGGGAAGCGTTGACCGGCGGCCGGGCCGGCGCGCCCGGCGGCGGCTATAATGCCGCGCTGCGCCTCGCGCGCAGACGCGGCATTGTCTTTGATGGGTAGTCCACGCGCATCGCCGTGCGGCGAAGCGGCCCGGCGGAGAATGGGGAAGGCGAGATGAACAGGAAGGTGGCGTTGATCACGGGGATCACCGGACAGGACGGGGCCTATCTGACGGAGTTTCTGCTCCGCAAGGGCTACCAGGTCCACGGCATCAAGCGCCGTTCCTCCAGCTTCAACACCGCGCGCATCGATCATCTCTACCAGGACCCGCACGAGCACGACCGGCGCATGGTGCTGCACTACGGCGATCTCACCGACGCCACCAACCTCATCCGGGTCGTGCAGGAGATCCAGCCCGACGAGATCTACAACCTGGCGGCGCAGAGCCACGTCGCGGTGTCCTTCGAGACGCCCGAGTACACCGCCAACGCCGACGCGCTCGGCACGCTGCGGCTGCTCGAGGCGATGCGCATCCTCGGCATGGAGAGGAAGACCCGCTTCTACCAGGCCTCCACCAGCGAGCTCTACGGCAGGGTGCAGGAGGTCCCGCAGCGGGAGACCACGCCGTTCTATCCGCGCAGCCCGTACGCCGCGGCCAAGCTGTACGCCTACTGGATCTGCGTGAACTACCGCGAGGCCTACGGCATGTACGCCTGCAACGGGATCCTGTTCAACCACGAGTCCCCGATCCGCGGCGAGACCTTCGTCACCCGCAAGATCACCCGCGCGGTGGCGCGCATCAGGCTCGGCCTGCAGGAGAAGCTCTACCTCGGCAATCTGGACGCCCGGCGCGACTGGGGGCACGCGCGCGACTACGTCGAGGCGCAGTGGCTCATGCTGCAGCAGCCCGGGCCGGAGGACTTCGTCATCGCCACCGGCCGCCAGGTGACGGTGCGGGATTTCGTGAACATGGCCTTCGCCGAGATCGGCGTGCAGCTCGACTGGGCCGGCGAAGGCGTGAACGAGAAGGGCGTGGACCGCCACAGCGGGGCGGAGCGCGTGCTGGTCGATCCGCGCTATTACCGGCCGACGGAGGTCGACACGCTGCTCGGCGACCCCACCAGGGCGCGCGAGAAGCTCGGCTGGACGGCGAAGACCACCCTCGAGCAGCTCTGCGGCGAGATGGTGCGCGCGGACCTGCGCGAGGCGGAGAAGGACGAGCTCTGCAGGCGCGAGGGGCATCGGATCTATCATTACTTCGAGTGACCCGATGGACAGGAACGCGCGCATCTACGTGGCCGGGCATCGCGGCCTGGTCGGCTCCGCCATCGTCCGCGCCCTCACGGCGCGCGGCTGCGGCGACGTACTGACCGCCACCCGCCAGCAGCTCGACCTGCGGGAGCAGGCCGCGGTGCGCGAGTGGTTCGGGCAGCAGAGGCCCGAGTACGTGTTCGTGGCCTCGGCGAAGGTCGGCGGCATCCACGCGAACGACGCCTATCCGGCGGAGTTCCTCTACGACAACCTGCTCATCGAGGCCAATCTCATCGATGCGGCGTGGCGCAACGGCGTGCGCAAGCTGCTGTTCCTGGGCAGCACCTGCATCTACCCGCGGCTCGCCCCGCAGCCGATCAGCGAGGCGGCGCTGCTTACCGGTCCGCTGGAGCCCACCAACGAATGGTACGCGGTGGCCAAGATCGCCGGCATCAAGCTCTGTCAGGCCTATCGCCGTCAGTACGGCTGCAACTTCATCGCGGCGATGCCGACCAACCTCTACGGGCCGGGGGACAATTTCGACCTGCAGAATTCACACGTGCTGCCGGCGCTCATCCGCAAGTGCCACGAGGCGAAGCGGCGCGGCGCCAGGGAGGTCATCGTGTGGGGCACCGGCCGGCCGCGGCGGGAGTTCCTGCACGTGGACGACTGCGCCGGGGCCTGCCTGCACCTGATGGACGTGCACGACGGCGAGGAATTCGTGAACATCGGCGTCGGCGAGGACGTGACCATTGCCGAGCTCGCCGAGCTGGTGAAGGCGGCCGTGGGGTTCAGGGGCGCGATCGTCTACGACACCAGCAGGCCCGACGGCACGCCGCGCAAGCTCGTCGACGCAAGCCGGATCCGGGCGCTCGGCTGGCAGGCGCGGATCGGCCTGGAGGAGGGCGTGCGCGGCACCTATCGCTGGTTCCTCGAGAACACCGATGTGGCCCGGCTGGCGGTCTGATCGCCGCGGCCACGCGCGGGGCGCGGGCGCCCGCGGCCGGCGCTCTTTCACCGATCGGTCCGCGGCCGGATAATCGGTATACGAGATCGTTATTGCCGCGAGCCGCCTGGACCGCCATGGAGACGCCCATCGACATCCTGCGCGAGGACTACAAGCAGACCATGCTCGACATCGACACCGTGGACGCGGATCCGTTCCGGCAGTTCGGACACTGGCTGCACCAGGCCTACGACGCCGGCATCGAGGAGCCCGACGCCATGGCGCTGGCGACGGCCACGCCGGGCGGGCAGCCTTCCTGTCGCATCGTCCTGCTGCGCGGGGCCTCCGGCGGCGGATTCACCTTCTACACCAACTTCCAGAGCCGCAAGGGCGAGGAGCTGCAGCACAACCCTCATGGAAGCCTGCTGTTCTTCTGGCCGCAGCTGGAGCGGCAGATACGCATCGAAGGCCGGATCGAACAGGTCACGGAGGCGGAGTCCGACGCGTACTTCGCGACCCGTCCGCGCGGCAGCCAGCTCGGCGCCTGGGCATCGCCGCAGAGCCAGGCCATACAGGATCGCGCCGAGCTCGACCGGCGCCTGCAGGAGGCGGCGCAGCGGTTTCCCGACGAGGTCGCGCGCCCCGCGCACTGGGGCGGCTATCGCCTTATCCCGCATCACTTCGAGTTCTGGCAGGGGCGCGAGTCGCGCCTGCACGATCGGATCCGCTACAACCGCGTCGCGGTCGGCGAGTGGGCGATCAAGCGGCTGGCCCCCTGAAGTTGTCGGTGAACGGCGACGCGACCCCCACCGTGTCGGAATATTGACGTCGTCCCGCACGGACTGCGTCACGCAATTGGTATCCGGCCGCGATGCGGCCGCGCGCGATCTCGTGTTGAATATTTCCCGGTAATGCGCGGCCTCGCACGCCCGGAGGCGCCCGAACCCCCCTGATCCGCGGCGCGGGGATCGCGATGTCGACTCGAAACGGGCGTTCGTTATCGAGGAGCGGCCGGGCGCGTGGCCGGGACTGGTGCCGGTGCGCATTGCGGCCTCGTTCTTGCTGTTGACTTCGGGACAACTCCCCGGCCGGATCCGGCGGGGCACGACCAGGAAGCATTCAACATGACTGACGCCGACATCCAAGCGCATCCGCCGGGCAGCCGTCTGCGCTCGGCCCTGAGGTCCTCCGTAGGCCTGTTCAAGTCGTTCAATCCGTTCAACTCCACGGGCAGGTCGGGCGCCGATCCGCGCCTGCTGGATGCGGGCACGCCGCTGCGCCACTACGTGGTCGACGGAGTGCTCGACCACGACGAGCTGATCGCCACCTATCACGGCCATTCCACCGGCAACGGCAGGGAGGTGGTGATCAGGGAGTTCCTGCCGGCCTCCTGCACGGCGCGCGCCGGAGACCTCTCCATCGTGCCGCGCGCCGACGACGACGGCGGTCTGTTCAACGCCGGGCTGTCGCATTTCCTCCGCGAGGGCGAGATCGTACGCGACCTGCAGCACGCGAATGTCGTGCAGGTGCTGGATGTGTTCGCGGCCAACCGCACGGCCTACGTGGTGACGCCGCGCGAACGCGGCGAGCGGCTGGACGCGCGGCGCGCGCGCCTGGGGGCGTTGGAGGATCGCGAGCTCGTCGACCTGGCCATCGGCGTGCTGAGCGGATTCGAGCGCCTGCACGAGGCGGGTGTCGTGCACGGACAGTTCAATGAGACCAGCGTGGTGTACAGCGAAGCGGGCGTGCCCGTCATCCAGTTCTCCGACGGTGCGGGTCTGGCGACGCTGCGCAAGCGGATCCGACAGGCCGTTCACAACGGCACCGGCGCGCGGCCGGGCATGGACGAGGTGCGGGCGTCCGTCGATCTGTACTCGCTCAGCCAGATGCTCGAGCGGCTGAGCCGCCGCCCTGCCGGCGAGGGGAGACCCGGGGAGGTCACTCGGGGCCCTGACTCCCACAGGCCGGAGGTGCTGGCGACGATCGGCAGGGTGTTGTCGCCGGACGCCGAGCAACGGCCGGACAGTGCGGCGCGCTGGAAGATGGAGTTCGAGCAGTTGCGGCATTGTCTCGGGGAGGCCGACGCGCAGGGCGCGCGGCCGGCGGCCGCCGCGGCGATGGCCGTGGCGGCGGAGATCGCGCGACCGGATCTGCTGGAGGAGACGGAGGCGCGGACGGTGCCGTCCGTTCACGTCGTCATGCAGCCCGAACCCCTTGCCGACGCGTCCGGCACGGAGGTCGCGGCCGGGACGCCCGGGGCGGAGGAAACCGCGGCGATGACCGGCGAGCCGGCAGCCGCGGTGGAGCCGGTCGAGGCTGCGACGCCCGAGCCGCCCGAGGCCGCCACGATCGTGGAGTTCCCCGAGGACGCCGTTGTCGACACTGCCGGCGAACAGCCCGTGGCGACGATAGAGAAGACCGAACCGGTGACGACTCTGGTCGAGGCCGCGCAGCCGCCGCAGCTCACGCTGGCCGATACCATTGTCCTGATCCCGCCGGCCGCCGCCACGGAGAACGAGCAGGCGCCGCCGAAATCCGCCGCGAACGGGCCGCGGCCGCTGCTGACCGGTCGCGAGCAGCTTCTTCGCCGCCGTATCGAGGAACTGGAGTCGCACCTGCGCGAGCGCGACATGCTGCTCGAGCGCGCCGCGACGCACCTGCGGCAGTACGACGCGGCGATGAAGCAGAGCCGCCTGGTATTCATGCAGCGTGATCAGCGCGAGAAGACCCTGCGCGCGCGCATCGGGGATCTGGAGGCTCAGCTCGCGCAACGCGTTGCCGCGGGGAGTGCCGGGTCGACCCGGGAGACCGACGTGCAGGCGCTGCAGCGGCGCATCGCCGAGCTCGAGGCGCACGGGGCCGGGCGCGTCGATGCTCTGGCGCGATCGACGCAGCCGTTGCCGGAGGACGAGGGCGCGTGCCAGTGCTGCGAAGGTGCCGCGGCGGATCACGATGCACATGAGGGATCGCGCGGCAGACCGCAGGCTCTCGCCGCGCAGGATAGCCCGCTGCCGCACGTCTCGCAGGCGAAACTCCTGCAGATACGGGAGGCGCTCGCCTCGGAGTTCGCGCGTAACTCGACGATGCTCCAGGTGGCGCGCCAGGAGGCAAGGTGCGCGGAGGCGGACCGCCAGCGGCTGGTCGAGCAGACCGAGCTGGTCCTGGCCGACTATCGCAACCGCAACAGCCGCATCCGCGCGCACGAGGAGGCGCGCATCCTCGAGGAGCGCCGGTTGCTGGAGGCCGAGCGCGATTACCTGCGCAGCGCCCTGCAGGCGGCCAACGCCGCCCGCGAGCAGGCCGAGCAGATGGCGCGCAAGGCGGTCGAGCAGGCCGATCGTCTTCGCAATCTCACCACGGCGCAGATCGCCTCGGCCGAGGCGGCCGTGTATGCGGACCTGAAACTGGTGCGCAGCGGGAACGCACCGACGACGCAGGTGCTCGCGCACGAGGCCGCGTCGCCGGAGCCCGGGTCTCTCGACGCCGGACAGGCCGGGGCGGACGGAAATGACAGGGACGAGGCGAAGATCGCCTGACCCGTCGGATTGAGTCCTCGAGGTCGGGGCGCCGGCGACGGACGCGCCGCGGCGGTCGGTACCAAAAAACTGCAGCGGGGAGGGCCCCGCTGCAGACATATCACATCAGGCGGATGCTCAGGCAGCCTTGAACAGGTTGGCGAGGTTCGCCGGAACGAACTTCTCCACCCCTTCGGTCACCAGGGCGCGCAGCTCAGCGGCGGTCTCCTGCTGGATGTTCAGCAGGTTCTTGGCGCTGGCGGCGAACTGCTCGCGCGCCTTCTCCAGGGAGGCGGTCTGAGCGGCGACGAGGTCCTGCGGCTGCCGGGAGAAATTCACTCCCGTGAACTGGCTGCCGGCAGCCTCGAGGTAGGCCAGGTGCTCGCGCACCGAGCGCTCCGCACCGGCCTGAAGCACCTTGCTGGCGCGCAGGCCGAGCTCCACCGCATTGCGATAAGCATTTGTCACATCAGCGATATTTGTGGCGTCTTTCATCATCATATCCTCGAAGTTGAGCGGGTTTCGGTCCGCATATCGTCCGGAAATCGAACGATGTTGCAGTGCAGCATAGCCTAGCCGCGAACGCGGGTCAAGGGATCATCGAGCCGCTCACAGCGCCGCACACCCTGACCGTTTGATCGCCGTCAGCTCCGATGACGGGCCGCCCGGGCCATCCGCGAAATGAGGGACGGACCGTCGGCTGCGCGTCGCCGTCCGATGAGGTTGGGCGCGGGCGGGCGAGGGGCCCGGCGCGCGGCCCCGCTGCGTTGTGCGATGCCGGATGTGGCCATGGGCATGAAGTACACTATGCGGACATCGATCGGGGCCCGTCCCGCGCGCGGAGACGGGATCGGGATCGTCCACATCGCAATCTCCTCGCCTCCACATCCTCCTTTATGCCTGACGGAAAACCAGCCCCGGCGTCCAATCTCGAGACCGCCTCGCTCTTCTACCATCGCCATCCGCGCCCCGGAAAGGTCTCGGTCACGCCGACCAAGCAGCTGACCAACCAGTACGACCTGTCGCTGGCCTATTCCCCGGGCGTGGCGATGGCCTGCGAGGCGATCGTCGGCAACCCGGCGATGGCGGCGGAGCTCACCGCGCGCGCCAACCTCGTCGCGGTCATCACCAACGGCACGGCGGTGCTGGGCCTCGGTCCGATCGGCCCGCTGGCCGCCAAGCCCGTCATGGAAGGCAAGTCGGTGCTGTTCAAGAAATTCGCCAACATCGACGTGTTCGATCTGGAGATCGCCGAACGGGACCCGGACCGCCTGGTCGAGATCATCGCGGCGCTGGAGCCGACCTTCGGCGGCATCAATCTCGAGGACATCCGCGCGCCGGAATGCTTCCACATCGAGCGCAAGCTGCGCGAGCGCATGCGGATCCCGGTGTTCCACGACGACCAGCACGGCACTGCCGTGGTGGTGGGCGCGGCGGTGTTGAACGGGCTGCTCCTGCTCGGCAAGGACATCCGTGCGATCAAGCTCGTCACCTCCGGCGCCGGCGCCGCGGCGCTGGCGTGTCTGGACCTGCTGGTGGTGCTCGGCGTGCCGGTGGAGAACATCTGGGTCACGGATATTCACGGAGTGGTGTACACCGGGCGCACCGAGGAGATGGACGAGATCAAGCGCCGCTACGCGCAGAACACCGACGCGCGCACCCTGGCGGAGGTCATCGATGGCGCCGACGTATTCCTCGGTCTGTCGACCGGCGGCGTCCTGAAGCCGGAGATGGTCGCCAGGATGGCGGCGCGGCCCCTCATCCTGGCGCTCGCCAACCCGATCCCGGAGATCCTGCCGGACGAGGTGAAGGCCGCCCGCGACGACGCGGTCGTCTGCACCGGGCGCTCGGACTATCCCAACCAGGTCAACAACGTCCTGTGCTTCCCGTTCATCTTCCGCGGCGCGCTCGACATCGGCGCCACCGGCATCACGCGCGAGATGCGGCTGGCGGCGGTGAAGGCCATCGCCGAGCTGGCGCGTGCCGAGCGGCCCGACGACGTGGCCTCCGCCTACGGCGAGGCGGTCGCCGGGTTCGGCCCGGAGTATCTCATCCCGAAGCCGTTCGATCCGCGGCTCATCGTCAGGATCGCCCCGGCCGTGGCGAAGGCCGGCATGGAATCCGGCGTGGCGCAGCGCCCGATCACCGACATGCGCGCCTACGAGGAGAGCCTGACGGCCTTCATCTACCACTCCGGCCTCATCATGAAACAGGTGTTCGCGCAGGCGAAGTCCGCGCCGAAGCGGATCGTGTTCGCCGAGGGCGAGGACGAACGCGTGCTGCGCGCCGTGCAGGTGGTGGTGGACGAGGGGCTGGCGCGGCCCATCCTGGTGGGACGCCGCGCGATGATCGAGGCGGCGCTGGGGCGTTGCCGCCTGCGGCTGGACCTCGGCCGGGACGTGGAGATCCTCACCCCCGATGCCAATCCTCGCTTCGAGGACTACTGGCAGACCTACTACCACGACATGAAGCGCAAGGGCGTGTCGGTGGAGTACGCGCAGCGCGAGGTGCAGCGGCGCACCACGCTCAACGGCGCGCTGGCCGTGCGGCTCGGCGACGCCGACGGCATGGTCTGCGGGCTGTTCGGCCGCGCCGAGATCCACCAGTTCTTCGTCTCCAACGTCATCGGCTGCGCTCACGGCGTCGGCAGCCTGTACGCGCTGAACATCCTCATGCTGCCGGGGCGCACGGTGTTCATCGGCGACACCTATTTCAACTACGACCCCACTGCCGCGCAGCTCGTGGAGATGGTGCGGCTGGCGGGCGAGACGATCCGGCGCTTCGGGATCACGCCCAAGGTGGCGCTGGTGTCGCACTCCTCCTTCGGCACCGAGGACTCGCCCTCCTCGCTCAAGATGCGCGAGGTGCTGTCCCACCTGAGTGCCGAGATGCCGGACCTGGAGGTCGACGGCGAGATGCACTCCGACGCCGCGCTCGACGAGCGCATCCGCCAGCAGGTGTTCCCGGATTCACGGCTGAAAGGGCAGGCGAACCTCCTGGTGATGCCGAACCTCGATGCGGCCAACATCACCTTCAATGCGCTGAAGGTCGCCGCCGGCGGCAACCTGACGGTAGGCCCGATACTGCTGGGCGCGGCGCGGCCGGTGCACATCCTCACGCCGACGGCCACCGTGCGCCGGGTCGTCAACATGGCCGCGCTGACGGTGGTCGAGGCCGGGGTCAAGTAGCTCGCGGCCTAGCGCATGTGCACGTAGCGGCCCGGCGCGTTGTCGAGCGGCAGCAGACCGAGGTTCGGCGCGCCCATCGCCGGCGGCGCCACGGGGTCCCCGGAACGGTGATTCAGCCAGGCGATCCACGCCGGCCACCAGGAGCCTTCCCCGCGCGTCGCCTGCGCCGCCCAGATGTCCGGATCGACGTACTTCGCGTCCGCGGGCGAGGTCGCGATCCGGTAGCCGCGTCCGGGAACCTCCTTGCCCGGCGGGTTGACGATGCCGACGTTGTGACCGCCGGTGGTGAGAACGAAGGTGATCTCGGTGTCCGTGAGCAGGTGCGCCTGGTAGACCGACCGCCACGGCGAGACGTGGTCGCGCTCGGTGCCGATCATGAAGACGGGCTGACGGATGTCGGTGAGCGCGACGGGGCGGCCGCCCAGCTCGAATCGGCCCTCGGCCAGCTCGTTGCGCAGGTACAGCTTGCGCAGGTACTCGGTGTGCATGCGGTAGGGCAGACGGGTGGCATCCGCGTTCCACGCCATCAGATCGCTGAGCGGCGCGCGCTCGCCCAACAGGTAGTCGCGCACCATCTTCGACCAGACGAGGTCCTTGGAATTGAGCACGGCGAAGGCGCCGGCCATCTCCTTGCCGTCGAGGAAGCCACGCGTCCACATGATGTCCTCGAGAAAGGCGATCTGGCTCTCGTCGATGAACAGTTCCAGCTCGCCGGGTTCGGTGAAGTCGAAGGTGGAGGCGAGAAACGTGAGGCTGCCGAGCGTGCCGTTGCTCTCGCGTGCGTGCATGGCCGCGGCGATGCCGAGCAGGGTGCCGCCGAGACAGTATCCCAGCGCGTGCAGCTTCTGCCGCGGGACGACCTTGGCGACCAAATCCATGGCGGTGAGGATCCCTTCCCTGAGATAGCTCTCCATGCCGATGTCGCGATCCGCGGTGCCGGGATTCTTCCAGGAGATCATGAAAACGGTGTAACCGTTGTCGACCAGGTGGCGCACCAGCGAGTTCCCGGGCGACAGATCC
This sequence comes from Gammaproteobacteria bacterium, assembly GCA_022071965.1. Classification (GTDB taxonomy): domain Bacteria; phylum Pseudomonadota; class Gammaproteobacteria; order JAJPIJ01; family JAJPIJ01; genus JAJVHZ01. The sequence goes on from JAJVIQ010000031.1 coordinate 22,206, forward strand.
AGGATGTAGTACTTCATGATCCACGACGGCACGATCAGCACCGGCTCCGGACGCACCGCCGGCGTGGAGGGCTCGTACTGGATGAGCTCGATGAGGCGGTTGCGGAAGATCACCTTGCCCGGTGTCACGGCGATGTTGCCGCCGACCCTGTAGGCATCGGCGCCGGCGGGCGGGTGATGCGCCGCCTGCCGCAGGAGGTCCTCGACGAAGTTCCTCGCCCCGCGCACCAGGTTCATGCCGAGGGTCGAGGAGGTCTTGAGCAGGACCTCCGGGTTCGTCAGGATGAAGTTCGACGGCGAGAAGACGTCCAGCCACTGCCTGGTCATGAACGAGACCACGTGCTCGTGATGCCGGGTGACGCCGCGCACGTCGGTGGTGGCGTTCCACCACCACTGCTGCGTCAGCAGGAAGGACTGCGAGATCACGTTGTACGGCCAGCGGCACCAGGCGGGATGACTGAAGCGCTTGTCCTGCGGCAGCGGCTCGATGCAGCGGCCGTCGCCGGCGCCGAGCCTCATGACATGGAGCGCCAGGCGCGTCAGCTTGCGGATCGCCTTCCGGGTGAGCAGGTGCTGCTTGTCCGGGGAGTAGAGCAGGTGCGCAAGCCAGTCCAGATAGGCGAGGCCAACCGCGATCGGCGAGATGCCCTGCGTGATGCGCGCCAGGTCGGCATGCAGAAAGGCGTCATGCGGCCGCTCCGCCTCGGGCTCGGCCTCCAGTATCGCCGCGATCTGCTCCATCGCGATATCGCTGAAGCTGCGTTCGGCGGCGAAATCGGAGCGGCGGCCGACAGGCGAACGCAAGGCGACGGTCTTGCCGGGTTCTGCCATCACTACACCTCCAATGCGGGATTCTCGCCGGCGGCGGACATGCCGTTGTGCGGTCGGAATTCTAGCGTTTCCACCCGGTCCGGGCCCCATCGCCGGCGTACCATCTTGATCCTGAACAACTCCGTGGTGCTCCGGAAGGCCCGAAAGCGGCCGTCAACCCCGGCGGCGGGGTGGGATCGCCGCTGCTCACGGCGCGGGCATTGCCGGTCCACTGCCGCGGTCTGCGATTCGCTGTAAGGATGTTGCCCGTAAGCCTGATTCTGTGACCGCTCGAAGCCGCCCCCGGTTCCTCGCCGCCGTCGCCACCACGCGCCTCGCCCCACCGCCGGTACTGCCGCGCAGGGCGAATGCCCCGGCCGCAGCGGCGGCCGCGCGCTCCGGCCTTGCGATATAGTGCTGGTCCCCGCGGTGCGGCGCCGGCTACCTCCCGGTCTCCTCCGCCCACACAGCGAATCCTCGCGAGACTTCGAATGAACCTGAAGACATTGATGCCCGCCTTTCGCGCGCTGCGCGCCGCGCGGCAGCCGCTGGTGCTCGCCACCGTGATCGAGACTGCCGGTTCCACCTACCGCAAGGCCGGCGCGCGGATGATCGTCACCGGCGAGGGCGTGTTTCACGGCATCCTCGGCGGCGGCTGCTTCGAGGGCGACCTGATCGACCGGGCGAACGAGGTGTTCGCCAGCGGCGGCCCGGCCACGCTCTACTTCGACATGCGAGCGCCGGAGGACGAGGTCTGGGGCCTGGGCATGGGCTGCGACGGCGCCGTGCGCCTGCTGCTCGAGCGCGTCGATGCCGGCAACGGCTACGAGCCGCTGACCACGATGGAGACCTGGCTGCGGACCACGGGCCGCGCCGTGCTCGCGACGGTCATCGCCTCGAAACGCCCGGGCTGCGCCAGCGGCTCGCATCATTTTCTCGCCGACGACGCCGCGCTGCCGGAATCACCGGATTGGCTGGCCGCCGGATGCCGCCAGGCGCGGTTCGCGGACCGCTCGATGCTCCTGCGGCAGGGCGTGGGGGGAGAGGAGGTCACGGTGTTCCTCGACAGGCTGCAGCCGCCGCCGCACCTGCTCATCCTCGGTGCGGGCGCCGATGCGGCGCCGGTGACGCAGCTCGCGCGCGCGATGGACTGGCAGGTGAGCGTGGTCGATCACCGCGATGCGTATGCCGTGCCGGAGCGCTTCCCGGCGGCCGATCGCGTGTTGTCGGCGGCGCCGGAAACGCTTGCCACGAAACTGCGCCTGCAGACGGTCGACGCCGCGGTCGTGATGACGCACAACATCGACTATGACGAGCGCTTCCTGCGCCAGCTGGCGGTGACCAGCATCGGCTACATCGGTCTGCTCGGTCCGGCGCCGCGGCGCGACCGGCTGCTCGCCGCACTCGGCGATCACGCCGAGGCGCTGCGGGGCCGGGTCTTCGGCCCGGTCGGCCTGGACCTCGGTGCCCGGTTGCCGGAGGAGATCGCGCTGTCGATCACCGCGCAGGTGCTGGCTCGGCTGCGCGGGCGCAGCGGCGGTGCCCTGCGCGGCCGGCCGGCGCGCGCCCATGCACGTTGCTGATCCGGAGGCATCCCTGCATGCGGCCGTGCTCGCCGCGGGCGGCTCGCGGCGGCTGGGGCGCCCGAAGCAGCTGATCGAGCTTGCCGGCGAGCCGCTCGTGCGGCACTGTGCCCGGCGCGCGCTGGCGGCGGCCCACGGCGTCGTCGTCGTGGTCGGGGCGCAGGACGAGGCGGTGCGGGAGGCGCTCCGCGAGCTGCCGGTCCGGGTGGTGTTCAACGCGCATTGGGAGGAGGGCATGAGCACCTCCATCCACACGGCCATCGACGCGCTGCCGGAGGACGCGCAGGGCGTGCTCATCATGCTCGCCGATCAGCCCTTCGTGCCCGTGGAGCATCTGCAGTCGCTGGTCTCGAGCTGGCGGGCGCGGCCACAGGCGGTTGTCGCGACCACCCATGACGACGGCCAGGGTGTGCCGGCCATCTTCCCGCGTGCGCGGTTCGCGGATCTGCGCGCGCTGCGCGGCGATGTCGGCGCGAGACGCGTGCTGCGGGCGTCCGCGGCCGAGGTGATCGGCATCGCCTGTCCACAGGCGGCGATCGACATCGACACCGAGGCGGACCTCGGGCGGCTCGGCGCGAACGCCTCGGCCGCCGGCAGCCGCGCCGGGGAGCGCGGCGCCGGCT
>JAJVIQ010000026.1 GCA_022071965.1 Gammaproteobacteria bacterium
TTGCATGTGTTAGGCATGCCGCCAGCGTTCAATCTGAGCCAGGATCAAACTCTTCAGTTTAATCACTGCGACTGCTTCAGGCAGTCAATCTTGGCTCGATGGTCACTGTTCAAAACTCGAAGTACTCTTCGATCGAACAATACGCCACCGAAATGCTTTGGTGACGCCTGCTCATCGACGCGAGCACCCACACAAATTGCTTGATCAGGCTGATTTTTAGAGAGCGTGCCGGGGAGCAAGCCCCGGGCAGGAGGGTGCGCATTATACGCTGCGACCTCGGGTCGTCAACACCCTTCCAGGGAATTAATTGCTGCACGTGCGGCGGGCGATCGGCCGGGCCCCGGAATGCCGATGCCGGCGACAACCAAACCGCCGCTTGCAGGTCCAACATCTTGGCATAAGCTTTGACTGTTGCGAAGCTCGACGGCAGCACCGAACTTGCCACAGATCAACGAACCCTCGACACTGGAGCCCCGATGAGCATGCACCGGATGTCCGCGCCCTGGCGCGCTGGCCTGACAGCCGCCCTCCTCGCCCTGACCCTGCCGGCGGCGGCCGGGATGTACAAGTGGACGGATGCCGACGGCCAGGTCCACTACACCCAGAGCCCGCCGCCCGCCGGCGTACAGGGGCAGGAACTGAAGCCGCCGCCCAGGGTGGACAGCGAGAGCGCCGTCGAGGATCTCGAGACCAAGCAGAAGGGCTTCGAGGAGCGCGTGGAGGACAAGGCCAAGGCCGAGGAGGAGGCCGCCAAGACGGCCGACCAGGCCGCGGAGAAGGCCCGTTACTGCGAGCAGCTGCGGGCGGATCTCGCCGGTCTGCAGACCGCTCAGCGCATCTTCACCGGCGAGGGCGAGGAACGGCGCCGCCTGGGCGAGGATGAGCGGCAGGCCAAGATGAAGGACATCGAGGCCAAGCTCGCCAAGGACTGCATCTAGCCCGCCACCCCGTCGTGGCTCGGCCCGACGACGGGTCCCTCGGCGCAGGCCCGCCGTTTCCGTTGGCAGCCCGCGCGCATGGCGTAGAATCACGCCCTTTCAGACTCCACCCGTTACCGGAGCCCACGATGCGGTTCACCAAGCTGCTCATCCCCACCCTGCGCGAGGTCCCGGCCGACGCGGAGATCATCAGTCACCAGCTGATGCTGCGCGCGGGCCTGATCCGCAAGCTCGCCGCAGGCATCTACACCTGGCTGCCCCTTGGTCTGCGGGTGCTGCGCAAGATCGAGAACATCGTGCGTGAGGAGATGAACCGCGCCGGCGCGCAGGAGGTCCTCATGTCGGGCGTGCTGCCGGCGGAACTCTGGCAGGAATCGTCGCGCTGGGACCAGTACGGGCCGGAGCTGCTGCGACTGAAGGACCGCCACGAGCGGGACTTCTGCCTGGGGCCGACGCACGAGGAGGTGATCACCGACCTCGTCCGCCGCGAGATCCGCAGCTACAAGCAGTTGCCGGCAAACTTCTACCAGATCCAGATGAAGTTCCGCGACGAGATCCGCCCACGCTTCGGCGTGATGCGGGCGCGGGAGTTCCTGATGAAGGACGCCTATTCCTTCCATCTGACCCAGGAGTCCCTGACGGATACCTACCAGGAGATGCACCAGACGTACACGCGCATCTTCTCGCGCCTGGGCCTGCGTTTTCGTGCCGTGCTCGCCGACACCGGCAACATCGGCGGCAGCGGCTCGCAGGAGTTCCACGTACTGGCGGAAACCGGCGAGGACCGCATAGCCTACTCCGATGCCAGCGACTACGCCGCAAACGTGGAGATGGCCGAGGCTCTTGCCCCGGCCCGCCCTCGCCCCGCGCCGGGGATACCGATGGGCGTGGTGAACACCCCGGACGTTCACACCATCGAGGCGCTGAGCGTCTTCCTGAACGTGCCCGCCGAGCAGACCGTGAAGACCCTGATCGTCGATGCGGCCGAGGGAGGCGTGCTTGCGCTGGTGCTGAGGGGCGACCATGAGCTCAATGCCGTGAAGGCCGCCAAGCTGGCCGGGGTGGCCTCGCCGCTGCGCATGGCGGATCCGGCCGTCATTCGCCAGCACGTGGGGTGCGACGTAGGCTCCATAGGGCCGGTCGGCCTGAAGTGCCCGGTGCGGGTCGATCGCGCCGCGGCAGTCCTCGCCGACTTCGTCTGCGGCGCCAACGAGGACGGCAAGCATCTCACCGGCGTCAACTGGGGGCGCGACTGCCCCGAACCGCTGCCCGTGGACATTCGCAACGTGGTGGAGGGGGACCCCAGTCCGGACGGCAAGGGGACCCTCCGGATGACCCGCGGCATCGAGGTGGGGCACATCTTCCAGTTGGGCACCAAGTACAGCAAGGCGATGAAGGCCACCTGCCTGGACGAGAAGGGCAGGGCGGTGGAGATGATCATGGGCTGCTACGGCATCGGCGTCTCCCGGCTGGTGGCCGCCGCCATCGAGCAGAGTCACGACGAGCGGGGCATCATCTGGCCGGAGGCGATTGCGCCATTCACGGTCGCGCTGGTGCCCGTCAGCATGCAGAAATCGGAGCGCTTGCGGCTGGTGGTGGAGGAGCTCTACGGGAGGCTGTGCGCCGGCGGCATCGAGGTCCTGTTCGACGACCGCCAGGAGCGGCTGGGCGTCATGCTCAACGACATCGAGTTGCTGGGGATCCCGCACCGTCTGGTGCTCAGTGATCGCGGCCTCGATGCTGGCACGGTCGAGTATCAGGGGCGCCGGGATATAGCCAGGCAGGACCTGCCGCTGGTCTCCATCGTGGAGTACCTCCAGGGTCGTATCGCAAGCGCGCCCGCCTGAGGCCGGGTTATTCCAGCCGCAGGATTTGTCGCTGGGAACTCAGCGGACCGAGAATTCGATCCAGCCATCATCCTGAACAGTGTTAGTAATCACTTCGCGTACAACGGCCTGAGGTGGCCCGCGGTGCAGCCATCGTCGAAACTCCTCCAGAGCCACCGGCGGGCCGGCGGCTGTCACCTCGACCCGGCCGTCCGGGAGGTTGCGTACCCATCCGGTAACGCCCAGCCGCCGCGCCTCCCGCTGCGCGAAGGCGCGGTAGCAGACGCCCTGTACGCGCCCGGAGACGAGGCAATGGATGGCGGCCTTCATGGCGTATCCTCGACAAACCGCGAGATGGAACGGCGGCCCGCCCCCGGGCCGGGCCCGGTGTGGCGGCGGTCCGGCGGCTGCTAGAATTCCGGCGCAAGAGATTAAGGGGGTTGCGGCATGAAGGCAAAGGTCACCATCTACCACAACCCGCGCTGCTCGAAGTCGCGCGAGACCCTCGCCCTGCTTCGGGAGCACGGTGTGCAGCCCGAGGTCATCGACTACCTCAAGACGCCGCCGGACGCCGCGACCCTGAAGCGGCTCGTCAGGCAACTCGGCATCAAGGCGCGCGATCTGCTGCGGACGAAGGAAGCGGAGTACATGGCCGCGGGACTGGATCGGCCCGGCGTCACCGACGAGCAGGCGATAGCCGCCATGGCGGAATATCCCATCCTCATCGAACGCCCGATCGTGGTGGTCAAGGATCGCGCGGCGCTGGGGCGTCCCCCTGAAGCCGTGCTGAGGCTGCTCTGAGGCCGGTGCGGAAGGCCGGCATGACCGAGATCCTCGTCCTCTACTACAGCCGCCACGGCGCCACCGCGCAACTCGCGCAATACATCGCCCGCGGCGTGGAACAGGTCGACGGCTGCACCGCGCGCCTGCGCACCGTTCCCGCCGTCTCCGCCGTCGCGGAGGCGACCGAGAGCGCCGTGCCGCAGACAGGGGCACCGTACGCCATCCACGAGGACCTGCGCGACTGCGACGGGCTGGCGCTGGGTTCCCCGACACGCTTCGGCAACATGGCAGCACCGCTGAAGTACTTCCTCGACGGTACCGCCGACCTGTGGATCTCCGCGACGCTGGCGGGCAAGCCGGCTGCGGTGTTCACCTCCACGGCCAGCCTGCACGGCGGTCAGGAAAGCACTTTGCTCACGATGATGTTGCCGTTGCTGCATCACGGCATGATGGTGCTCGGCGTGCCCTACTCCGAGGCCGAACTCATGACCACGCGCAGTGGCGGAGGGCCGTATGGCGCCTCGCATCTGGCCGGCGCCGACTCGAGACAGCCCGTCACGGACGAGGAGCGGAAGCTGGCCATCGCCCTCGGACGCCGCCTCGCGGCAGCCGCGCGCGCCCTGCAGCGCGATCGCACGCAGGCGGCGCAACAACAGCAACAGTGATCCTCGCCGGAGCGCCGCCGCCCCCCGCACGGGGAGACGGTGGCCTTCGCGACTACTCCAGTATGGCCTTGTAACTGGCGTAGGTAGCCGCGCACAGCATCGGACCGACCACCAGCAGCCCCAGGAACATCGGCAACGCGGCGATGACGGTGAGGATCACCGCGATGATGCCGTAGACGATGAACGGCACGATGTTGCGCAGGCACGCGCTGAAACTGCCCTTGATGGCCTCCACCGGGGCGACATCCTGGAACATCACCAGCGGACCGGCGTAGACGAAGGCCATGCCGATCACGAAACCGGCGAGGAGCCCGATGATCATGGACAGGCCCATGCCTCCGGCGGCAGCCATCCCGGCCCCCGCATGCCCGCCCATCATCGCCCCCCCTATCAGTGCCGAACCGCCCATGATGAATATGAGGATGACGAGCACGACACCGACGGCGATGTACAGCGCGCCGAGCGTCAGCATCGGGCCGCGCTTGCGCGCATCCGTCAATGGCGCGAAAAGAGTCTCGATGCTGATGTCCCGCCCCTGATCGAGCTCGCGCGCCGCGTGCATCATGCCCGTCATCAGTGCCGGCGTGATGAGCGCCAACGCGAGCCCGCCCAGAATCGGAATGATCCCCAGAACGATCATGATGACCAGATAAACGATGATCAGTGCTATCCACATGCCCGGATTGAGCTTGAACAGCCTCCAGCCCTCCGACAGCCAGGTCATGGCACTCCCCGCGTCAACTTGCTTGATGTTCATCGGCTTTCCCCAGTATTTGTCTTGCCCGTCTTCGACGTGATTGGACGGCGCGGAGGTACTCCGCTACTCGTCCAGCAGCGATTTCACGAACGGGATTGTAACTTGCCGGTGCGCCGAGAGTGAGGCCCGATCCAGCCGCTCCATGAAGGCGCACAGGTGGCCGACATCGCGCGGATGACGACGCAGGATGTAATCCACGACCCCGGGATCCAGCGTCAGCCCGCGCTGGCGGCCACGCTCGAGCAGCAGGTTGCGCTTGCCCCCCTCGCTCAACGGGCGCAGCTGATATACCAGTCCCCACTCCAGCCGGGAGCGCAGGTCGGCAAGCGCAATCGGGCTGGCACGCGGCGGCGCCGCCCCGCTCGCCGCGAGCGTCCGCCTCGCGTCGCGCAGGCGGTTGTAGAGCGCGAAAATGGCAGCCTCCCAGGCCTCGTTGCCGGCGATCGCCTCCAGGTCGTCGACACACACCATTGCGCAGCTCTCCAGACCGTCGCAGATCTCCGGCCCGTGCTGCATCGCTTCCCGCAATGGCAGGTAACTCACGGGCTTGCCCGAGGAGGCACCGGCCCCGTGACACATCGCCTGCAGCAGATGGCTCTTGCCGGTGCCAGGCGGCCCCCACAGGTACAGGGTCTGCGGTGATTCCAGTGTGCTGAGATGACGAAGGGCGCCCAGCGCTTCCCCGTTGTCGCCGGCGCAGAAGCTGTCGAAGACGGCCGATTGATCGCGGTGAAAGTCGAACGGCAGCTGCGTGCCCGCACGCACCATCGTGCTCATGGCGTATAGAGGGAGCTCTGCAGGTAAAGCTCGTGGGAATGCCTCAGCAACACCAGGACGACAGCGGCGACGGGAAGCGCCAGCAGCACGCCGAAGAACCCGAAGAGCTGGCCGCCCGCCATTACCGCGAAGATCACGGCAACCGGGTGCAGACCGATCCGATCGCCCACCAGCCAGGGCGACAGCACGAAGCCCTCGACGAGCTGGCCGACTCCGAATACGGCCACGACGTAGAGCAGGTGCATGGCGTCGCCGTACTGGATCAGTGCCGCGAAACCCGCCAGCACGATGCCGACGATGAATCCGAGGTAGGGTACGAAACTCAGCATGCCGGCAAGTATGCCGATCAAAAACGCCGAATCCAGGCCGACGATCCACAACCCGGTGGTGTAGATGAACGCCAGCCCCACCATGACCAGCAACTGACCGCGCAGGAACTGGGCCAGCACCGCGTCGCACTCCCGCGTCAGACGCACGACCGTCGGTTCGATCGAGCGCGGAACCAGGGCGTGCACGTGCCCGACGAGCGCGTTCCAGTCGCGCAGCAGATAGAAGGTCACCACCGGGATGAGCAGCAGGTAGGCGAGCGCGGCGAACAAGGCCTGGCCGGATGCGGTCACCTCCGCCAGCACCCGGCTCGCGGCCTTGCCGACCTGCTGCCAGTGTGCGGTGACCGCCTGCCGCACGGTATCGAGATCGATGGTCGTCTCGGCCAGGCCGGGCAGGGCCAGCAGGTACGGCAGCGCCCGCTCCTGCAGCCACTGCATGCCCTGCGGGATCCGCTCGATCAGCACCATGGCCTGCTTCTGAAGCAGCGGGATCATGACGAGCAGGAACGTCACGCCGAGCAGCGCCATCACCACGAACACGACCACCACCGACAGCGTGCGCGACAGCCCGCGCCGCTCGAGACGGTCGGCCAGGGGGTCGCCGAGATAGGCGAGGACCGCGGACGCCATGAAGGGCGTCAGCACCGGCGCGAGCCGGTACAGCAGCCATCCGGCCGCCACGACGACGATGAGGATCATCAGCTTCTGCAGGTCGCTCACGCGCGTCGGAGCCTATGGCTGCTCGAGTGGAGCCTCCGGTTGCGCCTCCGGTTGCGCCTCCGGTTGCGCCTCCGGTTGCGCCTCCGGTTGCGCCTCCGGTTGCGCCTCCGGTTGCGCCTCCGGTTGCGCCTCGGGTTGCGCCTCGGGTTGCGCCTCGGGTTGCGCCTCGGGTTGCGCCTCGGGTTTCGCCTCGGGTTGCGCCCCGGGCGCCGCGGCGGCCGGCGGGAGCGCCATATCCACCAGAACGAACCGCCCGGCGACCCCTCCCGCAGCCGGCTGCAGCACCTGTCCGGCTCCGATCCCTTGCACGAGCACCGCCATGCCGCCGGCCGCGATGACCCTGAAAGTGATCAGGCCGGGCTCGAGCCGCCTGACGCGCACCTGACTGACCCCGGGGACCGTGCGCAGATAGGTCTCGACCCGCCCGACCTGCTGCGAACTCGTTATCCCCTCGACCTGCAGGTCCACGGCCTCCGTGGTCGTCTCGCTCCCCGCGGCGACCGCGGGCGCGGCGAGCGCATCCGCCCATTGATCGACGCCCTGCGCCACGACCTCCTCCACGCCTGGACCCTGCGCCACCCATGTGGCGCCGTGCTCGCCGCGCAGCAGCGTGAACCGGCCGCGCCACGCGCCGTCCTCCGCCCTGGTAATGACGGCGGTGGCCAATTCCTGCGCGCCGTATGGCGCCGAGGCCTGCTGCAGCCTGGCGAGATCGCCCTGCTTCAGATCGGCTACCGTCGGCGTACCTGCCGCGGACGGGTCGATCTGCGGAAACGCCAGAGGCAGGCCACGCCGCTCCATGTTCTGGCGCAAGGCCAGGGTCGTCGGGTCCTGGCCGTCCGACACGGAAAGCGTGCCGATCCCTCCCTCTTCGGTGGCCGCCCAGACGAGCACCAGCGGTCGGTTGGACTGCCACGACGGCAGGCCCGCCGTCGCGAGCAATTCGCGCACCGCCGCCTCGTCGAACCGCTCCCATAGCCAAGTGGCCGCTGTCGCCGTCTCGCCGGCGGTCACATCGCGATATTGGTACTGAAGCACGTACCTGCCGGCATCCTCGAGCAGTTCCGGCCTGGCGTCCACGGACTTGCGATCACCGGAGATCTTGATCAGCACCTGCCGCAGCGCCGCCCGGTTCGCCTCGGCGCGCGCGGTCTCGCTCCTGTCGGTCACCGGCACCAGGGCCTCATTGAGGCTGGAAACCTCGGCCGCGCGGGCGCCATGGAGGATCACGGCCGCCGCGCCAAAAAGCGCGACGAGGCCCGCAAGCAGCGCTTCGCGAATCATCGCTTCAAGTCTTCGCATGGCGTGACGATCGATCTGCCGGAGGAGGTGGCCGGAACGGGTGCACGCTATGCGATGGCTTCGGCCCGCGTCAAGTTTGCCGCCCCCCGGGGGTGGCGGCTAACATTGCCGCGTGAAAGACCCGGACACACCCACCCCCACTCTCGGCTACAAGGACGCCGGCGTCGACATCGACGCGGGCGAGGCACTCGTCGAGAACATCAAGCCGCTGGCGCGCCGGACAATGCGCCCGGAGGTGCTCGGCGGGATTGGCGGCTTCGGCGCCCTGGTGGAGGTCTCGAAGCGGTTCCGGAATCCGGTCATGGTAGCCGGCGCCGACGGTGTCGGCACCAAGCTCAAGCTCGCCTTCGAACTGGGCAGGCACGACACCATCGGCGTCGATCTGGTGGCGATGAGCGTGAACGACATATTGGTGCTGGGTGCTGAACCCATCTTTTTCCTCGACTACTACGTGTGCGAGCGGCTGGACGTGACGGTTGCCACCGACGTCATCAAAGGCATTGCACACGGTTGCGAGCTCGCCGGCTGCGCGCTGATCGGCGGGGAGACGGCCGAGCACCCGAACGCCTTCCCGAAGAATGAATACGATCTTGCCGGTTTCGCGGTGGGGCTGGTCGAAAAGGACGAGATCATCGACGGCAGCACCATCGCCCCGGGCGACGTGGTACTCGCCCTCGCGTCCAGCGGCCCGCACTCCAACGGCTACTCGCTCATCCGCAAGATCGTCGACGTCTCCGGGGCCGACCTGCACGCGGAGTTTGCAGACGGCAGGACGCTGGGCCAGATGCTGCTGGAACCGACGCGCATCTACGTGAAGACCGTGCTCGCGCTGCTGCAGGAGATGCCGGTGAAGGGCATCGCGCACATCACCGGCGGCGGCATCACGGAGAATGTCCCGCGCATCCTCCCCGAAGGGTGCGCGGCGGCCGTTTCGACCGCATCGTGGAAGCGCCCCGCGGTGTTCCAGTGGCTGCAGGAGACGGGCGGCGTGACGGGCCGGGAGATGTTCCGGACGTTCAATTGCGGGGTCGGCATGACAATAGTCATCGGCCCCGAGCACCTGAATGCCGCGCTGACCTTTCTGCGCGCCGCGGGGGAATCAGCGTGGAAGCTCGGCGAGATCGAGCCTGCCGACGGCGCCGGGCCGCACGTGCGTTACGTCTGATCGGCGGTGCCGCCTCGGCCGTCGCCCCGCTTGCCCCGCACGGCCGTGAGGAATCCACGGATGATGTTCACCTCGTTGCGATCCAGGCCGGCGCGGTTGAAAAGGCGACGGACGCGCCGCATCAGCCGCCGCGGCTTGGCGGGGTCGAGAAATCCCGTTTCGATCATCGTCTCCTCCAGGTGGGCGTACAGCCGCGCCATGTCGTCGCTGGTAGCGGGCGGGGCGTCGTTCACCGTCGCCACGGCGGCCGACTGCTGCCGCGCCAGCCATTGCATGCGCAACTCGTAGGCCAGCACCTGCACGGCGGCGCCGAGGTTCAGGGAGCTGAAGTGGGGATCACTCGGGATTTGAACCACCGCCTGACAGAGCTCCAGCTCGTCGTTGGTGAGGCCCGCGTGCTCGCGGCCGAAGACCACCGCGATCTCGGCCTCCTCTGCCATCGCCAGTGCGCGCGCCGCGGCCTCCCGCGGATCGTGGACCGGCCAGGGGATGGTGCGGGTGCGGGCGCTGGTGCCGATGACCCAGCCGCAGCCGCCGAGGGCCGCCTGCAGACTGTCGGTGACCTGCGCGCGCACCAGCAGGTCATCGGCGCCGGCGGCCATGGCCGTGGCCGTCGCGCACGGGAACTCGTGAGGCCTGACCAGCGCCAGGCTGCGCAGCCCCATGGTCTTCATCGCCCGCGCCGCCGCACCGATGTTGCCGGGGTGGGTGGGCTCGACGAGGACGACGCGAATGCGGGTCAGCGGACTCATCATCGCTGGCATTGTGCAGAGTCCGGGTGCCCCACGGCAACGATTCGTCGGGTACAATCCCTGCCGGCTGCGCCGACGGCACCCCGGCCCTTGTGTGACCTGGCCTCGAGTTGAACGCCGCGCCGCGCGGCGGCGCGATCGCCGGCGCCCCGGCAGGACGATTGCAGCACATCGATCCAGAGATCCCCGCATTCATGCACCCCTTCGTGAACATTGCCGTACGCGCAGCCCGCAAGGCCGGCGATATCATCCTGCGCTACGTCGACAGGGCGCCGCAGCTCGACGTCAGCGCAAAGAGCCGCAACGATTTCGTGAGCGAGGTCGATCGCAGGTGCGAGGGCGCCATCATCGACATCATCCGCACCGCCTACCCTGGCCACGCAATTCTTGCCGAGGAGAGCGGGCGTCACGACGGCGGCGAATACGAGTGGGTCATCGATCCGCTGGATGGCACCACCAACTTCCTGCACGGCTTCCCCCAATTCGCGGTATCGATCGCGTGCAAGCACAAGGGCGAGCTCGCCCATGGCGTGGTTTACGATCCGCTCAAGCAGGAACTGTTCGTCGCAAGTCGTGGCAGCGGCGCGGTCCTGAACGATCGCAAGATCCGCGTGAGCAGGCAGCGCACGCTAGAGGGCGCGCTGATCGGCACGGGCTTCCCGTTTCGCGAGAACGCGAACATCGACCGTTACATGATCGGATTGAAGGCGCTGATGCAGACCACCGCCGGCGTGCGCCGTGCCGGCGCGGCCTCACTGGACCTCGCCTATGTCGCCTGCGGGCGACTGGACGGATTCTGGGAGTATGGGCTCAGGGAGTGGGACATGGCCGCGGGCGCGCTGCTCATCCTCGAGGCCGGAGGTCTGGTGAGCGAGCCCGATGGCGGCGACCGGTTCCTGCAGAGCGGAAACATACTTGCATCGACGCCGAAGCTGATCCCCGAGTTGTCAACTATGCTTCAGTCGTAAGCTGCTGCGGCTGGGACAGGAGAAACTTCTCCAATCGTGCAGCGACCTCGTCCCAGGATTTCTGATGTCCGTAGTCTATGCGTCCCATCTGTACGGCCCGCGTCAGCTTATTCGCTAGGTCCGAAGCGTTATCGGCCTGGAAAAGGAGTTCTGGGTGCGCGGCGAATATCCATTCCGTCGCCGGTGTCTTGGTTGCCACGGCCGGAACCGCACAACTCATGGCCTCGTAAAGCTTGACTGGATAGCTGAAATTGCCGAACTTCGACGCCTTGTTCAGCACCGCAAGAACATCGAGCGACGACATGAGGAGCGGAATCACCGAATCCGGAAGATAACCCAGCCAAAGTGCGTCGCCCGGGAGCCGTATTTTCCTATGCAGGCGGCCGCTCAAGACCAGCCGCACGGCGGGCAGCCGCCGCTGGAGGTGCGCGACCGCATCGAAGAGCACGGCAATTCCCCGGCTCGGGAACACCGACCCGCAATATCCGATCAGCATCTCGCCCTCAGGCAAATTAAGTGCGCGGCGCGCTTCCATTCTCGATCTCTCTCGGAATCCAATTGGATCGACCGCCATGGGCACCACCAAGCCCGGCTTGCCGGCACGCTCCCGACTCATTGCTTCGAGCAGCGCTGGCCCCGCCGCGGTAACAGCAGTTGCACGCCGGAGCGCGTCGCGCCAGAGCAGATGCAACGGCCAGCACCACGGAAGATACCCCTCGAAATTGTCGTACGCATCGATTAGCGAGCGCAGCCCGTAAAGTCTGCCATAACGCTCGGCTAGGATTCCGAAGTACGTATCCGACGCGCCGATGATCCAGTCCGGCCGCATCGCCTCGACGAGATCTCTGACACAACGCAGATACCGGAATCCACAGCTAGGGAGCAGAGGTGCGCTGATCATGCGAAGTCGGCCGAACGTCTTCTCGGCATGATCTCCATATGCGTAATCAAGCAGAGCCACGGCAACTTCATGCCCGTTCGCAGAGAGTGATTTGAATAGGTGATAGAAACGTCCGTACGGATGAATAAGAAGGTCTCGTCCCATGGGACGCCGCTTGCTCAGAACTAGGACTCGCATAGAGGAGCCCGAGTTCTCAGGGAATGATCATCAACTGCGCCCACGCCTTCCGGGCAATCTCGCCCAGTGTATCGACGCGGATCCCTTTTCCGCGCCGGATCCTGTCGCGCAGCGGCAGCTTCAGGCCCGTCTGCGTCCGCACCCAAGCCCGTGTCCTACGCATTTCCCGGACGTAATCTGAATACAGCCGCCGGCGCAGCTTCCAGGGCATCATCCCCCAGTCGAGCAAACCGTTGGATATGGCGTGCGGACCAAACAGCTTGACGCCGTGGAAATGAAAGAACAGCAGTGGATGCCCGCCAACCCCCAAACCATTCGGCGTGTGCTCTATGCTCTCCGTCGACCAGTTCCAGGGGGCCACGCCGGCTCCCTTGTGAGTCGAGACCGCCACGGCATCGCCGTACAGCCCTGGCCATTCGTCCAGGTACTTCTGGTCCGCATATCGATCCGGTTCGACCCGGTCGTAGCACCACTCCAGACACTGCTCGTGCCAGCGCTTCAAGCATCGCAGACCGGTCTCGTCCCTGCGAAAACTCTGGTACTGCACGTTGTAGCGGCCATACTTGACATGGTCTTTCAGGTGAGGCGCGTACCGGTGTTGGGTGATCAGGATTGACCTCGACCCAAGCTCATTCATCAGCACCGCCGGCGACTCATAGAAGAAGAGATCGGCGTCGATGTACGTGATCAGATCGATCTCCTCTTTCGTCTGCATGAGGTATAAGGGCAGCCCTGGACTCAGGGTAAAGTAGTACTCGACGAGGCTGCGATTGCGCCTTGCGGATTGGTAGCGGGGTTCCCACCTTTCGAGCATGGACAGATCGACGACGTTCACATTTGGCGTGTTCAGCCGACGAAGTATGTCGGCGACGGTCTCGTCCAATGCCAGCACATGGAGACGGAAATCGCCAACGCAGGCCTCCAGCGAGCGGTAAAGAGTCAGGCCCCTGATAAGGTAATTGCTGTCGAAGTATGTGCAGAAGTGATTCATGAACGGCCAGACGCTCCGTCGGGGTACCGCGCGCACCGCGTGACTGCTGCACAAACCGCCTCGACCTGCTCCAATGTCATCTCCGGAAACATCGGCAGGCTCAACACCCGTGAAACGACGCCTTCCGTGTTCGGCAGTGCGACGGGTCGAAATGACTCGCCATCATAGGCAGGCTGCTGATGAACGGCCTTGGGGTAGTGAACCAGAGTCGCTACTCCATGGTCAGCCAGGGCCTTCTGCAGGTGATCACGTTGCGGGGCCTGAATGACGTATTGATGAAAGACATGCTCCGCGCCAGGGAATCGCCGGGGTTTGATGATGCTGTCAGCGCGAATCCCCTCATCGTACCGATCCGCAATGAGCCGCCGGCGGCGATTGTCATCGTCCAACGCGGCCAGTCGCACGCGCAGAACCGCCGCCTGCAGCTCATCCAGCCGCGAATTGACTCCGAACTGCCGGCTCACGTACCGGCTCTCCCAGCCGTACTCGCGCATCGCCCGCAGGGCGTCCAGATGGCGCTCGTCCGCCCCTACCACCGCGCCGCCATCACCGAACGCACCGAGATTCTTGGTCGGGTAGAAACTGAAGGTTCCGAGGTCGCCCCACGTACCGACACGGCGCCCGCCAAGACTGGCACCGTGCGCCTGTGCGCAGTCTTCAACGACTGGCAATGCATGCGCACGGGCAAGAGCAAGTATCTCCGGCATATCCGCCGGTTGACCGTACAGATGCACGGCCACGACCGCTTTGGCCCTGCCTGCCGTGCGGCCGAGCGCATCGTGCAGGCTCCCAGGCGACATGGTGTATCGCTCCCGGTCCACGTCCACGAACAGTGGAACCGCGCCGACCCGCGCGATTGCCGCCACGGTCGCCACCGCCGTGTGCGACACCGTCAGCACACCGTCACCCGGGCCGACCCCGAGCACGCGCAGGGCAAGCTCCACTGCGTCCGTGCCGCTCGCCACCCCCGTCGCCCAGATGGCGCGATGCGCGGCCGCAAACTCGACTTCGAACTGCCGTACCTCATCGCCAAGTATGTACCGGCCGCTCGCCAGGACGCGCCGAATGGCGGCATCGATCTCATTCCGCCGCGCGAGATAGGCAGAGACAGGACTCGATTGGGGAATCAAGCGTAATGCCCCATGTTGTGCCGGTAATACTCCAGCGTTCTCTGCAAACCGTTCCTTAGCGACATCCGGGGCTGCCATCCGAGCGTTGTTTCGATTGCCGCAAAGTCACAGTGGCAATCCCCAATATCGATCCTGCGGCGTTCCTCCGGAAAATCCCTGATCTCGAACCGGCCGCCGCCATTGAGATCAACGAGCATCTCCCCCACCTGGCGCAGACTGACCACTTCACGAGAGCCCAGATTGAACACCCGTCCGTCCGCCTTGTCGCTGACAGCTGCAGCGAGGAAGGCGTCTGCCACGTCCTCCACGTAATTGAAATCCCGCAGCTGGGCGCCGCCCCAGATCTCGAAGGGCTCGCCTCTGAGCAGATGCAGGATCCAGACTCCGAGGAAGGTCTGTCTGGCGTCCACGATGCGCATGCCCGGGCCATAGGTGTTCGTGAGCCTCAGCACGCTGGTTTGCAATCCGTAGACCTCGTGATACAGGCGATGAAACCATTCGCCGGACAATTTGTTAATTCCGTTCACATCGACCGGATGGACCGGATGCGCCTCATCGACGGGCAGATACCTGGGCCGCCCGTACACCTGTCGCGTGCTTGCAAAAATTACCTTTGCAAGCGGGCTGGCGCGGCGGAGCGCCTCGAGTATCCCAACCTGTGCCCGGCTGTTGATATCCAGATCGGCGAGAGGATCTGTCATCGAGTCAAGATGACTTGACTGTCCGGCAAGATTGAACACGACGTCGACGCCGTCCACGAGCCCATCCACACCTGCGGGATCCCGCAGATCGGCCACGATCATCTTGATGTGATCCGCGACATCCTGAAGGTTGCGGCGGTTGCCTCCATGCTGTGGGAGCAGCGCGTCGACAACGGTCACGTCCGCCTTCATCCCGACCAGCCGCATCGCGATCGCAGAGCCGATGAGCCCTGCCCCGCCGGTGATCAGAACGCGCTTGTCGGCAAGGTTCACGTGCATCTCGACACTATGGCCGCCTGCGCGCTATGACAAAATTGTCCAGATACAACTCCGGATCGCTTCGCGTGGCGACCGCGATGACCGCACCGAGGCTCGACAAAGGCGCGATGGCGAACGCCCGTGCAGCGAGCCTTATAGGCAATGGCAGGCGTCGCAAATTGGCGTTTAACCACTCGGCCACGAGCGCCAGGAGTGCCGATCCGCCGCCAACCAGTTTCTGCTGCTCGATGATCTCAAAACCGTTGCGATGCAGAAGCTCTCGCACGCCGTAGGATGTATATCGCTGGCTGTCCCGTGGACGCTCATGTTCCGGCCAAAAGAAGGGCACAGACAGCACCAGCTTGCCGTCGGCGACCAGCACCCTGCGTATCTCCCCCATGAATGACTCAGGATCGAACACATGCTCCAGCACCTGATTGCAGATCACGCCGTCAAATGATTCCGCGTCGAAAGGCATGGCAATGCCATCGTAGAACACGTCGGCGCGCTTATTCCCTCTGTCCTGCTCGGCATCCACCTCAAGACCAATGACCGAATCAACCATCCTCAGCAATGGACGATACGGTTGTACACCGCAGCCCACATCAAGTATGCGTCCCCTCAGCAGCCCGGATGCTCCCTGCATAGCCCTCCAGAGCGCGCGTCGCGGCAAGAACCAAGGATTGACGAAAACCGCCCACCAGGGCACCTCGAACATCGCTCTACGGAGCAAACCGTTCATGCCTGCGTCCGCCTTCTCCAGAATGATCCCTTAAAGGTCGCGCCGATCCCTGGTCCGCGGATTGGCGGATCCTTGCCTTCCCACTCGGTGAGGAGATCATATTGTTCACCGAGCTGCGATGCGAACTTGCTTTCGTCGAAAAGCCATGACGGATAACTTGCCGCATAGAGCCTACGGGGCACAACCTGCACGGTGAGCACTTCATCTGTCATTGAGCATGGGTGACGATCGACTATGAGGTACTCGATCTGCACGTTCATTAGACTCTGCAACAGGCCATAGGGATCTTTCAGGTATTGCAGGACGCTGGAGAGGATCACGGCATCAGGGGTGCCATGCCGCAACGCGCGCTCTAGACTATCTTCGAAAACAAGTTCCGATGTCTGAAAGTGGCGCCGGCCACTGGCAACAAACCGCGGCTGCTCGACGATGCACCATTGCAGATAGCTCACCTCAGGTAGGGTTGCCTGACATTGTCGATACGTGCTTCCAAGTGCACCGCCGTAGTCCAGCACCGATAGTCGGCCGCCGCGCGACAACGCAACGCGCGCGATGCAAAGCAGCATTTGCGAATGATCGAGGACTCGATCGTATACAACACCATCCTGCTCCCATGCGGCCTCACCTCGATTGACCGAGAGCGCGGCCGCTTCCAGGCACGTGAACAGTGCTTCATCAGCATAGCCCCCAGCTGCGCGTACGGCGCTTTCCCAATCAGGGTATACACCGCGATATCGAATCGCATTCCCCGTCCAGCGATTGAACAGATCCCTCATTCCTTGCGGGCTCCATTTGCGGATCACCGCCTTGTGCTGCCTGGCTAAGTACTGGAATGAAAGCTTCACGGAGCATGCCCTGTCTAAGGAACCTCTGCAAAAGTCCACGATCTGATCGGTAGGCACACCGAAACACATCGGAGACGGCAATGAGCAAACAGCTGATCCTGGGCACGGGCTTTGAGAAGTTCTCCAGGACGACGAAGCGGGCGAAGTTTCTGGCCGAGATGGAGCGCATCGTGCCATGGGCCGAGCTGTGCAGGCTGATTGCGCCGAAATACCCGAAGGCCGGCGACGGTCGCCCGCCCAGGGAGCTGGAGATGATGCTGCGGGTGTACTTCCTGCAGCAATGGTTCAATCTCTCGGATCCGGGCGTGGAAGAGGCGCTGTACGACTCGGTCTCGATGCGCCGCTTCGCCGGGGTGGATCTGGCCGATGCGCCGGCGCCGGATGAGTCCACGGTGCTGCGCTTCCGCCATCTGCTGGAGAAGCACAACCTGGGCGTGAAGCTGTTCCAGGAGGGGCATCGTCACCTGGAGGCGCAGGGGGTCAAGATCGGCACCGGCACGATTGTCGATGCCACCATCATTGCTGCCCCGCCGTCCACGAAGAACAAGGAGAAGAAGCGCGACCCCGACATGTGCCAGACCAGGAAAGGCAATCAGTGGTACTTCGGCATGAAGGCGCACATCGGTGTCGACAGCAAGACCAAGGTCATCCACGCCGTGGCCGCGACACCGGCCAATGTGCACGATGCCGCCTGCCTGCCGGACTTGCTGCATGGGGAGGAGACCCGCATCTGGGGCGATCCGGCCTACCAGGGCCAGGGCGAGGCGCTCGCCAGGCACGCGCCGAAGGCGAAAGATTTCACCCACCGTCGCTATCGCTACAAAGGCTGTGTGGATGAAGTACAGCGGGCGAAGAACCAAACCAGGTCCCGCGTACGCGCCAAGGTCGAGCACGCCTTCTTCGTCATCAAGCGGGTGTTCGGGTTCGTGAAGACCCGCTACAAGGGGCTGGCGAAGAACGCGCATCGATTGTTCGTGAGCTGCGCGCTGGCCAATCTGTATCTGATGCGCCGGCGGCTGTTGCGCCTGTCGGGGGCGTAATGCACCCGCAGGACACCGAGCGGGGCGCGAACAGCTCCGCAGGCGACGACAAATCGGTCTATCGACCGACATTTCACGCGGAAGAACCTCGTATGAATGCAGTGACGACATTTTTCGCCGCTTGTTCAGAGATTCCCTAATCGCAGAAAGTCACATTGAGGTCTCGCCGCGCAGTGACCTACGATTGGCAATCGACACGGGTCGGTCTCATCGCCCGCGTAAAGCCGCTCGCTCGCTGTTCCCACTTCTCCTGATCCCGATTAAATCGCGCTACCGCCATGTTTTGCGCCGCACAGACCCGCGTCGGCGCACTCAGCATCGTCGTGAACCATTCTTTCAATTCCCCCCGTCCTTCCACATGCGGGAAGCCGAGCCTCCTATAGTCGTCCATGAACGAACGTCGCTCAGTGAGATTGAACGCCACGCCCAGTCGCCCACATTTCCAGGCATCTATCAGGACCTGGGAATATTCCGACACGTACAGCTCGCATCGCGCTAGATCCTCCGAGAGCGCTCGATCTGATACCGAGAGATTTTCGTAACCGACGCCAGCCACGAACGTCCTGATCCGCTGCATGGATCTCACCCCCTCATGATCGGGCGTTGCCATGCTTGGGTGCATTCTAATGATGAACTGCAATCCAGGGTGACAGCCAGCGAGCTCGGCGAACTCCTCGGTCAGACGGTCAGTATCGGAACGATTGATAAGGGCCGACCAATCACCGGCATGATTCAAGACAAGCATGACATTGCGAATTGCCTGGATCTCGCACGATTCAAAACGTTCAGAGGCCTGGAACCATGAGACCGGTACAACAGCCCTACCGTGAAGCTGGAACCATTTTGCGCTGATGTGATTAGCCACTACGAACACGCTCTCGTCAAACGCGTCCAGATAAGATATTGAGTAGTTGGAAGGATGGTGTCCATCTACCAGAATGCGCAATGGCTGCCCCAGCTGGGCCGCGAGTTCGCTCATTGCCGCCGAATACCCGTGCACCGTCGTGCACAAATCGAAGTCTATGTTTGCGCCGTAGCCCGCCAGCATCGAGCGCACCGATCGGCTGACCAACCCTACTCCAGCCATCCGGCGGATCGCATTCGGGCTCAGCCATCGCTTGCGCAGAACCATTACATTCTCCCGGATGGCAATGCGATGCATCGGGCCGAACACGACGGCAGATCGATGCGTTGTGTCGTCAGACATTGACGGGATTACGTTCATCTCCTGCAGCACCGCGCGCCCGAATAGTGCAAGGAAGCCGGGCGACCGCGCAGGCAGCGGAGGGCATGATAGCGACTGCGCACCAGCCGCAATCCAAGTCTCGCTGTCGATTCCCAGGTCCTCGGCGACGAACATTCGGCGCGGTTGATACTGTAAGAGGATTCTCTCGCATACGGCGCGGTTCTTCACGCGCCGACATTCAGCCATGAACCGACGCACATAACGGTTTCGGCTTGCACCCGATGATGTGCCCCTGCAGTGACTCGTTGCTGCGGCATCGCACTCGGCCAGTTCTTCGTCGCTCAGTAGATCTGCAAACGGTAAAATTCGGACGTCGCTGCCAATGCGCCGCAACTCCTGAATCTCATTGGAGAAAGGTTGGTGGGTCGTAAGAATTATGATGCGCGTGGCTGACAGCCCGCGGCAGGCGTGGCGCAACGCCTCCATCGGCACGTCCTGATGTATGACGCAAACAACATCGACGGCTTCGGCTGCCTTCATGTCTGGTTCGGCGCTAAATAACTGAGCAGAAACATGTACCCGTTGAAGGAATTCGGGTAGCGCTTGGAGATCGGATCGCTTGCCGAGATTGATCGAATTCCAAGGAGACTGCCCGATAAGAGTTAGTGTACTGGAGATGCCGCGGCCGGTCAGGCGTCGGCTGCAGCGCGCGATGAAGAAGTCCCGGGACGTTGATCAGATCCGGCGTGCACAGGAGCTGCTGACGCTGCACGCGCTGGGCGGCAATATTAGTGCGGCCTCGCGAGTCTATGGCGCCTCGTGCCGGGTGCTGCGACAGTGGCGTATACTGTACGGGCGCGATCGCTCGCCGATGCTCTCGGGATGGCCGGCGCGTCACGGGCGCGTGCAGCTGCTGTTTCAACCGGCCTACCGTCCCTGGGCCAATCGTATCGAGCGGTTGTGGAAGCAGCTGCACGACACGGTTACGCGCAATCATTGCTACCAGAGCCTGGACATGCTGATGGCGGCCGTGCGGCGATTCATGCGGGTATGCCAACTCTTCCCGGGCAGTACGCCCGCCTTGGTGACAGCATCGTGACTGGAATCGATTTCCGATCACTTATTCAGACGCCGAAGATACTCGTGCCGCCCGCGCACCTTCCTCGACAGGGGCTCGCCGCGTTCGATAAAGCGCTCGAAGGCCCCGGCGTCGCCCTCCAGGCTTCGCTCGAGCAGCGCGAGGCACTCCTCGCCTTCGAAGCCCCGCTCGGCGCGAAACAAGGTGTGCGTGATCGGCGCATCCGCGCCAGCCTTCGGAAGGAGGGCGATCTGCGGCGATCGCTTCTCCACCGCGGACATCACGTCCGAGTTTATCGCCTGCAGCCATAGCACCAGTTGTTCCGTCGAGAACGTGTGCGGCTCCGTCTCCATTCTATGCAGCCTTCCCAGGTAGCCCATCATCCGGAATTCCTTCATCCAGGCGAGGAACGAGTGGACGGGGTAGGATTGCAGATGCTCTGCTGCCAGCGACTCGGGCGCGAGATATTCGCTTTCGATCTGGGATAGAAAGGCGCGCTTCCCACAGCGCTCGCCAGCAAGCCAATGTCGTTCGCGTTCGAGCCCATCGGGCAGCAGGAAGGCACTCTCTCCATCACGCCAGCAAACCACCGTGTCCGCTTCGCAATTCCGGAGCGCATCGTTCCACGACTCTGGGTCGTAACGGTGCAAGGCATCGAGGTAGGCATCGGTCAGTCTACCCCGTACGGGGAGGCACGGCAGCCGCGTTCCGCCAAGTCCACGCACCTGATAGGGTCGATCCGGAACCCGCGCCCGCATATCCGATGCCAGGCGTGAGGCGTTCACGAAGATTCCCGCGTACCCCGAGGCTGCCAGGATCGCAACCTGCTCGTTCGAGAGCATGAACTCCGGGGGCAGGTAGAACTGCGACACCCGCGAGAACATCCCTCCGATCGCACGTGCCCCCAACTCGAGATTCAGCGAGAACCCCTTCGACGCCCGGATGAGCGCGATGTCGTGAGAGAACGGCCTGACCACGGCCTCGAATATCGCGGGATTCTCGCGAAGGACACCCTTGGCTTCCGGATTGTGGATTTCGACATCGGCGATAGTCGCACCGGTCAGGCCAAGGACTATCTTTCTGCCGAGTTCCACGTACAGCCGCAGCCACCGGCAGAACTCCGACTCCTCGCCCCCCTCGAGCGCGCTGAGCCAGCGCGCCGTGTCGAGGCAGGAGGCATCGGCGTTGAAGTTGACAACGTCGACCCATCTCGTCATCTGGATACTCGCGCTGCGGCTACACCAGGGATCACGCCCAAGAGATCCGCGAACCGCTCGTCCGTCATCGGGATGCCTTCGACGATTCGAACAGCGTAGCAACGCTTCTCCGGGTCCCCGGCAACCATCACCGCATCGTCAGCGCCTTCCATGGCCGGCGTCGCACGCACGCGCCCCGCCATCTCCCGCAATCGGTCCATGAACACATTCAGCGGCACGAACTTCGAGATGTCCAAGGCGATAAAGAAATGCGAAACCCTGCGACGGACGGACAGCGGCGCGTCGAACATCGGGGGTATGTCCCTGCTCATGGGACCATTCGCAAGCAGGGCGCAAAGGACATCCACCATCATGCCGAGATCGAAGCCCTTGTACCCTCCCAGCGGCGCGAGGCTTCGCGCCCTGCGAGGGTCGATTACGCCCACGCCAGACTCGTCGAAGGCCCATCCCTGCGGAATGGTCGAGCCAGCCGTACGGGCGTTCTTGACCTTGTTCCAGGCGGCAAGCGATGTCGCCATGTCGAGGCAGAACGGCTCTTCGCCCGACAGCGGTGCGCAAAAGCAGATGGGATTGGTGCCGAAAAAACTGCTCTTTCCGTTGTAGACCTTGACCAGCGCGTCGGCGTTGCAGAATGCCATGCCGAGGAACCCTGCCCGCGCTGCCCTCAGCGCGAAGTAGGCGGCAGCGCCGAAGTGCGAGGAATTCGCCACCGACACGGCCCCGACGCCAGTCTCACGCGCCATCCCCACTGCCGCATCGATTGCCACCGCCCCGGCGTGGTGGCCGAACGCGTGGTCGGCGTCGACGGCCGCCGCGGACGCGGCTGTCCGAGAGATGCGGATACTCGGCCTTGCATTGATTCGGCCACCCTCGACGGCGCGACAATAGTGGGGATAGAGATGCACCCCATGGGAATCAACGCCACGCAGCGAGGTTTCCACCAGCGAGTCGGCGACGTGCGCGGCAGCGAAGTGCTCGACGCCACGAGTGATCAGCCCCTCGCGCAGCAAATCACGGAGAAGAACGCTATGCAGGTAAACCATCGACCCGTCTCCACTCGTGAGGCGACGCCAACGCCGAGTTCACTGCGTCGATGACCGCAGTCGAAACGGCGGCCTGCCGGAATGTTGGTCGGTTCCGTTCGAGCGCCTCGAACGTCACGGTACCATTGCGAAGGCTGGTCACATCGTCCAGAAAGCAGGCGATGCTCCTGTATCCGTACCCCTGAAACTCCGGATGACCGTCGGGATCTGGCAGGTACTCGGAGAAGTAAGGATTGACGTGACGGATCCCCGAAGATGCGCTCACTAGTTCAATTCCACGATTACGTTGATCTAGCTCCAACCTGCCTGCCGTGCCGACAATCTTGAATCGCTGGTCCGACATCGCACTCGTGCATTCCGGATCGATCCAGTTGGTATTGAACTGGCTGATGAGTCGTTCCTCCCTCGTGCCCCCCTCCCACTCCAGCATCACGTGTATGGAATCGAACGCATCTATTCCCTGCGCCCGCAGAGCGCCGCTCGTGCCATAAGCCGACACCATGCTCGGCTGGTATCCGAGAAGGAAATAGGCAAGATCCACGTAATGCACGCCGAGATACTGAAAGATATTGGTCCTGGCAACCCAGTCGCGGAACACCCGTGTCGGTATCGATATCCTCTGGCTGTAGTCAACGCTCATGTACAGCGGCCTGCCGATCAGCCCATCCTCGAGCGCTCGCTTCGCGTAGCGGTTACTCTCGTCGAAGCGCTTATGGAACTCGACGGCGCCGTACGTCCCGGTTTTGCGCTGCAAGGCAAGTATCTCGAGCGCATCGCGAAGCGTGGACGTGAACGGCTTTACGACGAGCGTCGGCACCCCCTCACGCATCAGCGCCCGAATCGCAGGGGCATGAAGGTGATCAGGCAGGCTGACGATAGCGCAGTCGTAGCGCTCGGCCCCGCACAACCTTGCCGTTTCCGCCTCCAGATCGGTCCCAGGAATCGGCTGATAGGCGACAGCGAGGCTGGTCCGAAGCAACGTTGCCGTGCGCTCGGCCGCTTGAGCCACCTTCGGCCCGTTGCCCTGCGAGCGCGCAACGACCGTCACCTCCGATACCGGAGAATGGCGGGCATACTGGAAGAGCGCTGAAAGTATGGTGCCGTTGCCGGTTCCGTCCCGCCCCGTTACGTACATGCCGGCACCAAGCACGAGCACTCTCATGGGAATCGCCCCGCGAACAGGCGCGCGACTGCGAGATCGCGCTCCGAGTCGATATCAAACGAATCCTCGGCCGACATGACGTAGGGAAGCATGCGGTCGCCTGTCATAGAACCCTTGCCGAATATCGTGCGCGGCCGGGTCACGTCGATCACGCAATTGTAGTAGTACATCGCCGGCAGATCCTGCCTGCGCAGCAGGTAAGGCTGAGGATGTTCGTGTTTCATCACCGGATCGAGGTAACCCGTGGGCGCAATCCTGAATATCCGATAGGGATGCTTGTCCGGGGGCGACACCGATCGAACTGAATCGGCGTCGGGATGCGTTTCGAGCAGCTCGATGGCCTCGTCGATCCAATGCGGGCGGCGCAGCGGCGCGGTCGGCCGCAAATGCACCACCAAGTCCGGCACATATCCCTCGTGCGATTCCAGGTGCCTCAGGGCGTGCTCGAACACCGGCAGATCCAGGATCTCGTCCTGCGCAAGCTCCGCAGGCCGCAGGAAGGGTGTCTCGGCGCCCGCAGCGAGCGCAACGTCGCGAATCTCCTCATCGTCCGTAGAGACCAGAACGCGATCTATCCTGCGCGAAAGCCTCGCGTGTCTTATCGAATGCACGACCAGCGGCGCCTCTGCAATATCGACGAGGTTCTTTCGCGCAATACCTTTCGATCCACCGCGTGCGGGAATTATGGCTAAGACGCGCACATGCTGCCCCTCGCCAGAGCTCTGAGCCAGATGCCACGGCTGCAACGCGACCTGTATCGACCCATGAAATGGTCTTGCGAAAAAAATCGGCCCAGCCGCCGCTTCCAGATATTCCGCGGCCGCCAGTACGTGTCCATCGACGGCCCGAATCCATCCAGTACGACCGGCTCGAATCCCAACCGGATCAGCAGGCACTTCAAACTTGTCTGATTGAAGAAATTCAGATGCCCCTCCTGATCCTCGAACTGCTCCGGAATATCCGGATCGTACGCAGGAACCTCGATCATCACCATTCCGCGAGAGCATGCGGACAGCAGCCCTACCGGGTCCACCATGAATCGCCCCGGGTATCGGGGAGGCTGTTCGGTTTAAGTTACGCCGCCATCGCAGGCCGACGGTTAAGTTGCCTGTGGTAGTTTGCCTCAGCTTCTGCGGGAGGGATATGGCCGAGAGGTCCCATC
>JAJVIQ010000036.1 GCA_022071965.1 Gammaproteobacteria bacterium
CGCCAGCAGTTGCGCTCGCTGATCCCCACCGTGGACGTGGTTATCGAGAGCTTCCGGCCCGGCTACCTCGCCAGCATCGGCCTTGGCTACGACGACCTGCGGGCGATCAACCCGGGCATCGTGCTGACCTCAGTGACGCCGTTCGGGCAGACCGGGCCGTACAGCCAGTTCCAGGGCAATGACCTGGTCGCCAACGCCATGTCGGGCCTGCTGTCGCTCCAGGGCGACCCGGACATGCCGCCCTGCAACGCCCCCTTCGATCAGGGCTACGAGCTGACCAGCATCCACGCGGCGTTCTCCACCCTCTTCGCGCTGCGGGAGCGCGACGCCAACGGCGGGACGGGCGACCACATTGACGTGAGCATTCAGGAAGTGGTCGGCCACATGAACTATCCGGTGGCCCGCTACGACCTCAGCATGGAGATCCTGCAGCGGCCCGGGCGCGGCGGCAGCGCCGGTGGCATGGCGGCCGAGCCAGGCGCGCACGCGCGCGACGACGACCTCGGCGCCGCCGTCGAGCATGTCGTCGACGCCGGGCACGGTGGTCTGGCTGTAGCCGGTGTACTGCGCCGCGCGTGCCGCGCTGGCGCGCTGATCGGTGAGGCTGCGCTGCGCGGGATCGGCGAATTCCCCGGAGATATCGAGCAGCGGCACCTCGAGCTCGTTCATCGCCGGGACCGTGGTCGCCGGCGGGTTGAGGCCGTCGGCGGAGGAGAGGCTCAATGCCACCACGCCCCTGATCTCCCGGGCGCCGGTGGCGGTGGCAAGGGCGAGCGACGCGCCCAGCTCCTGGCCGACGATCGCGATCGCCGCGGGCTTGAACTCCGAGAGCCTGGCGAGCGCGGCGGCGATGCGCTTGCGCGCGAGCTCCTGGGTGCCGCCGTAGGCCACGCGCGGCGAGCCGGCCGGCAGCACCGGCAGCTGCAGCGAGAGGGTCGACCAGCCGGCCGCGGGCAGCCCGGTGCGCAGGGCATGGATCAGGCCCGGCTCATCGGCGGTGTCGTCCATGGCGTGCAGCAGGAGCACCGCGCCGCGCCGCTCACGGCCGGTCTGCTCCCTGTAGAGCGCGAGCACCTTCGCCTTGTCGACCTCCAGCAGCAACACCTCGGCGGCGGGCACGCGCGCGCTCACGGCATCGACGATCGCCTGTTCGCGCCCGGCGTCCGGGGCGATCGCGAGCGGCGGCTTGCCGCCCTGCTCGCTCTTCGCGCCCGCGTTCGTGGCCGCCGCCGCGGGTTTTTCCCTGCCGTCGGGCGGCGTGGTCTGGGCGTTCGCGCCGAGCGCGAGCAACGCGCCCGACAGCATCCAGCATCCGGCCCTCAGTGCGTGCAAGCGGCGCATGCAGGCAGTATAGGCGAGTCGGCCAAGCGGCTGAAAACCCCCGTCCGATCGGGTACAGTGGCCATCCTTCTTCGCGTGCATGCCGGCAGCCGTGGCCCAGGATTTCCTCATCGCGCCCTCCATACTCTCCGCCGACTTCGCGCGCCTCGGCGAGGAGTGCGCGCGCGTGCTCGAGGCCGGGGCCGACATCATCCATTTCGATGTCATGGACAACCACTACGTGCCGAACCTGACCTTCGGACCGGTGGTGTGCGAGGCACTGCGCCGCTACGGCATCACCGCCCCGATCGACGCGCACCTGATGGTGCGTCCGGTCGACCGGCTGATCGGCGACTTCGCCAGGGCCGGCGCCACCTACATCACGTTCCACCCCGAGGCGAGCCATCACGTCGATCGCTCCCTGCAACTCATCCGCGAAAACGGCTGCAAGGCCGGCCTGGTCTTCAACCCGGCCACGCCGCTGGAAGTGCTGAACTACGTGATGGACAAGGTCGACATGGTGCTGGTGATGTCGGTGAATCCGGGCTACGGCGGGCAGTCGTTCATACCCACGGCATACAGCAAGCTCAGGCAGGCGCGCCAGCTCATCGACGCCAGTGGCCTTCCCATCCGCCTGGAGATCGACGGCGGCGTGAAGATCGACAACATCCGCACCATCGCCGAGGCCGGCGCCGACACCTTCGTGGCGGGCTCCGCGATCTTCGGCACCTCCGACTACGGGGCCACCGTCGCCGCCATGCGCGCGGAGCTCGCGAGGGCGCGGGCGTGAACGACGGCGCGCCGGAGATGCTGCTGTTCGACCTGGACGGGACGCTGGTCGACAGCGTGCCTGACCTCGCCTGGTGCCTGAACGCGATGCTGGCGGAGCTCGCGCTGCCGGCGGCCAGCGAGGACGACGTGCGCATGTGGGTGGGCAACGGCGCCGAACGGCTGGTCAAGCGCGCGATCACGCGCCGCATGGACGGGGAACCCGCGGACCGGGCCCTGCTGCAGCGGGCGATGGCGCAGCTGATGGAGATCTACGCCGCGAACACCGACCGGTACAGCCAGCTCTACCCCGGCGTGATCGAGGGCCTGAACTACGCCAGGTCGCTGGGCTGCCCGCTCGGGGTGGTCACCAACAAGGCCGAGCGCTTCACCGTGCCGCTGATGCGCTCCCTCGGGATCCTCGATCACTTCGACATCGTCGTCGGCGGCGACACGCTGCCCACCCAGAAACCGGACCCCGGCCCCCTGCTCCACTGCGCCGGGCAGTACCGCGCGGCGCCCGCGCGCAGCGTCATGATCGGCGATTCCATCAACGATCTGCAGGCCGCGCGCGCCGCCGGCATGCGCATCCTGTGCGTGAGCTACGGCTACAATCACGGCAACGACATCGGCGCGTACGGACCGGATGCCGTACTTCACACCCTGGCGGAGCTGCCCGCCCATCTGTAGACGCAACCACGCATGAACGCCACCCAACTCGACCGATTGCGCGCGCAGGGCTACAACCGCGTGCCGGTGATGCGCGAGGTGCTCGCCGATCTGGACACGCCGCTCAGCGCGTACCTGAAGCTCGCCGAGGGCCCCTACTCCTACCTGTTCGAGTCCGTGCAGGGCGGCGAGAAGTGGGGCCGGTATTCCTTCATCGGCCTGCCCGCGAAGACGGTCATGCGCGTGCGCGGGCCGGAGGTCGTGGTGCTCGAGCACGGGCGGGAGATCGAGCGGCACACGGTCGCCGATCCGCTGGCGTGGGTGGAGGAGTTCCATCGCCGCTATCGCGTGCCGGAGATCGAGGGCATGCCGCGCTTCACCGGCGGTCTGGTCGGCTATTTCGCCTACGACACGGTGCGTTGCATCGAGAAGCGCCTGGCGGAGGACAGCCGGCCCGACCCGCTGGGCGTGCCCGACATCCTGCTGATGGTGTCCGAGGAGGTCGTGGTCGTCGACAACCTCAAGGGCAAGCTGCACCTGGTGGTGCATGCCGATGCGCACGACAACGGCGCCATCGAGAAGGCCGAGCGGCGGCTCGACGAGCTGACCGTGGCGCTGCGCGAGGGCCGGCCGCGCTACGCATCCAACCCGACCTCGGTGCGGATCTCCGAGGCCGATTTCACCGGCGGCTCGTTCACGCGCGAGGGCTACATGAACGCGGTGGAGCGCATCAAGCGCTACATCGTCGACGGCGACGTGATGCAGGTGGTGCCCTCCCAGCGCATGTCGATCCCGTTCGCCACGCCGCCCATCGATCTGTACCGCGCACTGCGCAGCCTGAACCCCTCGCCGTACATGTTCTTCTTCAACTTCGGCGACTTCCACGTCGTCGGCTCCTCGCCGGAGATCCTGGTGCGGCTGGAGGACGGCATGGTGACGGTGCGGCCGATCGCCGGCACGCGCCCGCGCGGCAGGAGCGAGGAGGAGGACCTGGCCCTGGAGAAGGAACTGCTTTCGGACCCCAAGGAGATCGCCGAGCATCTCATGCTCATCGACCTCGGCCGCAACGACGTCGGCCGCGTGGCGGAGGTGGGCAGCGTGACCGTCACCGAGCGCTTCGTGATCGAGCGCTACTCGCACGTCATGCACATCGTCTCCAACGTCGTCGGCCGGCTGAAGAAAGGCATGAGCGCGATCGACGTGCTGCGCGCGACCTTCCCCGCCGGAACGGTGAGCGGAGCGCCGAAGATCCGCGCCATGGAGATCATCGATGAGCTCGAGCCCGTGCGGCGTGGCATCTATGCCGGTGCGGTGGGCTACCTCGCGTGGAACGGCAACATGGACACCGCCATCGCCATCCGCACGGCCTTGATCAAGGAGGGCACGCTGCACATCCAGGCCGGCGGCGGCATAGTCGCCGACTCCGTGCCGGAGTCCGAGTGGGAAGAGACCATCAACAAGCGCCGCGCGATGTTCCGTGCCGTGACGCTCGCCGCCGCCGGCCTGGATCGCTCCGGCTAGTCACACGGCTCAGCCACGCGGACAGGCGGATGAGGCGCAGATCGCGCGTGCGCTGGATCTCGAGGAGCACGATCACGCAGGCAGCGCCATGCGCGAGCCCCTTGGGCGTGAGCACGCAGATCCGGGGGCCGTGACCACAGGGTTGAATTGTGACGCGGATTTCGCTACGTTAAAAAGAGCAGTCGAACGAATCACCGGCGCGCACGCCATTCTGTGCGCCCATCAAGCAGTCCTGACGAGCAGCAGTTCGTAGAAGTGATCTTCAGGTGCCGCGAGCGCGGTACCGCCCCGGACGACGGTCGCTCCGCGTTGGAGCGGCAATGCCATGCGCGCCCGCCCATCGCAAGGCGCGCATGACATCGCATCACGGCCCGATCACAGGGCACGGCGCCGCTCGGCCCCGACATACGCCGGCGTCGCCCCGCGCCATTCGACTGGCGCCGCGCGCGCCGCCGCGGCGCGTCCGGATTTCACAGTGCCTCGGACAGGATTCAATCTGGAGACAACGGACCCGGTGAACCTCGAGCATTCGATTGCGCATGCCATGCAGTGGTCGCTGGCGCTGCTCGCGGTGGCGGCGGCATGGGGCACGCTGGTCTTTCTACGGCGCATCGTGCTCGCCCGCCTGGAGCGGCATGCGCGTGCGAGCGCCTCGGCGATCGACGACTGCCTCGTGGAGGCGTTCTCCGAAACCAGGCCGTTGCTCTGGCTGCCATCCATCGTCGCGCTCGCCGGTACGGCCATCGCGCTGCCGGCGCGCGCGGTATCCGCCATCGAGCTCGCGACCTTCATCGGCATCCTGCTGCAGATCGGCCTGTGGCTGAATCGGCTGATCGTCGCCTGGCTGCAGCGCATGATGTCGCGCTGGGATGCCACCAAGGCCACGACGATGTCGCTGCTCGGCTGGGGCCTGCGCATGGCGCTGTGGTCCATACTCGTGTTCACCGGGCTCGACACGCTCGGCTTCAACATCACCGCCCTGATCGCCGGGCTCGGCATCGGTGGCGTGGCCGTGGCGCTGGCGGCGCAGGCGGTGCTGGGAGACCTGCTCGCCTCGCTGTCCATCGTCTTCGACAAGCCTTTCCTGCGCGGCGACTTCATCGTCGTCGACGACAAGATGGGCACCGTGGAGAACATCGGCATAAAGACCACGCGGCTGCGCAGCCTGAGCGGCGAGCAGCTGATCTTCTCCAACAACGACCTGCTGCGGAGCCGCATCCGCAACTTCAGGCGCATGGAAGAGCGCCGGGTGGAGTTCCGCATCGGCGTCATCTACCAGACGCCGGCGGAACAGCTCGAGCGGATCCCGCAGATCATCAGGCGGATCGTCGAGTCACAGCCGCAGACGCGCTTCGATCGCGCCCACTTCAAGGAGTTCGGGGACTCGGCGCTGATCTTCGAGACCGTATATTACGTGCTCAGCGCGGAGTACAACCTCTACATGGATGTGCAGCAGGCGATCTCGATTGCGCTGGTGCGGCGCTTCGAGCGCGAGGGCATCGAGTTCGCCTATCCGACGCGGATCCTCTACCTGAGGCGGGCGGCCGCCTGACCGGCATGAACCCGTCGCCCGCGGAGCAGCAGTTGGTCATCGTGTCGAACCGGCTGCCGTTCATCGTTGGGCGGGATCCGGCCGGCAGGCTCGAGGCCAGGCCGGCATCCGGCGGTCTGGTCACCGCCATGCTGCCGATCCTCAGGCAGAAGGGCGGCACGTGGATAGGCTGGACCGGACTGCCGGAAAAGGACGATGCCTCGCCGGCGGCGCTTGCCGAGTCGGTCGGCTGGCCGGGCTTCGCCGTCGTCCCGGTGGCCCTCAGCGACGAGGAGGTCGTGGGTTTTTATGAAGGATTCTCCAACGAGATCATCTGGCCGCTGTTCCACGACCTGCCGTCGTTCTGCGAGTTCGCGCCCTCGCACTGGGATTACTACCTGCGGGTCAACCGCAAGTTCGCCAGGGCGATAGCCGACAACGCGGCACCCGATTCCCTGGTGTGGGTGCACGATTACCATCTCATCAACGTCGGCTCGGAGCTGCGCCAGCTCGGGGCGCGGCTGCGCACGGCCTTCTTCCTGCACATACCGTTCCCCTCCATCGACATGTTCATGAAGCTGCCGTGGCGGCAGTCGCTGCTGCGCTCGCTGCTGGAGTACGGCCTCGTCGGCTTCCAGACCCTGAACGACCGTCGCAACTACGTGCAATGCCTGCGGCGGCTGTTGCGCGGCGTCAGCGTCAGCGGCAAAGGCCAGGTATTGCGGGTGACCGTCGGTGATCGACACCAGGCCGTGGGACACTTCCCGATCGGCATCGACTTCGCGGACTTCGCGCACCGCGCCGCGGCGCCGGAGGTGCGCGAGCGCGCGCAGGCGTTGCACAACCTGCTGCCGGATCGGCGGCTCCTGTTCGGCGTGGATCGCCTCGACTACACCAAGGGCATCCTGCTGCGCCTGCGCGCCTACCGCGAGGCGCTCATCCGCCATCCCGAACTGCGCCAGCGGGTGACGCTGATCCAGGTCGTCGTGCCCAGCCGCGAGCACATCTCCACGTATTTCGACCTGCGGACCCAGATCGAGCAGCTCGTCAGCCGCATCAACGGCGAGTTCACGGAGCCCGGCGGCTGGGTGCCCATTCACTATGTATTCCGCAGCCTCGATCCCGTGGACCTGCTCGCCTACTACCGCGCCGCGGAGGTCGCGCTGGTGACGCCGCTGAAGGACGGCATGAATCTCGTCGCCAAGGAGTACTGCACGTGCAGCATCGAGGAGGACTGCGTGCTCGTCCTGAGCGAGTTCGCCGGCGCCGCCGCACAGCTTCGCGGCGGCGCGCTGATGGTCAATCCCTACGACATCGAAGGCGTCGCCGATGCCATCTACCGCGCCTGCTGCATGCCCGAGCAGGAACGGCGGCGCCGCATGCGCCGCATGCGCCGCGAGATCATGCGGCGCGATCTGTTCTGGTGGGTGAGTTCGTTTTTCAACGCTGTAAACAAGGAGGTGCCTCATGAGCTACAGACAAACCAGTCCGACGAGCATGGTGCGATGGCCGACGGTGAGAACCCCGTCGACGCCGAGCCCGGAGACCTCCACCGACGCGTCGGTTGAGGTCGATCTGCCACCGGCCGAGAAGGGCTGCCCGGTCGATGCGAACACTTCCGATACGGAAGGATCGAGCGAGGGGGAAGGCGTCCCTTGGAGACGGCAGGGCGGCCGGGCAGCGTTGCGGATCACCCGGCCGGGTCCTGGTCTTGTTTTCAGGCGCGGTCCCGGAGCGCGGCGCAGGGCCGGGTCGCCCGGAACCCCGGGACGGGGAGAACAGGCACGGCCGCGGGAGGGGAACGCGATGAACCTCGGGATCATGGACCGCGAACTCGATCGGTGGCTCCGGGCATGGCTCCGGGCAACCACCGGGCCGTCGCCGGCGCAGCGACGCGAGGCACCGGAGGCAAACAGGGGGCGCCGCCTGTTCGTCGTGTACGGCGCATTGCTGGCCATGCCGCTGCCCGCGCTCGGTGCGCCGGCCTCCTTCGATCTGAGCTTCGCGACCAGCGGCCAGAGCATGTGGGGCCCTGGTACGGCAGTGCAGCTCGACGCCGATCAGACGATCATGGGTACGACGTGGGGGTCGTTGAGCAACCCGGCTCTCAGCTTCAACAACATCGGCGACCAGATCCTGCCGAGCCCGACGTTTCCTTTCTTCCGCGTCACGCAGTACGGTGCCGATATCCGCTACTACGGCCTGGGGTCGATGGGGCTGTCGTACGACTACCACTTCGACTCCGGCTCCGTGAACGTGGACTATCCGCTCCGGATCAATCTCGACCTCCCCGAGCAGGTGAATCCGGGGGAGAAGGTGGTGATAGGCACCTCCTATGAACTGCTGCCCGGCGCGCTGATGACCACCAACTCGCCGGAGTTCAGCTTCGGTCTGAACTTCGACTATCGGCTCGCCAACCGGCTGACCGTGCGTCCGTGCAACGACGGCTGCGGCGCCACCCAGACGGTCATCAACCAGGACACCGGCAACGGTTCCTTCGAGCTGTTCGGCTTCGACAGCCGCACGGCCGGTTTCAGCTCGGCGCTCGACGTGATCGAGAACCCCGATCCGCCCGGCTCCAATGATCAGAACAAGAGGAAGTCCCTGGCGCTGAAGATCCTCGACAAGCTGCCCGCCTCCACCGAGGTCGGCAGCGTGACCGTGCAGATCCCGGACGTCGACACCGATTCCTCGGCGGGCGGCGGCCCATCTCCCGCCGGCACGCTCACCAGCAGCGGTGAGGACGACTTCATCACCGCTCGCATGGATGTCGACACCGTGCTGCTGGCGCTGGCGGGGCTGCCCAACATCCAGGACCCGGGGCCGATCAGCGTCGGCCCGATAGGCGGTCAATACTCCTTCATCGATGCCGGTATCGGCACCGCGATGGTCATTACGCAGGACTTCGCGTTCCAGGGCAGGCCGATACTCCTCCTGCGCCTGGCCGACGGGACGACCGTGCAGGTGCCGCTGGGCGAGACCATCGAGCTCGACCTGCCGGCGGGCACTGCCGAGGGCGATCTGCTCGAGATCCAGGCGCAGGTGCTGCTCGAGAACATCTTCTCCAACAGCACCGGCCTCAGGCTCGATCCGCAAGGCGATCTCCGTATCGGCTACGTGGAGGCGCACGCGGACTTCTTCGGATCGAACTTCGACATCGATTGGGACGCCGGGCCGGCCTTCTCCCGCAACCTGCGACTGTCGGGTCCCGCCATCGCCGGCATCTTCGGCGACCAATGGGCGCTGGACTTTGGCGCGCTGCCCCTGGGCCCCATCAGCATCCGTGTGGGCGATCCGCAGCCGGTGCCGCTGCCAGCGGCCTTCTGGCCGTTGGCCGGCGCGGTCGGCCTGATGCTCGCGAAGGGTCGCAGGAGGCGCTGATCCGGCCCGGGACCACGGGCGCGGCGGG
The DNA here is from genome assembly GCA_022071965.1 of Gammaproteobacteria bacterium. Lineage (GTDB taxonomy): Bacteria > Pseudomonadota > Gammaproteobacteria > JAJPIJ01 > JAJPIJ01 > JAJVHZ01. Next base: position 9,219 of record JAJVIQ010000036.1, read on the forward strand.
CGACCGAAAACACGGGTGCGCCGGATTCAGTATGCGCGCTCCCACGGACGGCTCAGCCGCAGTGCGCACTGGATGAGACCGACCATGCTGTAGGTCTGCGGGAAGTTGCCCCAGAGCTCGCCGCTTGCCGGGTCGATGTCCTCGGACAGCAGTCCAAGCGGGTTGCGGAAATCCAGCAGCTTCTCGAACAGCGCGCGGGCCTCGTCCCTGCGCTCGAGCGCGATCAGGGCATCGATGTACCAGTACGTGCAGATCACGAACGCCACCTCCGGCGCGCCGAGATCGTCCGCCCTCGCGTAGCGGTAGATGAACTCGCCCCGCTTCAGTTCCTTCTCGATGGCCGCCACCGTGCCGGCGAAGCGCGGGTCATCGGCGGCGAGAAATCCCAGCTCGTGCAGGAGCAGCAGACTGGCATCCAGATGGCTGCCCTCGAAGGCATCCACGAAGGTGCCGCGGTTCCTGTCGTAGGCGCGATTGCAGATCACCGCGCGCATGCGATCGGCGTGCTCCCGCCAGTAGACCGCGCGCGGGGCGAGAGCGAGATGCGTCGCGATGCGGGCGAGCCGATCGCAGGCCACCCAGCACATCACGCTCGAGAACGTGTGCACCGCGGTCATGCCCCGGAACTCCCAGATGCCGGCATCCGGCTGATCGTAGACCTCCGAGGCGATCTCCCCTAGCGGCTCGAGCCGCCGGAACAGGGCCTCGTCGCCCGGGTGCACCAGTCGACGGTCGAAGAACATGTGCATCGCGGCCAGGACGGCGGAACCGTAGATGTCGTTCTGGTCCTGCTGATAGGCCGCGTTGCCCACGCGCACCGGACCCATGCCCCGAAATCCGCGCAGACCGGGTGCGATCGACTCCGGCATGTCCGCACGGCCGCTGATCCGGTAGACCGGCTGCAGCCTGCGCCCGCGCGTGGCGGCGAGATTCACGATGTAGTGCAGGTAGCGCTCCATCGTGCCGGTCGCGCCGAGGCGGTTCAGCGCCGCGACGACGAAGTAGCTGTCGCGCAGCCAGCAGTAGCGGTAGTCCCAGTTGCGCGTGCTGTGCGGGGCCTCCGGGATCGACGTGGTCATCGCCGCGACGATGGCCCCGGTGTCGTCGAAGGCGCTGAGCTTCAGCGTGATGGCCGCGCGGATGACGGCATCCTGCCACTCGAAGGGGATGCCGAGATAGCGCACCCAGCGATGCCAGTACGTCGTCGTCTCCTGCAGGAAGGCGCGGCCGACGTCGCCGGCGGCGCCCTCGACGGTCTCGTCGGGTCCCAGCAGGAACGTCAGCTCCTGCTCCAGCACCGTCGGCAGGCCCTCGAGCAGCGCGGTGAGGCCGGCATCCGTGGTCACCCGCACCGTCAGGCTGCCGCCGACGTAGCGGATGTGATTGCTGCCGAAGGTGATGGATGGGATGGCGCCGCCCCAGTCGCAGCGAGGCTGCAGATGCACGCGTATGACCGGGCTGCCGGCAAGCGGCCGGATCCGGCGCACGAACATCATCGGCTTGAAGGTCCTCCCGAAACGGTGGCAGCGCGGCGCGAAATCCACGATCTCCACGGCGGCGCCGTCGCGGTCGTACAGACGCGTGACCAGGATGGCGGTATTGCGCAGGTACTCCTGCTCCGCACGCACGAAGTTCTGCAGCGCTACGGTGAAGGTGCCTGCGTTCGTCTCGCCGCCCTCGTCGAGCAGTCCGCAGAAGTACGGATCGCCGTCCATGCGCGGCAGACAGGCCCATACCATGCGGCCGCGCGCGTCGATGAGCGCACTGACGGTGCAGTTGCCGATGACGCCGAGATCAAGATTTCCCATATCCGCCTCCCGCGTATTCCACGTATGCCTCCAGCCAGCGCGCCACGCTCGCCGCATCGGCAAGATGCCACTGCGCGCAGGTCGGCCCGGCGCCGACCTTCACGGCGTGACCGCCGCGCGCGTTCACCAGCTCGAAGCCGTGCTCGTCGGTGGCATCATCGCCGAGGAACACCGGGCGCCGGCCGCGAAACGGCGTCTCCTCCAGGAAAGCCGCGATGGCGCGGCCCTTGTCGGCGGCCGCGGGCCTCAACTCGAACACCATCTTCCCGGACTGCACGGCATAGGCATCGCCGAGGGCGGCCGCGGCCTGCCGCAGACGCCCCTCCACCAGCGCCGAGAGCGCCGGAGCCCGGCGGTAGTGCACGCACAGGGCGGCGCCCTTGTGTTCGAGCAACAGGCCCGGGTGGCGGGCGACGAAGGCCGCGAGACCCTCGTGTATCGGCGCCAGTGCCCCGTCGCGCGGCGGCAGGCGGTGCACGACCCCTGCGGCATCACGGCGTTCGGCGCCGTGCTGGCCGGCGATCGGCAGGCGCAGCGGGGCGAACAGGCGGTCGAGATCGAGGATGGCGCGCCCGCTCACCAGAGCGACCGGTGCACCCGCGTCCTCCACCAGCGCTCGCAGCGTTGCGACCAGTCCTGCGGGCATGCGCACGGCCTGGGGGTGTTCGGCGATCTCGAGCAGCGTGCCGTCGACATCGAGGAAAAATGCCCAGTCGGCGCCGAACGGCGGCATGTCAACGACACTCCTCTGCATGGCGGATGGTGGGGGCGAGCTGTCCGGCGGCGGGCGCGGGGCCGTTGCCGCCCGATCCGAGCTCGTCCTGCAACATGTATAACATGATCGGCCGGCCGAGCCGGCAACGCTCCGCCGGCCCGAATTTCAAGTGACTGTCCGATCCGCGCGAGGTTTCGCCGCCGCCACGCGGGGCGGGCCCGCCTGCCGGCGGCCGCTGCACGGCACCGCGCACCGGGGCCGCGCGCCGCCCCCGGGCCGGGGTTCCGAAATCCCTGAAATACCGCCAGAATACCCGCCCCGGCCCCATGCCGTGGGCCAGACGCCCCCGCCTCCGGAAGACTGACGACCACCACGCCCGAGTCACCCCAGGATCCGGCTCCATGCTGTTGATGATCGACAACTACGATTCCTTCACCTACAACCTCGTACAGTACTGCGGGGAGCTCGGCGCCGACGTGCGCGTTTACCGCAATGACGCCATCTCGGTGGAGGAGATCGGCCGGCAGAAACCCGATCACATCATCATCTCTCCCGGTCCGTGCACGCCCAACGAGGCAGGGGTGTCGATGGCGACGATCGAGCGCTACAAGGGCGAGATCCCCATACTCGGGGTGTGCCTCGGGCACCAGGCCATCGGCCAGGTCTTCGGCGGCGACGTCGTGCACGCCCGCGAGGTGATGCACGGCAAGACCTCTCCGATCTTTCACCTCGACAAGGACGTGTTCGCCTCGCTGCCCAATCCGTTCACCGCCACCCGCTATCACTCGCTGGTGATCAGGAGGGAGACCGTGCCGGAGTGCCTCGAGGTCACTGCATGGACACGCGGTCCCGATGGCTCGATGGACGAGATCATGGGAGTGCGCCACAGGCAGTACCGCATCTCCGGCGTGCAGTTTCACCCCGAGTCGATCCTGACCGAACACGGCCACGCCCTGCTGCGCAATTTTCTGGAAGATAGGCACTGAGCGCGACCATGAGCGTTACCCACGCGCTGCGGGCCATCGTCGAGAGACGCGACCTCGCCGCCCCCGAGATGGAGGCGGCGATGCACACCATCATGGCCGGCGAGGCGACCCCGGCGCAGATCGGCGGTTTCCTCGTCGGCCTGCGCATGAAGGGCGAGACGGTCGACGAGATCGCCGCCGCCGCCCGCGTGATGCGGGAGCTGGCAACCCCGGTGCGCGTGCACGCGGAACCGCTCATCGACACCTGCGGCACCGGCGGCGACGGGGCCGGCACCTTCAACATCTCCACCACCAGCGCCTTCGTGGTCGCCGCCGCCGGCGGCAAGGTGGCGAAGCACGGCAACCGCTCGGTGTCGGGCGCCAGCGGCAGCGCCGACCTGCTGGAGGCCGCTGGCGCCCGGCTCGATCTGTCCCCGCCGCAGGTGGCGCGCTGCATCGAGGAGGTGGGGGTGGGTTTCATGTTCGCGCCGGCGCATCACGCTGCGACGCGGCACGCGGTCGGCCCGCGCCGCGAGCTCGGCGTGCGCACCATGTTCAATGTGCTCGGTCCGCTCACCAACCCGGCCGGGGCAAGGCGCCAGGTCATCGGCCTGTTCAGCGCCCACTGGCTGGAGCCGCTGGCGCAGGTGCTGCAGCGCCTCGGCAGCACGCACGTGCTGCTGGTGCACGCCCATGACGGGCTCGACGAGATAAGCATCGCCACGCCGACCGAGGTGGCAGAGCTGAAGGACGGGCGGATCCGGCGATACCGGCTGACGCCGGAGGAGATCGGCGTCGCGGTCTCGCCCCTGGACAGCATCATCGTCAGGGACCGTCAGCAGAGCCTCGCGATCGCGCGCGGCGTGCTCGCCAACACGCCCGGACCGGCGCTGGAGATCGTCTGCGCAAACGCCGGCGCGGCGATCTATGCTTGTGGTCTGACCGAGGACATCGCGGTCGGCGCGCGGCGCGCGCGGGCGGCGCTCGCCGACGGCAGCGCGGCAAGAGTATTCGCCGAGTTCATCGATTTCAGTCGACGTTGTTGAGCGACATGGACAGCACACCCGACATTCTGAGAAGGATTCTGCAGCACAAGGAGAAGGAGGTGGCGGCGCGCCGCGCCGTCGTCTCGCTCGACGAGATGGAGCGGCGCGCCGAGGACGCCACGCCGCCGCGCGGGTTCGTCACGGCCATCGAACACAAGATTGCCGAGGGCAAGCCGGCGGTGATCGCCGAGTGCAAGAAGGCCTCGCCGAGCAAGGGGATCCTCCGCAAGGAATACTACCCGGCCAAGATCGCCAGGTCCTACGAGGCGGCCGGCGCGGCGTGCCTGTCGGTGCTCACGGACACCGGCTTCTTCCAGGGCGCCGACGCGCACATGCAGGCGGCGCGCGCTGCCTGCTCGCTGCCCGTGCTGCGCAAGGATTTCATCATCGAACCCTACCAGGTCTACGAGGCCCGCGCGCTGGGCGCGGACTGCATCCTGCTCATCGTCGCCGGACTGAAGGATCGGCTCATGCAGGATCTCGCCTGGCTGGCGCGGGATCTCGGCATGGACACGCTCGTGGAGGTGCACAACCGCGAGGAGCTCGAGCGCGGCCTGATGCTGCGCACGCCGCTCATCGGCATCAACAACCGCGACCTGCATACCTTTCACACCGATCTGCAGACCACGCTCGATCTGCTCTACGACGTGATGCAGGACCGTACCGTGGTCACCGAGAGCGGCATACACACGCCCGAGCAGGTGGCCATGCTGCGCAAGCGCGGTGTGCACGCATTCCTGGTCGGCGAGGTCTTCATGTGCGCGCCCGACCCGGGCGAGAAGCTGAAGGAATTGTTCTCGCTGTGAGCCGTCCAACGATTGGAAAGAAATCCAACCCTGGAGACATACCCATGAATCGATGCATCTACCCGCTCGCCCTGCTGGCCGCCGGAGCACCGGCGATCGCCGGCGCCGCGGACCTGGTGGCCACCCCCGTCTGGGAAACCGAGCCCGTGTTCAAGAACCCGGAGTCGGCGCTCTTCGATGTGGAGCGCAACGTGATTTACGTCTCCAACGTCGACGGCGACGCCATGGGCAAGGACGGCCACGGCTTCATCTCGCGCATGACGCCGGATGGACACGTGACGGACCTGGAATGGGTCACCGGACTCAACGGGCCGAAGGGCATGGCGCTCGTGGGCGGCAGGCTCTACGTGGCCGACATCGACACGCTGGTGGAGATCGACATCGACGCCGGCACCGTCTCGCACCGTTATCCGGTTCCGGACGCGCAGTTCTTCAACGACGCGACCGCGGACAACGCCGGCACCGTGTACGTCTCCGACACGATGACCAACCGGATCCATCGCCTGTACAACGGCGTCTTCGAGAACTGGATCGAAGGCAGCCAGCTCGAGGGTCCGAACGGCCTCTATGCCACCGACAACAAGCTGCTGTTGGGCACATGGGGCGTGATGAAGGGCGGGTTCGCCACCGAGGTGCCGGGCCACATCAAGGTCATCGACATCGCCACCAAGGCCGTCACCGATTTCGGCAGCGACAAGCCGATCGGCAACATGGACGGCATCGCGCTCATGGCCGATGGCTCCGTCATCGCCACCGACTGGATGGCGGGCTCGCTGATGACGGTCGCCCAGGACGGCACCGTGCGGCAGCTGCTCGATCTCAACCAGGGCTCCGCGGACCTGGAGTACATCATGAACGGCAGCATCGCCATCGTGCCAATGATGGCCGATGGCAAGGTGATCGCCTATCACATCGCCGAACCGGCACCGGAGCCCGCGCCCGAAGAGATGCCCGCAGAGGACGCCGCCCCGGCGACCGGGCAATAGTGGTCCGATCCTCCATTCTTCGCCCGGAGTCGCGCCATGGCGGAGCAGCCGCACGGTTTCGAGAGGGAGTACACGGAGAAGGGGTTCTGGGACTCTCTGCTCCACTATGCGCAACTCGCCGGCCGGGAGGTCGTGGAGAAGGCGCTGCAGCTGTATTTCACCGCCGAGTCCAGGGACCTGCCCCAGTGGGCACGGGCCGTGATCTACGGCGCGCTGGGCTATTTCATCGCGCCGATCGACGCCATCCCGGACCTTACGCCGATCGTCGGTTATACCGATGACCTCGGCGTGCTGGTCGCTGCGCTGGCGGCGGTGATGGCGTACGTCACGCCGGAGGCGATGGAACGGGCTGCGCGCAAGGCGCGCGAGTGGTTCCAGTAGCGCTCGCACGTACAGGTCATTCCCGCGCGAGCGGGAGTGCATTTCCGATATACTCCGGTCACGAACGATACCACGCGCCCGTAGCTCAGTTGGGCGAGGCGGAAACCGGCGAACATCCGGTGAATGTTCGCCCCGCCGAGCGCCCGGTCAGGGAGGACCGGGCCGGATCGCCGCACCAGGGAGGGGTGCACCCTTCGTGGTAACGAGTGGCACGACACGCGCCCGTAGCTCAGTTGGGCGAGGCGGAAACCGGCGAACATCCGGTGAATGTTCGCCCCGCCGAGCGCCCGGTCAGGGAGGACCGGGCCGGATCGCCGCACCAGGGAGGGGTGCACCCTTCGTGGTAACGAGTGGCACGACACGCGCCCGTAGCTCAGTTGGATAGAGTACTCGGCTTCGAACCGAGTGGTCGGGAGTTCGAATCTCTCCGGGCGCGCCAATTTCCCCCATGAGGCTTGCGCGGCTGCCGGTTGCCGTCACGCCGCGCGGGCGGCATGTCACCCCCCGCGCTTCCCTGCGTGTGCATTCTCCGCTGCACTCCCCTCGGCGGCTTTGTCCTCCGTCCGTTCATCCCGCCGCGTGGCACGGGCTTGCCGCCGCCGTCGGCGCTCGACGGATGCACAGGCGGAACGGCACTCCCGGGGAGTGCTACGCTGTAGCAGGTGCCGCAACGCCGTTGCGGCCACAGATGGCAGGAGGCACCGCCATGTCTTATGTCCGTGCGAAGCAGAGTTTCAAGGATGCGCAGCGATCGATCAAGGCGAGCCAGGATGTCGTGTCGCTGGCGCTGGTCGAGGGGCTGTTGCAGCTCACGCAATCCCTCGAGAAGCATATCGCCGAGCTGCATTCGGAGATTGTCGTGGTAAGGAAGGAGGTCGAGGGCAAGGGCGCGCGCACGCCGCCGCCGGCATCGCGCAAACGCCGATAGGCGGCGCCGGGAGCGACCGACGGTCCCTCGCCGCGGGCTCGAAGGTTCCCCCGTTCCCGACGCGATGAGAACCTCCCTCGCTCGCCCCGGGCCGGCGGGATCGGGAATGCACAACCCGATACATCGGCGATGCGCTGACGCGCCGTGGGCCGGTCGCGCTTTGCACGAACCGCGCCGGGTCGGTACTCTTCCGGCGATTCGAGAATTCTTCGCCCCGCGCGTCGGGCCGGCGGCGCCCGCCGCCGGCCGATGCGGCGACGCTCGCGGCTGCAAGGAGGCCAACGTGCCCAATCTGATCCACCCGACGGCCATCCTGTCCGCCAGGGCCGCGCTCGGCCGGCGCAACGTCATCGGCCCCTACGCGGTCATCGAGGATGACGTCGTCATTGGCGACGAGAACCGGATCGGGGCGCACAGCGTCATCAAGAACGGGGCGCGCATCGGCAACTCCAACCGCATCCACGAGCACGTGGTGTTCGCCGGGCCGCCGCAGGACATCGGCTTTCAGGACACGCCGACCACGGCGGAGCTCGGCCACGGCAACGTGCTGCGGGAGTTCGTCACCGTCAGTCGCGCGACCAGCAAGGAAGAGGGCCGCACCACGATCGGCGACGAGAACTACTTCATGGCCTGCACCCACGTCGCCCACGACTGCCGCCTCGGCAGTCACATCATCATGGCCAACGACGCGGTATTGGCCGGCCACGTTCGCATCGAGGATCGGGTCTTCATCTCGGGCGGCGTGAAGATACACCAGTTCGCCCGCATCGGCGCGTACGCCATGATCGGCGGCAACAGCAAGATCACCCAGGACTGCCTGCCGTACATGGTCACCGACGGCATACCGGGCCGGGTATGCGGACTGAACCTGGTGGGCCTCAAGCGCGCCGGGTTCAGCGCCGAGGGGCTGCGCGATCTGAAGGCGGCCTATCAGATCCTCTTCGGTGCGCACGGAGCGCTGGACCAGCAGCTCGCCGGGCTCGAGAGTCTGGGAACGCCGACGGCGCTGCACCTGCTCGAGTTCATACGCGGCTCGAAGCGCAGCTTCCACCGCGCCTGAATCGCGGCCGTAACGGCCGCCGTGCCGCGCCCGCGCTCAGCGCGCCTCGACCTCGATGTGCTGCACGTAAGCGTGATCGAGCATGTCGAGCAGCTCGCGCCGGCGCAGGTCCTCCGGGCGCAACTGCACGGTCTGGTTCAGATCGATCTCGGCGGTGGCCGTCATGCCGCCGCCCTCGGCCTTGGGCGGCGACACCAGCTGCAGGTGGCACTCGCTCAGCCGCGTGAGGAACTGCACCCGCGCGTCGCGATCGCAGCCGGCGACGATCATCCCCTCCTTGATGGCGGACACCAGCTTCTCCAGGCTCCGCCCCAGTTCCATGCGCTCCTGCTCCGTCGCCTTGGGCGCCACGCTCCACACCAGCTGGTCGCTGACGGCGATTGCGTCCTTCCACTGCTGGCTCGCGTCGCCGTGCACCCGATGGACAGCGGCGAGATACTGGCGCCAGCGCGTAAGCAGGAACTCCACGACGAACGACGGCGGCAAGGGGCCATTCGCGGCCTCGATGGCGTTCCTGATGACGTTGTTGGCGGCCTCGAGTGAACTCATTCTGCGCTCCCTGGCGCGACATGGTTGGACAGCGCTGGTGGCGCCAGTCTAGCAAGAAGGAGGCGCACCGTTCCAACCCTGGCGTCGTTCCGCTGAACGGCGATGCGCGCCGCCGCCGGGACGGCGTTATGATGCGCGCGCATGTGCGGACGCTACGCCTCTTACAAGCGGGATCGCCTGCGCCCCATCGAGGAGGCGCTCGATCAGCATCTGGACATCGATCCGTTGCCGGTGCGTTACAACATCGCGCCGAGCCAGCCCGTCATCATCGTGCGCCCGGCCGCCGGCACAGGTTTCGAGGCGGCGCTCGCCACCTGGGGGCTGGTGCCCGCGTGGTCGAAGGAGCCGAAGGTGGGTTACAGCACCATCAATGCGCGCGCGGAGAACGTCGCGAAGAGTCCGGCGTTCCGCAGCGCCTATCGCCATCGCCGCTGCCTCGTGCCGGCCGACGGCTTCTACGAATGGCACGCCGTGCCGGGACAGAAGCTCAAGCAGCCGTATTTCATATGCATGGCCGATGACTCGCCTTTCGCCTTCGCGGGCCTGTGGGAACGCTGGCGGGGCGAGGGCAAGGTGCTGGACTCCTGCGCGATCCTCACCACCGAGGCCAACCCGCTGATGGCAACCATCCACAGCCGCATGCCCGTCATCCTTGCACCGGAGGATTACCGCGGCTGGATGCAGCGCGAGGCGGATGCCGCCGGCGCGCTGATGAAGCCCTATCCGGCGGAGAAGATGATCGCCCATCGCGTCAGCACGCGCGTGAACTCGCCGCGCACCGATGACGAGCAGTGTCTGCAGCCCCTGCCCGGGGCCGCGAGGCGTTGAACGGGCAGGAATAATGAAGGCATTCGCCTCTCGGCCTGGCCGCTCTCTGCCATGTTCAGTGGGCGCCTGCGCCTCGCCGCCCGGCCTGGCATTCCCTCGGCTCGATCGCGGGGCGCGCCGGGCGCTGACCCGCATGCCCGATGATGCAGTGCTCCCGGTACGCCCGGCGCCGATCGACAGCGATGAATAGCGGCACGTTGACGGCGATCTGGCTGAAGCGCGCCCGACGCGGACCGATGGACGCCGTCGCCCGTGCCTCGTTGGCCACGGCACGCGGCATCGATGGCAACGCCAACCAGGGCGGCAAGCGCCAGGTGACGGTCATCGAGGAGGAGGTGTGGGCGGAACTGATGCGACGGTTCGCGAGCGACCTGCCGCCCTCCACGCGCCGTGCGAACCTGATGGTGCGCGGCTGGCCGCTCGCCGCGAGCCGTGGCCGCATCCTGCAGGTGGGCGCCGCGCGCATACGCATACTCGGCGAGACCAAACCGTGCGAACGCATGGACGAGGCCCTTGCGGGGCTGAAGGATGCGATGTGGCCGGACTGGCGCGGCGGCGTCTTCGGCGAGGTGCTGATCGGTGCGGAGATCTGCATAGGCGATCCGGTCGCCTGGGCCGCATAGGACAGCCGCGTGGCGCATGAGGGCGAACTCCCGGTATTCCGGGCGGGATTCCCTTTGCGCCGCGTCCGGCGCTACGCGACAATGCCGGGAAGACCACCCGGGGTTACGTGATGTGGACCGCACGTTGCAGGCCTCATCGCGCGTGAATTCCATGGATCCACTCGACATCGAACTGCGCAGTGCGAGCGCGAACACGATTCGCAGCAGACTGTCCGATGCCAGTACCTATGTTCTGGGTGGCGACGGCATCGTGGTGCCCGATGCCGGGGCGACAGGGCCCGGCCAACTGCGCCTCATCACCGAGGACAAGCACCTTTATGTCGCCCCGGGCGGCGCCACGCCGGTCATGGTCAACGGCCGGACGATAAACGACCGCACGCACGTCAGCGATGGTGATTGGGTGACGGTCGGCACCACCGTGTTCCAGGTCAGGCTGAGCGGCGCGGCCGGGCTGGCGCACGCGCCCTCCGCCCCGGCTGTCGACGTCTTCGACATCACGGCCGATGCCGGCGCCCCGGCGAGCACCCCGCGCACCGGCCCGCGGACCGGGCCGCGCACGGGACCGCGCACCGAGCCCCGCACCGAGCCCGGCTCCGCCCCGGCGCATGCCGGCACGCTCATCATCGGCCGGCAGAAGGGCTGCGCGCTCACGATCGACTCGCCGCTGGTCTCGCGCGAGCATGCGCGGCTCACGCGGGAGGCCGGGCAATGGTGGCTCGAGGACCTCGGCAGCACCAACGGCACCTTCGTCAACGGGCATCGCGTCACCGCGCGCACGCTCATCCGGCCGGGCGACCGCATCGCCGTGGCGACCTTCCTCTACCGATTCACCGGCGACGGCCTGCTGGCCGACGGTGAGGAGGGCCGCATCCGCGTGGAGGCCGTCGGCATCACCAGGGAGGTGCGAGACCGCGCCGGCGGTCCGCCGCGCCGGCTGCTCGACGACATCTCGCTGGTGATCGAGCCGGGCGAGTTCGTGGTGATCTTCGGCGGCAGCGGCAGCGGCAAGTCGACGCTGCTGGACGCGCTGAACGGCCGCCGCCCGGCCAGCGCCGGACGTGTGCTCTACAACGGCGTGGATCTGTACGACTCCTTCGACATCTTTCGCTCCACCATCGGTTACGTACCGCAGCAGGACATCGTGCACCGGCGGCTGAAGGTGCACCGCGCGCTGGAGTACACGGCGCGCCTGCGCCTGCCGCCCGACACCAGCGAGCAGGAGATCGCGAAGTACGTCGAGGAGGTCCTGCAGAACGTGCGGCTGCAGGACAAGGCCGAGCTCCTCATCGACACGCCCTCGCCGTTGAGCGGCGGTCAGCTCAAGCGCGTGAGCCTCGCCTCCGAGCTGGTGGCAAAGCCCGGCATCCTGTTTCTCGACGAGGTGACCAGCGGCCTCGACGCGGGCACCGACCGGCAGATGATGCAGACCTTCGCCGAGCTCGCCGACGGCGGCCGCACGGTCGCCTGCGTCACGCACTCGCTGGAGAACATCGCCGACACGGCCGACCTCGTGGTGCTCCTGCATCGGGGCCGGCTCGCGTTTTTCGGGCCTCCCGGCGAGGTGTGCGCCCACTTCCGGATCAAGCGCCTCTCGGATATCTACGAGCTGCTCGAGACACGCCCGCCGGAACAGTGGGCCGCGGAGTTCAAGGCCTCCCCCCGCTACCAGCAGTACGTCACGGCGCGCCTCTCGCCGGCCGCGCAGATGCCCGCGGCGGTCGCGACCCGACAGCCACGGCCGGCGTCCGCGGGCCAGGGCGGAGGGTTCTGGACACAGACGAAGATCCTCACGCGCCGCTACGTCGATCTCGTCCTGGCCGACCGGCGCAATCTCGCCATCCTGCTGCTGCAGGCGCCGCTCATCGGCGCAGTGATCGGCACGGTCTTCGACACCGGCGGGGAACTGCCGACGAGGGCCGCCGCGCAGAGCCAGGTGAGTTTCATGCTCGTGCTCTCGGCCATCTGGTTCGGCTGCCTGAACTCGGCGCGCGAGTTCGTCAAGGAGCTGCCCGTCTACCTGCGCGAGCGCTCGGTCAACCTGGGTCTGGCACCGTACATGCTGAGCAAGCTCGGACCGCTGGCGGTCATCTGCCTGGCGCAATGCGCGCTGCTGCTCGCCGTCGTCAGCGGCCTGCTGGAGCTGCCGGGGCCGTTCGCATCGCGGCTGTTGCTGCTCACGATCGCCGCCTTCGCCGCCAGCGCCATGGGATTGGCGATCAGCGCCTTCGTGGACAGCAACGACAAGGCCATCGCGATGGTGCCCGTCCTGCTGATCCCGCAGGTCGTTCTGTCCAACGCCATCGTGCGCCTGGACGGGGCCACGCTGTGGGCCGCGAAATTGAGCATGATCTCGTTCTGGGGCTACGACGCCATGAAGTCGACGCTGACTGGCGATATACTCGGCCTGAAAGATGCATTGGGCAGGGCAGTCGTGCCCGTGCTCGAAACCTATGGTCGCGGGCTCATCGCCATCGCCCTGATGACCGCCGTCTTCCTCACCCTGGCGTGGGTGGGCCTGCGACTGAAAGACCGCCGGGGCTGAACCCCGCAACAAGGTTGTTTCCGATGGACAAGACCCTGCGCACCGATACCATCAAGGGCCTGCACGAGGAGGCGCTCGCCACCGCGCTGGCGAACACCGGCGACAACGTCTGCCCACGGTGCAGGACCGCCTATGACCGCGCCAGGCTGACACCGCCCGAATACAAGTGCGCCTGCGGTCTCGAGCTGGCCTACCCGGAGATGGGCGCGAACGGCGAGGTGAAGGGGGTACTCGGATGGCTGCATTCCCCGGGCGTCATCGTGCACGACCGTTACCGCATCGTGCAGCTGCTGGGACGCGGCGGATTCGGCTCGACCTACCTGGTGGAGGACATGAAGCTCGGCAACAAGCGCCGCGCGCTGAAGGAAGTGCCGGAGCCGATGTACGACGAGCACGAGACCCGCATACTCGCCAAGCTCAATCATCCCTCCGTGCCCGACATCACCGATCGCGCGGTCGGCGACGGCATGGTCTACCTGGTGCTCGAATTCGGCGGCAGCCGCACGCTGGAGACCGTGCGTCGCAGCTATCCCGAGAAGCGAGTGCCCTTGGCGCAGCTGGCGCCGTGGGTGCGGCAGCTCTGCGACGTGCTCTCCTACATGCACGCCCAGCAGCCGCCGATCGTGCATCGCGATCTGAAGCCCGGAAACATCCTGCTCGATGACCAGGACCGGGTCATGCTGATCGACTTCGGCATCGCCAAGGAGGCGGTGGCGAGCGAGCAGACCCGCGCGCTCGGCCGCGCCGTGACGCACGGCTACAGCCCGCCCGAACAGGCGATGGGGACGGGCACCGATGCGCGCTCGGACGTCTATGCGCTCGGTGCGACGGTCTATTACATGCTCACCGGCCAGCGTCCGCCCGGGGCCGCCGAACGCATCCAGGGCACGGAGGTGACGCCGGCCTCGCGCTTCCACGACGGCCTGCCGCCGGCGGTGGACCGCGCCCTGCTGCAGGCCCTGTCGCTGAATCCGAACGAGCGTCAGCAGAACGTCCAGGAGTTCGGCAGGGCCTTCGATTACGACGTCCCCACCGTCAAGACCTACGACCTGAGCGAGCGCACGGTCGTCATCGGCGGCGCCTCGACGCCGTCGGTCAACACCGGACCGCAGATGTCGCTGAAGCTCACGCCGGACGGCCCGCAGGTCGTCACGCCCGCGTCGAGGCCGGTCAGCCGCGGCATCGGACGCGTGGCCATGGTGGCGAGCGTGGTCGGCCTGCTCGTCGCCGCCGGGCTGGTAGCCTTCGTGATCTCGAAGTTCGGCAGGACGCCCCCGGAGACGGTCGCCACGGTGGCCCCGGCGGAGGACGTTGCTCCCGCGCCGGCACCGGCCGTGACCCCGCAGCCTCTTCCGCCCGCGGCGCCGGCGGCAGTGCAGCCCGAACCTGCGGCCACCACCCCCCCGCAGGCCGCCGATGCGCAGCCCGCGGCGCCGTCGGCCATGGCCCCGACTCCCGGCCCGACTCCCAGCCCGACACCGGCCGA
>JAJVIQ010000033.1 GCA_022071965.1 Gammaproteobacteria bacterium
GTAGATTCGAGATCTCTGCCTTCGTGCATCCGTGCTTCTCAAAGAAGCCCACGATGTCCTTGCGCGGCCAAAACAGCGACAGGATGCAGTCCTTCATGCAGCCCTTGATGTCAGCGGGAAAGCTCACACCGTGTTCCCTTCATGCAGCTCGGACAAGCAGTTGTTGGATCACGTCGCTGGCCTGCCGCTGTCGCAACACCCTCGCCTCGCGCTGATCCGCCTCGTCACCCTCCCCCAGCTCGAACTTGGCCACAGCGACCGGCCCGTCCTTGCGATAACCCTCGGTCGCCTCCTCGTCGGCGAAGCGTCGTCGAAGGATGTCCAGCGCCTCTCGGACCACGGCCGTGTGCTTGCCCGCAAGCGCCCGGGCAAAGGCCGCGACGACGGCGTCCAGCCCCTCTGGGGCATGCTCGATGCAGTAGACCAAGTCGTGTGCGTCCTTGCGCTCGAAGCGCTGATCGAACGCGAACGCCTTCAGGCAGGTGAAGCTGACGATGTCGGCGTGCTTCACGCGCTCGGTCGCCACCCCGTTCCCGCCGAGCAACTCGGCGCTGATCTCGGTGACCTGGTACAGCTCGAAGACTATTGACGAGTGCGGGATGTTGAGCGCCGAGATCGTGCCTTCCGTCGGCAGTGGCTGCACGCGCCCGCCGGCGATCTGCGGCGCGTCGGCCAGCAGCTCCAGCACCATCAGTGCACCGTGCTCGGTCCGGGTCTGCCACCGCCAGGAGAGCTTGACGCCCTGCTCGTTCTCGGCCCGCTCGAACCCCATGCGCTTGAGGTTCTCTTCGAGCGTGTGATACGCCTCGGTGTCGGCCAGGATCTGCAGGTCGATGACGATGTCGACGTCCAGCGTGCCGGCGTGCGCGGGCACGACCGGCGGGCGCGCCGACTCCTCTGTCATCGTTGGCAAGTCTCCCAGACCTTGCCATATGCAGGAGATCCAGCCCCGCATGTCTGTCACAAGCTTTGCAAAGGCTGTCGACAAGACACTCATGCCGCGCATCCCCTCTCCGACGTCGAACCCGTCAACGATTTCCTATTAGCCATCGTGGCGAACCTTGCCGACCGCGACCAGAAGATCTCGACTGCTGTAGTCGAGGACACCATCGAGATGAAGCTGAATCGGATCGACAAGAATGTCATGGAGTTCAGGCTTGCTTCCCGTTCGTACAACTCTAACGATCACGTAGACCGCCTCCTCGGCTCCTGTGTGGCAGCGAATAGCCGTTTCCCATTCGTTCGTCGTCATCTCAAATGCGTCGGAGCCTTCGCTCCCAGTCGACTTCACTTCGATCAAGCAACGGGGAACCGACGCATTGCCCGAGATGGCTCCTCGCGCATCGTAGTACTCGAAATCGTACCCAAGCGAATCGTCGCCCTCGCCGTACCCGAAGATCTCCTTCGCCTTGGACTTCCAGTTAGTGAGATCGAAGTCACCTAGGAGCTGCCTCAATTGCTGGAACACGAAGTGCTCACCGACAGCACCGAGCATTGTCAGTAGGGACTCCGGTGGACGCCGCCGACCCTTACCGCCACCGCCGCCCGTGCCAACCCGCTTGCCGCTAGCGAAGATCTTCTCGCGATCCCGATTTCGAATGCTCGTCAGGTCGAGGGCCGGGTTTACGCAGCTCTCAAGGCGCTGGACAACCGCGCCCCCGGGACCTTGGGCCGCAGATTCGTTGAACTCATCCTCGGTCCATCCAGTGCCAAGAACCTCGAACTTCGGCTTGGACGGGCCCGGCGTGGCGGGCTTTGGAATCTCTCCCAGTTCCTCGAACTTCGCCCAGAGCATGCGCCAATCGTCGACGTCCCTAAAGGCCTGGCGCTCCTTCATGCGCGACGCCGTCGCCGGTGCGGCCCCTTCTAGTGCGAAGCGAATCGCCGCAAGAACAGAGACACGATTCGCCCATGGACCCTGGCTCAACAGAGTAACTAATGGGTGGCCGCGCACTGCGTCTGAGTCGAGCGCTTCGCCGCGCTTGATAGCGAGGGCGCCCGCAACCTTCAGCACTGCCTCTACGGCAGTTGCGGCGTGTTGTGCTCGCACTACTTCGTTGTCGATCTCATAGATCGTCGCTGCCTTATCGGGCTCGTCCTTCAACTTGATAGCACCTACATCGGCAGGTGCTGAACTCGCGAGCCCTCGAAGCGATTTCGTGAATATGGCGAGCTCGCGGACAGCCGGGTGGGTGTCCGCAAGGTTGAGGGAATCGCTCGCCACGCGCTGCGTCACTGCGCTTTGGCCGAGCGGCTGTTCGACCACGTCCGTGGGTGCCTTCGCCTCACGTAACTCTTCGGTCCATGCCAACACTTCGTCCGCAAGCTTGGCGGCGACCGTTGGCCCATGAGATCCTGACGCCCGAGGGACCACGAGGTAGGCGAACCAGGCCATCAGATGTCCCACGAGCGCGCTACACGCTGCGTGGTAGCTACGCTCGGTCGCCTCGAATCGATAGGCGTGAGCGCCCAGATCGCGTCTTGCCGCTTGCCACTCCGCAACGCTCACTTCAAGTTGCTCAAGCAGTGACAGTGAACCGGCCGGTTCGTCCCTCCTTGCTGCAAGCTCTAATGCGGCCTCGACGTCACTCCAAAGCAGCCAGTCCCGCGCCAAACCGATGACTCGGGCATTCCGTGCCCATTCGACATGGAACTCGTCGACAGATCGCAGGGGGTTCCTCTTTCGCCACAGCGCGAGGCAGACCGGCTGGTAGCGTCGCAATGACTGCTCAAAGCCGAGTCCTATGGCTGCCTCAACCTCGGTCCGGTCGGCAGGCGAGACCCCACGCTCAACGAAGAAGATGTCGGTGCGACCATCCTTGAGTGCTTGGGCGTATGCGGCGCAGATGTCTCGATACGAGGGGCCGAGGATCTGCCAGACGTCGGCGATGATCTCGTGCGGCCTAAGTCGGGCGTCTACCAGTAGCGCGGGGCCAGCCTCACGGTGGGCGTCGTAACAGCTCCGGTGCGCCGCACCTTCTCCGAACGTCCCGCGCACAACCCGTGTTTGTCCCATCTCACCCCAGGCCTGACGGAATGCGGTCTCGTGCGGGGAGGTGGCCTGATTTCCACCCTTGACGATCAACAGGGCCAATTCCTCAGCGATCGAACGCCCCGGAAAGTTGTGCCTGATGAAGTCGAGGAGCGCTACACCGGCCTCGAGCGGCTCGAACTGTAGGGCGACAGGACAATCGCTCACCCTAAGAACCACGGCCTCCCCAAGCAGCGCGCGCAGCGCGTCGACTAGCTCGCCATAGGTCTGATGAGACCGTTTGGGAAGAAACCACGCATCGTCGAGACCAGCCACGAAGTGACGCCGCACCGGATCGTCGTCGACATACAGCCGCCCCACTTCACTGAGCGCGATGCTTGCGATCTCCTCGCCCCGAAGCAGAGGCACTTGCCGAGTCATGATTGCTTTGAGCGCGGCCGTCGCCGGATCTGCCTTCAAACGGACCTGGATCGCCTCGTAGAGATCGTGAACGAGCGCGCTGAAGTGGCGCACCGTTTCCAACTGCGCTTGGTCTCCGTGTTCCGCCAACTCATGCAATGCGCGGCAAAGCCGAGGCACTCCGGCTTCTTCCAGGGTCACGACACCAACCGTCCGGAGCAACTCTCTGGCGGCGCTCAACTCCGCCTTAACGCAAGGCAAGAACTCGAAGCGGTCGGCCTTCGCGCTCCTCGAGTCTAGTGGCAGGTACCACGCGGCGGTCGGCTTTCGCAGGCCATGGGACGTCGGGATGACTTCCCAGTCCTCTGACTGCATTGCATGCACCCAAAGTGCCGGTACCGTGGTGCTGTCCTCGCCGCCCCACCGCGACAGAGTCGTGGTCTGGTGGGGCTTGTACCGGTCCGCACGCCGGAACATCGCCTCGACGACGATCGGACGAATCTCGCCATTGTCGAGACCGTCGATCCACGCGACCTCCTTGAGGTAGAAGTCCTGGCCAGTTTTGGTCGCCGCCCTCCTCTGGCTAACTTGAGCGAGATACCTTGGCCATGCTCCATCGGTGCAGGGTGTTGGGCACGGCACACCGTCAATTACAGTGAGAGACGAGTAGCTGTACGCCCGCATGACCTCGACTCGGCGATCCGCGCGGATCACCCTTGGGCAATCCCACACTCCAATCTCTTTCATCGCCTGGAGCCACCAGCCACGGTCTGCCGACCCGAACAGCTGCATCGCCTTTCGCTCGAATCGGTCCCAGGGAACGAGCTGGCTGCCTCGCCGGCCGCCGTACGCTCGCGTGAGGAGCTCGACATTCGGGTCGTCCGTCCACCCATCTCCGAGGTAGGCGGACTCGGGCGCGATCCACATCCAGGTTCCGCCGGTGCCGCTCACTGGAACAAGCAATTCCTCGGTGGCGACCCGCTGGCGCGACTTCTGCGGCATGGCAACCAGCCAGACCAGGGCCTGCCGCAATAGAGCTAGCGCCTTGTCGCTGTCGTCTCGACAGTCGGCCAAAGCAGGAATCAGGGCGTCGTTGATAAGGTCCGCTTGGCGCGGCCGCCGAACAAGGCCGCCTCCTGCTATTGGCGCTAGCCTCTGAGCGAGCGGCGTGTAGTCACGGGCGGAACCTGTGCGCACCTTGATCGCGCGCTCGTCGAAGAAGTTGAGTAGCGGCGAGACGGTCTCGTCGATTGCCGCGAGTTCGTCGCCTGCGTCATCAACCGCGTGTGGACGCTCGGACCCCTCGAGCGGTCGAGGGGGCGTGCTCATCGGCACGAAGAACACACGGGAGCCTGGCTTTGAGAGATCGGCCTCAGCGGTAGGCAAGATGGCCTGTTTAGAGAGTTCATCTGGAAGTGTCGATGCGAAGCGCGTCAGCACCCACGAAAGGAACCTCTCCCAGAACGCCGGACCATCTGCGCGATGCATGATTGCGGCGTGTTCGACAAGCGACAAGTCACCGTTTGGACGCCCTAGATAGGCCGCATCTGGCGCCTCCGTGTCTGCCGCCAGACTATCCAAAACAGCTCTCGCATTCTTGAGAAGCATCGGATCTGGCAGGCGGAACCCGTAGCTTTCGACGCCGGACAGTCCTTCGGCGAGCGTCTCGAACATCGCGAGGTCGGGCGCCTTGGGGACTCGGAGTTGCTTGGCCTCGATGAATGCGCCGTCGGCTGCCAAGACGATCGCCGTGCGTGCAAGACCGGTCGGAGCGAAGCTCCTATTCGCGAGCTCACCCTGCCCACGTTCCATGGCAAGAGCTGCGAGTCGCTGTCGCGAGCGACTGGGAAAACTCTTGATCCTGCCAATGAGCGTGCGCGCCAGTTCCTCGGCCGTGTCCAGGAGAAGCGTGTTGTAGGCGTTCGAGAAGTCGATTGCCGTGCGGTCGATTTTCCCGTGGAAATGCGCACTGACCCAAAGCGGTAGCCCCGTGGAGACCTGCGTCGGCAAACCGATGCAGAACCGGCCGTTCGGCCCGAGCGGATGGCCGTCGTGCCCGTCTCCGTCGGACTCGCCCGGTACCGGAAGCGCTACGGCCACCGGAACGCGCTCAACGTCCTTCCAGTTCTCCTCGGGCAATCTAAGCGCCCTTATTGCCTCGCGCAGTGCCTCTCGCTCTGAGGCCGCCTTGTTGTCGGTTTGAGGGTCTCCACCTCCAAGCAGGCGCTCGACCACCCACCAGTGCTGCTTCGCCGGCTCGCGAGCGTTTGCGGCAACGGCCATAACTGTTCGCTTAGCCGTAGTCGTCAGATAGCGCAGCGTTGCTCCATCGCCAAGTGACTCGGAGGCGATTCCTTCTGTCTTTTCCAGGTCCGTGCGAATGCCCCGCACTCGATCCAGGACTTCGATCTTAGCGATGCCCGGGAGAAACAGAAACGACGCAGCCGCCGGGATGTTTCCCCCTTCGACTTGATCTCCGCAGATCTCGTCGAGCGCCGCCGCGACCCGCTCCAGCGACGACACCGAGGTGTCCAACGGCAACGCGATCAAGGTCTGAGTGTTGGCGAGCGCGTCGGCCGAGAGTCCTAGCTGGTCGATGCGCCTTCGGAAGTCCTCCGCCGTAAGCCGGAGCGGAAACGTGAAGCCCGCAGCTCGCGCAGCCTCGCGCAGAACAGCGTCGGTCCCACTCTCGTTTGCAAACCGGCCTTCGATGGCTCGTCTACGCTCGGCGTCTCGCGCCAGGAGCGCCTCGGTCAAGATGCGAATCTCGGCCCGGAATGCTGGGTCGTCGAACGGTCGCCGCACCATGCGAAAGGCAAGCGCGGGTTCTTTGGACAGATTGCCGCCGGGCACACTGCTGTAGATCTCGGCCGAATCAGCGACCTGGAATACGGCTTTGAAGCCGATGCCCTTGTTGCCGATGCATACGTCGGCTGTCTTGTCGCTCTTGAAGATCGATGTGATGTTGTCGACCTTTGCGTCGTCGAATGGCTGACCGCTGTTGCCAACCGCGATCAATCGCTCGGTCCGCGTTATTGCGACGCGGGAGTTCGTCAATCCGTCGCGAACCGCCTGATCATTGGCGTTCTGGATCAACTCGATCAGGAAGCGGCCTTGATGCTCCGCGCTTATGTGCTCGGCAGCATTCGCGATCTGAAGATAGTAAGGGTCGCCATTGGCAATTCCGGCGGCGAGGGTATCGAGCCGGCGTCGCCAAAGGTCAGCAAGGATGTCGTGCTTGACCGCGTCCAACGCCGCTACTCCAGCTTCATTCCTTTCTTGATCCCGCCCAGAATCTTGTTCATCTGTTCCACCACGTCGTCCGGCGGTGCCTTGTCGGTCCCCACCTGGATCTGAACTGAGAACTTCAGCTCGTGTCCCGCCGCAGCCTTCGTCAGCTCGCCGAGCTGGTCGGCGAGGTCTTGGATCTCGTTCGGACGCAGCTCGGCCATGACCTGCTTTGCGCCGTAGCCCTTCTTCGGCGGCGGCTCCTTGATTTCGGTCCGGACAACCAACTTCACGCCCGCCGCGCCACCGAAGTCGGTAGGCCAATCGTGGGAATCCGCCGTCCTCTCGAGCACTCCCAACCGGAAGGCCTCGTCGAGCGCCCGCTGGACCGGAGCCCAGGGCAAGGGCCTTCCCCGCTTGTTCGAGAGCGAAGCATGGATCAAATGCGCGGTTGTGACCTTCTCGGTCCAAGCCGTTGGCAGATTCGCCGGCAGCAGGTCAGCTGTCGACAACGGCGCCGGTGGAGGCAGCAGCTGCGCTTCGTCGGTCAGAAACCCGGCAGGAACATCGTCGCCGCAGACACTGATCGTCCCGTTCAGCAGCCACACCCGCCCGGACTTGACGGCACCCGCGACCGCACCCTTGATCGCGTCCGCTGATGCGCCAGGGATCGACAGTGGCTCCGTGTAGCCCCCTTTGTCGATCTGCACGTAGTGCTTGCCCGAGAAGTACGCCGCAACATCGCTGAGCTTGATTGCGTCCGTCTTCCAAAGGTCCGGGAGAGTCCCCGGCGCGAGCAGCGCGGCATCGACGTCGACGAGGGTCGCGGCATCCGACAGCACCACTTCCAGCGACGGATCGCGCAGGGCCACGTCATCCGGACGTGACTTCCAGAACGTGCGGACCGACTTGTCCGCCCGGGTCACCTGCAGCACGAACTCTCCGGCCTCGCAGCCGAGCAGCAACGTGTCGAGGATCGCCCCTCGGTTCAGCATCTTCGGCAGCTTCGCGGTGGACGCGAACGCGCCAACCAGATCCTTCACGTAGCGCGACTTCTCGCCCGCCTGCCACAGGTCGTAGGGGCCACCGGGCAAGAGCGCTTCAGCGTTCACTGCAGTGCTCTCGATGCGGGCGCGCTTGTCGTTGACGATTTTGGTGAACAGCGGCTCGTTGTCGATCGCAAGGCGAAACGCCGCAACGTCGTTCGCCTCGTTCACGGTCACGACGATGCAGTAAGCCATGATCACCTGCGAGGTCATCTCGCTGCGCGCCGCCTTCAGGTTGGCCTCAAGCTGTGCGACGCGGACGGTGTCGACATCGTCGCGGCACTTGAGTAGTTCCCTGACCTTTTCCCAGCCGAGCGCGTCGCGCACTTTCTCGCGGGCGAGTTCGATGCCGTCCTTGGAAGGCACCGCAAGGACCACAGCGTTCCGGTTAGTGGCACGCGGACGATCGGCCGCAGTGGTTTCGTCGATGAACCGCTTGGCTTCCGCGCTCGGCTTACCCGACTCGGACGCGGCCTTGGGGCCGAGCACCGCATAGTGAAACTCGCCGTCGTCCTCGATATCTGAGGGCTTGGACGGCAGCATGTGGACCGCTGCGCCCATGGTGCGCGCGCCTTCGGTCAAACGCTTGGTCTGGCCGATCTCCTTCTCCAGGACCTCGTCCAGCACCGTTTCCGAGATGTGCTGCCGGGCGTCGTGGTGCATCTGCTTGAGGTTCGGCTTGGAGCCCAGACGCCAGACCTTCGGCAGGTTGCCTTCCTTCTCCGCCGTGAAGGTGTCGTCCAGGTACCACGACACGTCCGCCCAGCGCGCAAGGCCTTTGCCCAAATCGATCTTGTCCGAGCCGTTGGCGCCGAGCATCACCAGCAGCTCGCGCGTCTGGGCCTTCTGGCCGATCGGCTGGGAGTGCAGGAACGTCGCGACGACAGCCTGCTCGATCTCGCGAAACTTGAGCCCGAAGCCCTCCTCCTGAATCTCGCGGGCCTTCTTGATTTCGCCTTCGAGGATCGCCTGCCAGTCCTGCCGCTTGCCCTCGTACTGCTCGGTGCGAGCGATCGTGGCCAGCTCGCGCGTGGCATCGGTCAGTGCGACATCCGTTGGCGCGGCCAGGAAGGCCGCCGGACCGATGACGGGCGTTGGATCGCCCCATCGTTCCGCGTCCCGCAGGGCGAGTGCGAAGGTCCGCAGAACGCCGCGCGTGCGCTGGAAGCCCTCCAGTTGGGTCCACTTCTCGAAGAACGCATCGGTCAGATTCGGATGGAACGGGAATGCCGCCACGAAACGCTCTTCCTCGTGCGAGCGGTTCTTCTTCGTCTGTTCGTCGAGGTCGCAGATGCCATTGAGCGCGCTCACCACCTGCTGCTTCCACTCGCCGCGGTTCGTGTAGCTGGCCGGAGTCAGGAGCCGCCGCCGCAGCACTTCGGCAACATCCTGCCGCTCCACCGGCTGCACACCGGCATCCGACACGCGCTGGAAGATCTCGTACAGCGCCTTCTCGATCTTCTTGCCGAGCTCGTCGCTCTTGCTCGGGTCGGACGCAAGCAGCGAGGCGCCCAGCGCGCAGCCCGGGACCCGCCCTGCCGCCTGGGTCAGGCACTGAAAAAAGTACTCCGCCTTGCCGAGCCAGGCCGCGTCCACGCCGACAACCTGGCGCGCCCACATCAGCACCTCGTCGAGCAGGATCAAGGTAGAGAAGCCCTCCTTCGCCGGCAGCGCGAGCAGCTCTTCCAGAACGTTCGTCGCGGGCGCCGTGTCCCGCTCGCCGTCCTCCTTGCCCAGGACCTTTAGTCCGCTCTTGCCACCCAACTGCCACGCCAGTGCGCTCCACGGCATCTTGAAGCGGCGGACCGCTCCGTCCGGCGCCCTGACGTCCATGCCCGTTTCGAGGTCGAGCTGGTCGAAGGCCAGCGCGGCAATGCGCGCGCTGGGTGGCACGGTGCCGATGTGCGTGATGAACTCGTCCACCGCCGGCAGCTTGGGCAGCTTGTCCGGCGCAGCGGTCAGGTGCACCAGCGTAATCAGCGCATGCGTCTTGCCGCCGCCGTAGGTCAGCTGGAGCTGCCGGACGGCCTTCTCCGACTTTCCGGCGAGCCTGAGGACCACGTCACGCGCCAGGTCGCGCAGCTTGGTCGTCGGATACGTCAGCGCGAAGAACTCCTTCGGGTCGTGGTAGACGGAGCGGTTGCGTTCCATCATCACGTCGTAGAGGTCCGCGGCGAACTCCTTCTGCGACAGTTCGCCGCTGCGGATGTCCGGCCTCAAGTCGACCACCTTGTGCCAGGGCTTCGTGCTGATCTTCGCCATGTGCAAGTCCTTCTTCCGTCAAACCGGCAACGCACCCTGGGCCGCAGCACCCAGGCTGCGGACGTGATTCGAGAGGCTTTCCAGGATCGACCGCTCCTCGTCGCCGTGCGGCGCGAGCTCGATCAATGCTTGCAACAGTTGCGCGAAGATGGGGCTCCGTCGCAGGCCACGCGAGTCGAGGTACTCATTGACCTTGTTGACGTCGCCACCCTTCCACAGGTGCATCAGCTTGTGAACCTGATCGATCAGCGGCGCCGCGCGACCGCCTTCGGCGTCCAGCCCCAGCATCCGGTGCTTACGCTGCAACCATGCACGAAGCCGGAACGTGCCGCCACCACCGGTCGGTTCGACTTCCTCCGCTCCCTCCTCAGCCTCCGCATCCTCGTCTTCCTCCTCCGCGGGCGTTCCTTTGCCACGGCTGAGGATCTCGTACTGATCGGCCAACTGGCGTTCGGAGAGATTGCAGGAGACCGCATACAGGATGCAGGCGCCGGCAGGCGCGTCCTTGAGGCCGAAGTCGTTGCGGTGCAGGAGGTAATACGTGGTCACGTCGTCAAGGCCGGCGCTGTCGGTCGCAACCGCCTCGCCCCGGGTCAGCACGCGGCCAACCACGAAGTCGACGACGATGCGGCGCACGTGCCGCAGGAACTCCGACACCGTCATCAG
The DNA here is from genome assembly GCA_022071965.1 of Gammaproteobacteria bacterium. Taxonomy (GTDB): domain Bacteria; phylum Pseudomonadota; class Gammaproteobacteria; order JAJPIJ01; family JAJPIJ01; genus JAJVHZ01. Next base: position 10,594 of record JAJVIQ010000033.1, read on the forward strand.
CGCACCGGGTTCGGATGCCTTCTTGACTGCGGGATACTGGCTGTAGGCCTCTAGCGCCGGCCCCGTCGCAGCCCACACGAAGTCGGGGCCGCGGATACCGGCATCCCAGAAGTCGCGAAGTTTCGAGACGATCCCTGCTTCCATCTCCTTGAGTACTTGGGCGTCCCAGCCTGCCCGGGCTAGAGAATCACGCTTCCTGCAGACGAGCCAGACCGACGATGCCAAGGCAGCAGACGACATGGCACGCATGCGGTTGCCCATTTCGGTTTGTATGGGCCAAGAACCGTCCACCACAAATCCCGCGCGGATGATTGCGGATACCAGCGTTTCCCAGGCATCCGGCTGCTTATGTGCAAAGACGATGACGAGCCTACCTTCGGGTTTCAACGCGGCATGACACGCCTGAAAGGCGCGTGCCATACCATCCTCGTAGTTCTTCTTCGACGCCATCTTGTCGCCGCCGAAGCGCGAAGCGTCGTCGATCAGCTCGCCGTCGTTGGTCTGATGGTTCCACTTTGGTGCGAGTGTTTCAGCAAACGCGGCATCGAACTCAGGCGAGAGGTTCCGCAACGTCCGGCGCAGCCAGACGTAGAAGAAGTCCATCAGGTCCGAATAAGGGATGGCGTCGTAGTACGGCGGATCGGTAACGATGACATCGGCGTCGCCTTCCCCAGCTACTGTGGCTGACCTACGCAGCACTGCTGGTGGCGGCGCTTTGGCCGCAAACTGTACGGCGTGCTCGATATACCGTGCGAGCCATTCGATCGCGCCTGGAAGCCCGCCCGAGGTGTCCTCGGTTACAACCGATTCCGCGAAGTCCCAGGTCATCTGTAAAGCGAATCGGGCGAATGTGTTTCGGACCTTGTCCCACCCTACGGTCCACGAACAGACGGTGCTTCCTCTGTCCGCCACTTTGTCCACCACTGTCGCCAGGCTTGCGGTCAACGCATTTCTGACTTCGCCGCCATATGAGTGCATGAGCGGATGCTGATACATCTCACGGACGGCCTTTACCAACGCGCCCAAGGCCACGAGCTGCCGCGCAGTGAAGAGCTTTTGCCACTCGTCGATGCCATAGAGCGGCACTGTGAAGGCAGAGCCGCCTCCCTCGCGGCTTGCGCCAAGAGGGATCGCTTCTCTTGGCAACCCGAGGGGCACACTTTCGAACGCCCGCACCAGGTCCGCTTCGGCGGCATGTGCCATCGCAATTTCGTGCTCGGTCGGCAGGCGATATTCCTTGCCTTCGACACCGTCGACTACCACCGCAGTCATGACGGCGCCCAAGTGACCAGTACGACCTTCGAGCCGCAGGTCTTCCTGCGTCATGATTGTTCCGCAGCAGGGACAAGAGGCCCCGGAGCGACTCATCGTGCCTGCGCCAAGCCGCTTGTCGTATTCCCGCCGCTGGGCAGGATTTCCGCCTTGTACCTTCGCCTCTCGATCGATGCCGAACACCACCCCCGTGCGGTCCGCATTGGGCTCCATCGTCAGCACGACCCGCTTGTTGTCCTTCTTCGCGAGCCAGCGGGTCTTCAACAGCGGCACAGTGGCGCGGCACGCCTTGCACTTGACGGTGCGCGCCCACAGGTAGGCGACCGTCGGCTTGGCCACCCAGCGCGGGTTCTTGTCGTTGTCAAGATATGTCTTCTTGTCGAAGCCGGCATTCAGCAGGTCGATCTGCGGCTCGCCGGCCTCGTTGGTCGGTACAAGCTTGAGCTGCTCCTCTTCCCCACGCGCGAGCGGCACGCGCCGGTAGGGATCGAGCGAGCAGAACTCGGCATACGTCGGATAGAACTGCGCGAGTTCGCGGCGCGCCTCGCGAAGCACCCACCATCCCCAGGCCCGAACATGCCAGGCGAGATCGGCCTCCAGCAGCGCGGGATCGAGCTGCAGATGCTCGAACATCTCCCCTTGGGATTCCTTGGGCGTCTGCCTGCCCAGCAGGTCGAGCTGCGTCCGGATGGCCGCGGGCTTCAAGCCGAGCGCCTTCAGGTAGGCCGCCATGAAGTCGCGATCGGTGAGCGCGAAATCCGGCAGGCGCCGCTTCTGGCCGGCGAGCTTCTGCGGATACTCCAGCGTGCACTTCAGGATGAACCACGCTACCGGGTTGATGTCGACCGCCGTCACTTCGCAGCCCAGTCGCATCGCTTCTAGTGGAATCGCGCCGCCGCCGGCGAAGGGGTCGAGCACCTTCGGCGCACGCCCGCCGTACGCCTTGCGGATCTCGGCGCGGAACCAGTCCAGGTCAGGCCCCGACTCGCGCCCCCAGTGCAGGATCCCTCCCTGCGTCTCCTCCGAGACGACGTCCTCGACCTTGCCGGAGGGCAGCTTCTTGCGCTTGACCGACTTGACGACCGTGCCGCCGAGCTTCTTCAGGATCTCCTCACGCTTCTCCTTGTCGCCCGGGTCGGGAAGAAGGGTCGCGATCAGCGCCGCCCGCGATGCCGCCAGCGGTCGTCGCGCAGGCCAGATGTGCAGCGTGGAGATGTGCCCATGCCGAACGTTCTTCTCGTGGACGGAATCGATCGACGTCTGCTTCAGCGGGAAGGCGACTTCGATCAGCCGCTTGCCGTTCGGACCGCTCATGCCGGCCGCGCCCGCTTCCAGAGCCGGATCGTCACCCGGCTTTCCTCGGCGACGATGTCGGGTTCGGTGCCGTTGTGCGCGCGCATGCCCGGAATGATCTTGTTGCGCACCCCCATGCCGCGCGCATCGACGTAGCCATAGTCCCGCATCACATTGACGAGGCTCTGATTGCGCGCATAGCGCATGCCCGCCTTCATCCCTTCGAGCGTGACGGTGTTGGGCAGGCGTCCGGGACTCTGGACCTCGAGCCGGTCCTCGAAGATCGCGAGCAGGATGTCCGTGCCTGCGATGCTGTAGTCGCGGTGAACCAATGCATTGACGACCGCCTCGCGGACCACGGATTCCGGGAACTCCCAGCGATCGATGCGGCGGCCGCCCTCCAACTGCGCTGACGGCGCCGTGTTTCGTTTGACGAAGTCCAGCGCCTGTTCGACCAGGCCCAGTTCGCTGATCGTCCCGTCCGTTGACGCGAGTGGCACCATCGGACCGCGCAGGTCTTCGTCGGCCCGGGTTGCGTAATCCGGTTGGGGCCCTGGATAGCAGATAGCGCGGATCCCGGACTGGGGCACGAAACGCTTCGTTGCCCGGCCGAACAGCAGCATCCCGTCGATAGTGGCAATGCGCTGTCCGGCGTTCTCGGTCATCAGTTCGACATTCGTCAGCAATATCTCCCAGCCGAGGAGGTCGTCATCGGCCGGTGCCGAGCCGTGAAGTACGCGGGTGAAATAGTCCTTGAGGCGGCGCAGGTCGAAGGCATTGAAGTCAGCGCCCGGGACCGGCTTCAGGCCGTAGTGCAGCCGGCCCGACGCCTGGAACATCCGCTCCAGCTCTTCGCGACTGGCTTCGCGGACCGTATTGTTGACACGGATGAAGTAGGTCTTCCTGCCGTCGTGCACGCGCGCATAGGGCTTGTTCGGCCCCAAAGTGACGCGCACCGCGAGGACGTCCCGTCCGGCTTCCGCGTCCTTGACCCACGACAGAAGCGGCACGACGGGAGGCTCGATCTTGATCCGGCACAGCTCGCTCACCCATTCGTCCAGTCGCGGCCGAGTGGTGCCGGAGATGCGCCCATCGTCCTCGACGCCGAGCAGCACGGTTCCGCCTTCCAGGTTCAGGAAGGCGACCAGCTCCCTGGCAAGCTCGTGATTTGGCACATCGTCGCGCTTGAACTCGAGCGTCGAGTCCTCGCCGTTGCGCAGCAGTTCCGCCAGTTCAGTCGGCGTCATCGTCCTCTCCTCAGAAACCGTACTTGCGCCTGCGCCGCTCGAAGGCCTCTTTGCCGCCTTCGAGGATCTCTTCGACCAGCTCGCGAACCGGTTGAGCATCGATGGACCCCATGTGCTTCGGATCGATCGCGGCCCGTCCTCGCTCGGCCTCACCGGACGCCGAGAGCCCGACGATCAGTTCCGCATCCCCCAGCACGGGAATGTTGGCGTTGTGCGTCGAGAAGATGAACTGGCGACGCAGCTTCTCTTCCCGCATGCGTGGCACGATCCCCTCGGTAATGAATCGGTTGTCGAGGTCGTCCTCGGGTTGGTCGACGATCAGAGGCGCATCGGATTCGAGGAGGAGAAGCAGAAGCACCGCAGTGGCCTTTTGACCGGTGGAAAGGGCCTCCAGGGCCTGCCATTCAGGCGGCTCGCCGAGCGGAGCCGTATTCAATCGAATGGCCGTGGTGGGAGGAAGATCGAGTTCCTCGATACGCATCAGCACTTCGGCCTCGGCCTTCGCCAGACGATCCGCCTGCGCTGGCGTGATCCCGAAGTCGGCAACGAGGCCCGCGCCGCCGGTCCGGCACGCGTCGACGAACGCCGTCAATGACAGCTCAGCCAGATTGCGCAGGGTGTCGATCGCTTCCGAGAGTCGGCCGCCGACCTCGTCCCTGAGAATTCGGAAGAGGGGCTCGCGGTCGCCGGCTGCCGTCACCTGAACCTGCACGCGGTCTTTCAGCTTGCGGTTGACGCCCTTGGCGGCGCGATCCAGCCGCCGGAACTCGTCGGCCTTGAGATCCTCCCACTCGGACAGAAGCTTGCGCCGCCGGTCCGCATGCTCCTGTTCCAGCCGGCGCACCAAGGCCTGGCGTTCGCGTAAAGGCCGCAGTTCCTCAATCTGCCGCCGAAGTCGGATGAATTCCTCTCCATCAACCCGTGACTTCTGCAGTTCGCGAAGAATCTTCTCGTAAGCGGCCTGTACTGCTTGTTTGCGTGCTCCCCATGCCGTTCGCACCGTGCCGATGCCTTGGTCGGCCTGGGCCATGGCCGCCTCCAGCTGAGCGGTGATCGCCTTCAGACTCGTCTCCAGCTCCTTCAACACGTCATTCAGTTGCGCAAGGACTTCCTTTCCGGGGAGCTCCTCAAGTGCCTTCGGCGATACGAACGTGCGATCGAAGGGAACCTCCCTCTTCAGGGCTTCCAGACACTCCCTGATGGGAGCCAGACGATCCGGAACCGACGCGAGCAGCTTCTCTTCGCGAACCAGAAGGCTTTGCTCTTTGAGCCGCTCCTCGAGGCCTGCTTCGCGAAAGCGCTTCAGCGTTTCTTCGAGACCCGGAAGCGCGCCAAGCCGCTCTTCGATCTGCTTCAATTCGGCTCGCGTGTCGAGCAGGCTGCGCCGATTCTTTTCGAGATCCCGTTTCAGATCCACCTTGCGCCGAGGCAGTGCATCATCGCGCTCGACAAAGCGGTCGAGCAGGCGCGTCAGCTTCTCGCGGCTCTTGGTCAGTTCGGAAATCTCGTGTTGGCCGAAGACTTCGATGCGCGGCAAGACGTCCTGAGGCAGAAGGTTGGACACCTCGCCGCCGTTGTCCTTGACCAACGGTGGGTTGGGGATGGTGCGCTCAATTCGGTACTCGCGAATCGCGGGCCGGTGCGCCCGGACCAGCAGCGAGATCTTCGTGCCGCTCTTCAGGACCTGACGAACGATTCCGTCATGGGCCTTTCGCGCCTCGTCGCCCACCGGCTCCAGGGCAAGCACGGCGCGAATGCTTTCGATCACGGTGGACTTTCCGGTCCCACGCCCCCCGACGAGCACGTTGAGGTTTGGATTGAAGTGGACCGCTGCGCCATCGAGGAAGCCGCCTTCCCAGGCCAGTGCGACGAGCTCCGCGTGCTCCTCAGGCTCCAGCGAGCCCGTCTTCGGATTGAGGCGGATGCGTGAAGCGGGGTCGAGAAAGGCTTGCCGCAGCCCTTCGATACTGACCTCCGACATCTTGATCCAACACGTGGCCGAGCGGTCTTCGAGGTCGTCGGCCTTGACGACATCCTTGGCATTGACGACCGCGATGGCAAGGCTTTCCTCCGGCGCGTGCGCGCGCGCGTACTGGGGGTTGCGATTCCGGACGATCTGCAGGATGTCGTGCGGCAGGTCTTCGATCGGGCCCGGAACCTGAATCGCGAGCAGGCTCTCGGTTTGCCATGCCCGGACACGTGCCTGACCGCTTAAGGCCTGAAACAGCCCCTTGTCATTGGTGGCATGCGCGGCGATGGCAATGCCGCCTCGCTTTTGCACGTTCGCAAGGACATCGACAAAGGACTGGTTGGCGAGATCGGTCGAAGGGCTGGTATTCGTGATACCGAACTCACCCAGTAGGCGACCCAGGTGTTCGTGATCGGTGTCCGGCGGATAGATGCACAGAACATGAATGCCCTCGCTCGACGAAAGCTCGAACCCCGGGAATACCGTCAGATCGTGGCCTTGCGCCGCTGCGCGAAACGCGGCCACTGAGCTCACGCTGTTATGGTCCGTGATCGCGAGCACGGAGACACCGAGCGTCACAGCTTTCTCGACAATCGCTCTGGCGTGCGCCGCGGCATCGCCCGTTGCCGCATCGCCGCGGAAGTTGCTTGAATAGTCGTGGGGGTTCACCTGGAGCGCGCAGCGATGGAAGACAGCGCCTTGGGGGAGCTCTCGTGCCACTGCAATTGGATCGTTGATCTTCATCGGTTACGTCCTCTCAGTGGAGCGCTTTCAGATCGCTAGCCATCATGACTGATTGACATCTGTCGGGCTGACGCATACGGTCCGAAGCATCGGACGCTACGGTGCCCCGCCGGAGATCGCATCTCCGGCCCGACGCCTCCCTCGTGGGGGCGTCTCTTTTTTTGCCCGCGCGAGGCCGTCACGACAGCACCTCGGCGGCTTCCAGGACGGCCTTGGCCGCGACCACGAAGCCGGCCTTAGAGCGGGCCACGAGCTTCCCGAACGGGTCCTGGACTCGAACGAGCCGCGGCGAACTTGTCCCGCAGTCGAATACCGCGTAGAGCCAATAGCGGCTCCGCAGGTTGATCGCCTTGGCCCATTCGTTCTCGGTCAACTCGATATCACCGGTCTCGACCCTGCCCTTCACTTCGATCGCGCGCTCGTGATCGTGGCGTTTCGAGAAGATGTCGAATCCCGGATAGTCGGTCAGCCCAGCGAGCCTGGCCTTATCAGGTGTGGAGACATCGCGCGCTTCGCCGCCGGCCGCAGCCTCATACGCCATGGTGATTTCCATGGCGATGCGCTCGACCTCGATGTCGCGGGCCTTGACGTCCTCCGGGTTGGTCGACGGCTGCACGAGGGCCGTGGCAATGAGTTCGACCTGGCCCGGCTGGATCAGCTCGGCTTCGCGCCGGGCCTGCGCAATCGCGACGTCGCGGCGCTCGTACAGCCCGCGCTGCTGCTGCTTGATGCGCTCGAGCTCGGCCAGCGCGCGCTTGTCCCCGTCCCGTGCACGTTCCGTGAAGCGCTTGCGCGCCGACGCCAGCTCGGATTCCTGGTAGTCGTAGGCGCGCCGCAGGTAGTCCTCCGTGTAGCGCAGCCGGCCCATCGCTTGCAGTCGACGAACGTCGCTCATTCGATGGAGCACGGTACCCGTCACGAACTCCTCCGCAGCGAGCCGGTACGTGTTGCCTTGGGCAACGAAGCCGACGCTGGCCGCGTCCACTTTCGACGCCGACCGCAGGAGCAGCATCTGCTCGACGGAGGTCTCCTCGATGCGGTTGTCCCCAAACTGCTTGACGGCAACCAGGCACTGCTCGAGCACCTCTTCCTGGTGCAGGGCCGGAAACGCCTCGTCCACGCGCCGCACGACGCTTACGCGCATGACGTGAAGCAGATACGGCGCCGACGCGGAGACATCGACGAAGACTGCCCCGCGCCGGCCGGCGAGGCGGCAGCGTTCCACGGCGAGGGCGGACATACCCTCAAAGACCGGTTCACCCGGATGCAGAAACACCGCATCGCGGCTATCGGCTGGGCGATACACGGTGAGCCGCGCTCGGGCTGACTCGGGGTAGCTTTCCAGCAGGGGAATGACGCTACCCAGCGCTCCCTTCTTTCGAGGACGCAGGAAGAAGTTGCTGTCGAGGTCGCCGACGAGATCCACGTCGATGGTCGGCGCAGCATGTTCCAGGTAGCGGCGGACGTAGCCGGGCAGCAGGCGACGCATCTCCTCGATGTGCATCGCCTCCTGCAGCTTGGGAAGGTCTTTCACCACCTCGCCACCGCGGCCGAAGATCGCCTCTTCGCGCGCCGCGATCGCCCGGATCTGCTCCACCGTCAAGTGCCCGGCCAGATCGAGCGCTTCGCGATCGGCCGCGTCCTCGGAGACGATTGCGCGCTGGATATAGTCGTTGAGCGAAAGGCCCTCGAAGATGCGCCCGATGACGTCGAAGACCTTGTCCGATCCCAGTTCCTTGCGGATCTCCTCCATCTTGTTGAGCAGGGTTTGCACCACACGACCCTCGCGGGTCTTGCCGGCAACGAGATTGAGGATCGCGACCCGATCCTTCTTCTGGCCGTAGCGGTGGATCCGGCCCATGCGCTGCTCGAGACGCGCCGGATTCCAGGGCACGTCGTAGTTGACGAGCACCCAGCAGAACTGGAGGTTGATGCCCTCGGCCGCGGCATCAGTGCCGACGAAAAACCGTGCGCCTGACCCGTCGGGCCCGGCCTTGGCACCGTGCGGTCGGCGAAACAGCTCCACTTGGGCGTCGCGTGCCTCGAAGTCCAAACCGCCGTGGATGTAGGCGACCTGCCCGGCATAGCCCATCGCTTCGAGCCGGCGCGCCAGGAAGTCCAGCGTGTCGCGGTGCTCGGTGTAGATGATTACCTTCTCGTGCTCGAACTCCGGGCTGCGCAGGAGCTCGCGCAACTTCTCGAACTTGCTTTCGAGGCCGCGCGCGTAGACGGCCTCCGCGAGACCGACAAGTTCCCTGACCTTCTCGCGCTCAGCGACCAGCTCGGCCAGATTGGTGGCCACGAAGGCGGCAAGTGCCTGCGCTTCGTCCTTCTCGTGCTCTTCTATGCCGCCCTCGGCACCCTCCTCGTCAGCAGTCTTCTCGTCCAGCGTGTCCCGCAATTGGCGATCGAGCCGCCGCTGCTGTTCGCGCAGCTGCTCCTCCGGAATCCGACCGGACTGGATGTCATCGATGAGCGTTTCGAGCTTCTCCAGGCGGTTTCGCAGCGAGCGCAGTAGCGCCCAGGTGCTGCTGGCAAGGCGACGCTGGAAGATGGTCATCGCGAAGCGCGCAGCGGACCGATTGAGCAGCCGTGCCTGGTTGTAGAAGTGGCGGATGTAGGCGGTGGTCTTGTCGTACAGCTCCTGTTCGCTGAGCGGCCCCTGGCTCAGCTCGTAGCTGTGCGTGTCACAAACGCGCAGCGGGTACAGCGGTGCGCCGCGCAGGTCGACCATCTCTTCCTTGACCCGTCGGGCGAAGTACTTCTTGCGGTCGTCTGCAGCGAACGAAACGAAGGCCGTCTCGGTCGAGAAGATCTCCGGCTCGAGAAGTCTCCATAGGCAGTAGTACGGGAACGGTTTGCCCATGTGGGGCGTCGCGGTCAGGAGCAGCAGGTGGTGAGCGCTCCACCCGAGACGCCACTCGTCCGGAACATCGCGCACCCCAGCGAGCGCCTCGGCAAGGCGATAGCGGTCGGTGGGCCTGAAGCTGCTGTCGGGATCGCGGTTGGCGCTCAGCTTGTGCGCCTCGTCGAACACGATGAGTTCATAGGGGGAGACGGAAGCGTCGCTCAGACATCCGAACAAGGCCTGGCCCCGGAGACTATCGACGCTGACGATCACGAGGTCGCTGTCCGCGCCCGTGAAGGGGTTGCCTTTCCTCGCGTCGCTGCTCGTGACGATGCGGAAGGACAGTTGGAACAGCGTCCGCATCTCGCGGTACCAGTTGCCCACCAACCCGGCGGGGACGACAACCAGGACGCGGCGAAGCGTGCGTCGTGACAAGCTCTCGCGGATGTAGAGCCCCGTCATGATGGTCTTGCCGGCACCGGCATCATCAAACAGGCCGAAGCGCAGACGCGGCTGAGGCAGCATCCGCTCGTACACCGCGATCCGCTGGTGCGGCAGCGGATCAACCTGGCTGATCTCGGTTGCGAAGGCCGGGTTGAACAGGTGGCCGTAGCTGAGCCGCTCGCCCTCGACGAGCGTCCGCACCTGGTTCGGGTCGCCGAGGAAGTCCAGCTTCTGGGCTTCCAGCTCTTCCGCGTCCACCGCAGCCGAGGTGGGCGGCCCAGACGCCGACGGCAACTCCGCCCGCTCCAATGCGCGCAGCCGACCGACCGCAAGCGCAGAAGGTCGGCTGCGTCCCAGTTCCCAGCGGGAAAGCGTCACGAAGTTGACCCCGAGTTGCGCGGCCATCGCCGCTTGGGTCAGCCCTAGCGTCTCTCGCAGCTTTCGGATCTCGGTCGCTTCCATCCCGTGATGCCCTGACTAGACAGCCGTCGTCTTTCGTTTCCGATGTCACGCATCATATTGGTCGGTCCGTCTACTGTCAATTAGTAGACTAGTCGTCTGCCTAATCGCTGGCCATTGCAAGGCTTCGGATCGCTGCTATGACGCCACCGGCGAGCCGGTTGGGGGTTCATCTAGATTTTATGCCAGTCTTACTGTATCGTACAACTGTCATGTCAGACGAGAAGACGTTCACCCTCGGCGAGATCGCCGCGCTGGCAGAGCTGCCGCGCCGCACCGTCCGGTACTACATCCAGTCCGGCCTGATCGATCGCCCGCAGGGCGCGGGCAAGGGTGCCTACTACACCCAGCGTCACGTCGAGCAGCTCCTGCTCGTTCGGAAATGGCAGCTGGCGGGGCTGTCCCTGGAGCGGATCGGCGAGCTCCTCCGACAGCAGGCCACCGGCCCCCTGCCCCCGACGCCGCGGCGCCCCGGGACCGTTGAGGTCTGGAGCCACCTGGTCGTCGCCGACGGCGTCGAGCTCACCCTGGAGCCTGGCCGCGCCGGCCTGACGCCAGAGCAGGTACGGGCCTTCTTCCGCGCGGTGACGCAGGCCTACACGCAGATTCACGAAAGCGAGGAAAAAGAATGAACAAGCTGGCATCGGCCCTCACGGGCCTGCAGGGCGAACGCGTTGCCCTGTCCGATGTCTCGGTCTCCGCGGTCCTGCAGGATCTGCTCGCCGAGGTCACGGTCTCGCAGACCTACCGCAACGACGAGCGCACGAACATCGAGGCAGTCTACACCTTCCCGCTACCGCTCGACGCGGTGCTGCTCGATCTCGAAGTCGCCATCGGCGGGCGCGTGCTCGAGGGCGTCGTCGTCGGGAAGAAGGCGGCCGAGGAGAAGTACGAGGATGCCGTCGAGGCCGGCGACGCGGCCGTGATGCTGGAGGCCATCGAGCCGGGCCTCTACACGATGAATGTCGGCAATTTGCTTCCGCAGGAGACGGCGAAGATCACCTTCCGCTACGCGATCCTGTACCGGTGGGCCGGCGATCGGCTGCGCTTCTTCCTGCCGACCACGATCGCGCCGCGCTTCGGTGAATCGCCGCATCGGCCGCACCAAGTCCCGGAAGCCTCGCTCACGGTCGAGAGCCAGTTCTCCCTGCGCGTGGAGGTGTTCGGCGCTCTGCGCGACGCGCAGTTCATCTGCCCGTCCCATGCCGTCGAGCTGGTCAAGTCGCCGGAGAAGGCTGTGCTGTCCCTGCTGCAGCCGAAGGCCGTCATGGACCGCGACTTCGTCCTGAACGTGAAGGCGCCGCAGGCGACGCGCAGCTTCGTCCTGTGCGGACAGGACGCCGAAGGCATGACGGCGATCGCGAGCTTCCAGCCGTTCTTCCCGGGCCTGCAGCAGCCGCGTCCGCTCTCGCTGGCCATCGTCATCGACTGCTCCGGATCGATGCAAGGCGACTCGATGGAGCAGGCGAAGCAGGCACTGGACGGCATCCTCGAAAGCCTGCAGCCGCAGGACCGAGTGACGCTGATCGCGTTCGGCAATTCGACCAACGCGTTGTCGAGTCACCTCCTCCCCTGCAACAAGACCAACCTCACCAAAGCCAGGCGGTTCGCGAAGTCCCTAGACGCCAATATGGGCGGCACCGAGATCGGCAATGCGCTGCGGGAGACCTACGCCGCCCTCGGGCGCACCGAGGCGGGCGATCTCTTCCTCGTGACCGACGGAGAAGTCTCGAATTGGGAGGCCGTCGTCGACGAATCGACGAAGTCGAGGCATCGGATCTTCACGGTCGGCGTCGGCAGCGCCGTCTCCGAATCGTTCGTGCGCGGGCTCGCGGCGGCCACCGGCGGCGAGTGCGAGCTCGTCTCGCCACGCGAGGGCATGGCCGACCGCGTCGTTCGA
>JAJVIQ010000018.1 GCA_022071965.1 Gammaproteobacteria bacterium
GGTCAGCCAGCGCGACCGGCAGGCGACCGGCGGCGGGCAGGTGAGCCAGCGCGACCGCCAGGCGACCGGCGGGCAGGTCAGCCAGCGCGACCGCGCGGCGCAACAGCCAGCCCGTGACAGGGCGACGGAAGGAACGGCGACGCGGCGCGATCTTGCGACCGGCGCCGCCGCCGGCGTGGCCGGTGGCGCGATCGGCGGTGCGCTGGCGGAGGGCGGCCGCGGCGAGGGTCTGGCCGGGCGCGAGGATCGCCAGGCCGCGGCCGGTGACCGCCAGGGCGAACGTCAGGGTGCGCGGGAGGATCGACAGGGCGAGCGCACCGATCGCCAGGGCGAACGTCAGGGTACGCGAGAGGAGCGTCAGGGCGAGCGAACCGATCGCCAGGGCGAGAGGCAGGACACGCGCCAGGAGCGCCAGGGCGAGCGCACCGAGCGCTCGGAGGAACGCCAGCAGCAGCGCACCGAGCGGCGCGAGGACTGGCAGGAGTTCCGCTCCCAGAGCCGCGAGGATCGCCAGGACTGGATGGAGGACAACTGGGACGAGATCGAGGACATCTACGACGACGACGGCTGGTGGGACGATGACTGTGACGGCTGCGCCTGGGGCCTGGCCGGCCTCGCAATCGGTGCCGCCATCGCCTCGATCCCGAACTACTACTATCCGGTGCACGTCGGCGGTCATCCATACTACTACTACGGCGGCGTGTACTACGCGCCTGCGCCCACCGGCTACGTGGTCGTGGACGCACCGGTCGGCGCCGTCGTGCAGGCGCCGCCCCCGGAGTGCCACGTCGTCGCGGTGGACGCGATGCCCTACTGCTACTACCAGGGGGCGTTCTATCTCTTTGACGATACCGGCAACTACAGCGTCGTCGCCGCGCCCGCGGGCGCCGTGGTCCCCTCCCTGCCTACCGGTTACGCCACCGAGGTGTCACCGTCGGGCACGACCCTTTACAAGTACAACAACACGCTCTACCAGCCGGTGTACGACGGCGGAGAACTGGCCTACAAGGTCGTCTACCTCTGAAGCGGGCGGAACCAGCCGTCCGCCCGACAGCGCCAGGGATGGCGCTCATCGCCGCGCCCGCGGGCGCGCTCTGGCGGTTTCCCTCGCGTTTCCTTATCGTGTCCGTCACGCGCCGCTGTGCCGGATGGTGCTGATCCGGCCCTGCGGCTCTTGGGGAACCCCGCATGAGAACAAACATACCCTGGAACCGCCGGTACGCGTTCACGAACTACGTCAAGGCCTCGCTCTGGATCGTCCCTTTTTTCGCCGTGGTGCTGTACATGGTGATCGTGCGCACGGTGGAACCGCTCACCTTCTGGCTGGGCGAGGCTGGATGGATAGACCCCACGACATCGTTCCTTGCCTATAGCAGGGACGGCGCGCAGGTGGTGCTCGACGCGGTCATCACCTTCAACATCTCGTTCCTGGTCTTCACCTTCGGCTCCCTGCTCGTGGCCATCCAGGTGGCGGGAGGGCAGTACACGCCGCGGATCATCGCGACCACGCTGCTGCGCGACAATCCCATACGCTTCACCGTGGCGTACTTCATCTTCACCATGTTCATCGCCCTGCGTGTCCGGACCCACCTGGAGTCGAAATTCAACCAGCTTGATCTGTTCATCGTCGCGATGCTCGGGCTCGCATCGGTCGTGCTCTTCCTTTATCTGATCGATTACGCAGCCAGGATGCTGCGCCCCGTGAGCATCGTCGCGCGCCTGGCGGAAGGCGGGATCAAGGTCGTCGACGGTGTTTACCCGGAGAAGACGAGGCGTCCGACCACCGTGAAGCTGGCGCAACACGCCGACTCTCCGCGGCGGGTAGTGTCTCACCAGGGCATGTCGGGCAATATCATCGCCGTCAACATCGTCGGGCTCGTGGCCGAGGCCACGCGCGCGAACGGTCTCATCGAGATCGCTCCGCAGGTGGGCGATTTCGTCGCCGTGGACGAGCCGCTGTTCCTGCTGTACGGCGGCGCCGGGACGATCGACGACCGGACCCTGCGGGAGCAGATCGTGTTCGGCTCGGAGCGAACCATCGAGCAGGACCCCACCTTCGCCTTTCGCGTCCTGGTGGATATCGCGCTCAAGGCGTTGTCTCCGGCGATCAACGATCCGACCACTGCCGTGCTCGCCATAGACCAGCTCCACAGGCTGCTGCGCATGGTGGGACTGCGGCACCTGCGCGACGAGGCGATCACCGATACCCACGGCGAGCTGCGCGTCGTCCTGCGCACGCCGAACTGGGTGGACTTCGTGCACCTCACTTTCCGCGAGATACGTCATTGCGGCGGAAACAGCGTGCAGATCGCGCGGCGCCTGCGCGCCATGGCCGAGAATCTCATGCAGACCCTGCCGGAGCATCGCCACGAGGAACTGCAGGAGGAATTGAGACTGCTGGACAGTGACATCGACTCCAACTTCGCGTTGCCCGAGGATCGGGCGCTCGCCCGCATCGCCGACGCCCAGGGGCTGGGCGGGTCCGAGCGCAAGCCGACCGCGGCGCCCATTGCCGATGCGGAGAGTAGGCAGGGAGGTCCCTGAGGGGACTCCGGCGCTCCGCCGGGCATAACGGTCGCTCTTCCGCCACGAAGCCGCGCTGCCGGCATTGCGGAGCGACCTCTTCCCGTTGCGATCGACGCCGCGGGCGCCTCACCATGCCTCGAATTCGATCCGCGTCAGCGCCATTGGACCTTGGTCCAATGGTAATGCTGCAATGCGTTAGGGCAGCGTGACCATGCCATGCAGCCGGGGTCGTGCTTGTTTGCCGAGGGGCGGTGACGAGGCCGGCAGGAAGCAGTGGGGGAAGAAAAGATGGAGACAACCGACTGGGTGCGGGCGGCCGTCATGACATGTGCCGGTCTCTACGCCGGCACGACCGCCGCGGAGTTCGAGCTCTACAACCAGGACGGGCGGAAGCTCGTCTTCAATGTCGACCTGGTCGGCGCCGGGTTCGTGAATTTCAACTCCTGGTTCGGCCAGTCGGAGGCCTTCCTCGGTGACGACACCAACAGCTGGTTCGAGATGGGTGTCGAGCCGAGGATGGCCTTCGAGCTGCCGGTCGGCAAGGGCACGGTGTTCGGCCAGCTGAGCGGCGTCTATACCAACACGTTCGGTGAGGACGCCTCGGGCCTGACCATCGGGCTCGACAGCACCGACGACATCACGCTGGAGCAGGCGCACATCGGCTGGAAGGTCGACGACCTCTTCGCCGGCCTCGAAGAGGACACCTTCAGCATCATAGGTGGCCGCCAGGACTACACCATCGGTACCGGACTGCTGATCGCCGACGGCGGCGGCGACGGCGGCGAGCGCGGCGGCTGGTACATCGGCATGCGCAAGGCGTTCCAGGAGTCGGTCATCGCGCGCCTGAAGAGCAGGGAGCTGCTCATCGAAGGGTTCCGCCTCGAGAACAATCCCCGCCGCGGCGGGACCGAGGGTGAGGCCTATGGCGGGAATTTCGAATACAACGTCGCCGACACGGCCAGGCTCGGCTTCACGTATATCGGCGTCGATGCCAACCTGCCGGACATCGACGTGCTGAACGTCTTCTCCGGCCGTGCCAGCTGGGAACCGGTCAAGGGGTTCGCCGTGAGCGGCGAGTACGTCCACGAGACCAACGACCAGATCGAGGCCGACGGCTGGTACGCGCAGGCGAGCTACACGGCCGAGCAGGTGCCGTGGTCACCGGTATTTAGCTACCGCTATGCGCACTTCGACGGCGACGACCCGGATACGGTGGAGAGCGAGCGGTTCCGCGAAGTCGCCTACGGCTACACGGATTACGGTTACTGGTTCCAGGGCGAGATCACCGGCAACTATCCGCTCGGCAACAACAATCTCATCAGCCACCTGGTGCGGGTCAAGGCGCAGCCGCGCGAGGACCTGACCCTGAACCTGCTCTATTACAACTTCTCACTGGACGAACCCGCGAGCCTGGATCCGGGGGTGACGTCCGAGGACTGGGGCGACGAGGTCAATCTTACCGCGGACTGGGCAGCCACCGACGAGCTCTATCTCATCGGCGTCTTCGGCGTGCTGTTCCCCGGGGATGCGGCGGAGCAGTTCGTAGGCGGGGACGACGACTGGCTCTACACGATGTTTTATGCCGCGTACTCGTGGTGAGCTCGTAACGTAATTCCAACCGAGAGGAAGCGCTCATGGAGTTCATGCAGGCATTCCCGATCGCCATCATCGACGAGGACTTCGAGGGCAGGCACGCCGCGGGTCGCGGCATGCGGATGCTGGCCGAGGCGATCGGGAAGGAGGGGTTCCGTGTCGTTGCCGGAGTGAGCTACGAGGACGCCCGGCAGTTCGCGGCGGTGTTCAACAACGAATCGTGCTGGCTGGTGTCCATCGACGGCGTGGGCGCGGACCCGGCCACGTGGCGGGTCCTCGAAGAGATCCTGGCGACGAAGCGCCGCCGCAACGACCGGCTGCCGATTTTCCTGTTCGGGCACCAGCGCACGGCGGAGATGGTGCCGGCCGGCGTGCTCCGGCACGCCAACGCCTTCATGCGCCTGTTCGAGGACTCGCCCGAGTTCCTGGCGCGCGTCGTGGTCCGCGCCGCCAACCGCTACCTCGAGCGTCTGCCGCCGCCGATGTTCAAGGCTCTGATGGACTACACGCTGCACGCCAGCTATTCCTGGCACACACCCGGCCACGGCGGCGGGGTGGGCTTTCGAAAGAGTCCGGTCGGCCATCTCTTCTATCACTTCTTCGGCGAGAATACGCTGCGGTCGGACGTTTCGGTCTCGGTTGGCCAGCTCGGCTCGCTGCTCGATCACACCGGCCCGATCGCCGAGGGCGAGCGCAACGCCGCGCGGATCTTCGGTGCGGACGAGACGCTGTTCGTGGTCGGCGGCACCTCCACGGCCAACAAGATCGTCTGGCACGGCATGGTCGGCCGCGGCGACCTGGTGCTCTGCGATCGCAACTGCCACAAGTCGATCCTGCACTCGCTCATCATGACCGGGGCGACGCCGATCTATCTCGTCCCGTCGCGCAATGGACTCGGGATCATCGGGCCGATCTCGCGCGACCAGTTCACGCCGGAATCGATACGCAAGAAGATCGCGGTCAGTCCGTTCGCGAAAGAGACGAGCGGCAGGGTGCGCCTGATGGTGATGACGAACTCCACCTACGACGGCCTGTGCTACAACATCGATGCCATCAAGCAGACGGTCGGCGACGCGGTCGAGGTGCTGCACTTCGACGAGGCCTGGTACGCCTATGCGAACTTCCACGAGTTCTACGACGGCTATCACGGCATCTCCTCCGGGCAGCCGGAGCGCTCGCCGCACGCCATCACCTTCGCCACGCATTCCACCCACAAGCTGCTCTCGGCGCTGTCGCAGGCCTCGATGATCCACGTGCAGCACGCCGAGACGCGGAGACTCGACATGGCGCGCTTCAACGAGGCGTTCATGATGCACACCTCGACCTCGCCGCAGTACGGCATCATCGCCTCCTGCGACGTCGCCGCGGCGATGATGGAACAGCCGGCCGGGCGGGCGATCGTTCAGGAGACGATCGACGAGGCGCTCGGCTTCCGGCGCGCCATGACCGCGGTGAGGAAGCAGCTCGAGGGCACGTGGTGGTTCGACGTCTGGCAGCCGGAGTCGATGGCCGAGCAGCCGGTGGACGCGAAGTCCGCGTGGGTGCTCAAGCCGGGCGACCGCTGGCACGGCTTCGAAGGGCTCGCCGAGAACCACGTGCTGGTCGATCCCATCAAGGTGACCATACTCACGCCCGGCCTGTCGGCCGACGGCACCATGCAGGAGCACGGCATCCCTGCCTCGGTGGTGGTCAAGTTCCTGTCCTCGCGCCGTATCGAGATCGAGAAGACCGGCCTGTACTCCTTCCTGGTGCTGTTCTCGATGGGCGTCACGAAGGGCAAGTGGAGTACCCTCGTCACCGAGCTCATCAACTTCAAGGACCTCTACGACGCCAACGCGCCGCTGAAGCGGGTGCTTCCGGCGCTCGCCGGGGCGCATCCGGAGGCCTACGACACGATGGGTCTCAGGGACCTCTGCGAGCAGGTGCACCGTGCCTACCGCGAGGACGACGTCCCGAGAGCACAGAAGGACATGTACACCACGCTGCCGGAGATGGCCATGCGGCCGGCGGAGACTTACGACCGGCTGGTGCGCGGTGACGTGGAGAGCGTCGAGATCGACGGGCTGATGGGCCGCACGCTCGCGGTCATGCTCGTCCCTTACCCGCCCGGCATCCCGGTCATCATGCCCGGAGAACGCCTGACGCCGGCGACCAAGTCGATCCACGATTATCTGCTGTACGCCCGCGATTTCGATCGCAGGTTCCCCGGATTCGAGACCGACATCCACGGCCTGCGCTTCGAACCCGTCGAGGGCGGCCGGCGCTACCTCGTGGACTGCATCAGCTAGGAGGACCGCCCGCATGCACTTCCATCCCGGCTACACGCTCAAGGCACCCTCCATCCCGATCCCCTTCCAGAGGTTCCTGAAGGTGGTTGCGATCGCGGAGGCGGGGAATCCCCGGATCAAGGAGCTCGTCGATCACATCGTCGCGGAGAACTTCCAGGTCGAGGTCACCGAAAGCTTCGACCGTGACGTTTCCGAGGACGCCGCGGTCGGCGCCTACATCGCGTTGATCGACGGTGTCCGTCTCGAACGGGCGCGCGCGCTGGCGAATGCGGTTCGCGCCGTCGGCTTCCGTACGCCGCTCTGGGCGCTCGCGGACTCGCACCAGATCTCCGACCTCGCGGTCGTGGGGGGGCTGGGCGAGATCGAGGGCTACATCTATCTTGGGCAGCAGACCCCGTCCTTCTACGCCAAGCAGGTCGTGGCGAGTGTCGTCCGGTATGGGCTGAGCCTGCTGCCGCCGTTTTTCGGCGGGCTGATGGCCTACGACAGCAAGGCTGTCGTCGCGTTCGACTGCCCTGGGCACCAGGGCGGCCAGTTCTACCGCAAGTCGCCGCCGGGCCAGCTCTTTTTCAAGCATTTCGGCGAGAGCGTCTTCCGCAACGATCTCTGCAATGCCGACGTCGAGCTCGGCGACCTGCTGATCCACGAAGGCCCCGCCGTGGACGCGCAGCGTCACGCGGCACAGGTGTTCGGCGCCGACCGTACATACTTCGTCCTGAACGGGACGAGCACCTCCAACAAGGTGGTCGCCAACGCCGTGCTGCGGCGGGGCGACCTGGTGCTCTTCGACCGCAACAATCACAAGTCCCTGCACCAGGGTGCCCTCGTCCAGGCCGGTGCGATCCCGATCTTCCTTCCCACCGCCCGCAACCCCTTCGGCATGATCGGCGCCGTCGACTGGGACGGCTGGGACGAGAAGTATCTGCGCGCGCAGATCCGCGCCAACCCGCTGGTCAGGGACAAGACGCGGGCCGACGCCGAGCGACCCTTCCGGCTGGCGTGCATACAGCTTGCGACCTACGACGGCACCATCTACAACGTCCGCAAGGTCATGGAGAAGATCGGGCACCTGTGCGACTACGTCCTGTGGGACGAGGCATGGATCGGCTACAACGCCTTTCATCCGCTGTTCTCGGACCACAGCCCCATGCGGCTGGAGAACCTCGAACCGGAGATGGCCGGTCTGTTCTCGACCCAGTCGGTGCACAAGCAGGGCGCCGGGTTCTCGCAGGCCTCCCAGATCCACAAGCGCGACGAGCATATCCGCGGCCAGAAGCGCTATATCGAGCACAAGCGCTTCAACGAGTCGTTCCTGATGAACGCCTCGACGTCCCCGTTCTACCCGTTGTTCGCCTCACTCGACGTCAACGCCAAGGTGCACGAGGGCAAGGCCGGTGAGATGCTCTGGGACCGCTGCATCGAGCTCGGCATCGAGACCCGCAAGAAGTTCCGCCAGTTCGGCCGTTACTACGCGCAGACCGGCGGGAGCGACCAGGAGAAATGGTTCTTCGACCCGTTCGTCCCGGACGTGGTGACGATCCGGGGATCGAAGTTCACCAAGGACGCCACCAACGCCACCTGGGAGGATCTTCCTACCGAGGTGATCAAGCGCGAGCAGCAGTGCTGGACCTTCCATCCCCAGGCATCGTGGCATGGCTACGCCGGCTACGCCGACGGCTATGCCATGGTGGACCCGAACAAGCTCGCGCTGCTGACACCCGGCATCGATCGCAGAACCGGCGAGTATCTCGATTTCGGCGTCCCCGCCACGGTGGTCGCCAACTACCTGCGCGAGCAGCGCGTCGTCCCGGAAAAATGCGATCTCAACAGCATCCTGTTCCTGATGACGCCGGCGGAGGACGAGAGCAAGCTCAATACGCTGATTGCCAAGCTGGTCAAGTTCAAGAATCTCTGGGACCGCGATGCGGCGCTGGCGGAAGTGCTGCCATCGCTCTGCGCGGCCAACGCGGAACGCTATGCCGGCTATACGCTGCGGCAGGTCTGCAACGAGATGCACGCCTTTTATCGCAAGGCCAACATCAAGGACCTGCAGCGTCGCTGCTTCCGCGCCCAGAGTTTCCCGGAACTGGCGATGTCGCCGAAGGACGCCTACGACGCGCTGGTAGCCAACGACGTGGACTATGTCGCGCTCGACCGCATCAAGGGCCGCATCTCGGCCACACTCGCCCTGATCTATCCGCCCGGCATCGGGGTCGTGGTTCCCGGCGAGCGCTGGGACGAGAAGGCGCAGCCGATGCTCGAGTACTTCCTGGCCTTCGAGGAGTCGTTCAACCGCTTCCCGGGATTCAACTACGAGGTGCAGGGGGTGTACCAGGAGCGAGTCGACGGCCGCATCAGGTTCCATACCTACGTGGTTCGCGAATGAACGTCGCGACGCGGCGTTGAGGAGGCATCGCAATGGCGGCACAACAGAAGAAGATGAACGTGTGGCAGCTGACGTTTATCGTCGCGGTCAACATGATGGGCTCCGGCATCATCATGCTGCCGACCAACATGGCGAAGGTCGGTGCGATCTCGCTGCTGTCCTGGCTCGTCACGGCGCTGGGCTCGATGGCGATGGCGTGGGGCTTCGCCCAGGCCGGTATCTACAACCAGCGGCCCGGAGGCATGGCCGCCTATGCCGAGGACGGCTACGGCAAGGCCGGCTATTTTCAGACGTTCTTCCTGTACTTCCTGTCGCTCGCGATCGCGAATGTCGCCGTCGCAATCTCCGCTCTCGGATACCTGGCGGGGTTCTTCCCGGCGCTGACGGCCACGCCGATTGCCACCTGCGTGGGCGTGATCGCATTGCTGTGGCTGACGACGATAGCGAACTTCGGCGGACCGAAGATCACGGGCCGCATCGGTGCCGTCACCGTCTGGGGCGTCATCCTGCCGGTCGGATTCATGTCGTTCTTCGGCTGGTTCTGGTTCAAGGAGGAGACGTTCGCCGCCGCCTGGAACCCGAACGGACTGAGCCTGTTCGAAGGCATGGGCTCGAGCATCTCGCTGACCCTGTGGGCCTTTTTGGGCTTCGAGTCCGCGTCGCAGAACTGCTCTGCGGTCGAGAATCCGAAGCGGGACGTGCCCCTGGCGTGCCTGTTCGGCACCCTCGGCGCCGCAGTGGTCTATGTACTGTCGACGACGGCCATCCAGGGCGTGGTGCCGAACGCGGACCTCGCCGCGTCGACCGGATCGTTCGGCACTGCGTTCGCGCACATGTTCAACCCGACGATCGGCTCCATCGTGATGGTGCTGGCGGTGACGGCCTGCGTCGGCTCGCTGCTCGGCTGGCAGTTCACGCTCGCGTCGGTTGCGAAGGACGCGGCGGACACGCGCATGTTCCCGGGCATCTTCGGCAAGGTCACCGCGTCGGGTGCGCCCATCATCGGCATGGTCATCATGGGCGTCGTGCAGACGCTGCTTGCGCTCATGACGATCTCGCCGGACCTGTCGTCGCAGTTCGGTGCGCTGGTCAATCTCGCCGTGGTCACGAACGTCGTGCCCTACGTCATCGCGCTCTCGGCGTTGAACGTGATCCTGCGGGGCGCCGGCGTCAGCGGAGGCGGCTACGCGCGAACGATGACCATTGCTGTCGTCGGCCTCGCATACGCCGTCTACGCACTGTATGCCGCTGGCAACGAAGCCGTGATGGGTGGCATGCTCGTGATGGGACTCGGCTGGATCGTCTGGGCATTCATGGCGCCGCGATTCGTCACGCCTCGGGCTGCGGTCCGGCAGGCTTGAGAGGAGAATGAGCATGCAGCATATACGAACGCAAAGATCGCATGGCCCCCGCCTCTCGTTGGGGGGGCTGGCCTGCGCCCTGCTCGGTCTCGTTTGCCTCGTGCAGGCGACGTCGGCGCCGGCGGCGACACTCGAGAAGGTTCGCGAGACCGGGAAGCTCACGCTCGGTTACCGGGTCGATGCACGGCCGCTGTCGTACCAGGATGAATCGGGCAAGCCGGCGGGATACTCGATCGCGCTCTGCGAGAAGATCGCCGAGGCGGTGAAGACGGAGGTGGGACTGGCGACGCTGACCGTGGACTGGGTCCCGGTCAGCGGCGAGGAGCGCTTCAAGGCAGTCCAGGAGGGGCGGGTCGACCTGCTATGCGGCACCGATGACGCGACGCTGGCGCGGCGTAAGGAGATCGGATTCTCGATCCCGATCTATCTTGCGGGGATGGGGGCGGTGGTGCGGGAGGACGCGCCCCGCGGGCTCAAGAATGTGCTAGAGGGGCGCAAGCGCTTCATCCTCATCTGGCGTGCCACCCCCGCGGAAATCCTCGAGAAGCAGACCTTCTCCGTGGTCGCCGGCTCGCGTGGCGAGCAGTGGCTGACCGAGCGGCTCAAGACCTTCCAGATCGACGCCACGGTCGTTCCCGTGGAAAGCTACGATGCGGGCGTGCAGGCCGTTCTCGATCGCAAGGCCGACGCCTTCTTCGCGGAGCGCAGCATCCTGCTCGACGCGGTCGCGCGCAATCCGTCGTCCGGAGCACTCGACGTTCTCGACCGGCGGTTCACCTACGCACCGCTGGCGATGGCACTGCCGCGCGGCGACGAGGACTTCCGGCTGCTCGTCGACCGGACCCTGAGCCGCCTCTATGGATCGACGGATTTCGCCAGCATCTACGGACAGTGGTTCGGAGAGCCCGACGAGGAGACACGGAGGTTCTTCCAGATCACCGCATTACCTGAATAGGCGGCACGGGCACCGGCGGGTCAGAGGAGGCAGCAGTCATGCAGAAATTGGGAGTGCACAGTGAGGTCGGCAAGCTGAGGACGGTGCTGGTCTGCCGGCCAGGATTGGCCCATCAGCGCCTGACGCCGGGCAATGCCGGCGATCTTCTCTTCGACGACGTGCTCTGGGTGCAGGAGGCGCAGAAGGATCATTACGATTTTGTGCTGAAGATGCGCGAGCGCGGCACCGAGGTGCTCGAACTGCACGATCTGCTGGCCGAGACCATGAAGGACAAGGCGGCGCGCGCCTGGGTGCTGGATCGCCGGATCACCGTCAACGACGTCGGTCTCGGCGCCGTCCGCTTTCTCCGTCCCTGGCTCGACGAGATGCCGGCGGCGACACTGGCCGAGCACCTGATCGGCGGCATCGCGATCGCGGATGTCCCCACGAGCGAATGGGCGAAGATGCTGGCCGACGCCTACGGCGGCACCGACTTCCTCATCCCGCCGGTACCGAACACGCTGTTCCAGCGCGACCCCTCGTGCTGGATCTACAGCGGGGTAACCTGCAACCCCATGTACTGGCCGGCGCGCAAGCCCGAGACTCTCCTGCAGCGTGCCATCTACAAGTTCCACACGCGATTCAAGGGCGGCGATTTCACGATCTGGTGGGGTGACTCGGACGAGTCCTTCGGCGCCTCGTCGGTGGAGGGCGGCGATGTCATGCCCATCGGCAGGGGCGTGGTGCTGATCGGCATGGGCGAGCGCACCACGCGCCAGGCCGTCTTCCAGGTTGCGGCCGAGCTGTTCAGGCACAAGGCGGCCACGCGCGTGATTGGCTGTCTCATGCCGAAGAGTCGCGCCGCCATGCACCTCGATACGGTGTTCAGCTTCTGTGACCGCGACGTGTGCACTGCGTTCCGCGAGGTCGCGGACCAGGTCCGCTGCTACAGCGCGCGGCCGGGGGACGACGGCGGGGTGGAGGTCCGTCCGGACGAAGGACACCTGTTCGACGTCGTCAGAGATGCACTCGGCCTGAAGGAGCTGCGAGTGGTGGAGACCGGCGGCAATGCCTGGCAGGCCCAACGCGAGCAGTGGGACGATGGCAACAACGTCGTGGCGCTCGAGCCCGGCGTGGTCGTGGCGTACGACCGCAACACCCATACGAACACGCTGCTGCGCAAGGCCGGTGTCGAGGTGATCACGGTGCGCGGCTCGGAGCTCGGCCGCGGGCGTGGCGGCGGCCATTGCATGACCTGCCCGATCTCGCGCGATCCGGCATACTGATTCACGAATCGTCAAACAGATTTCCTGGAGAGCGAAAACATGGGTTTCAATCTGCGCAATCGTTCCCTGCTGACGGTGCAGGACTACACGCAGCGGGAGTTTCGTTACCTGCTCGACCTTGCCCGCGATCTCAAGCGTGCCAAGTACGCCCGTACCGAACAGAAGCACCTGGATGGCAAGGAGATCTGCCTCATCTTCGAGAAGACCTCCACCCGCACGCGCTGCGCCTTCGAGATTGCCTGCTACGACCAGGGCGCCAATGTCACCTATCTCGACCCGGCCGGCTCGCAAATCGGCCACAAGGAGTCCTTCAAGGACACCGCGCGCGTGCTCGGGCGCATGTTCGACGCCATTGAATATCGCGGCGCCTCGCAGGTCGGCATCGAGCAGCTCGCGAAGTACGCCGGCGTGCCGGTCTACAACGGGCTGACCGACGAATTTCACCCGACGCAGATGCTGGCGGATGTGATGACCATGCGCGAGCACAACGACAAGCCCATCACCGAAATCAGATACGCGTATGTCGGCGACACGCGTTCCAACATGGGTCACTCGCTGATGATCGTGGGCTGCCTGATGGGAATGGACGTGCGGATCTGCGGACCGAAGTCGCTGTGGCCGGCGGAGGAGTACCAGAAGATCGCGCGCGACCTGGCGTCCCGATATGGCGCGAGACTGACCATCACCGACGACCCGAAGGCGGCCGTCAATGGCGTGGATTTCATCCACACCGACGTCTGGGTCTCGATGGGTGAGCCCAAGGAGGTCTGGAAGCAACGTATCGACCTGCTGACACCGTACCAGGTCAACGCCGCGCTCATGCAGGCGAGCGGCAATCCGAACGTGAAGTTCATGCACTGCCTGCCCGCGTTCCACGACACGGAGACCACGGTCGGCAAGCAGATTGCGGAGGCTTACGGCCTCAGCAACGGCATCGAGGTCACCAACGACGTATTCGAATCGGAGGCCAATGTCGCCTTCGACCAGGCCGAGAACCGCATGCACACGATCAAGGCCCTGCTCGTGGCGACCTTGGGAGACTGAGGCCATGCGCATCGTCGTCGCCCTTGGCGGCAATGCCCTGCTCAAGCGCGGCGAGCCGATGACCGCCGAGGTCCAGCGCGCGAACGTGAAGATCGCGGCCGAGGCGCTGGCGCCCATCGCCAACGAGCATCAGCTGGTCATCAGCCACGGCAACGGGCCGCAGGTCGGCCTGCTCGCGCTGCAGGGGGCCGCCTACAAGCCCGAGGAGGCGTATCCGCTGGACGTGCTGGGTGCGGAGACCGAAGGCATGATCGGCTACATGATCGAGCAGGAGCTCGGCAATCTGCTGCCCTTCGAGGTGCCGTTCGCCACGCTGCTCACCATGGTCGAGGTCGATGCCGGCGATCCGGGCTTCGCGAACCCGACCAAGTTCGTCGGCCCGGTGTACGGGAAGGCAGACGCGGATCGCATCGCCGCCGAGAAGGGCTGGGTGTTCAAGCAGGACGGCGAGAAGTGGCGACGCGTGGTGGCCTCACCGGTGCCGAAACGGATCTTCGAGATCCGGCCCATCAAGTGGCTGCTCGATCACGGCACGATCGTGATCTGCGCCGGCGGCGGCGGCATTCCCACGATGTACGAGCCCGGGGCCGACCGCAAGCTCGTCGGCGTCGAGGCGGTCATCGACAAGGATCTGTGTTCCGAGCTGCTGGCGCGCGAGCTCGATGCCGATCTGTTCGTGATGCTGACCGACGCCGAGGCAGTCTACATTGATTGGGGCAAACCCACGCAGAAACCCATCCGGCGCAGCTCGCCCGCGGCGCTGGCCGGGATACAGTTCGCGGCCGGTTCGATGGGGCCGAAGGTCGAGGCGGCATGCCGGTTCGCCGCGGCAACGGGAAACCTGGCCGCGATCGGCGCGCTGAAGGATCTCGGCCGCATCATCGCCGGGGAGGCGGGCACGACGGTCGGGCCGAAGGGGAGCACGGTCTACGGGTCCTGAGCCCGTGACGCGCGACTCCGATGCGCGGAGGAGCCTTGCGACTGTGAGTGAACGATAGACCGTACGGCACGCAGGGGAACGCCATGGAAAATGCCAGCACCAAAGCCAAGAGCCTAGGCGTCGCTGCCTGTACCGCGATCGTCGTCGGCAATATGGTGGGGTCGGGCTTCTATCTCTCGCCGTCCGCCGTGGCACCTTACGGATCCCTCGCCGTCATCGCCTGGATTGTCATGGCCGTCGGCGCCATCTGCCTGGGACTCACGTTTGCGCGCCTGGCGCGGCTCGCGCCGGCCACGGGCGGACCGTACGCCTACACCCGCATGGCCTATGGCGACTTCATCGGATTCCTCATCGCCTGGGGCTACTGGATCTCCATCTGGGCCTCCCTGCCCGTGATCGCCTTCGCCTTCGCCGGCGCCATCATGAACCTGGTACCGGAATGGCAGAACAAGGCCGTGGCTCTCGGCCTCACGCTCGGCGCCATCTGGTTCGTGGTACTGATCAACCTGCGCGGCGTCAAGGCGGCTGGCATCTTCGCCGAGCTCACCACCTATTCGAAGATGGTGCCGTTCGCGGCGATCGCCATAGTGGGATTGTTCTACATACGCCCGGAGAACCTGAACCTCGCGGAGATCAATCCCAGCGGCGAGCCGCTGTGGACGGCGGCCGCCGCGCTCGCGCCGCTGACCATGTTCGCCTTTCTCGGCCTGGAGTCGGCGACGGTGCCGGCCGGGGACGTGCGCGATCCGACACGAACGATCCCCCGTTCCACCATCCTCGGCATCACCATCGCCGCACTGCTCTACGTGCTCGGCACCGTTGTCGTCATGGGTGTGGTGCCGCACGAGCAGTTGGTCAGATCCGTGGCCCCGTTCACCGACGCCGCGCGCATCATGTGGGGTTCAATCGGCGCCGGTGTCATCGCGATCGCGGTGATCATCTCCTCGATCGGCGCCCTGAACGGCTGGACGCTGCTGATGGGGCAGGTCCCGATGGCCGCGGCGGAAGATCGCCTCTTTCCCCCTGCGTTCGGGCGACTCTCGGGTCGCGGCGTGCCGGCCCTTGGCATCATCATCTCCGCCACGCTTGCGACCATCCTGGTGCTCGTGCAGGCGGCCGGATCGCCGGGCGTGCGTGCCTTCTACAATCTGGTGGTCAGCCTGAGCACGATGACGGCCGTCATCCCCTACGCATTTTGTGCGCTGGCCGGCGGCTTCGTCGCCGCGCGCGTGGCGGGCGGCGGACCGGTGCCCAGGGTCACGGTGGTCGAGATCATCGCCTTCGTCTTCTCGCTTTTCACGGTGTACGGCTGCGGGCCTGAGCCGGTCCTGTACGGGCTGATGCTGATGCTGCTTGGCATTCCCGTATATACTTGGCAGCGCCGCCGCATCTGACCCGGGATTGAGATCGCCGAATTGCTCGACGGATTGCTGCCCGCCTCGACGTATGTGCGGTTCATCGCGACGCTGACGGCGGTCATCGATCCGTTTCTCGTCGTCCCGATCTTTCTCACCCTCACGGGCAGGCGCAGCGCCGCGGAACGCGGCAGGCTGGTGCACACGGTCACCGCCACGGTGTTCGCGGTGCTCGCGGGCGCCGCGCTGTTCGGCGAGCGGCTGCTGATGTTGATTGGTGCAAGCCTGTCGGCGTTCCAGGTCGGCGGCGGCCTGGTGCTGCTGCTGATGGCGCTCGCGATGCTGCATGCGGAGGCAGGCGCGGTGAGGCAGTCGGATGACGAGGCGCAGGCCATGCTGCGTGGCGATCCCACGGGCGCGGTCCCGCTTGCCGTGCCGTTGCTC
The DNA here is from genome assembly GCA_022071965.1 of Gammaproteobacteria bacterium. Lineage (GTDB taxonomy): Bacteria > Pseudomonadota > Gammaproteobacteria > JAJPIJ01 > JAJPIJ01 > JAJVHZ01. The sequence continues at coordinate 16,158 of JAJVIQ010000018.1, forward strand.
GCGGGACCTGGGGCGATCAGCAGCTCCATCATCGCCGCGCAGATGGGCGGGGCCGTTCACGTGGCAGCCGTCGTCGGCTGCATCGGAGTCGTTTGCGGGCTGACGTGGGTCACGCTCAGGCTGGCCGGCCCGATCGGTGCGATGATGGGGGTGTCCGGTCTCAATATCGCGACGCGCCTGCTGGGATTGCTGCTGGCCGCGCTCGCCATCCAGACCATGGCCGAGGGGTTGATCAGGCTCCTGCCGGGACTCGCGTAGCGGTCGCCGGCACGGCGCCGAGGGCAGATCGATCTTCACACGCCGGTGTACCAGAGCGGTCGGTGTCTCCAAAAATCATGAACAAGAAACTGCTTTGCCTGCTGGTCTCATCGTTCCTCGGCGTGCGGGTCGTGGCGGCCGAGGACCTGGCGCAGGTCTATCAGTTGTCCGAGCGGCAGGACCCGGTGCTGAAGGGCACGGAGGCGGGCTACGCGGCGGTGCAGGAGCTCAGGCCGCAGGCGCGTGCGCGGCTGATGCTGCCGGTGATCGGGGCCACGGGCAACACGTTCTACAACCACGAGGACGTCTCGGTGGACAGCGGCTCGGTGTTCGGGCTGGGTGGGGGGGATTCGGAGTTCAACACGCGCGGCTACGCGATCAACCTGACGCAGCCGGTGTATCACTACGACCGCTACATGCAGTTGAAGCAGGCGGATGCGCGGATAAGGCAGGCGCAGCTGGAGCTGGACGCCACGCGCCAGGATCTGATCGTGCGGGTGGCGGAGCGGTACTTCGCGGTGCTGGCGGCGGTGGACAACCTGGCGTTCTCGAAGTCGGAGAAGGAGGCGCTGGGCCGGCAGCTGGATCAGACCCAGCAGCGCTTCGACGTCGGGCTGATCGCCATCACCGACGTGCAGGAGGCCAAGGCGGGCCACGATCGGGCGGTGGCCGACGAGATTGCGGCGGAGAAGCTGCTGGATGACGCGCGCGAGGGGCTGCGGGAGCTGACCGGCGAGTACCCCGGGGAGCTGGCGGTGCTGGGCGAGCAGATGCCGCTGGTGGCCCCGGAGCCGGCGGATGCGCAGCGGTGGATCGACACGGCGGTGAAGCAGAACCTGAGCATTGCCGCGGCGGACGCGGCCACGCAGGTGGCCGCCCAGGAGATCAAGGTGCAGTACGCCGGGCACCTGCCCACCCTGGACATCGTGGGCTCCCACGGCACCGACGTCAGCGGCGGGGGGCGCTTCGGGGGGACCACCACGGATCTCTCGGCCATCGGGCTGGCGCTGAACGTGCCGCTCTACGAGGGCGGGCAGGTGCAGTCGCGCACGCGCGAGGCGAGCCACCGGCACGAGGAGTCCCTGCAGGGGCTGGAGGAGCAGCGCCGCGCCGTGGTGCGCAGCGCCAAGGATTCCTACGAGGGGGTGATCTCCGGGATCGCGCGGGTGCAGGCGCTGCAGCAGGCGGTGGTCTCCTCGCAGACGGCGCTGGAGGCCACGCAGGCGGGCTACGAGGTGGGCACGCGCACCGCGGTGGACGTGGTGGCGCAGGAGCGCAATCTCTTCGAGGCCAAGCGCGATCACGCCGCGGCCCGCTACACCTACATCCTGGACACGCTGCGGCTGAAGCAGGCCGCCGGCACGCTCGCCCCCGCCGACCTCGAGGAGGTCAACGGCTGGCTGGTGAAGTGAGACCGGCCACCCGCGACCGGCATGTGGCCAAAAAATGATCGATGCGAAAGCCCATTGAAAGCTTCCCAGCCGAACACTCCATGACGTCCAGGCGCCAGGAACTGATCGAGACGGTCGCGCCGGTCATTGCCGTCGGCGCACTTCTGGCGTTCGCCTTTCAGGTCATCGCACCGTTTCTGATCGCCCTGGTATGGGCGTCGATACTGGTGTACGCGACGTGGACGCCGTTCGACTGGCTCTCGCGAATGGTACGCAGCCGCGTACTGGCCGCGCTGCTGATGGTCCTGGGATTCGCGCTGCTCATCGTGGTGCCGCTGGTGTTCGCCGGGATGGAGCTGAGCTCACGACTCGGCACCATCGAGGCCTGGTACCAGGCCAAGGTCGCGGCCGGATGGCCGGAGGTTCCGCGCTGGATCGCCGGCCTGCCCTGGGTGGGCGCGAAGATCGACAGTGCCTGGATCAGTCTGGGCGCCGGCGACCCGGAGATGCTGGCCAGGCTGCGTGAATGGGCCAAGCCCGTGATCGGGCTGTTGCTGGCGATGGGCTCGGCCCTGGGCAGCGGTTTTCTCCTGATGATGCTCAGCCTGGTCTTCGCCTCGTTCATCTACGTCAACGGTGAGCAGTTGGTGCGCTGGATGACCGGACTGTCAAAGCGGATCGCCGGGCCGCGCGGTGACGAGCTCTTCCGCATCGCCGGCGCCACGGTGCGCGGCGTGGTCTACGGGTTCATCGGCACCGCGCTGGCGCAGGGCGCGGCGGCATACCTCGGCTACTGGCTCGCGGGCGTGCCCAATGCGCTGAGCTTCGGGCTGATCACATGCCTGCTCTCGATCGTTCCCGGCGGTGCGAGCCTGCTGGGCATCCCCGTTGCGCTGTGGCTGTACCAGCAGGGCGAGACCGGCTGGGCCATCTTCCTGGGCATCTGGATAGTCGGGGTCGTCAGCTCGCTCGATAACGTCGTCAAGCCGCTGCTGATCGGCAAGGAGACCAGCCTGCCGTTTCTGCTCATCATGATGGGCGTCATCGGCGGTGCGCTGGCATGGGGCCTGCTCGGGGTGTTCCTGGGGCCGACCCTGCTCGCCGTCTGTCACAACGTGCTGCATCGATGGGCGTTCGCGAACGCGCAGGGGGAAGAGGGCGGCGACGCGGCTTCTGCCGCCGCCTCCGGTGGCCCGCGCGGCGGCGCGATGCAGGCCTCCGCGCCGGAGACGCGTCTGTTCGACTAGCGATGCCGACGCGAGGGTCGGGGGCCGCGCCGGGGGACGCGGCCCCTGCTTCGGTTCAAATTACTGCTTGCTGAGGGTCTCGAAGGTCTCGACGAACCTGGCGGTCGGGTTGTCGAGGCAGTAGTCCCGCACCTTGTCGGTGATCGCCGCGTTCTTGTTCAGCTCCAGCGCGGTATTGCCGGCCTTCCCGTTGAGGTAGCCGTGCATGTAGGCCATGGACAGCTCGCGGCCGCGATCGTCGCTCGACATGACATCCTTGCAGGTGACGGCGGTGATGTCCGTGATCGACTGGATGGGTTCCTCCGCGACGGCGGCCGAGGCGGCGGTGGCGAGTGCTGCAGCGAGCCAGTAGTGACGCATATTCATTCTCCGATCTTGAGTTTGAGCTGTTTGAACGTGTTGGTGGTTGCGGTGGGCACCGCTGCCTGACGGGCGCCCGGCGCCGACCGCGGATCCCCGTCAGGAACGCAGGCTACTGCGCATGACCCCGCATGCAGGCGTTGTAGGCGTCGTTGTAGACCTGGTCGCGGGTGGAGACATTGCGCGCGCCGCTGGCCACGCCGCCGACGATGGCGCCCACCGCCGCGCCCGTGCCGGCATCCCCCGCGATCGCCCCGAACAAGGCCCCGCCCGCCGCGCCGCGGGCGCCGCCGCGGATCATGCCGCGACCAGCGGGAGCCGCATACTCGGCCTCCCGCCTGGCGTAGTCGGAGCAATACGCCGCGGACGAGGACTGGGCCTCCGCCGCCGCGGCGGCGCCCAGGCAGCACCATACCGTCAACACCGTGTAGTTCAGTTTCATCGAGCACCCCTCCTCATTGCCGTCACTCGAACATCCGCCGTTCCCGGGACCCGCGTGCACGCATCCCTCGGGGATTGTACATGCGACGGGCCCGTGCTGTTCGCCTCCATCCGCACTATATCAGCGCATGTGGTTGGGCAGGATAGGACCAAAGTCCAATGTCGCCGGCAGGCCGATCGCGTGCCTGGCTCTCCGGGGCGCTAGCGTCGCCAGAGGTCATATCCGACCAGGAACATGACACCTGCATCGCCGAGCACAGCGATGTCAAACCCCAGGCGTTCGCGCTTCCAGCCCAGGGAGGGAATGATGACCGGGGCCCAGCCGTCGGCGTTGAGGGCGAGCGCGTCTTCGGACTCATCGACGTAGCCGTGGATCAGCCCGCCCGTCACCTTCAGGTGCAGGGACTCGGAGATGTAGGTGAGCGGGAATTGGTAGCCGTAGTAGTAGTACTGGCAGAACTGGCTGTAGGAGTTGTTGAATAGCGATATCCCGAAGAGGTGCCGATCGTCGTGCACGGCCTCCAGGCCGCCGAGGTAAGGGGTGCCCGTGTAATCCTCGTCGTCGTCCCAATGCGTACTGACACCCGCCTGGACATAGACGGAATCGAACCAGCCGGGGATCCATGGGGGGGCGTTCCCGCCGGCGTGCTCCTCGGCCCGCCCTGCCGGGCTGGTGCCAAGGAGCAGGGCAACGATGCCGATCCCGAGGGTTCGCCGGCTTCGCGTCGGAGCGCGGGGCGGCCATGCGGATGTCGATGACATGGTAATCCTTCCTTTCACGTGGCGTCCCCGTGCTGTCGAGTCGTGTGTCTCTGCCGCGCGCTAGGGGATGGCGGCAGCGGAGCAATCCGGCGATCGCCCTTCCGTGCCCGTGCACATGATGACGCGCCGGGCGCCCGGATCGATGAACCACGCGGTGGACAGGGCGCCGACCCCGGGCGACACGCCGATCGGGATGTACCCCGGCGCCGTCTGCGAGTAGGCCGTATTATTCGCGAACAGATTGGCGACGATGCCGAGGGCGACCGCGCCCAGCAGTCCGGCAAGAATGGCGCTTCGGGGCATGATATTTCCTCCCGTGATTGGAAATCGCGCGGCCGTCGATGCCCGAACCGGCGCGGCCTTGCGGCCAGCGTTACGAACGGAACGGTTCGAAGGCCACCTAGAAGCGAAGCACCTGGACCACGAGCTCGCGGCCCTTCCAGTGCATGCCGTTCAGTCGCTGCGCCATCTTGTAGAGCATCTCCACGCCGGGGCTCTCGAAGGTGAGCGTCACCGCCGGCCGCGAGCCGTCGCCGGTGACGTGCTCGATGGTGGCGATCTTCGGCGCGCCGTACTTGGTGACGAACTCCTGCAGCTCCTCGTCGGTGGTCCCCGGGTCCACGTTGCCCATCCAAAGTTTCATGTCGTTCTC
>JAJVIQ010000038.1 GCA_022071965.1 Gammaproteobacteria bacterium
GACTGTCGCGGCGCTGGCGCGGCAGGGCGCAGGCGCTGCGCCAACTCGGGGCGGTGATCGGCCAGCAGGTCGAGGCAGTGCGTGCTGTCCGCGCCCAGGCGCGCGCGCAGCCGATCGATCAGCAGCGAGCGGTCGTGCAGAGGCTCGCGCGCGTTGCCGGTGAACAGCGGCGCGCTCTCCTCCCGATATTCCTCGAGCCTGCCGGCGTGCAGTTCGATGCTCTCGACCGCCCCCGCGAGCGCCTCGCGATTCATCCGCTCGCGCAGCAGATCGAGGAAGCGGCGCGCGTTGCGGTGCGCCAGCGACGACTCGATACGCAGCACGCTCGGCGGCTTGCGCCAGTGACGCAGCTGCCAGGTCGTCTCGCGCACGGCCGCGCAGCGTGCCTGCAGAAAGGCGCTCAGCTCCAGCAGTTGCCGGCGCGCGGCGAACAGCAGCGCCTCGGCGTCGATCACCGCATCGGGGAAGTGCAGCACGGATCTGAAGCTCTCGGGCGCCTGGAAGCGGGCGCGCGGATCGGCGCGCAGGCCCAAGGCGCGATCCATGTCCTCCACCAGCGGGGCGCCGAAGCGCCTTGCGAGCCCGGCGCGCGGCAGACGCAGGAGGTCGCGCAGCGTGCGAACCCCGAGATCACGCAACTCGGCGCGCTGGTCCGGCGGCACCTCGAGCGTGGACAGCGGCAACGGGTGCAAGGCCGAGCGCAGGGTATCGGGATCGCGCACGATGATGTTCCGGCCGGTGCGCGCCAGCCATTCGGCGCCGGCCGGTGTCGGCGCGATGGCCAGCGAGGCGGTGTAGCCGAGGCGGCGCACCTCGGCATGCAGGCGTTGCAGCAGGCGCTCCGCGCCGCCGAAGAGCCGCAGGCTGCCCTCGATCTCCAGCAGTACCGTGTGCGGAGGAGCGAGGCTTACCACCGGTGTGTAGGCGATGGCGAGCGTAGCCAGGTGTTCGAGCGCGGTCCGTTCCGCCCGCTCGTCGCGGCGGTATACGTACAGTCCCGCGATCAGCGCGTGCGCGGCCGGCAGGGCGAGGCCGGGGTAGACGCCGCCGCGCGCGGCCGGCGTGTTGGTGCTCAGCACCCGCGAACGGCCGCCCTGCTGCTCGGCGACGACGGCGGGCAGCGGACGCCCGCTCGCGCGCGTGTGCACCTCGATCGGAAGTTGCGGCAGATGCAGTGCAAGCCAGAGCATGTTCGTTCTCCGGATGAATCTCTCTTCAGGATGTGACCGGTCCCTGGCCATGTGACTGCCCGCGCGCGGCCTGCCTGTCCGCGGGTTCGGCGCCGGTATGCGGCGAGCATTCCGGGGAGGCCATGAAGGAGCGCAGCGAGACGGTGATCGGCCCGCAGGGCCAGCCGCCCCGGCGTTTGACGATGCGTATCGTCACTCGCGTCGGATCCGCGTCGCCATCGACACGCGCGACCTGGATGCGCAGCGCCGCCGGCGTGCTGCACTCATCGATATCCGGCGGATAGAAAAGGCAGGCGATGCTGTCGCCGTTCCCGGCCGCCAGTTGCAGGCGACGCAGATGCCGCACCGGCGGCTGCGGGAACCATCCCAGCACGACCGCGCAGGCGCCGCTCCTCAGGCATTGCTCCAGTCCCCACAGCTTCTCCGGGTCGTTGCGCAGGGACACGTACAGCACCTGCGCGAGGTCGACGCCGTGGGCGGTGAGCGCGTACGCGCAGGGCAGGTAGGGCGGGGCGATGAAGGCGAACCAGCGATCCTCCGCATTCAGCCGCGCGAGCATGGGCATGAGCAGCGACAGGGCCCCGTGGCCTTCCTCCGCCATCACCTCGCTCAGCGCGCCGCGCGGCCAGCCGCCGCCGGGAAGCAGCGCATCGAGATCGGCCATGCCGGTCGGCACGGTGGCGCCGATCGCGGAGGGAGTCTCCCCGCCGCGCCAGATCCTGGCGCGTTCGAACAGGCCGTCCAGATTCATGCCTTCAACCGCAGGACGCCGACGGCGAGGCCTTCGATGGCGAGCGTGTCATGGCGCAGATCGACTTCGATCGGTTCGAAGTCCGGGTTCTCCGGCAGCAGCTGCACGCGATTGCCGCGTTGCCTGTAGCGCTTGACGGTGACCTCCTCGTCGTTGACGCGCGCGACCACCACCTCGCCGTTCCCGGCGCGCGCGCGGCGGTGCACGGCCAGCAGGTCGCCGTCGAGGATGCCTGCATCGCGCATGCTCATGCCTTTCACCCGCAACAGGTAGTGCGCACGTGGCCTGAACAGCGACGGATCGACGCGATAGTGATCCTCGATATGCTCCACGGCGAGGATGGGTTCGCCGGCGGCGACGCGGCCCACCACCGGCAGGGAGAACTCCGGCGCCGCCGCCCCCTGCGCCACCAGCCGTATGCCGCGCGAGGCGCCGGGCGTCATCTCGATGTAGCCCTTGGCGGCGATGGCCCGCAGGTGCTGCTCGGCGGCGTTGGGCGAACTGAAGCCGAAGTGCTCGCAGATCTCCTGGCGGGTGGGCGGCACCCCGTTCTGCTCGATGTGTTTGCGGATGAGCTTCAGGATCTCGTTCTGGCGCGGTGTCAGGTCGCTCATGGCCGTTCAGCTCCGATTGCGGATTGCGGTGCGCCGTCGCGCGGCTCGTCCGGTGGCTTCGCCGGCCGACAGGACGGTTCCGCTGCCTCCGATCTTCCTGGAAAACTGTACATGTATACAGTATCCAGGAGGGCCGCCCAGGTCAAGGGCGGATGGCCGGCATCCGCGCATGGACCTGGCGATGATGCGACGCAGAAAGCGTCGTCGACGTGAGGTGGTGCATGCGCGGCAGGGTGCGATGGCCGTCAATGACGTGTGTGGCCGGAGGCGCCCTGTTGCGGGCGCGATTGCGTTGGCGGCGGCGCTCGGCGTTCTGATCGGGCCGTGAACGGCGCAGCGGATGCCCGGCGATGAAGTGGTCAGCGCGCCCACCCGCTGCAGGGGGTCGGCTCCGGGCGGTCATGGCTTTTTGCGCTGCAACCGGACGCCCGCGGTCGAAAGGACGGCGCGCGGATGCGCCGGTGAATGGAACGCGGGTATCCGTGCGACAATCGCCGCATGAGAAGGCTCGTGTTCGTGGGATGCGGGCACGCGCACCTGATGGCCTTGCGAGCCTTCGCCGGTGCACGGCCGAGGGGCGCGCGCCTCGTCGTCATCTCGGCCAAGCCGCTCGTTTATTACTCGGGCATGGTGCCGGGCTGGATTGCAGGCCATTACGTGCGCTCGCAATGCTGCATCGAGCTGCCCGCCGTTATCCGTGCGGCGGGTGCGGAGGCTGTTTTCGCCGAGGCGGGCGGTGTCGACGCGAACGCGCGATGGGTCTGTCTGCGTGACGGCCGACGCATCGATTACGATGTGCTGTCGATCAACGTCGGTGGCGAGACCGACAACTCGTGTTTCCAGGACCTCGGCTCGCGGCTGCTGCCCGTGCGACCGCTGCAGCAGTTCGTGGAGGCGTGGCCGGGCGTGATGGCCCGGGCGCGGGGAAAGGGCGGATTTCGACTGGTGGTGGTCGGTGCCGGCGCCGCCGGCACGGAGTTGGCGATGGCGGCGCAGCATGCATTCCGGGCGGCCGCCATCGCGGCGCAAACCGAGCTCGTCGCATCGGAGCAGGGTTGTCTGCCCGGATTCGACGCGACAGTGCTGGCGCTGGTACGCTCGCGCCTGCTGGCCGCGGGCATCGTGTGTCATGACGGTCCGGCGGCCGGGTCGGCACATGGGGTGCTGCTGGCCGATGGTCGCGTACTCGCCGCCGATCAGGTCCTCGCCGCCACTGGCGCGCGCGCGCCGCGCTGGCTCACGCTGTCCGGGCTTGCGCTCGACGCCGAGGGGCGCATCGTCGTGGATCGCTGTCATCGCAGCATCTCCCACCCGGACGTGTTCTCCGCCGGGGACGTGTGTTCGCGACCCGACGTCGCCATGGCGCACTCCGGCGTGCACGCGGTGCGCGCCGGGAAGGTGTTGGGTTCGAACCTGCTCGCCGTGCTGCGCGGGAAGGCGCCGGCGCGTTACCGGCCGCGTCGACGGACGCTTTACCTCCTGTCCTGCGGTGATCGCTATGCGATCGCATCCTGGGGCCGGTGGTCGGCGCAGGGGAAATGGGTGTGGCGATGGAAGGACTGGATCGATCGCCGATTCGTCGACGGTTTTCAGCGGCTGGCTGATCCTGCGCTGGCGGCTCCCTACGACGGCCGCTGAGCGATCGCCTGATGAGCTCTCTCCGATCTGCCCGTGTTCCCGCGTGCGCGATTGTGCTCGGAGGTCCTGGAGCGCCGATTGTCGCTGCAAGGCGGGTCCTCACCGGCGTCGCGCACGAAGCAGTGTGCGGGCCGCAGCAACGCCGGCCGGCAGCCGCATGCCGTGCGCAAGGCGACGCGTGGGGCACCGATGCCTTGCGAGGAATTCCATCCCCCGGCACGGCGGATGGGCATCTGCCAGGCCTTCCGTGGCGCTTCTCCGATGCGGGACGGCGGACAATCGACTGTAACGGATCGCCTGCCTGCCGCGACTAAGGCATAGGCGGCAGGACTGGTCCTTTCAACCCGAGATTGCACAGGATGCACGCCACGGCCCATTTGCTCGTCCGGACGACGTTCCCGACCATCTACCGCGATCGGCTGGCAACCCTCCAGGTCAATCTCGGCTACCGCTGCAACCAGAGCTGCGTGCACTGCCACGTGAACGCGGGCCCGGCGCGTACCGAGACAATGGATTCGCAGACCATCGCGCTGATTTCACGGGTGATCGAGGCCCGCCGGATCGAGTGTGTGGATCTCACCGGCGGCGCCCCCGAACTTCATCCGGGCTTCCGCGGTCTCGTCCGTGACATCCGCGCGCTGGGCGCGCGGATCGTCGACCGGTGCAACCTGACGGTGCTTTTCGAGCCCGGACAGGAGGACCTGGCGGCATTCCTCGCCGATAACGAGGTGGAGATCGTGGCATCGCTGCCGTGCTACGCGGCTGCAAACGTCGACAGGCAGCGCGGCAAGGGAGTATTCGCCAAGAGTATCTCGGCACTTCGAAGGCTGAACGTGCTCGGTTACGGCAAGCCGGGAACGGGCCTGACGCTCAATCTGGCCTACAACCCACAGGGGCCGGTGCTGCCGCCGGATCAGCGGGAGCTGCAGCGCGAATACAAGCGTTTCCTGGGCGACCGGCACGGTGTCGTCTTCGACGAATTGCTGGTCATCACCAACATGCCGATCCAGCGCTTCGGCTCCATGCTGGTGTCGAAGGGACTGTTCGAGCCGTACATGCAGCTGCTGCGTGACAATTACCGCGCCGAGAATCTCGCGCGGGTGATGTGCCGGCAGCTCATCAGCGTCGACTGGCAGGGCTATCTCCACGACTGCGACTTCAACCAGCAGCTGAATCTCGGCATGAACGCCCCTGACGCGCCGGGCGGACGGCTGCACCTGCGGGATCTGCTGCAGGCCGGCCCGGGCAGGGCTCCAATCAAGGTCGCTGAGCATTGCTATGGATGCACGGCCGGCAAGGGCAGCAGTTGCGGCGGGGCGTTGCAGCCGTGATCGACGCCAGGAAGGGGGTGTTGCTCGCCGCCGCGGCGCTGCTGATCGTCGCTTTTTTTGCGTTCGACCTTCACCGGTTGCTGACGTTCGAGGGCCTGAAGGCCAGCGCCGGGCAATTCATGGCGTGGCGGCTGCAGGCGCCGGTCGCGGTCGGCGCCGCGTTCTTCGCGCTCTACGTGCTGGTTACGGCGCTGTCATTGCCGGGCGCGGCGATCATGACGCTGGCCGCCGGCGCGTTGTTCGGGTTGCTGGGCGGTACGGTGCTGGTCTCTTTCGCCTCCAGCATCGGCGCGACGCTGGCGTTCCTCGTGTCGCGCTACCTGCTGCGCGACGCCGTCCAGCGCCGCTTCGGCGCGCGACTGCAGCCGATCAACGACGGCGTCGCGAGCGAGGGGGCGTTCTACCTGTTCACGCTGCGGCTGGTGCCGATCTTCCCGTTCTTTCTCATCAACCTGCTGATGGGGTTGACGCCGATTCCCATCCGCACGTTCTACTGGGTGAGCCAGCTCGGCATGCTGGCCGGCACACTCGTGTACGTCAATGCCGGCACGCAGTTGGCGCGTATCGAAGGGCTTTCCGAGATCCTGTCGCCGGGGTTGCTGCTGTCATTCGCGCTGCTCGGGATTTTTCCGCTGCTCGCCAGGCGCGGCAGCGCGTGGCTGCGGCGCCGTCGCGTCTACGCGCGCTGGCAGCGCCCACGCCGCTATGATCGCAGCCTCGTCGTCATCGGCGGCGGTGCGGCCGGACTGGTCACCGCGTACATCGCGGCCGCGGTCAAGGCGCGCGTGACGCTTGTAGAGGGTCACCGCATGGGCGGGGACTGCCTGAATTACGGATGCGTACCGAGCAAGGCGCTGATCGGGAGCGCAAGGCTCGCCGAGCGTATGCGCCATGCCGGACGCCTCGGTCTGAAGCCCCTCGAACCGGCGTTTTCGTTTCGCGAAGTCATGGCGCGCGTACATCGTGTCATCGCTGCGATCGAGCCCCACGACAGTACGGAGCGCTACACCCGGCTCGGCGTGGAGGTCCTGCACGGCCATGCACGGCTGCTCGACCCGTGGACGGTCGAGGTCGCCCTGGCCGATGGCGGCAGCCGGCGCCTGACGACGCGCAGCATCGTCATCGCCACGGGCGCCCGTCCGTCCGTTCCGCCGCTGCCCGGGATCGAGGAGACCGGCTATCTCACCTCGGAAACGCTCTGGGATCGATTCGCGACGCTCGACGCGCCGCCACGCCGTCTGGTCATACTCGGCGGCGGATCGATCGGCTCCGAGCTGGCGCAGGCGCTGGCGCGCCTCGGGTCGCAGGTCACGCAGGTCGAGATGGAGCCGCGAGTGCTGCTGCGCGAGGACGAGGAGGTATCGGTGCTTGCGCGTCAGGCGCTCGAGGCCAGTGGCGTGACCGTGCTGGCCGAGCACAAGGCGCTGCGATGCGAACGCGACGGCGACGGCAAGTATCTCGTCGTCGAGCATGAGGGTCGGAGCCGGCGCCTGCCGTTCGACGAGCTGCTGTGCGCGGTCGGTCGCGAGCCGCGGCTGACGGGCTATGGCCTGGAGGAACTCGGCATCCCGACACGGCGTACCGTCGTCACAAACCAGTATCTGGAAACTGTCTACCCGAACATCTTTGCGGCCGGCGACGTCGCCGGGCCCTACCAGTTCACGCACGCCGCTGCCCATCAGGCATGGTATGCCGCAGTCAACGCGCTGTTCGGCTTCGCCCGGCGGTTCAAGGTCGACTATCGCGTGATCCCCTGGGCGACCTTCATCGATCCGGAGATTGCGCGCGTGGGGCTCAACGAGCGGGACGCGAGGTCGCAAGGCATACCCTACGAGGTCACGCGCTACGGCATCGATGATCTGGATCGCGCCATCGCCGATGGCGCTGCGCACGGGTTCGTCAAGGTGCTGACCGTGCCCGGCAAGGACCGAATTCTCGGCGTGACCATCGTCGGCGAGCACGCCGCCGAGCTGCTCGCGGAGTTCGTGCTCGCCATGCGCTGGGGCCTGGGCCTCAACAGGATCCTCGCGACGATACACACCTATCCGACATGGGCCGAGGCCAACAAGTACGCGGCCGGCGAATGGAAGCGGGCGCATGCGCCGCGGCGCGTGCTTTTGTGGCTGGGATGGTTCCATCGATGGCGGCTGGGGGGGCGAGGTTGATGCGCGCGGTCCCTGCGAGCCTACCGCCGTTGTCCGCGAGCGCGGCGCCGTACCGGCAATATCGATCTTCAAGGGGTATCGACAGGATTTCGGGCAGGAATGGCGCGGTCTGGCGACGCGGACCGACTTCCCTGTCGCCCGCGGCCATGCGCTCGGGCTGTCCGCCGCGGACATTGCGGCACTCGACTCCGGTCGCATGCGGATCGCGTCCGGCGGCTACGACCGGCGCCTGAAGGACCTCCGGAGCCGGCCATCATGACCCTGACGATCATCGTGCCCATGTTGAACGAGCTGGCGCAGTTGCCCGAACTGCTGACCCACCTCCTTCACTGGCGACGCCGCGGCTGCGAGGTCATTCTGGTGGACGGTGGCAGCACCGACGGCTGTGCAACGATGGCACGCCGCGCCAATTTCACGGTCCTCGACGCGGCGTGTGGCCGTGCGCCGCAGATGAATGCTGGTGCACATGCGGCGGGGGGCGAAGTGCTGCTGTTCCTGCACGCCGACACGAGGCTGCCGGCCGACGCCGATGCCCTCGTCGCCGAAGCGCTCGCGCGGCGTGGCCACGACTGGGGACGGTTCGACGTGCATATCGAGGGCTCAGCGCGAGCGCTGGTGCTGATCGGCTGGATGATGAACCAGCGCTCGCGACTCAGCGGGATCGCCACCGGGGATCAGGGCATCTTCGTGCGCCGATCGACGTTCGAACGCGTCGGCGGCTTTCCGGATCAACCGCTCATGGAGGACCTCGAATTCTCGCGCCGGCTGCTGCGGCTGTCGGCGCCGGCATGCCTGCGTGCGCGGGTCACGACCTCGGGACGACGCTGGGAGACCCGCGGGATCTCCCGTACCGTGGTGCTGATGTGGCGCCTGCGCTGGGCTTACTGGCGCGGTGTGCCGGCCGACGAGCTCGCCCGGGCATATCGATGAGACCGGTGCGCATCGTGATTTTTGCGAAAGTGCCCGTCGCCGGGTTTGCCAAGACCCGCCTGATCCCGGCGCTCGGCCCGCAGCGGGCCGCCGCACTCGCGCGCCGAATGCTCATGCACACGCTCGCGCAGGTGACAGCCGCCGGCATCGGTCCCGTGGAGGTGTGCGTAACGCCGTCGATGCGGCATCCCGCCTGGGAGGAGATCGAGCTGCCCGCCGGCGTGACGCTTTCCAATCAGGGGTCCGGCGATCTGGGGGCGAGGCTCGCCGCCGCCGCACGCAGGGTGCTCGGTGCCGGCGAGGCCGTCGTGCTACTGGGAACCGACTGTCCGAAGCTCGGCATCGATCATCTGCGCGTGGTGGCGAGGATCCTCGAGGCCGCCGACGCGGTGATGATCCCCGCTGCCGACGGGGGCTACGTACTGCTCGGCCTCAGCCGTTTCGATCCTGCCATGTTTACCGGCATCACCTGGAGCACCGATGCCGTGGCGGCGCAAACCGCGCACCGCGCCGACGCGCTCGGCTGGACCATGGTCCTGCTGCCGACGCTGCACGACATCGACGAACCGCACGACCTGCGTTGGATGCCGATGCAATGGTTGCACGGCGATCGCGCATGAGCGCATCTGAATCGCCGTCAACGACCCAACACCGATCGCGCACACGAATACGTTTCAACCTGCCCCCGCAAGAAGACTATCGGTGCATGAACCCGTCAGGGACTATTGCGGTCGGCGGCCCAGGAACAACGGCGATCTCGAGGCCAGCGCCTGCCGCGACCAGAAGGCCGCCCCGGCGCGGCCGAAGCCGCTGCTCGCGCGCATCCATCCCGGAGTGCTCTCACGCTGCCACGGTTGCGGTCTGGTCTGTCCGCGTTTGCCGGCAGGCTGTCGCGTGCTCGGCCTCACGGACCGTCGCGTGCGGGCCGATCTGCAGACCGTTCCGGTCCTGTATGGTGAGTGCCTGGGTAGTGCGCTGTAATCGGCGGCGGGCGAGCGCCTCATCCGCATGGCGTCACCGTGGCCCCGTGCGCCTTCAGGGCAGCGCACACCTGATCGGGCCAATGCAGCGTCCAGCAGCATCGGTGATCGAAATCTGGCAACTCGATGACCTCGATGGCTGCGCCGGCGCCGCTGCGTTGAAGGTAGGCCTCGGTCACCGATCTCGGCACCACCCGATCCCGGCCGCCGATGACGTGCACCTGCGGCAGCGCGCGCAGGGAGGGCGCGGCGTCCGCGGCATTCAGCGAATTCGTCAGGGGCGTGACCTTGTGGGCGCTGGTCCAGGCGCTGTGATCGAGATTGCCCGCGAGCGTGACCACCCATTGCACCTGCGATCGGCGCGCGGCGAGGAGCATGGCCACCGCGCCGCCGCCGGAGTAGCCGACCAGGCCGAGTGGCACGCGTGTTCCGCGCGCCCCCCCCTGTTGCAGCACTGCATCGATGGCGTGATCCATCGCGGCGACGATCTTCCCGGAGTAGCGACCGGAGGTCCAGTATTCCCGGGGGCAGGCCGCCAGCGCAGCGCGCGGCTGGTACTGGCAGGGACGCGCGAGGTAAAGCACGGCGGCAGAGCGATCGAGGGCGGCGAGCCTGAGGGCGATCGGATCCTCCGGCGTGGGATCCCTCGACGGACGGTGCGGTGCGTCCCATGCCTGGCCGTCGCCCTCGATGTAGACGATCGCCGAGGTCGCGCCCGCAAGGCCGCGATGGAAGGCCTGCACGCCGAATCCGCCCGCCTCGATGATGCTCGATTCCATGCCGGCGGACCGGGCGATGCGGAACGCTTGAGCCCGGACCCGATCCGCGGCCATACTGGCGAGGCCAGCGCAGCCCGCCTGCAGGGCGATGGCTGTCAGCAGTGCGGCTGCGACGACCACGCGCGGCGCTCGCCCCCGGGCCGGCGATGCGCGCGGCCTGCGATCACATGGAGAACGTGGCATGAAGGGCGTTGCGCATTTAATCCTGTTCGCGATTGGGTGGCTCGCATTGGTCGCACCGGCGCCGGCGGCGGAGGATCTGGCGGCGGTCGGCGAGGTCACGCAGGTGAAGGGCGACGCCGCGCGTTTCGATGCGAGCGGCGTCGCGCACCGCCTCGCCAGGGGCGATGCCGTGCACGTCGGGGATCGGGTCGAGACCCGCAGCCACTCGACGGTCGCGCTGCGCTTTCAGGACGACACCTCCTTCTCGCTCGGGCCGGACTCCACCTTCACCGTCAACGAGTTCAAGTATGCGCGCGCGGACTCCGACAGCGTCGTCATGGAGGTGCTGCGCGGCGCCTTTCGCTTCACCACCGGACTCATCGCCAAGGCACGTTCCCGGTCGATGCAGGTGCGCACCGGCGTGGTCGCCACCATCGGCATACGCGGCACCACCGTGGGCGGCGAGGTCATCGGCGAGTCGGCCACCATAGTGCTGCTCGAACCGGAGGACGGCGCGACCGCCAGCGCCATCGAGGTCGGCAATGCCTATGGCAGCGTGATCATCGACCGTCCGGGCTACGGGACGACCGTCCCGGACGCGCACAGCCCGCCGACGCCGCCGCAACGCATGCGGTTGCGCGCCATCGACAATCTCCTGCGCAGCATACAGTCCTCGCAGCGGGTATCCGTGCCGCGTTGAGCTTGATGGAGTTTTCAGGAGTTGGATGTAACTCATTGTAGTAGTAGACTTCGATAAATCGTAGGGGCCGAGTAACACGAAATCCTGGGGAGGATAAGGTCATGGCCGCGCTGCCCGCCCGTTACGCACTGGGAGTCCTGCTCGCGTTGTTCGCCGCGGGCGCCGCCCGCGCGCAGTCCGTCCCGCCGCATTGCGATCGAAGCAACTTCTCCATATGCCTGAACGGCGTATCGACATCGGTGACCAATGGCGCCAACCTGCGCATCAACGGCGAGACCAATGCCGACGTGGCGCGCAAGCGCCTCAAGCGTGGCGCCGGGGACGAGATGCAGGCGGCCATGGGTCGGCCGCAGAGCGGGCTGTCCTCCGGCGACCTGCTGGGTGGCTGGAGCGCCTGGGTCAACTACCGCGGCTCGTGGTACGACAGCGACTTTGTCTTCAACAACGAGTCGCTGGCCTATGACGCCGACACTGACCGCGGCACGGCGGGCATCGATCGGCTGATTCTCGATGATCGTCTGCTCGTCGGCCTGTCCCTGGGCTACGAGGACACCGACACCGACACCTTCTACAACGGCGGCGGCCAGGACTCCGACGGATTCACGGTCGCACCCTACGGCGCCTGGCTCATCAACGACAACTTCTCCGTCGACGTCTCCGGCGGCTACACGCCGCTGGATTACGATCAGAACCGCATCTCGCCGACCGACGGGACGACGACGAGCTCCAGCTTCGACGCCGATCGCTGGTTCTTCGCCACCAATCTCAACGCGCTGGCCATGGTGAACAGCTGGGTCCTGGGCGGGAGGATCGGCTTCCTGTACACGGAGGAGCAACAGGACGGCTATGTCGAAACGGGCAGCGCGGCCAGTGCCGCGGCCGGCACCGTGCGCACCGTGGACGACCGGGATATCGATCTCACGCAGCTGGTGCTCGGCGGCGATATCGCCTACAGCTTCGGGGCGCTGGAACCCTATGCACTGCTCATCTACCGCAATGATCTCAGCCGCGACAACGGCGAGGATGCGGGCGGCCTGCCCGGCGCGTTCACCTCGGTGCAGCCCGATGACGACGATGAGTTCGAGGCGGGGTTCGGTTTTCGCCTGTTCAGCAGCTTCGGCGTGACCAGCACCCTCGAGTGGTCGATCATCGAGGGCCGCGACAGCTTCGACGGCCAGAACGTCTCGCTCACGATCCGCGGCGAGCTGTAGGACACGGACCGGCCGGTGACGATGCCCCGCATGGGTGCGCGTCGCCGGCACGGGGCGGATGCCGGCGATATTCGCGCCGCGCGTGACGGCGCGGCGGTCCCTCAGTGCCGCCAGGTGCGGCCCGTCGCCGCCCAGGATCATGACCAGAGCCTGCCGCCATCGCAGGGCAGAGGCGTCCACGAGCATCCGGCTGTTTCACGTCGAGGTCTGCGCCGCGCGCGTCTGGGAGAGGGCGCTGCGCACGACGGCAGGCGCATCGGGTCTACCGACGAGGCGGCCAGCTTCGTGGCAAACGCGAAGTCGTGTCGGAACGCGCGGTGAGATCGGGATCCAGGGCCGTGCGGCGCCATCGAGTTCGCCGTGCGATTTCACGCTGACATCGGCGGTATCGCGAACCGCCCCGGCGGTAGTAAGCTTGCGTACGCACACCCAAACAGAAGAACGCCTGGAGGCAACGATGACCATCAAAGTCGGCGATCGGCTCCCGGAAGGGACGCTCAGCGAGTACCTCGAGGTCGCGACCGAGGGCTGCAGCGTCGGGCCCAACACGTTCAAGGTGCAGGATCTGATCAAGGGCAGGCGCATCGTGATTTTCGGCCTGCCGGGCGCGTTCACGCCGACCTGTTCCGCGCAGCACTTGCCGAGTTACGTCGCCGGATACGATGCCCTGAAGGCCAGGGGCGTGGACGAGATCTGGTGCCTGGCGGTCAACGACCCGTTCGTGATGGGGGCGTGGGGCAAGGAGCACAAGGTCGGCGGCAAGGTCCGCATGATGGCCGACGGCAGCGCCGCTTACACGCGCAGGCTCGGCCTCGAACTGGACCTCATCGCCCAGGGATTCGGAGTGCGCTGCCAGCGCTTCTCGATGCTGGTGGAGGATGGCGTCGTCAGGCAACTCAACGTCGAAGGCCCCGGCAAGTACGAGGTCAGCGACGCGGCGACGATGCTGAAACAGCTCGGCGGGTGACCGGCGCCGGCACCGCGGCGCCATGCGATCCGTTTGGCCCGCGGCTGGCGCGCATCGGCGCGAGCCGCGGGCTAGTCATGGGTCGGACGGAATCGCTGCACCACGGTCGTGGCGATCTCCTCGATGGAGATGGTGGTGGTGTCGAGAAACGGCACGCCAATGGCCCGCATCAGTGATTCGGCGCGCGCGACCTCGGAGCGGCACTGCTGCAGGCTGGCGTAGCGACTGTCCGGACGCCGCTCCTCCCGGACGCGGGCGAGCCGCTCGGGCTGTATCGTCAGGCCGAAGAGCCTCTCACGGCACGGCCGCAGCACCGCCGGCAGCTGCGTGGCGTCCAGGTCATCGTCGGTGAGCGGGTAGTTGGCCGCGCGCAGATTGAACTGCATCGCCAGATAGAGGCTTGTCGGTGTCTTGCCGCAGCGCGACACGCCCATCAACACGACGTCGGCGGCCTGCAATCCCTGCACACGCTGACCGTCGTCGTGATCCAGCGTAAAATTCAGCGCCTGTATGCGCCGTTCGTAGCTTCGCGGATCGCTGATCCCGTGCATGCGACCGGCCTTGTGCGTGGAATGGGCCTTCAGTGTCTGCTCCATGGGACCGATGAATGTCCCGAACAGCTCGAAGACGCTGCCGCGACTGGCGGCGATGATGTCCTGGCAATCCGGGTCGGTGAGCGTGCTGAACACCAGCGGCGGCGCGCCATCCTCGGTGGCGGCCTGGTCGATCTGCGCCACGATGTCGCGCGCCTTGGCCTCGGAATCGATGAAAGGACGGCGGGTGCGTGTAAACTCGAAATCGGGAAACTGGGTGAGCAGGGTCTCGCCAAGATTCTCGGCGGTAATCCCGGTCCGATCCGATACGAAAAATACGCGGCGCCTCATGATCCCTAATATCCTCCAGTCCGCGATCGAAAGCACTAGCCAACGAGCAGAGGTACACGCATGCCCGGCAACGACTATACGATCCCGCTGAACCAGCTTGGCATGCACGACACCGCGCGGGTCGGCGGCAAGAACGCCTCGTTGGGCGAAATGATCTGCGGGCTGTCCGGAGCTGGCGTGCTGGTGCCCGAGGGCTTCGCCACCACGGCCGACGGCTTCCGTGAGTTTCTCGCGGCGAACGGCTTGACCGGGCGGATCCACGCGCGACTGGATCATCTTGACGTCGATGATATCGCGCAACTCACCGCGGCGGGCCGCGAGATCCGCGGCTGGGTCGAGGCAGCGGCGTTTCCGCCCGCCCTCGAACAGGCAATCGGAGAGTCCTACCGCGCCATGGAGAGCCACGCGGGTCCGGATCTCTCGGTCGCGGTGCGTTCCTCGGCCACTGCCGAGGATCTACCGGAGGCCTCCTTCGCCGGGCAGCAGGAGACGCTCCTCAACGTATGCGGGCTCGATGCCGTCAAGCAGGCGGTCAGGCACGTGTTCGCTTCACTCTACAACGATCGCGCCATTGCCTACCGCGTGCACCAGGGGTTCGCGCATCGCGACGTGGCCCTTTCCGCCGGCGTGCAGCGGATGATCCGCAGCGATCTCGCCGCCAGCGGCGTGATGTTCACGCTAGACACCGAATCCGGTTTCCGCGACGCGGTGTTCATCACCGCGAACTACGGCCTCGGCGAGACGGTGGTTCAGGGCGCGGTCAACCCGGACGAATTCTACGTCTACAAGCCGGCGCTCGCCGCGGGACGACCGGCGATACTACGCCGCAACCTCGGCACCAAGTTGTTGCGCATGGTCTATGGAACGGGCGACGGCACGCGCGTGGACACCGAGTCGGTGCCCGATGATCTGCAGCGGCGTTTCTGCATCGATGATGCCGACGTGACGGAACTCGCGAAATACGCCGTGGCCGTCGAACGCCACTACGAACGGCCCATGGACATCGAGTGGGCCAAGGACGGTATCGACGGCAGGCTCTACCTGGTGCAGGCACGCCCGGAGACCGTGCAGAGCCGCCGTGCTCGTACGCTGGAGCGGTTCCATCTGAAGGGCACCGGCGAGGTGCTTGCCAGCGGCAGGAGCATCGGCAGCCGCATCGGCACCGGCACCGCGCGCGTCGTGCAATCGATCGCCGACATGGACCGCGTACAGCCGGGCGACGTGCTGGTGGCCGACATGACCGATCCGGACTGGGAGCCGATCATGAAGCGCGCTTCGGCCATCGTCACGAATCGCGGCGGCCGCACCTGCCACGCCGCCATCATCGCCCGCGAGCTGGGCGTGCCGGCTGTGGTCGGCTGCGGCGACGCCACCGAGGTCATGCGCGACGGGGAGACGCTGACGGTCTCGTGCGCTGAAGGCGATACGGGCAAGGTGTATCGCGGGAGCGTGCCGTTCGAGGTCACGCGCCTCAATCTGGATCGCATGCCCGACCTGCCGGTGAAGATCATGATGAACGTCGGCAACCCGGAGCGCGCCTTCCACTTCGCGGCACTGCCGAGCGCGGGCGTCGGCCTGGCGCGCCTGGAGTTCATCATCAGCAACGCCATCGGCGTGCACCCGCAGGCCCTGCTGGAGTTCGATCGGCTGCCCGCCGATCTGCAGGCGAGGATCCGCGTGAAGATGGCCGGGTACGCGGGGCCGAAGGAGTTCTACGTGTCGCGCCTTACCGAGGGCATCGCGAGCATCGCGGCGGGGTTCGCGCCGCTGCCCGTCATCGTCCGTCTGTCGGATTTCAAGTCCAACGAATATGCAAACCTGCTCGGCGGCGACCGCTACGAGCCCGTCGAGGAGAACCCCATGCTCGGGTTCCGCGGCGCGGCGCGTTATGTGGCACCGTCGTTTCGTCCGTGCTTCGAGATGGAGTGCCAGGCGCTGAAGCGGGTGCGCGAAGTAATGGGTCTGGACAACGTGTGGGTGATGGTGCCGATGGTGCGCACGCTCGGGCAGGCCGGGGCCGTCGTCGAGCTGCTTGCCGCCAATGGCCTGAAGCGCGGCGAGAAGGGGCTCAAGCTCATCATGATGTGCGAAGTGCCGTCGAACGCCGTCCTGGCCGATGAGTTCCTGCGCTATTTCGACGGCTTCTCCATCGGCTCCAACGACCTCACGCAACTCACGCTCGGACTGGATCGCGATTCGAACCTGGTCGCCGACAGCTTCGACGAGCGCGACCCGGCCGTGAAGGCGCTCATCGCGCGCGCCATCAAGTGTTGCCTGGAGGCCGGGAAATACATCGGCATCTGCGGCCAGGGGCCCTCGGATCATCCGGACTTCGCGCGCTGGCTGGTGGATCAGGGGATCACCAGCCTCTCGCTGAACCCGGACGCCGTGATCGCCACCTGGCTCGACCTCGCGCGGCGCTAGCGTCAGCCCTGCCATAGGCGTAAGGCCGAGCGCGCGCCCCTGTTCAGGGATTCCTGGCCGACCACTGCATCGACAGGCGCTTGTCCTTCGCCAGCACGATCGCCTGCACCCGCGATTGCACTCCGAGCTTTTCGAATTTGCGCGTGACGTGGTTGCGCACCGTCTTCTCACTGATGAACACGCGGATGCCGATCTCGGCGTTGCCGAGCCCCAATGCGATGCCGACCAGCACATCGCGCTCGCGAGGCGAAAGCGCGCTGAAGACGGGATCCTCGGTCGTCTCGGCATACGAAGTTGGTCGCTAAGCACGTATACGCCGGTAGCCTGTTACCGTTACATACTGCCGGGAGCGCGGCCAACGACCAAAATCAAGCCAAGAGCTGCTCTTGTCCTTACAAGCCGCGGCAGAGTGATGCACGTCGACATGCGTACTCGTCGGTACTGCTACCATCAAGGCAGACAGGGCGGAAGACCCGGGTGCAGAATTTCCTCTGATTGAGCCCCCCGATTTCCTGGAATTGGACCCACCTGATTTCCTGAGATTGGACCCAGCCGATTTCCCCGGATTGGTCCCACCGGCGCTGAGCCGCCTTGGAGGCGGAATGGCCCTGTACCGTGGTGCGCAGGCACAAACGGGAGGGCGAGATGGCGCGGAGGATTTTGACGGTGGACCGATATGCTGAAATCAGGCGACGGTTGTGCGAAGGGCGCAGCGTGCGCGAGATTGCCCGGGCGCTGGGCTGCTCGCGGCGACTGATTCGAGAGATCCGGGCGGGGCTGAAGCCCGCCCCGGGGACGCCCAGGACGCCCGGCGATCCGCTGTGGATGGCACAGCTCGACTGGCCGGCGATCGTCCATGATCTGGGGCTGGGTCATCCGCTGAAGTTTCTGTGGGCGGAAAAAGCGCAGCACCTGACGACGTACTCGAACTTCTGGAAGCAGTTCTACCGCAAGTTTCCCGAGTGCCGGTCAGCGGCAGTGACGGCGCGCGAGTTTGCACCCGCCGAACGGGTTGAAGTGGACTATGCCGGGGATCCGCTCGAGTGGCTCGATCTGAAGACCGGAGAGATCCGCAAGGCATGGGTGTTTGTCGCTGCTCTGGGCTTCAGCCAGCTGCTGTTCGCCTGGGCTGGCGAAGACATGAAGAGCTGCAACTGGCTCGCCAGTCACCGGCGGATGTTTGCCTATTACGGCGGTGTGCCGCATGTGACGGTGCCCGATTGCCTGAAGCAGGGCGTGTTCAAGTGCCACCTGTACGATCCGGATCTCAATCCCGGCTATGCGCAACTGGCCACGGACTACGCCACCGCCGTGGTGCCGGCGCGTGCGGGGCATCCGAAGGACAAGGCGATCGTCGAAGGGCTGGTGAAGATCCTGATGCGCTATGTGCGCTTTCGCTACCGGCGCCACCGCTTCACCTCGCTCAGCGAGATCAACCGGGTCCTGGCCGAGTGTATCGAGCACATCAACGACCGGCAGCACTCGCGCTTCGGCGTCTCGCGCCGCGAGCGCTTCGAGGCGGTGGAAAAAGCCGCGCTCAAGCCGTTGCCGATGGGGGATGTGGACTACGGGCAATGGAAGGAGGCGACGCTGCACGCCGACTGCTACGTGCACGTGGATGGCGACTATTACAGCGCCCCGCACATCCACCGGCACAAGAGGCTGCGGATCAAGCTGACCGAGAACCAGGTCGAGATCTTCCTCCAGATGGAGCGCCTCGCGATCCATCCGCGCAGCCGTCATCGCAACGGCAAGCGCATCAGGATCGATGCGCACTTCCCACCCGCCTCCCAGGCGTACTACGAGGCCACACCGCAAAAACTGCTGTCGCAGTCGCGCTTCATCCACCCCGAACTCCACCGGTTGTTCGTGGAGCTGTTCAATACGGACGTCTACGGCAACATCCGCCGCTGTCAGGGCTTCGTGCGTCGCTGCACCAAAGAGATCAACCTCAGCGGCCATGAACTTGCCAGCGAGCGTATCGCCGCAGCCATCGAGAGCATGCGTCGCTACCAGCGCTTCCGGGTGCCGTACTTCCAGGCCCTGCTCGATCAGGCACGCAAACAGGCCCTGAAGCCGCAGAGCGGCCGCGAGATCGTGCGCCGCCCCGGCAATCCCATGTTGCGCTACACCGATCTCCCCGGTGTTGCCACCGCCGTTCCCTCACCCCCCACCCAGGAGAGCCCTGACCCATGAGTACCGCAATCGCCAAAAACCTGATGGCCGAGATGAAGCTGCTCGGCATGCTCGGCGGCGTCGACAAGGCCTTGCACGATGCCACGCGCGACAAGATCAGCCACAGCGAGCTGCTTGATGTGTTGCTGCAGGCTGAAGCCGATTATCGGCAGGAGCGCAAAACCGGCCATCGCATCAAGGCTGCGAAGTTCACGCTGCGCCCGGCGTTCGAGGACATCGACTTCACCGCCAGCCGCTCCATCACCAGGACCCAGATCAAGGAACTCTACACTCTGCAGTGGCTGCACGATGCGCGGCCCGTGCTGCTGATCGGTCCGACCGGGGTCGGCAAGACGTTCCTCGCCCAGGCCGCCGGCCTCCATGCCTGCGCCTGCGGTAAATCGGTCCTGTACATGACACTGACCACCTGGCTCGAGAACCTGGCACTCGCCCGTTCCAGTGGCACGTACCTGCGCTTCCGTGACAAGCTCGCCAAGCCGGATCTGGTCATCCTCGACGACATGGGGCTGCGAAAACTCTCGGCCACCGAAGCCCAGGATCTGTGCGAACTGCTCGAGGAACGCTCGATCAACAAATCCACGCTGTTCACCACCCAGTTGCCGCTGGACCACTGGAGCGAAGTCATCGGCGATCCGGTCATCGCGGACGCCATCCGCGATCGACTTGAGCACTCCGCCCTCGCCATCCACATCACCGGCGAGAGCTATCGCGGTGTGAAAGCCAGAAAACTTGCCAGCAAAAGGAAAGATGGCTGAAAATCGTCGCCTGCGGCTCCGCCGGTAGCTCACTCAGGGTGGGACCAATCCGGGGAAATCAGCCGGGCCCAATCGGGGAAATCCTGCACAAGGACGCCACCCGCCGGAAATTCGACGTCATCATGGCATGGTCCGTGGACCGTCTGGGTCGCTCCCTGCAGGACCTCATCGGCTTCCTAACGGAGATCCACGGTCAGGGCGTGCACTTGTATCTGCACCAGCAGGCGGTGGATACCACCACGCCGGCGGGCAAGGCGCTGTTCCAGATGATGGGCGTGTTCGCGGAGTTCGAGCGCGCCATGATTCAAGAGCGTGTGAAGGCCGGGCTGCAGCGCGCGGTGGCGACTGGCAAGCGCCTAGGTCGCCCGACGCTACCGCCCAAGAAAGAGGGGGAGATTCTCCAGCTACGGCGGAAGGGGTACGGCATCCTCAAGATCGCGCGGGTAGCGCGCGTGGGGTCTTCTGCGGTGCAACGTGTGCTGAAGGCCGCGGTTCAGAATTGACAAACGGCGACCTCTGTCCGCTCGTTTCCGGCCGCTCTGTTGTGGTTGAAAAGTCACCAAGGGCGCAGGGGTACACCTAAGCAGCTCGCCGAATTCCGCGTTCTGAGGTCCTGCTGTCATGGGAGCACGCATGGTGGGCCAAACACGGGATGACAGGGTCAGCTCTGTTCCCACTGGGCCGGAAAGGGCCTAGAGTTAATCAATCGCGAGGCAAATAATTGACTCGTTCATGTTTCCACTCAAGCCAATATCGACCGACGAGCAGCCGAGGGTGATCCTAGCCGCAGCATTTAAGTCCTTGGGTGGGGAGCTCCCGATCCGAAGTGGCTGGGGTTATACGAGGGAAGACGCTTGCATCATCGATAAGCAGGATCCCGTCGTGAGCCGAGTATTGCCGTTTGACGGCATCGGTATTGAGCGTGTCTTTCTAGAAAAGCGAATCTATATCGAGATGCTCATCTTCAGACCCCCCGGTGAGGCCTTTTCCGGTATTACTTGGAACCCCATCGAGCAACAGTTGATCGAAGACGGAGACAAGATCTTCGACAAGCTCACAGTTGAGATTACCGCGTTCTCCGAAGGCGAATGGGAAGAACTAAAGGCTGAGTGGGAGGGACCTAACGGCTATCGTAGCCCCACCTTTGATATGGCGGCGCACAACCACAAGCGTGAGCAGCGCATGATACGCCTAAAGCGAGAATTTTGGTTTGACATCACCAGCTCCTATGGTTAGAGGTAAGAGGGTAGATGGCTAAAACAATGTAGCAGAGAGCTGCCTACTAAGTGCCAAATTATGACAGGTAACGGACGTACCAGTTGATGCTGCATGAGACGTCGCTGATAAGACGCGAAATGAACTAAATGAGGCTCCCGATCGTGCGGCATGTCTGTCTGCACTAAGATCTTTAACGGTGGCCCTGTATGAATCGCCCCGGGTTTTGAGGAGGCTTCAACTCTTGAGAGAATGGAGCCATGAACAAGTCAAACAAGTTTTCACCTGAGGTCCGTGAGCGTGCGGTTCGGATGGTGCAGGAGCATCGCGCAGAGTA
>JAJVIQ010000011.1 GCA_022071965.1 Gammaproteobacteria bacterium
CAACTTCGCTGGCCCAGAAGAGGCTGTCGCGCTCCTTCTTGGTGAGCTTCTTCTTGCCGATGGGTAGCGGCTTTCCATCGAGGTAGGCGCCGGCCACCCGCTCAATGACGGTCGGCAGCGGGACGCCATAGTCGATCAAGCGAGAGAAGAGGTCGTCGTAGTAGTTCGTCGCGAGCTGAACCATGAGCGAGCCACTGGCACCAGCAATTCAGTGAGGGCCGATCACGGGATCGGCGCCTCTTCTTTGCCGGGCTTGTCGAAGTTGGCTGGCACGCGCTGGAAGTACTTCTTCAGTGCCCAGGCCGTGCGATGCTCCTGGAAAAGCCAATGGCCGAGTTGCCAGTACGTCCTGGCCCACGACCTGTCACTCCTTTTCCATCGCGGTCGCCGTCCGCTCGTCAACCCGGGGGGCGTTGCCGACCGCCTTCTGGATCGTCACGAAGCGCGTGCCCAGCCGCCCTTCGCTGGCAACCAGGTCGCGGCGCGCTTGCAGATAGCTGCGCTGGCTGTCGAGCACGGTAATGAAGTCGACAGTGCCGCCTTCATAGCGCGCCTGCGCCAACTGGTAGGCATCCCTGGCGCTGCGCACCCGGACTTCGAGTTGCTGTGCCTGTTGCTGCTCGGCGGTGTACGCGCTGAGCGCATCGTCGATCTCCTGCCAGGCCTTGAGTACCGTCTGCTGATAGTTCACGGCCGCTTCCTGCTGCTCCAGTTCGCGCAGTTGCACCACGCTCTTGCGCCGGCCGCCGTCGAACAGCGGCAGATTCAGGCTCAGTCCGATCGACCATGCGCGGCTGCCCCAAGCGGCGAATTCATCGCTCAGATAGGACTCGTAGCCGAATCGCGCGCCCAGGCGAATGCTGGGATACAAGTCCGCCTGCGCCACCCCGATCTTCGCTGTGGCGCGGTGCAGGCGGGCCTCGGCGGCGCGGATGTCGGGCCTTTGCTGCGCGACTTCCGAAGGCAGCCCGAGCGTCAGGTCGGGAAGCGCCGCCTTGCCGCCGGCGGCCGCAGGCGCCTCCAGCGTGTCGCGCAGCGCACCGGGTCGCTCACCCAACAGCAAGCCGATCTGATTGGCGCTGGCGCCTTCCCGGGCCAGCAGGCCGGGCAACTGGGACTTGATCGCAGCCAGCTCGGCGCGTTGCTGTTCCAGGCCCAGATGGTCGATGACGCCGCCCTTTGCCCGTGCCTCCAGAATGTCCAGCCGTTCTTCCAGGGCTGCAATGTCTTCACGCGCCAGGCGGATTTGTCGCTGCGTGGTGCGCAGCTCGAGGTAGTTGCGCGCCACATCGCTGGCCAGGGTCAGCCAGGCCAAGTCCAGCAGCGCTGATTGCTGGCCCACATCGGCATCGGCGGCCTCGATGGAGCGACGAATGCGTCCCCACAGGTCGGGCTCCCAGGACGCATCGAAGCCGGCCTGGTACAGATTGAACGGTTCGGTCAGGAAATCCACGAACGCCTGTTGGTCGCCGGGGATCACCTCGAGAATCCGCATTCCGGCACCCCATTCGCTTTGCCGCTGCCGATTGGCGCTGCCGCCGACACCGACCTCCGGCCCGCGCTGGGCCGCCGTGGTGCTGCGCAGGACGCGCGCTTGCACGAGATGCAGCGCGGCGGTGCGCAGATCCGGGCTGGCGGCCAGGGCACGCTGCACCAGACTGTCCAGCACCGGGTCGTTGAAGGCCTGCCACCACGGCGACGGCAACGGCTGCTCGGCACCGGCCGGCGTGCGCAGCGATTCGTCCGTGCTGCGCCAGCTTGTCCAGTCGTCAGGTGCGGCCGGCGTCGGCCTGACGAAGTCCGGCCCGACTGCGCAGCCGCTCAGCGCCAGTGCCAGCACGCCGGCCGCCAAGCCGAATCGGCGCGGGTGAAGATGGGAGCGTCGAAGGTCAAACATGCGGAACCCCACGATCAGGAAAGCCGGTTGCGGAACAGCCAGGCCGCCAGCGGCAGCGTGGTGGCGGCCAGCACCAGCAAGGGGATGAATTCGCGCCAGATGTCGATGAGGTCTGCGCCTTCGAGATAGACGCGGCGCACGATGTTCATGCCGAAGCGCAGCGGATTGGCGTAGGTGGCGAGCTGCAGCACCTCGGGCATGTTGCGCACCGGCGTGAACAGGCCGGACAGCAGCATCAGGGGCATGATCAGCAGGAAGGAGTAGAGCATCGCCTGCTGCATGGTCAGCGACAGGGCGGAGATGGACAGGCCCACGCCGACGGACGCGACGGTGAAGACGATCAGCCCGAAGTAGAGCAGCCACACCGAGCCCTGCATCGGGATCTCGAACCAGAACCGGATGATCAGGAAGATGATGGTGGACTGCAGCAGCCCGATCAGGATGGAGGGCAGCGCCTTTCCGATCAGGATTTGCATCGGGGTGAGCGGCGTCACCAGCAACTGGTCGAAGGTGCCTTGCTCGCGCTCACGCGCCACCGACAGCGCCGCCAACACCAGGGTCTGCAACATGCTCAGCGCGGCAATCAACCCCGGCATCATGTTCCAGCGCGACTCCAGGTTGGGGTTGAACCAGGCGCGCCGTTCCACGCGAATGCCTGGGGCCCCGGCGCCGAGCGAGGCGTTGTAGGCGGCCACGATGGCGCCGACATGGCTGGCAGCCGAACCCGCCGTCGAGGAATTGCGTCCGTCCAGAACGAGCTGCAGGGGCGCACTTTGGCTCAAAGCCAGCCGCGTCTCGAAGTCCGGAGGGATGCTGAGCACCAGCAAGGCTTTTTCGGCATCGACCACGCCTGCGATCTGCTGCGACGAGGTGAGCGTGGCTTCGCGCACGAACACGCCGGTGCCGTCCAGCCGTGCCAGCAGCTCGGTCGATGCCGCACTGCGACTCTGATCCAGCACGGCATACGGCACGTGCGTGAGGTCATAGGTGGCACCGTAGCCATACAGCAGCGCCTGCAGGAAAGCTGGCGCAATCAGCAGCGCACGGCTGGCCGGCTCCTTGATGAGCGCAAGAAGCTCCTTTCGCACCAAGGCGATGATCTGGGAGAGTGTGGCCATGAAGGAAGCCATGGGCGTCAATCCAGTGACTTGCGCAGCGTGCGCTGTGTGGCGACGACCAGCACCACGGCGTAGAGGGAAAGGATGGCGACGCTGCGCAGGATGGTCGGCCCATGGTCGCCCGCCAGGAACAGCGTCTTGATCAGGCCCATGAAATGCGTGGCGGGCAGCAGTTGCGCCACGCCCTGGATCACCAGCGGCACATTGCGCAGGTCGAACACGAAGCCGGAGAGCATCATGGCCGGCATGAAGCTGACCAACATGGCCAGCTGGCTGGCCTGGAACTGGTTGCGCGTCTTGCCGGAAATGAACAGGCCCAGCAGCAGCGAGACGAGCAGATACAGCATCGAGGCCAGGAGCAGGATAGTGAGGGAGCCGCGTAGCGGCACCTCGAACAGGAAGCGCGCCGCCAGCAGGCACAGCATCAGGTCGATGGCACCGACCACCACGTACGGCACCAGCTTGGCGAAGATGAGTTCCAGCGGCCGCACGGGTGTGACGAACAGCGACTCCAGCGTGCCGCGCTCCCATTCACGCGCGATCAGCAGCGAAGTGAGAAAGGCGCCGATCAGCGTGAGCACCAGCACGATCAGGCCGGGAACCAGATACCAGGTGCTGTTGCCGGCTTCGTTGAACCACATGCGCTGCACCACTTCCACGCGCCCAACCGCGGGCGCCTTGTTCCCGGCACGGTCGGCCTGCTTTTGCGCCCAGGTGGCGATGGCGCCGTTGACATAGCCTTCCACGGTCTGCGCGGTGGTCGAGTTGACGCCGTTGAGCACCAGTTGGATGCGAGCGTCTCCCGTCGCGAGCCGGCGCGAGAAGTCCAGCGGCACGCGCACGATGCCGTCCGCGTCGCCTGCGCGGAGCAAACGCTCCGCCGCATCCATGTTCGCGACCCACGCCGGCGCGAGATAGGTCGATCCCTGCAAACCAGCGACTGCCTCGCGTGCGATGGGCGAGCTGTCCTCCAGCACCACCGCGACCGGCGCGTTCTTCACATCGAATGAAAGGCCGTAGCCGAACAGCAGGATCAGCGCGACCGGCAGCAGCAGCCCCACCGCGAGATTGCTCCTGTCGCGGAGCATCTGGCGCGTTTCCTTGCGCAGCAAGGCGATGAAACGCCTGACGAATTCCGGATGCCTCATGCGCCGGCTCCCTTGCCGTCGCCTCGACCCGCGGCACGGCCGTGCTCGACGATGGCGATGAAGGCGTTGTTCATGTCGGCGCCGCCGTCAAGGCCCGCCTGCTCGCGCACCGCCTGCGGGGTGCCCAGCGCCAGCACCTTCCCGGCGTCCTGGATGGCGATGCGGTCGCAGTACTCCGCTTCCTCCATGAAGTGGGTGGTGATGATGACGGTCACCCCCGCCTGGGCGAGCGCGGTGATGGTGCGCCAGAAGGCACGCCGCGCCAGCGGGTCGATGCCGCTGGTCGGCTCGTCCAGGAACAGGATCTCCGGTTCATGCAGCAGGCCGGTGGCCATGGCCAGGCGTTGCTTGTAGCCACCCGGCAGCAGGCCGCTGATGGCCGCAGGCTCCAGCCCGAACTGGGCTATGGTGGCCGCCACGCGCGAGCGCAGCGCCTGGCCGCGCAGCCCGTAGGCGCCGCCGAAGAACTCCAAGTTCTCGCGCACCGTCAAGTTGCCGTACAGCGCGAACTTCTGCGACACGTAGCCGATCCGGGCACGCGCCTGGGAACGCGCCGTGCGCAGGTTCATACCTGCCACTTCCAGGTGCCCGCTGCTGACCGGTAGCAGGCCGCAGAGCATGCGGAAGGTGGTGGTCTTGCCTGCGCCGTTGGGACCGAGCAGACCGAAGATCTCGCCACGCGCCACGTCGAAGGAGGTGCTGGCGACGGCGGTGAAGTCGCCGAACTTGCGCACCAGGTCGCGCACCACGATCACCGGCTTGTCGCCGTTGCCGTTCGACGCTGCCTGCGGGGACGGCGTGGGCGCCTCGGGGGCCGCGTGAGTCTCTTTGGTCTGCTGCTGTCGCAGCATCATCATGAAAGCGTCTTCGAGTTCTTCCGGGCGCGACCGGTAGCCGATGCCGATCAGCAGTCCATCCAGTGCGCGCTCTTCTGCTTCCGGCTGACGAATGAACCACACCGCGCCGCCTTTGGGCACCGCATCGACGATCCGTGTGCCGGCGTCGATCAATCGTGCCTGCAGGTCGCGGGCAGGCGTGCCGGACGGTGGCGTTGCCACATAGGTCAGGCCGCGGGCGCGCTCGCGCAGTGCGCCCGGAGCGCCTTCGGCGAGCAGACGCCCTTCGTGCATCACGAACACCTGAGCGCAGCGCTCGGCTTCGTCCATGTAGGCGGTGCTGACGATCACGCTCAGGTTCTCGTCATCGACCAGTTGCTGCACGATCTTCCACAGATCGCGGCGCGACAGCGGATCGACGCCCACGCTGGGTTCATCCAGCAGCAACAGATCCGGCGAGCGCACCAGCGTGCAGGCCAGACCCAGCTTCTGCTTCATGCCGCCCGAGAGCTTGCCGGCCGGTCGGTCGGTAAAGCGAGCCATGTCGGTCATTTCCAACATGCGCCCGAAGCGCTCGCGGCGCAGGTTCTGCGGTACGCCGTGCAGATCGGCATACAGATCCAGGTTCTCCTGCACGCTCAGGTCTTCGTACAGGCCGAAGCGCTGCGGCATGTAGCTGATGCGGTCCTGCACCGTCTGCGGGTCCTTCGCGACGTCGATGTCCAGCACCCGCAGCATCCCCGCGTCAGGCTTGAGCAACCCCGCCATCATGCGCATCAGGGTGGTCTTGCCGGCGCCGTCCGGGCCGACCAGGGCCGTCAGTTCGCCCGCGCGCAGCGTCATCGATACGCCGCCCACCGCATGCAAAGGGCCGCCGCCCGGCGCTTCGAAGGTCTTGCGGAGGCCTTCGGCCACGACCGTCGCACCGCCGTCGCTCATTGCGCGGCGGCCGGCGTCAGGCGGACGGTCACCGGCTGGCCCAGGCGCAGCACATCCTGGGGGTCATCGACCAGCACCCGAACTTCATAGACCAGGCTGGTCCGCAATTCCTCGGTCTGCACCGACTTGGGCGTGAACTCGGCGACCGACGAGATGTAGCCGACCCGGCCCGTGATGGACCGGCCAGCAGAGCCGTCCGTGCTGACGCGCGCTTGCATGCCGGGTTTCACCCGGCTCAGGTTGGGTTCGTCAACGTAGACTCGAACCCACTTCGGCTGGGTCAGGGCCAAGGCGAACACGGGTCTCTGCGGCGTCGCCATGTCGCCGGGTTCGAGCAGGCGCGAACGAACCACCGCGTCGGTCGGCGCCTTGAGTTCACCTTGAGCGATCTGGTGCTGCAACAAGGCCAGTTGCGCCTGCGCGGCCTCGAGCTGTGCCGCGGCTGCCGCCACGTCCTCGGCGCGCGGACCCAACTCGGACAGGCGCAATGCTTCGCGTTGCTCGGCTACTCTTGCCTGGGCAACTTGCGAGGTGCTCCTGGCGCGATCCAGATCCTGTGCGCTGACGCCACGCCCCTGGGTATTGGCGGCGATGCCTTGCAGACGCTCGAGATCCTGCTCGGCCCGCGCGGCATCTGCCTGGGCTGCGGTCACGCGGCTGCGGGCCTGTGCGATCTCCTGGGGACGCGATCCGGCGCGCAGACGCCGCAAGGACTGCTGCTGGACTTCGATCTGTGCCTGCGCCTGCTTGGCCTGCAGCGCCAGCGTGCGGGTGTCGAGCACCGCCAGCACGGCTCCCGCGCTCACGCGGTCGCCTTCCTCGGCGCGCAGTTCGCCCACGCGACCGGCGCCATCGAAGGCCAGTGAAATCTGCCGGATGTCGACGTTGCCGTACAGCACCAGCGCACCTTCATCGCCTTTGTCTCGCTGGTGCACCCAAGCCCACGTACCGAGCGCCAACACGACAAGGAGGCCAAGGGCGATGAGCGGTTTCTTCATGTCAAGGGTCCAGGGAGAGAGGCGGGGAGATGCACTGCGCGAGAATATTATTAAGTTGATTTTAAATTTAATCTAAGGGAAAATACAAGCCGCATCTGCTCTGGACACTCAACGGATGAACAGACCCCGACGCGAACTTCGCTCGGATGGCGAGGCAACACGGACCCGGATCCTCGAGGCCGCAGGCGAACTGTTCGCCGCTTCGGGGTACGCCGAAACCCCCAACAAAGCCATCGCTGCCAGAGCGCAGGTGGATCTCGCGTCCATCAACTACCACTTCGGCAACCGCAGCGGCCTCTATCAGGCCGTATTGGTCGAGGCTCATGGTCGCCTGTTAGGCATTGCCGATCTGCGGCAACTGGTCGGCAGTGAGTCGTCTCCGGCTTCCAAGTTGCGTGTATTGATCGAGCAGTTGGTCGATGTCGCGACACGAGAGCCTCAAGCATGGCAGTTGCGCGTTCTGGCCAGGGAAGTGCTGGCGCCGACCTCGCACCTGCAGATACTTTTCCAGGACGAGGCACTGCCGAAGATGGTGCTCGTCAAGCGCATGCTCAGCGAGATCACGAACATCCCCGCCGACGACCCCGCCCTGACACGTTGCCTGCTCAGCGTGATTGCCCCCTGCCTGATGCTGCTGGTCGGCGGGCGCACATTTCCCGGCCCTTTGATGGAAATCTTCCAGATGCCCCCACAGACGATTGCGCGCCACCTCTATCACTTCGCATTGGGGGGGCTCGGGTCCATCAAGAGCGAATACAAGCAGCAGGCGAGGACTCGCGAGCGCCCCCAGGGGGCGTCAAAGGCCCGCCGCCGCCCCCAGGGGGAGTGAGGCAACTCGGGAGCGGCCCTCTGGAAGACGAAGTTCGATGGGCACCTCACTCTGCCACCTACATGATCGCATTCAACACCTGCAGGTTCGACAAGCTCACATTGCCTCGTTGCTTGGGCAAACAGCCTTCGATCTGCTCAAACTGCGCGCGCGTAATCTCCATGCGCTCAATGTCGCAGGAAGACTTGGCCTCCGCAATTAGTGTCAACAGAGACTAGAGCGATGCCGACGAGCCGCAAGCCCTGGATCATCGCCGCACTGCTCGTCGCGGCCGCGGCGGCGGTCGCGTTCGGCGTGTGGCAGCGTTTCGCTGCCCGCAACGGCATGGACGGCCTGGCCAGCGGCAACGGCCGCATCGAGGCGGTGGAGATCGACGTGGCCACGCGTGTGGCCGGCCGGCTCGCCGACGTGCTGGTGAAGGAAGGCGAATTCGTCCAGGCGGGCCAGGTGCTTGCACGCATCGACACCGAGCCCTTGGACGCGCAACGCCGCCAGGCCAAGGCACAGTTGCAGCAGGCGAAGGCGGACGTGGCCACCGCGCGCAGCCAGCTGGCGCAGCGCGACAGCGACAAGGCCGCCGCGCAGGCCGTGGTGGCGCAGCGCCAGACCGAGCTGACGGCCGCGCAGCGGCGTGCGCAGCGCTTCGCTGATCTGCGCCGGCAGGCCTTCATCTCGCAGCAGCAACTCGATGACCAGACCGAAACCGTCGATCGTGCCGCGGCTGCGCTGGCCGCCGCGCGTGCGCAGGTGGCGGCCAGCGACGCCGCGATCGCAGCCGCGCGCAACCAGATCCGCGGCAGCGAGTCGGCAGTGGACGCGGCACAGGCGGCGATCGAGCGCATCCAGACCGACATCGACGACGCGGCGCTGAAGGCGCCGCGCGACGGCCGCGTGCAGTACCTGGTGGCGCGGCCCGGCGAGGTGGTGGCCGCCGGCGGGCGGGTGCTCAACCTGCTCGACCTGAGCGATGTCTACATGACCTTCTTCCTGCCCACTTCGGATGCCGGCCGCGTCGCCATCGGCAGCGAGGTGCGGCTGGTGCTGGACGCCGCGCCGCAGTTCGTGATCCCGGCGAAAGTGTCCTTCGTCGCTTCGGAGGCGCAGTTCACGCCGAAGACGGTGCAGACGCAGAGCGAGCGCGAGAAGCTGATGTTCCGTGTGAAGGCGCAGATCGCACCCGAGCTGCTGCGCCAGCACATCACGCATGTGAAGACCGGCCTGCCCGGCATGGCCTACGTGCGGCTGGACGCCGGGCGCGACTGGCCGGCGCGGCTGCAGCCCAACGTGCCGTGACGGCCGCAGCGTCGCGCGGCGGCGCCCGGCCTGCGGTGACGGCGCCGCTGATGTCGGAGCGCGCCCCCGTGGCTCGCTTGCGGGGCGTAGCCCTGCGCTACGGCCGCACAACGGCCCTCGACGGCATCGACCTCGAACTGCCGGCCGGCTGCATGGTCGGGCTGATCGGCCCCGACGGCGTGGGCAAATCCAGCCTGCTGGCGCTGGTGTCCGGCGCGCGCGCGCTGCAGGATGGGCGCATAGAGGTGCTGGGCGGCGACATGGCCAGCGCGCGCCACCGCGAGGCGGTGTGCCCGCGCATCGCCTACATGCCGCAGGGGCTGGGCAGGAACCTGTACCCGACGCTGTCGGTGGAGGAGAACCTGCAGTTCTTCGCGCGCCTGTTCGGTCACGACGCGGCCGAGCGGCGCCGCCGGATCGACGAGCTGACGCGCAGCACCGGCCTGCACCCGTTCCTCGCGCGGCCGGCGGGCAAGCTGTCCGGCGGCATGAAGCAAAAGCTCGGCCTGTGCTGCGCGCTGATCCACGACCCCGACCTGCTGATCCTGGACGAGCCCACCACCGGCGTCGATCCGCTGGCGCGCGCGCAGTTCTGGGACCTGATCGCGCGCATCCGCCGCCAGCGCCTGGGCATGAGCGTGGTCGTCGCCACCGCCTACATGGACGAGGCGCAGGGCTTCGACTGGCTGGTGGCGATGGACGCCGGCCGCGTGCTTGCCACCGGCACGCCGGCCGAGCTGCTGCAGCGCACCGGCAGCGACGCGCTGGAGGCGGCGTTCATCCGACTGCTGCCGGAGGAACGCACGCGCGGCCACGCGCCGGTGATCATCGAGCCGCTGGATGCCGGCGGCGACGGCGACATCGCGATCGAGGCGCAGGATCTGACGATGCGCTTCGGCGACTTCACCGCGGTGGACCGGGTGAGCTTCCGCATCCGCCGCGGCGAGATCTTCGGCTTCCTCGGCAGCAACGGCTGCGGCAAGACGACGACGATGAAGATGCTGACCGGCCTGCTGCCGGCCACCGAGGGCCGCGCCTGGCTGTTCGGCCGCGAGGTCGATCCGCACGACATCGGCACGCGCCGCCGCGTCGGCTACATGTCGCAGGCCTTCTCGCTGTACGGCGAGCTGAGCGTGCGCCAGAACCTGGAACTGCACGCGCGCCTGTTCCACGTGCCGCACGAGCAGATCGCCGCGCGCGTCGACGAGATGGTGCAGCGCTTCGGCCTGGCGCCGGTGCTGGACGAACTGCCCGAGAAGCTGCCGCTGGGGCTGCGCCAGCGGCTGTCGCTGGCGGTGGCGATGGTGCACCGGCCCGAGCTGCTGATCCTGGACGAGCCGACCTCGGGCGTGGACCCGGTCGCGCGCGACGCCTTCTGGCGGCTGCTGGCCGAACTGTCGCGGCGCGACCAGGTCACGATCTTCATCTCCACCCACTTCATGAACGAGGCCGAGCGCTGCGACCGCATGTCGATGATGCATGCGGGCAAGGTGCTCGACAGTGACACGCCGGCCGCGCTGATGCAAAAGCGCGGTGCGGCGACGCTGGAACAGGCCTTCATCGGCTACCTGGTCGAGGCCGGCGGCGGCAGCCCGCGCGAGGGCGCGCCGACGAATCCAGCCGCGCCTGGCGCGCCCGCATCCGCGCTGCAGACCCCGCCCGCGCCGCAGGGCTTCAGCCTGCAGCGGCTGCTCGCCTATCTGTGGCGCGAAGCGCTGGAACTGCGGCGCGACCCGGTGCGCGCGACGCTGGCGCTGGGCGGGTCGCTGCTGCTGATGGTGGTGATGGGCTTCGGCATCAGCAGCGACGTCGACAGCCTGCGCTACGCGGTGCTGGACCACGACGAGAGCGCGCTCAGCCGGAGCTACCGGCTCGACATCTCGGGCTCGCGCTACTTCATCGAGCAGCCGCCGCTCGCCGATTACGACGACCTCGACCGGCGCATGCGCAGCGGCGAGCTGGCGCTGGCGATCGAGATTCCGCCCGGCTTCGGCCGCGATGTGGCGCGCGGCACGCCGGTGGCGATCGGCGCCTGGTTCGACGGCTCGATGCCGATGCTGGCCGAGACGGTGCAGGGCTACATCCAGGGCATGCACCAGCACTGGCTGGCCGGGCAGGCGCGCATGGGCCCGGGCGGCGCGGCTGCGGCACCGGTCACGGTGCAGAACCGCTTCCGCTACAACCCGGACGTGAAGAGCCTGCCGTCGATGGTGCCGGCGCTGATCCCGATGCTGCTGATGATGCTGCCGGCGATGCTGACCGCGCTGGCCGTGGTGCGCGAAAAGGAGATGGGCTCGATCGTCAACCTCTACGTCACGCCGGTCACGCGCAGCGAGTTCATGCTCGGCAAGCAGTTACCCTACGTGGCGCTGGCGATGCTCAACTTCGCGCTGATGACGCTGCTGGCGGTCACCGTGTTCGACGTGCCGGTGACCGGCAGCTTTCTCGCGCTGGTGCTGGCCTCACTGCTGTTCTGCTTCATCTCCACCGGCATGGGGCTGCTGGCGTCGGCGGTGACCAAGAGCCAGATCGCCGCGATGTTCTTCGCGATGGTGGGCACGATGATCCCGACCATGCAGTTCGGCGGCATGATCGACCCCGTGTCGTCGCTGCAGGGCGCGGGGCGCGTGATCGGCGAGATCTACCCGGCCAGCCACATGCTGACGATCAGCCGCGGCGTGTTCAACAAGGCGCTGGGCTTCCGGGACCTGGCGGCCTCGTTCTGGCCGCTGCTGCTGGCCGCGCCGCTGATCCTGGGCGCGGCGATCTTGTTGTTGAAGAAGCAGGAGAAATGAAGTGAGGTGCAGTCCTTCGCTGCCGGCTCGCGGCCCGAAGCGGCCGGAGGCCGCTTTGGGCGGCGGATTCAACCGGTCGACGGCCGCTCGGCGTTCTATGCGTCGCAGGCCGCGCGATGCGCGGTGGAGCAACTGAGATGGAGCCCCCGCGCCCGCAGCATCCGCCACCCGTCGCGCCGGGCACTGACGGAAGGCCGGGCGCGGCTGGCGCGCGCAAGCTCGCCAACGTCTACCGCCTGGGCGTCAAGGAGCTGTGGAGCCTGTGGCGCGACCCGGTGATGCTGGTGCTGATCGTGTTCTCGTTCACCTTCTTGGTGTACTCAACGGCCTCGTCGATGCCCGAGACGCTGAACAACGCGCCGATCGCCATCGTCGACGAGGACCAGTCGCCGCTGTCGCAGCGCATCGTCGCGGCTTTCTATCCGCCGTCCTTCAAGCCGCCGGCGATGATCACGCAGGCCGAGGTGGACCCGGGCCTGGACGCCGGCATCTACACCTTCGTGCTCGTCATCCCGCCGGGCCTGCAGCGCGACGTGCTCGCCGGGCGCGCGGCCGAGATCCAGCTCAACACCGACGCCACGCGCATGACGCAGGCATTCACCGGCAGCGGCTACGTGCAGCAGGTGGTACTGGGCGAGGTGCAGACCTTCGTGCAGCGCGTGCGCGGCTCGGCCGTGCCGGCGGTCGATCTGGAACTGCGCGCGCGCTTCAACCCGGCGCTGGAGAAATCGTGGTTCGGCGCGCTGTCGGAGATCATCAACCAGATCACGATGGTGTCGATCATCCTGGCCGGCGCCGCGCTGATCCGCGAGCGCGAGCACGGCACCATCGAGCACCTGCTGGTGATGCCGGTGACGCCGTCCGAGATCATGCTGGCCAAAATCTGGTCGCAGGGGCTGGTGGTGCTGCTGGCCGCTGCGCTGTCGCTGAACCTGATCGTGCGCGGCGCGCTGGGTGTGCCGGTGCAGGGATCGATCGGGCTGTTCTTCGCCGGCGCCACACTGCACCTTTTCGCCACCACGTCGCTGGGCATCTTCATGGCCACGGTGGTGCGCAACATGCCGCAGTTCGGCATGCTGGTGGTGCTGGTGCTGCTGCCGCTGGAGATGCTGTCCGGCGGCTCGACGCCGCGCGAGAGCATGCCCGAGCTGGTGCAGATGGTGATGCTGGCCGCACCGACCACGCACTTCGTGCGGCTCGGGCAGGCGATCCTGTTCCGCGGCGCCGGCCTGGATGTGGTCTGGCCGCAGTTCGCCGCGCTGGCGCTGATCGGCGGCGCGCTGTTCGCGTTCTCGCTGGCGCGCTTCCGGCGCATGCTGTCGGCGCAGGGCTGAGGTGACCCCGTCGATGTCGGCGCACTGACCGCGAATCGGTGTCAAGCCATCGCCGCCATCCCCGCCTGCGCCGCCTTGACCTCTACCCGCACGCCTCGGTCAGCTCGGCCTTCAGCTTCGAAAGCGCCGGCGTCGTGTTCACCGAGTAGTGCCGCGGGTGGGCGATGGGCACCGGCCGGTCGAGCTTGATGCGTCCGGGGCGCGCGCTCATGACGATGACGCGGCTGCCCATGAACACCGCCTCGTCGATGTCGTGGGTGACGAAGAGCACGGTCTTGCGCTGCTCCTCCCAGATGCCGAGCGGCAGCTCCTGCATCAGCTCGCGCGTCTGGTGGTCGAGCGCGCCGAAGGGCTCGTCCATCAGCAGCATGCGCGGGTCGTTGGCCAGCGCGCGCGATCGCGGTGCGCTGCTGCATGCCGCCGGACAGCTGCTTCGGGTAGTGCTTGTCGAAGCCCTTCAAGCCCACCTTGGCGAGGAAGCCGTGCGCGATGTCCAGCTGCTGCGCGCGCGGCAGGCCGCGTTCGGCCAGGCCGAAGCAGACGTTGTCCAGCACCGTCAGCCACGGGAACAGCGTGTAGCTCTGGAACACCATGCCGCGGTCGGCGCCGGGACCGTCGATGCGCGGGCCGTCGAGCAGCACCTCGCCGGCCGTCTGTTGGTCCAGCCCGGCGACGATGCGCAGCAGCGTGCTCTTGCCGTAGCCGCTGGGGCCGAGGATGGTGACGAAGTCGTTCTCGGCGACATCCAGGTTGGTGGCCTGCAGCGCCAGCGTCGAAGCTGTCGAAGAAGCGAAGCGCGGCAACGTCGCGGGCTCGTCGGTAGGCTTGAGTGTTGACCATCCGCAGGCTCAGCGGGCGCTTGCGGTTCAGGACCTTGCAGTCGCGGCCGGTTTCCCCGATGTACGAGCCGGTCCGGACTGCTTCACATCCGCCACTTGACAACCGGTTGCCACTAATGGAAACTGGTTGTCATGCACCGAAGAGACTCGATACCGGCCAAGCCCGAACCTGGCGCCGCCGCCATCACCCAACTGACGCTGACGGTGTTTCGCCTGAACGGCATGCTGCTGCACTGGGGCGACCAGGTGGTCGAACCGCTCGGTCTGACCAGCGCACGCTGGCAGATGCTGGGTGCCCTCGCGCTCGCCAGCACACCGCTGACGGCCCCGCAAGTCGGTGAGGCGATGGGCGTCACGCGCCAGGGCGCGCAGAAGCAGCTCAACCTGCTGCTCGAACAGGGGCTTGTAGCGGCTCGCCCGAATCCGGCGCACATGCGCTCGCCGCTTTACGCCCTGACACCGCAGGGCAGAACGCTGTACCAGCAGGCCGATGCCCTGGGAGCTGCGATGGCCGACGAGCTGGCCTCGCTCATTCCGGTCGCCAACGCCCGCACTGCAATGCGCACGCTGGAGACGATGCTGCGCCAGTTGCAGATTGCCACCCTTTCCTCGGAGGTCGAATCGTGAAATCGAAGTTGCATGGAATCTTCGGAGCCGTCGCGCTCCTGTGCATCGCCACGTTCTGGCTCTCGACCGTCGTGTCCGAGTTGTTTCTCAGTCAGGCGAGCGTCGCAGCAGTCAAGAACGCGGTGCTGACCGGCATGTGGCTGCTGATTCCGGCGATGGCCGCGACCGGAGGCAGCGGCTTTTCGCTCGCGAAGGGACGTGGCGGCCGTCTCGTCGGCGTCAAGGGCGGGCGGATGAAGATCGTGGCGGCCAACGGCCTACTGGTGCTGCTGCCCAGCGCCTTCGTGCTGGCCTCGTGGGCAAACGCCGGCCGCTTCGACGGCGCGTTCTACGCGCTGCAAGGCGTGGAGCTGCTGGCCGGCGCCGTGAACTTCACGCTGCTCCTGCTGAACATGCGCGACGGCCTCAGGCTCAGCGGCCGGCTGACGCCCAAGCGGCCCGCTCTGGCGTCGTCGCGCTGACCCCGCCCGCCGAAGCGAGAGCACTCGATGACCTACAACCTGCTCAGGTTCGCCCACATCCTGGGCGCCATCCTGATGGGCGCGGGCCTGGTGGCGGTGTGGATGGCCGACCTGCGCTCGCGTCAGGTGCGCGACCTGACGGCGTTCGCCGAGGCCGTGCGCAACATCGCGGTCTGCTACGACGGGCTGGTCGTGCCCGGCGCGTTGCTGCTGCTCGCCTCCGGCAGCTGGCTGATCGGGCAGTTCTACGGCGGGCTGGCCTTCCTCGGCGTGCCTTGGCTCGCCGGCATGGTGGTGCTGTTCCTCGCCGAGTTCATCGAAGGCAACACGGTCACGCGGCTGTACTTCATGCGGCTGCGCCGCATGACCCGCGACGCACTGGCACAGGGGCGCTTCACCCCAGAACTCGAGCGCGAGCGCGGCAAAAGCCTGCCGTCCTTCACCCACTTTCTCGACCTGCCGGTGCTCACACTGATCGTCGCCCTCGGTGCGCTCAAGCCGGACTCCTGGACCCTGTTCATCGCCGGCTCGATCCTCGCCCTGGCGGTGGCGAGCGCCCTCAAC
This sequence comes from Gammaproteobacteria bacterium, assembly GCA_022071965.1. GTDB lineage: Bacteria > Pseudomonadota > Gammaproteobacteria > JAJPIJ01 > JAJPIJ01 > JAJVHZ01. The sequence continues at coordinate 15,679 of JAJVIQ010000011.1, forward strand.
ACGTGGATTCCGCGGCTCTACCCGTGGGGCAACGAGCGGCAGTCCGACAGCGCACGACCCGCATGAAAGGCCTCCTCATGTTCTCGAAGATCTTGCGAACACTGACGCTGCTGGCTGCGGTGCAGAGCATCACCGCCTGCGCCGGTCCCGGCCACCGCGGGGCGTTCGAGCGCCAGTTGTCATCGCAGAGCACGGCACCGGTCCTGTCGGTGCAAGGCTACGTCATCCACGACGCCGAAGACGGGCATTCCAGTTGCTCGTCAGCAATGCCGAAAGGCTCGGGGACGCGATCTGGGCCGAGTAGCCGCTCTCCGGTCGCCGGATGATGATCACGTCTCGCGCGGTCGATTCAAGCCGTAGGCCCGCGCGATCCGTTCGGCAATCTCGCCGACGCTGCTGTTGATCTTGAGCGACTTCGGATCGATTGAGCGATCTGTCTCGATCGCGTCGAGGAATCGGTTCAGGTCCTGCGCGATTCGCTCGGCGACGGCTATTCGAGTGTCCGGGGCCAGCAACTGCGACAGGCGGAGTACGTCGTTCGCGTGCTTGCGGATGTTCTTCGTGTCGATCGGCTCACCCCTGGCCTGACGTTCGCCGAGGTCCAGCCAGGCGCTTGCCTTGAGCGGAATCAGTCTGTCCTCGCCCACCCACGGCAGGCCGTCGCCTTCCCTGCGCCCGGCCAGGATGAACTCGTAGTACGCATCGTCGAGCAGGATCGCGGACAAGCTCGCCACCGCCTCGTCGATGGGGATCGGCGTGAGGTGACTTCCTTCGGCCAGCCTGATCCCCTCGGGAGCCCGGCAGAACAGCTCGAGCATGGCGGGAAAGCGATCATCGGCCGGCTTCTGGAATCGATAGAAGACCGGCTTCCCGGTGTCGCTGGCCTGTCGGATTTCGTAGCGGCCCGCCTCGATGAAGCGCCAGAACACTTCGCCGAATGACGGGCTGAGCGCTTCTATGTGCAGGACGATGTCAAGGTCCTTCGTGGCCCGGAACTCGAGCCCTGCCTCCTCCATTGCCAGACTCGCGGCCGTGCCGCCGATCAGCACGAACTGATCCGCGTGGCCAGCGAAGTGTTCGCGAAAGACGTCAAGTCCCCTCACCACGGAAAGTGCCCCTTGAGTTCATCCAGCGCGAGTTGAACACGCTCGTCCTGGTTGCCCTGCAGGCTGAGCGTCAAGGAAAGCGGATCGACGGTGTCGCCGTCTTGCACGAGTGCCGGGCTGTAGTGCCAGAGTTCCCATTCGCAGGCACCCGGTATCGGTTCGGGCAGCGTCTCGAAGCCGACCTGTGTCGCCGCCTTCCACTCCGCCTGGCCGACGGCGTAGGTCGGCCACTGAGGCTCGGTGAGCATCGAAAATCGCGCGAGCGCGCTCAGACCCGCGAGTCTCAGCGGGCGCGGCCTCGACTTCGGAGGGGGAAGGACCCAGCCCCGGCGCTTGACCGGGCTGCGCAGCAGGGGTCTCGCGTGCTCCCAGGTCTGCGCGGCGGTGCGCTCCGCATGAAGCCATCGTACCCTCCCCTCAGTGCGCAACGTCGCGATGCCTGCGGTGGTGAGCTCCTTGACCGCTCGCGACAGGGTCATCGGGGTGTAGCCCAGCTCGCCGACCACCTCGGCGGGCTGCCACTCGGCGCGCCACGGCCTTCGCAACAGGACGGCGATCAGCATCGCCTGCGTCGCCGGGCTGAGCGCGGTCTGTGCAGCCACCGTCGGCTTGCGAAAGTACTCGCGCAGGTCGATCCCGAGATCCGGCAGATAGAGTTGGTTGCCCGGCACCAGGAACGGCACCTTCTGCTCGATGAGGCGCTTGCGCTCGTACGATGCGAGCGTGCGGGTGACGTAGACGACCGGCATCCCGGCCAGCTGTCGCAGCTTGTCGATCTGACCTCGAACGGTGGCCAGCGTCGGCCGGTCGGCCCGCTGATCGATCGCCAGGAGAATCTGGCGATCCAGGAGCTTCAGTTCCCGGACCGCGAACGCTTCCTGCAGGAAGTAGGGCAGCTTGCCGGCGCCCGCCCAGGCGCGAACCTTGGGCGCGATTCCCAAGGTTTCATGCAGATACGCGTGAACGGCAGCGTCGTCGGCACGCGTGGCGGGGGCTTTTTCTAACATCGCGAATGCACGATAACACGCGTCCTGTTATCGTGCAATAGCGCGTTATCTCGATGCCGCACAAACCCTCAGGCCCGGTGCGGGACAACGTGACCCGACGCCCACACGCGCCTCCCAGTCGTAATGACAGAGCGGGCCGCGCGTGCGAACAAGCGCCACCCGACCTTGTGCCCTGCACGCCTATCGAATATTCTAGAGAACTACGCTGATTAGCGGACAAGCTGATTGCCCATGAGTCAACCCGACCCCGTCACGTTTGGCAGGTACATCGCAGACGCCCGCAAGAAGCTGCAGATGAGCCAGAAGGAACTTGCGTCACAGATTCTTCGCGAGGAGGACGACGAACCGATCTCGCCGCAGTACCTCAACGACATCGAGCGCGATCGCCGCAATCCGTCGTCTGACCACCTGATCCAGCAGTTCGCGAAGGTACTGAAGATCGACGCTGACTACCTTAGCTACCTTGCCGGCAAACTCCCCGAGGAGATTCGCCGAAAGAACCTCTCGGAGGACGCGGTGAAAGCAGCCTTCCTCGCCTTCCGCAAGCCGCAGAAGAAGTGACCGATGGTGACCTACGTTCGCGATCAGACGGGCAGGTTTCAGCAACGCCCGCACTACAAGCCGGAGGAACTGGATCGCGAATGCGAGTCCGTCATCAGCGGCTTCCTCAAAGACCTGTACGGCGAAGCCCGTTATCCCGTCGACACCGAGGACCTGAAGAAGCTGATCGAACGCGACGCGGAAGACCTCGACGTCTACGCAGACCTCTCGATCTACGGCCCGGACGTTGAAGGCGTCACCGAGTTCAAGCCGGGCCGAAAGCCGGCGGTGAAGATCGCCTCGGTCCTCACCGAAGACGAGCGCCGCGAGAACCGCCTTCGCACAACGCTGACGCACGAATGGGGCCATGTCCATTTCCATGCCTACCTCTGGGAAGTGGAGCCACCGCCGCCCGACCTTCTGCGCCAACAGCCGAATCGCGACAAGATCATCTGCAAGCGCGATTCGATGCTCGACGCGGCGCAGACCGACTGGATGGAGTGGCAGGCGGGCTACGTCTGCGGCGCGATCCTGATGCCGAAGAATGCGGTGCTCACCCTCTGCCGCAGGTTTGCTGAGGACCATGGCCTCTTCGGCGCGGTGTCGCTGCAGGCGGCCGCTGGTGCCGACTTGATCTCTCAGGTCGTGAGCGCCTTCAAGGTGTCGGCAGACGCCGCCCGGGTTCGCTTGCTCAAGCTGAACCTGGTCACCGAAGCCGCCCCGAACCAGTCGCTTTTCTCCTGAAGGTGCGGCCTGCGAGGTCGCCCCTTGCATCCATCCTTTGATTCGTGATACGCTAATCCGCGTATCGGCTGATTTGCGGGCCGCGATCGGCGCGGACCTCAGCCGGGCAAAACGATGCAAGGAGATCTCCATGCGCCAGAACGCAAACCGTAACCAGCAAAGCCAGAAGATCGGTCGCGATGCCAAGTCCGGTCAGTTCATTCCCGTTCGCGAGGCCCAGCGCCGGCCGAGCACGACGACGGTCGAAACCATGAAGCGAAAGCCACAGGGAAAGTGAGGCAACCGATGAGCACCACCACTGAACTTGAACACCAGCCCGCCGGCCACCAGAAACTGACGACCATCGTCGTCAACGGCCGCCAGAAAGAGGTCGCCGCGAAGGAACTGTCCTTCGTCGACGTCGTGCGCCTGGCCTTCGAAGACGCTGCCTTCAACGACACGACCGTGTACACCGTCACCTACAAGCGTGGGCACGGAAGCAAGCCCGAAGGCACGCTCGTCGAGGGCGATACGGTGAAGGTCAAGGAGGGAATGATCTTCAATGTCGCACGAACTGATAAGTCGTAGCGCAGACCTTCGGCAGCTGCAGGATGAGGGCTACGAGGTAGAGGTTCGCTCGAATCACCTGCTGATCCACTCGGTTCCTTACGTGAACTCGAGGGGCGTCGTCGACCGAGGGACGCTGGTATCCGACCTGACCCTGGCGGGTGACGTGACCACCACCCCAGGCAATCACATTGCCTGGTTCGTGGGCGAACATCCCTGTCAGAAAGACGGCAGGGAGATCCCGCAGATCAAGCACACCAGCCAGACCACGCAGCTCGCACAGGACATCGTGGTCCACCACTCGTTCTCGAACAAGCCGGCGCAGGGCTACGCGAACTACCACCAGAAGATGACGCGCTACATCGATATCGTTAGCGCACCTGCCCACTCCGTCGATCCCACCGCGACGGCGCGCACGTTCAAGCCGGTCGCCGCATCGCCAGAACAGAGCGTGTTCGAGTACCTCGATACGGCGTCCAGTCGCGCTGGCATCTGCGCAGTCACCGACAAGCTCAAATTGTCGCGCGTCGCGATTGTCGGACTGGGTGGAACCGGCTCGTACGTCCTCGATCTGGTCGCCAAGACGCCGGTACGAGAAATTCACCTATTCGATGCCGATGCCTTCCTGCAGCACAACGCGTTTCGAGCCCCATCGGCAGCGTCGCTGGACGATCTGACACGACGTCCCAGCAAGGTGGCCTACTTCCGGGCGCTCTACTCGAAGATGCGCCGCGGCATCGTCGCGCACGAGGAGCACGTCTCCGAGGACAACGTCGAAGTACTTCTCGGCTTCGATTTCGTTTTCCTCTGCCTCGATAACGGTCCGGCAAAGAAGCTGATCGTGGACCGGCTCAGCGCCGGTGCAATGTCGTTCATCGACGTCGGCATCGGCGTTGAGATTGTCCCGGAGTCGCTGGCGCTCTGGGCGATATGCCGAGTAACGACGAGCACACCGGACAAGCGTGACCACTTCTCGCAGCGGGTGTCCTTCGCTGACAACGACAGCGACAACCAGTACGACAAGAACATTCAGGTGGCCGACCTGAATGCGCTCAATGCGGCGTTGGCGGTGATCAGGTGGAAGAAGCTTTGCGGCTTCTACCAAGACCTGGAGAAGGAGCACAACACGACGTACACGACGAGCTCCAACCTGTTGACCAGCGACGACCTCCTGTGAAGCGCAACGCACTCACCCCACAGTTCGTCGAGTTCATACCAACGACGCTGCAAGATGGCGTTCTCTACGTCTCATTGGCCTATTCGACGGCATCCCACCTCTGTTGCTGCGGATGTGGCAAGGAAGTCGTGACGCCGCTCTCCCCCACCGACTGGAAGTTGGTCTGCGACGGTGAATCAGTGTCGCTCGACCCGTCCATCGGAAACTGGAGCCTCCCCTGTCGATCGCACTACTGGATCAGACGTAACAGGGTTCACTGGGCCGGGCAGATGTCCCGGGATCGGATCGAGGCAGGCCGGGCCCACGATCGCGCGGCAAAAGCTCGGTACTACGGTGCCCCGAC
>JAJVIQ010000034.1 GCA_022071965.1 Gammaproteobacteria bacterium
CGTGGCCCCGATCACCGGCAGCATCAGCCGCGCACGCGCCTGCGGCCTGAGCTCCTGCACCGCCGCGTAGCCCGCCTCCGTGCCCTTCAGCACCGGGTCCTGCCGCTCGGACAACTGATAGACCTGCACCAGGTCCTCGGCCGCCACGACCCGCACGCCGAGGAACGATGAGACCAGCAGGCAAAGCAGTTTCTTGTTCATGATTGTGGGAAACTCCGACCGCACTAGTACACAGGCATGCGGGGGTCGACCTCGCGTGCCCACGCGTCGATGCCGCCTTCAAGGTTGATGACCTTGTCGAATCCACACCGTTCCAGATAATCGGCGACCTGCGCGCTGCGCATGCCGTGATGACAGATGACCACCGTTGGCGACCCCGGATCGAGATCATGCACCGCCGCCGGTATCTGCGCCATCGGAACGTTGCGCGAACCCTCGATCTGGCAGATCGAAAACTCCCACTCCTCGCGCACGTCGAGAAGCTGGAGTGTTCCGGAATCGGAGCTCGCGAGCAGACGGCTCAAATCGGCAGCATTGACCTGTTGCATTCAGAAGGCAAACTTGCGCGGCTTCACGGCGCCGACCAGCGGCGGCAGCACGGTCTCGAATAGCGACTCGCTGGCCCACGACTCCGGCCCGGTCCGAGTAAACAGCAGGGCCTCCATCACCGGCTCCTCGCCGACGATGATGAACAGCCGCCCGCCGACCTTGACGTGGTCGTCGAACGCGGCGGACATGACCGGAACGGAACCGGTCACCGCCACCACGTCGAAATGCGCCGGTGCGCGCCAGCCTCGCAGGGCGTCTCCGACTGCGAGCGTGACGTTGCCGATCCCCGCGGCGTCCAGGCGGACCTGCGCCGCGGCGCTGAGGTCCGCGTAGAGCTCCACGCTGGTCACCCAACTGGTCAGCCGGCCGAGCAGCGCGGTCACGTAACCGCTGCCGGTGCCGATCTCGAGCGCCGTGTCGCCGGGCTGTATCTGCAGCGACTGCAGCATCCGCGCCTCGACCTTCGGGGCCATTGTCACTTCCCCGTGTCCAATCGGGAGCTGCGTATCCGCGAGGGCGAGCCGGCGGAATTCGGCCGGCACGAAATCCTCGCGGCGCGTCGCGGCCACCGCGTCGAGCACGCGCTGATCCAGCACCTCCCAGGTGCGGATCTGCTGCTCGATCATGTTGTAACGCGCCTGCTCGAAATTCAGGTCCACCGACATCGCCGCATTCCCCCCGCAGTCTTCATGCGCCCTACCTCGACGGAGCGTGACACTATACAATGAAACCGCGCAGGCATGACCGGCTTTCCGGCACCGTGGCGTTGCCACAAGGAGGCATCCGAAACTGGCGAGCCGCTGGTCTTACAGCCAGGCCGCGACCTGCGACAGCTAGGGGTGCGACGCGCCCGTGAACCGACGGCCGCGCCGCTGAGACTGACCCTTCGAACCTGATCCGGACAGTGCCGGCGTAGGGAAGCTGGAACACCTCAACGCAGATGCGCGTGTTCCCGTCCTCCCGCCAGGCGACCGCACCGGCAGGGAGGATGCGACGTGATGAAGACCTTTCCTGAACAGCCCTCGAGCGATGCGCCGGGCACGGCTCCGCACGTCGATCCGCAGGCCGTGGCGGCCCTGCCCGGTTCGCGCAAGGTCTACGTCGCCGGCAGCCGCGCCGACATCCGGGTGCCGATGCGGGAGATCGCGCAGGCGCGCACCGGGGAGGAAGTCAACCCGCCCCTGTGCGTCTACGACACCTCCGGACCGTACACGGACCCGGAGGCGAGGATCGACATCCGTCGCGGCCTGCCGCCGTTGCGGGCCGCCTGGATCGCGGAACGTGCGGACACCGAGACGCTCGATGCGCCGAGCTCCGCCTACGGGCGGCAGCGGGCGGCGGACACGCACCTGCGGTCGCTGCGCCTTGCCCTGCAGCGCCCACCGCGGCGGGCGCGGGCGGGCCACAACGTCACGCAGATGCACCATGCGCGCCGCGGACTCGTCACCCCGGAGATGGAATTCATCGCCATCCGGGAGAATCAGCGCATGGAGCGCTTCGCCGAGGCGCTGCGGCGCCAGCACCCCGGCGAGGGCTTCGGGGCGCGGATGCCGCGGGAGATCACGCCGGAACTCGTGCGCGAGGAGGTCGCGCGAGGTCGCGCCATCATCCCCGCCAATGTCAATCACCCCGAGTCCGAGCCGATGATCATCGGGCGGAATTTTCTCGTGAAGATCAACGCCAACATCGGCAACTCCGCGGTCAGCTCCTCGATCGCCGAGGAGGTGGAGAAGATGACCTGGGCGATCCGCTGGGGTGCGGACACGGTGATGGATCTCTCCACCGGCCGGCACATCCACGAGACGCGTGAGTGGATCATCCGCAATTCGCCGGTACCCATCGGCACCGTGCCCATCTACCAGGCGCTCGAGAAGGTCGACGGCAAGGCCGAGGAGCTGACCTGGGAGATCTTCCGCGACACGCTGATCGAGCAGGCCGAGCAGGGCGTGGATTATTTCACCATCCATGCCGGGGTGCGGCTGCCGTTCATCCCGCTGACCGCGCGGCGGCTGACCGGGATCGTCTCGCGCGGTGGATCGATCATGGCCAAGTGGTGCCTGTCGCACCACCGCGAGAGTTTCCTGTACACCCACTTCGAGGAGATCTGCGCGATCATGCGCGCCTACGACGTCGCCTTCTCGCTCGGTGACGGCCTGCGCCCGGGGTCCATCCACGATGCCAACGACGAGGCCCAGTTCGCGGAGCTCAAGACCCTGGGGGAGCTCACGCAGGTGGCGTGGAAACACGACGTGCAGGCGATGATCGAAGGTCCCGGGCACGTGCCCATGCACCTCATCCGGGAGAACATGGACCTGCAGCTCGAGCACTGCCACGGGGCGCCGTTCTACACGCTCGGCCCGCTCACCACCGACATCGCCCCGGGCTACGACCACATCACCAGCGCCATCGGCGCGGCGATGATCGGCTGGTACGGCACGGCCATGCTCTGCTACGTGACGCCCAAGGAGCATCTCGGCCTGCCGAACAAGAAGGATGTCAAGGATGGCATCATTGCCTACCGGATCGCCGCCCACGCCGCCGATCTCGCCAAGGGCCATCCCGGCGCGCAACTGCGCGACAACGTGCTGTCCAAGGCGCGCTTCGAGTTTCGCTGGGAAGACCAGTTCAACCTCGGTCTGGATCCGGACACGGCGCGGGAATTCCACGACGAGACCCTGCCGAAGGAGGGCCACAAGCTGGCGCACTTCTGCTCCATGTGCGGGCCGCACTTCTGCTCGATGAAGATCACCCAGGACGTGCGCGATTACGCCGCGGCGCATGGGATCGGCGACGAAGCGACGGCCCTGCGCAGCGGCATGGCCGAGAAGGCGCGCGAGTTCGTCGAGTCCGGCGGGGAGATCTATCGCCGCGAATAGCCGCGATCTCCTGCTGCGTACCGTGAACCACTCCACGCCGCGCGCCGCAGGCGAATTGAGCTGCCGGCCCGGTTGCGGCGCCTGCTGCATCGCGCCGTCGATCTCTTCGCCCATACCCGGCATGCCGCAGGGCAAACCCGCCGGCGTGCGCTGCGCGCACCTCACCGGCGACAGCCGCTGCCGGCTGTGGGGCAGCCCGGACCGGCCCGCCGTCTGCAACCGCCTGAGGCCTGAATCGCTCATGTGCGGCGGCAGCCGCGAGCACGCGCTTCGGTGGATCGCCAGGCTGGAGCGCGCAACGACGGTCGGCCGCGGATGACGTCTGGCCCGTGGACCCGGCGCCGTCCCGGCCCACCACGCCTTTCCCCCGCCATCTCCCCGCACGGCATTCCATCTTGACCACAGTCGCGGCAGAATGTGAGTATAAATTAAGTTCTGTTTTCAACTCATTGACGTTTCGTAGTTTATATTGGGCAGTCTGGGGGGCGGCCAGTCTATGGGCGAAGCTTCCGGTCTTGGACGGCGGCACCAGGCGGCGGGCGGGCTGCGGCCGTTCATTGGCGCGAGACCCGGGTGGCGGAGCCTGCGGCTGCTGTTCGCGGCGGCGCTGCTCGGCGTCACACCCGGGCCCCTGCGCGCCGGCCCCCTCGAGGACGGCAAGGCCGCCTATCTCGCCAACGACTACGCGCGCGCCTACCAGATCCTCGAGCCGCTGGCCGAGCAGGGCGACCCGGACGCGCAGATCACGCTCGGCATCATGTACGACTACGGGCAGGGCGTGCCGAGGGACGATGCGATCGCCACCGAGTGGTACCGGAAGGCGGCGCTGCATGGCATGCCGACGGTGCAGCACAACCTCGGGGTGAAGTATTTCGAGGGCATCGGCATCGACAGGGACTATGCCGAGGCGGCGCGCTGGTGGCGGATGGCGGCCGGGCTGGGTTTCGCCGAATCGCAGTACAGTCTCGGGGAGATGTACGCCTGGGGCCTGGGACAGGCGAAGGACGAGGCCGAGGCATCGCGCTGGTATCTGGCCGCGGCCGAACAAGGCCATGTACTCGCCCAGTATCGGCTGGGCGTCATGTACGCGGCGGGCCGTGGCGTGCCGCTCGATCACGGCAGCGCCTTCCGCTGGCTGCACGAGGCGGCCGAGCAGGGGATGCCGCAGGCGCAGTACCAGGTCGGCCGATTTACCGAGGACGGGATCGGGACCACGGCAGATCCGGATCTGGCCCGGCGCTGGTACAGGCTTGCCGCCGATCAGGGCTATGAGAAGGCCGCACGGCGGCTCGCGACAATGGCGCGGCGAGAGGCGGCCTCCCCCGCACTCGCGACACCGGTGGCGACGGCCGACGACCCGGTTGCCGCCAGCCCGGCCGTGGCGGCCGCCGGCGTGTCCTCGAACCCCCGTCGAGAGGAATGGATCCGGAGGCAGGCGCCCGATCACTACACGCTGCAACTGGTCACCGCCTCGGACGAGGCATCGGTGGCAAGCCTCATCGATCGCCCGGACCTCGGCCCCGATCGGGCCTACTTCAGCCGCGCACTCGCCGACCGCACGGGGTACACGGCCATCTGTGGAGTCTACCGCTCGCGCGCCGAGGCGCAACAGGCGCTGACCTCCCTGCCGGCAGACCTGCAGAAGGGCAGGCCGTGGGTGCGATCCTTCGCCGAGGTCCAGGCGCTGCTCCGGTGAGGAGGTGGCGCCACGCCCGGGCGGCAGACAGGGGAGTCCCGGGGGCGGCAGCGCGGCCCGGATACTGCGCACGTTTATCCATCTCAATAAAGAGATGGAAGCCATAACTGAGATATTAAGCGAGATTAATATTGTAACTTTATGACAGATAAGCTATCTTCATGAACAGCCATTCAACGGGATACACGCCCATGACGCGATATCGCCCGTACGCCCGACTCGTCGTCCCGACCCTGCTCGCAGCGGCTGCTGCCAACGCCTTGGCAAACGACCCGGCGCAGACCTCCATGGCCCGCGATCCCATGTACATGGCCGTCTACGGCCCCGGCGAGCGGGTGGCAGCAATCGACGTCGAACGCGCTGTGCCGGCCGCGCCGCCCGTCGCGATCGGCTCCGGCGACGACGATGATTACGGCGACTTCGTACTGAACGAAGTACCCCGCAGGAATCCGTTCCAGGCCGGCGACACCGGCGATTGAGCCCACGCTTCCGCGTGCAGGTCGCCGGGCGGCGAGGCCCACTGTTGATGAATCGGGTGAACTCTCAACTTGAAAATTGAAGTAAATTAGCTTAGTAATTCATGGTAGTGATGCTTTTCTCGAAATAAAACACTTTAAGAGTGCCTGCCGGCTCCCGTGTCCCAGGGTGGCTGGCATAGCTCAGGCACCGAAGGGAGAGGCAGTGGAGCCTGCAAAGCCTGCCGGCATGTCGTCCGACCGCCGGGGTGGTCGAGTGGCCACCCTGCTGGTCGTGTTGTCTTCCCTGGCGCCGGGCGTCGCCGCCGAGCTCACGTCCCGGTACGACCCGCTGTTTCTCCAGGTTTTCGGTGCGGCGACGCCGCGGGGCGCGGCGCAGCGCGACGCTCCCGGCCACCTCGCCGGGGCCACTCCGGGGGCGTCTGCCGAGCGCGCCGGAACGTGGACCCTGCAGATCAACGTCATGCAGCCGTATGCCAAAGGCCTGAGCCCGGAGCCGCCGGCGGTCGCGGCCGAGGGCTGGCAGTTCCAGCCGCGCTACGTGGTCGCGACCCCGGCTGGGACATCCGTCGCGTTCTCGCGCGATGCCCTGACCCGGGTCTGGTCCGGCGACCTGACCGCCGGCCACCCGCTGCTGCAGGACGAGCGCGGGCATCTGCAAATGCTGGCGGGTGTGAAGCTTGGCGGCTATGACGATGGTGCCCGGGCCGCGGCCCTCACCGCCGATGGGTTCGAATCGAACCTGACCAATACCGCGCTCCTGCCCGCGATGGGCAGCGGCACGCTGGTGGGCCCCACGCTGGGCATCGCCGGTGATCGGCAGGTGGATCGGCACCGCTTCAGCGGCGTCTTCCAGCAGAGCATGCTCTACGGCCAGGCGGAGTTGACCGGCGGCGTCGCTCCGGGCGGGGGCGTGGACGGATCGCGCAGCGGGATGGCGGGCTACATCGAGCGCCGGGACGTGAACGTCCCGGTCTCGGAGCTGGGCGTGAAGTACCTCTATGAGCTTTCCAACGGGGTCGCCCTCGGGATGGGCGCGATGGCTTCGGTCTGGTGGGACACACCCAGCAACCACGTCGATGACAACGGCCATCTCACCTCCGGAGATGACACCCTCATCTATCTCGGCGGCATGGGCACGCTCGAGATGCAGTTCTGAGGTGCGACATTCACTCCGCGGGGAGGCCGTCGCGCGGCGCCGGTGCCGCCAGACAGTACGCGGTCATCGCATCACTCGTTGACGGCCGTCCGCACTTCGGCCGCGTGCCGGTGCCGATGCGCCGCGAGCGCGGCCGAGACCTGCGCCATGGCCCTGAGCAGTATGCCACTGCGCAACGTCCCGGCGCCCGCCAGTTCGCTCAGGTCGCGACGCCAACGTCGCGCCCCCGGCAGGCCGTTGTACAGCCCGAGTACGTGGCGCGTCATCGCGCGCACGGGTACACCGGCATCGATCTCGCGTTCCATGTAGCGCGCATACGCCTCCACCACCGCCTCGCGCGGCGGCGACTCGTAATCGAACAGCGCCCGCTCCATCTCCGCCAGCAGGTAGGGGTTGTGATAGGCCTCGCGGCCGATCATCACGCCGTCGACGTGCGCGAGGTGGCCGCATGCGGCGACCGCGGAGGTGACGCCCCCGTTGAGGACGATGGCGAGCGACGGAAACGCCCGTTTCAGCGCGTAGACGCGCCCGTACTGCAGCGGCGGCACCTCGCGGTTCTCCTTCGGGCTCAGGCCCGACAGCCAGGCCTTGCGGGCGTGCAGGATGAAGGCCTCGCAGCCGGCCGCGGCCACGGTGCCGATGAAGTGGTGCAGGTGCCCGTCGTGGTCGAGCGCATCGATGCCGAGCCGCGTCTTCACGGTGACCGGGATGGGCACGGCCGCGCGCATGGCGGCCACGCAGTCGGCGACGAGCCGCGGCTCGGCCATCAGGCAGGCGCCGAAACGCCCGTCCCGGACGCGATCGCTCGGGCAGCCGCAGTTGAGATTGATCTCGCCGTAACCCCGCTCGTGGCCGATTCGGGCGCATTGCGCCAGGGCCGCGGGGTCGCTGCCGCCGAGCTGCAGGGCGACCGGCTGCTCTGCGGGATCGAATTCCAGGAAGCGCTCGCGATCGCCGTGCAGCAATGCCCCGGTCGTCACCATCTCGGTGTACAGCAGGGCATGCGGAGAGACGAGACGCAGGAAATACCGGCAGTGCCGGTCCGTCCATTCCATCATGGGCGCGACGCACAGGCGGCGGCTGGCGTGCTTGGGCAGACGGCTGCTCACGGTCTCGGGTTGCGGGACGGCGGCGGAACGTTCGAAAAGTACCGCGCGGCCGGGAAGTCTAGCATCCATCCACCGTCCCGGGCACAGGGCGGGAAAGAAATCGACTGCAGCGGCCCGGAGCATTCCCGCAACCCCCGGCCCCGAGCCGCCGGTTCGGGCCGCCGGGCCGTGATATAGAATGCGAGCCGGGCTGACCGATATGGGGCCGGCTCCCGCGCGGCGACGGGCGCGAACCGTAGCGGCGAGGACCCTGCGATACCGATGGCTCACGGCGAACCGATGGCAGCGCGCGGATACACCCTGGCGATCCTCACGGCGATCTTCACGGTCAGCATCATGGACCGGCAGATCCTCTCGGTGCTGTTCGAGGCGCTCAAGCAGGAGTTCGAGCTCTCCGATACGCAGCTCGGACTGCTCAGCGGCCCGGCGTTCGTGCTGTTTTACACGACACTCGGCATACCGCTCGCGATGTATTCCGATCGTGGCAATCGAGTCCGGGTCATCCGCATCTCGCTCGCCGTGTTCAGCGTCATGACGGTGCTCTGCGGGATGGCGGCCACCTTCCTGCAGCTGCTGCTCGCACGGGTCGGTGTGGCGATCGGCGAGGCGGGAACGAATCCCCCGTCGCATTCCATCATCGCCGATCTCTATTCGCCTGCCGAGCGCACGTCCGCCATGGGCTGGTTTCTGCTCGGACCCCACTTCGGGCTGCTGCTCGGCCTGTTCATGGGGGCATGGGTCGGCCAATGGTACGGCTGGCGCGCGGCCCTGTGGACGGCGGGCGCGATGGGGCTGGCCCTGAGCGCGCTGGTACAGACGGCCCTGAGGGAACCGCATACGCCGCGGCGTGGCGAAGATTCCGCCGCAGCGAAGGCGGCCGACCTGCGCGCAGGCGTCCGGTTCATCTGGTCGCACCCCGGGCTGCGACACCTGTACATCGGCGGGTCGCTGCTCGCCTTCGTCACGAACGGGTTCATCGCCTGGCTGCCGTCTTTCCTGATCCGCTCCCATGGTTTCAGCACGGGACAGGCCGGAACCGCCGCTGCGATCATGATGGGGATGCTCGGAGGTGCGGGCACGATGGCAGGGGCGATGCTGACCAATCGTCTTGCGCGTCGGGATCCCCGCTGGAAGGCCTGGGCCCCGGCACTGGGGGCCGTTCCCGTGCTTTGTCTCATCGCGGCCGGCGTCCTCGCCCATGACCGGATGGTGATGCTGGCATGTCTCGGCATCGCCAGTGTCGGTATCGTGTGGTTCTTTCCTCCCACCTTCGCGCTGGTGCAGGACCTCGTGGATTCGCGGATGCGCGCGCTGGCGGCCGCGCTGCTGTTGTTCGTGGGTAGTGTGATCGGCATGGGCCTCGGACCCCAGCTGATCGGGTTGTCGAGTGATGTCCTGGGGGCGCGTCATGGCACGGACGCGCTGCGTCATGCCTTGCTGCTCGTGGTGCCCATCGGCCTCTGGGGCGCATATCATTACCTGCTCGCCGCCCGCGGGATGGCCACGCCGGCCGAGGGCGGCGGACCAGCCCTGGCCGCGAGGGCGGGCATTTCCTGAGACCGAACAGATGCCGGAGCCAAGCGCCCTCCCGCCGACCGCTTACCAGCCCGATACCGGGGACACGCTGCGGTCGCCGGAGTTCGAGATCCTCATCTCCGAGCTTGCCGCGGACTTCGTTTCGATGCGTGCCAATGCGATCGACGACGGCATCGACCGCTGGCTGGGCCGCATCGTGCGGACGCTCGGTCTGGATCGCATGACGGTGGCCCAGCTGAGGAGCGATTCCTCGGCCATCATTCGCACGCACTCGTACACCGTTCCGGGCCATGTGCCGCTGACTCCGCGTGTCCAGCACGAGGGTGATGTGCCATGGCTCGCGGGTCAGATGCGGAACCAGCGCATCGTGCTCATACCGAAAGTCAGCGACCTGCCGCCGGAGGCGGTGCGCGAGCGCGAGTTCATGCTGGCGGAGGGGCTCAAGTCCAACGTGAGCATTCCCATCGTCATCGGCGGAGACCTCATCGGATGGATCTCCTTTACCTCGATGGGCGCGGAATGCGACTGGCGGCCGGAGGTCGTGAATCGTCTGCGGCTCATAGTAAACATCTTCGCGGGGGCGCTCCGGCGCAAGCGCGACGATTTCCAGCTCGAACGGACGCGGCAGTTCGAGGAGCTGCTGTCGGCGATCTCGGCGCAGTTCGTGCAGTTGCCCTGGGGCAGCATCGACAGGCATTTGAGGAGCACGCTACAGAGGGTCGTCGAGTTCCTGGGCGTGGATCGCGGCACCATCCTGACCATGTCGCCGGACCGCTCGGCCCTGTGCCGCACGATCTGGTACGCAAGGGGCGGCATCGACCCGGTGCCGGTTGCGCTGAGCAGTGATTACGCATGGATGTTCGGCAAGCTGTGCGGGGGCGAGCCCATGGTCGTATCGAGCATCGCGGATCTGCCGGTGGAGGCGGCAGCGGAGCGTGAGTACCTCGAGCGCGCGGGCGTGCGATCGGCGGTGGCCGTTCCATTGTTCTTCGGCGAAACGCTGCTGGGCGCCGCGATCTTCTCGGCACTACGTGAGGAGGTCCGCTGGTCCCGGGCATTCGTGCAGCGGCTGCTGCTGCTGGGCGGCGTGCTCGCGAGTGCGCTGGGCCGCCAGACCCTGGAGGAGGCGCAGCGGGGGATGATGCGTTTCGAGCAGCTTATTGCGGATGTCTCCGCGCGGCTGGCGGCAGTCGCGTGCGACCGCGCGGACGAGGAGGTCACGCGCACGCTGAGGGCGACTCTGAAGTTCTTCGGCGCGGACCATTGCACCCTCGTGCAGGCCGATCTTGCCCGCGGCTCCGCGCGCATATGCCATCGGGCGAACGACACCGGTATCACACCCCTGCGCACCGATGTCGATTATGCCTCGGCTTGTCCGCTGATATACGAGTGGCTGTTCCGCCGCGGCGAGACACTGGTGCGCAGCCGCTTGGGCGACCGTCCGGCGGAGGACGCCATCGACCGGGAGATCGCCGAGGGTCTCGGCTTTCGTTCGATGGTCGCAATCCCGATATCATCGGGGGGACGGGTACACTACGGCTTCGTGCTGGCATCCCGTCGCGAGAATGCGTCCTGGTCCAAAGAGTACGCCCCGCGGCTGAGTGTCCTCGGCGACACGCTGGTCAACGCCCTGACCCGGGCCCGCGCCGACGAGGCACTGCGCACGAGCGAGGAACGGTTTCGCAGTGTCGTGGAGTCCGCGCCCAGCGGGGTGCTGATAGTGGATCGCGACGGTCGCATCATCCTGGCAAACCCTTACCTGGAGCGGATGTTCGGTTATCGCAGCGAAGCAATGCTGGGCCGTCATGTCGAGATGCTGCTGCCGCTGCCGGACCGCGAGCGGCATCATGCATACCGCCGCGAGTTCATTTCCGAGACCGACGCTCGCCGAATGGGCGGCGGGCGGGAGCTGGTCGGGTTGCGCAAGGACGGGACGGAGATCCCCGTGGAGATCGGCCTGAGTCCGATCGGTACGAGCGAGGGCCGGTTCGTCCTGGCGACGGTCATCGACGTCACGGAGCGCAAACAGGCCGAGCAGGCACTCCGCGACAGCGCGCGCCGCCTCGCCGAGGCCCAGCGGGTCGCGAGGCTCGGGAGCTGGGAGTGGGACGTGGCGACGGAGAGGATCCAGCTCTCCGAGGAAGCACGAAGAATCGTCGGTGTCGAGGTCGTGAAGGTCAGCGATCTTGTTGCCCTCGCACGCGCGGAGGACCGGTTGGCACTCCTGGGGGCGATCTCCAGGCACTGGCGCGAACGCAGCGAGTCGCTGGACATCGAGTGTCGCCTCGCGCCGCCGGACGGTGGCGCGGAGCGTATCGTTCGGATCAGTGGCAATACGTATTACCAGCCGGACGGTGCCCCACTGCGCTCAGTCGGGACGATACAGGACGTCAGCGAGGCGCGACAGGCGGAGGAGGAGACACGCACGCTGCGGATGCAGCTCTGGCATACCGACCGCGTCGCGCGCAGCGGCATGCTCACCGCCTCGCTCGCGCACGAGCTCAACCAGCCGCTGACGGCCATACTGAGCAATTCGCAGGCCGCGCTGCGATTCCTGGCGAGCGGAAACCCGGATATCGCCGAGCTGCGCGAGACACTGGAAGACATCGTGCGCGACGACAAGCGCGCGGCAGCCGTGATCAGCGGCCTGCGCGCCATGGTGCGCCACAAGGCATCGGAACGGGAGGGCGTCGGGATGGCGGCGGTCCTGACGGAGATCCTGGCGCTGCTGCGCAGCGAGCTCATCGGTGCGGGTGTCGAGCTCACGACGGATCTCGACCAGGACTGCAGCGTGCTGGCCGACAGGGTGCAACTGCAACAGGTCGTGCTCAACCTGGTGATGAACGCCGTGGAGGCCATGCGCGATTCGAAAACGGAGGAACGGCGCATATCGGTATCCTGCCGCGGCGCCGACGGAGCCGTGCAGGTGCGGGTGCAGGATACCGGCCCGGGTATTCCGCCTGAGCGGAGGAGGTCGGTCTTCGATGCGTTCGCCACCACGAAGCCCCAGGGGATGGGCCTGGGGCTCGCCGTCTGCCGATCGATCGTCGAATCGCACGGTGGCAGGATCTGGCTCGAGCCGGCCGCCGGCGCCCGGGGCGCCACGTTCGTCTTCAGCATACCCGCTTGGGCCGGCACCAGTGCCGATGCGGGGAGCAATGGCGAGGTCGTGGCGCGGTGAATAGCGACGCGGCAACCGTGTTCGTCGTGGACGATGACCCGTCCGTTCGCCGGGGTCTCGGTCGGCTCCTGCGGTCGGCCGGATATCGGGTGGAGACCTTCGAGTCGGCGAAGGACTTCCTGGCGCGGGCACGATACGCAGGGGCCGGTTGCATGATCCTGGATGTGCGAATGCCCGGTACCACCGGGCCGGAGCTGCAGGTTCAGATGGCAGAAATGGGCGTGTCGTTGCCGGTCGTGTTTCTGACCGCTCATGGCGAGGTCGCCACGGGCGTGTCGGCCATGAAGAAGGGTGCGCTGGATTTCCTGGAAAAACCCGTGGACGACGAGGCCCTCCTCGAGGTGGTGCGCCAGGCGATCGCGCAGCACGCCTGCACGCAGGCGCATCAGGAGGCCCGCCGCCTGATCGAGGGGCGTCTGGCAACGCTCTCGGCGCGCGAGCGCGATGTGATGCGGGAGGTCATCCAGGGCAGGCTCAACAAGCAGATCGGGGCGGCTCTCGGGATCACGGAGAAGACCGTAAAGGTTCACCGTGGTCGCGTGATGGAGAAGATGGGGGTCGGATCCGTCGCCGAGCTCGTGCATCTCTGCGACATCATCGGCATCACGCCCGCATTGCCCGCCGCCGGCGAGGACGAGGCCATGCGCCGCGTGTTCTGACGGTGCCTGGATCCCCCGCCGGCAGACGATGAATCGTCAGCCGTCAGATTTCGTCGGGCCCCGGTGAACGACCGCCGGCGGGCGCGATTTCGAGCCACACGAGGCCGTCGTCGGGATTCTCGAAGGTCCTGACGAGCATCCCGCGGTTCACCGCCACGGTTTCGCCGAACCGCGCGACATCCCGCATGGGAACCTGGAGTACGTAGGCAAACCGTGTGCCGCGGGACACGCCGCGCGCCGTGTAATCGGCAACGGCCCGGGCGGCGAACTCCCCGTAGTAAAACCGCTCCATCGTGGTGGGATTCCCCACGAGCAGCCGGCCATCGAACAGAACCTTGTCGAGCTCATGCCGTGCAACGGCCTCGAGCACCTCCAGAAATGTCCTCTTCGCGTCAGGCAATGAAAACCGTCCCCTCGCACTGACGTGAAGAAACACTGATCCCGCGGAGATCTCCAGGAGCATGCTCACTCGTCACCTGCCTTGCCATCCCCCGCTTGGCGCGGCACGTCTGCGCTCAGACGACGGTGGCGCCGGCGATGATGCGCTGGACGCCTCTCAGGACCTCCTCCGGTATACCGCCCGGCGGCATGACCTGGATGTACTTGATGTTGGCCATCGGGAAGATCATGACGCTGCCGTCTGCCTCGACGATGACGTTGCTGCTGTTGAGAAAATCCTCGATCTTCAGCCGCCGGGCCACGGCGTGCGTGGTCTGCTCGGGGAAGTCGAACGACATGCTGGTGCCGTCCGTGAAATGCAGCGTCAGTATGCGATCGCGTGTCATGGAGTCCTCCAGGCTTTGGTGACGACTCGGAAGTCGCTTCGAACGGATCCGCCGTGGCGGCGCATCCCGGCGAACCGTGCCGAACCGTCAGTGCTATTCAACCCCATAACCGGAAATCATGCACGGGTTCCTTGCGCCCCGGGCGCCGCATGTGCGCGGCGTCGCGAGCTCCCCCGCGCGGCGGCAGGCCTGCGGGCCGGCGTGTTCCACCACGCCGCCTGTTGCCCGCCGGTCCGAACCGCCAGACGACAGGATGACCGGACGGCCCCGCGAGGGGATTGGACCAACGTCCAATACCGCGCCGCTCCCATCCGGAATAACCTCTGGGGGGATTGAAGGGGACTCGTACGCATGTGTGCCGTGGCCGCAACATTAATCGTCTACATCGTTGACGACGACGATTCGGTTCGAAAGGGGCTTTCCCGCCTCATTCGGTCGGCCGGGTTCGAGCCGCGGATGTACGCCTCCTCCGAGCAGTTTCTGGCCGACGTGGGCCCCGGCGAAAAGGGCTGTGTGCTGCTGGACATCACCATGCCGCGCCTGGACGGTCACGAGGTGCAGGAACAGATGACGGCGAGGCATGTCGATCTGCCGGTCATCGCGGTGTCCGCCCGAGATGACGAGGAAACCCGTCACCGGGCGCACGAACTGGGTGCGCGGTTTTTCCTGCGCAAGCCCGTGGACGACCAGGCCCTGCTGGACGCGGTCGACTGGGTCACCCGTGATAGTGAACCGGGTGCCGCGAAGCAGAAGTGAACATGGCAGGAAGCATATCGTCTTAATCCATCAGACAAGGGCAAGGCATCATGAAAAAGAGCATCCAACGAAACCTGATCAACGCCCTGGGCGCGGGCGCGCTCGTGCTTGCGGCGCATGGCGTCATGGCGGCCGAGAACCTCGCCGACGTGGTGGCGGAAGGCTGCAAGGTCGAGCTGGAGAGCTACTGCAAGGCGGTGACGCCGGGGGAGGGCCGTGTGCTCGCCTGTCTATACGCGCACGAAGACAGGCTCTCGGGGCGCTGCGAGTACGCGCTCTATGACGCCGCCGCGCAGCTCGAGCACGCGATCGGCGCCCTGACCTATGTCGCCAACGAGTGCAAGACCGACATGCAGCGGCATTGTGCGGATATCCAGCCTGGCGAGGGTCGTCTGGCGATGTGCCTGAAGAACAACGAGCAGCAGATGAGCCCCCGGTGCCAGCAGGCGATCAAGGACGTCGGTCTCGAGGTGACCGAGGCGCAGTGACGTGCATGCAGAGGCGGGGAAACACCGGCTGTGGGAAGCGCATGATTTCAGGTTAGACTCCGGCGCGCGGTTTCAGCGTGTTCATCCCGGAACGCAGTACGGCCGACGGGATGGTTTTTTCAATCACACCAGAGAAGAGAGGTAAATGGAAATGGCGACAATGTTCCGAAAAATGGCAGCAATGGCACTGGTCCTTCCCTTCGTGTTCGCCACCGGCGCGTTCGCGCAGGAGGACGTCGAGGGCGCCGTACCCGACGCGCAGATCTACCTGAGCGGCAAGTCCTTCGGCCTGGTCCTGACGGCAGGCAAGGGCGGCGGGCGCCTGGTCTACAAGGGTGATCAGTACGCCTTCCAGATGGGCGGCGCCTCCTTCGGCATCGCCGGCGGCATCACCGCCGCCAAGGCCTCGGGCGACGTCTACGGCCTGAAGCGGCTGGAGGACTTCCCCGGCAAGTACGAGGGCACCTCGGCCGGCTTGACGGCCGTCGTGGGCGGCGGCGGCTCCTGGTACAAGAACGACAAGGGCGTGATGATCAACCTCAAGAGCGAGTCGGCCGGCGCAGCCATCAACCTGTCGGCGGGCAGCTTCAACGTCGAGGTCTCCGAGTCCACGCTGGCCCGCATGAAGGAGGTCGATGCCGCGGCCGGCAACTAGTGCCGGTTGCAGCACGCTCGTGGCAGTAAGGTCTGCGTTGCGCTCCCCGTCCGGCTAGACGGCCCCGGCCGGCGGGGAGCGCGACGCAAGACTTCGGTGCCGATGGCCGTGGAAACGCGCGGGTGTTTTCTCGCCGGCGCACATTGAGGGGACGGCGAAGCATACGAGGAGGCAAGTGCCCGTGTCCCGGCACTTGAAAGGTGGCAGCTATGGGATCTCGAGGATTACCCGGGTATGTATTGCGCATCGTCGCCCTGACGGGCGTTGTCGCGGCCGCGGGCGTGGTGGCGCAGGAGCAGGGGTCTGAAGCCGCGCCGGGCGCCAGCGTCGCGACCGAAACCGCCGCGGAGCAACCCGCGGTCGAACGCCGCATCGACGAGACCGCGGCCAGGTACATGCGCGCGGCCTGCGAGTACCTCGAGGCTCAGAAGGCCTTCAGCGTCCATGGCGAGGCGACCCTGGAGGAGGTGTTCCGCAGCGGACGCCGCATCCAGCACTCCCGCGGCCTGACCGTGACGTTCCGGCGCCCGGATCGTCTGCGCGCGGATATCGATTTCGACAAGGGCCGGCGCGAGTTCTTCTACGACGGCAGGTCGGTCGTCATCACGGATGTCAATGCCAAGGTGTACGGGCGCTTCGACGCCCCGCCGACGACCGAGGCGATGCTGGACGACGCCATGGCGCGCTTCAACGTGGCGATACCGCTTGCGGACCTGGTCTCCGCCGATCCATGCGGCGCGCTGGAGAACACGGTCCAGCGCGGCTGGTACCTCGGCGAGCACTACTTCGCCGGCGGCCGCTACCATCACCTGTTGTTCTCGGCACCGGACGTGGACCTGCAGGTGTGGGTCACCGGTGGCGAGGCGCCGCTGTTCCGCAAGTTCGTTCTCCGCTACAAAAATGAACCTGGCGAACCGCAATACGGCGTGGCGTTGTCGGACTGGAATTTCGCGCCTGCCGTCGACGACGCAAACTTCAGTTTCAGTCCCCCGGCGGATGCGCATCGGATCGAGTTCGTCGTTGCCGCGGCGCCTGGCGGCGAGGCGCCGGCGGACGCAGGCGCGGACGCGCCGGCAGCGCAGGAGTGATCACCATGCCCGCATCAATCAGAATCCCGGTCGGATGCCATCGAATCGTCACGGCCTTCCGGCACTACACCGTGCGCACCGGGCTGGCGGCGGGGCTCTCCCTCGCGCTGGGCGTGGCCGCGCAACTCACCCCATCCATTCAGAGCGGACCATCCTTCACTGCCCTGGTGGGGATCAGCGATGCCGCCGCGGCGCGACGCGGAGGCGGTGGCGGGGCCCGCGGCGGCGGGGCACGCGCCGGCGGCGCGCGACCTTCCGGCGGCAGCGCGAGCCGCAGCTCGGGTAGCATGCGGTACTCCGGCG
>JAJVIQ010000015.1 GCA_022071965.1 Gammaproteobacteria bacterium
CCCCACCGAACTTCTTCGACATCACCATCGTGATCGCCGCCGTCAGCGTCGTCTTGCCGTGATCCACGTGTCCAATCGTGCCTACGTTTACGTGCGGCTTCGTGCGTTCAAACTTGCCCTTGGACATAAATGCCTACCTCACTCGTCGGTTCTGGGTATCAACTGGCGGATTTCTTGATCACGGCCTCGGCCACGCTCGCCGGTGCCTCGGAATACTTCTCGAACTCCATCGTGTAAGTAGCGCGACCCTGCGTCGCGGATCGAAGATCGGTGGCGTATCCGAACATCTCCGACAGCGGAACCTCGGCTCGCACGATCTTGCCGGAGGGCGAATCCTCGGTTCCCAGCAGAATGCCGCGGCGGCGATTGAGATCGCCGTTCACGGTTCCCATGTATTCTTCGGGCGTGACCACCTCGACCTTCATGACCGGCTCGAGCAGCACCGGCTTGCCGAGCTTGGCGCCTTCCTTGAAGCCCATCGAACCGGCGATCTTGAACGCCATCTCGTTGGAGTCGACGTCGTGGTAGGAACCGTCGTAAATCGACACCCGAACGTCGACGACCGGGTAGCCGGCGATGACGCCGTTCCGCATCTGTTCCTCCACACCCTTCTGCACGGCCGGAATATACTCCTTCGGCACCACGCCACCCACGATCTCGTTGACGAACTCGAACCCACCGCCGGGAGGCAGCGGCTCCAGTTTGAGCACCACGTGACCGTACTGGCCACGGCCGCCCGATTGGCGCACAAACCGCCCTTCAGCCTTCCCGACCGCCTTGCGGATCGTCTCGCGATAGGCGACCTGCGGCTTGCCGACATTGGACTCGACCTTGAACTCGCGCCTCATACGGTCGACGATGATCTCCAGGTGCAGCTCGCCCATGCCGGAAATGATGGTCTGACCGGATTCCTGGTCGGTATGTACGCGGAACGAGGGATCCTCCTGGGCGAGCTTCTGAAGCGCGATGCCCATCTTTTCCTGATCAGCCTTGGTCTTCGGTTCCACGGCCACGGAGATCACCGGGTCCGGGAACTCCATGCGCTCCAGCGTGATTACCTTCTCCAGATCGCACAGCGTATCGCCGGTCGTGACGTCCTTCAGGCCCAGCGCGGCGGCGATGTCGCCGGCTCGCACTTCCTTGATCTCGTCGCGGTGATTGGCGTGCATCTGCAGCAGGCGGCCGATGCGTTCCTTCTTGCCCTTGACCGGGTTGTATACCGTGTCGCCGGAGGCGCAGACGCCCGAGTACACGCGGAAGAACGTCAGCGTACCGACAAAGGGGTCGGTGGCGATCTTGAACGCCAGCGCCGCGAACGGCTCGTCGTCGGACGCGGTACGCGTCGCCTCGGTGTTCGCCGCGTCATCCAGGGTGCCCTTGATGGCCTTGCGATCGACCGGCGAGGGCAGGTATTCGATGACCCCATCCAGCACCGCCTGCACGCCCTTGTTCTTGAACGCCGAGCCGCAGAACACCGGCACTATCTCGTTGTTGAGCGTGCGCAGACGTATGCCGGCCTTGATCTCCTCCTCGGAGAGAGGATCCCCGCCGAGATACTTCTCGGTCATCTCCTCGGAGGCCTCGGCCGCCGCCTCGGCCAGGGCCTCGCGGGCCTTCTCGCAGGTATCCTCGAGCTCAGCCGGTATGTCGCCGTATTCGAACTTCGTCCCCTGGCTGGCGTCATCCCAGATGATCGCCTTCATCTTGATGAGATCGATCACCCCTTCGAACCTGTCCTCGGCTCCGACCGGTACCTGCATCGGGATCGGCTTGGCCCCCAGGCGCGTGCGGATCTGATCCACGACACGCGCGAAATTGGCGCCGGCGCGATCCATCTTGTTCACGAACGCGACACGCGGCACACCATATTTATTGGCCTGGCGCCACACGGTCTCCGACTGCGGTTCGACGCCGCCGACGGCGCAGAACAACACGACTGCGCCGTCGAGGACGCGCAGCGAGCGCTCCACCTCGATGGTGAAATCGACGTGCCCTGGCGTATCGATGATGTTGATGCGGTGCTCGGGGAACTGCTTGCCCATCCCGCTCCAGAAGCAGGTCGTGGCCGCGGAGGTGATCGTGATTCCGCGCTCCTGCTCCTGTTCCATCCAGTCCATCGTGGCGGCGCCGTCGTGCACCTCGCCGATCTTGTGGGAGCGGCCGGTGTAGAACAGCACGCGCTCGGTCGTCGTCGTCTTGCCGGCGTCGATGTGGGCGCTGATGCCAATGTTGCGGTAGCGCTCGATGGGTGTTGTGCGTGGCACGACGTTATTTCCCTAGTTGAGTATGGCTACCAGCGGTAATGGGCGAAGGCGCGGTTGGCCTCGGCCATCTTGTGCGTGTCTTCCCGCTTGCGCACGGCGTTTCCACGGTTCTCGGCGGCGTCCAGCATCTCGCCAGCGAGGCGCAGGCCCATGCTCTTTTCCCCCCGCGAACGAGCGGCATCCACCAGCCAGCGCATCGCAAGCGCCTGGCGACGGCTGGCCCGCACCTCGACCGGCACCTGATAGGTGGCCCCGCCGACGCGCCGGGATTTGACCTCCACGCGAGGCTGGACGTTGTCGAGCGCCTTGTCGAACAATTCCAGCGGATCGCCCTTGCCCTTGGCGCCAAGCTGATCGAGGGCACCGTAGACAATGCGTTCGGCCACCGACTTCTTCCCGCTCTGCATCACCACGTTCACAAACTTCGCCAGCTTCTCGCTGCCGAACTTCGGATCGGGGAGGATGACGCGTTTGGCACTGACTCTTCTTCGGGACATGACGCGGACTCGGATTTGGATTCAGTTAGGTCAGGACTTGGGACGCTTGGCGCCGTACTTGGAACGGCTCTGGCGACGGTCGTTGACACCGGAGGTATCCAGCGTGCCGCGCACCGTGTGGTAGCGGACACCCGGCAAGTCCTTGACGCGGCCGCCGCGGATCAGAATGACCGAATGCTCCTGCAGGTTATGCCCCTCGCCACCTATATAAGTAATGACTTCCTGGCCGTTGGTCAGACGCACCTTGGCCACCTTGCGCAGGGCGGAGTTCGGCTTTTTCGGGGTGGTCGTATAGACGCGCGTGCATACGCCGCGCTTCTGCGGGCAACCTTCCAGCGCCGGCATCTTGCTTTTCACGCGCTGACGCCGTCGCGGTTTTCGAACCAGTTGATTAATAGTCGCCATGAACACATCCCCGCCGCGTTGGATTCGCGCAGCGAATCATTAGGTTAGTGGAACGAGGGTTACTGCAGCCCCGAAAACGGCAACCGGCGATCACCCCCGGTTGGTGGAATCCGTCCAAAAAAGAGGCGGAATTCTAGTGACCTGTGTCGCTGTCTGTCAACAGCGACACAGGTCATTTCCTGCCGGCGTCAGGCGCTCTTCTGGCGCTCCGCGACCTCCAGCTCCTCGACCATCGCGCTCAGGGCGGCGGCCGCGGTTGCCTTGACGTCCTCCTTGGGCTGATTGCGCTTGCGGCGCCGCTCGGAGTGGTAGGCATAGCCCGTCCCTGCCGGGATCAGGCGACCGACGATGACGTTCTCCTTCAGACCCCGGAGATCGTCCCGCTTGCCCATCACCGAGGCCTCGGTGAGCACCCGGGTCGTCTCCTGGAAGGAGGCCGCCGAGATGAATGATTCCGTGGCCAGCGATGCCTTGGTGATGCCCAACAAGAGCTGGTCGTACCGTGCCGGCTCCCTGTTTTCGGTCACCGCAGCGGCATTGGCCTCTACGATACGCTCCTTCTCCGCCTGCTCGCCGCGGAGGAAAATTGTACCGCCGGGTTCAGTAATCTCCACCTTGCGCAGCATCTGCCGGACGATGATCTCGATGTGCTTGTCGTTGATCTTCACGCCCTGCAGGCGGTAGACGTCCTGTACCTCGTTGACGATGTAGTTCGAGAGGGCGTGGATGCCCTTCAGGCGCAGGATGTCGTGCGGGTCCGGGGCGCCATCGACGATGACCTCGCCCTTCTCCACGTGCTCGCCCTCGAAGACGGTGACGTTGCGCCACTTCGGAATGAGGACCTCGGTCTGGACGCCATCCTTGTCGGTGATGATCAGGCGCTGCTTGCCCTTGGTGTCCTTGCCAAAGCTGACCACGCCGGAGGTCTCGGCAAGGACCGCCGGTTCCTTGGGCTTGCGGGCCTCGAACAGATCCGCCACCCGAGGCAGACCGCCGGTGATATCGCGGGTCTTGAGCGCCTCCTGCATGATGCGGGCGAGGATGTCGCCCACCCGGACCTTGCCGCCGTCCTCGACCTTGATGACCGTGTTTGGCAGCAGATAGTAGTGCGCCGGCTGCTCGGTGCCCGGTATCTTGAGCGAATTGCCCTTCTCATCGACCAGCTTGATCATCGGCCGCATGTCCTTGGCGCCGGGGCCGCGCTTGGCCGCCTCGGTGACGATGAGGTCGGTCAGGCCGGTGATGTCGTCGACGACGCGCGTCACCGTCACGTTTTCGACGATATCGGCCCACACGGCGGTGCCGGCCACCTCCGAGATGACCGGATGGCTGTGCGGATCCCAGCTCGCGACCGTCTGGCCGGTGTCGACCTTCTCCTTGTCGGCGACGCTGAGCACTGAACCGTAGGGCAGCTTGTAGCGCTCGCGCTCGCGGCCGGCGTCATCCATGACTGCCAGCTCGCCGGAACGGGAGACGACCACGAATTTTCCGGTCTCTTGCGTGAGGGTCTTTACGTTCTGCAGGCGTATGGTGCCCTTGGACTTGACCTCGATGCTGGAGACGGCCGCGGCGCGCGACGCCGCACCACCGATGTGGAACGTACGCATCGTCAGCTGCGTGCCAGGCTCGCCGATCGATTGCGCGGCAATGACGCCCACGGCCTCGCCGACGTTGACCAGGTGCCCGCGCGCGAGATCGCGGCCGTAGCACTTGGCGCAGACGCCGTAGCGCGTCTCGCAGGTGATCGGGGAGCGCACCTTGATCTGATCGATGCCGACCTCGTCGAGCTTCGCCACCAGACGCTCATCCAGCAGGGTGCCGGCCTCGACGATCAGCTGGTCATGCTTGTAGAGGTCTTCAGCCGTGACGCGTCCGAGCACACGATCCCGCAGCGCCTCGACCACATTGCCGCCTTCGATGACCGGATTCATGGTCAGGCCCTCGGCGGTGCCGCAGTCCTCCTCGGTCACTACGAGGTCCTGCGCCACGTCCACCAGGCGGCGCGTGAGATAACCGGAATTCGCGGTCTTCAAGGCCGTATCCGCCAGGCCCTTGCGGGCGCCGTGCGTCGAAATGAAGTACTGCAGCACGTCGAGACCCTCGCGGAAATTCGCGGTGATCGGCGTTTCGATGATGGAGCCGTCCGGCTTGGCCATCAGACCGCGCATGCCGGCGAGCTGACGTATCTGCGCCGCGCTGCCACGCGCGCCGGAGTCGGCCATCATGAAGATGGAGTTGAAGGATGCCTGCTTGACCTCCTTGCCGTCGCGGGTCCTGACCAGGTCGGAACCCAGCTTCTCCATCATGGCCTTGGCCACCTGGTCGTTCGCATGGGACCACAGATCGACGACCTTGTTGTAGCGTTCGCCATAGGTGACCAGGCCCGAGGCGTACTGCTGCTCGATCTCCTTCACGCCCTTCTCGGCCTCCGCGAGGATGGTCGATTTCTCCCCGGGCACGACCATGTCGTCGACGCCAATGGAGACGCCCGCGCGAGTGGCGTGGTGGAACCCCGTATACATGATCTGGTCGGCGAAGATGACCGTGTCCTTCAGGCCCTTGCGCCGATAGCAGGAGTTGATGAGGTTGGAGATCGCCTTCTTGTTGAGGTCGCGGTTGACGAGCTCGAACGGCATGCCCTCGGGCAGCAGGCCCGCGAGCAGCGCGCGCCCGATCGTGGTGTCGACGAGTCTGATCTCGTATCGCACGTTACCGTCGCCATCATCGATGCCGATGCGCATGCGCACCTTGACCCTGGCCTGCAGCTCGGCGTCACGCCCCTCGTAGGCGCGGTGCACCTCCTCGGCATCGGCGAAGACCATGCCCTCACCCTTCGCGCCGATGCGCTCGCGCGTCATGTAGTAGAGCCCGAGCACGACGTCCTGCGTCGGGACGATGATCGGGTCCCCGTTGGCGGGCGAGAGAATGTTGTTGGTCGACATCATCAGCGTGCGCGCCTCGAGCTGAGCCTCGATCGACAGCGGTACGTGCACCGCCATCTGGTCGCCGTCGAAGTCGGCATTGAACGCCGAGCAGACAAGCGGATGCAGCTGGATGGCCTTGCCCTCGACCAGGACCGGTTCGAAGGCCTGGATGCCGAGCCGATGCAGGGTGGGGGCGCGATTGAGCATTACGGGATGTTCCCGGATGACGTCCTCGAGGATGTCCCAGACCTCCGGGCCCTCGCGTTCGACCATCTTCTTGGCGGCCTTGATGGTGGTGGCCATCCCCAGACGTTCGAGCTTGGCGAAGATGAACGGCTTGAACAGCTCCAGCGCCATCTTCTTGGGCAGACCGCACTGGTGCAGCTTCAGCGTCGGGCCAACGACGATGACGGAGCGGCCGGAATAATCGACCCGCTTGCCGAGCAGGTTCTGGCGGAACCGGCCCTGCTTGCCCTTGATCATGTCGGCCAGCGACTTCAGCGGCAGCTTGTTGGTGCCGGTGATCGCGCGGCCGCGGCGGCCGTTGTCGAGCAGGGCGTCGACCGCCTCCTGCAGCATCCGCTTCTCGTTGCGGACGATGATGTCCGGCGCGTTCAGATCGAGCAGCCGCTTCAGGCGGTTGTTGCGGTTGATGACACGACGGTAGAGATCGTTGAGGTCCGAGGTCGCGAACCGGCCGCCGTCGAGCGGCACCAGCGGGCGCAACTCCGGCGGCAGCACCGGCAGCACCTTCATGACCATCCACTCCGGCTTGTTGCCGGAGCCGATGAACGCCTCGATGAGCTTCAGGCGCTTGGTGAGCTTCTTGATCTTCGTGTCCGAATTGGTCTTCGGCAGCTCGTCGCGGATCTTGGCGATCTCGACGTTCAGATCCATCGTGTGCAGGAGTTCCTGGATGGCCTCGGCGCCCATGCGCGCGTCGAAGTCGTCTCCGTATTGCGTCAGTGCCTCGTGGTACTGATCCTCCGTCAGCATCTGCCCGCGCTCGAGCTGGGTCATGCCGGGCTCGATCACGACGTAGCACTCGAAGTAGAGCACGCGTTCGAGCTCGCGCAGCGTGAGATCGAGCAGCAATCCCATGCGGGAGGGCAGCGACTTCAGGAACCAGATATGCGCGACCGGACTCGCAAGCTCGATGTGGCCCATGCGCTCGCGGCGCACCTTTGCCAGCGTGACCTCCACGCCGCACTTCTCGCAGACCACGCCGCGGTGCTTCAGCCTCTTGTATTTTCCGCAGAGGCACTCGTAGTCCTTAACCGGTCCGAAGATCTTGGCGCAGAACAGGCCGTCGCGCTCGGGCTTGAAGGTGCGGTAGTTGATGGTCTCCGGTTTCTTGACCTCACCGAAGGACCATGACCGGATCTTCTCCGGCGAGGCCAGCCCGATGCTGATGGCGTCGAAATCCTCAACGTGTCCATGCTGCTTCAGAAGATCGAGTAGGTCTTTCACTGCGTTCTCCTTCAGGTAATTGCGTTGACCAGAGCCAGGTCGCCGAGGCTGCAGCTCAGCGTTGCTCCAGATCGATGTCGATGGCCAGGGAGCGCATCTCCTTCAGGAGCACGTTGAAGGATTCCGGCATCCCCGCCTCCATGCGATGGTCGCCATCGACGATGTTCTTGTACATCTTGGTCCGGCCGCTGACGTCGTCGGACTTCACCGTGAGCATTTCCTGCAGGGTATAGGCCGCGCCGTATGCCTCGAGCGCCCATACCTCCATCTCGCCGAAACGCTGACCGCCGAACTGAGCCTTGCCGCCGAGCGGCTGCTGCGTGACCAGCGAGTACGGACCGGTAGAACGTGCGTGCATCTTGTCGTCGACGAGATGGTTGAGTTTCAGCATGTACATGTAACCGACGGTCACCTGGCGGTCGAACGCCTCGCCGGTGCGCCCGTCGAACAGCGTCGTCTGTCCCGACCGCGGCAATCCGGCGAGTTCCAGCATGGCCTTGATCTCCGCCTCGCTGGCCCCGTCGAAAACCGGCGATGCGATAGGCACGCCGTGCGCGAGGTTGCGTGCGAGCTCGATGACCTCGTCATCGCGCAGTGTGTCGAGCCGTTCCTTCTTGCCGCTGCGGTTGTAGACATTCTCGAGAAACCCGCGGATCTCGCCTGCAGTGTTCTGCGCCTCCAGCATTCGATCGATCTGCTGGCCGAGACCACGCGCAGCCCAACCCAGGTGCGTTTCCAGGATCTGGCCGATGTTCATGCGCGAGGGTACGCCCAGGGGATTGAGCACGATATCGATGGGCGTGCCATCGGCCATGTGCGGCATGTCCTCGACCGGTACGATCATCGACACCACGCCCTTGTTGCCGTGGCGACCGGCCATCTTGTCGCCCGGCTGCACGCGGCGCTTCACGGCAAGATAGACCTTGACCATCTTCAGGACTCCCGGCGCCAGGTCATCGCCGCTCGTGAGCTTCTCGCGCTTCTCCTCGTAACGCTGATCGAAGTCGTGCTTCATCTGCTCGAACTGCTGCGCGGCCTTCTCGAGCTGCTCATTGATCTCCTCCTCCCTGAAACGGATCTCGAACCACTTGTCGCGCCTGACCTCCGAGAGGTACTGATTGGTGATCTTCGTGCCTGCCTTCAGGCCGCCGGGCCCGCCCTGCGCGGTCTTGTTCACCAGCATGCGCTCGACGCGCTCGAACAGATCGTTCTCGAGAATACGGCGCTGATCCGCCAGGTCCTGCTTGATCTTGGCGAGCTCGGCGTTCTCAATCTCCAGGGCACGGGCATCCTTCTCCACGCCGTCGCGAGTGAACACACGCACGTCGATGACGGTGCCGTTCATGCCCGAGGGCACCCGCAGCGAGGTGTCCTTCACGTCCGAGGCCTTCTCGCCGAAGATCGCGCGCAGCAACTTCTCCTCGGGAGTGAGCTGGGTCTCGCCCTTGGGCGTCACCTTGCCTACCAGGATGTCGCCGGGGTTGACCTCCGCGCCTATGTAGACCACGCCCGACTCGTCGAGTTTCGCCAGCGCGCCCTCCCCTACGTTCGGAATGTCGGCGGTGATCTCTTCCGGGCCGAGCTTCGTGTCCCGGGCCACGCAGGTGAGCTCCTCGATGTGGATGCTGGTGTACTTGTCCTCCTCGACCACCCGTTCGGAGATGAGGATCGAGTCCTCGAAGTTGTAGCCGTTCCACGGCATGAACGCGACGAGCATGTTCTGGCCGAGAGCGAGATCGCCCAGGTCGCTGGAGGAGCCGTCGGCCATGATATCGCCACGGCAAATGCTGTCGCCCGGCTTCACCAGCGGCTTCTGGTTGATGCAGGTGTTCTGGTTCGAGCGCGTGTACTTGGTGAGGTTGTAGATATCCACGCCCGCTTCACCGGCCTCCGTCTCCTCGTCGTGAACGCGGACAACGATGCGGCTGGCGTCCACGGAGTCGACTATGCCGCCGCGACGGGCCACCACGCACGTGCCGGAATCCCTGGCGACCACCAGCTCCATGCCGGTGCCGATCAGCGGCTTGTCGGCGCGCAGGCAGGGAACCGCCTGGCGCTGCATGTTGGAGCCCATGAGTGCGCGGTTGGCGTCATCGTGCTCGAGGAACGGGATCAATGCCGCCGCCACGGACACGGCCTGCATGTGCGAGACATCCATGTACTGGATGCGGTCCGATGTCGAGAGAGTGAACTCATTCTGGTAGCGCGAGGACACGAGATCCTCCGTGAACCGGCCGCCGCCATCGAGCTTGGCGCTCGCCTGCGCGACCACGTACTGGCCTTCGTCGATCGCCGAGAGGAACTCCACCTGGTCGGTGACGCGGCCGTCGACCACCTTTCGATACGGGGTTTCGAGGAAGCCGTACTTGTTGGTTTGTGCGAACACCGACAGCGAATTGATGAGGCCGATGTTCGGGCCTTCCGGGGTCTCGATCGGGCAGACTCGTCCATAGTGGGTCGGGTGCACGTCGCGAACCTCGAATCCCGCACGCTCGCGCGTGAGGCCCCCGGGGCCGAGGGCCGAGACGCGGCGCTTGTGCGTGACCTCCGACAGAGGATTGTTCTGATCCATGAACTGCGAGAGCTGTGAGGAGCCGAAAAATTCCTTGATCGCGGCGGATACCGGCTTGGCGTTCACGAGTTCCTGGGGCATCAGGCCCTCGGATTCCGCAAGGCTCAGGCGCTCCTTGACGGCGCGCTCGACGCGCACCAGACCGACGCGGAACTGGTTCTCGGCCATTTCCCCGACGCAGCGCACGCGGCGGTTGCCGAGATGGTCGATGTCGTCCACCGTGCCGCGGCCGTTGCGTATCTCGGTGAGCACCTTGAGCACGTCGATGATATCGGACATGTCTCCGTACTGTGCCACGAGGCGCTTGGACTCCTCGTCAGCGCGGCTGTGGAAGTAAACGCCGTCGTACAGGATTCCCGGACCCAGCACCGCCTGGCGGCCGACGCGGCGATTGAACTTCATGCGGCCGACGGCGGAGATGTCGTAGCGATCCAGCGAGAAGAACAGGTTGTTGAAAAGATTTTCGGCGGCCTCCCTCGTCGGCGGCTCGCCAGGGCGCATCATGCGATAGATCTCCACCTGCGCCTCCAGCGCCGTGCGCGTGGAGTCGATGCGCAGCGTCTCGGATATGTACGCTCCGTGGTCGAGGTCGTTGGTATAGAGAACCCTGACCTCGTCGATACCCTTGGCGATGAGCTTGTCGAGCACATCCTTGGTGATTTCCGTATTGGCATCGAACAGGATTTCACCGGTGGCCTTCGCCACCACGTCGCGCGCCAGGACCTTGCCGAGCACGTACTCGCGCGGGACTTCGATCTTCTTCAGGCCGGCCTTTTCGAGTTCCTTGATGTGGCGCATCGTGATGCGCCGGCCCTTCTCGACGATGACGTTGCCCTTGTTGTCGGT
This sequence comes from Gammaproteobacteria bacterium, assembly GCA_022071965.1. Lineage (GTDB taxonomy): Bacteria > Pseudomonadota > Gammaproteobacteria > JAJPIJ01 > JAJPIJ01 > JAJVHZ01. The sequence goes on from JAJVIQ010000015.1 coordinate 10,979, forward strand.
GACGTCGAAATTGAGGGTTTCGCCGCGAAGGCGGTCGGCCATCAGCTCGAGTGCCAGTCTCTCCTTGGAGAGATGAAACGTGTTGGTCTCGAAGAAAAGCGTCAGGATCTGTTCGGCGGTGTATCCAAGAGCACGAAGCAGGACCGTTGCTGGGATCTTGCGCCGGCGATCGATGCGGACATAGACGTAGTCCTTGGGATCGAATTCGAAATCGAGCCAGGACCCGCGGTAGGGAATGACCCTGGCCGAGAACAACAGCTTGCCGGAGGAGTGCGTCTTGCCCTTGTCGTGGTCGAAGAACACGCCCGGGGAACGATGGAGCTGCGAGACGATGACGCGTTCGGTGCCGTTGATGACGAACGTGCCGTTCTCCGTCATCAGCGGGATCTCGCCCATGTAGACCTCCTGCTCCTTGATGTCCTTGACGGTCTTCGCCGAGCCGGACTCCCTGTCATAGATGACCAGGCGAACCTTCACGCGCAGCGGCGCGCAAAAGGTCACGCCGCGGATCTGGCATTCCTTGACGTCGAATACAGGCGTGCCGAGACGGTAGCTGACGTACTCCAGCCGGGCATTGCCCGAGTAGGATTCGATCGGGAACACCGATTTGAAGGCCGCGTGCAGTCCCACGTCACCGCGCTGCTCCGGCGGCCTGTCGCTTTGCAGAAACTCGCGGTAGGAATCGATCTGCGTTGCCAGCAGGTACGGCACATCGATGATGGCCGGCCGCTTGCTGAAATCCTTGCGGATGCGCTTCTTCTCGGTGAAGGAGTAGGTCATTCGTCTACCTCAGTCGCCCAAATGGCAAAAGCCGGTATGGCCCCCCGAACGCGGGGCCGGGAAAAAGGCGAAGCACGACGGGCGGCTCGACGCGATCCGCCCGTCGTTTTCGTACATCCGTGGCGGTGCGAACGCGCCGCCGCCTGCAACCTCACTACTTGATCTCGACCTTGGCGCCGGCATCCTCGAGCTGCTTCTTGATGTCGGCAGCCTGCTCCTTGGTCACGCCTTCCTTGACAGTGGAGGGCACGCCCTCGACCAGGTCCTTGGCCTCCTTGAGGCCCAGTCCGGTGATGGCGCGGACGACCTTGATCACGTTGACCTTGTTGTCTCCGAAGGCGGTCATGACGACGTTGAACTCCGTCTGGGCCTCGGCGGCGGGCGCGGCACCGCCTGCGGCGGCGCCTGCCACGGCGACGGGTGCCGCCATCATGGCGGCGGATACGCCGAACTTCTCCTCCATCGCCTTGACCAGCTCGACGACGTCCATCACGGTCATGTTGGAAATGGTTTCCAGAATCTCTTCTTTGCTAACGGCCATGGGATTTACTCCGTAAGAAATGTTTGGTTCGTAAGTAGCGTTTCAAGCGGCCTGCTTCTGATCGCGCACGGCGGCAAGCGCCCGCACCAGCTTGGCGTGCGGCTCGTTGAGCGTGCGCACGAACTTGCTGATCGGAGCCTTCAGTACGCCGCACAGCAGCCCCAGGGCTTCCTGTTTCGTCGGCAGCCTGGCCACCTGCTCGATGGCCGAGGCCGGCAGCAGCTGTCCGCCGATCGCGATGCTGCGAACAACGAGTTTCTCATTACTCCTGGCGAATGCGCTGACGATGCGTGCGGCGGAGCCCGGGTCCTCCAGCGAGAGTGCCAGGATGAGCGGGCCTGTCAGGCTGTCGCCCATGCACGCGAGCTCGGTGCCCTCGAATGCGCGCCGGGCAAGGGTATTCTTGACCACGCGCATGTAGACACCCGCCTCGCGCGCGTTCCTGCGCAGCTCGGTCATCTGCGCCACCGTCAGCCCGGCGTACTCTGCCGCGACTGCCGCATGCGCGCGTCTGGCGACCTCCGCCACTTCCGCGACGACCGCTTGCTTCTCTTCAAGCGTCAACACTTGCATATCTCCCGGTTGGGGCAACGAACCGGTTCTCGACATCCAAACCACGTCCGTGCCTGTTACACCACCAGTGCCTTCGAGATTCGAAGGCGCCTTACGGTACCCTGGCCAGGACACTCACGACCCTGTACTGGGCGATACCGTCTGCGCAGGCGACTCCTCGACAACCCGCCGTCGCGCTCACACAGCACGAACCGCCGGAAGGCCATCCGGAACGCATCAAGCCCTCCCGCTGAAAGAGGGCACCTGCGGTCTTTGACTTCTGCATGCCCGCGCCCGCGCAGGCCTGCAGCCCAAAGTTCATGTACCATCCGCCGGACCCGCCCATGCGGCCGACGGGAACCAGCTCGTCTCCTTCAGGACGGCAATTCCGCCCGGTCGATCGCGATGCCGGGACCCATGGTGGTCGACAGCGTGACCTTCTTGAAATAGATACCCTTTGAAGTGCTCGGCTTGGCCTTGCGCAGGTCCGACATGAGTGCATCGAAATTCTCGCGCAGCGCCGCCACCTCGAAGGAGACCTTGCCGATGGCACAGTGGATGATCCCCGCCTTGTCGGCGCGGTATTGAACCTGGCCGCCCTTGACGGCCTTGACGGCGCCGGCCACGTCGGCCGTGACCGTGCCGGTCTTGGGGTTCGGCATCAGGCCGCGCGGACCGAGGATCTGACCGAGCTGCCCGACCACCTTCATGGCGTCCGGCGTCGCAATCACGCGATCGAAATCGATCTCGCCGGCCTTGACCCTGGCGGCGAGATCGTCGAAGCCCACGATATCGGCGCCGGCGTCCTTCGCGGCCTCCGCATTCTTGCCCTGCGCGAACACGGCCACGCGCACGGTCTTGCCGGTACCGCGCGGCAGCACGGTGGATCCACGCACCACCTGATCGGATTTCTTCGCGTCGATGCCCAGGTTCACCGCCACTTCCACGCTTTCGTCGAACTTCACCGAAGAGCACTTCTTCAGCAGATCCAGAGCGTCATTGACGGGACGCGGACCGTTCGCTCCTGCCAGCTTCTCGCGCATGGCCTTGTCGCGTTTGGTGATCTTCCCCATGGCTACACGCCCTCCACTTCGATGCCCATGCTGCGCGCGGTGCCGGCGACGGTGCGCATCGCGGCCTCGAGATCACCGGCCGTCAGGTCCGGCTGCTTGGTCTTGGCGATTTCCTCGATCTGCTTGCGGGTAACCTTGCCGACCTTGTCCTTGTTGGGCACTGCACTTCCCTTGGCCGCGCCCGCCGCCTTCCGCAGAAGCACTGACGCCGGTGGCGTCTTGGTAATGAATGCGAAGCTGCGATCCGAGAAGACCGTGATTACAACCGGTATCGGCAAACCCGGTTCGATGCCCTGGGTCTTGGCATTGAACTGCTTGCAGAACTCCATGATGTTCACGCCATGCTGGCCGAGGGCCGGACCGACTGGCGGACTGGGATTGGCCTGTCCAGCCGCAACCTGCAGCTTGACGTAAGCCTGTATCTTCTTTGCCATGTTTTGTACTCCGCGGGTCCAGGCGCCGTTAGGCTCCCCGTCTCAAAGTGTCCGGAACAATGCGGTCTCGACTCGGGTCAATCCTTGTCGACCTGACCGAACTCCAGCTCCACCGGCGTGGCGCGGCCGAAGATCGACACCGCGACGCGCAACCGGTTCTTCTCGTAGTTGACCTCCTCAACCACGCCGTTGAAGTCGGTGAAGGGCCCTTCCCTGACGCGGACCACCTCGCCGACCTCGAACAACACCTTCGGACGCGGCCTGTCGACGCCCTCCTGCATGCGCTGCAGGATTGCCTCGGCCTCCTTGTCCGTGATTGGCGTCGGCTTGTCGCTCGTCCCGCCGATGAATCCCATGACCTTCGGCACGTCCTTCACGAGGTGCCAGGTCTCGTCGTCCATTTCCATCTGCACCAGCACGTAGCCGGGGAAGAACTTCCTGTCAACCTTGCGCTTCTGGCCATCGCGCATCTCGACGACGCCTTCGGTGGGCACAAGGATGTCGCCGAACTTCTCCTGCAGGCCCGCGCGCTTGATGTGCTCGTCCAGGGAACGCTTGACGTGATTCTCGAAGCCGGAGTAGGCATGAACGACGTACCATCTCTTGGACATCGCCCTCAGCCCCCCATCGCCGTCAGCAATCGCACCAGCCAGGCGATGAGCATGTCCAGCAGCCAGAGCAGCACACCCATCACCACCACCACCGCCACGACCACCCACGTGGTCTTGATCGTCTCGCTGCGCGTCGGCCATACGACCTTGCGCACTTCGATCTGCGATTCGCGCAGGAAGCCCGCGAACTGGCGCCCTACCTCGGTCTGATAACCGATGAAACCGGCTGCAATGATCGATGCCAGGATACCGAGCACGCGCACGAGCACCGAGGCGTCGGCGAAGTAGTAGAACGCGCCCATGGCCGCAGCGACGAGCAGTGCGGCCACCCATAGCTTCAGGGTGTCGACGCCCGAGGCATGCGATTCGACCTTGGAATTCATAATTATTGCCGCTTTACCCATGTTCCCTGCTTGCCCGTGGCCGGCGTGGCCGCGGAACGGCCGCGCCGGCGCAAGCACGCTTAAGAATGGCAGGCCAGGAGGGAATCGAACCCCCAACCTGCGGTTTTGGAGACCGCCGCTCTGCCAATTGAGCTACTGGCCTGGATCTGATCCTGTTTCCGTCCGGCGCCGCTCCGCACGATGCGCCTCCGGCATGATGCCTCACCCTGTCCGGTTTCTACTCGATGATCCTGGCGACGACGCCGGCGCCCACCGTGCGCCCGCCCTCGCGGATGGCAAAGCGCAGCCCCTCCTCCATCGCAATCGGGCTGATGAGCTTCACCGTCAGCTTCACGTTGTCCCCA
>JAJVIQ010000027.1 GCA_022071965.1 Gammaproteobacteria bacterium
TCCGCATCCTTGAACGCGGCGGGGAGACCTTCACCCTGGCGGAGCTGGCCGCCGCCTGGCACCGCGTCCACCGCATGAACGCGGCCTGCTGGGGCGAGGAGTCATGAAATTCGTGGGGATCCCTCAGTGACGGACACCTTTTTCACGGCCTCTTCCATGGTCCCGCACTTCCGCCCCATTCCTGCACGTCCAGCGATGCGCACATCAGCGCGTTATAGAGCGCATATAGCCTTGCCGTGTACGTGGTGTTCATACACCGAGATACCGCATCACCCAAAGCATGCAAGGTCCAGGCGACGGCATAGCTCGATTGCCCTCTGATGCTTGACATCGTGCATCACCTCACTCGCCTTTTCCCTCGATGCAGTCAGGACATCAACGGGATCTCGCGCGTCTTGCCCGCGGAATCCAGCACCAGCTTTCCGTTGTTCTCCGCCAACTGCTCGTTGGCATTCAGCAGTTCGATGCCATAAACCGTGCCGTCCGGCGCAATATCGATGTTCATCTCCTCACTCACCTTCAGCGTCGTGACGGTGCCGGATTTTTCATGAAATCGAATGTAAGCGATATTGTGCTGCGGGTCGTAAGTCAGCTTCATGGCAACAACCCCTCAGCCGTACTGCGGGATGTGCAATCCTGTCCGCTCATCGGTATACGTCCCTTCGGTGTCCTATGTGCAAAACCGTTACCTTCGAACGCGTATCATCGATTTCGTAGAGTACCCGATAGTCGCCCACACGAATCCGCCAGCCGGAACGTCCCGTCAGCTTCCTGCAACCCGGCGGGCGTGGATCCTGTGCGAGATCTCGGATGGCATCGCGTACACGAGGAAAGATCTCGTGAGACAGCCCAGCCATCTCGCTCTGCGCCCTGCGCAGGATAGTGACGACATACGTCACTAGCGCTTGCTCTCGATCTCGGCGACAGCTTGCTCGAAAGGTATTTCCTCGTCCCCCGAAGCCCTGGCGGCATCATAGGCCCGGATCGCCTCCAGTTCCTCGACCTCCTCGAGGAGTTTTCGATATTCATCCATCTCCAGCAGCACCGCCGTCTTGTTGCCTCGTTCGTCCACGACGTAACGTTCATGCAGAGTAATCATAGGTACTGTCTCCTCGCGCAATGAATAACGGCGACGGATATCATTCCACAACGTGCGCCGGTGTCCGTCACCTTTTTCAGCATCCTTGCGTGGCGCAAATTTCACCCGGCGCCACCTCCGTGCAACGACTCCACATAGCGCAGCAAATCTTCTGTCCGTCCTTCGGACACCAACTGTTCAGGCGTCCTGTAATTGAATACCTGCAGCGGTTCATTCCGATACCAGAACAGGGCACGCTTCAGATCGCCGGACAGGTCGGTCGCGGCCCTCAACACCCGCACGGCCTCGCGCAAGAAGCGCTGCACGCTCTCCGATTCCGGCGCGCGACTGACCGTATTGCGGTGCACCCGCGCCTGGGTCGCGAGCGTCTGCAGATCGATATGCAACGCATCGCTAAAGCGCTTGGGCGACAGGACCGTTGCCCCGGCTGCAGCATCCCGCAGGGACTCCAGGAACGCCTCGAAGCCTCGTTCCAGCACTAATTTCTCATTCGGAGCGGCAGTGGGCGCCATGATCATGCCCTGCAATCAAGATAGATATGCACTAATTATGCACTCTTTATGCATCCCGGCAAACCCCACCACAAAAAGCTGACGGCAAGACCTTTCATGCAGCGTCCGCTCTGCACGATGCCTCTACCAAGTCCCCTCTCCCCTAGCGGGAGAGGGACAGGCTGAGGGGGCGAAACGATCAATCCGGCACGTACCTGCCCAGCTCCGGCGCCAGCACCTTCGCGAAATCGACCAACCGCTCATCCGCCTTCGCCACGTCCTCGCCCTCGCGCACCGGCGTGATGAGCCGCACCAGCGAGCCGTCGGAGCGGTTGCGCGTCAGCGCGTCCCAGAACAGGAACCACTTCACCAGGTACTCGTTGGTCAGCACCCGCCCGCGCTGGCTGAACCAGTAGTACACGAGCTGCTTCTGATCCCCGTAGGTGATGAGCGTGCGGTTCACGCGCAGCGGCTGGCCGCTCACCGTCACCCCGTCCACCGTCTTCTGATCGAACTCCTTGATCACCCAGCCGCCGCCCGGCAGGCAGGACTTTGGAGAGTGCACCGACTCGCCTTTGCGCTGGGATTCGTAATAGGCGACGTACAGGTTCACGCCGTTCTCGCCGCCCTTAACGTAACTCGCCATCACGTAGTCGGTGAACTTCAGCGCATCGATGTAGATCCGCTCCATCTCCGCCGGCCGCCCGGACCAGGCGCCCAGCTCCATCGGGAACTCGGCAAACGCGGCGCGCGCCGGGATCACCTCTGCCCGCTTCGGCAGCATCAGCGCCGGCACCACCGCCAGCACCAGCAACACCGTCGCCACCCACGCCTGCATCGGCACCGGCCGCGGCGCGAATTTTGTGTCCTTCGCGATGGGCGGCGGCAGCTCGAGCGCGAAGATGTCGCGGAACGGACGCCTGTCTCCGCTCAGGCGCGTGAGCACCAGCATTTCCAGGAACAGCAATGCAAAGCAGGCCATGAAGATGACCCACCCCTCGAAGTCGTGCAGGAAGCCCTCCGCCTGCTCGGAACCATAGCGATCCACCAGCACGCCGATCACGCCGATGCGGAAGCTGTTCATCAGCACCGTAATGGGCACGGTCGAGACGAACACCAGAATCCGCTTCCACATCGGTGCGTTGAAGAACACCGCGACGATGACACCCAACGTCATCAGCGGGAAGAGATAGCGCAGACCGCTGCACGCTTCCACCACCTGCAGTTTGTAGGTCCCTAGGTCGATGACGTTGCCTTCCAGGAACACACTGATGCCGAACTGCCGGATCACCCACACCCCGATCTCGGAGGATATCAACTGCAATTTCTGGGAGAGATTTGCGTACAAAAAGGTTGGCAACGGCACCATAAAAATCAACACAAACATCGCAATCCATACAAGACGGAATCCTCTCCATCCCGTCATGGCGAGCAGTATTCCTGCTAGTCCCACTAGGAACGCGTACTGAATAATCGTGAAAAGCGTACTAAGTTCACCTAGAAAAAAGAAAAGCACACTCAGCACGACAGCTACTACCCCTGCCCATGAACCATTGAATGGGACCGTCGCTATATCATCGCGTCGCTGCCATATGAGAAACAACGCGATCGGCGGGATCAACCAGCCATGGCTATATTCCTCCTGTTCTGACCAAATGTGCACCATGTACTGCAGACCACCAGAAAAGATCAGTAACAACGCGGCGATCGAGACGCCAAGGACCACCCATCCTCCTTTACTCATCCTGAATGTCATATCTTACTTATCCCCAACCGCTGCCCTGTTTGGCTTGTGGGTGTCCTTATTCGAAAAAACGTTCTTTAGCAACTGTATTGCGAAGCGTGGTAATGCCGTTTGCCTAAGAAGCCGCCTAGGTTGTGAGAGAAGGCGGTACAGCCACTCAAGGTGCAACCGAAGAAATAACGGGGGGGCGCGCTTGACCTTACCCGCAATAACATCGAAGGTCCCGCCCACACCCTGACAGATTCTGATGCCGGGCAATCGTGTCAAGCATTCCTGCATCCAAAGTTCCTGTTTTGGACTGCCAAGGGCAAGGAACAGGATTCTTGCACCAGAGCTATTGATCATTTGCACGATCTTGTCGGTCTGCTCATCCGTGAAATAGCCGTCATGGCGACCGCCTATTCTCAGGCGCGGGTAACGTGTAGACAGCACAGACGCGACACGCTCGCTCACTTCAGCAGATGCTCCCAGGAGAAAAATCGGATGCCCCGTCCGCTCGGCAATCTCGCAGATCCTTGGCATCAACTCCGATCCGGGCACTCGTTCGATTTTTCCGTACCCGAGCAACCTGGCCGCCATAACCACGCCGATACCGTCCGGGATCAACAATGAAGCATTGCGCAGAAACTGCATGAGCGCGGGATCGCTCTGCGCCCGAATAATCTTCTCTGGGTTCACGGCCACCACAGTCTTTGGCTCAGATCCCAACAAGAATTCAAACTCAATCCTGCGAAGGGTCTCAGCCCAATCGACCATGTCGACCGGTGCCCCAAGAATTTCTACGCGGCCTGCGCCCATTTGCTCCACTCCCGAAACATCCGTACCTCTGCTTCCGCGTCTTCGGGAGATTCCCCGAGGCTGACCACCGTAACGAACTCGTGGGGAAGCTCGCCGGCGTGGCAGACGGATATGGTGGGGATGGCTCCCCGCCGTCCGTACAAGGAAGATCGCCACCCATTCATCGGCTCCAATCCTCCACGAACAATCGATGACTTGCCACCTCGCACCATGACATTCACACCAATAGGAAGCTTAACGACTCCTCTGGAGAGGTCGCTGTCCTCCGGTTCCATGGCCAAGTGCCAATTCAACTCGACTTCATTGCTTCCGACCCCAGTAATCCAGTCCCAAATGACCAGCACCCCGCGGTCAGAAAGACTGACGCCACGCCAATGTGTAACGCCGAATCTGGCATATCCGTCATGCCGCATCAATACGCTACCTGCAACATTAGGGTCTACCTGGCCACGCTTCACCACTTCCGCATGGTAGGGAGCAGACCACATAAAAGCGCTCTCCTGCCTGGCCTGATCTTCATTGGCCACAATCACCGTATTGTGCGCACGGGTGCTTCGGAAAAAGCGTCTCCAGTCCTCACTCAATCCATAGCCAAAGGTCCCCGTCTCCGCGAACACTTCACGCCCTCCTACCCAGGCCAAAACCGACAATGCGTCCGCATGCCCGTGACCATACGACGGCTGCATTCCTAGCGGTCCATGATCGATCAATACCTGTACTGAGGGCTGTGTCTCCGACCGCAACAAGGTATATCCCGCGTCCGGAAAACACTCGGACGGCGCCACTTTTCCCGTGGGCGCATCGAAGCTGATGTGCAGGTGCTTCGACAATGCGTAGCCGTCATCGCTGTCTCCCACGGCCGGCATGGTTCCCAGGTCGCGAACAATCTCCGACAGGAATCGCTTCCCTCGTGCAACGGCACCCTCAATTTCCGTAGGTAAAGGTATCTGCCTGAATACAAGAAGTCGACCTGCTAAACCGAGTAGATCGATATTGAACAGGTGATACCAGAATGCCTGTTCGATACCGCCGCCGTCTGCGAGGACCTGACGCTGGGACTCCTGCTGCAAGACGCGCATACCCGTCGCTTTCCAGTCTTCAGCTCCCGCCAATTCCGGGAACAATACGCCTGCATAAACCAGCCCCGTCGCCTCGGCGATCGTGTGATTTCCAGCGGACGAATGAAGCGAAAGGCGTTTGGATATCAGGGCTGCATGGCCCTTGACGAGTGAGAGAACGTTCCTCCACGTCCGGTCAGGGTCCAATATTTGGCCTCGAACCATGTCAAATGCATGACAAACCGCCATCAGCCGCAATGCGCACTCCATGGCAGAGACATAGTGAATACCCTTCAGGTACGGGTTGCCACCGAGCCAGGAGTCAAGAATGTCCTCCATGAGTCGACAAGCCATTGCCCAGTCGCTTGGATTGGTTTGGCCCAGCAACGCGAGACTGATCAGCTGCTGCAACCGCGCAGGCTCCCAAACAACTCTCGCGTCTCCGACTGGATTGCCTGGTCGATATTGAATCGATCCAAAAAATGTCGTCGGCCAGCGCTTCCCAGAGTCTGGCGCGATGTGCCAGACATCTGGATCTGGACTCCACTTCCAGTCGAATCCTAACGCCGGCCAATGGCCATCAAGTTGGCGTACGCGTTCCTCAGGCGCAGCGTCGAAGACGAATGGTAGAAACGGGAGTCGCGCCGTAGCGCTGATGCAGAATTCGACTTTTCGCCATTCCTCGGAACTAACTGCTGGAGGGGCAGCCAGTGCTCGTATTCTCAGCCGCTGCAGAGTTGCGAGTTCGTTTACTCGGTAGGCAACCTCTAATGGGCTCATCACCCGAAGCCGCTTCAGGTACCACCGGATCCGATCCATAGCGGCGTGCTCTTCCCGGATTGATCGCAAAAAACGCCAGTCTGGCTAGACTCGAACCGGTTGTGATGTAACGTCCACTGCGTATCGTTCTCCAGTAATGAGGGCCTGATCGGCGAGAATACAGGCACGACTGACGGCTTCAATTTCGTCTATACCCGGCAATTCAATCTTCCCATCAATTATTGCATCACAGAACAAGTCCATCTCCAGCCCGAAGCCTTTGTCTTGCTTCGACGTCTTGAAGGTCTCTCGTCGTCCTCCCGCGTACATTTCCGTCAGCGTGAAATCACCGAGCACTGCCGATCTCCCGCTCCCGATAACCTCTAGGCGTTCCTTTGGCATCGACGGGTCACCTCCAGCCGCGTAAACCAGGCTTCCAATCGACCCATCTTTGAATTCAAGGGAGATAATGGCCTGATCGTTTGTAATGCCGCTGTCATGGCGAGCGATAGATACGGACGATACCGTCGACGCGGTACCGCCACAAACGAACTGCATTAAGTCTACAAAGTGGCATCCTTCCCCAATGATTCTTCCTCCACCGACCGATCTGTCCTGGACCCAGTGTTTGCCGTCAATCTCGCCGGCATTCACGCGGTAATTCATCACCAAGGGATTCATTCGTCCGCTGAATAGCTCCTTCACCTTGAGGGCGTGTGCGGAGTACCGCCGATTGAATCCGACCATCAACTGCTGACCCTTGGCGGCGGCAGCCCCGTACGCAGCAAGAACCTCCTCGAGCTCGGCCTCCGTCAGGCACAGAGGTTTTTCAACGAACACATGCTTCCCCGCGTTGAGGGCTGCAACGACCATTTGACCATGCGTATTGTGGCGAGTCCCGATAAGCACGGCATTGACTTCAGAGTCCGCCAACACCTCGCTGTAGTCGTTGGCACAAAAGGCGGCGCCTACCTTGGCCGCGAGTGCCTTCGCCTTCATACCAGTCCCAGTGCAGACGGCTCTTATTGTTACATCCGCACGTTTCACGAGATGCGGCAGTAACATGTCGCTCACATGATTCCCCGCACCGATAAGACCGACCCGCACTGCCTTGGTCGCAGCACCCTTTGCGACTTCTACCCGACGGGCTGTACGCACCTCCGACGGCCTATCGTACGCCAGCGTGATCCCGAGGTAGGGTTCGCGATTCTCAAGAATTAGATCGTAGGCTTCTGCGGCCCTTTCTATCGGTAAGCTGTGAGTGGTTAACACCCTGGTATCGATGCGACCAGTCTTGATGAGTTCGAGGAATGCCTGCATGTTTCGCTGCTCAGTCCAGCGGACATAGGCAAGAGGGTAGTCTTTGCCACCCTCCTCATAACCCGGGTCATACCGGCCGGGTCCGTAGGACGTAGACAATCGAAAGTCTATTTCCTTCATATAGAACGGTTCGCGCGGCAGGTTCATGCCAACGGCACCAACCACGATGACTCGACCTCGCTTTCGGCAGATCTCTGCCGCCGTAGTTACCGGTCCGTCGTCTTTCGTGCTGGCCGTGATTATCACCGCGTCCACGCCTTGTCCGCCGGTCGTGCCAGTCGCTGTCTCTGCCACTTGCTCGGGGGCGACAGCGATTGCGCCACACTTTCTTGCGATCTCCAGCTTGCCAGGGTCGATATCCGTTCCAATCACTGTGCAACCATTCGCCGCAAGCATCTGAACAGTAAGTTGCCCCAGGAGACCAAGGCCAATGACACCCACAACCTCCCCGAGTTGGGGTTCGGCCTGCCGAATGCCTTGTATCGCGATTGCGCCGAGCGCAACGTAACTCGCGTCTTGCAGATCGACGCCCTCTGGAACCTTCACGCAAAGATTCTTCGGAATGAACACAACCTCCGCGTGCGAGGCATAATTCTGGCCCGCACAGGCCACCCTATCCCCCACCTTGAATCCCTCCACCTCACGTCCCACTTCCAGGACAATCCCCGCACTGCTATACCCCGGTGCCACGGGGGTATCAAGTCGGCTAAAGACCATCTTCGCAGTTTCGATTAGGCCTTTCTTCTTGACCTGACCAAGAACCTTTTGAACCAAATCCGGCCTCTCCATCGCTTTACCGACGAGATTCTTCCTGGCGACGTTGGCACTCGCTTTCTCGGTCCCTGCACTTATCAGCGAAAAGTGGTTTGCCACCACCAGACCTCCGGCACGCGCCCTTGGTGACGGAACTTCGTTCACCTCTAGTTTGCCAGTGCGATAGTTCTGAATAAGTTGCCTCACGCGACAGAAGCCCTCCACTCGGGTTCAATCAACAAACCTTCCACAACCGCTCCTCCTTTCCTATTCTTGTGCAGTACGCGTCTCCACCACTGAGCACTAACATCTCCCGCTGTTCTCATCCCGTCGTTCCGTGGATACTCTTGACACCACGAACCTCACTTTACCGGTCTTGCTTCGCTCAAGATTGGGGACGTACGCAACGTCTATGCGAATTGTACTACCCAGCCTTTTCCTGGCCTCTAAAACCAATTTATCATGATCCGCCTCGGTAAACTTCTTTCCACGGACAACTCGGAAAACAACGCGGTTGACATCCTCCTGAACAATCTGACACTCCCGAACGTTGACCATGTCTTTCAATATGTGGTCAAGTCTCCCAATTTTGCGACCATCAGGAGTAACCACGTAGTCCTCGATTCGACCATCAATCCCTTTCACCATACGCCCCGGATTGCCGCACGCACATTGCTCATGTGCATGCGTTATGTCAACGTTATCTCCTAAACGATACCGAAGCAGCACAAATGCCTCATTCGCAAATCCTGTCGCGACCAGTTCCGCATTACCCTCACCATTCTTCACGAACTCGACGTACCCAAAGTCTTCATCTACGTGTAGCTTGCCATAACGACACTCTGACATATTTGCTACGGCTTCGGTGGTTCCATAATGTTCGTGGCATGCCGCCCCAAAGGCCTTTTCAATCATTGCTCTTTGATACGGAAGTAGAGTTTCCGAACCAGTCGTGACTGCTATGGGACGATAGCTTAGACTTTCGCCGGCATTCAACATATATCCGGCTAGTACAGACAGTAGCGATGGGTACCCTTGTATCCACGGCGGACGCCGGCGATTCAATTCACGAACGTAATGGCCGAGAACACGGTCACTCATGTGATATCCGCTAAACAATATCTGCTTGCCGGGGTAGTTAACTCTCCAAAAAGGGGGGGTCGTCTGATCCAGCGGCACGACGCTTCGTCCATAAAAATGCGCGTACCACGTCGAGCGGTCAATTCCGAAGCGCGCGCGGTATCGCCACCACAATGCCCACTGTTCGCGTTCAGCTCTAAGTGTCATTGGGAACACAAGTCCCGTACCCGTAGTTCCGCTTGTCCGCCATAAAGTCGTAGTCAACTGTTCATAGTCGTCACTGACGAATTCAGCAAGGCGTTCCTGAACTTCGGCCCGAGTTAGGAGTGGTAGTACCTTCAAATCCTCAACAGACATAATCTCTCGGGGGTCGAGCCCAAGTCGACGAAACAAGTCTCGATAGTAGGGCACCTTCGTTGCGGCTCTCGCAACTATTGCTTTAAGTCGCTTATTTTGAAGCGTTCTAATTTGATCGACACTCAACGTTTCCCGTCGGAATACTTCGCGTTCAATCGCCGAATATCCTCGACCATAGCGTCGCAAATTGACCCTTAATCCGTATGCACTACAGAGCGTGTTCTGAAGCCATACCGGAGAGAGTCGATAGAGATTCTCGCCATTCATCGCTCACCGTAGACCATTTGCATATAAGGCCACACGACCGGATGTCGACTTGCTTGTATCGACAAACCCGCTAAGGCCCATTTCCATGTCTTTCGAGTTCATATGTGGCATAAAGTCTTCTAACATCACTCACAGAGTATGCACTCGAGACGTTGCGGAGAATCTCCGCAAGATCTTCATCGCTGGGGAATCTTCGTACGAATGTTTTCGCGGGATTTCCTGTTGCAATGACATACGGTGGAACATAATGATTTACGACAGCCATTGCTCCGATTACAGCGCCCTCTCCGATACGGGTTCCAGATAATATGACTGCGCCAGCACCCACCCATACCCCGTCTTCTATGACGATATCTTCCCTAATCTCCCGTGGCGTTTTCTTTTCGGCAACATGCCCGCCAGTAAAGTGCGTATCATGATTTCCCCCAATAATCTTGACATGAGGCCCGCACATTACCTTTGCCCCAATCGTTACCGGACTCCATTCGTTCGTTACAAAGTAACAATGGGGTCCCGTAAAAAAGTCATCTCCAATATCAAAATAATGCGGATTAATGATCTCTGACCCATACCCAAGTCTAAAGCGCTTACCAGATTTTTTGAGTCGATAGCGAATGATCGGCCTGTATACGAGCTTATTGTATAAGATGCATAGTGGCTTCATCATGACACCTTATCGTCTCGCTTTCTTTTCCGGGGCTCACGGGCAACCCTCGTAATCTTAATCCCACCGTCCTTGCTTCATCCATTTAGATTATGTTCGTGTCCCCTCGCACGCCGCGTTTCAGACATCAACAAATGGCCTGTATATCCGTTCAAGTTGGACCCCGATTACCGACACATCGAATCTTTCGACGGCGGCTTGTCGTGTCAGCGCCGATATACGCGCGAACTCTGAATCATCCCTAAGCAAAGCGACTGTCCTTATCGCGATATCGCTTGGTTGCCCGGGCCTGACAAAATATCCGTTTACACCTTCAGTAAAGATCTCCGGGATCCCGCCTACCGGCGTCGTTATTACTGGCAAGCCCGCAGCCATGGCCTCTAGGATCACGTTTGGCACGCCTTCTGTATAACTAGGCAGTAGCAATACGCGGCTACCCAAAAGCAGCTCGCGCTTCCTATCATCACACACCCACCCAAGCACGCTCGCATGCTCCGCTAGGCCTCTCTGCTTTATTGCCTCTCTTAACTTCGCCACCTCTTTATTCCCCGCAAACACAAATCGAGCCTCTGGCACCCTCTTAATCACTTCCGGTATCGCATCAAGTATGTCATACACACCCTTTTCCTTCACAATCCAGCCAAGGAACAGAACCTGAACTGTTCCGGATATGTGCGGTTGCTTGGCAGTTGGATAGGATCCAACATCGACCGGATTTGATATCACGTCCATCTCCACATCCGGAGTTACCTGTGCGAACTCACGCATGGACGGCGTTGACAGAAACAGCACCTTTTGGCTTCCACGGAACGCCCTACGCACTAACCATTTCCTGAGTATTCCGCCTTGCTCGTAGAACTTTAGAAAAAACGCCGGGTGAACATGAAGCACATAACGACGCCCACATAACCGTACCATGCCCATATACCAACACTTACGATAGAAACTCATCATCGACGCCGTGTGGATACCCACAATTGCTGGCTTGGTCCGCAGCATTAGGACAAGGAACGCACACATTTGGCGGATGGCATATATTAAGCGCATCACACGCGATTCATGCTCGATGCATGTCGGGAAATGCATGCAATTGAATTGATTCCAGAAGGCCGTTCTCTTATAGGTTGCGAGTACTGTTGCGATCCCTCCACGTGCGTCCGCATCCGGCCCCACAAATAGAACGCCGGTTCGTGGGGGGAACTTGTAATGTAACGATTTCATGAATGATGTTACCGACTCGCGACTGCTCTACTTCAACATCCACTGCGCCCGCGTCGCATCTCGAAATGGGCCACGCACCAACTCCTCAATTTGGCTATTGGTCAGATAAGGATACTGATACAGCGCAACTCCATTCCCATCATTCCCAAATCGCTGCGATAGGCCTATTAGGTCGGAGACCTCCTTCGCATCCCTCGGCCATACGCGAGCAGATGCTCCTGCCGCTTTGTCGTAGTTGCCTACCATTAGAACGAACTTTCTCTTGTCCACTAAAGCCTCAATCGCAGAGCTGATCAGATTCCATCTGATGTTAGAACGTCGTGCGTATTCCATATGAAACAAGACATCTATCCATCCCCTATTCGCCCACCGGATGCTATCGGTTCCTTGGTGTTTTAGCACCGATAGACCCGCATGCGAACTTACACTGATTACCAGTCCCGGCTTGATTCGACGCGCTCTGTCGGCAACTGTCCGGACGATTTCATCAATCGCCTCGGCGTTCCATTCGGCAATAGTCATCCATCCTGGCTCGCCCTCCTTAGCGTTTCTATCCTCCATTAGATCACGACCATACTTCTGCCGGTACTCACTAATGCATTTCTCAGATACGCACACTCCCATCGATCTGACATAGTCCATATTTAGACCATCGATGTCGTAGTTCGTCACGACTTCTAACATAAGCGCAACTATGAATTCCCTAAACAACCGGTTATGGACATCAAACGCCGCTTTTGGCGTGCCAGCATCGTAGTAGTCAGTGAGAAACTCGCGCTGTCTTAAAGCAACCGTAAACCATGGATGCACTTCGATACCGAGACTGTGTGCTCTCGCTATTAGGTAGCGCAACGGGTCCATCCCGTTCCTAGCGTATGCCTTTTCCCACTCTGCTTCAGCTGGTGCGAGTTGCGATGTCCACGCTACACCACGACCATGCCAGACTATTGGTACGATGACATTGAAGTGCGCCGTGCTGATTCGTCGCAACATCGTGTCTGTTTGATATGGACCAAGCCACGCAAAAGTCTCATCCAGAATCACTCGACTCTCTGCTTTCTCCTCGGCTGAAGACGTATGCAACAAGCACACACAAACACACACCACGACTATTTGACTCATTTGCTTGTTCATACAAATACCCTAGAGCACCCTTTCCTCGCCCGCGCCATGTTTATGTCATTCGAAATAGTGGCGCCTTCGCGGACTCGGTCGGCATGCGTCGCTGCAACGGAATGTCTATATAGGTCAGCACCATGAAAAACATCTGCGCCAGGCCAAATCGCGCGATATAGCTATTGCTTAGAACGTTCATTACGCCCACAGCGACTAGTAGACCAAGGAAGACGATCCGAGCCCTGCGCTCGATTTGAAGCACCCGCTTGGCGATAACTGCATACAGCCACATCGTCAAAAGCAGTCCAATGACACCTATCTCCATTAACATCTCCAAATAGTCATTGTGACTATTCCACACATGTTCCGATGTAATCTTGTCTGCTGCGTCAATATCCCGAAAAGGATCTGTCAGGTAGTTGCCGATTCCAACGCCAGCTATTTTCTGATCGATAGGAAGATTGGCAAATATTCTCAAATTATGCTGCCAGATAAGAGGTCGACCGGACCCAGCCTCTTTGATGTCGCGGTGCCCACTAAACACATCTACGACATCAAAGAACACGGTGGAATAGATTGAGGCAAACATAGCCACCGATAGGATCACCGCGCCCGCGAAGAATATAAACCATCGCGTGCTATATTGAACTAGGACGATCGACAAGAATACAAACAGTCCAACATAAACAGTCCTCACCTGGCCGTGAAACAAACAATATAGAGCGGCGCCGCAAAGGACAGGCAGAAAGCACATCATTGTGAGTCGCGTGATGGAGGCTTTCACGTTTTCGTCACACAACATTAGATAGACACACACCGACATAATTAGGAAGCCCATATTATGTCCCATGGTATGTATTCCATTATAAACTCCTGAATAACGTTCCAGGCCCGTCCAGAAGATACGTGCGGCCAGTCCCGTTCCTTCGTGAATTGCGTAAGCACTTAGCGCGACTGGAATTGCAAATCCAATAATCATCAATCGCAAGAGTCTTACGTATTGCCGTTGCGTTGCGATTGCCCGTTTTAGAACCATGAAAGTAATAGGGGGGAGTACAAGTTTCACATACGCTTTGAAGTCCGTATTCTCCGGATACACCAAGGCGACGGTTGAACACCAGGCGACTAACATTATGATTGCAATGTCGATAGGAGATAGACGGATTCCGTTACCACGTAGTGCGTTGACTGCGGCCAATATGACCAAAAGGAAGGTCAGAGCTATGGTCAGAATTTCAAACAAATTTAGTCCGCCAAACGCGTATTGTGCGTCAACAAACATTATGGGTCTGGCGAAGAACAATATCCCTAGCACAAGGCCGGTCACGCGCCCCCCATACTCACACGGTGATTTATAAGGTCAACATCTCTAAGCATTGCGTGTCGCATCGACTCGCTCACTTTCCTTAGTACTTGTATGGGTCAATACATCTCTACCTGCCGTATTGCATGCGGCCAGCAAAATGCCTCAACAGTCCTAACCGCATCAGACCAATCATCCCCTGGCCACTGAGCAATGTAAGAAGGAAGGTGATACCTGATTGTGAGTTCGTCAGTGTGAACAGCAACATGCCATAAGCAACAAATGTCGTGGCATTTATCCGAACCATCAACTGACTCTTCTCTTTTACAATTAGGCGAACCGAATCTGGTAATGCCATTTGATTTACGACGGCATTCGCCAGAACCAGCAGAAGGATGGCCCACGCCCTCTCTACACCCATGCCACGCTCGTCGATGTACCAGCTAATAATGATTCCGACAATTACCGCTCCAAATGCCATCGCAACTACCATCACATGCAAATACCGACGATATGCGCGGAAGACTTCGAAGAACGTTTTGCGCTCCTCTTTGTCCGCCACTGCTAATCGAGGCATATAATGCATTGTCAATGCCCTAGGGAACAGCAGCACTATGCTTAGAAATGCCGTAATTAATCCTATGACACCCGCGTACGCCACACCGGCCGCCATCGCACTGATCGGACCAAGGAGCAGCGTCATTCCTTCATTAAGGAAATTTGTCAAGCCGAACTCCAACCCGGATCTGCACGAATTATTTCTAGCCTGACACTTCTCATACTTGATACCTTTCGCCCCTCTCTCGACCTGAATCCAGCCCCACATCGAAATTGCACCTAATGGAACTCCCATGCACAGAAGTGGATTCAGAAATGTCAGAGGACCTGCAAGTAGCAGTGCAATGCATCCAGTACATGCAGCGTCTATTCGCAAAATAATCTCATACTCGCTAACCGATATTAGATAATGTCGGACCAGCTGATAGCCCGTCCACCCTATTAAGACGACAATCATAGATCCTGGCTCGAATGCGCGATTCATATACCCAAGGATCGCAATAGCGCAACCTCCGACCGCGATTGTCGGCAAGATGTAACGCATGAGTTCGCGCACAACGGCGAGACGTTCCCTGCTCCGGGCGGCCGGAACTCTTACAAGAATCAGATTGGCCCACCCTATCGCGGTGAAAAGCGTAATCATGAAGACTATAGATATGTCATTTGTGAACTTTCCCAGCACCTCCAATCCGTACTCGTACTGAATCAGAAACACAATCATGAGGCGTTGTGCGCCAGGCATGCCTGTGACAATCAATGCAAGCATGCCTTGCTTGTGCCGAATCAGAGACTGCCGTAGTGCACGCACCTTTAGACGCCTTGGCCACACCACGCGTGCCGAGTGATTTCAGTCCACGTCACAGATCCTGTCCACCCACGGCGAGTTATGTGCACATGCCAGGAAATTGTATCCCTTTTTTCTATCTCTCTTTAAACTCCGGATCTCGTCGATTACCGATATCTGGCTGAATCGCCCCGGGTATCGGGGAGGCTGTTCGGTTTAAGTTACGCCGCCATCGCAGGCCGACGGTTAAGTTGCCTGTGGTAGTTTGCCTCAGCTTCTGCGGGAGGGATATGGCCGAGAGGTCCCAT
>JAJVIQ010000032.1 GCA_022071965.1 Gammaproteobacteria bacterium
CGGCGCTGCCGCCGCGCCCGGGCCGCCGGATGCGCCGGCGCCATCGCCGCCCGCGGGTTCGCTGCCGTGATCGCGGCGCTGGTCCTGCACCTGCTCGCGGCCGTCGTCTGGGTCGGCGGGATGTTCTTCGCCTACGTCTGCCTGCGCCCGGTCGCCGCCGCGCAGATGCAGCCGGGCGCGCGGTTCGCGTTGTGGAGCGGTGTGTTCGAGCGCTTCTTCCCGCTGGTGTGGGCGGCCGTCGTGGTGCTGCCGGCAAGCGGTTATTACCTGGCGGCGCTGATGTACGGGGATTTCAGGGACGCGCCGCCGTATGTGTGGGTGATGACGGGCGGCGGCGTTGCCATGATCGTCATCTTCGCTTACGTCTGGTTCGTGCCCTACCGCTGCCTGCGCCGCGCGGTGGCGGCGCAGGACATGCCGGCGGCCGGCGCGGCGCTGGCGCGGATCCGGCGCCTCGTGGGCATCAACACCGTGCTCGGCATCGCCGTGGTGATCACCGCGGCGAGCGGCCGCCTCACCGGCTGGTAGCCGCCCGGGCGCGCCGCTCAGTCGGTCGGGCGGCGCGAGTAGTTGGTCACGCCCATCCAGTCGCCGAGGGGCGGGTGCCTGCGAAGCTGATCGATGCGGCGCAGGAAGAGCTCGCAGTACTGGCGGTTGAAATCCTTCAGCCGCAACGCGGAGAACAACCCCTCGGACTCCTCCCACTGTTGGAAATAGTAGGCGTCGAGCGCGCGCTGATGCATCGCCAGATCCTCCATCAGCGCCTTGCTCACGTTCTCGGTGCGGCACAGCGGCTCGAAGATGCGCGTGGAACTGCCCTTGCCGCGCACCCGCACGTGGTCGATCTCCTTGAAGATCACGTCCGGCACGGCGACCATCGTGGATTCCGTCACCAGCGTGCGGGCGTTGTAGACGCGGGTGAGCCGCTCGATGCGCGAGCTCACGTTCACCGCGTCGCCGACCACCGTGTAGGCCACGCGGTAGCTCGAGCCCATGTTGCCGACGTTCATCATGCCGGTGTTGATGCCGATGCCGATGTCGAACTGCGGCCAGCCCTGGTCGCGGAACTGCACCTGCAGGCGCTGCAGGTTCTCGTGCATGGCGAGCGCCGCCCGCACGCTGCGGCGGGCGTGGTCGGCCTGCGCCACCGGCGCGCTCCAGAAGGCCATGATCGCATCTCCGATGTACTTGTCGATGGTGGCGCCATGCTGATGCAGGATGTCGGTCATCACCGTGAAGTAGTGGTTGAGCATGCGCGCGAGCTGCCGCGGCGGCATCTGCTCGGAGATGGTGGAGAAGCCCTTGATGTCGCAGAAGAACACCGTCATCTCCCGCTGCTCGCCCTCCATCGAGAAGGTCTCCGGGCTGCGGGAGATGATCTGCGCCAGCTGCGGCGGCACGTATTGGCCGAAGATGCCCACGAGCTGCTGGCGGGCGTGGGTCTCGGAGAAATAGCTGGTGAGCACGTTGACCACGTACAGTACCAGCATGGTGAGCAGCGTGTACTCCATCGGGATCGCATCCGAGCGCGACGGATTCACGTACGCGAACCAGATGGGCGGCACCATGCAGATGACCGTCAGTATGGAGGCCCGGATCGGGCTCAGCACCGGCAGGAGCAGCGACAGCGTCGCGCCGCAGGCCAGCAGCACGAGGAAATCCGCCGACTGGACGAAGGCCGGCAGCGAGCCCGTGTGCACGAGGTGCTGCACGAGGCCGGGGTGAAAGCGCAGCGCGGTCTTCAGGTCGAAGGTCAGCCCGATGACCCCGGCGGCGTTGAGCAGGAATGCGAGGAAGACGAGAAAGACCAGCAGGATGCGTAGCCCGTAACGGCGCAGTCCGGCGCGGAATCGGCCGCTCAGCGTGGTTTCAAAAACCGACCTGCTCACAGCCAATGCCGCCACTCCCAGGAATAGTCCGCGATCCGTGTCCGATCGCCCGTCCAATATTACCCAACCACGGCGATTACCCAACCACGGCGCATCCGGCCGCGCCGTCCCGGTGGCGAAGCCCCGCCTGACCAGGCGGTCGAGCGGTCCCCCGACGACGCATGCTGCAGTGCGTGTCCGGGCGGGCGACTGACCAAATCTCGACAATACTGCCGAGAACTCCGACAGTCACGTCGGACAAACACCGAGGCCAGCGTATCGACGTCTTTAAGGATCAATTGGTTGCCGTCTTGGCACCGACTCTGCAATACGAGAGTCAGTCAATCGTGGATCTTCATCCGGGACAGGGCAGGTTATGGTCGCGAACATCAGGAAACAACAGGGCGGCTTCACTCTGGTGGAAATCGCCATCGTGCTGGTCATCATCGGTCTGCTGCTTGGCGGCATCCTGAAGGGCCAGGAGCTCATCACCAGCGCCCGCGTGCGCAACGTCGCCGACCAGAATTCCGGCGTGCAGGCGGCCTACTACGGCTTCATCGATCGCTATCGCATGCTCCCGGGCGACATGCAGCCGGGCAACGGCGCCACCCAGGCCTGCAGCGTGCTGGGCGCCTCCAACCTGCCGAACTGCGCCACGGTCGGCGGCAATGGCAATGGTCGCCTCGAGGACGCGGGCGCGCTGGCGTGGAACGAGTCGGGCGCCGTCTGGGCGCACCTGGCGGCGTCAGGATTCATCCAGGGGCCGTACGCAACGGCGGGCCTGATCGGCGGTGCGCCGGCCTACCAGAGCACCGCTGTGGCGCCGACCAATCCCTGGGGCGGCTATCTGCTGCTCGGACGCAGCAATCAATACCTCGCCCCCGCCGGTCAGCCGGTGCGGCTGCACCTGGTGCTCGGCCGCGGCATGCCGGTGGCGGTGGCGCGTGAGCTGGATGTGAAGGTCGACGACGGCCTGGCCGAATCCGGCGTGCTGCGCGGTGCGCCCAGCGCCGGCAGCACCTACACGCCGATCAGCGAGCAATCCGCGACCTGCATTTCGGGCGCGTCGCCGAACCGGATCTGGGACATCAACGCCAACGACAACGACTGCAACGCGTTTTATCTGTACTGATGTTGTTTGGGGTTTTGTGACACTCCTCCCTCGGCTTCAGCCCGCCTTCCGGCGGGCTTTTTGTTTCCACCTCCCTCGGCAGTAAACGTGCCCGGTGCGATCACCGGCGCCCTCATGCCCGCGACCGGCGTGATCGAGCCCTCTTCCGGCACGCCTGTTCCGGCGCCCGGGAACTCCCGCGTCGGGCCGGGCATGGCTGTTGCCGACCCCGGCTGCGATAACATGCAGCCCATGCCCGAGGCGATACGGTTCGAGGGAGTGGAGCGCCGCTACGGCAGGCAGCGCGTGCTGACCGGGGTGACCTTCAACGTGCGCGCCGGCGAATACGTCGGCCTGGTCGGCGTCAACGGCGCCGGCAAGACCACCCTCATCAAGGGCATGCTCGACCTGGGCCACATCGATCGCGGCCACATCGAGATCTTCGGCGTCTCGCATCGCGCCTGGCAGGCCCGCGGCCGGCTCGCCTTTCTGCCCGAGCAATTCTCGCCTCCCTATTACGCCCGCGGCGATGACTTCCTGCGTTTCATGGCCGCCATGCACGAGCGGCCTCATGACGACAACGAGCGCCAGGCGGTGCTCGCCGCGCTCGATCTCGACCCCGCGGCGCTGGCCAAGCCCGTGCGCACCCTCTCCAAGGGCATGTCGCAGAAGCTCGGGCTGGCGGCGACCGTGCTCTCCGGCCGCCCGCTGTTCGTGCTCGACGAGCCGATGAGCGGCCTGGATCCGAAGGCCCGCGCCATGTTCAAGCAGCACCTGCTGGAGCTGCGGCACCGCCGCGGCCAGGCGATCTTCTTCAGCACCCACCTGCTCTCCGACGTCGAGTCGCTGTGCGATCGCATCGTCATCCTGCACGGCGGCGCACCGCGCTTCGTCGGCACGCCGCAGGAGTGCTGCGCCGCCTTCGGCATGGACGATCTCGAGCAGGCCTACCTGCGCTGCGTGGGGTCGTAGCACCCCCTGCCAAGGCCCACCCGCGGGCGGGCAAGCGGAGTGTGGCGGAGTCTAAAGTTTCCGCCGCCGAATCCGCTAACACCCTCAGACGCGCCCCAAGCTCGTGCCCTGAGGAGTGTATGAAAGAAGAAGATGACGCCCTGCCGCCGCCGGAAGCGGTGGCCGTGCTCTCCGCCCTGCCGGTGGGCGTGTTCATCGCCGATGCGGACGGCAAGGTCCGCTGGGTGAACGACACGCTCTGCGATCAGCTCGGCGTGCCCCGCGAACATCTGCTCGGGATCGAACGCGCCGCGCTGCCGGCGCGCAAGACGCTGAGCCTGTCGAAGACTATCCATTGGCTACACGCGCCCGGCGGCGGCACCGGCGAGCGCCGCTTCGAGTGCGTGACGCAGAAGCTCGAAGGCCTGGGCGACTTCGACGGCAGCGTGGGCTGCGTGATCGACGTCTCCCGCTACGAGACCGGCCGCCGTCCGCGCCAGCTCTACCCGGAGCTGAAGGAGCCGGGTCGCCTGGATCCGGCCACCGGGCTGCTCAACGCGCTGACCATGCAGCAGGAGCTGGTGCAGCAGGTGGCGCGCAGCCGCCGCTACCTCAACGCGCTCTCGGTGGTGATCATCCGCCTTCAGGACCTCGGGCCCACCGGCGAATCGGTGACGGCGATCCAGAAGCAGCGCCTGGTGCGCGGCATCGCCAAGATGCTGAAGGAGAAGCTGCGCTGGGTGGACGTGGTGGGCTGCTGGGAGAAGGACGCCTTCATGCTCATTCTTCCGGAGACGGCGCTCGAGCCGGCCGGCAAGCTGGTGCGCAAGATCGAAACCTACATCAACCGCCTGCGCCTGGAAGAGGAGCGCGCCGGCCAGAGCATGGTCGCGGTCGGCATCGGAATGGCCGAATGGAGCAAGGGCGATGACCTGCCCGGCCTGCTGGCGCGGGCGGAGCGCAATCTCCGCGGCGAGGACGGCGACCTCGCCGAGAACGGGCACTCCTAGGCGCCCGGTCCTGCAGCCAGCATGCGCGTCCAGGGAACCAGGACCACGACTGCAGGCGCCGCACCGGCCCCTTTCCGGCGCGCCGCATACGCGCCGTATGCGGCGGCGATCCCCGGGTTAGACCGCTTCCTCCACCACGAAGTCGTGAGTGATGGCGGCCGTCTTGCCGAGCATGATCGAGGCCGAGCAGTACTTCTCCGCCGACAGTTGCACGGCGCGCTCGGCCTGGGCGGGCGTGATGCCCTTGCCGGTGATGATGAAGTGCACGTGGATCTTCGTGAACACCTGCGGCGGGCTCTCGGCACGCTCGGCGTCGAGCTCCACGCGGCAGCCGCGCACGTCCTGCCGGGCCTTCCTCAGGATGTGGACGACGTCATAGGCGGTGCAGGCCCCCATGCCGAGAAGCACCAGCTCCATGGGCCGCACGCCGAGGTTGCGGCCGCCGCCATCCGGCGGCCCGTCGACCACCACCGCATGGCCGCTGCCGGACTCGGCCACGAACATCGCATCACCGACCCACTTCACGGCGCCTTTCATCGCACTCTCCAACCCGTATCAAGGGGTTGGAGAGCGTACCACATGCTCAACGTCATTCGACACAGGAGGTTACCTTGCTTACACTAAGAGCACTGCAGCCGGGATTTACAGGGGGAAATTCCATCATGCCGGAGTTGCGTACCGCGCCCGCGGGATCCGACGCCATCAAACGCTTCCTCGAGCATTGCCACCGCCGGCACTGCGCGCCCAAGACCACGATAATCAGGCAGGGTGAGCCGTCCAAGGAGCTGTTCTACATCATCGGCGGCTCGGTCACCGTGGCGCTGGAGGACAAGAAGGGTCACGAGATCGTGCTCGCCTATCTCAACCCGGGCGAATTCTTCGGCGAGATCGGCCTGTTCAACGAGAACGTATCGCGCACCGCGCTGGTCCGCGCCCGCGGCCACTGCGAGATCGCGAGCATCAGCTACGAGAAGCTGCGCACGCTGTCCTCGATCTTCCCCGAGCTGGTGGTGCACATCGCCGGTCAGCTCGCCACGCGCCTGCGCCGCACCAACCGCAAGGTCGGCGACCTCGCGTTCATGGACGTCTCCGGCCGCGTCGCCCGCGCCATCCTCGATCTGTGCAAGGAGCCGGATGCGATGACCCACCCGGAAGGCATGCAGATCCGCATCACCCGCCAGGAGCTGGGCCGCATCGTCGGCTGCTCGCGCGAGATGGTCGGCCGCGTGCTGAAGACGCTGGAGGAGCAGCACCTGCTCACCGCCCGCGGCAAGACCATCGTCGTCTTCGGCGTGCGCTGATCCTGCTTTTGCTCTCCCTCTGGGAGAGGGCCGGGGTGAGGGTGACACG
Source organism: Gammaproteobacteria bacterium (assembly GCA_022071965.1). Classification (GTDB taxonomy): domain Bacteria; phylum Pseudomonadota; class Gammaproteobacteria; order JAJPIJ01; family JAJPIJ01; genus JAJVHZ01. The sequence goes on from JAJVIQ010000032.1 coordinate 6,291, forward strand.
GCCACCGCGCCGCTCCCGCGCCCGCCGCGGTCGATGCATCAGGAGACCTGAACGCCTTTCCCCGGCCGCGGCGGCCGGCCGGCGACTTCCTTGACAACCCCGCGGCAACTTCCGGACAATCGCGGCCCCTGTTCGGCTGCCGGATGGCGCCGCGACCACGCGGCTCCAGGCACCTCCCGCGGCACCCCAGATGGCTACGTAGCTCAGCCGGTTAGAGCGCGGCACTCATAATGCTGAGGTCGGTGGTTCGAGTCCACCCGTAGCCACCACCCAACCACCCATTGCCGCAAGGCTTCAGAACGCTTCACCGCTGTCCGGTTTCCGTTTCAGCGGCGTGATTCCACGCGATGTGATCTCGAGGGACCGCGATCGAATGGCTCGTGCTCCCTCCACAGACTCATTCCACGCGCGCCATGCGCTCCCGGCCTCTGCCATGCGTGTCGCAAGAGGCCGGCGTGCGAGGGCCGGGAACGATCCGTCGCTGGGACGCACCTCGCCCGCGGAGGTAGAATGAGCGTGTATCGAGGGTTGTGCTTCATGACGCCATCCGCAGCGACGATCCTGATCGTCGACGACGACCCCACGCTGCTCAGATTGCTCGGCATGCTGCTGCGCGAAGAGGGCTTCCGCGTGCTGGCGGCCGACGGCGGCGCACAGGCGCTTGCGCTGCTTGCAGCGGAGAAGCCGCAGCTGCTCATCACCGATCTGCGCATGGAGGGCATGGACGGGATGGCGCTGTTCGACGCCGTGCGCAGGACATACCCGATGCTGCCGGTCATCATCCTCACCGCCCACGGCACCATCCCGGAGGCCGTGGAGGCCACGCGCTGCGGCGTGTTCGGCTTCGTCACCAAGCCCTACGAGGCGAAGGTGCTGCTGGCCGAGATCGAGAAGGCCCTGGACGGCTACATCGCGCCGGCGGCGATGGACAGCGACGAGATGCCCATCGTCACGCGCAGCCCGCTCATGCAGTCGCTGCTGGACGAGGCGCGCGTGGTCGCCGCCACCGATGCGAGCGTGCTCATCCTCGGCGACACCGGCAGCGGCAAGGAGCTGCTGGCCCAGACGATCCATGACTGGAGCCCGCGCCGCGAGGCGCCCTTCATCGCCGTCAACTGCGGCGCGATCCCCGAGCAGCTGCTCGAGTCCGAGCTGTTCGGCCACGTCAAGGGTTCCTTCACCGGCGCCACGCGCGACCATCGTGGGCTGTTCCAGGAGGCCGAGGGCGGCACGATCTTCCTCGATGAGATCGGCGACATGGCGCTGCCGCTGCAGGTGAAGCTGTTGCGCGTCCTGCAGGAGCGTGAGGTGCGCCCGGTCGGCGGCGCGCGCACCATGGAAGTCGACGTGCGCGTCATCTCGGCGACGCACCGGGATCTCGATGCCGAGGCGGCCGCCGATCGCTTCCGCGAGGACCTCTACTACCGGATCAACGTGGTCAACCTGAGGCTGCCGCCGCTGGCGGACCGGCGCGAGGACATTCCACTGCTGGCCGGGCATTTTCTCGCGGCGCTCTCGGCCAAGTACCGCAAGAAGGTGAATGGTTTCGCCAGCGACGCCATCGAGGCGCTGCTGCGCGCGGCCTGGCCGGGCAACGTGCGTCAGCTGTTCAACACGGTGGAGAAATGCGTCGCGCTGTCCACCACCCCGATCATCCCGCTCGCGCTGGCGGAGCGGGCCCTCAACCGCAGTTGCGAGGACGTGGCCTCGTTCGACGAGGCGCGCCGCGCCTTCGAACGCGACTATCTGCTGCAGTTGATGAAGATGACCGAGGGCAACGTCACCCAGGCCGCCCGTATCGCCAAGCGCAACCGCAGCGATTTCTACTCGCTCCTCCACCGCCATCAGATCGAGCCCGCGCTGTTCAAGACCTGAGCTCACGGCGCCGCGTGCCCATCGTGCGTGCCGAATGACAGGCCGCCGCGACGCGCGAGGTCGCAACTGCCCGTGAACGCTGTCGCATTCGCCAACCTGTTCGTTATTGCCAACACTTCAATCCGCTGTTTTCGCTGAGTTTGCGGTGCTCCGCGCTCCGGCCTGTTGGCATTCTCGAACGATCCGGCGCCGCCCCCGCGCATGCCGGAGACCTCCATCTGGTTGATTCGCCGCTGTTTCCTGCGGGTGGCATGGCCCTCGCTATCACGGGACGCGGCAGCCCCGCTGCCCCAAGACAACCAACCAGAGTGAAACAGAGGCCACATATGAATACCCGTATCGCTACCGTTGCTCTCCTGACTGCCATTTCGCAGGTCGCCCTCGCCGATGGCATCAGCCCGATCAGCAGCGACAGCGGCTTCCAGAACATGTTGAATCACGAAGCCTATGCCGGGCCCACGGCCGTCACCGTGGCGCGTGGAGAGCTGGACGCCGGGGAGCGCCTGGTGCACGCCATGCTTCGAGGCGAGCGGCATCTCATGCTTGCCGACCGCTACGATCCGTCTCTCCCGATCATTGCCTCCGCCTTCGATCGGATGCTGGAACATGCGCCGTACGCCGGGCCGACCGCGGTCACGGTGACCCGCGAGCAGGACCGCCGCGTCGACGAGCTGGTCATCGCGCTGCGGCAGGGCCGCGTCCCGGCCGGCACGCTCATCGCCTCGCACTGAACCCGGACGATGACGATTCAGGGGCGGGTCGTGAGGATGCGATTCGAAAAGGACTGCGCGCCGGTCATGCCGCGGATGAAGGACGAGGAGATCGTCGCCATTCGGCCCGCGCGCCAGGAGCCCGGGCGATACGGCGCCGGTCCCGGCGTGTTCGAGGCCTGGCGCCGCCCGCAGGTGCATGGATGCCCGCACACGTCCCATCCCCTCGAGCCGTTCGTTTCCGGCATGAGGCCCGGCGGATCGACCCCGGGATCAGCGCAACGGCAGGGTGACCACGAAGCGCGTGCCGCGGCCTACCTGGCTGCTCACCTCGATACGGCCATGGTGCAGTTCCACCGAACGCCTGACGATGGCCAGACCGAGGCCGGTCCCGTGGATGCCGCCGACATTGGCGGCGCGGCGGAACGGCTCGTACAGGTGCGGCAGGTGCTCGGCCGGGATGCCGATCCCGTGGTCCTCGACGATGAGCTCAACGACATCGCCGGAGCATTCGATGGTCAGCTCGACATCATGGCCGGCGGATGAGTACTTGCAGGCGTTCGACACGAGATTGCCAATCATGTGCCTGATCAACCCTTCGTCCAGCAACGCGACCGTTCCCTGGCTGTGGGCGCTCACCCTCAGACGTGGAGACTGGCGATCGTCCTCCGCGGCGGCCCGGGCCGTCTCTTCGGCGACCATGCGGCAGAAATCCTCCACCCGCACCGGCACCGGGCGGAACTCGATGCGTCCGGAGTCCGCGCGGCCGATCAGCAGCACGTCCTCGAGCATCTGGGTCATCCTTCTCACCGCGCTCGTGATGGTATCGATGAGATCGCGGCGTTCCTCGGGCGACAGCCTGTCGCCGTAGTCGCGGATCAGCTCGGAGGAGGACTGTATGGTGGCCAGCGGCGTGCGGAACTCGTGCGAGGTCATCGACACGAAACGCGTCCTGATCTCGTTCAACTCGATCTGACGATCCAGCGCCCGCCGGATCTCGCCTTCGGCCATCTTGCGCGCGGTGATGTCCGTGCCGGCGATCACCCAGCCGCCCTCCCGTTCCGGCAGTCTCGCCGCGGAGAACAGCATCGGCGTCCGCTCGCCATCGCCGGCGATCAGCTCGGTCTCGACCTCGCCATCCCCGCCGTCCTCGCCCATGAGGGCGGCCACCACCGGGGGCAGGACCTCACTCGCCCCGCGCCGGAGCAGCTCGTCCTCCTGGCGCCCTAACGCGGCGCATGCGGCCGCATTCGCGGTATCGATGCCGCCCTGCCTGTCGACGACGATCAGCGCGTTCGAGAGGTTGGCGATGACATGATTGAAGTGATCGCGCGAGATGGCGGTCTCGCGCAACCGGTCGAGCATGCGATTGAGAGCGGCGGCGATCGCGCCGATCTCGTCGTTGCGTCCGACTTCCAGGCGGCTGCTCGTCGGCGTCGGCTCGCGTATCTCGGTGACGAAGGCCTCCAGTCGCCGCAGCGGCCGGCTCAGGTCGTGCTGCATCAGCACGAAGAACACGATCATCGCCAGAACCGCGCTGGCCGCGGCGGCCAGGCTGATGGCGCGCAGGCGCGTCACCCCTTCGTCGAACTCCTGCAGGCGGAACGCCGTCTCGCCCCGCGCCTGCACCAGGAAGGAGGCGAAGGCGCTGTTGAGCTGGACACCGTCGAGCCGCAGTCTGTCGAGTTTGTAACGCTCCGGGACGGCGCCGCCAACCATGTCTCCCAGGGTGATGAACGAGCGGGCGATGATCTCGCGGTAAAGGCCCTCGGTGCGGTCGAGGAAGGCGAGCAGGGTGAGCCGATCCTCCCTGCTCAGGTCGTGCTCGGCCAGCAGGCGCAGTTCCTCGAACACCTCGAACAGCGCCGCCGCCTGCGTCGTGGCGTAGAGCAGGAGCTTGCGGTCGCGGTTCAGCGCGCCCTGCAGGGCATTCTGCTGCATCGCGTTCAGCGTCTCGCGCAGGTCCTGCAGCCGGTTCTGCACGTCCGCCTGCTGTCCGGCCAGATACTGCACCTGCGCGCGCATGCGGCTCTCCTGCAGCAGCGTGTAGGTGGCGAAGGCGACGACGAGGACGGCCATCACCGCGAAGCCGGCCATCAGACGCGTGCGCAGGCGCATGGTTCTCACGGGCTCCCGTTCTCCGCCACGAGCACGCCCGCCTCGATCAGCGCGCGGCGCCCTTCCGGTGCGAGCAGGAACTCCTGCAACCTGCGTTCGGTCTCCGAGAGCCTGCGCGCGCTGGCCAGTTGCACGGGCCACGCGAGGGGGTAGACGCCGCTGCGCAGATGTGCCGGCGTGGGCAATGTCCCGTCGACGGCGATGGCCCGGACGCGTGCGCCTTCCGCGATCAATCGCGTCGCGGCGGCCACGCCGACGTAGCCGATGGCGTAGGGATCGACCGCGACGAGGAGGATGGCGGGCAGGTCGTCATTGACGACGTGCGTCCCCGGCGCGGCAGGTCCCGCGAGCGCCGGCAGCCACCTCGCGGCAACCGACGGCAGGGCGCGGGCGTCCTTGACGACGCGCACGATCGGCTTGTCGGCGCCGCCGGCCTCCCGCCAGCCGGCGAGGCGCTGCGCGTAGACATCCTCGAGCTGCCTGGAGGTCAGGCCGGTCACCGGATTGCGGCCGTTGACGATCACGGCAATCCCGTCGTGGCCGAGAAGGTCCGTCCGCACGCCGGGACCTTCCGCATCGCCAAGGCGCCGGCAGAGGATGGCGAACGGGATGGTTTCCTGAGCGACCTTCGACAGCAGGATGCGCTCCTCGCCCGGCATGACGCGCAGGGTGATGCCCGTTCGCGCGGACACCAGCGCCGCCAGTCGGGTCAGGCTGCGCTGCATGCCCTCCGGGCCGGTCAGGACGACCTCGGCGCGCGCGGCGCCGCAGGCGAGCGCGAGGCCGATCAACGGCCCGACCAGGCGAGCGCGACGGCACAGGACCGCACCGGTCGCGGCGCCGGATGCATTTCCGCACGGACGGGGCATCCTGTTACGGTCCGTAGATGTCCTCGGCGAAATATCGGCGGACGATCCCGTCATAGACGCCGTTGGCGCGGATGGCCGCAAGCCCCTGGTCCAGGGTCCGCCGGAGTGCCTGGTCGCCCTTGCGCACGGCAATGCCGGCACCTTCTCCGATCACCTCGCGCTCCTCGGCGCTCCTGCCGTGGATCTTCGCGCCCCTGACGGCGAAATCGCGTCCCTCCGGGCCATGGAGGAAGCCGCCGTGGGCCTGCCAGTAATCGGTCAGCACGCCATCGAGCCGGCCCGCGACCAGGTCCACGTAGGCCTCGTCCTGCAGCGAGTAGCGGATGATCTCCACGCCCTCGCCCTCCCAGAAGCGCGTGGCGAAATTGTCCGCGACGGTGCCGCGTTCCAGGCCCACCTTCCGGCCCTTCAGCGAGGCCGGCTCCGGCCCGAGGGACTCCTTGCTCCTGCCGACGAGCGCGAGCGGCGTCGCGTAGTACCTCGACGTGAAGGCGACCTTCGTCTTCCGCTCCGTGGTGATGGTCATCGAGGCGACGATCGCATCGACCTTGTTGGAGATGAGGGCCGGTATCATTCGCTCCCATTCCACCTTGACCCAGACGCACCGCAGTTTCATCTCCGCGCAGATCGCGTTGCCGATGTCGATGTCCAGCCCGCGCAGCGACCCGTCCGGCGCCGTGACGCTGAATGGCGGATAGCCGCCCTCGGTGGCCAGGCGCAGCTCGTCCCCCTCCCCCCGGACGTCCGCCGTGCCTGCCAGGGCGAGCAGGGCGAGCAGGGCGAGTCCGGGCAGCGACGCCGTCCTGCCGCTCGTCGCGGTCGTGCGCGGCATCACGGCGTCGACGTTCACGGCGCAGCGCGCCCCGGGGCCGCGCTGGAGCGACGCTGCGCCCGCCGACCGGCGGTGCGGCCTTGCGCTCGCACGCACCGGTTCGCAGAATGCTCGCCCCTGCCCGAGGAGGTCCGGGGTTCCCCGGTGGAGTGGCCTGGCTTGCCTACGAAGATATTCCGTACCCGATCCGGACGACGCGAGGTCCCGTGTCCCGCTCCGTGATAACGGCCGCGGCGCTTGCGGCGGCCGCGCTCGCCCCGCTCTCGGGCTGCCAGGCCGTGCGCGAATCGGCGCCGTGCGCCGGCGCCTCCCCGGGGGAGATCTGCGAGCTCGGCAGCGGCCGGACCATCACCCGCGAGGAGCTGCTTGCCCGCCTGCGAGCGACGCGTTTCGTGCTGCTGGGGGAGAGCCACGACGATGCACATCATCACCGCATCCAGGCCGAGGTGCTGCAGGCCCTGGTGGTGGGCGGCGGGCAAAGGGCGCTCGCCATGGAGCAGTTCGATACCGAGGACCAGGCGACGATCGACCGTGTGCTCGCTCGTCCGGACCGCACGGCCGCGGCGGTCGCCGAGGCCGCACGCATGTACCACAAGGGCTGGGACTGGCACTACTACGAGCCGCTGGTCGACATCGCGCTGCGCGAGGATCTGCCGATCGTCGCGGCCAATCTCTCGCGCGCCGCGGCGCGCAGGGTGGTCGCCGGCGGGCTGCAGGCGCTGGGAGCGGCCGCCGCCGCCCGGCTGGCGCTGGATTCGACCTGGAACGCGCAGCGCGAGGCGACCCTGCGCGCGGCGATCCTGGAGGGACATTGCGGCCGGGCGCCCGATGACCTGCTGCCGAAGCTCGTGCTCACGCAGCGGGCGCGCGACGCGACCATGGCCGATGCGCTGCTTCGCCGCGCGCCGTCCGGGGCGGTGGTCATACTCGGCCGCCTGCACGCGCGCAACGACGTCGGCGTGCCACTGTATCTGCGCCGGCGCGACCCGGAAGCCACGGTCGCGAGCGTGGCGCTGGTCGAGGTGGACGCGGGCGACGGGCGGACGGGGGACGGCGCGACCTCCGCGCCGTCCCGGCCGCCGTTCGACTACCTCTGGTTCACGCCGCGCGTCGAGCGCGACGATCCCTGCAAGGGGTTTTCGATGTCGCCGGCGCGCTGAGGCGATCACGCCATGCGCTGCGGCCCCGTTGGCGTGAGCGGCCGAGTGCCGCGACGATGTCGCGCACCTACGGGATGACGCGCGAGACATCGATGATGACGCCCGAGGAACCGGGCGTGACGGGCGCGCTCATCCCTTCCATGTCGCCGCTCGCCGGCACGGCGTTGCCCGACTTCGAGACCCGCGCCACGAGCACCACCCGCCCGGCGCCCGACATGCCCGCGCCGCCGGCCATCGCCATCGAATCGTCGAGCCGGAACTCCGCGGGCAGGTCGCGCACCTGCAGGCGCGTGAGCGCGAGCGGCATGCGCGAACCGGCCTCCGGCCGCGCGTAGATGAAGACCGTGTCCTCGGGGGCGGCCCGGTCCGCGAGCGCGGGCGCGAGCCGCACCGTGCCGCTGACGGCCGCCATCGGCGCCGCGACATTCGTGGCCTCCGCGGCCTCCGCGGCCTCGGGCGGCGCGGGCAGGTTGCCGAGTTGCCGCGCCTCGCGCAGCCGTTCCGCCAGCGCCGGCTCGGAGTCTGCCGGGAGACGTCCCTGCAGCTTCTCCCAGGCGCGCACGGCCCCGGCGTAATCGCCGCGCTCGAAGGCCGCCGAGCCGGAGAGGGCGAGCGCGGAGAGATTCTCCGGATCCGCCTCGAGCGCCCGCGCGATGATCCGTTCGGGCTCGCCGGCCAGGCGTCCCTGCGCGCGCGCCAGCGCATCGGCGTAGTCGGCCAGCAGGTCCGCGTCCTGCGGCCGCAGACCGGCCGCCCGCGCGTACGCGGCCGCCGCCGCGTCGTGATGATCGAGCGCCATGCGCGTGCGGGCGAGCATGATCCAGCCGTCGGCGTCGTCCGGCGCGGCCGCCAGCCGCCCGGCGAGGTTCGCGGCCAGCCGTTCGAAGTCCGCGGTCCCGGCCGCGTGGGCGGGTTCGGGGGGTGCGCCGATGCCGTCGGGCCTGCCGAGATGCAGGTAAAGGGCGAAGACCGCGGCCGGCAGCAGCACGGCGACGAGCGCCGCCGCCCGGCGTCCGCCCG
>JAJVIQ010000025.1 GCA_022071965.1 Gammaproteobacteria bacterium
GGCCGCGATCAACAACCTCAGGCGACTTGGCGCGCGCCGCGGACAGGCTCGGGACGAGGCGCAACGGATCGAAGCAGGGCTCGCCGGGCTGCTCGAGAGGCGCGGGTTCAGGACGCTGCTGAACTGGATTCCACCGCGCGACGTGGAGGATGCCGGCGAGGTGGATCTGATCGCCGCCCTCGACGGGCATCTGTTCGTGATCGAGGTGAAGTCGACGTTCTTGCGGCGATCTCAGCGGGAGGCGTGGCTGCACGCCACCACCACACTTCGCAAGGCCGGTCAGCAGCTTCGGCGCAAGGCAGAAGCAGTGTCGCTGGCCATCGCCTCGGATCCTGGGTTTCGCACGATGCTGGGTTGGGCCGACGGCCACACTCCTATTCGACAGCACGTGTGGATCGCAGATACGTGCATCGAATGCGACCACCAGCGGTTCGGCGGCTTTCTGAAGGTCTCCGTCGAAGAGCTGATCATCGCGCTTCGCGATGATCGTCACCCCTTGAACGATCCAGGGGGACTGCTCGCGGGCAACTACGGAGTCGACGGGGCGCATGCAGCGGATGCAAGCGAGTCCGGCTGGAGCCTGTACCCCGACGGCTTCAGTGCCGAGCGCTTCGTCGAGGTGATCGAGACCGAGGCTGTTTGGGACTTGCAGGGTGCAACGCGTGGACCCACTTTGCGGTCGACCGACCGCGAGGACGCTGTGTGCCGCAAGTAGCGCCCAGAGAGGAGGAGAGACAATCGTGCCTGCGCAGACGGACGTTGCGTTGGCCTCGCGGTGCGTGGCAACGTGAGCGCTGATCGTCTGGGGCTAGGGGTGCTGCGTGAGAGCGGTAGCTCTGTGACGGTAAAAAAATCGCCGCAAAAACTCGATGCGACAACAGCTTAACGCGTTTGATGCCAGCGTCTTCGTGATCTCTCCTCGAGGGAGCAGATTGTCTGTTCACGCGTCAGAGATCGCGTGCGAAGAATCGATAGACGGCGATAGATCTCGAAAGCCGGGTATCGTGGACGCGCCGACTGTTCTCGATAGATGTTGATGGATGGTGGAAGCTGCGCGAGGGGATCCCACTCGAAATGGCGGTACATCTGACGGTAAAGCCAGCGCGGTTCGAAGCACTAGCCAGGCGAATCAACGGTTTGCAAGAGCCGTTGATGATTGAGTGGGAGTAGACCCAAATCATATGCAAAACACTTGAATATTTGTCGCTTTTTGCGTATGTTACGGCATGGCCTCCCTTGAGTCCTACCTCAACGATCTGCTCGCCCGCGGCCGCGCCTACTTCTCCCGGGATGAGGCCGTTGCGGCGCTCGGACTGAAGCGCTCGGCGCTCGCCGCGGCGATCACCCGTTCGGTCAACAAGCGCCGCCTGGCGAACCCCAGGCACGGCTTCTATCTCATCCTGCGCCCTGAAGATCAGGTCGCCGGCGCGCCGGACCCGGTGAAATGGATCGACCCGCTGATGAAGCATCAGGGAATCGACTACCGCATTTCGCTGCTGCGTGCGGCGGCGTTCCACGGCGCCTCGCACCAGGCCAGCATGGTCTTCCAGGTCGTCGTCCCGAGGCAGTTGCGCGACTTCGACCTCGGCCGCCATCGCCTGCAGTTTCTGTATCAGGCTCCGACGATCTTCAGCCAGGTCAATCAGCCGGCGTTGGTCGGCCAGATGAAGAGCGACGCCGGCTTCGCCACGGTGGCTGGCGTCGAGCTGACGCTGCTCGACTGCGTGCGCTACTTCCACAAGGCGGCGGGCATCAACGGCGTCGCGCAGATCGTCAAGGACATTGGCGCGAAGGCCAGCCCGCGCCTGCTGCAGAAGGCTGCCGGCGCCTACGAGAACTCGGCGGTTCGTCGGCTTGGCTACCTGCTTGATCTGGCGGGACACGCGCGCCAGGCCGATGCGCTGCAAGGGTTTGTGAAACGCGCCAGGACGGCACTGCCGCTCGATCCGGGCGTCAGGCCGCTCGTGAAGGCTTTGGCGCAGGCTGGCGAGCGAAATCCAAGGTGGAGGCTCCTGATCAATGAAGCGGTGGAGATCGCAGAGTGATTCCCACCGCCTTCCTGCAGGCGTGGAGTACGAAAGCGCCTTGGCCGGAGCTGCGGCAGGTCGAGCAGGACCTGATCATCTGTCGCGCCCTGTGCGACCTGTTCAATGCGCCGGCGTTGGCGGGGAAGATCGCATTCCGCGGCGGTACGGCGATTCACAAGCTGCTCTTCAAGCAACCGCTGCGCTACTCGGAGGATATCGACCTGGTCCAGACGCATCCCGAGCCCATCGGTGGCACGGTCGACGCAATTCGCGCCGCGCTATCGTGGCTCGGGAAATGCAGCCGCGAGCAGGCCGGGCACTCGATGCACCTGGTGTTCAAGTTCACGCCCGAGATCGATGCGCAGGCGACGCTCAAGCTGAAGGTCGAGATCAACACTCGGGAGCACGCGAGCTTGCTTCCCGTTCGACGGTATCCGTTTGCCGTGGAAAGCGACTGGTACCGCGGAACGGCGGAGATCGCCTCCTTCGAGCCCGAGGAACTGTTCGGCACGAAGCTGCGCGCACTGCTGCAGCGGCGCAGGAACCGTGACCTGTTCGATCTGGACCAGGGACTGGAACAGCTGCCGCTGGCCCCACAGAAGGTCATCGCCTGCTTCGACCACTACCTGGCCCTGGAGGGCAAGCCGATCACGCGAGCGATGGCCGAGCAGCGCATGCTGGAGAAGTTGACCCGAAGCCTGACTGAAGACGTCGCGCCGATGCTGCCGGCGAGCGTACGCTGGAGCGACGGGGATGCGATCCAGGCATTCGAGCGCGTCTGGACGGAGCTGATCGCGCAAATCAGGGGGGAGGCATGGAAGCTCTCCGATGCGGTCATCGAGGAATTGCGTGAAAAGCGGTATCCGGCGCTGCTGATGCCCCGAGATCGGGAACGGTCGCAATGACGGCTTCCGGGAGGCCACTGCCCAGCAAGGGATCAACGGCGGAGCCCGACTCCTTGGCCGTACTGCAGGCGGAGAACGAGCGACTGATTGCGCTCCTGGAGGCAAACGGAATTGAGTGGCGTCTGACGCCTGAACCCACATCGTCTCCTCCGCAACCCGAATCGTCGCGACTCTCCACCGAGGCGAAGGTGGCACTCTTTCGCCGGCGGTTTCGGGGTCGCACGGATGTTTACCCTGTGCGCTGGGAGAGTAGGACGACCGGCAAGTCGGGTTACGCACCTGCCTGCGCGAACGAGTGGCGCGCTGGAGTGTGCGAGAAGCCACGAATTAAGTGCGGCGACTGCCGGAATCGCTTGTTGATCCCGCTTTCGGACGCTGCCATCTACGGCCACCTGGCCGGTGACCACACGATCGGTGTCTATCCGCTGCTGGAGGACGATGGTTGCTACTTCCTCGCGATCGACTTCGACGAAGCCGAGTGGAAAGAGGATGTTCGAGCCTTCGCCGGTTCGTGCGCCGATCTCGGCGTACCGGTTGCGGTCGAGACTTCCCGCTCGGGAAACGGGGCGCACGCCTGGATCTTCTTCGCAAATCGCGTATCGGCCCGGGACGCCCGTCGGTTGGGCACCGCCATCATCAGTCACACCTGCGCGCGCACGCGGCAACTGGAACTCTTGTCTTACGACCGACTGTTTCCCAATCAGGACATCATGCCGAAGGGCGGCTTCGGCAATCTGATCGCCCTGCCGATGCAGAAGAAGCCGCGGGAGAGCGGCTTCACTGTGTTTGTCGACTCCGACCTGCGACCGCTCCCGGACCAGTGGGAGTTCCTGGCGTCGATCCAGCCGATGTCGCCGCACGACATCGAGCCGACGATCGTTCGGGCCACAGGCGGCGTGCATCCCCTCGATGTGACCTTTATCGATGATGAGGATCTGGCGACACCGTGGAAGCGCACTTCGCCGCGGCCTGCGAAGGTCCCGGGCGCGATGCCGAAGTCACTCACCGTGATCTTGGCGAACCTCGTCTACTTCGAGAAGGCCGAGCTCCCTCAGCCACTGGCCAACCGCCTGATCCGCCTCGCGGCGTTTCAGAACCCCGAGTTCTACCGGGCACAGGCCATGCGGCTGTCGGTGTGGGACAAGCCGCGCGTGATCGGTTGCGCCGAGAACTATCCCCGTCACATTGCACTGCCGCGCGGCTGCCTCGAGGCCGCGCAGGACTTGCTGTGCGGAAACTCGATCCGCTGTGATCTGAGGGACCAACGCAACGCCGGCGAGCCGATTGATGCCCGTTTCGTCGGTACGCTTCGAGCTGATCAGGAGGCGGCTGCTGCCGCGATGCTCCATTACGACGTGGGCGTGCTGTGCGCTCCAACCGCCTTCGGCAAGACCGTCACCGCTGCCGCGATGATCGCGCGCCGTGGCGTAAACACCCTGGTGCTGGTGCATCGAACCGAACTGCTCAAGCAGTGGCAGGAGCGATTGCAGACGTTTCTTGGTGTGTGCGGGGATGTGGTCGGGACCATCGTCGGCGGCAAGGCAAAGCCCACCGGCAAGATCGATATCGCGGTGATGCAGTCGCTGTCCCGCCAAGGCGAAGTCAATGCCCTCGTCGAGAACTACGGCCACGTCATCGTGGACGAGTGCCATCACGTCGGCGCGGCGTCTTTCGACGCGATCCTGAAGCAATGCAAGGCCAAGTACGTGCTCGGCCTGACCGCCACACCGATCCGCCGCGATGGACAGCAGCCGATCATCTTCATGCAGTGCGGGCCGATCCGCCACACGGCAGCGAGACCTCTCGACGTCCTCCACGACCTGGAGGTGCTGCCTCGATCATGCTTTGCTCGAATCGATCTGTCGCCGGAGTCTGGGATTCAGGAGGTGTTTCGGCACCTCGCGAACGATAGGGTGCGGACAGCGGCAATCGCCGCAGAAATCAGGAATGCATTCGATCAGGGCGGCAAGGTGCTGGTCCTGACCGAGCGCACCGAGCACCTCGACGCCATCCAGGTGGCGTTGGGTGCAGAGGCGCCGCCACGTTTCGTTCTTCACGGACGGATGTCCAGGAAACAGCGCGCCACGCTCATCGCAGAACTCGATGCGCTGCCACCCGATGCGCCCCGTATTCTGCTCGCCACCGGCAAGCTGGTCGGCGAAGGATTCGACCATCCGCCCCTCGATACCCTGGTCCTGGCGATGCCCATCTCGTGGAAGGGAACGTTGCAGCAGTACGCTGGTCGGTTGCATCGAGAGCACGCCGGCAAGTCCGATGTGCGGATCATCGACTTCGTCGACACCGGGCACCCAGCCTTGGTTCGCATGTGGGACAAGCGCCAGCGTGGCTACCGGGCGATGGGCTACTCGATTCGCGGTGATGTGGATCCTGCAGGAGCCGTTGCGGCCAGACTCCCGCTCAGTCGCGCACTTCAGACGAGGAATCAACAGTGAAACGGCAGCGTACTTCCGACCGATCTGGCAAGGAGCCGAGGCTGTCTCGCACCCATCCGCCGGTCCACCTCGGCCCCGCCGACTGGCAGCGCGCGTTGCGCCGCCAGTTCGGGCGCGACCAGTCATTCCTCTTGGAGAACCGAGGCAAGCAGCCTTTCTTCTCGGAGTTTCGCGTCAGCAACCCGCAGTCGAAGACCAGCTACCGCGTGGCGATACGCGGCCTGAATGCCGGCGACAACTACTGCTCCTGCCCCGATTACGCCACCAGCGAACTTGGCACCTGCAAGCACATCGAGTTCGTCCTCGCCCGACTCGAGAAGAAGCGCGGGGCGAAGGCCGCTTTTGCCCGCGGGTGGCGTCCGACTTTTTCCGAGATCTACCTGCGTAACGACGACACGCGCGCGGTGTACTTCCGCGCCGGATCGGACTGCCCGCCGGCCGTGATGAAAGCGGCTTCGAGGCTTTTTGGCGCCTCCCGCAGCGGCGTCCTGCCGGAGGAGCGCTTCGGGGAACTGGAGCACTTCCTCGCGACGGCGGCGAGAAGCGGCCACGAACTGCGCGCCTACGACGATGCGCTCGACTTTGTCGCCGGCCGTCGCGATGCGGCGCGGCGGGCGGAAGTCCTCGACAGCCTCTTCCCGCGCGGTGCGTCCGACCGGAAGCTGGCAAAGCTGCTCAAGGCGCCGCTGTATCCGTACCAGGCGGGGGGCGCGCTCTTCGCGGTACGCGCCGGCCGCGCCCTGATCGGCGACGAGATGGGCCTGGGCAAGACCATCCAGGCCATTGCGGCGACGGAGATCCTGGCGCGACATTTCGACGTCTCGCGCGTGCTGGTGGTGTGCCCGACCTCGCTCAAGTACCAGTGGCAAAGCGAAATCCGCCGCTTTTCCGGCCGCGCGGCGCGGGTGATGGCCGGCGGCCGGGCGCAGCGGCAGAAGGATTTCGGCGCCGACGATTTCTGCAAGATCACCAACTACGAGAAGCTCAAGCCCGATCTCGACCTGATTGCCGAGTGGGCTCCGGAACTGGTGATCGTCGACGAGGCGCAGCGGATCAAGAACTGGAACACGATCGCCGCGCGGGCACTGAAGCGCATCGACAGTCCGTACGCTCTTGTGCTCACCGGCACGCCGCTCGAAAACAAGCTCGAGGAGCTGATCTCGATCGTGCAGTTCGTCGACCAGCACCGGCTGGGGCCTACATGGAAGCTGCTGCACGAGCATCAGGTCAAGGATGAAACCGGCCGCGTCACCGGCTACGCGGGCCTGGAGAAGATCGGCCAGACGCTGGCGCCGATCCTGATTCGCCGCCGACGTTCCGAGGTACTGACACAGTTGCCCAGCCGCACTGACCAGAACCTGCTGGTTCCGATGACCGAGATGCAGATGGTGCACCACCAGGAGAACGCCGACATCGTGACGCAGATCGTCAAGCGCTGGCGGCGGACGAAGTTCCTGTCGGAGACGGATCAGCGGCGGCTGACCTGCGCCCTGCAGAACATGCGCATGTCCTGCAACAGCACCTATCTGCTGGACCAGGAAACCGACCACGGCGTCAAGGCTGACGAACTGGCGGCGCTGCTCGACGGCGTTTTCGTACAGCCGGACGCGAAGGCAGTGGTGTTCAGCCAGTGGACCCGCACCCACGACATCGTCATCCGCAGACTGGAATATCGCGGCATCGGCTACGTCAGCTTCCACGGCGGCGTGCCTTCGGAGAAACGACCGGCGCTGGTCGAGCGCTTTCGTGCCGATCCGCATTGCCGCGTCTTTCTGTCCACGGATGCGGGCGCGGCCGGACTGAACCTGCAGCATGCCTCGACGCTGGTGAACATGGACCTGCCCTGGAACCCGGCGCTCCTGGAGCAGCGCATCGGGCGCATCCACCGCATGGGTCAGACGCGGCCGGTGCAGATCGTCAATTTCGTTTCCAAGGGCACCATCGAGGAGGGAATGCTCTCGGTGCTCGCCTTCAAGCGTTCGCTTTCGGCGGGTATCCTCGACGGCGGTCAAAGCGAGATTTCCCTCGACGGCTCGCGCCTGAGCCGCTTCATGAAGGACGTCGAGAGCGTCACCGGCCGTATGGGCGAGGGCGAAGCTGTGGCGCCGGCGGAAGAGGTAGGAAGTGTCGCGAGCGCACCCGTGGATTCACCGGTAGAAGCTGGCGACGCCGACGCGGTCGCTGCGGCTGGCAGCCTCGCGTCGGCAGCGGACGCATCCCCGCCGGCGCTGCAGCAACCGGTCGCGGATCCTTGGGGCGTGCTGGTGCAGGCCGGCACGCAGTTGATTTCGGCACTGCGCGCTGCTGTCGACAGCGAGGCACCTTCACATCCCTGGCTCGATCGCGACCCGACAACCGGCGCACGCAGCCTTCGCCTGCCACTGCCAGCGCCGGAGCAAGCACGTCAATTTGCTGATGCCCTCTCCGCAATTGCAGATTCGTTGCGAGGTGCGAGAGGGAGCGAATGAGTGCCCATTTCGGCGGCAAGATGGTTGGCCGGAGGATTGACGCAAGACCATCGTTTGCTGCATGGTCTCCCATTTTGGGAGATACTGCCACCCGTGAGGGTCATCGCCAAGCGCAGCCTGCAGAAGTTCTGGGAGCGGGCGGGCTGCGCCGATGCCAGAGGGCCGCTTCACAGCTGGTATGCCGAGGCGATCAAGGCCACGTGGCGCCGGCCGCAGGACATCAAAGACCAGTACTCCAGCGCGAGCATCTGTGGCAATAACCGCGTCGTGTTCAACATTGGCGGGAACAAGTACTGGCTGGTGGTCGAGGTGCAGTACCAGGCGGGCATCGTCTGGGTGAAGTTCGTCGGGACGCACGCGCAGTACGATCGCATCGACGTGGAGACCGTGAATGACTATTAAGCCGATCCGCAACGACGAGGACCTGCGACGCGCCTTCCGCCGCCTTGAGAAGGTCTTCCAGGCCGAGGAGGGCACGCCACAGGCGGACGAGCGCGACGTGCTCGTCACGCTGATCGAGGCCTACGAGAACAAGCACTATGACTTCGGTCCCTCCGATCCGGTCGAGGCAATCAAGTTCCGCATGGAGCAGGAAGGGCTGACGCCGCGCGATCTGGAGCCGTACATCGGGCAGAGTGGCCGCGTCTCCGAGGTTCTGAACCGCAAGCGCCCGCTGAGCCTTCGGATGGTCAAGAGGCTGCACGACGGCTTGAAGATCCCGTACGAGAGCCTGATGGCGGGGGTGCAGTAGTGCCCAGCCAGTCAACCGGAGCGGCGCGGATCTTCACTGAACAGCAAACATCGCCGTCTTCTCGAATATCGGATGTTGGCCTGCTCTGCGCGCGGGGCGGGCACCGGACCTTGCTTCAGCAGGTTGTTTCTTCGCTCGCCGTCCGGGTAGTGATGCCGAAGACGTCGAGATCGTGGACTATCACTGAGGCAGAACGACATGAGAAGGAAATTCAAACCCGTGTCGCCGGGCGAGATGCTCGCTGAAGAGTTCTTGAAACCGCTGGGCATTGGCAACTACCGCCTGGCAAAGGAGATCGGCATGCCCGCGCAGCGCATCGGCGAGATCGTCTTAGGCAAGCGCGCCATCAACCCGGACACCGATCTGCGGTTGCGCCGCTTCTTCGGCCTTTCCGATGGCTGGTGGCTGCGCCTGCAGGCGGACTACGATACCGAGATCGCGAAGGCGAGCCTCGCGAAGACGCTCGCGAAAATCAAGCCGTGGAAGGACGCCGCGGAGCAGAAGGCCGATGCGCACTGACCTTCAGCTATTGAGCGGCAACGTTGTGACGGTAAGAAAATTGCCACAAAGATTCGATGCGACAACAAGCTAAGGCCTTTGATGCCGACGTCTCCTCGATCACTTCGCGCCGAGGGGGCAGTCGCCTCACGCCAGAGAAATCGCGCGCGAAGACGCGATAGATCTCGATAGACCTCGACAGCTGAGCATTGTTGAAACGCCGACTGTTCTCGATAGATGTCGATCGATGGTGAACGCTGCGCGAGGGGATTCCACTCGAAGTGGCGGTACATCTGACGGTAAGCGCGCAGGCGTTGCGGCTTATGCATCTAGCCGATCAACGACTTACCGAAGCTGTTGATGATCGCGTGAGAGTAGGGCGGGCTCCCTTTCGCGCGCCCGGAGCCATTGGAAGATCACACCAGCTCACAGATGCAGGCGCTGTTGCGACGTGCGGATCGCATCCTCGAGGTGATCCAGCAGCGCCCGCACCTGCGCG
>JAJVIQ010000037.1 GCA_022071965.1 Gammaproteobacteria bacterium
ATCGAGCGCGACCTGAATGTCTCGCGGCTGACCGCGACCAAGTATCTGGAAGCGCTGGTGACCAGCGGCTTCCTGCACAAGCGCAAGGTGGGGCGGAGCAACTACTACATCAACCTGCCGCTCTACAGCGTGCTGACCGGCGAGTAGGCGCCGGCATCCAACCACTCCTGACGCACCCATGATGTTATCGCCGTGTCGCGGGGACTGACTTTTATCCCCGTCATTGAACGCTTGATGACACTGAGCTATGTGATAATCGCGCATGCCCAGAATCTTCGACAATATCGATCAAGACCTTCTTTCGGCTCTCCGGGCAACCCTCTCCATTTCCTCGCGCGCCGACTTCTGTGTCGGATATCTGAATTTACGCGGCTGGCAGTCCATAGACGATCTGATCCAATCGTGGGATCCGTCTGCAGGCCAAGCCTGCCGTGTCCTGGTGGGCATGCAGCGTCCGCCGCAAGACGATATTCGCGAGCTTTATCGTACCGCCGGCGAAGAAGGACTCATCGACAACGCCACGGCCGCGCGTCTCAAGAGCCAGTTCGCCGCACATTTGCGCGAACAAATCACCATCGGTATCCCGAGCGGAAAGGACGAAGCCGGCCTGCGGCGTTTTGCGCGCCAGCTGCGTGCCGGGCAGGTCATCGTCAAGCTTTTCCTGCCGCACCCGCTGCATGCCAAGCTCTATCTGCTGTTTCGCGATGACGTCAACAATCCGATCACCGGTTTTGTCGGCAGCAGCAACCTGACCCTGCATGGCCTGAAGCGCCAGGGCGAACTGAATGTGGACGTTCTCGATCACCATGCTACCCAACGCTTGTCCGGCTGGTTCGAGGATCGCTGGAATGAGCGTTGGGCGCTGGATGTCTCGGCGGACCTGGCGGAGATCATCGAAAGCAGCTGGGCGCGCGAAACGGCGATCCCGCCCTATCACATCTATCTGAATATTGCCTATCACCTCAGCACCGAGGCGCGCGCCGGTCTCAGCCAGTTTCGCCTGCCTGGACGTTTCGAACAGGAGTTGTTCGAGTTCCAGAAAAGCGCCGTCAAGATTGCCGCGCGCCACCTGCACCGGCGCGGCGGCGTGATGATCGGCGACGTGGTCGGCCTGGGCAAGACCATGATGGCAACGGCCCTGGCCCGGATGTTCGAGGACGACCTCGGCTACGAGACGCTGATCATCTGCCCGAAGAACCTGGAACCGATGTGGGAGCGCTACCGCACCGAATACGGGCTGCGCGGCATGGTCCTGCCGATTTCGCAGGTGACCCGGAAGCTTCCCGATCTCAAGCGCTACCGGCTGGTGCTCATCGACGAGAGCCACAACCTGCGCAATCGCGAGGGCAGGCGCTACAAGGCGATCGCCGAGTACATCCGCAGTTGCGACGCCAAGGTCATCCTCCTCACGGCCACGCCCTACAACAAGACGAAGACCGATCTTTCCAGCCAGCTGCGCCTGTTCATCGACGAGAAGGCCAATATTGGCATCCGGCCCGAGCGCCACATGCGCAAGCATGGCCTCAGCGAAGTCGAATTCGAACGCAAGAACCAGTGCAAGGTGAATTCCATCGTGGCCATCGAAAAGAGCGAGGAGTTCGACGACTGGCGCGAATTGATCCGCCTCTACATGGTGCGGCGCACCCGGAGTTTCATCATCGAGCACTATACCGAGCCGGACAAGAATGGGCGCCGCTGCCTGCTGTCCAGAGACGGCGAGAAGCGTTATTTCCCCGTCCGCAAGCCCGTGTCGCTGCAGTTCGCCGTGGACGACACGGACACCCAGGATCGCTATGCGCGGCTCTACTCCGCGCCGGTGGTGGACCTGATCAACGCCTTGCATGTACCGCGCTACGGTTTGTTCAACTACATCGATCCCGTAGCCGAAAAGAAAGCCACGCCGGCCGAGCGCAAGTTCATCGAGAATCTGGGGCGCGCCGGCAAGCGGCTGATGGGTTTCTGCCGCACCAACCTGTTCAAGCGCCTGGAGTCGTCCGGTTTCTCGTTCCTGCAGTCGATCGACCGGCACATCCTGCGCAACCGGATCTACCTCTACGCCATCGAGAACGGGCTGGACCTGCCGGTGGGCGTGCTCGATGCGGGCCTGCTCGACGCCGACCGCGTCGACGAGGATGCCGAGGGGCTGGAGGGCGATCCGGAAGACCTGCTCGACGGTGTGCTCGATGCCGTTGCCGAGGCCGGGTTGCTGCCAGACGACATGGCACGCGCCAAGGCGATCTATCAGCAGTACGCCAGCGAATACAAGAAGCGCTTCAAGTGGGTTTCCCCGCGCCTGTTCAAGCCGTCGCTGGCCGAGCACCTGGCGGCTGATTCGCAGGCGCTGGACCGGCTCCTGCAGGAGTACGGGCCGTGGGACACGGCACACGACAAGAAACTCAACGAGCTGCACAAACTCATCGCCAGGACGCACGCCAAGGAGAAAGTGCTCGTGTTCACGCAGTTCGCGGACACGGCGCGCTACCTTGCGCGCGAGCTGCGCCGGGCCGGCATCGCCCAGCTCGAATCGGCCACCGGCGCCAGTGCCGACCCCTATGCGCTGGCCTGCCGTTTTTCGCCGAAATCCAACAACAAGAATGTCGCCAAGCCGGATGAACTGCGTGTGCTGATCTGCACCGACGTCCTGTCCGAGGGCCAGAACCTGCAGGATTGCAGCGTCGTCGTGAACTTCGATTTGCCCTGGGCCATCATCCGACTCATTCAGCGTGCCGGCCGGGTGGATCGCATCGGCCAGCAGGCCGAGGAAATCCACTGCTACTCCTTCCTGCCCGCCGAAGGCGTGGAGCGGCTGATCCAGTTGCGCGCCCGCATCAGGCAAAGGCTGCTGGAAAACGCCGAGGTGGTCGGCACCGACGAAGCCTTCTTCGAAGATGAGGAAGCCAACGCCATCCGCAACCTGTACACCGAGCGCTCCGGCGTGCTCGATGACACCGACGACGAGGTCGACCTCGCCTCCTATGCCTGGCAGGTGTGGAAACAGGCCACGGAGCACGATGCCGATCTCGCGCATGCCGTCGAGGCCCTGCCGCCGGTGGTGTACTCGGCGCGCGCCTTCGAGCTCGACGAAGCCCGTTTCCCGCTGCTCGGCAAAGAGGCCGCGCAGGGCGGCGCGCTGGTCTACGTGAAGTCCCCCGAGGGCAACGACCACCTGGCCTGGATCAGCCCAGCCGGCGAGACGGTGACCGAATCGCAGTTCACCATCCTGCGCGCCGCCGAGTGTGCTCCCGACACCGCGGCCGTGCCGCGCGCCGAGAACCACCATGAACTCGTCGCAGCCGGCTTGGGCATCGCGGTGGCGCAGGACAAATCCGTCGGCGGCGGCCTCGGTCGCCCCTCCAGCCCGCGCCGGCGCGCCTATGAACGCCTCAAGCATTACGCGCAGGAACAGGCGAGCACGCTCTTCCGCGACGAGGAACTGGAGCGGGCGCTCGACGACATCTATCTCCGCCCGCTGCTCGAAACCGCGGCCGACTTGCTCAATCGCCTGATGCGCGGCGGCGTGAACGACGAAGAACTGGCCTCAGCCGTCAAGTCCCTGCGCGAGGAAGGCCGCCTGACCTACGCCGAGGAGGATGCCGCGCTGCGCGAGCCGCGCGTGGTGTGCTCGATGGGGTTGAGGTGCGAGGAGTGAGCGCGCCGCATCCCGAAATACCCGATGCCGAATCGCTCACGGTCGAATTCAAAAGCGATGCGGAGCGGCTCAGCGACGACGAACTCGTCGAAGCGGTTGTCTGCCTGACGAACGGAGAAGGCGGCACGCTTTTCGTCGGCGTCGAAAACGACGGTGCCGTCACCGGGCTGCATCCATCCAGACCACGGGAGATTTCCGGGCTGGCGGCGATGGTGGCGAATCGCACCGCTCCTTCCTGCCAGGTTCGCGTCGGGGAAGTCAGCGTCGATGGACTGAGGGTGGCGATCATCGAGGTGCCGCGCAGCAAGCGGATCGTTGCGCGCTCCGATGGCCTGGTCAAGCGGCGCCGCCTCAAATTCGACGGCACGCCCGAATGCGTCGCCTTTCTACCGCACGAATATCCCAGCCGCCAGGCGGATTTCCGCGCCATCGACATGAGCGGAGAGCCCCTGGCAGGTGCATCCGTCAAGGATTTCGACCCCCTGCAACGAGAGCGTTTGCGTGCGCTCATCGCCGGCAATCCGCGCAGCGACAAGGCGCTGGCGGGGTTGTCCGACGAAGAACTGGAAGGCGCCTTGCAACTGACGGCACAGCACGACGGGAAGCGTCAGCCGACCTTGCTCGGTTTGCTGCTGATCGGCCGCAGAGAAAGCCTCTCCCGGCTGGTGCCCACGCATGAAATTCTGTTCCAGGTGCTCGACGGCGCCCAGGTTCGCGTCAATGAATCCTCCCGCAGCGCGCTGGTGGAAGTCGTCGAATGGCTCGATCTGTTGTCGCGCGGCATCAATACGGAGCAGGAATTCAACGAAGGCCTGTTCCGGATCGGCATCGCCAAGGTCGATTGGGGTGCGCTGCGCGAGGCCTACAACAACGCCCTGGTGCACCGCGACTACGCCCGGCGCGGCGCCATTCGCATCTGCTGGGAAGCCGACCAGCTCATCGTCAGCAACCCGGGCGGATTCGTCGAGGGCGTCACGGCGGAGAATCTGCTGACCACCGAGCCCCGCCCGCGCAATCCGGCGCTGGCCGATGCCTTCAAGCGGCTCGGCCTGGTCGAGCGCACCGGGCGCGGCGTGGATCTGATCTACACGGGCATGCTGCGCTTCGGCCGCCCGGCGCCGGATTATTCGGAGTCCCAGTCCGACCTGGTCAAGCTCGCCGTCAGCACCGCGCCCGCCGACCTGGATTTCGTCCGGCTGGTCCTGCAGGAAGAGGCTAGGCAGCAGGGCCAGTTGCCGGTCGAAACCTTGCTGGTGCTGACCGCCTTGCGCCGTTCCCGGCGCTTGTCCGCATCGGCGCTGGCCGTCGAACTTCAGCGCGACGAAGGCCAGGTCAGGCGGATTTGCGAGAACCTGCTGGAGCGCGGCCTGCTGGTGGCTCAGGGTTCCGACCGCAACCGCCAATACCTGCTCGGTCCGCAACTTTATCGAAGCCTCGGGCAGCACGCGGAATTCATTCGCCAGGCCGGCTTCAGTTCCCTGCAGCAGGCGGAAATGGTCAAGAACTATGTCCGCGAACATGGTCGCATCAAGCGTGCCCAGGTCATGGAGTTGTGCCGGATCGGGCCGGAGGAGGCCAGGGGCCTGCTTGCCCGCCTGCTCAAGGAAGGTGTGATCGAACTCCAGGGCGAGCGCCGCGGCGCACACTACATCTTGGCGCCCGACAAACGCCAGTTATGAACGATATGGCGTGATCGGGTTGGCCAACGCCTTGTTTTGCAAGGGGAGCGAAGCAGTTATGGGGGAGGTTATGGCGGGATTGGGGCGGGGCGCGGCATTTCCCGGAGCGGCACCGGCATGACCCGCCTCGACCTGCCCCGCTTCAGCACCCACCTGCAGAAGCTCGACTTCAACGCCCTGTTTACCGACGTGCTCGGCTGGGAGCATCCGCCCCGCGCGGAGAGTGCCTGGCGCGACGACGAGGCCAAGGGACTCGGTTTCCGCCGCCGCATGGTCGCGCACCTGTCCGGCATCGTTGTGCTGGAAGTGGTTGCCGGAGTGTGGCCGGACGAGGCCGGGCGCAAGGCCATCTGGCAGCGCATCAGCCAGGACCATTACGAAAACCTCCTGATCTTTCTCGACCGCGAAGAGCGGCCCGCGCAGAGCCTCTGGTACTGGGTCAAGCGCGGCAAGGATGCCGAGACCGGCAAGCCGCGCGCCATCCCGCGCCGCCACGAATACTTCCGCGGCCAGCCCGTAGACCTGTTCGCCTCCAAGCTGCACGCCATGGTGGTGGAACTCTCCGAACTTGATGCCGCTGGCCGCCTGCCCGTGCTGGAAGCGGCGCGCCGCCTCGAAGCCGCCCTCGACGTAGAGCAGACCACCAAGCGCTTCTACGCCCGCTACCAGGAGCAGCACGACGCCCTGCTCGAAGCCATCGAGGGCATCGACGACGCGCGCGACCGCCGCTGGTATGCCTCGGTGATCCTCAACCGCCTGATGTTCGTCTGGTTCCTGCAAAAAAAGGGTTTCCTCGACGGCGGCGACTACGATTACCTGCCGCGCAAATTCGCCCAGTCGCGCGAGCGCGGCGAAAACCGCTTCTTCGGCGAATTCCTCAAGGCCCTGTTCTTCGAAGCCTTCGCCCGGCCCGAGGCGCAGCGCGGCGAGGACGCGCGCCGTCTCACCGGCGGCATACCGTATCTCAACGGCGGACTCTTCCTGCATCACCGGCTGGAACTCGACGCGCTCGGCCAGTCGCGCGTCGGCCTCACGCTGAATATCCGGGATGCCGCCTTCGTCGGCGTCTTCGAAGTCTTCGCCGCCTTCACCTGGCACCTCGACGACACTCCCGCCGGCAACGCCGAGGAAATCAACCCCGACGTGCTCGGCTACATCTTCGAGAAATACATCAACCAGAAGGCCTTCGGCGCCTACTACACGCGGCCCGAGATCACCGGCTACCTGGCCGAGCGCAGCATCCACAAGCTGGTGCTGGAGCGCATCAACGCCCCCGCCGTGCCCGAGCTCGGGCTGCCCGCCATCGCCTTCGATTCGGTCGACGAGCTGCTGGCGCGCATGGACCCGCGCACCGCGCTCAAGCTGGTGGGCGAAGTGCTGCCCTCGATCACCGTGCTCGACCCGGCGGTGGGCTCGGGCGCCTTCCTGGTGGCGGCCCTCAAGGCCCTCATCAACATCTACTACGCCGTGGTGGGGCGCGCCGAACTGGGCGCCAGCCGGGGACTCTCGAACTGGCTCAAGGCCATTCAGAAGGATCACCCCAGCATCGGCTACTACATCAAGCGCCGCATCGTCACCGACAACCTGCACGGCGTCGACATCATGGAAGAGGCCTGCGAGATCGCCAAGCTGCGGCTCTTTCTCGCCATGGTTTCCTCGGTGAGCCGCGTGGACGACCTGGAGCCCCTGCCCAACATCGACTTCAACATCCTGCCCGGCAATTCACTGGTGGGGCTGATGCGGGTGGACGAGCACGAATTCGACCGCAAGCAGGACGACCTCTTCAAGACGCCCTTCCGCCGCCTGCTGGAAGAGAAGAACCGCAAGCTGGATGTCTATCGCCACAGCGCCCAGCTCTTCGGCCAGGGCGCCGACCTGCGCGTCCTGCGCGACGACATCGACGCCGAGATGCGCCACGCCAACGGCATCCTCAACGAACTGCTGCGCGACCAGTTCGAAGCCCTCGGCGTGAAGTACGAGCAGGCCGCTTGGGATGCCGCCAGGCAGTCCCTCGGCAAGCCGAAGAAGCGCCGCATCGAGCGCGCCGACATCGACGCCGAGCGGCCCTTCCACTGGGGCTATGTCTTCGACGAGATCATGCAGAAGCGTGGCGGCTTCGACATCATCCTCGCCAACCCGCCGTGGGAGGTGTTCAAGCCGCAGGCCAAGGAGTTCTTCGCCGACCACTCCGACCTGGTGACGAAGAACAAGATGACCATCAAGGTGTTCGAGAAGGAGCAGGGCAAGCTGCTCAGGGACAGGGCGGTGCGCGAGGCGTGGCTCGAATACGAGAGCCGCTTTCCGCACATGAGCGCCTGGTTCCGCGCCGCGCCGGAGTACGGCTGGCAGTCGGCCCTCGTCGGCGGCAAGAAGACCGGCTCCGACCTCAACCTCTACAAGCTCTTCGTCGAGCGCAGCTTCAATCTGCTGCGCCCCGGCGGGCATTGCGGCATCGTCATTCCGAGCGGCATCTACACCGACCTCGGCGCCAAAGGCTTGCGCGACCTGCTCTTCGAGCACACCCGCATCGAGGGCCTGTTCTGCTTCGAGAACCGCAAGGCTATTTTCGAGGGGGTGGATAGCCGTTTCAAGTTCGTCGTGCTGACCTTCGAAAAGACCGCCGCGTCGCGGCTGCAAGCGGCGGGCGAGCGCGGCGCCAGCGCCCCGCCAGACGACCTGCTGGCGCCGGCGGCAGGCACGTCGCGCTTCCCCGCCGCCTTCATGCGCCACGACGTGGCCGAGCTCGACCGTTTTCCCGGCGAGGGCGCCTTGTGGCTGGACGTGGCGCTGATCCGCCGCCTCTCGCCGGATTCGCACTCGGTGATGGAGTTCAAGAGCGGGCAGGACGTGGCGATCGCCGAAAAGATGCTGCGGCATCCTCTGCTGGGCGAGCAGCGTGCGGGCGAGTGGAACGTCGCATTTACTGCCGAGTTCCACATGACCAACGACAGCAAGCTGTTCAGGACCGAACCGGCAGCGGGGCGGTTGCCACTCTTCGAAGGCAAGATGATCTGGCAGTTCGATGCGGCTTATGAAAAACCCCGCTATTGGGTCGATGCGAAGGAAGGAAGATCGGCCCTGCTTGGGCGTCGTGAGGATGAGGCTCAGCAGATGGACTATCAGGCGTACAGGCTTGGTTTCCGGGACATCGCAGCCAATACCAACGAGCGGACATTAGTCGCTGCCGTGATTCCGCCCACGTTTCACGGTAACAAGATACCCACGGTCAAGGTCTTCGATCAGGACGGCAATTTGCTGATCGACTGCGCTACACAGCTTTTCCTGTGCGGAATCTGGAACAGTTTCGTCATCGACTGGATGCTGCGGCAGAAGGTCACGACAACCATCAATTTTTTCTACCTGTATCAACTGCCGATTCCCAGACTCGGCGCGAATGATGCTGACTTCGCCCCTATTGTCTCCCGCGCTGCCCGCCTGACCTGCACTACGCCCGAGTTCGATGCTTTGGCACAGGAGGTTGGCCTGCGCGACCACAGCGACGGCGCCACCGATACGGCCGAGCGCGCCCGCCTGCGCGCCGAACTCGACGGCCTGGTGGCGCATCTGTACGGGTTCACCGAGGCCGAGTTCGCCCACATCCTCGCCACCTTTCCGCTGGTCGACGAAGCGGTCAGGCAGGCCGCGCTGGACGCCTATCGCGATGTCGGCAAGGGGATCGTGCATTGAGCGGCGGCGGGCCGGTATCCGAAGCTTCGCGCGCTACCGCAGCGACCGCTTCGGTTTTCATTATCCGGACGCCTGGATAATAAATCGCCCAGACCGGGAAAGCATCGACGAGACAAGGGGTTGGACGCCGCGTCATTATCCGGGCGGTGGATTTGCGCTTTCGAGTGCCCGGCTGAAAAGAACACGGCGCCCGCAGGCGCCGTGTCGTGGGGACTGACTTTGGTTCCGGCATAACGCCCGCTGACGCGGGCATGAGCCTGCACCGAAACTGTGTTTTCAGGCCGCTTCGAGGCTGTCCAGCGGCATGTGATTCACGGCCAG